>JALNYV010000029.1 GCA_023229785.1 Candidatus Dojkabacteria bacterium | reverse complement strand
TCCCCACCCCCACACCCATACCCATACCCAAACCCAAACCCATCCCCACCCCCATTCCCATACCCATAATTAATTTCACTCATTTTCTTATCTTCCTTTATTAAAAATTTCCCTCAACATTTCAATTGCTTGCTTTTCATTTATTTCTCTACTATCATACAACCTCATTATCTTACATAAATATTCTGAGTTAGAATTGAGAAAGTCACAGAAAAGAGTAGCATATATAACACTATCAGTATATATAATATCCTTAGAGGAATTGCTTAATGCTTTTCCAACAAAGGAAAATGACTGCTGAGAATCATTGGGACATACCTCAAAAATAATATATTGGTGTCTCCCATTTGAATTAAAAACTACAAATTTATCTGTAGTGGTCTCATTCTCATTTTTAATTATCATACTATTCTTTCTCTTTAAGGTTTCATAGTGCATAATTCTTGCCCAATTGCATCTTTTGAGTTTTTAACTTTTTTAACTAAAAGACAATCAGGACAAATTCTTATTTCTCTCCCATCAAATATTGTAGGTGTATGTTGGGGGGAGTGTTGAGCACATACTTGACAAACATCAGTGTAACAGTCTACACAATAATAATATTCGTCACCATTTATATCCTCTGCCATCACTAAATTATCTTCTTCCCATTTTTCGCCACAATGTTCACATTCCCTCACTTGTAGTTTTTCAGCACAATAGTCACATACATATTCATGCTTGCATCCTCTTATTTCGTTTAAAGGTGTGTCATATGTATATATTGTGCGATTACACCTATCACAAATGCTATAACACTTGTCAAAACAACACTGACAATAAGCATCCCCATCCTCACTATAGCAAATGTCATCCTCACAAACCCTATTACCACAACAATTACAACGATAATCTTCCTCATAAGTATGATATGTTCCATCCACATGAGATAATTCCCCAATAACATCTGGACCACCTCTATCATTTGTAAGGATAATATATGGATATTCAGAGGTTAGGTATCTAAATGTATCAGAATATGGAAAATAGTCAGTATTATTCTTCAACTTTACATAATAAGTTTTACCATCTATATTTTTGTCGCTACCATAATTATCCGGGCTTCCATTATGGCTCCTCATTTTCCACCCTCGACTTTGAGCAAATTCCCTTATCATATCTATATGCACCCCACTGTTGGGATATATTCTATCCACAACAGTAACCTTTTCTTCAGTCTCCCATACCAAAGCCCTTCCTGTTATATCCCCAAATCTCAAACAAAGGAGTGAAACTTTATCTGGATTATTCGCATACAATCTTGTATATCTTGCACTATCCCCAGACATACAACTGCTATATGCAAAATGTTCCTTATACAAATTTTCAATCTCATCTCCCTGAACAAGACTAATTATCTTCTCAGTGTCAACTGCAGTTGCTATAACATGATTTGAGATAGCAGTTAAAATGTGTGATGGAATAGCTTTTTCATCTATTTTCTTATACTTGCGAATATACCTACCAAAGGTGGTTGTTACTTGTTTTTTACCCATTACTTTTTGACCAAAAGAATCAATAATAGTAGTAGTAGGGATAGAGATAATAATTTTTCCCGGAAAGCATTTACTATATGAAAGTAGGTTTTCATCTACCGTTAAGGAAAACAACAAACTTTTAATGTTATCAATTATTTCTTTCTTTTCTGGTATTAAATATTTAAAAAAATGTTCGTATGGAACAACGTCCTCATAGTTATCACAAAACGTATTATAGACTGTTACTATCTTATCTTTTATATTCATCTCCATATCTTACTCTTCTCCGTTTCCATCCCCACACCCATACCCATACCCACTCCCATTCCCACTCCCATCCCCACTCCCATTCCCATACCCAAGCCCATTCCCATACCCATACCCAAACCCATTCCCACTCCCATACCCATCCCCATACCCACACCCATCCCCATAATTAATTTCACCCATAATTTATTCCTTACAAAATTATACTTTCTTTATTTCAGGAATTAATAGTATACAAAGGGATGGACAACACCACCCCTTTGTATTGGCTTGTCAATCCATTGGTTACTTTTAAACCACCCATTCCTTTACGGAATCGATAGTTTTCTTAGCTTTTTCTGTGGGGTACTGTATTTCACACACCCCTTCAACCAGAACTTTAGTCACAACTACTGAAAACCTGCAATCACCGGGATTTTTAACCCCATCTCTTGCAAGTTCACAAAGTTCCCTTGCACCCGACCATTTCCAAAACCGTCGAGCATTACGCAGAACCGCTTCTGTCCCAATTTTGGACTCCAACCATCCTGCAAATACACCTGCTCCAATCGAGCGGACTATTACATAGTCCAACCCATCAACCTGAGCAGCTTTCTGTGCCAATGTTTCAGGGACATACTTAGTCCCATTAACCACCATCGATTCGGGGGTAACGTTTTTTTCACCCATTTTAATTCTCCTTTAAAGTGTTTTAATGTTTATATTATAACCGTTTGATGTTTGTCTTTGCCAAGTTATTCCATCTTCAAATTTAAATACATCTCCTCCTTCTGTTTTTACATACCAATTAAAATTCTTTTGGAAGACTAAAAATCTTAAATCAAACATTCGTGATGCTTGGTTCATCCTTTTTTTCGTGGTGGCCGTTCTGTACCCGCCACTATTAAGAGTAATATCTGTATAACCAAATACTACAACAGGAGTTCTGTGATAAACAACTCTCGTTTTACCATCAACTACTTCAATTGTTGTAGCTATTCTACCTAATTTTTCTTGTGACACTATTTATACTACACCTCTTTCCTTAGCACAAATTTTTGCTTTTATTACTTCTGCATAATCAAGAATTGCCCTATTTTCGTCTTATACACCTTTCTTTTTCTTTAGCAGCTTTTTTGAGTGCAACCATATTGGTTTTAATCTGTTTGTCAAGTTGTTTTATCCTTTCCTTTAGCAAGTAATTAGCACACTTTTTATAGGATGCGTGACATTTCCCCATCCAATGGATTTGGTAGTTTTCACCATCTTTACTATAAAAAGCACAATCAACTTTTACTTTCCATTTTTCAGAATTTTTAATGGGAGAAAAAGTTAAGGAAATTGCTGCAATTTTTCTTTCTATTGGTGCGCACCCATCCCTATAAGAAGGGTACCCCATGTCACTTTGGTAAACTGTTCTACCAATTAAATCTTTCAAAGAAAGAATGGGCACATTAAAAGTACCACTTTTGTGGGCTATTAAAGAACCAAGGGTAACTTTTGGTTTTTTATGCTTAACTAATGTTACATCTTTAAGCCTAAAATATGTTTGTTCACCCCCACTCAACAAAACAAGATTACCCCCAATCTTATCTTTGTATATTATTATAGTGGCTTCATAAACTTTTGAGATACACTTACGACAATATGGTACCCAATCATAAAAATAGGCCTTACTTGTTAGCAAGTCGGCTATATCTTCAATCTTGTTTATTTCCATGTGCTTCCTTATTTTTACAATTACAGCCCCCTTGCTTGCTTTCAACAGAAACTCCACCGAGAAGAAAGCAAAACTCACCCATAGCTTTTTCTTGAGCTTTAATTCTGTCCTCTAATTCCACAACCCGTCTTTCCAAAGCATCCAATTGAATTGACGTAACATCTCCCATAATCTACCTCTTTTTTTATGTTATTTTGTTATCAAAGGTCACTTGTAAATCTTAATTTTGGATAAATTGTCCTATGTAGTGTAACCCTACAGACGCTACTCATAGGTATCATATTGTCCCCAAATAGCAAAGTACGGTCGTTTTCCATGCTTTTAAAAATTTCCCTGTACCTACTCTTCACACATTCTTTGCTATCAAGTTCCTCTTCAATAATCTCACCATTGGTAAGAATACAGTATATATGAAACTTTTTCATACATTATCCTTTAAAAGTTGTTTTGTTACTTAGGTTAACAATTCTAAGTATTTTCATTCATTGTTTGTCCATTGGGGTCACAAGTAAGCGCATATACCCTTAAATTACCATTATACTTGTTTAGCTCAGTTGGCCCATCATCCCCAGCACACATATAATAATGTTTTTCCATTTCTTTTTCAGTGCCAAATAAGAAGTAGCCACAACCATCAGAAATTACTTGTCCATATTTTTCTTCTTCTGTCAAAAAAGAAGCTTTAAATATGTCCATTACTTCTTCGGTATGGTCCGGGAACCCAAAAAGTATAAATAGTCCCCATTTTCCAGATAACTTACAAAGCTTTTCAAGTGTGGTTATTTGGTCTAATATTTCCATTTTTTGTTCCTATTTTGAATTTTAAAGTTATAAAGTGGGTGGGATTAACCCACATCTTTTGGTGGTTGTGTCACTAATTTCGCAACGAGCAACTATTTTAATTAAACTACCACTTTACTTGGGTTAACCAAGGAGAGAGAAAACACCTACCATACCCATATCCATTTTGTACTTATTTTTTACTCCCAAGTACAGGGAGCATCATCTTCTACTTTGAAGGCATATGTTACCGCTTCAAGGTAGTTGTCTTCGTAATAACAAACTACCTCATAATATCGTCCAAATTCATGTTCAAAATAAGTTTAATAAATCTAAGGCATTCCTCTTTTGCCAAAGCTTCATAATTCTGTGCACCAAGTTGCACACAATCCTCATCACAAGGACTTGGCCCAATACTAACATAATCTCTCATGATTAGATTCCTTCTCTTTTAATTTTTCTGGCCAAATTTTCTCTAAGTGTTTCAAACAGAGAAAAGCTATCATGAACTTGGTCTAAGAAGGCTTTTTCCTCCTCAGACATATTACCCATCTTTTCAAACCAATCCTCTATACCTTTTAAGGCAGAGGTGGTGGCTGAAAGACGGTTATGAAATTCTATTGCGGAGTGGTTCATGTTTTTCCTCCAAATTAAAATTATTTGTCTTATTCACGCCAAGTTTGAGACTAGATGTAGTAGCCACTAATAATACTATCCCACTCTTTTTATAGCCCACAAATCGGCTTCGGTATAGTGTCATTTATCATATGTTTTACTATTTGCTCCTTAGAATAGGGTTTAAGTGCTTTTTTAATAGCTTTCAACAATTTCAAATTTTCCTCGTAGGCAGTTTCGAGTAACTCCTTATCTATTAATTCACTCACTTGACAATCTTCCCACTCCCAATAGAAATCTTCTTCTTGTGGGATGTTTTTTGCTTCAGATATACCAACAACTCTCAAATATTCAGAGTTTCGTTCGGAGTCATCGCCTCTTACTAACTTACTAAAAAACTCAGATAAGTCATTTTCTGAAAGAGCAGCACAATTCCTTGGAGTCAACTCCTCAAAACTTATAAGTTTAAGTTTTTCTTTAACCTTTTTCAGGTTACTTTTTGTTAAGTTAACGTTCCCCTTTGAGTCTCCAACAACTTTAATAATATCTTTTGCAGTTATGCATAAGCCCCCATAACCACAAATCAGCAACAACTCTAACAAATCTTTATTAAGCTTCATTTTTACCTCAAAATTTAAGTGTGTTTTTTGTCTCTCTTGTCTAGCTCGTTAGAAACAAGGTCAAGAAAATCTTGTACAGTTAGCTCGCCATTGACCCACTCAACTGTGCTAACTTTACCACCTTCAATAGCAATTTTAAGTGACAATTGAATAGCACTCAAATGGAGTTTTGGCCACTTGTCCAAGTTATTCATATTGTGGTGGGTATAGATATGTTGAAATCCTTTTTTGTTTAGCTCTATACAAAGATGGTTTTGCAGATTTTCAAAAGAATATTCCCGCAGACTTTTACTTTCCACAATACTATCCTCTTGTGTAACTATACCACACGCAAAGAGGGATTGCAATCCTTTTAGTATTGTGATAAGGTCATGGACTGAGGCATTTTTAATTTTGGGGTCCATTTTCTTGTCCTTTCATTATTAGTCTTAGAAATACTCCACCAAAAAAGGTCATAATTTTTCTCCGGTGTTTAATTGTTTACCACTTTATACCAAATGCACGTAACAACCACAACATTGCAAAAAGCATACTAGCTGCTGTGTACACAAAGTGTTCAACTTTTGAAAATGTGTCCTTGTCTGTTGATGTCTTAGCTGCATGTACCATTCCTGTAGATAACCATAAGACACTTAACAAAACTAACCAAAAATTAACTACCATTATGCCTCATCTCCCTTCTTTTACAACTTATTTATCTTTCGTTTCTCAATGTCATATTTTGCGCTGGCCACATCTGCCAAGTGCTTTTTTAGCTCATCTTTGGTAAGAAAGGCTTCTTCAACAAGTATAGAAAAGTACTGCCAATTCGGATGGTCATCAAGCTTATACCAACCATTCTCAAAAGTTAGCCGAAAAATAGGTTCTTTGGTCTGGTTCCAAAAGTCAGTATCGCCAACTCTAACTATAACACCAGTCACTTTTTGTTTAGATACTTCCCCCATCTTATCAGCATTAACAAAATAAACCTTTTTCCCAATTAGGGAAGTGGCTTCTTCGAGTGTTTTTAGTTTCATCTAAACCTTCTTTCTGGTTAACTTAAAATCTTTAATCTAAAACCTCCAATTTCCTTACCCGCAATTTATTACCATTTCCGGGAAGGCCAGCGAATAAAATGTCCTCAGATTTGACCTTTACTCGTAGGGGAATTAAATTATCCCCATACAAACCAATATCTTCTAGTCGAGCCCCAATAGTAAAAACATGCAAACCAACATCACATTGTTTGTCTGAAATATTTCCCTCTACCTCTATTACTGCCCCTTTACTATAAATAATAGGGTTGTCTCTGTGTAGTGGAGGTCGCCGTTCAGGAGTAGCCCACTTAGTTTAGAATTTTTTATGTGTCACCAAATAGTAAGGGTGGCAGAATAAACCACCACCCTTTATGGAGCGCAATAGGAGAGGAGAAACTACAATTTTCTGTGCTCACACTCTTCGGATACAGCCAATCCCCATTCAGCTATTTGGGGATTATCAGAAATAGTCTGACGAAAGCAATCTCTGGCGTATACCAGAAATTTGTTAGGGAATTTTGAAATTTGTTCGCTGATTAACATTTTTTTACTCCTTTTAATAGTTGTTCATACCCAAAAAGTGAAGAATTCTTTTGGCAGAAGTTGCCTCATAGTATTCACCATATATAGAAATGAGTCTTTCAGCTTCAACCTCACCATTTACATATTCATCCATACCACAAAAGTATTTAGTAGGATTGACTTCCCGCAATACTTTTGAAGGCCGCATTTCCACAAATGGGCCTCCTACACTCAGAAAAGAGTATTTCTTATCAAGCATCATGTCATATTTAAGCCTAATTAAGATTTTTTGTAGCCCAAAATTAGGCTCACAACATATACTATGACCACTATTGGCCAGAGTATTCCTGACAATATTGATAGGCCAGCAAATTTCCACTCTTTTGAGTGTTTGGGTGAGATTATCATTCTGTCAACCAAATCAATGCCCCGTTCATTTAATTCCAATTCCAATTTAATGGGCCAGACAAGGGCAAAAATAAACATACCAATCGCATAGATAGCCACAAATGTAACCATATTTTATTACTCCTTCTTTAGTTAATAATATGCAAATAATTGCAATTAATGCTAAAAACCTACATATACCACAACATACACCAATCCAGTATTAGTGTACGGGAAATAGCCAGAATAACATGTGCAGTAAAAAATACTGCTGTGAAAATAAACAACTTGTTTATATGGTAATCCGGCCAATTGATTTTGTTAATGTTCATCTTTCTCTCTCCTTCTAAAAAGTTTGTTGGGGTAATTTAGAATCCCCAATTATATGAAAAGACACCATTAGGCCAATGTTTCCTCACCATTCACCCAAAATTCTCTGTCCATTTCTGGCAACTTCTCAAAACAGTTATCGCAAAAGAAGTAACTTTTTGAGGAATCTTTTACCTGTTCTCCGCAAATCATGCATTCCATACATAACCTTTCTGAAAAATTTGCTGGGGCTCCAATCAAGCCCCAATTATATAGAAAACAAAGCGGACTACCTTTATCCTCTTTTGACTTGGTGGAAAACAAGATAAAAATAGTGATAATTGACTAAGTAGCTCTATATTATATACAATACAAAATAGATATTATATACAATATAGAGCTATGCAGTCCATATAAAAGGACCGGAAAAACTAACATAGGCCTATTAAATCCATAATGAATGAAGGTCTATATACTCCATAAAAATATAGGCCTATTATTAAAAACAGGTCTATATTATCCTTTTTTACCTGTTTTGCATTGAACAAAACATTATAAGGATAAAGGTAAGGGCCAAGCGATAAACTTGGCCCTTAGAGCGGTTATATGGTAGGGGTATTAGCAGTCGTGCGAACGTAAGTTGCAAGCTTGCATTCCTTATTCGCCCGATTTGCGAAGTTGTCAGCTTCGAGCAGGTTGCCAAGCGGAATAGCATTGTCCAGCGCAAGTATAATATCTGATATACTATACTCGACCGAAAGTAATACAGGTACCTTATTACCTTTAAGGTACGGCAGTACCTTATTAACCGCTATCTTGTCACCAATACGGCCCCAAACAAGCAAGCTGCCTGTTTCAGCGTTGTCGTATTCGGTGACCAGATTCTCACCATTGTCACCGACAGCCGGGATAATCTCAAGCTTAGCCTGCAATTCGCTCAAGCTTGCCGGTCGAGTGATATTGAGCAGGGTAAAAGTCTTTCCCTTACTGCCGGTACCGACCGCGACGCCGCCTGACTTAGGCTCATACGCCGACAATGCCGACGTAAGCAGAGTAAGGCTGATAGTCCTTACCTTGCTTTTGATTGTCTCATTGGACAACCGCTTGGTTTCGGTACGTTCGACCAACAGGCAAGCAATATCGCCTGCAACCGGTTCTACAATACCATACCGTGCAGGGGCTGTCAAAAAATCACTAATGACAGCAACCTCTTTTTTCTGCAGATTAGTAACTTGCAGATTTCTGTTTTTCAATAGATTCGCCATTAAATCCACCTTTAATTAAGGTTTTTTGGTTTACTTTGCATTATAATGATGCAAAGTTGTTTAGTTACGCCACAATATAATTGTATAATCGGCATTGTCAAGTCTTTTTTTACTTTAATTTTAATCTTTTTGACTCTTTTGTGCTGAACAAGATACAACCTGCAAGCTTCACTTAAAGGTACGGTTTTTAGGCTATTTTCCAGTAACTTGTTGCTGTTTATGGAGTTAAGCAAAAAAGTAAAGTAAGAGTTTAATTTAAGACAATAATCTTTTGTTGTTCAATCGGTTATAGTAAAAACATAGACCTGTTTAATCTATTATCATTTAGTGAAAACAGGTAAAATAAAAAAAGTATTTTATAACTTATTGAATATCAACCAATTACAGAGGAACAATTTTTTTGAATAGGACAATAAGACAAGGGGAAAAACAGCGAATTGAAAAACAGGAATCAATAAATTAATAAAAGACAATAGCTTACAAGGCAGACACAAGGTCAATTTTAGCGTATATGGCCGAAAAACCATGCAATTAAAAATAGTTAAACCGTTAAACGATAAAGGATTATCTTTTTAAGTCTGTTTTTATGTTAGTAAACGTTTACTTTTTTAACAAAAGGATAATCTATATTGTCCTGTTTCTATAACTCATTGTCATTTAACAGGTTATGCATTTTAAAATAGATAAAATACTCTATGATAGGCATGATATATACAGACCTTTATTGTCCATTCTCATAACTCTATATAAGGCAATATGTTACAAATAAATCTTTTTACTCTTTTGTAAGTTATTGAATAACAACAACTTATGGACAAACTGCCATTATGACAGTAAAAAACGCCAAAACGGCAGGCTGTTGTTTGTCAATACCTATTGACGTACCGATTCAACTTTTTGGCTTAAAGCAGAGCTTTAACTGACAGGGGGGGACTTGTTGACGTTTAACGACTTAGCAAAATTTGTTTAAAGTATGGGTAAGGGCTTCTATGCAACCGGCAAAAAAACCGTTTTTGGAGATAGGGTGATAATTTTATGCATTCGAGCCATCCATTATTACAAAAAAACATGAATTTTTTGTTGTATTTCATAAAAAAAGATGAAAAAATTACAAAAACAGGAACTTTTTCTCATAAAAGACAGTTACACCTATTAAAACAACCCTAAACCGACAAAATTGGAGATTTATGGACAATATTGAACAACTGAACCTTACCCAGATAGAGAAATTGAGAGATAAGCCTGTTTTATTCACCCTCCACAATACTGAGCGAACTTCCTTAGTCATTCGCAAGCAAAAGGACTCCATTATAGTGTATGTCTTCTCTTATGGGGGTAAAAACAATGACCTATTAGATATTCAGCGAGTCTTTCCATCAGAATTGTTAACAGAGAATGATAGCTATGATATTGCTTTCTCTACCCTTACCTACTTCATCCCCGTCTTTTGGGCATGGAGGCTATACCCGATATTCTACCATGACTATTTGGCTAACCTTCCTAATAAGGCTAATACAGTACCGGGCGAGGAAATAGGCAAATTTCTGCATAGTGCTGTTGAGAAGTACGTAAAGGAGTAATATGAAAGGATATTTTGGAATTGGTGTATATAAGCCTAAGTTTGATGAGAATATAGGTACTCTTATACGGTCTGCTATGTCCTTTGACGCTGCCTTTATTTTTACAATAAGTGGTAAAGCAGGTGTAACAGAGAAGACTAATACCAGTCATTCTGAGAAACATATACCTTTTTACAAGTACAAAACTATAGAGCACTTCTTTAATAGCATACCATTAGGGTCTCAATTAATAGCGGTGGAAACGTCAAAATCCCCTAAATATCTGGGTACCTTCTACCACCCTGAAAGATGTATCTACCTATTGGGAAGTGAAGGGGCTGGTTTGCCTGAAGAAGTACTTAAAAAGTGTGATAGGGTAGTTACTATAGATAGTAAACCACCTTGTTTAAATGTTGCTGTATCTGGTTCTATTGTGATGTATGATAGATTTGTAAAGGGGACTAAATATGTGGCAATTTAACCTAAATAATAGTACTGACAATATGACAGAGATAAACTGCCATTTTGGCAGAGATAAGGAGTAAAAATGGATGAAAAAACGATGACACAATATAATGATATTTTAGTGAAAAATTATATGGCTATGTATCATCATGATATGGAACATGGCATATTTGAGAAGAAAAAATTTCTAAGGGGTGATTTATCTCTATGGAACAAAGTGTCAATATCAGAAATAGTTTCCTTGATTGAAGCAAAAACAAAGAATCTAAATAATAATACCCTATCTATTGATGATACTGTGGACATAGCTTTGTATGCTTTCATTCTATATGAGCGGCTGGTTATTAAGTCTGAATGTGGTCGGTTGGGATTATAAAAGGAGTAAAGTGGAAAAGTATAAAATAAAACTAGTGCCTAAGAGAAGTAGCCTCTATAAGGATTATGGTTTGCGATTTTGGATAGGTAAAACTGAGGACAAATACCCGTGTAACTTATCCCATGTATTTGGTTACTTTTTGACAAAAAAGGATGCAACTATTGCTTATAATGCCCTAAACAACACCTCTAAAAATTTGAAACCTGATGATGATGATGAGGTTCACCGCTTAAAAGTGGAAATTGAAGAATTGCAAGGTACTATTCGTGTATTGGAAAATCCCGAAAAATACAGCTACTGAACAACTTAATAAAAAGGAATGGTAATATGGTAAGACATTACAGTGATTTCGATTGTATTAGGTATCTATATATAAATGAGTTAGAAACTTTATATGATGGTGTATTTTATAGTTCATACCATAGGAGACTATATCTTCAAAATGCCATCTATTTGCTGCAGCTTCTGGGAACAGACTTAAAATATAGGTTTGCTTGGACTGTTGTTGGCCCCTATTGTGAGAATTTAGTTGAAATCACAGAGAACTTAAAAAGAAATGATGATATTTCGCGTGAAGCATCCTTACTACCTGCTTTTACTGCCGCACGTATAAGGGAAAGAATTAGTAGACTGAGAGACTATATTAGTATTTTGAATGTTATGTGCACAGTACACTACTATAAGTGGATAGCCTCTGGTGAACCCGATAAAATAAATGAGTTTAATATAAACAATTTAATATCTGAACATAAAGGCCCATCTTTTAACCAAGATTTAATTAGTCTTGCTTGGAAAAAGTTAGACGAACTAGGGCTAATAACTCAAAAAAGTCTTAAAAAGGAGAATATATGGTAAAATATAAAGTAACTTCAGGGCCAAATAATAGCTATTTGTATGTAATAACTGAGTGTGAGAATAATGGAAATTGTGGGCCGCTTGGATATTTCTATTCAAAAGAGGATGCTGATAAAATTTGTGCTGCCCTTAATAGAGATAATGACTCTAAAAACCCTTCCTTGGATGAACTTTGGAGAATTGGAGCACTTACCTCAGAAAGGGATATATTGCGTCACAGGGCGAACGAGATGGCTAAATTATTACCTAATTTGTATGATATTGATATAAATGGCGAAATTTATTATAATGAAAAAGCAGTTGCCGCTATAAAAGCATTACAAGAACTTGTTAAAGACTTAGATAACAAGATTAAAATTATTAAAGGAGACAAATAATGGTTAGATATGATGTAAAACCAATACTGGACAGCAAATTACAGAGTGAATATGATGTCCATTATAAGTTAATTAGGTGTAATGGGGGTAATGCTAAAGTACTTGGCTATTTCTTTGACGAAATGGAGGCCACTAATATTTGTATTGCGCTTAATAACATCCTTTTGTCTGAAAAACCTGTACGTGAGACATACCCTCTTTTACACCATACATTGATTCTACTTTGCAAAGTTGAGGATGAAATTTGTAGACTAAAGGAACAGGTTAAAAAACTAGAGAATGTAGTTGATAAAAAGTTAATTAAACAATTACATAGGGTCTTTCCATTACGTTCTAGTTCTAAACTTTCTTTAGAACATAAAGGGGTTGAAGAATTCGGTTGGAATTTCTTTGTCATGGGCCCGCTTACTGTAGGGGCTGTTGTTTACTTCTCTGACGAGGATGATGCCTCTGATTTTTGTAGTTTATTAAATAATGTTTATGATAAAAGGAGTAAAAATGGTAAAGTATGAGGTAGTTAAAATAAAGGATGGTAAATATTCGTATCTTATAATGAGAACTGCGGATATTGAAAACGGTAGTAAAGCAGTCCCCTTTTCTTGGCACATCACCAAAGAGGATGCTTACCATGCCTGTGGACTCCTTAATGAAGCAGAAGAAGGTAGTAAAACACCTACCCTATGGAATTATTGTGGCCAATCACGGGGTAAGATATGCTCTTGTGGATTTGTATGGTCTGATGATAATATGGTGGCTAAAGTTACTAATGGGGAGTTTGGAGAGACATATGTTGATGGTTATGGGGAAAGGCATGAAATAGCCTACGGTAAGGTTAGTCAGAGTGAATTTGAGTATAACATTAAACTTATTGCCTCTGCTCCTGCCCTGTTAAAACTAGTCAAAAGGTGTAGGAGTATAATAGATAGAGCACAATACAGCCCTAGTCTGGTAAAAGAAATTACTGATTTTATTGATAAAATTGAAGATAAGCGGAACATTTAACTAAATTGTGTGTTCAGAAAGGTACTATGAAAACAATTCATTTTAGAGATTCAAAAAACGAGGTACAAGCTTCTATAGCTTATATTAAACTCAATCCTAACTATATTTGTATGGTTTCTGCTATCAAAAGTAAAAAGGATAACCATAATAGAAAGGTTGTTGCCAATATCCTATCCGGGAGACTTGGACTCTTTAGTAGTCTTGATGAGTCAAAAACTGTTACTATCGAGGGGATTGAAATGGCCCCCACTATGTCTGATGCTGATGCTACTAGTCTGGTTTCAATGTTCTACGTTCCTTATGGTAAGTTTGAAAAGACACACCCTATTGTAAAAATCTTCCATTACCTTGACGTACCTAAATTTGGGGTAATGAAAAATGACGAGTTTTTTAGTCTTGTAGCGGAAATCAGTAAAATGATTAAGGAACTCCCCACTGACATTGAGAGAGCTTATAGTGACTCTGAATACTTTGAAAGACACTTTGGCTTAACTGGAGCAAATAAGGTAAAATGCTATGGCAAAAGTGTATACTATGAATTTTCTTTTCCACCCCTAATATTATACCGCTCAGTTTTGGGCAGAAAAAACAAACTGAGTTTATAAGGAGAATTATGAAATTATCTATCTATTGTGCACACCAAATCAGTGGCCTAACTTGGGATGACGTTATCAACTACTATAAGGCCACTAAAACAAAGCTCGAAAACCTCGGCTATGAAGTACTAATCCCAATGACCGGTAAGAGTGTTATCAGGACTGAGGTTAAAGACAAGTTTAAACCAAACGACTACACCTCCCCTCTGGCTACTAATCATGCTATCTTTGAACGGGATAAGTGGATGGTTACTAAAGCGGATATACTTTATCTTAATGTACTCGGTTGTACTACCATATCTATAGGCTCTATGATGGAATTGGCGTGGGCTTCTCTATTGGGTAAGTATACCATAGTAGTTATGGAAAAGGGTAGTGTATATGAACATGCTTTTGTAGCAGAGGCGGCAGATACTATATTTAATACTGAAGAAGAGGCTGTTGAATATTTTGAGAAACTTATTAATCAGTCAGTATAAAAGGAGATATTATGGCAAAATATGAAGTAGTTGGTACAAATAAAATAGATTTTCCATTTGTGGTGTGCAAAGCTAAGTACTTTGCGCCAGAAATACTTTCATTTCACCGAACATATGATAGTGCCAACTTTATATGTAACACCCTGAACACCTACGTGCCGCCTGCACCAACGCCACAGAATTGCCAAAGATGCGGAGGCAAGCCAATTATTAGAAAAAATGGTAGTGGAAACTATACTTGGTACTATATTTCGTGTCATAGAAGCTCTGACGACAGGGAAGTATGTCTCTCCGGTCCTGTTTGTAACACACCAGAAAAAGCCACTGAGGAGTGGAATAAAATGAGGTTTGAAAAATGTTGACATTCTACACTATCCTATACCTTTTCATGACTTTTGTGTTTAACGTCATCATATACAGTGTTTTTGGGGAAGAGAATGACAAGACTTATAGTGCTATAATTGGTGTTCTTGCTTTCTTTCTATCTCTGCTCTGGCCTGTTATTGTAGCTATGAGCATAGTTGCTTGCTTAATAACAGCACTATACTGGCTTTGGGAAACATCGGTAATGTTTATGGTAAAAAAAGTACAAAAGCTAAAAATAATTGAAAAATTGAGAATTCTTTTGTCAATTTAAACACGTTGTTGTAAAGGAAAATATAGTGAAGGCTTATTTGACAAAACACGGGTTAGACTAATATGGAGAATTGTTGTATAAGATATGGTGATTGTTTGGAAATTATGAAAACCTTTCCAGATAAAAGCTTTGATATGATTCTTACTGACCCGCCATATGAAAAAACAGCTTGCAAATGGAATAACCTCGTTTCTTTTGAAGAGTTATGGGCACAGTACAAAAGGATTATAAAACCCGGCAGAGCTATTGTCATGATGGGCCAACAACCATTCTTTAGTAAACTAATCACGAGTAATCTTGAATGGTTTAAGTATGAGCTTATCTGGGAAAAACCAAATGGCACCTCTCCATATAAAGCCAAGTACATGCCTATGATTAACTTTGAGAATATTGCTGTATTTGGTAATGGTACCTTATTGTATAATCCCCAAATGGAAGAAGGTAAACCATATACATGGAATTCTAAACGAAGTAAGGGGATTGCCTCCAATATCAAACAAACACGTGAAACCCCTATTGTAAACACAGGTACCAGATACCCTAAAGGGATACTTAAGTTTAAACAAGAGAGGGGGTTACACCCTACCCAAAAACCAGTAGACTTAGGTAGATGGTTGGTTAGAACTTATTCCAATATAGGGGATATCGTTCTGGATAACTTCTGTGGTAGTGGCTCATTTGTCTTAGCAGCAGTATTGGAAGATAGACGGGCAATTGGTATAGATAATGATTCAACTTTTGTAGAGATAGCTAAAGAAAGGATTAGTGATGCTTGTTAATGTTCTAATGGTTGTGTTCGTTTCCACAGCCGCAATTTTTCTCTTTTTTCTAAGTATCTGTATGCTAGCCACGGTTGGTGTAATACAAGCGATATTTTAAAGGAATGAATTTATGATAATGAATATTATTGTGGAAATTTTAGCCTCTATAATAGTTATATGTGTTCCTATAATTATGTGTTTCATATGCTATTTTTGCTTTTGCCTTGACGGATTTAGACGTTATGGAGAAGGTGATTACACAGCCAGTGGTGATATTCTAATAGTAATAATTGTATCATTTCTTACTATCCTATCTTTAGGTGTTAGTATACTATCTATAACCAACAATTACGGGCCATATTTAAAAGGAAATTAAATTTATGATTAATTTTTTTGATGTGTTTGCATTAACTATGATTGTTTTACTTAGTATTAGTGACTTGTTATTACTATGCTTACTTGGGTACGACTTGTGTAAGGCCCTAAGAAGTAAACCCAGAAACATAACAGATATGTTGGCTCGCTCCGTAGTTTTTATTGTTGCAGTCTATATTTTCTTTATGTTGTTAATGGTTGTAGTCTCAACTATAGGAGGCATCAAATGAGTGACGGTATGTTAGATGCTGATAGAAGTACTGAATATTGGTACAGATTATGCATTTTAAATGAGGCTGTAGAAACATTTGTTGTTTCTCCCACTGAAGAAAATAAATTTGCATTTATAGCCTCTTTGGGGGAACTTCGTGACACACATCATGGTTATAAATATGTGAGTAAATTGTTGAAAAAATTTGATGGAATAGATAATCTTATAATAAACTTAAAAAGTTTAAGTCAATTGTCGGCAAGTTAAATAATGAAAAAGGAGCACATGAAAGTATTAGTTGCTTGTGAATTTTCCGGTATTGTCAGGGATGCCTTTATTGCTCGTGATTTTGATGCGATGTCGTGTGATTTGTTGCCCACTGAAAAACCCGGCCCGCACTATCAAGGTGATGTAATGGACATCATCAACGATGGTTGGGATTTGATGATAGCGCACCCACCTTGTACTTATTTGTCGTACAGCGCAAACCATGTCTGGAATGCTCCGGGTAGACAGGAAAAAAGAGAAGCCGCAAGGGATTTCTTTTTTACTCTGTTGAATGCCAACATTGGTAAAGTTTGTGTTGAGAATCCCGTAGGGTGGATAAATACAATTGGACCAAAGCCGACACAAATTATTCATCCTTATTATTATGGTAAAAATTATACAATAGAGCATGTTATTGACAGTAAATGGTATCCACAACTTGATGAATGGTACATTTTCTTAAAAACTCCTTATGAGCTATCAACTAAGATATACAAAAAACCAAAAGTAGTAATTTTTGACAACCCTGAATTTCGCCAATATTGGGAGTAGGAATTAACAATGACAAAAACTGAAAAAGAATTAGTATGCATGGTTGAAGAATTAGTTAGACGGATAAAGAGGAGAGAAGAAAAAAATAAGACGGATTGTTCAGACTATACTAAAGAGCTTGTTTTATTTGCGCTTAAACATGGAGAAATAACTATGTCACGAGGGGCAGAGATACTGAGGATAAGCATCCCCGAAATGCGTAAGTTGTTTAAGAAATTTTGGGAAGATAATAAATGACTGAGCTAGAAAAAGAATTAACAGAAGCACTTCGTTCGTTGTTGAAATTTGTTGTTGATGTTCATGACGGATTGCGTTATGATGAGCAAGAGCGACTATATTATAAAACGACAGATATAGTTGAAACTCTGCTTGCTCGTCTAGATAAAGAAGATGGCCATGTTGATTTACGTGAAAAGCATAACAATACAGAAAGAGACAGTAAAACTCCAGCAATGATTTTTTTGCCCGGACAAACAAGTTCGTTTCATTGTAGTTGTGGAGCAAATGTTTTCACTAGGGCAGGCGACATCTACACTTGTAATGGTTGTAGGACTAAGTATAAAGGTGGAATAGTAACCGATAAGGAGGAAGCAGATGGAGTATAAGATAGTATTTGGTACCCCCACCAAGGTAGAGCAACAAGTTCAGAAGATGCTCAACGAGGGGTGGGAATTACATGGTGGACCTATGAGTTATCATGGTGTTGATGCTAATTATATGGTAGAAAAGGGGTTTGTACAAGCGATGATAAGGATACCAGCCCTTGAGGTACCGCCAAAACCAGTACCAAATTTAAAAGGGACTTTATACCGTGAAGACAACCTGCCAACAGTTGATGGTCCAATTGATATGCCAATATTTACCGGTCCCCTGTCCAATATACCACCAAAGCCTGTTTCAAATGAAAAAATAGAAGAGTTAAAAATAAAAGTGTTAGAATCTCTTAATAGGCAAAATGAAGCCCCATCATCTAATCAGCATACTTTCTCTCTTAAAGGCACCGGCAAACCAATGACGGACGAAGCCTTTGAAAAGATGAAAGAAGAAGTGGATAAGATAAGGAAAGAGAAGGAGGAAGATGACAACGACACAACCGACTATTATAAGGGTGTTATTGAGAAATCGTCAGAGGGATATATTGATGTGATTATGCCAACAACTGATGAAGAAAAAGAAGAATTTAAGAAACAATTAGATAAATTGTATCAGTTATATGAGACCAGACATGAGACCCAAAAATGCCCCCACGATAGCACAATAGATTGGAGAGATGATGTTAGAGAATGTGCACAATGCGGGGTTATTCTTACTGATGACAGGTGTCCCCACAACAACACCAATGTTTTGTCGACGGGGCCAACACTCTTAGAGACGTTACGAGAAACGACAGAGTACGTCAATAAAGTTCAAAAGAAAGCGCGGACGAGACTTAGAGAATTGGAGCGGATAAAGAAAATTGAGACAGCACCGGGAGATAGCCCCGGACAACCACCTTGTCCCCACGACGACGCGACGTTCAACCGCACGTGCGACGAGACGACACTGCATGGTAGCGAGACGTGCAACGATTGCGGGACTGTGTTGCCGCCAGAAAACGAGGTGAAAGATGAAATCTAAAAACCCAACAGTGAAGCAGATACTGATGGAGTCAATCAAGAACGAGGTGCCGTACGACCCGTTACATACTCTAAGAGACATTGTTGATGATTATTTGGGAAGTAATGATTTTAATGGCCTCTACGGTGACGAATGCTATTGTTGTCTTGGAGAAGAGTTTATGCTATGCCCAGATGGCGACATCGAATGGTTATGCCGAGCCGGGTACAAACAACCATGTGATTGCCAGCCTGACAAGCCGCGATGCCCTGATAGTCACATTGGGAAGAAGAAGGTGAAAGAATGAGCATCAATAAAACCACAATCCCGTGGACGGATATAACCAAGGTCCCCGCGTCACTGCGGGTGGGGGAGTGGCCGAAATGAAAGCAAGTGAAGCAATGCGATTTATAGCGGCGGCGTACTATAAGCCGTGGGAGGAGAGAAGTGTTAAGGAGAGGTCTATGACAACGAGAGGCCTTTGCCACGCATTAAGCGTCATAGGCAAGGAGCACTCCGTTGATTTGCGTGATATTTATCAGGAGATATATAAGGAAACTAATGGAAACTATTGGCTTCCCATTAGAGACTGGCGTCGTCGTGGAGGTCAATTTCGCAAAGACTTCACACAAGAATATGACCTCATCCGAGGCGACTTCTGCAACCTTTTAGCCGAGCAGTTCGAGGGGGAGGGGCTATGAGTGGGATGCGATATAAGAAATGTTGGCTCTGTGGTGGCATAGCAACCGTGGAGATTATAGACGAAACCCCAACCCTCAGCGTGCGTGTTGGCATACCGGATTTATATCGTTGCGTTCAGCTTTGTCGGGCATGTAACATAAAAACACATTATGCCATATCTAAAGATGATATAGCCAAGCTATCGACGACAAGGGAGGGGAAATGAAAAGACCAGTTTACAGTGAACTTCATTCTATTATTAAAAAGTTATCCTTTTTTTGTAATTGGTGGGTAGGGGGTGTATGGGAAGAAATTCGTAGATTTATCGTGAAATGGGTATACCTACGTTGGTTAAACATACCATATAAGCCACCATTTAATTGTGGTAACAACATCTGTGATTTCTGCTATTGGTATTGGTTTGAGGAGGAGTGGTGTTTTTATCATAAAGAATACTATTTTCCTGTACATACTTGTAATAATTTCAGGTGTAATCATTGCACAGAAAGCAAAAGAAAAGTATGATATCATTAAATAATTACAATAATAAGTCACCAATAGTGTTTACTTCTAATAAAAACATGGATGAGGTATTCTATGCACTTAAAGAGATATTAACTAACACAATAAAACTGTCAGAGGATTGTAATATAAATGTTGTGATAAATAAATTTGTACCCAACGATGAGATATGGATATCATCACAAGGCTATAATTGTTACGCGGACTTTAATCCTAACCGCATGGTTAGAATCACCGGAATAGATTGGTCAAGAAAGGAGACATTTAAACAATGAAAGAAATACTGATGAAAATGTTGTTTCAACTGCTAATGATAATAATGGGTTTAATTCCTACTGAGTTGTTCCTTGTTATCTGGCAACTGTGTGAAATGAGTGGTCGAGGATTTTGGCCACAATTAGCAGTTGTTGCTCTGGGTGTGTTCCTTCTGGGAGCAATACAAATATACTTTATAATTGGATTAATTACTTTTACAATAGTTCTATGGGAAGCTGACTGAATAATTGAATAACAAGAAAGGACAAAATGGCTAAGAAATTAATACTAGCGATTAAGCAAAAAGATAGAAATGGGCGCAATCTTTGGGAACATGCTAAAGAGTTTGACACCTTGGAAGAACTTTTTAACTATATCAAAGAAAATGGAACAACCGGACCATTTAAGGTGTTACAAGAATATGAACTCAATGTAGAGAAAGAACAAAAACCACCAACAATAACCTACATTAAAGGCAAGAAGATGTTAGTTAAGCCACCTATTAATTATCCTATAGTAGTCTTGTATGGTGTAGGTAGGCCTTATGATTTTTACCCAGAAAAGGGTGAGTGGACAATGACAACTACACAAGACATAATAGTAAATGAAACAAAGGAAGAGCCAAAGGAAAAAGAGAATGATGAAAAAAGAAAAGAATGATACTGAAAGGGGTACATTAGGATTAAGTGAGCCACACCCGGCGGCATATGAAGCAATAAAATACCTACGTTCTTTGGACTTTAAGGAAATAGCAACCTTTTCAGAATCTTTTGCTTCTTGCTCTTTATCTGGAAACCGTCTTTCTGAAGTATGCTCAGAAACACTTCGTAGATTTATGACAGGAGAACCTGTGTCTGATAGGTATATATTAGGACTGGCGTGGACAATAAGAACTATAAAAGAGCATGAAGACGGGCAAGGAGAAGCATGACGGACAAAGACATATGTGACAAAAAGTATGCTGATTTAATTACAAAGATAATTGCAAAGCGTGTGCATGCTGTTATTGGAGTTGATGTACAAGAAGCTATTTCAAATGGACTATTTGAGTACGCACACAATAAAGAAAAGATACTTAAGCGGTCTAAAGATGAAAATGAGTTTGGCAAGTTAATGGTTAAATGTATCTCAAGAAGAACA
>JALNYV010000052.1 GCA_023229785.1 Candidatus Dojkabacteria bacterium | reverse complement strand
TTAAGTAATTAATTTAAAGTTTGATATAATAAAAGGTGTAGTAAGTGAAATAAAAAGTGAAAAAAGTTTTATCTTCTATTTTAATATCGTTTATCATATTCGCGAATCTCTTTGCGCCTTTTAGTGTGGAAGTAAATAATGGGGGTATAGATATTGAAAAGAATAAAGCAAGAGCAGAAAGAGATGGCTCTCTTCGGTCTTTTACTAATAGTTTCGCTGCTAGTAGTATTAGTGAAAATATTTCAACCTACATAGACGAAACTACGGCTAGAGTAGACTTACATGTAAAAATAGACACAGGGCTATCTTTAGGTTCCGACACAAGTGATGCCTGGAAATATGTTGCAACAGAAGGAAATATTATCACTGGGGCTTTAGCTGGTGGTTATAAAAAATTTCCAAATAAAAATGCTTTCATTCTAAAACTTACAGACACGGAAACAGGTAAAACAGGTTGGATAGACTTAACAAACTTAATATTGCAACAGGGTACAAATAATTATACAGAGATGAGAGGAGATCCTGGTATGCCAGTTTCTATTGGTATTGATCTCCTTGTTGATAATGACATAAATTCGACAGGCACTAATGGTCTATCTAAACTAGAACCAGCTAAAACATATGAGGCTAAACTATATTATTTAGCCTGTACGGCTAGTGCCTGCGGTGAAGCAGAAGGAATGGGAGAAACCATTGGAAATCTTCCAGATGAAAAAAGCTATTTCCCAATAGCTAGAAATGATAATATCAAAACTGCAGATAAAATAAATCAGAAAGTTGGAGGAGCTCTTGGTACTGGAAATGCACAAATAGTTGAAGGGCAAGGAGATTCCATGCCTGCATGCAGTATGAACCCTCTATCTATTGGTAAGGGCACTTTTGTTGGATGTATAGCACAAGGATTTTATTATGTTTTGTTTATTCCTACATCCTATCTTTTTGCTTTGTCTGGTGTATTTTTTGATAATACTTTTGCATATTCTGTCCAAGACACATCGTACAGATCGGCCTTCGTAGTACAAGGATGGGGACTTGTACGTGATTTTTGTAACATGTTATTTATTTTTATATTACTTTATGTTGCAATAGGTACAATACTTAGCCTACATAGTATGAAGACTAAAGAAACTATTATAAACGTAGTAATAATAGGACTTTTCATAAATTTCAGTCTTTTTGCTACCCAGCTTATTATAGACGCTTCAAACATTACAGCTAGAGTATTTTACAATGCAGACACAATCGAAATTACTGAAGATGGAGCCAATGGGGTAACAAACGCAACACCAGGAGCAAAACCTACTAAAGATGGTGTGCTTCCTCTTTCTGCTGCTTTAGTAAACAAAGTTAATCCTCAAAACTTAATCATTCATGCTAAGCAAATAAACAAAGTTCCTATCAAAGGAGGAGATGCAACAGTTCAAGATGACGACGCTGTAGATAACATGGGAGCAGGAACGTTTATTTTGATTGTAATTATTGCCACAGCAGTTAACCTAGTAGGTATTATTGTATTTTGTTCAGTTGGATTAATATTTATAACTCGTGTCATTGGTCTTTGGCTTGCAATGATTCTTTCTCCACTTGCATTTTTTACATACATATTGCCTCAAATGGAAGAGGCTAAAATGATAGGCTGGAAAAATTGGTGGCCAGAAACTCTCAAAATGGCCTTTCTGGCTCCAGTATTTATATTCTTCATGTATATAATCCTGAAATTCCTAGAACTAGACCTCATCTCCGACCCAATGAGTAAAGACGGACTAACCTTCTTCATTGCAACCCTTATGCCTTTTGCCTTTATCATGATTCTAATGATGAAAGCAAAAAATATTGCTACAGAAATGTCGGGAGAGATAGGACAAAAAATAACAAGTAAACTAGCAATGGCTGGTGGATTAGCCTTAGGGGTTGCTACGGGAGGAGCTGCATTGTTAGGTAGGGGTACTATAGGTAGACTAGCAAATAAAGCAAATAATAGTAATTGGTTGAATGATGCAGCAGCTGGTAAAAAAGGTAAAATGTTACAATTCCTTGGGAAAGCTGGAAAAAGTACAGCTAACTATACAGCTAAAAGTAGTTTTGATGTACGTCAAACAAAAGCTGGAAGTGCTTTCTCTAAGGAAACTGGTTTAAATCTAGATACAGGCACAAATTATCTTGGCCTTGATTCAAAGAAAACAGCGGGGGGTTATGTTGCTCAACAACAAAGAAAAATTGAAAAAGAAAATAAATTTAAAGATAGTCTTGGTTATGATCATCATAAATACGAAGAAGTTGGTGATGAAATAGCTGAAAAAGAAGCAGCTTTAGCAAAATATAAGGCAGCAGAGAAAGATGAAACTGGTAAGACAATTGACAGAAATTCACCAGAATATAAAGCAAGAGTTGCAAGAGAAGAATACGAAATTGCCAACAAGAAAAAAGAACAAGAAAGAGTCAAGTCTGGAAGAGCTATGGAATATGCACTTACAAGTAAGCGTAAGTCTGGTAAAATATATGATGTAGATACAATTGAGAAAAAACAAAGAGAATATTATAAATTTAGAGATTCAATAACAGAAGAAGATATCAGTAAGAAGAAAAAAGCTTATGACAATGAAGCTGATATTAATAAAAAGGCAATTCTTAAGGCTGATTATAATAAGGCGGTCAAAGCTCATGAAGAAAAAAATGAATTAAATGAAAAGCAACGTTTAATTTCAAACAAAGAAACAATAATGAATATGAGAAAAGAGAAATATGAATCTGAGGTTGATCCTACTGCTAAAAAGCTTGCACAAGCTGAATATGAAAAAGCACAAAGAGAACATGAGGAAGCTAAAAAAGAATACGAGGATACTAATAAAAAATATGAGATAGAGAATCCATATAGAGATGCTAATGGTAATATAAAGAGATTTGGGCACGCACATGCTGATGGAGTTAAAGCAAGTAAACAAATTATAAAAGAATTTGCAAAAGGATTTGCACAAGGAGCTGTGACTGGTGGTATAGCAGGATCAATTGTTCCTGGAATAGGAACAGGAATAGGATTAGCTGGAGGAGGTTTAGCTGGAGGAATAAGAGGTTTAATGCATTATAGCGGAACAACAAATCGTAAGGTTGGAGAAGAACATAATACAACAGAAAAATTTACGAGTAGTTACAAAGCACCTTCCGGAGGTGAAGGGGGTTCACATGCAACTACAGATGAATACAAAGAAGATCATCACGACAGTGGTGGAAGTGCTCATGATGAACATAAATAAATATGGAACAAGAACACATACAAGAAGCTATAATTGAAAGATTTAATAATCTTCAACCTGAGATTCAGGAAATAATCATAAACACAAATTATGATGAAACTTTATATGATATATCAAAAAGGTATAACTTAACAGATGAACAATATAGAGAAATTGAATTAAATACAACACTTGTACTTCTTGGCAACACACACCCAGATAAATATAAAGATGAATTATTAGAAGATTTAAAAATTCCAGAGAATGAAGTAGATTCAATAATTTTTGAAATAAAAGAAAAAATATTGAATAAAGTATTACCAATAATAATTAATAATTTTAAAGAAGACGAAGAGCTTGAAAAGAGAATAGTGGGTGAAGTGGAAAAAGAAGCTACAATCCTAACCTCAAAACCACTAGTCTTGGATCCAAAATTTGCATCAATTCCTAAGGCGGTTCAAGAAGCAGTTGCTCTTTCTGGCTGGAAAGAGAAACTTTATGAAATAGCAAGAAAGTACAGCCTTACAGTAGATAAAATGGGGGTATTAGAAGACATCACAACAAAGACAATAGTGGGTTCTATTAAAGCAGATGAATTTGAAAATGAGATACGATTAAAAATAGATCTGCCAGAAGACAAACTAAAAGAAATGATATCAGAAATAAATACGGC
>JALNYV010000051.1 GCA_023229785.1 Candidatus Dojkabacteria bacterium | reverse complement strand
TATACAATCAAAGGCCTCACCATACAAAACAGTGCCTTCAACTACTCCTACGCCGGCCTATTCGGAGTACTCTCAGGTACAGTACAAGACATACATATAATAGATGGAAACATAAATGGTTGGTCATCAGGATCAGGACAAGGAGCAACATCTGGAGGTATAGCAGGTTTACAAAACTCAGGTAGCTCTATAATAGACTCTTCATTCTCAGGAAACATTAACGCTAAATGGAATTCTGGTGGACTTGTCGGTGAATCAAGTGGTGACATATTAGGTTCTTACTCAACTGGTGCTATTACTGCCGGTTATACTTCTAGTAAAGCAAACAATTCATACCTAAGTGCCGGAGGATTAGTAGGAGTACAAAGAAGTTCAGGTAAAGTTTCAAACTCTTACTCAAGTACAAAAGTAACCCTTACTGGTGGTTATCCAAGTTACATACAAAAAGCTGGAGGTTTGATAGGAGAATCATTTGGTAAAGTTTCATATTCATATTCATATGATGGAAATGTTTATAATACAAATGGTTCAGCAACACCTACTTCACCTTCTATGATGAAATCAGCTTCTACTTATACAGGATGGAATACTTCAGATTGGATTATAAGAGAAGGGGATTATCCTAGATTACCTTGGGAAAAGATATATGGAGTATCAGCTTCTGGTTATTTGAAAATAACAACTTGTAAGGAACTTCAATCAATAGAAAACAATCCTTCAGGAAGCTATGAACTAGCAAGTACTGTAGATTGTACAGAATCAAAGACATGGAATAAAGGAAGTGGTTTCAGACCTATTGGTACATTCTCTGGAGAATTAAAAGGAAATGGTTTTACAATAAACAATCTATATATAAATAGACCTACAGAATCATATGTTGGTTTGATTGGTACTTTGTCAGGAAAAGTTTCTGAATTAGGTATTACAAATGCAAATATTACAGGTTCTGCTTTTGTAGGTGCTCTTGCTGGTAAATCACAAGGTACTATAGAGAAGAGTTATTCTACAGGTAGTGTAAAAGGTGATATCGCAGAAGTTCAAAGCAAATGGCAGATAGGTGGTCTAGTAGGACAACAATATTCTGGAACAATAGATAATTCTTATTCACTTGCAAATGTAGTAGGTTACAATGCTGGTGGACTTGTAGGTGCACAATATGCTGGCGGAATAATAAATAACTCTTACTCAGCTGGAACTGTAAGTGGAAACAAAATCGGTGGACTAGGATCTTCCTTATCAGGAAAAGTAAATAATTCATACTACAATAGTGATACATCTACACCAACACCTGCATGGAATAGCTGGCTTTTATCTACTACATATAAAAATGTAGGAAAGATGACTGTTGAAATGAAAGAAGCTTCTACATATGAGGGTTGGGACTTTGCAAAAGTATGGAAGATTAGTCCGAGTGTGAATGGGGGGTATCCGGATGTAGAGAAGTCTGTATGGAAGATTTCTATGAGTGCTTATCCGGCGGTGCTTCATTTGTTATATCTAAATTCTGGAACGTCAACCATCACGTGGAAGATAGAGGGTCCTATGAAAAACTGTAAGACGATAGGTCCTACCGGTAGTGATTGGGTAAGTCTTACTCTAAGTCCTTTAGAAGGGATATATAATAAAGAATTAGAGTTTAGTACTATTGTTGGTGATAAGGTTTATTCTATAGAGTGTATTACGGAAGATGGATCTGTTTTAAAAAATAGTACCACAGTAAGTGTTGTCCATGATTAGTTTTTTGAGATAATAAAAAATACAAAGAAGGGTTTCGCAAAGCGAAACCCTTCTTTGTATTTTTCTTTTTAAAAAGATTTTTTTATTTTAATAATCAAAGTTATAAACAGTATTTATTTAAGCAGATACCTTTTATAAATAAAAGGTATCTGTTATAATATTATAGATTTTAGAAAGTCTAATTATTTTTTATTAATTTATAAACAACTAATCAAATGAACACCCAAACAAAGAATTATATATATTTCGGAATAATCAATCTGTTTATTGTTGGAATATTTATATCAGCAAATTCTAGTTTATCTAACCCAGGCAAAAACAATACTGCCTATGTCGGGGAGGGAATAGTAGATACAATAATAGGCTGGTTCACTTCATCAGATGATGGCATCTGTGGTGAAGGAGAAGGTGATATCAATTCAGCTTGTCCAGCAAATGCTCAGATAGGTTGTTCATGTGAAGGTGGAATACTTGGTGTCACAGGAAAAGTTTGGAAACCAGATTATGCTACTACTACAGACTGGTCTGGAGCAGTTTCTTTTTGTTCTGGTTTAGGTGGGGGATGGTCCTTACCAGAAGTAGAAGATCTGATGTCAGTTCATGTTGAATTAGAAAAATATATACCAAATTTCTTTGTTGGAGATGCTTACTGGTCTTCTTATAATTACAATGCGACAGGGTCTGTTCTTGTTCTTACTGGTGGTGTTCTTCCAATAATTTATGAAAAAGAAAGTAGTTTTAGTGTTGCTTGTGTAAAAAAGTCTTCTCACTCATCATTTTTGCTTGGTGAGCTAGTTTGGTCCCCCGATCAAGGAGTTATGGATTGGAATTCTGCAAATATAGCTTGTAGTGCATTAGGATCAAGTTGGAGATTACCAACACAAGCTGAATTGGAAACTGCTTTAACAAATCAGTTTATAGATGTTCCACCAACACAAGATGGTTTCGTAGGAGATACCAACTATTGGTCCAGTGACGAGCTTGAAGGTGATCCAGTCAATGCTTTCTGGGTTTCATATTTCTCTAATTCTCTTATTTATGGTTCTTTTGCAATGAAAGCGAATACTTTCTCTGTCCGCTGTATATCTTCCGAATCATCAACCTTACCCCCATCTTCTCTCAGCACCGAAAGTAAAATTCTCGATGTTCTCGTAGGAAGTATTGGAAGTGTATCACCAAGTATAGCTATAAATAATGTAAACAATACTATAACGATAGATGTTCCAACAGGAACTGATGTAAGTAACGCAATGCTAAGAGTAGAATTAAGTAGAGGTGCAAAAATCACCGCTCCTTCTGGTAGCATATCAGAAGCAGATGATGGAGGAAGCGTAGATTCATATAAGGTTTGGGAACAAAATCTTACAACCCCTAAAACTTACACAGTCACAGCAGAAGATGGAAAATCAAAAACAACTTACACAGTTTTAGTAACATATCCTTCAGTTCCAACCATAACTGTCAAAGATGAACCAGTGCCAACCGTCTCTCTCTCAGTTTCACCTTCATCAATTTACGAACTCAGAACAACCACACTTACATGGAGCTCTACAGGAGCAACAAAGTGTACAGCAATCGGTGGTGACTCAGCATGGCCAGGAAACTTAAGTGTTGAAGCAGGTCCACACTCATGGACTACAGGAATGCTTGCTGTAGATAGATCAACTGAACCTAAAATCTATACTTATGGTATTGAATGTCTAAATGGTGAAGGAGAAAAAAGTACTGCAAGTAAAACAGTAAAAGTTATACCAGATAGTTATGCTAGAGAAGGAGGTACTAGAATGAGAATGTCCAATGTATTAAAAGAAGCAGATATTCTTATTGATCCGCAAGAACTAACTATAATTAAATTAATTGCATTAGAAGACTACTACCCTTATAGATTCCAAGATGAAAAAGCTCACAAGGTAGATTGTCCAACAGGAACACCTTCTGAAGTTACAACTTGTGTAGAAGACAATAACGATGGGGCAGGTAATTATGTAATGGTAGGAATAAAAGCAAGTAATTAATTATACTTGTCTCGTTAGAAGTTTTATAGAAGTTTATAATAAAAATAATTTTAAAAAAAGATGAATATAAAAATAAAAGAAAAAAATAATATGAAAAACTTTCTAACTGGGATGAAAATGAAAAATATATTAAATAAGATAAGTTTGAAAGGATTATTTGTTGTATT
>JALNYV010000050.1 GCA_023229785.1 Candidatus Dojkabacteria bacterium | reverse complement strand
ACTCCTACTCAAAAATGGATATCCACATTCTATGCAAGCATAATGATAATTATATGTTTTCTTGTGTACCATATCATAAAAGTTATTATTTTTTGATGGTCTAAAATTCTTTAAGTTTGCTTCAGTGAATAGCATGGCAGCCTCCTAAATAGATGTGTGAAGGGACAACTAGCTAGAAGCCTCCAGCTAGCGGCTTACTGATGACACAGGAAGCCTAACCTTCATATTATATTTAGCATTTACAAACTAGAAAATCTATGGTATAATATATTAAATCTAAAAGACTTGGAGTTTTAAGATTATGAAAATTTACAGTTGGCTAAGAAGAATGGGTATATGAATCTAATAGGTTTTGATTTTGATGCCACTCTCGTCCAAACTGATCTAATTCTTTGTAAGATATTATCAGAAAAGGTGGGTAGGTTAGTATTACCAGAAGAAATCACAGTGTACGACCTACAGGCATGCCTACCAGAATTGAGTGATGTAGATGTGATTGATGTTGTAAATGATTTAGTAAGTATAGACCGCACCTTTCAGATGCCACCATATCCATCGGCAATGGACTTTCTAAAGTGGTGCGGTAAGCGTAACAAAATCTATGTAATCACAAATAGGCCAGACCTAGAACCAGTACATATATACCTACAACACAATCTAGATAAAGCTACCTTTGACCAAGTAGAATTACATTACACAAAAGAGAAAGGTGCGGTGGCAAAAGCTCTTGGAATTAAGTATTTTATAGAAGATAAGGTAGAGAATATAGTAAGCCTGGCAAGCTATGGAATAATACCCATTGTTTTTGAGCAACTATGGAATAAGAATATAATATCACAAAGAAGCAACCTATCTGATTTATGTATATTTGTAAAGAACTGGGACGATATTTATCATGTAATAGGTTGTGAATTTTTTAACTATTAAGGGGATATATGGATCCAGAAATATTTGAGTTATTGTTGTTAAAACTAATACTACAAGATAAACAATATCTTATAACTGTAGCCTCTGTATTTAGTAAAGAATACTTCAACAATAGAACAATTGGTGAGGTAGTGGAGTGCGCAAAGTATCACTATGAGAAATACAGAGAAGTACCTCCGATTCAAGCAATTAAATCGTTTGTAACTAGTGGAAATGATTTAGAGGAAACTATAGCAGAATCAAATGCAATTGATTTTGATTTTGCTAGAAACTATGATTTCTTTTTAGATGAAAGCAACAAATATCTAAAAAATCAATCTATTAAACAAGCTATCATAAAATCAGTTGATATTATTAACAATGCTGGTAATATCAATGAAATAAGAGAAATAGTAGAAGTAGCTTTATGTAAAGATATTCGCATTGATCTTGGGCTTAATTATTTTGAGATGTTAGCCGAGAGATTAAAGCGTATCCTCAGTAGTTCATCAAACCGCATACCAACATATTTTCCAATGTTAGATGAATATCTAAATGGTGGATTTCCGCCATATACATTGTCGGCATTTGGAGCCGCCATTCATGGATGGAAATCACAAACTTTATGTAATCTGGCCGGTAGGCAAGTATTACATGGGCACAATCCAATCCTTTTAACCTTAGAGATGTCAGAAGATGCTTTTGCTCAGCGTTTTGATGCTATGTTTGCTTTAAAGGATATTAATAGAATATACACCACAAGAGAAGTTACAGTTGAAATGATTAAGAAGTTGAAGGCGCTGAGAGATATGGAAGGTATCGGCACCTTATTCATAAAACAATATCCAGCTGGCACGGCAAACGTACAAGATTTTAGAATTTATTTACGTGAACTATTAATGAGAGGGATTCAGCCGTCAATAATCTATGTGGATTATCTACAACTTATGAAAGCTTTAGCTAAAACAGGCGACTCTACCATGTACTCAAAGGGTAAGATTGTATCAGAGGAATTAAGGGCTTTGAGTTTTGAGTTTAAGATACCTGTGGTTACATTAAGCCAGGTTAAACCGCAAGCTGGAAGGGATGGTATTCATGAGATTGATATCTATGCTTTTCAAGAGTCTAGCGCAATTCCTGCTACTACAGATGCAACTATTGTATTTGCTCACAATGAAGATGCTCTTGTGTATGAAGGCGAGTTGTATTATAAGATAACCAAAAATCGTCTTGGTGGTCGCGTTGGTACTATTGGAAAACTATATACTGATTCTAGATCGCTTAAAATGTATGACGAGTCAGAAATGGAACTTTGGTTGTCAGACGTAAGAGAATCGGGTGACGAACGCAACTTATATGAAAGAAGGGCTTAATATTATGGCAACAATTAGAGAGTTAGAACAGAAAATAAGATCACAGAGACTAGAATTGACTAGACAAGAAGTAGCACTAAAACAGAAAAGTATAGCTTTAGATGCAATGTATTGGGTATGGTGTGATGGTGGTTGTACTGGTGGGGTAAATAGGTATGATTCAGTTCCACCATTAACAGAAGAAATAGTACAAACAGCGGAACGTAATACGGACCGATTGCGGCGTTGGTATAATACTGTAACCTTTAGAAAGAGAATGAGAGAGCTGGGTGAGATACACAAAGATGTACACAGTTTGGCTTTATGGTATCTCGTTCATATGGAACATGGAACATTTGAGCGGATTATGTCAGAGGCATGGCATCCAAAAGATCCAGATATAATTAAACAAGCCAAAGAACTATACGAAGGGATGAAAAATGAATATTAATATACTGGATCAAATAAATAAGAAATTCAAGGGTGTTACAACTGGTGATATACTCCAAACATTTGAGGTGCGACGTGATGTTTTAGAAACAATTAAAGTGGAAATTACAGCGCATACAATTGATTCTGCAGTAAAAAATTTAATAGATTATCTCGAAAATGAGATGTTATTTCTATCATATAGATATAGTCTGTGGGATTTATACCTTTGTTGGTGTCCGCTGCCTGTTGCGTACCCACATCCATATATAATGTCTAGACAAGAAGAATTTAGAATTGTGGGCAGGCTAATGATATATAGAGAGACTAGTAGAGTTTAATTCATCGGATTTCTTTATTTGTTTTTTCAATCTTGAAGATAGACTGTCACCAAACCATCTATTGGTGAAGCTTGTCTGTTTTAGTAATGCCTTGAATCCAGCCTGGCTTTGTAAGCCAATCTGAATTGTTCTTATGTCCAGTTTACCACTGTCAAATTTTGCCGTGCCCCAGAGAAATTGGCCAGTAAAGCAGGGATATATGGTAAATACACCATTATCTCCTAACCAATCACTTACCTGCTCATGTAAGGTCTGCCAATCCCATATATACAAGTCTTTACTCTCCACATCTATCACAAACCTACAACTGTTGGTAATATTATCACATGCTTCTTTTATTTCCTTCTGGCTGGGATTTTTAAATACAGAATAAGCTTTATTTGGCTTAAATGTGTCTTTTACCATACCTAAGTATTCTTCATTGAGATCTCTATATAAATCCAGAGTGTAATCCTTTGTCAAATCTGTAACTTTATTGTATAGTCCACTGTCTTCTCCAAAGATTACCGCATACAGCGCCTCAATTTTTGTGCCACCATACAAAGTCATCTCATTGCCAGCTCTCATTGCCATCACTACCACATTCTTGCTCAGATACTCTTTCAGAGGCCAGCTTGCCAAATATCCCAGATCCATTTTTAGACTGTCAATATTTTTAATTAATTCAAGAGCTTGGTCTATCAATTTTACGATTTCCATAAAGATTTGGTTTTCTTCAATACTTGGCTCTATCATCGGTTTGGCGAGGGTTGAATCGCAAAGATATACTATTATATCACCATTCACCATCAGGTCGTAGAAGCTTTCTGGTGCATCTGTAGGCTCAAATTTATAAGCAAATAATGGATAGTATAGACTTGTGAGTAATTGACAGTATTCTTCATGGGTTATTTCA
>JALNYV010000028.1 GCA_023229785.1 Candidatus Dojkabacteria bacterium | reverse complement strand
TCTGGCTTTTTTTCCTCTATTTTAGAAGTCCAAAAGATTACCTCGTTATTTTCTAAATCTCCTATTAAGGGAGACATTTCAGGTAAGATACCTGAAAACTTAATTTCTGAAGCCTTATCTAATATGTGGGCGTTTATTTTGTGTCTTATTTCTCTAGCCCCGTACTCACCTGTTTCTGCATGGTCTAAAACAAAATTTCTAAGCTCAGTAGTAACTGCTAGGAAATTGTGACCATATCTTTGGTCAAGATTTATCTCATCTATAAACTTATTAAATATTCTCTCGTATTGAGGTCTTTCTAGGTCCTCAAAAACTACAGTTGAGTCTATTCTTCCTAGAAATTCTGGCATATCTTTAAAGTGCTTTCTTAACTCTGTAGTTCCTATTTTTTCCATGTCAGGCTTTTGTGTAGTAGAATGAAAACCCATACCCTGGTCACCAGCCCTTGCTTTGTGTAGTGCCTCTGCTCCAACATTAGCGGTCATAATGATATGGGATTTACTAAAATTAAGTGTGGTAAGCTCAGAAGACCAGCCTTTATTTCCTTGAACTGGAGTTAAAGCTCTTTGTTCTCCTTCTTCTAGAACGGGTAGAAGCCATCTAATTACATTGGGATGAGCTTTTTCTATCTCGTCAAAAACTATTACTCCGCCCCTGTCTAAAAACTCAGGAGTAATTAAAATATTGTTATCTCCATATCCGACATATCCTGGCTCAGTACCCTTTAATCTTCCTATTGAATGACCTTCCATTAGTTGGGTGCAATCTATCCTTAAAAACCGCTCTTCCCATCTCTTACCATATAGGTGTTTAGCAAGTGCTTTACCCGCCTCTGTTTTTCCAACACCTGTTGGCCCAAGAAACATAGCTGTCATCTCAGGTCTTCTGGGGTCGCTAAACCCAGCCATAGAACGGGTCACGGCTCTAGCTAATTGGTTCATTGCTTTATCTTGTCCAAAGACTGTGGATTGGAGTTCGGAAGAAATATCCTCGATTACACGATAATCGGGCTCTATGCGGTGAAAACCCTCCGCTTCCCTGATTGTTTTACTGTCGAGCGCCATTAAAAGTTCTTTTATAAGAATGACCTACTTTCTTTAAAATCTAGAAATTCCCTTTTCAGCAATACCTGATTTATGTAATATTGCATCTAAAAATCTAAGTATAAATGTAAATAAGATTACATTGTTATCCTGTGGAATTCCTGCTAATAACTCTAAAGCTTTAGAAATAATAGCTGATAATCCAACAAATAATCCCCATCTAAAAGCTTCTAAAGCTATTTTACCATATTTTGTGTTAAAAAATTCAGTTAATTTTTTCATGTTCCACCTCCTTATTTTTTCTTACATTAATTTTATAAACATATAAAAAATCTTTACATTGAGCATGTTCTTCTTCCCATGCTTCTTCTAAAAAAGGATTATTATTATCAATATATCCAGTAGCAACACCACAATATTTACAATTAAATCGTTTTTTCATTATTTAAATAATCCCTTTTTCTTTTTAACAGCCTCTGAAACAGCATCTGCGACAATATCTGGCATAGGCTGTAAGTGTTCATCAACTTTATTCATAACTTTCTTTTGATTATCTGCTATATCATCTCTTGCCCCATCTAATTTAGCTTCAACAATTTTTAATCTTACCTCTAAATCAGTAATAAGTTTTCTATCCTCAGACCACTCTTGAAACCTTCTATCCATAGTCTCTTGCATTATATCAATTTTTTTAATCAATAGCTCATTTTGAGCTTTTTGAATAGCCAATTGTTCTTCCATATATTATTTAGATAATTCTTTAATTGTATTTCTACCTCTTAACCAAGTGAGCCAACTTCCACTAGCAATACTATAAATTTGTTTTAATTTGTTTATAAACAAACTACAATCAGTCTGTGGGGGCATAGATGCCTCTAGAACCTTAATTCTTTCATTTAAGGTAACAATAGTAGTATTTGCATTATTTAATTGATTAGTTGAGTTTTGTAAATCAATTGTTAATTGTGTAGTTTTTGTTTTTTCTGCTTGTAAATCATTCCAATGATTGTCTCTATCAATCCTACAAGCATTATATAAATCCTGATAATTAGCGTTTACATCTTTTTGTGGATGAAACCAACCTAATACTCCTGTATAATTATGTTGTTGTAAATGACAAAGTGAGTTAAGAGGCCAGTTTTGGTCAAAAGAGGTGAAAGAATTAGCGTCTCCATTATCAAATACAGCTATATGCCCATAGGCTCCAATTCCTGTTCCCCAAATTATAATATCTCCTTTAGTGGGAACTCCAGTTGGGGTATTGGGGATTTTATCATAACCATCTATGGTTTGGTTCCAAACATCTTTAGCGGCGGGGGCAGGGGCAAAATCTTTTCCAACAACTTCTACAGCATATTGATGAGCTAAGTCCATACATTGAAAGCCATAATAACCATCAAAATCTATGCCTTTTCCAGTATATTTAACTTTAAATTCATCAAATGTCATATTATTGTCCTAATTGAAATAATCTGATTGTGTTTAATAAAAGTGCTATAACTGCAGCTACAAAACCTAATCCTCCAACAATCCATGCCCAACTTAGACTTAAGCCTTTTTCTTTACCTGCGCTTAAAATAAGTTGGTCTTTAATACCGTCTAATTTGACATCTAAAACATCAACCTTTTTTTCAAGGGATGCAAATTTTTCGCCTAAATCATCAACTTTTGTTTCAAGCACTGATAACCTTTCTACCGTAGTTGTACTCATAATTCATTTATTTTTATATAAAAAAAGACGCAGTTCTTTGCTCCTGCGCCTTACGGCGTTGTTCGCCTATAAAACTTTATGTTTATATATCCTATTTTAATCAACTAAATTTGGTTTGTCAAACTTTATCTGAATAAACCTAATTGTTTATAATAATCCATATTTTGCCTTACATAGAGAAGCGGATTTTTTGTAAATTCAGTTTGTGGCATTTCTACTCCAGCTTTATAATATACCCACTGAGCTCTTTTAAGAGCGTCCATTGGCCTCAGAACAGCGCCACCCGCACCTAAGTTATAAGAAGCAATTGCTAAAACTGGGTCTTTTAATAAATTCATTCTTGATTTAAAAATTTCAGCTGCTCTCATCGCATTATAAACTGGATTTTTAAGACGTTCTACTTCAGCTCTATTACGTGGGTCTACATTAATTTGAAACAAGCCCACGTCCAAAGTTCCATTACTGTTATAATTAATTGCAGATGGATTTTCAGCTTGATTTTCCCCTGCTCTTAATAAATGGAATGCATTCATATCTAATCCAGAGGCCTTACTTGCCTGATTTATTTCATTTTGGAATTTAAAAGTAGGAGTTGTAGTAGTTGATTGAATAACTTGTTTTTCTTGAGACTTAACAATAGGCGCTTGTTTTATTTTAGCTTGTTGTATTGGCAATTCTCTGACGGGAGCAACTTTTAATGAAATATTTAATTTTGGTGCATTTGCTACCCAATCAGGATATTGAACAGTTTTTGGTTGAAAAGTAGATTTAGTTTGCGGTAAATTATCAGCTTGCCATTGCCTATTATAATATTGTTGTAATGCTTGATTATTATTATCTTGGTATTGTTTTTCTGGAATTGGTTTAATAAGTTTCCCACCAAAATTACCAATATCTTGATTCCATTCTCTTCCAGTTAAAAGATTGCCCACTACAGAAGGAGATTTTTGATTATAATCATTTAATATATTTTTAAATTGGTTAAGCACTTGCTCTAGTGCATTTTGATTGCTCATATTTGTCCTAATTGGTTTAATCTAGTTGCTATTCGAATTGGGGTCATTTTAATTCCTTTTGATGTAGAAACATATTGTTTTAAAGCTGGCAACTTAGCTTTTGTAACATTCGCTTGTCTAATTTTAATAGGTGTAGTTTTGAAATTGCTTCCTAACTTCAATTGTGTGCCCTCTTTTATAGAAGGATATTTTGGAAAAGCTTTTAAACTAATTTTACCACTACCACGTGATACAATTTGTTTTCCATTTTTATCATAAGTAATTTTTTTTATAGCAAGATATTCAGCTCTAGAAATAAGTCCAGATTCGTAAATATCTTTTAAAACTGCATCGTTTATATATTGTTTTTCAGAAAGACTTAATTGTCTCCCAGTTAGTAATCTTTCCAATATCCAATCATGCTCTTTTCCTTCTGATTTAGTTAAAAAATCAAGAGTTTTTTCTTTTTCAGTATAAGAAGCTAAGGCATCATATCTAACATCTAATGGGTTAACATCTAATATCTTGAAAGCCGCCGCTTTCTGTTCTTGTGGTAAATCAGAATTCCATATATCTCTAGCAGATTTATAAATATTATTTTGTTGTTTAATTTTACCAATTCCTTCTTCTGGTTGTAAAACCTTATTTAAATCAATCGTCTTTACTTCTGCAGCAGATTTATCATAAAATTGAAAAATCCCATCAGAAACTTCTCCAACTCCTTGACCACCTGCTCCACTAGGACTATTAACTATTTTTAATTCATTTCTATTTATATCCTTTGATAATTGCAATTTAATTTTGTTTTTTTCATCTTGAGGAGTACTTAAAGACAATAATTCATTTTGTTTAGCTGTTGCATCACTTTGTTGTTTAAGTATTTTATTACTTACAGCCCTTTCTTTCATTTGACCATAAATATCAAATTCTTCTTGTTTTAATGGACTTGTTTTATATGGAGAAATAAGATTAAACAATCTATTTGGTTGTTTAATTTCTGTTCCATAAATATCTTTTTTAATTGGTACTTGTTCTGATAAATATGGAATTTGTGCTTGTATTCTTTGTATAACTGAAGGAATTAATTGCGCGTCTGGGTCAGGCACTCTCTGATATTCGTCTACAATTCTAGTTGCCCATGTCATTAAAGCTCTAAACGGTATAAGTTGCGTTGGATAATTAGATACAAGTTGAGAAAGTTGATAAGCATCTCCATTAACAACGCTAACAAAATCGCCAACATTTCTCCAGTAAGTTTGGTCATTAAAATATTGAAGAGTTTTTGCGAGAGAATCAATCATAACTTCTGCCTTATCTTCATTTAATTGTCCTTCTTGCCAAGCTTGTTGCATTGCGGCTATCATTCCTAATTGAAAACCGATAACTGGGTGCATTTTACTAAATTGAACATATTGTTCTCCCCATGGAGTAGATAATCTTATTGACCATGGTAAAATACCTGCTACTCTTGCAGCATCTCTTTTTGTTTTATCTTTATCTTCTGCGCCAGTTAATCTTCCTTGTGCCGCCAAAGCCAAAGCTCCTAATGTGAACGCTCCACCCATAACCATTTTACTTATCGAAGACGTTTTATCCTTATTTCCTATTAAATTAAGCGTTCCAGTTAAAGGATTAGACTCAAATCCAATTTTTGCAAGATTAGTCGCAATATTAATAAAAGGAAGACTAAATTTAGTTGTCCAACGAACTGGCCCAGGAGTAGCGCCATAAGTAAACATTTTTAATTTCGCCCCAATATAACCTATTCCTCTAAGTACCATTCCCTCTGCTGGGTCATATAAATCTCCTCTAAATATTGTCTTTTTAGCTCTAAGCTTTGCATTTTCTTCTAAGTTTTTTATTTTAACTCCCTTAGATTCTCTATATCGTAAAACAGCTAATTGCCCTTGTTCTGCAGGCTTCATTGAAAGAGCGTCTTCTCCAGCTAATAATCTGCCAGGAATATCCAATATATTTTCAACTATCTTTAATGGTCCACCAGTAGTAAGTGGTGCCATTCTAGGGTCAAAATTATCATTATTAAGAACATTTTCTGGATGTAGTAAAATGTCAGACGCATGTGTTAACGCTTTTTCTTGACTCATCCAAAAAGACTTAAAATACACAAGCCCTTCTTTAGTATATCTTGTTCTTTCTTTACCAGTAAGGGCACTAACCATTTTATCTATAGCTCCTTGAATAGTATAATCAATTGGAACAAGAAAACCTGTTCCCTGAATATTAGATGTAATGTTAATAATGTGAGTATTTAAGGAAGAAAGCATCGCGTTATAACGAATCTTATCTATCCAATCTCCAAAAGTAGCTGGAACAAGTGTACGATAAAATTTCATAACTTCATCTGGATTATTAAAATCTACATCCGCAGCAAGTTCAATATACTTTTCCTTTTTAACTCCAGCTTCTTCTAATAGTTGGAAAATTTTCTGTCTAGGGGTATTTATTTCATCTGCTAATATTTTTCTCGCAGCAAGCATTTGTCCTTCAGCCCTTGCTTGCCCAGCTACTAATACACTTTTATCGGCAATAGCATTTTCTAAGGCAACAATCTGTTTCTTGGGAGCCTTTGCCTTCTTAAGAGTATCTGCTTGTAGTTCAAGTTCAATAATTTGTCTTCTTGTATTTAGTCTTTCCGCAATAATCTTTTTAACATCTCCAATAGTCCAAGATTTCATATCAAATCCCGCAGTTTCTGCATAATTTAATACTTCATCATTAGTAAGTGTTTCTACATCATTAACTTCACCTAAATCTCTTACGTGTTTTTTTTGAGCTTTAGTGAGTTTTAAATAATTGACATTAACTTCACCTGGTCTTCTTGGGAAGTCAGCTGGGGCTACTGGGGTTTTTGATTTTTCTGTTGTAAGTGTTGCACTAGAAGGGGCGCCTCTTCTGAAGGATTCAAGCTCTGTGCCAACTCCGCTTCCTTGATTAACGCTTGTGCCAACTCCGCTATCTTCTCTGGAGATGTTGTCCGTGGATTGATTAATATTTTTTTCATATTTTGTTGGTATTTCTTCAAAGTTTTTAAGGTTAGTAAATGCTAATTGACTTGAATCTTTAGCAATTTGATTTGCCTCTGCTTCTGTTTTTTTAACGACAGAAACATCTATGTATACTTTACCATCCTTCTTATTATACCACATTCCAAGGAAATTGTCAACTTGACTAAACTTATCATCATTTTTCTGTAAATAAGTAATAATTGTATTAGTGTCTAAAGATTCTTTGGGAACAATTAATTCTCTTTCTTTAAAAGGAGAAACTGCAAAACCTTCTTCTGGCATTATTCCTTTAAGATTAATAGTTACTCCTTCATTTTTAATAGTATTATCATAAGCTATTTTAGCAACATCAGAAAGCGCCATTTGTCTCGCTTGAAATCCTTGTTCAGTAAGCGCGCCCATTCCCTCTCCCTGTTTTCCTTGTCTAGCTTGATTAAAGAAATCACGCACTGCTGTTTCTCTACCTATTAAGTTTTTAATTCTAGCTAAAATATCTTGAAAGAAAGCAAGCGCTTGTCCAGTAAAGGTTTGTCTACCGCTCATGAAGTCTGCAAATGCTTCTGGTAGAGCCTCGCGCGCTTCTGCTTCTGTAATTCCCTTTTCTGCCATTATTTCTTTAACAGCTGCTTTATAACTTTCTGGATTAGCTAATTTATCGACATAAGCATGAAAGGCTTCATGATAAACTGTTTTATCTTCAACCATTCCATTTTTTTCCAATAATGAAACAATAGAATTCCAATATTTACCTCTTAAATCTAATCCATCAGATGAAGTAAGTTTTTTACCAGTAACCATTTCATATTCTAATCCACTTAAAATTTTACCAATAGCAATTCGCGCTTCTTCTTTTGTCATATTAAAATCACTAGCCTTAGATGTTGGCTGTGCTGTCTCTTGGAAAGGAGTTTTGCCACTAGCCTGTTTAAGGGCAGGAGCTTGACCCAATATTCTCGCTTTAATTTCAGGAGTAATTTTAAGAGCTTGTTGTAGAACCGTAGGATTGCCAATATCAAAAGTTTCTGCCAAAGAAATTTCTAAGCTATGAAAAAAATCTTCAGGAGAAGAAGCTTCTGATTCATAAGTATTACCCGTTCCATCATCATATATATATAATTTAGTTTTTCTATCAGGAGATACAGATTTTAATTTTACATTTTGTCTATCAAATAAATCAGGAGTAGCGACAAATTTTCCATCTTCTTCGACAGAAAGTATTTTCCAAAAAGCCATGTCCCCAGAAATATAAGAAGGTCCTTGTGGTCTAATCCTTTGTCCAGCCTTTATCTTATTAGGGTCTAAAGGCCCAATACCATTTTCATCTCCCCATTGCATGTCAGCGTTATTTTCTGCAGATGGTAATTTTAAATCTATATTTTCTACTTTTCCGCCAGTTATATCCTCAACTATATTTTTAATTTGTTTATCATAAAGATTACCAGCCCATTCTCCACCAAGTTTTAATCCAGAATTGGGAATTGTTCCTTTTGGTTGAGCAATAATTTTTTCCGCTATCCCTTTACCTATAGCCTCATCTAAATTTTTACCAATCCAACTTGCGTCACCAGATTGTGATACTGCAAGTATTTTTCCACTAGCGTTAATGTCTAATTCAATCATACTACTGCCAACAGGATTAATTTGAACCAGCCTTCTTCCAGATAAACTTTCAGTCCACAATATATTATCTACGTATTTAGCTAAATTATAACGCGCTGCTTGTTGTTCTCCAGTAGTCCACGAAAGATATTCAGAGCCATCATTAACAGCTTGTTGCAATGCTCTTTTAATTGCTAATTCTTGCCAATTTTTAAGAAGAGGGCTATTTGGGACAGTGCCTTCCGCAAGTCCTCGGCCGTTCTGGTCTTTCCTAAGGGCACCTGCCCAATCACTTTGTAATTCTTCTATAAACGTTACCTTTTTATCATTGTAAGTTCTATCATTTAAACGAACATGTGCTAAAACATTTGGTTCAGACCAATGGGAGGATTGATAATAATCATGTATATCTTTAGGAGCAATATGAAAATCATGAGGTACTGGAACTTGCGTTGTATAAAAATTTCTCGCTTCTTCAGCATTGGGAAATTCTTTAATAAGATTGCCTGTTTCATTTTGGACAAGCATATAAGGAGCATTATCTCTTGTTGGTGCTTGTATCAATACCTCCCTATAATTCTCTCCACCTGGAAGAGTATATTGTTTATATTTGGTTGTATCATTTTCATTAGTATAAAATGGTCTTGTTTTAACATCTTCTTTAGCAATAGCTAATGCCTCTTCAGCAGTTTTAGCACTAGAAGCTCCCAATTGAAATATTACGTTATTGTTTTGGTCATATCCTATCCAGTTTTTTCCGTTAGGCTCTATTCTTATTTGTGGTTCTTGAAAACCCTTAACAGTTTCAGTTGTCTGCTCTAATTCTGGTGCAAACGGTTGTGCTTCACCCTTTACTGCATTGTTTTGGACATTTTGATATTGATTCTTATTAACAATTATCTCTACGCCATCTTTTAGAAGAACTTTATTACCAGTAAGTTCGTAAGGAGTAAGCGCCTCTCCTGCTGGGATAACTGATTTATTACCATAAATATCAGTAACTGAGATATCTCTTTTAGTATTAATATCTGGTTTTTTAGCAATTATATCTTGTGGACCTACACTAAGTTGCTCTAATTCAGAACCAGAAAGGGGCGATTTTACAATAGGTGCTTGTTCATTTAGTTGACCAGAAGCGGGCGCCATTTGTGAGCTGAGCACACTTCCTCCACCGCCACCAACTCCTCCCATTATTCCTCCGATAACAAAACTTTCTGGAATTCCTGCGAACAAATCTCTTTGATGGTCATAATATACTTTTGCTGCTGAATTTTGAATAAGCTGTTGCATTGATTCAGTTGTTGCTTCAGTAGCCATACTTCCTGCAATATCTTTAAATATTTGTTTAATTATTAAACTACGTACTTGTTTTTCACCAGGCAGTATTTTTAACATTTTTCCGATACTGAGTGTGTCTAGAATAGCATTAACAGCTCCGACACTATGCGCAGTTTCACGCGCTGTCTGTTCATTCGCTCCCAAATTCTTAGCTTCTAAATACACATCACCACTATTTTGTACATAAGAACTACCATAACCCGCAGTAAGTCCAATCATTGGATTTTTAGTAAGAAACGTAACAGCAGCCGTAGTTAAAATACTGGTTGCAAAACTTGGAGCATTTAGAGTTAAAGCCTTAGCAATATATGCTGGATTTGTTAAATCTTTAGCCCAGTCACCAGTAGCTCCTACATCAATTTTACTAGCCATTTCTTGACCTTTTTTATAATCTTCTGAGGCTGAATTATACAAATCCTGTAATGGTTTTTCAAGATTTTTTATAGCTTCAGGATTTTGTTCCATTAACAAATCCCTCATCGTTTTCTTTTGCCCACCCAATTCTCTTGGTAATAATTTGTTTAAATCAAGACCCATTAATCTTAAGGCAGTACGACCTGAACTAGCTTCATCCAATGGTCTATCTAATGTAGTTTTAAGCAATAAGTTGGCAACATTTGCACTACCACCTTTAACATTTGCTTTTCCTAATTTTAAAGAGGCTGGAATAGTGTCTAATATTGGATTTACTTTTGGTTTCATCTGAGACTGTAATTGTTGAACATCAATTGGCTTAGATACAATTGGAATTGGTTTTAATCTTAGGGAAGCAGAAGGCGCGCTATTCTGTCCAAAGGGTTGTAATCTAATAGGATTAGATTGTATTGGTTGTGATTGAAATGGTTTAAGCTGAACTGGTTGCTGTCGAACTGGTTGTGTAGTTCTTAATAATTGACTGGTAACTTGTGGATTTTGAACACCAAAATTATATATTGCTTTTTGAGCAGGTTTTACAACGGTGTTTTGGAAACCCATATTCATTCCCTGTATTGCTTGACGAAATTGGTCTAATATACTCATATTATGGTTGTATTATTTGTCCTCCTGAATTTGGCACGATAGTACGAGACGTAGGGCGACCTCCTATATTTTGTACTACTGGTGCTGGTGTATTAATTTTATTTATAAAAAATGATTTTAGATATCCGACAAAATCTTGCTGACTAGCTTTTGGATTTATAGATTTAAAAACATGATAATAATATGCAGGCGGTAAAGCTTGTTCTGCAAACATCTCTTCGACTAAATAACCAGGATTTTTCATATATTTTTCGCCCCATCTTTGTACATATTGGTCTATTATAACCTTATTCTTTGGATGAAACAACTCAACTGGAACTAGGCGAGGCGCCTGATGATTTAATTCATGAACAATTACGGTTTCTAATGCTTTTGTTTGTTCAGCAATCGCTTGTTTTTTATATATTGCCGCTTCTTCTGGTGTTTTAAAAGGGTCAATCCCAACCATACTAGGTGGATTTTTAAATTTATCAGATATCGTAATATAAGGATTTTGAGCATAAACTATTCCATTATCTGATGAGCCATAGGAAGCACCAGCTGGTACTCTTCCCTCTTTATTTGGTCGATATTTTTCAAAAGAAACAGGGATTTTTGAAAGATAATTTTTAGCTGCAGGCGTTAAATTTGGATTGCTTAAAACTTTCATTTTAATTCTTTCAAGAGATGGGTCAGACTTGGGAGCAGGAGAGGTATCTCTAATGTATGGTTTAAATTGTCCACTTGCCCCTTTAGTTAAGGGGTTTTCAGAGCCTTCACCTAAAATATTTTCAAGTCCTAATTTGCCGACAGGAGAAGCTTTTTGATATGTTTGCATATCTTGATTAAATTGTTTATTTAGTTTTTTAGTGTCAACAGAAAGTGCGCCGACAGGAGGATTTGAACGTACGCTTGTTTTTAAATCAAAAGGAAAACTTTGAACAGAGTTTTTAACTTTATTTTTTACAACAGAATTAATATCAAATGGTTGAGGGAGTGGGTTATTAACTCCGACAGAAAACTTGTTAAAAACATTGCTTAAGGGTTTCTGAACAAATTCAAAAAAGGAATCTACGGCAGATTTTTTTACAGCCATTTTGCCCCCTTTCTGTTATTAGAAGTTATTAAGAAGAATTTTTTTTTTACTAAGAGTATTTTTCATATTAAGCAGTATTAGGGTTTAATTCTGGAACATTTGAATTAATCATCAATCCCGCGTTATCTAATTCATCTTCACTTTTAGCATTAACATTTCTAAGTGCTCTAGATGCTGGAGTTGCCATTGTTATTAGATTTCCCTGTGAATCAGCAAATATGTTGTTTAGTTCTTGAACCTGAACTTTAATTTCTGCTGGCGTTAATACCCTACCTAGAACACTTTGCATGTTAGATATAGCAGTTGTAATTAAGTTCTGTCTGAATGTTGTATTTGCTTCAGAAACTCTTTGTGCAGTTTCTTTTGCGTTTTGTAATGCCGCTATTCTATCTCTTGTTTTATTTGTTTCAATATCGCCTTTTCTGGATTCAATATCAGCAAGAGTTTCTCTTAATCCTTTTTGGATTTCAGTAATAGCTTCATTTTTATACATATCTAAATCTTGTTTCCCTTTTGCTACAAAGTTTTTAATTTTAGTTCTTTCCCCTTCAAACTGTAAATCTCCAGAAGTTTGTTGTTTTCCAACAGCACCCTGTTGTCTAAAGAATTCTTGACTAGCTAATTCGCCAACTGCTCCACCCGCAGAATTACCTCTACCAAATCTTGCATTTCCCTGTTGAGCTAAAGCATTATAAGCTCTAATTGCATCTTCTAGGGCAGACCTTAAGCTATCATTAAATTTATTTTGCTCTATTGCTGTATCTCCTAATAGTTCACCCTGTTGTACGTCTAATTGCCCTGATTGATTAGCTACTCTTGTATTAAGATTAGTTGTGTCCTCAGTTGCTCCTGTATTTGCAGCATCAATATAACCTTGTAAAGCAGCAATGGCTGGTGCATAAGCATCAGAAATATCAGAAGCAGAAACACCATTGTCGCCACTTGGTGCTTGATAAACCCATTGAGAACCATCCCATCGATAAGAGCCACCGCCTGGAGCGCCAACTGTTTGATTTACAGTATTACCTGAATAACCTGGGCCACTACCTTTATCAACAGTTTGTTGGTTTATTTTATTTCGGTCAGATGCTAAAACACCAAAAGTACCACTTGGAGAACCCTGAACAGTTGATGCATCTTTAACTGCAATTGTTGGTTGAGAAAGATATGGTTGTACATAATTAGCATCTCTTACAGGATACATTCCCGTTGTAGATGTTCCTGGTATAGCGCTACCATAAGAAGCTCCAACAGGAACACCAGAGCTTCCGCTTGGCGCAGCTCCCCATTGTGAAGTTAAATTAAATTCTGGTACTGGTATTGGTGTTGTCATATATTTTAGGTCTTGACTTTTCGCTTATTTTGTGATATAATATATATATGTTAGAAACTATTGTATCAAATAAATCTGCTGAATTAGTCTTTGTAAATTACTGTTGTAACAATAATTTTATTGTCCTCCTCCTTTTGGCAATCTTGCTTCTTGTTGTGATTGGTCTCTTTGTATTAATTGAGAAAGAAGCGCGATAATATTTCTTGCTATTCTAATCTCTTGTGGGTCTTGTGATTCTGCAATATAAGCATGTAAACCTTGAAGAGCAGAAAGGAGCGGTTTTGTTGTCCCCGTATTTACTCCCTGTTGAAGTTGGTTTTCTTCCATACCCGCAGGCGTTCCCTGACTAGGTGCTTGTGGTGCCTGAACTGGCGCTTGTTCTTGTCCTGCAGGTTTAAACCCCTTAATTAATCCCGCAAACGGATTTCCATCAGAAAGACCACCAGTTGGCGCGCCTTCTGGTGCTCCTTGTAACGATTGCATCATTGCTGATATATTAGGATTCATATTATTTAATTACTCCAACTTGGAGAGATACTTGGACTTACACTATCAGATGCTGATGGACTAATAGATGGACTTGCAGATGCTGAAGCCGATGGGCTAATAGATGCACTTGCACTAGGTGTTTGACTCAAACTGCTACTTGGACTAATACTTGGACTTGCACTAGTTGATGTTGAAGGGCTTATTGATGCACTAGCCGATGGACTTATACTTGGACTTGCACTAGCTGAATCTGATGGACTAATACTTGCACTTGCACTAGGTGAAATAGATGGACTTATACTTGCACTTGCACTTCCACTCTTACTTGGACTTCTACTTGGACTTCTACTTGCCGAAGCTGATGGTGAAATGCTTGGTGAAATACTTTCACTTGCACTTGGTGAAATAGATGGACTTGCTGAAATACTAACAGAGGGTGATATCGATTCACTAGCTGATGGTGAAATACTTGGACTACTACTTGGACTTCTACTTTCTGAAGCCGATGGACTAATACTTGGACTTGCAGATGCAGTTGCCTCCGCTTCCACTTTATAAACAGCCTTATTCATAGCATCAAACCAGGCCATCTTGGCCCTATCTGATAAATTATTCCAATTCTGTTGAAAATTTGCTGTCATGATAATAAAAAAACCATCCTTAATAATTTGGATGGTTAAACGCGGTTTCTCCGCAAAATTAACTTGTAATACTAATATATAACACTATTATGCTCTTGTCAAATTTTTTTACATGAAAAAGGTATAAGCATCACTTCCTGTTGATGTTGGGTCTGGCTCAGCCCTAAATGGAATTGCTATCACAATACCCGTTCCAGCTGTGGTCCATGACCAAGCCATAGTATCTGCTCCACCTGTATTAATCTTTGAACTTGCAGCCATATCTAATCTTCCACCAGTATCGACTTCTCCATGCTCTGTTTGCGAAGCTCCAGGGGTTAATCCAGATGAGCCAGCATCAACGCTGAAGGCATCAATAATTAATGATTGTACGCCTGGAGCAGTTACATTTAAAGAAAGAGATGTTCCAGAACCAACTGATGTCTCATTGCCTGAACCAATAACAGTATCAGTTTGTGCAATTCCAAAAGCAGATAAGCCAACAGCTCCAATCCCATCGCTTGCTCCAGATAGAGTTATAATTATATTAGCTGAGCCCACTGGTGGAGCAAGTAAGTAGTAAATATTACTTACCCATTGTATTGCACTTGGCGTATTTAGAAACTGCTTGGCCTGAGTAAGAGCTTGCCCACTATATGTTACACTACTTACTGATAATAAGGAATTTTCTGCGTATACGAATGGGACTATTAATATACTATTTAATCCAGCATTAACTGTATGGCTCCAAGTTAAGCTAGAACCATTAGGGGTAGATGCTTGTGAGTTTGTATCATATGTTATTGCCATAGATTAACGAGCACGGAATTTAACTGTTGCATCCGCATAGCTACCTCCTACATCTAAATCAACTGTAAAAACATCTCCTGCATTAAAAGTTTTAGTTGCAATTGAAGCTGTCGAGGCATATGTTCCAGCACCTAATATTGATAATCTTGTTCCTGCATCAAAAATTGAAACACCATTTTTATTGATATCAAATATAATAGATGCAGCTGAGACTGGTGAGCGTAACACGACACTAGCCCAGTCTATAACTCCTAATTGAGGCATATCAATTGGTTTTCCTAGAGATGACGTAGCAGCAGAAGCATTTCCTGGCAATATCCAAACTGGTACTATAGGAAAATTGCCAGTAACTGAAGCTCCTGAAATGTTTAAACTATTACCTATTGTAACATTAGAAAAGGTTGAAGATGCTCCAGAAGCGTTAAGATGCGTAATCGCCCTTACTGTTGTAATTGTAGCAGTAGAAGCAACTATATTCCCTGCTGAATCATGAGATGCGGCAAGAAAATCAAGAAGGTCTCCCCAGTGTGAAACCGAGAAGTTTTCTTCAACTATTGCACCAGAAGAATGTTCCTGAGCTGTACTTCCAGCTACACCACGAGAACAACCTGTAAGTGTATTAACAGAGATTCCAGTAAACGAGATATATTCTCTGATGGTTGGAGTGTTATCGCCAGCAGTATTTTGTCTATCGATAGTTAAAACTCCAGGTGCGACTAAACCTGTAACAGATGTAAGTATAATAGAGGAATCCCCAGCCGTAATACTACCATTTAAGGTTGAGGAAAATGCGTTTACTGTTGATGTTTCCCAGAGTTTTGCAGTCATAATTTATAAATTTGCACTAAAAAACCACCTTTCAATTATGATTGGTGGCAAGACGACTGTGCGAGTCTAAATTGCTTTTCTTTAAGTTTATATCACTATTCTTGATTTGTCAAATATCCTCTATTTTTTAAATTCAAATTAAAATATTCTTCCCATTCTTTTTCTCGATGTAAAACAAATTTAATATCACAATCTTTACAGATAGTTATTCCATTAGTTAAAACTGTACGAAGTTCTGGATAATCACTAAACTTTTTGATGTGATTAGACCTCAATTTACCTCCCCTAATTTTACAAATTTGACAGATAAAGCTATCTCTTTCTTTAATAAGCTTCGCCCACTCTTTATAATCCGTAGAATGTCTAATTAATACATTAAAAGGAGATATTCCACCTTTCCAACCACCTGCATTTTTTCCTTGCCTATTTTTTCTCATCCACTGCCCATAACATGGCTTAGAACAAAATTTTCCATTCCCTTTTTTTATTTTAGATGGAATAGTTTTGAAATCTTTTTCACAAATTAAACAAATTTTAGTTATTATTTTAACACTAGCATTTAGTTTACATTTTTTAGAACAATATTTACCTCTACCTGTTTTTATTCTAGAAGGATTATTCATAAATTTTTTATTACAGAATAAACAATTTAATAAAAGTTTTCCACCTTGCCAATGTGGATTCGCTTCTCCTTTTAAACCTAAAATCTGCCATTCGCCAAAACATTTTCGAGAACAAAATTTAGCTTTATTTTTTCGAGAAAATTTAACTTTAAATATATTTTTACATTGTTTACATTTTTTAATAATCATAAAAAAACCCTCCTACGAGAAGTAAGAGGGTTAAATTAAACGTCTAATTTAAAATCAAAAAAATCCTGTACCTTCTCGCTGGATATTAATATGATATCATACTACACATTCTTTGTCAAATCCTATTAACAAATTGAGCACATTATATGTTCCAACTACTCGGTGCGTTGCCACGAGAAGTTTTAATTGCCGCAGCCAATATCCCAAGTAATTCGTAATTATCAGTCGAACCTGCTGTTCTTATCTCAACTTGAAACAACCTACTAGGTTTATAAACGAATATTTTTTTTGAAGTTTCAGCCACAGAAATTTGTACAGAATTATTACTTAAACCTATTGGTACTAATCCCATTCCGTCAGTACCAAATCCAGAAGTTCCAGAAGAACCAGAGCCTGTAACCGTAAAGCTTTTAGCCGTTATAAGATTACCAGACCTATCTTCAATATAAATGTTTATCGATATCGTACCAGTTATCGATTTAAAATTCATATATAAAGCATTAATAGTTTTACCCAAAGTCCAATCTCCGAAGTCTTCTTTTCTAGTCTTAAAAATAGTCTTAATAGCAGTTCCTTTGTCACTCGTTAAGGTCTTCGAAAATTCAGTTACTTGATTATCATTTGAGTCTGCTCCAATTAATCTTTCTGTTCCCGCAGAATCAACAAATTTACTCCAATGCGTAATTCCATAAGGTAATGTCCATGGTCCCATAAAGCTTAATCTTTCTCTATCAAACATTATTATTTGTTTTGAACTTGGGAAAGAAAGTAGATATTTTTTATCGTAATATACTCCTGCACAAGTTGTTAAGTCTGTATCTGAAAGAGATTCAAAGAAGGGGCGGATTTTAGCTGAAATTTCACTAGCATTAATAATAGTAAGAAGCTGCGGTTCATATCTAAGAATATAAATTCCCTTTCTATTAGCAAACATGACATCATTTTCAACTGGAACAATTGAACGGAAACTGCTACATCCTTGAGAAGCAGTAAGAAGCTTATATTGTGGGTCTAATATAATATAATTTCCAAATGTAATTTGATTTAAATTAACTTGCCAAACAGAATTCTCTTTAAATATAACTAATTTTTCTTGATGTATTCCAAGTCCTGTCACATTTTGTCCAGAATCTGGTTCTATATAAACATATCCTCCACCAGCATACCAATCAAATCTTTCTTGATATGGATATCTTCCAGAAATAAGCACCTTTGTCGGGTCACCTGGTATCCCTGCAAGAATAAGCCTGTCTTGGAATCTCATTATATACTTAGCTTTTGGTCCACCTGTAGCATCTGCGACTGGCGCTGTTCTGAATGGGTCATTTGGAATTGCTCCTGTATCATCAAATCTTGTCGTATCACTATTTACTCCCCCAACCCATGTTTCATTACCTGATGAACCTCGATAAATGTTATAACCAGAAAGGTCTCCAGAAGCGGCGCTTACTGCTGTCCAATTAATCCTCATTACTGTTTGAGTTAAAATCTGTGGAAGAGATGCCATTGAAACTGGAGTTGAGGCAATTGTTTCTCCTCCAGATTTACCAACAGCTGTAACTCTCCATGACCAAGTAGTTGAGCCAGAAGCGCCAGACATATTTGTTACTAAAACACTTGCTGGAATAGCTAAAGTTGCAAATCCAACTAAATTAGTAAAATTGTAACGGACAAATTCTCTTTCTTCTGAAACTATATAAGCGTTTCCGCCAAGTTGTGCTGCTTCTAGTCTTGAGCCAGAAGGCCAAGATGCTCCAGTAATATTGGTATAAGAAGTTCCGCTTTTCTTAGTAAGAAGTCCCCAATCGGTAAAGGCTAAATTCTGAATATTATCAGAGGAATCTTTAACATAAAAGACTGAGTTTGTTGTACCAGTAGCACCAGATTTAAAATAGTCTTGAGAACCCCAACGCTTAGTAGGAACTCCACTTCCAACTAAAAGAAGATTTGTAGCTGTAGCCATTTCTGCGGCATCTAATTCATTTTCACGTAAAAGTGTATTTAAACCTTTACGCCATGTATTCCATGAAATTATTGACTCTTTAGGACTAACGTATTTGGGGACTTTTAAAGCTGAAATTGGCATTTTTAATTTTTCTCCTTTGTATTTTGTTTATCATACATATTTTTAATCTCTACCGATACGAAAACCGCTTTTCTTCGTATCATCCATAGTTCTATTTTGATTTGCGAAACTAGAATATTTACTCATATTGGCATTTTCCACCATTGCCATTAATCTTTCTCTAGCTTTAACTTCACTTGTTTGGAAACGGGCATCAGCTCGTGACTCAAATATATAAGCTATTGTACGGTCTACAAGAAATTGAGAATCTGTTACTAATGGATATTGAGCATTTGAAGCAAGACTTGTTGGGATTGAAAAATATTGGATAACCAGAGAAGCGCCAGATGCTAATGTTCCTGGATGAAAAACAAGCGAAAAGCCTGATGATAAATCTCCAGTAGTTTGGAAATATTTATCTGTTGATGCAAATAATCCTTCTTGTTCTGGTAATAATTCAGGAAATTCAACGCCTGTTTCTATACTTCCATCGTAAATCCTTGGCGCTGCTGCTATTTTTCTAAAATCTGCTGGCATAGAAACTGAGGCTTGTGTTGTTCCAGTAACTACTGGATAAAACCTTTTTCTTAAAACTTCCCAATCACTAGCATTTGACCACTCAAACACTCCTCTGTTAAGGTAAGAAAGCCATAGATTCCATTCTGCACTTCCTGCGGTAGGTGCAACAGCCTCCTGATTTACCAGAGAAGCTATTTCGACCATTAATTCATTTACTGATAATTTTGACATAATAAAAAAGCCACCGTTTATTTAATTGGTGGCTAAATGCGATTGTTTCGCTTTTTTAACTATACTTGAATAATATACTACTAAATTTGAATTGTCAACTTTATCTTTTTAATGAAATAAAGTTTGGTTTTTTATTTTCTACCATTTGTTGGAACATTCTTTCAATATCGTCTAAATCATCAGGAAAATGTTTCGCAATATTTGTTAATCCCCCTAAAAACCAACTAACGTCTTCTGCGTTATGAGAATAGCCATCATGTAAATAGTCTTTGTCTCTACCAGAAGCGGCGAGATTAACAGGTATTTTTTCATGATTTACATAAGTTCTTAATATTTCAAAAGGACGATAAATAAGAAAAGGAGTAATAGAATAGCAAAAAGGTACTTTTCCTTCAAAAGCTAATCCGCAAGCTACTCCAATCATCGTTTGTTCTGCTGCGCCTACGTTTATAAATCTATCGGGAAAATCATCTCTTATTTTATCTGCTCCTCCATAACCTAAATCTCCTACCAACAACCAGATACGGTCATCTTTTGTCATTGCTTCATGTAATAATTTAAAAAATAATGGCCTCATACTCCTCCTTTGTTAAAATATGATAATGTCCATCAACACCTTGTAAATAGCTTTGAAACTTAAACACATCTGTTCTAACTACTTTAACTGGAAAAAAGCTTTGTAAACGTTTTTCTAGTAAATCAATATCAATTTTACCATAAGCTCCTGTACTATTAGCATTAACTATAATTTTTAAATTATCTAATTTTTGTTCACTTGCTATTCTTAATGCTTCCCAAACAGAGCCTTCAGCACATTCTCCATCGCTAATTAAAACATAAACATCTCTTTTTCTATTAGCTAAAGCCGTGCCAATTGCAATTGTTATTGCATTACCTAAGCTACCACTAGAACAATAAATTCCATCTCCTAAACTTCTATTAGGATGAACTCCATGTTTATCAAATAATTCTTCTGCATTTTTACCTTCATATTTTTCTAAAATACAATACAAAGCTAATCCTGCGTGTCCTGCTGAAAGAATAAATATATCATCTTTCTTTTTGTTTTTATAAATATTATCAATTAAATTTACAGCAGTTAAGCAACTGGAAATATGTGATAATTTCTTATCATAGCTTATTTGTAAAATCCGCTTTTCTAATTTATTTAATTGCATTGTATTGTTCCCTTATCGATTGTTCAAGACTCTTTTTAGGCATCCATCCAAATTCTCGTGCCCTAAAATCAGTTGAAACCCAATTTTTTGTATCATAAGGTCTTAAACTATCAACTATATTTACATTAACTTTTTTACCAGTAATTTTTTCTACTAATTCTAAAACTTCTTGATTGGAAGTTGAAATCCCTGTACCTAATTCAAATATTCCTTTTGCATCTTTTTCAGAGAGCGCGATTATTCCATCGACTAAATCTTCTACGTCTATAAAATCATGGGTTGCATTTGGAACAAAGTTAATAGTTTTACCAGAAAGCGCGGTTTTAATTAAGGTAGGAATTAAGTGTTCTGCTTGTTCACCACGGCCAGTAACAGAAAATGGGCGAATAATTAAAATTGGTAAATCCAGAGTAAGTAAATATTCCTCGGCCATTTTTTTACATTTTGAATATACAGTTTGAGTAGGAAGTCCAACAGAAGAAGAAGATATATAAACAAAAGATTTAAATTTAATATCCTTAGATTTGTCTAAAATAGTGATTAAATCACCAACATTTGCTTTATATATTAGATTATCACCTTTTTGAGAAGCCAAGTTCCCGAAAGAAGAAAGAAAGAAGAAATTATCATATGGCAAAAGCTTAATGTTATCAATTTTTTCATGTAGAATAGGAGTAATATCTAGTTTTTTAGCCAGATTTCCGCCGATGAACCCCGATGCGCCAGTACAATAATTTATCATATTAAAATTCCTCTTTCTATCAAATTAAAATTAAAGAAATCTTCGCAGAGTTCTTCGTGACGCATAACAAATTTGTAATCACACTCTTTACAATTAGTTATTCCATTAGTTAAAACTGTACGAAGTTCAGGATAATCAGCAAACTTTTTAATATGATTAGAATGAAAAAATGCCTTAGTTGTTCCACAAATTTGACAGGTAAAATTATCTCTTTCTTTTATCTTTCTCGCCCATTCTAAATATTTAATAGAAGCTCTAATCAACATGTTAATCGGAGTTATTCCGCCTTTCCAGCTCATCGCTTTGTCTCCAATTAAATTTTCACTGTTCCATTTTCCCATACATGGTACAGAGCAAAATTTACCTCTACCAAGTTTAATTACTGAGGGAAATGTTAAAAAATTCTTATTACACATTAAGCATTTAACAGTTATTTTCCCACCATTCCAACTTGGATTATTTTTTCCTTTTCTATTTTCGCTTAACCATTGTCCATAACATTTTGGATAACAAAATTTACCTCTACCTCGTTTTGCATCAGATTTATAGACCTGAAACTCCTTCTTACATTGTTTACATTTTACATTAATCATAAAAAAACCCCTCTACATTGGGTAAAGGGGTTAAATTTGATATCAAACTTAAAACTAAAAAAGCCTGTTCCCCAATGCTAGACTATCTATTATTATATATTACTACGTCCTTTTTGTCAAGATAATTCCCAGAAATAGTCTCCAAACAACCACATTGCAAATCTTCCTCTATTAAGAATAAATATTCTATAATGTCCAGGAGCAGGTGAATACGAAGAGCTTGGGCTTATTGATGGACTAACGCTCACACTAACTGATGGAGAAACACTTACTGATATAGAAGGAGAAGCACTAGGGCTAATAGATGGACTAATTGATTCTGATGCGCTAGAACTTAACGATGGGCTAATAGATGGACTAGCACTAGGTGAAATACTTTCTGAAGCAGAAGGTGAAATACTAGGTGAAGCTGATTCAAGTGGCCCGCTAGGAGAAGCGCTTGCCGATGCACTTGGCGAAATACTAGGAGATGCTGAAATACTTACTGAAGGTGAAATAGATTCACTCGCACTTGGTGAAATAGATGGTGATACACTTTCACTCGCAGAAGGTGATATCGATGGACTTGCTGAAGGTGAAATAGATGGTGAAATACTTTCACTTGCTGAAGGAGATATACTTGGACTTCTACTTTCACTTGCTGAAGGACTTATACTAGGTGAAGCTGAAATACTTACAGAAGGTGATATAGATTCACTAGCGCTAGGTGAAATACTTGGACTTCTACTTTCCGAAGCACTAGGAGAAATACTAGGACTTGCTGAAATACTTACAGATGGACTAATACTTTCACTTGCTGATGGCGAAATAGATGGTGATATTGATGCACTGGCTGATGGTGAAATACTAGGACTTCTACTTTCCGAAGCACTAGGAGAAATACTAGGACTTGCTGAAATACTTACAGATGGACTAATACTTTCACTTGCTGATGGCGAAATAGATGGACTTCTACTTTCTGATGCACTTGGTGAAATACTTGGTGAAGCTGAAATACTGACTGATGGTGAAATAGATTCACTTGCACTAGGTGAAATACTAGGACTTCTACTTTCACTTGCTGAAGGACTTATCGATGGACTTGCTGAAATACTTACAGATGGACTAATACTTTCACTTGCTGATGGCGAAATAGATGGTGATATTGATGCACTGGCTGATGGTGAAATACTAGGACTTCTACTTTCCGAAGCACTAGGAGAAATACTAGGACTTGCTGAAATACTTACAGATGGACTAATTGATTCACTAGCACTTGGTGAAATAGATGGTGATACACTTTCACTCGCAGAAGGTGATATCGATGGACTTGCTGATGGTGAAATAGATGGACTAATACTTTCTGATGCACTTGGTGAAATACTTGGTGAAGCTGAAATACTGACTGATGGTGAAATAGATTCACTTGCACTAGGTGAAATACTAGGACTTCTACTTTCACTTGCTGAAGGACTTATCGATGGACTTGCTGAAATACTTACAGATGGACTAATACTTTCACTTGCTGATGGCGAAATAGATGGTGATATTGATGCACTGGCTGATGGTGAAATACTAGGACTTCTACTTTCCGAAGCACTAGGAGAAATACTAGGACTTGCTGAAATACTTACAGATGGACTAAT
>JALNYV010000049.1 GCA_023229785.1 Candidatus Dojkabacteria bacterium | reverse complement strand
CAGTATAACCAGTATAACCAGTATAACCAGTATAACCAGTTACAGTACTATCTGCTCCTGAATCGCCAGTGTAGCCAGTTGGACCAGTGTAGCCAGTTGGACCAGTGTAGCCAGTTGGACCAGTGTAGCCAGTTGGACCAGTGTAGCCAGTTGGACCAGTGTAGCCAGTAACATTAAGTCCAGAATCCATAGTATCATACGAATACTTAGTAAAAGTAAGCATCATACGATATTGCTTTCCAGCAGTATTATGAGTTTTTGCAGTATTTAAAGTATCCTCCCCATTATAATCATTACCAACGGCAGGACGTGTTATCGTTATAGTATCCTCATTTACGGCAGTACAACGAACTATTTCTCTATTTGGATCAAGGTGGGGAACCTTATAATCAGTATAATTATACCAAACAAGATTAAAAGCCTGCGCTGCTTCAAGCGTAGGCAAGAGACTTCCATAACCAGTGGATAAAGCAATAGAAGTAGCACTTGCATCATATCCCTGACTAACGATAACCTCTGTAAAATTCTTTATTGGATCAAGATATCTATACGTATGAGTCATCTATTCCAAAAGGTCCTTATAAAATTCCTTTAATAATTGCATAGATGCCTGATTTGTCCTTGTTTCTCCAACAAAAATAGGATCAAATGCACTACCAGTATCTATACAGGTAATATTTTGATTCATATTAAGGATTTTATATATAAGAACCTTACTAAGAGGTCCTGCACTTAATAATACCACAAAATCGTCAAAAAGTATAGTGTTTAATTTATCAACAATATTATCAACCTCATTAAACGCATTCTTCTCAGGAACGATGACAAACTCATCAATATTAAGCATATTGACAACTCCTTTAAGCTTTTCATTGCCAATAAATACTTTTTTTCTCTTACTATTCTTTAATTTCGTCCAAAACGCCCGATGAGAATCGGTAATCTCCTCATTTCTATTCAAAAACAAATCATACGTCCAATAATTAAAAAGAGGATTCAAGCCATCAAAAACCTTTTTTTCAACATCAGGCAAACGCCATCTTTTTTCAGATTGAATAGCCAACATAATATTATCACGAACAGCAAGATCACGATAAGCATCAACCAACGCGGATCCAAGCCTCTGGCTATATTCCTGTCCATCACAATTAACTCCAGTTCCTTTCTGTATACAACTCATTTCGCCATCTCCTACCTTCGTAAAGCTAAAATTTTCTTTTCTTTCTAGCTTGGAGATCATATCATTAAGCTCTATCTCAGCAATCTTTCTCTTCAATAATTTTCTATCAGAATCCCTATTAGCATTAACGAGAGCATATACATCATCCATAGGAACATTCTCTCTTGTAAAATGATGATGTATGATAACCGCTCTTTCGCTTCGCATTGCTTGTCCAATCTTTTTGCATCTATACCATAGAAGATTATCAACTCCACAATGGTCAAAATCAACATCGAATATATATCCTCCAAGTTCATTAATAAGGTTACGAGTAATCATAAAATGCTCGCAGATATTTCCCTCATCTTCAAGAATATATTCTGATGATTTAAACGCACAAAGTCCTTTATTCTCATGAATCATATCAATAAAAGCAAGTATGACGCTATCAGGATGAAATTCCATGTCATTAGCGGCAAATATTATATAATCACCCGTTGATTTATCGTATAATTCTTTCACCCTTCTAGGAACTCCAATCCGCGGATCATCTTCAACAACAAGCACTTCAATCAATTCTTTAGGATAATTAAGCTTATCTATTGAATCCATACATCTTTTTAATCCATCAGGCCTTCCTAACGTTGGTACAAGAATCGAAATCTTAGGAAGAGGATAATGAAACCTATAATCATACAATAATTTGCCCCGCAATGGTTTAAATGCCAACGCTTTATCAAAATGTTCTTTACTCGCCTTCTTATCATTTAAAAACCATTTTGCCTCAGCAAGTAATTCATGAGGAACATTTTCATAATAAGATGTATTTGATGCATAAAATCCGCTAAAAGGTATTTCAAGAGCAGCCATGCAATATGAAGCAACCTTTAACCACTCTTTTCTATAATAATACGTTTCAGCAAGACGTATTAATGGCTCTCTACGATTTCCATCTTCCTGATATGCTCTATGCATCCACTCAATACCTTTTTCTACATCGTTAAGACGCATATAACACTCACCAATATATATCATAGATTGACATCTTTCCGCTTTCCAATTTCCTATAGTCAAATGACGTTCAAATTCTTTTATTGCTGACTTATATCGTCCTGTCCAATACAATTCACGGGCGAAATAATGAGAATTCCTATCTGATGAAGGATGCTGCCAACAATCCAGTGCGAGACCCCTTAAATAACCACCTCTGTTTGTTTCATGATTTTGCCAATGTTCAAGTTTGATAATTTCTTCTCCCAAAAACATTCTATTTCCAGAACCCTGTAATACCTCATGGATAATGCCAACCCATCGTATCTTTTTTCTATTATAAAACTTAGATTGAATGAATTTCACCGCTTCTTTTCCATGCTCATCGTGCGCAAATACAAAATTATATTCAAATTGATCGTATCCTTGCGCGATCAATTCTTCAATTTTATTAATATCTAATTTTGTATATACCTCATCGCAATCCATCGTTGCTATCATGTCATTTGTCGCCAAATATTCTGCACAATAATTTCTTGCATCACCGAAACGAAACAATGAATCACCCTCAGAAACAACCAGGGGTTCTCCATCAACAATAAACGTATCATTAATTGAATTAGCTTGCTCCTTAGTAATTAACGAAATAAACTTATCTCCAACTTCTTCAACAATACATCCTGCATCACGAGCTATTTGAGCAGTGCCATCAGTACTTCCTGTATCAAGGTAGCAAATTTCGCCCCCTCGATTTTTAAATTCTCGTAACGATTCCAAAGCACGAGGAAGCGTCTTAGCTTCATTTTTTCCTATGAAACATATACTAAATTTATTACTTCTGTTTAATTTTCCAACATACCATATATTGTTAAAAACAATAGGTTTACATGATGTAGCATCTAAGGCCTCCCTCACTCCATGCCAAGCAAAATCATGACCAGACAATATTCCATCTTGATTTAATTTCGGACGATAGTTATTGATATCCTTTGTAACAGCATCCTTAGTATGATCGGCATCAATAAAAATAAAATTAAATGTACCATCTTGGAAATTTTTAACAGCATTATCAGTAGTTTCCTGATATACGGTAATATATTTACTAAGACCAAATGATTCTATATTTTCAAGAAAAACTTTTTTTAAGTCTATATCCTTCGCTTCTTTATGTGCATCACCCTCAGACTCAGTTCCCTGAAATGTATCAACAATAGAAACATGTATATTCTTATCAATGATTAAATCAGCTATAGAACATATAGATCTTCCCTTCCAACTTCCCAATTCAAGAAGAAAACCATTATTAGGAATACTTGATACAAGTTCCCTATACGTTATGATGTCTTGATCAGAAAACCATCCTTCAGGTAATTGTTTCATATTTATATAATTATTTTTATTTTAATTATTTTTTTCTACTTTTTTAACAATTTCTTCTTTATGAATATTTTTTTGTTCTTGCTCTGTTTTAGACACCCTATCTCTTTCCATTGATAATTGCGCTATTTGACCATTAACGTTTTTCATTTCTTTTTGTATATTTTCGATAATTGCCATTAAATCATATGCTCGCGCTTTTAATTTCAGTATCTCTTCATTATAATTCATATCTTTATTTTTTTACATTCTGGCTATGTCATAAAAATACAACATAGCCAGAATACGTTTTTTTTACTATGTGATAATAGTGACAAGACCATCTACGACAGTAATCGTCTTATCATCCTGCGAAACAAATGTTCCACTCGCTCCAGACGGAGATGGGCCAGTATAGCCAGTATAGCCAGTATAGCCAGTTGGCCCAGTTACAGTACTATCCGCTCCTGAATCGCCAGTATAGCCAGTGTAGCCGGTTGGACCAGTATAACCGGTGTAGCCGGTAGCACCAGTCGCTGATGCCTCTCCAGCGTCTCCCGTATAACCAGTAAAACCGGTGTAACCTGTGTAGCCAGTTACTGTGCTATCAGCTCCTGAATCGCCAGTGTAGCCAGTGTAACCTGTATAGCCAGTGTAGCCAGTTACTGTGCTATCAGCTCCTGAATCGCCAGTGTAGCCAGTGT
>JALNYV010000027.1 GCA_023229785.1 Candidatus Dojkabacteria bacterium | reverse complement strand
GCTTTTGTTTCAGAAGATCTCAAATTTGTAGTAGTTGATTATGTAAAAATAGACAATAACTATGGTAAACCCATACACACACCATCGATCGGCTGCTGGGTTTGGTATGATGTGTTCTTATTAGCGGATGTTAAACAAACCAGTTTCGCTCCTGAAAATAATACGATTTTTGATAGGTACTCAACTTCATCTATAGAAGGACTACTGACGAAAGCCTTATATTTTGGTACAAATTCTAATCCTACTTATCAGCGCGGTTATGTTTGGACTGAAGAAGATGAAGTTAGACTTATAGATTCAGTGTTTAATGGTTCTGATATTGGAAAATTCATATTCTTAACATATCCATGGCCAATTGAAGATGATGATGTATTAGATGGAAAGCAAAGATTAAACACGTTGGTTAGATTTACCACTAGCCAATTTCAATACAATGGGTTGTATTGGCACCAACTTTCAAAGGTGGATAGATACAAGTTTGAAGGTCGTTTGGTGCAATATGTAGAAATAGATGCTAAAAATTTTACAGAAGCTGATAAACTTAGACTATTCTTGCAAGTTAATGCTGCTGGTGTACCTCAAGATGAATCTCATCTTTCAGCTATTAGACAACAATTAGCTAAATTGGAAGGATAATAATACTTGATTGTTAGTTTGAGTTGTGATATAATATGATTTTAAAAACAAGAGAGGTGCTAAAATGAGTGCAATAATAGGTAGAACAACAACCAAACAATATACCATTGGTCAATTATTTGATCTCTATCCTTGCTCTCATATTGGAACATTTATACCTGCTTTTGAAGAGTTGTTGTTGGGATCCCACCCACTACCACCAATGTTTGCAAAACAAGCAAGTGGTGGAAATTGCAGTTTACTTGGTGAATATTCCATTAATTTGTTATATTCAGCATTTAAGTTGTATACGGAAACAGACATCCCTCACCACAGAAGAAGAATAGCAGCAGCTAGCATCACAATGGTTATAGCTGAGAGAGGACAATATCAAAATGAAGTAATATTAGCATATCAAGATGCAAAACTAATATAGGACAAGTTTTCATGAACACAGCATATATCAAATTTCAGATTAAAGCTATAGATGAGGCTCTGATAGCACTATCCATAGTCAACCCAATAGTAACAGGTGATATCCTATACCAGATTGCTCAGAATGGTACAAAGAAAGCAATACTAGAATTAGAAACATCAAAGTTAATATTACAAAGACTTGTTGACCAATATGATACAGAATAGGAAATAAGAATGAAAAAGATAATACTCACAGTTCAAGATTGTAAGGATGTGTTAGATAGAGAGATACTTATAGGTACTGATGTTGCTTATAATATGAAACCAAAGAAGTTTACCTTCAACACTTGGAAAAATAGATACACTGTGTGGTATGATGGGGAAGCTGTAGAATGTGATGAAGCAGTTGAAGAGTTGCTTGAGGAATACAATGATTTATAATCGAGGGTTAAGAAAATGACTAATGGTACAAAAAAAGAACACAACCTGATTCTTGCTGTGTGGCTTGCTGATAAACATATTATACTCAACTCCACAGAAAGATACAATAGATTTTATGAGCTTGCTAGTAGAGCAACAGTAAAGGCTGGTGAAACAGCAAGCAACACATTGTTTGAGGTTCTATCACAGGTGATGAAAGTATAACAAAGCCTGTTTACATTCTCAATCAAAATTGTATAATAATTGAATATTAACAACAACTAAGAGTATCACTAGTGAAAATTATAGAACAAAAATCAGAAGTTACTCGCACAAATATCGGAGAGGAGGTTCAATTTTCAATTGAGGCAACTGCCCAATCGTTTAATATTTTGAGCAGTTCATTATATTCAAATAAAATACTTGCAATAATTCGGGAGTTGAGTTGCAACGCTTTGGACTCTCACATAGAAGCTGGGAAAGCTGATATCCCAATTGAAATTAAACTCCCCAACTCACTCGATCCAACATTTCACGTTAAGGATTTCGGAACTGGCTTAAGTGTTGATCAAATATATAAATTATACACCACGTACTTTTCATCAACAAAAACAAATAGTAATGATTATATTGGACAGTTGGGATTAGGGTCAAAATCACCATTTGCTTATACCTCTAATTTTATTGTTGAATCCAGATATAATGGAATTAAAAGCGTTTATTCTTGTTTTAAGAATGAAGAAGATATTCCTAGTCTTACCACACTAGCTAACCTGGAAACAGAAGAACCAAATGGAATTACTGTGCAATTAACTGTAAAACCTCAGGATATCTACTCATTTAACAGTGAAGCAAGAAGAGCCTTAATGTATTATAGCCCAACCCCTATTATAATAGGTGGAACAGTCAATCCATTCAAACCATACGAGTTAAAACACACAGTGTGTGGGACATCGTGGAAGATTCGTGATAGTGAGTACGAATCTAAGATGAGAGGACCTTACGTGGTTCAAGGTGTGGTAGCTTATCCTATAGATGGTCAACTACTTAGAGATCATGGATTGTCAAAGATGGCTAGTGTATTAACAAATACAGCAATTGATTTTGCTGTGGATATTGGAGCAGTTAGTGTAGCAGCTTCCAGGGAATCACTCCACTATAACAAGACAACAATTGACAATTTGGTGGCTGTGTTTGAAACTGCGATATCTGAGATACAAAAAACAATTCAACAACAATTTGACGATTGTGTGTCAAGTTGGGAGGTTGGGTTATTGGTTGAAAAATTTACAATAGGCCAAGGTGGTGAGTTTGGTAAGATATTCAGGGCGTTTCAAAGTATTTATTCAGGAGCATCACAATTTACTTGGATGGAGGAACCAGTATTTAATGTTATAAGTGTTAATACTGCAGGAATTGAGAATACCACTATAACTACATACATTAAAAGCACAAGCAAAAAAAGATTACATGCTGCAAGTATGTGGATTCCAGATCATGGATATCATCAAATATATACAATACCCATTAGCCAAAATACTTTCGTGATAACAGACACCACCAACAAAGGTCATACCAATTTATATGCAGATTATATAAGGACGTTGCCAAATTTGGGTGATAATATAAAATTAATAGTGGTTAGACCAACAGCTAAACAAAATTATGATCAAGTTGAAATTGATCAAATAGTAAGAACAATAGGTTGTTCAGCAGTAGTTTCAACAGAACAATTAAAAATATCTATTCCAAGACCAAAACGAGAATATGTGAGGAGGGATAAATCAGAACGCCTTCTGTGGTCTGGGTTCACTGTTAAAGAAGGTAAATATAGAAATGATTATGTGCATAGAGTGTTTAGTTGGAGGTGTTGGGATAGACTCCCTGTTATTTGAATGTTGGTGGGTTTTATGTCCCTGTAGATGGGTTTACTGTTTGTTCACCAGGTAGTTGTGGGGTAAACGTAGACCAAGTTTTTAATTTTGCCATTGAGCTTGGGATTATAAATGGATCCATTAATATTTGGGGATTCACAAAAAAACAAATTGAAGATCTTGAGCATGATCACAAGTGGATCAACTTATTTGATTATATAAAAACACAATTTGATACAATAAACAGCAACGGATACCTTATAGAAGTAAAAGTTGCTAATCAAGTAGCTGAACAGGTTGGTCTTGGATTGTGGGACAATATAGTTAAGAAGTGGGATAAAGTGGGGGATTCTATTGAATCTGGAACGTTTAAAACATATATTGAAAAATTAGTTAAAATGCAACAATCCAGAGAGACATACAAGCACTCCCTATTTAACCTCACTACCTCACTGTGGTTATTGGGGGTTAAGGATAACTCTGAAGAAATTGTACAGACCTTTAAAAATGATTGGCAATCTTTAATATCACACAGATATCAAATGTTACAGTATGTATCAACAAGAAACCTAAATTATGATGGCGCTTCCAGGGTTATTAATTATGTCAACCTGGTTGAGAAGAATGATTTGTTGACTGAGCTGTTAATGAGCGTAGTGTGATATTTTTAATATTGGGATGTGTAATGAAATTGATTGAACTTATATTGGACTATGATCCACCTCTGGAGGAGATGGCCAACCTATACAAAGATGATACAGGGTTGGAATATCCTATCTGGATTGGAAGAGTTGGTGGGCAACATGGGCCGAGAGTTAAGGTATCTAATATAAAAGGAAAATGGAGAGCCAATAACAATTTTGTGGTTAGTGTTTCAGAAAATCCTAAAGTTTTAACTCCAAACTCATGTAACATAAACAACACAGATGTAAATCTTGTATTCACTTGGATAGTGACAAACCTTGATGATATTTTATTACTTTGGTGGTTATTTGAGCACAACTCATTAACAGCTAAAGATGAAGATACTGGACTGATAATTCACTATGATAGTATCATTGATGGTCTTAAAAAGATATAATAGTTGACTGAGCCTAACATCTAGTGTATGATGAACAACATTAATTAATCAAAAGGATAAAAATATTATGAATTATATTCAACCACCATCCATCACCACAGAGGATAGTATTACTGTTTTTTTGAATGGTAAGCCGTATTCTGCGGACATCTCGCATCCAAACTTCGATAAGATTATTGAAGTATTCAATAATGAATTTTATGATCAACTGCCTGATTTATTTAATCTGGTGGAATCAGTAAAAATATATGCAGATACCAATCCTGATGTGGTTATTGATGAGGTGTTGGGCACCGTTTTATTTAAAGGTAGTCAAGTTGATAATTCTATGGTGAATAGAATTCTAACGATGATGGGTGAGGGGTTTGATATAACACCAATGACTAACCTGTTGGCTAATTTGTATAGCAATGTTTCAAAAAAAGCTATAGATGAATTATATGACTTTCTTGAGTTTGGCAAATTACCAATCACACCTGATGGCCATTTTTTAGCATACAAGCGTGTTAATGAAAATTACACCAGCTGCCACGATGGTAGAACAGACAATAGCATTGGTAATGTTGTCTCTATGGAACGGAGAGATGTTGATGATCGCAGTGAAGTAACTTGCTCTTATGGATTACACATCTGTTCATTTGATTACTTGGCTCATTACTCAGGAGCAAAAGTAATTGTGGTTAAAGTAAATCCTGCTGATGTTGTAAGCATTCCAACGGATTATGACAATACTAAGGCTCGTGTGTGTAGGTATGAGGTAATTGGGGAATTAACACCAGAAGAGGCTGGCTTGAATAAACATTCATTTGGACCTTCTGTGTGGGATGATACAAAATCTCAGGATGATGTAGATGAATGGGACAGTCCCGAAGATGCCCTGGATGAAGAATTTATAGATTGCCTCGGTGATGATTATGATTATGAGGGTGAGAGTAAATATGACAGTCTCGAAAACTATGGATATCTGGAGACATCAAATAATCTGCTGAATGCTGATAACACAAAACCTTGGGTTCATGGTGATTTGGACGATTCAGATTTTTCTGGTGCTGAAGATGAGTCACTCACAGCTGATGACATGACCCCCGAAGAGCTGTTCCCTTATGAAATAGCTATGAATTCAACTAATACCTCATACATACAACTAGTTACAGGAGAGCTTGAAACCGATCAACAAACTTCCTCAAGGTGGTATAAAGTTGGATATACAAATGGTTTTTCTGATGGGTTGAAAAAGCTTTCAAAAGCGGATCCCAAAAATTATGCTGATTATGATTTATCAGCGACTGAACAAGATGTTGCTGATTGGAATGCTGCATATGCCGCAGGATATAGTGATGGTAAGTGCCATAGGACACGTCAATACCCAAGAACATATTGGTTTGATTAGGAAGAAAATGAAGAAAGGGAAGGGCGGCTTACGACCCTTCCTTTGTGTCATAATTATCAAGGGAATGTGATGTAAAACAAATTAAAACAAGGATGTTAAATGTATACCATTAACGATAATGATCATAGTCTAATTTCATGCTTGCATGAAAATTATATAATTCAGCAAGATGTGGTTAACAACTTTCCAGATTTCTCAATATATTTTGAAGAACTTGTGCTAGATTGGGCACTGCACAAAGATGCCATAGTGGCTAATCCCACGAAAGATTTGCATAGAGATTGGACACCATACAACACTAGGTATGGATATGGTCCATCAATTTCAGGAATGATTGCTGAAAAAATTGCTGCTTTAAATTTATCTGTATGGTATGGTTGGCCAATCAGAAGAGCTCTCACATATGAAGATCAGTGTGATAGAACTATTGATCTATTTTTTAATAACTCTCAACAGGAACAAACAGTTCAGGTTAAAGCAGTTATATTTAATAAAGACGCACTAATGTTTAAGCCTCCTGGATATCAACACATAACATCTGATTATATATCACTAATCGATATATCTAGATGTTTTCATCTTTTAATTCCCACTTCCCCTCTTATTGACCATCTGAATAGAAAGAGTTATGTGAGGTTAGAAAACCTTAAAGAATTATCTACTCACTTTATAGATAATAAAGATCTCTACACTCCAACTAATCCATTGCGATATTAGTTGACAATATTGTTAATTGCTGTATACTATAATTTTAAATCATTTATAGAAGTTGAGTGAGTTTATGAGAAACATAAAAAAGATTTATGAAATGCACGTTAGTGGCGATAGTATTACAGATGAGGAATTGCTGTTGGCAATCCCATTCTTTAAAAAATTAGCTGCAGATTTAGTTCAGTGTGGTCCCACATTCGTCCTAGCATTTAAGGAAGCTAATAATGTGTATTACAAGCTCAGAGATTATGCTTTTGCTCGTGATCTTAATATTCCAAAGGTGTTTGATGGTATGACTAGCGAGAGCATGAAAAAAGTAAACAAATTTAAACGAAATTTATTAAGTGAGCAATTATCACTCTGCACAATTGCTCAACAAGAGATGTTTGGGAGAATGTATGTTTCTGTTAGTAAGATACCAGATTCAAAAATACCTAGAGCGTTTGAGCAAATAGAGGAAACTATTAAAAGAAATAATGAAAAAAGTTGGGATGAATAAATTACTCCAGACCCTCACAATCAACCGAGATAAAGGAAATCAAGATGAACAACAGTAAAATAACAGGAACAACTATTAATTTTTCAACAGGATATTCAACTGATTACGTGTACAGTAAAAAAATATTGAAATTAATCGAAGAAGGCATAGATATCAAACAAGAAAAAATATCTGTACTTTGTGCTACACTTAAATTAGCCAATAGTTTAATAAGTAAAATATTTAAAGATTTCTTAGTTCAATATATGGATATTGATCGAGGTGTTATAACAGAAAAGGATACAGGGTTCCACATTAAATTTAGGATAGACAATAAAACTATTAAATTTGTTGTTGTTGGTAATGAAGAATTTTTATCAGAACAATTAAATAATATTAAAGATTATTTTCAATTAGCTGGAAGTTATATTAAATGGTGGTATAGCGAAAAAGCTTACACCATGGTGCAATTAGATACCAGCATGTTGCCTGTTGATTCTTTTTATCCTTTTTTAAATGGTGAATCTTTAGAAGACTATTATCAGCGTTATTTGGATTCTACAGCTAGCATATTACTACTAATTGGCCCACCAGGAACCGGCAAGTCAAGTTTTATAAAGGGATTGATAGACTATTCAAGATCATCAGCTGTGGTGACGTATGATCCATGCTTACTACAACATGATGCTGTCTTTGTTGATTTTATATCAGATTCAGATACAGATTTTCTTGTACTAGAGGATTCTGATAATTTTCTTAGTTCGAGAAGCGAAGGAAATTCAATGATGGACAGGTTTCTCAACGTATCTGATGGTTTGGTATCAACAAAAAACAAAAAAATAATATTTTCAACAAACTTACCTAGTGTTAGAGATGTAGATGATGCTTTAATTCGCCCAGGTCGTTGTTTTGGGGTTGTAGAGTTTGCTAAATTAAATCAACAACAAGCGCACGCTTTGGCTGGAGACTTTAATATTGAAATAATTAACAAGCAAGACTTCTATACCATTGCAGAAGTTTTTCATTCTTCTGCAACGAAAGCAGTAAAGAAAAACTTTGGTTTTAACGCAAGTTGATAAAGTGCTTGACAACTCTCAATAATAAGATTATAATATAATTTTAAAAATAAAAAAGGAATTAATACCATGTTTATTGATATTGAAAGCACAATTCATGCCCCCAACTTACAACTGTTGCAGAAACTAACTGATACTTATTGCATTATTAAAGATTATAGGGTAGAGCCAATCAACAATGTGGTGGAATTAGAAGTTATCCTAACCACACCACAAGAAGTTAAGGATTGGAAGGAAATTAAAAGTAAATTATATGCCGCTGGTTGTGGGATTATAACAGCGGTGCAACAATAAACAAATAAGGAGTGTATGGATATGAGAACAGTAGTAGTGTTTAATAATGATGAGTTGGACCTTCTTGTGCAGGATCCTGATATTGGAAAAAAGATTTACAAATCAATAATAATGTTTGATCAACCTCCAGCTCACCACCCGAGTGAGTTAATGGGATCTTTGGGTTATGTTGCAGAGCAAGCCGACACTACTGTTACAAAATTATTAGTAATTGGTAAAAATGGTGAATATGGAGTGGACACTCTAGCTACTATGATTGATGGGGTGGGTGCTTTAGATCCAGAGTTGAGATTGGTTAAAAAAGCTGCATTAAATCTTGGATATGATTTAGTTAAGAAGTCATAACCAATAGTATTCACAGGAGAGCAAAAATGTCACTACATCCAGCAAAAACTAAGCAATTTATTCATGAATTTGAAATCATTGGAGAAGGGAACTTCCTGGAGTGTGTAGGTTGGCTCAGAAAAGGTGTAGGTGATGCAATCCATGGTCCAGCGGGAGGCATCTTAGAATTAGACACACAAGGTTGTGTTGTTTATAGGTCAAGAGCTGCTGGAGAGTCAGGAGCTATATATTTTTCAATTCATGATTATCTTGGAAAGTGGGAACTATTGGATTTTGTTGGGGAGTCAGAATAATTGTATTGTCACTAGAAGTATTTATTTATGTTGTAAAATTAAGAATAAGTATTGACTTCCAGCATTGATCATTGTATGATAATATCATCATTTAACAAACAAAGGTGAGTAAGATGGAAATAATCAAAGCAGCAAAATCATCAGATGGCACATTATTCGAAACAGAAGAGGCTTGTTTAGCGTATGAAAGTAGATACTTTCCTGGTAATTTGACACACCATATAAGTAAACATTTAAAGAGTGATTATTGTGATGATTGGGGTGTTAATGTAATAGATATAGATGGTGTTCAATTATATATAACGGAATATTGGGAAGACTTAAAAAATATCATGGCAACGAAACCAGTTCCAATTCAAGAACAGATAAACTATTCTCGAATTCTCCCAAAATTGCCAGAATCTACAGACGTGCAAGAAGCATTTTTGAAGTATAAAGTATGAAAAATATACTGAAAAGAGTAGAACTCTTAAAATTAAACAATTTAGATGCTAATTCTAGTAGGATATATCCAACTGAAGTGATTCAAGCTGCGATTGATGCGTTATACACTACTACTGGTAGGTTTGATTGTATTACGATAATAGGTAGTGTGAACGATGAGAAGATTCCCAAACATCTTCAAGAATTTATTAAGATAGAACAATGCTCTCATTATGTAACTCATTTGTATATAGAGGAAGATGTGTTGTATGCCGACCTGGTGATCATGGGCACACAGTGGGGAAGATATCTTCAAACCTTGGTTGATGCTAATTTAGTATACTTTGCACTCGAGGGAAACTATCAAGCTACCAACAAAATAGTGAGTTATTATAAAATTAAAACCATAAACGCTCGCAGGGTACAAAAGCATGGCAGTTAAACACGTGCATTATTCTACGAATGGTAGTGGTAGAGATTTTATTTTAGGAGATTTGCACGGCTGCTTCGATCAATTGATATGTGCTCTAAGACAAATTGGATTTGATTTTACTGTTGATAGACTTTTTTCAACTGGAGATTTGTGTGACAGAGGACCAAAAAGCTTTGATTGTGTTGATTTACTATATGAGAGTTGGTTTCACCCCGTACAAGGTAACCACGAATGTTTAATGTGGAATTCCATTATTTCTCAGAATCAAGGATACATCAACTGTTGGATGCAAAACGGTGGCTTGTGGTTTATTGATTATGATCAGCAATTACTTCATGATATTGCAATATTACAAAGAGATTTGCCATTAATTATTTCTGTGGGTGAGGGATCAGAACGATTTAACATTGTTCACGCGGAGATTACAAAAAAATCAACTCAACGTCCAGCTACAAATAATGATATAAATAATTGGACGTTCACTTCAACAGAAGAAGATGATTTACTGTGGGGGAGAAATATAATAGGATCTAGAACAGACCCATTCTCACACAAACTACAAGACAACGAAGAAGGGCCAGTCTATCAATCAGATGATTTATCAGTAACATATGTTGGTCATTCTATTGTTCACCATAGACCCAAAAGGATACAACAACAAATTTTTATTGATACTGGATGTTTCAACGGGCTCAGACCCAAAAATGAGAAGTTTCAGGAACAATACCCATTGACAATAGCCTGTCCTCAAGAGCAAATATTTTATCAATATATCACCAACTGGAAAAAAATAGTTAAGTACTCTTATAATAAGATGGAGACATATAAATGAGCAAGACAATACAAGTCAAAATACCCGTTGGTTACTCTCCATACTCAATATCAACAGAGGTTATGCAAGCAGCTATTGAAAAACTAGATGTTGGGGTTGGGTTGCCTGGCAAGCTAGGTGGTGGTGGGGATAAACCAAAATACTTAAATTATGTATTTGATCCATCGCTTATGGATAGAAGTGTTGTTTCACACATTGCTAGAACATTTCACACAGCTGATGGGTATGTGTGTTTTGATTTGGAAATAATGCAATCTTTTCCAGGAAAATTCTTAGAGTTGCTCCTAAGAGGGAAGACTCCTATTGATTTTATCATAGAGGGAGTTGGAACCCTAAGTGAAGATGGTCAAACCATTACTGACTATTCCATATCTACAGTGAGTGTCTACCCTATACCCGCCACCCCTCGTATATAAATAGGTATATATCACAACGAAAGGAAATTATAGTGACGCAATTAACCAATATCACACATCCGTTGTCATTAGAGACAAGAATAGTAGCCAATAAGCCCCGTTGTAGTTGTAAGGGGGGTGGAACAGAACGAGTGACTGGTGTTATTAAGAAAGTAATAACTAACCACACAGGAAATTGGTATTATTTAAGTTCAAGTGTGACAGTGCAGGATCGGTGGGTAGTGGAGGTATTATTCCAGCCAAGCGATCGTTAGTTGGAGATGATGGATATAGAGAAGTACTTTTTCTCGTGTTTAATGATGATTTTACCCAACAACAAAAATTGATCTTGTTGACTATCTCTTGCCTTTGTTGTATAGTATAAAAAAGTGGGTTAACCCCAAACAATATAGGAGAACTCATGAAAAAAGAGATAGGTGATCAATATCGTGTTATGCTTATGGAAGATGGAGTGTGTGTTATTGAGAGAAATAACACAGTAACATTTGCTAGAAGGGATGATGGAACACTTCGTATATTTCCGCTAGGACTTGCAATGTTTGATTTGATGGAGCACGATGATAAATTTATTAAATACCTAACGCCCTGGCTAGATATATGTGACTGAGCTATATTAACTTAAGCGGCATGGACCAATAAACAAATACAACTAATAAAGGAACTATTATGATATTAGCACAAGTATGTATGGCAGCACTTATAATCTACTTAGGTTATAACCTTTTCAACGCCTTCTCTCTGTTCAATGTGTTATCACAGAATTTTGAATTGGCAAATAATCCTAAGGTTGAGGAACGAATTAAGGGGGGGTTCTTTGATAGAACATATCAACAAGCAGGCGAAACATATGATGAAATGAAATCAATTCATATGCCAGGAATTGCGGGGGCGATAGTTGGTGTTTCTGTTGTTTGGGGAGCTTATTTATTTGGATACACAACATCTCCTGTGGTGTTGTTTCTTTTGTCGATATTTACAGCTACTGTACTTATTCGTGCGTTAACATACGATTACTTCCCCACGTGGTTGCTCAATTGGTATGACTTACTATCAATCACACATCTTCAGCTTCATTTGGAATTTATTCAAGAAGAACTAAAATTAGCTCAAGTTACATTAAAAGCTGTAGTGGCTGGAACATTAGAGTTAACAGAAGAAGAAGAATCTCAGCTGAAGCAGTATACTATAGAAATGGCAGCCGAAGCGCTTCAAGTATCTCAAGCTATGGTAGATATAAAAAAAGCAAGCGCAGAACCACAATAGGAGGTAATATCCTAGGAGAATATGATGAAATATCCCACGATTGATGCACAAATTAAAACAGAAGGCAGATTAGATGTTTTATCCAACAGCGAAGTTAACAAAATATTCGTCGCGAGTCGGGGTTCATTGTACAAAACTTTCCGCAATTGTTCATTGGCTGTGCTCAACTGTGGTAGTGACATGGATGATGGTAAGCAGTTGTTGGAACGATATTCCACCTTTGACATTGGTGTGGTCAGCAACCCCCAAGGAATAAAATTAGAAGTAAAGGGTGCGCCAGCTCAAGCCTTTGTTGATGGTAAGATGATAAAGGGCATTAATCAGCACTTGTTTGCTGTATTGCGTGACATTATATATACCAGTGTTGAGATTGATAATAATCCAAAATTTGATATGGACACGTCTTCTGGTATCAGCAATGCTGTTTTTCATATACTTAGGAATGCCAACGTTTTACAAACAACATCTGATCCAAACTTGGTGGTATGTTTTGGTGGCCATTCAATCAACAGTGAAGAGTATGATTACACCAAGGAAGTTGGGTATGAATTAGGGTTAAGAGCTTTAGATGTTTGCACGGGTTGTGGGCCTGGTGTTATGAGAGGTCCTATGAAAGGCGCAACTATAGGACACGCAAAACAACGTATAAATAATGGTAGGTATTTAGGTATTACTGAACCAGGTATTATTGCAGCAGAAGCGCCTAATGCAATATGTAATGATTTAGTTATCTTACCAGATATAGAGAAACGGTTGGAAGCTTTTGTCAGGATGGGCCACGGGTTTATTGTGTTTCCTGGTGGACCAGGAACGATAGAGGAAATTCTTTATTTGTTGGGTATATTATTGCACCCTGATAATAAAGATATACCATTTCCATTAATTTTTACAGGACCTAAAAGCTCAGCTGAGTATTTTAAGGCTATCGATATGTTTATTTCGGGTATTTTGGGTAATGCCGCCCAAAGATATTACAAAATCATTATCGACAATCCAACTCAAGTAGCGCAGGAGATATTGGCCGGAATCAAGGAAGTTAGAACTTTTCGTGAGGGGAGGGGAGATGCCTTTTATTTTAATTGGTTATTAAAAATCAATCAAACATTTCAGCAACCGTTTCTTCCTACACACGAAAACATGAGCAATTTAGAATTACATAAAAATCAACCCATTCACACTCTTGCTGCGGCGTTGCGTCGAGCCTTTTCTGGTATAGTGTCAGGTAACGTAAAAGATGATGGAATAGAAGCTATAAAACAACATGGAAAGTTCCAGTTAAGTGGAGATCCTGATATTATGAAATTGATGGACTCTTTGTTGACTTCTTTTGTTGACCAGAACCGTATGAAATTACCAGGTGAAATTTATTCACCTTGTTATCAAATTATTAAATAAATCTTAAAAGGAGAGCTGTATGGAAGAGTACTCCACCCCACCAACCAAACCCAAAAAGAAGGGTAAAAAACAAACAAAACTGCATAGTTTGATAGAAAGCGTGAGTAATGAATTTTTAGGCTACTTAATTAACACAACAATTCAAATACTGGTATTTCCGTTTATTGGATTAAATTTATCGTTTGGTCTAAACTTATTCATCAGTGGAATCCACAGTTTCTTTGGGGTAACTAGAATTTATATATTACGAAGATTGTTCAATTATAAATTCAAAAAACAAACAAAGAAAATAAGTTTTTATGAAAGCCTGACTAATATAATTGTGGGGACTCTTATTACTTTTGTGGCACAAATATACTTATATCCCATGTTGGGTATAGCTCTTTCAGTAAGCAGCAACTTGTTTATAACTATATTATATCTCACCATCACCTTAATAAGGTTGTATATATTGAGAAGGTATTTTAACAAGAAAACTAAGAAAGCTCATAAAGCAGCAAAGGCTCTAAAAAACACATAAAATATCAATTTTATCATAAATACTCTCAGGTAGGTATGTTCCTCATTGGGAGTATTTTGTGCGAATTTATTATTATGTTAGCCCACATGATCATTGGATAGGATCTATTTTTATTAAGAATGGGATGTTGGTGGGGTCTTTTAACCCAAACAAAGCCAAAGATTTGGGAGAAGTTGTTGGAATACCAAGAGACACCATCCACATTGGCTCGCCATATATATTTGAAGGAATGATGTTGAGCAATGATTGGAACTAATTGTACTTCGTTTGCTTGTTAAGCTCCTATCATATACCACCATCAGTATCCTCGCAAATACCCACACAACCGAAAACCTCACGTTGAGATTATTATGTCTGAATCTATTCCTCTAGTAATATCAAGATCAGAAGCCAACCAACAAGGCCTAAAGAGATACTTTACAGGCAACCCATGTAAGAGGGGACATTTATCACAAAGAGATACAATTAATGGTAACTGTGTTATGTGTAAACAAGAATATCGCAAGACAGATAGAAGCAAAGAATTACACAAAGGGTACGCTAACACGGTTGAGGCTAAAGAAGCTAGAATAATTTATCAACGCTCTGATTCTTATGTGAATGTCAGAACAGCATACAAAAAAACAGATGTGTGTAAGAGAACACAAAGATTGTATAAGAAACTAAATGCTGGCAAAGTCTGCGCCTGGGGGCAAAAACATAGAGCACTTAAACTGCAAGCCACTCCTATTTGGTATGAAAAAACTAAAGTAGAACTGATTTATACCAAAGCAAAAGAGTGGAGCAAAATATTAGGTTGTGATTTACAAGTAGACCACATAGTTCCCTTAAATTCAAAATTAGTTTGTGGTTTACACTGTTGGAGCAATCTACAACTATTGGATAAGCCACTCAATGGCAGCAAACGTAATAAATTATTGACTTGTCTCACTCTTTAAATTGCACCTCAATCCTTGATATAGTTCCAGGAGCAAAGGCCATTATAGCTCTAGCTGCATGATCCCACACAGATATTCCTATTCCTGTACTTACAACAGCGTCAACCTCAGCCATAACAGTATCCAATTCAGGCATTGGGATTTGAGAAGACACACAGTTTCCACCATCTTTCGCTATAACCGTGACAGTAAATGATTTGTGCTCTTTTACTCTTGTTCCAAACGAATCATATTCAATGAAATAGCTCATAATTTTACTCCCGCTTTAATCCTATCTATTACATAATGTACCGCAGTATTTTCATTATCGAGCATAGAGGCATTTTGTGATAATAGCTTATATAACACATTGATAGTGTTCTGCTGCATATGTTCTGTTAATAACATTTTAACTTCAATTACATCTTCTTTCATATTATAATTATATCTCTTAATTTCATTATATTTCCTCTGGTTTACGGTAATGAGTGGTGTCTATTTTGCTATTGTCAAATTGATTGGGCAGCCAACCTCTCTCAACACACTCTCTGAAGCACCAAGCGGGTGTCGTCTCTGTTTTATAACTCCAGAAGAACCAACCATCGTATTTTTCAAATGTAATTAGTTGAGTGGATGCATACGCTCTATAAGCCACATCCATCTGTAATGCATCCATGTGTTCTGTTGCATAATTATAAGGCCCAGCAGCCCACACAGATACAACTTTTAAGTCTAACCCCAACGACCATTCACCCAAGTAAACCCTGTGTCCATCCTTAATGGTATTATCTGCCTCAGTCTTCCAATCAATAACAGATTCACAAACATGACCGTAAATATCTAAGTCTTGTACTCTGCGACTGAAACATTGGTAGCGGTGAATATCCATTACAACATTCTCGAACTCTGGTTCTGACAAAAATCCGTTATATTGCGAGTAGGGTCTAAATCCATCACTATACACTATAGCTACATCTTCTGGTTTGCAGTAATGTCTGATTAGATGATAAGCATTTGTGTGATATTCCTTCAATAATTCTGTAGGGATATCCCACCTTGGTTCGTTTAATGTTTCAATAGCATACAAAGCAGGAGAATTGTGATATCGTTCTGCTAAGTGCTCCAATACCCACAACGCATGGTTGATATATTCTTCTTTTGTGTGCCACTCAAATATGCCCAACAATCCACCATTATCAAAGCCATTTTGACAGCCAGGGCCGCAGTGCAGATCAAGTACAACATTAATTCCATAATTCTCTGCCCATTCAAACACTTTATCCAGGACTTTAATACCACCTTTAACAAAAGGGTGTTGGTTTTCACCATATTTTGGATGATAAGGATAATATGCACCAAATATCCAAAACCCCACTGGAATGCGCACTGTGTTTATTCCTCTTTCTGAAAGCCATTTGAAATCATCTTGAGTAATGAATGTATCCCAATGCTTTTTTAATCTTGCATCAGCATCCTTGCCCATCTCAACACACCAAGTAGTTTCATCTGTAGCCTGAAGCCCATCAAAGAGACTGGGTGTCATCCATTTTTCGAGCACCAGCCATCCGCCCAAATTAACACCTCTTACCTTTTTGTTGAATTTGCTATTAAGTTCTTGGCTCATAAATTTAACTCCTTCCTATTGTATTATTTTATTGTGTTTGCTACCATTCAGAGGTCTATCCAATAATTGCAAATTATCAAAACAATGTAACCCACAAACTTTTTTATTAGTTAGTGGAATAATATGATCCACTTGTGTTGTTTTATTTTTGAATTTTACTCAACCGACAAGTCATTATAGACCACGGCCTATCTGGATGACTGCTAGTATATATTTCAGCAAACATTTTTTGAGTGGTAAGACTTTTTATGATTGCCTCATACCCCAGGTCCTTTTTCCCTCGTCACATCTAGTTTGCATGCTCTAACAAATATCATATCATGCTTATTCATTTTTCCACTCCGCTGTTGATTTGCTTGTTTTAATTATCCATCTTATCCAAAGATTTTACAAGTGACAATACTCTTTCTACAGATGCCCTCCACATTGCTATTCCAGCCATATTGTTTGGTAACCAGCTGAGAGCACCAGTAAATTGCTGAAACGCCTGAACAGACTGCATAAGTGTTCCAAGACTAATTTTATTAATAATGTACATGGGTGCAGTTATTAAAAATGGAAATGCCATATTTACTGTGTCCCTTCCACTATTAAATAGCATTATATTAATCCACGAACCTGTTTGTTTGTTATATAATTCTTTAATTTCAGAAAAAAGATTTTTACATTCCTTCTCTGTTTGTTCTTCACTCTTTGTGAGAGCAATTTTACCACAATTCTCTCTAACATCAATAAGTTTACTTCTAAAATTTTGCTCCATGTTTATCATATTATTGGTGGTAACAGTTAATGGTTTACCAGCCTTTAATCCTATATAAGAAGCAACAATGGTATAAATTATTCCCAACCAAACTAAATACCCATACACATTTAGTGTCATAAACCCTAAATTAAGAGTTAAAACTCCAGACAACACCCAAAGCATACCCGTAAAGCTTCCTAATGTCAACACAGCCAAGAAAAACGAATGCCACAATTCTATAAATGTATCACAACTACTTCTAATATCTTCACTAATTCTACCATCTGGATTATCGTTGTCTGAATTTTGATTTAAAGAAATTTTATATTGTTTGCTATCTTTAAACCATTTGCCAATAACATCGTTCGTTAACCACGTTCTCAACGCTATTTGAATATTTCTTTTAACCTTCATATGAGAGGCTGTTAAAGTCATACTTGAAACCAAAATAACACCCAAGGCTGCTATTTGTTCTAAAAAAGCTGACATGGAGTGTAATTCCAAAGCACTAAACAAAGCAGCTGTCCATTCTACTGTAATAACAGACATTCCAATCTGCAACACCGTGAGGATAACTAAGGCTGCAGCCCACTTGCGAATTGTTGATTTATTTTTTGAATACCAAAACGGTTTTATTAATTTTAAGAATTGCAACAGGAACACCGGTTTTTCAGGGGTGGGAGGCTCTATCGGTTTTTCAGTAACAATACACGGCTTACTACATAAATCTAAAATACCCTCAATATTATCTTCTTTTGTGTTGTTGAATGGGATGTTTGAGTTCTCAGTTGATTTGTTGGAAGTCATCGGAATTTCTCCTATTATGCCACTATGTGAGTATTTATGGTAACGTTTTAAGACTTCTTCATAAATAATCACATTTGGGTTTTTAGTTATCCTTTGGGCCAAAATATGATTAATAAAAAGCTGCCCAGTTGGAAAAAGAATCCAGGCCAATCATAACTACGAAAACACTCTATCAATACATCCCACATTTCAACCACCACTGTTAATTTATAATATTGAGCTAGTATATCTTAATTCGGGGTGTATTAATAGGTTAATTTGAAAATCATCAACACCACACCAATTCATCAAGAGTTCAACTTCTCGCAAAGTAGCATCTGACTGATAATCCTTATACAACTGATGAAATAGTACATACATATCACCTTCATCAAATCCTTTAATTGGTTGTTCCATCAATATATCATATCCAACTTGTCTATCTGCTTTTGGGAGCGCACGAATTTTATCTAAGTGTTGCTTAATATCCCTTACAACCCACATCATTACAGCACCATCTTCTTTGAAATATTGAATAGCATTTCTGATTTTTTCAATCTTTGTCATAATATTTGGAACCCTTTAATTTGATTATTACATATTTTAGTAGTAAAGCTTTAGCTGAGTCTTGTGTGTCGTCTAAGCACTCTGTGAGAGCTTCTAATAGGTCGCTCACTTCCGTTTTTGATAGTACTAATTTAAATTCCTGAAACATCATATACTCCTATTTGGATCATTGATCCAAAATTCTGCTGCTGTGCTTGGGTTGCCTTTGTATAAACTATACACACTCTTAAGTTCTGATCTAAGAGCAGGGTCTAGTTGCTTTGTTGTAACCAAGTAACTAATAATAGCGTTTGATTCTGCTTCAAGAAGTGAATTTCCCTGTTGAATCATTTGTGTACCTTTGAGAATCATCATTTGAGGAGACAACAAATCTTCTTCAACATCTTCTGTTCCTACCGCCTCAGATTCTTCATCTAGAGCATCATTAAGTTCTTCAGCTATTTCCAACCATTTAGGAATGGTTGCAATTAACTCTTCTGCGCATGTTGCCCTATAAGCTTCAGTAGTATGCTCATACATGTAATCATCATACAGCCTCCTGCATTCTGCAATGTCCTTTTTTAAATAATCATTAGCCATAGAAATGCTCCTAATCAGCAATAATCGAATCGTATTCATCTTCACCAAATATGAAGAAGTATACAAATCCATCATTGGTTTCTATTTGATCCATAAACAAACGTGTGTTTATATCATATAGTAATGTTTCATATTCGTACAGTGGAGCCCACATCGCATACATTTTTTTCTTGAAAGGTCTAGCGGCATCTGGTAACGTTTCATTTATATAAAACATCATCATGAACTCATTCCACCCTGTGTTTAGGGTTTTTGATGGGATGTATCCTAAAACCCTACTTTCTGTAATCTCACACAATTGAGCCTTTAGAGGCCAAACCTTCCCTGTCATTTTATCTTCCGTTTCGAGTTTTGTGGTTACAACAGTCCATGCGCTAGAATCAAGAGTTACGTTTTCAACTCTCATTTTACCAGCATAGGGATTAATCAACTCTTCTTCGTGTATTTGAAAGTGTGTGTTCAGAAAAGCCTGGTTATAACCAGACCAAAAGTTAAATTCGTCGTCTGATAAAGGAACATCCCACGCATCATCAAGAGTTCTAGTATTGAGTGTATTTTCACCTTCAATATTAGATAACCTTTCAAATTCTTCTTCAGCTCTTGTCTGAATTTTCATACTCAAAATATCAACTGTTGCACTGGGCGCTGGGTTACCCCACTCTTCATCTCCACCAAAATTTGCACCATGTATCATAGCCATAATTAACACCCCTCATCTGCATTTATATCATCAACATCTTCTTGATTTGAGTTGTTGTGATAATGAGCACATATATCAGCATGCATACCTGCAGCGCGATCTCTGCTAAGCTCAAAATATGGTTCGTCATCATCCTCAAACTCACTACTCATGTAATTGTATTTCATATCATTCATCCCAATTATCATCATTAAACAAATCATCATACCAGGAACTATCCCTGTTTAATTGTTCATAATCAACAGGGTTGGGTGTCATGATTTTTTCCAAGCACCTTTCACAAGAAACAGCAGCTTTTTCATTCCCCAATCCAAACAAAATTTCATCTTCTTTATCAAACAAGCTACTCATAAGTACTCCACCACACCAACAGTTGACAGGATGAACAATACTACACCAAACAATATTATTCCACCAAATTGATCATTAGAGGCTATTCCTCTAATTCTACCTAAAACACTATTCCACTTCTCTTTCATATTTCACCTTAAATTATTAATCTATTATATATTCATTTGTAGTTGGGGGCAACAATTATTTTACCAACTCTAATACAGCTTCTCCTGTGGTAAATAAGATCACTATCCGAAACTAACCCAGTCCATCCAGAAATAATCAAAAGAACTTGAAGATGATATTGAAATAGATGATGAATCCATTGTTGTATGATATAATGCAGGAATGCTAGATAGTTGATTAGATTCATCAAATTCGCGAAATAACTCATATTCATCTTGTGTATAATACAAATCATTCATAATAGAATCTTCTCCTTTTAAAATAAGAATATATTGTATCATAATATTCATAAAACATCAACCAATAAGTTCTGTTGACTTACATATTATCACACAGTATAATTACTTCACTATAAATTAATTAGGGTACTAACATGCTTCTAACAACTACAATATTCATCACAGAGAATCCAGTCACCTGGAGATATAAAATACTCACAGAAGAAGGTGGGCACCAAGTATTAGAATCAAGAGCTCGAGGGTTCAATAACAAAAAGCTAATGATGACCACTCTAGCTTATGATATCATAAACTTACAAAACTTGTGGGATCAATACACAACAATTCAATAATTAGCTTGTTGATTTTAATAAAAATACGAGTATAATATCTTAAATGGAGTAGAAAGCTACTTCAAAACACAACGTTATTATAGGGTGAGTCACATGTCAAGATTAGATACAAACATTAAAGATTTTCTTCAATTAACACAGGAAGAACAAGTTGGTACAGGGGAGTGTGGTAAGTGGGGAGTGTGGTATGATTGGTTTTGTTGTGATAGTGCTCTTGTGAGAAGAGGCAAATCGTTGGTATCAAAATTAAAATCAATTCAACACAGCAAACGATTTGATCCTGAAAATACATATGTCTTCTTCAAAAACAATTGTCCCATGGATGGTAGTTTGTATGATGATTTCCGGATTTGTGATATAAAAACTGGGGATGTTATATTTACAATCGTTCCAAAATCAGGTCACACTTCAGATAATGGATTGGGTGCGATTTGGGGGTATAGTGAGTCGGGAAGGGAGATTGATGAATTATTCACAGGCTCTTGGGAAGAAATTAAAGCTTGGTTTAATGATTTCGATCCTGACGCTGAGTGATCAAAAAGTGGTTGGTTATAAATTATTCACTCAACATAAGGATGGTTCCATTGGTCCCCTCTTTATTAACAGAAAACAGAGACTCCAAATAGGTGTTGAGTATAAAGCAGAAGAGCATAAAACGAAGGGGTTTGCTTTCAGGCCTGGGTGGCATATCTGCTCAACACAATCAGCCCCACACCTATCCAAAAAAGGAAGGGTTTGGGCTAAGGTAAAATTTAGTGATTACGAAGAACACATAAGACCAGAATGCCAAGGTGGGTTGTGGTTTACAGCAAAATACATGACAGTCTTACAAATTCTAATATAGAGGATATACAATTGTGGAAATTGAAATTATAACAACCAAAAAGAAACTAACAAAATCCATATTACAACAAATGCCCACAGCACCTGTTGATATTATGAAAGTAGCTGATGTTTTAGGGTACTATACAGATTCCAAGTTGGGAAAAGTAGCATTACTAACACACAACCAAGAATACTACACGAGGCCACTATCCTATACCACAAATGCGAACGTCCCCACAAAGGTTTTTCGCGGTGTATGCGCATTTGTTGAATTTGATAATGTGCAGGATAGAGATGATTGGTGGGATGTTTATACAAAAGTAAGAGGCGAAGCCTTAAAAACACACATATACATCTAAAGGAAACGCAAATGAACCCCAAAAAAGCTAACTTTATAGTAAACAAAGCATTCAGACACTGTTGTAACATTGGGTACCGTGATGATACCAAGGCACAACCACTATTAGCAGTCTTTAATACTCCTGAAGTTAAGGAGGCTGTAACAAAACTAATCAGTGACTTTATTAGAGACGATAAAGATTTGTGTGATCGGTGGGAAATTCCTTACACCGAAACTTCTTGTTACTATGATGTAAACATAGAGAGTGTGGTAGGGAATTTACATTACATTCAAGACCGTTGGCGCTGCACAGGAAGATTAAAATATTTAAGAGACATGTTGTCTCTTGTTGAATAATATAATAAACCAAATAAAATTATTAAGGATAAAAACATGAGACATTTATTATTAACAGTGATAATCCTAGCACTTCTGTTATATGGACACCTGATTCCAGCCGCAATATTATTCGGAAGTCTTACTATTTGTGACACAATAATCAAATGTCATAATTCACACATGAAAGCTCTTGCGGCATTGGAAGCTAGACGATCAAGCTAGGTATAGAAAAACTCACCCAAAAGGAACAATAAATGAGACTGATAAAAACAACAAAATCAACTGATAATACTTCTGTTAGATATGACTTTGAGTCAGACAGGGGCATTATGGAGATCATGAAAGTTATCAACGAAGAACCAGCCAAACGCACTATATTATGTGTTCCTTCTAGTTATGGGTGTGCATTAGGTTGCACCTTTTGTCACTTAACTAAGGCCGGCAGCACTTCAAATAAACCAGTTTTGTGTGGTGAAATAGAAGATGCATTAACTCAAATTGATTATGATAAAAACATCCCCCTATTGATTTCAATGATGGGTGCAGGTGAACCACTTCTCAATTTAGACCTAGTTCACAGACTGTCCACCAATTTTCCAATATCATTAGCCACTTCCCTGCCAACAACCAATTCTATTCATGATTTGATTAAATACATCAAAAACAACCCCCACAGATCAATTAAAATATATGTTTCAATCCACTCATTTATACAAGAAGTAAGACAATCACTAATGCCTAATTCAATCCACAATCCAATGGCAGCAATTAAGGACTTAACCAATTTACCAAACCTACCCCAAGCAAAAGGGCACACAAGTGAAGATCTCTCCAGAGTAGTCGTTCACTACACATTAATCCCTGGCATCAATGATGATAAAAGAAACTTTGCAGCAATGGTAGAGAACTTGCGCTCCCTTGAAAATCCACCCAAAATGAAATTCCTAAAATGGAGTGATGGAGACAACACAGCTGTATCAAGAGATTGGGTCACCAAACTATTATCATTAGGACTAAAAGCCTCCTTCCACTCACCACACGGAAATGATATAGGTGGAGCTTGTGGACAATTTAACCCAGAGTATTACAAATGAAAACAGTACTACTAACCATTACTATATTTTGCTTCTTCTCAGGACAACTAGTGCCAGCATTCTTTTTCTTTATTGCCTGGACACTTAGCACCAACACCTTAGACCAAAGCTTCTATCAACACCCACCCAAAAGGAAACGAAAATGACACTAATATATCTAACAGCAATCTTACTCGTAACATACTTCGCTCATAAGAATGGAAGAAACACCCTGAATGCCTTTATCGGCTCAGTAGTACTAAGCCCTTTCTTCGTATTCGTAATACTCCTTTTAATAGGCAAAAAGAAATGATTGACTCAAAAGAAAAAGCATTTGCAAGAGAAGAACTTGTCTATAATGCAACGGAAGACCTCCTCATCGTGTTAGAAGATATGGATATTAGTAAGAAAGAACTTGCCAGACGTTTAGGAAGATCTCTTTCCTACATAACTCAAATTTTGAATGGTTCACGTAAAATGACACTCAGCACCCTTTCTGATATTTGCTTCGAAATAGGAATCACCCCAACCATTCACTTTGCTTATAAGAAAACAACCCATGAATAACATTACAGGAACCATCACAGGAGAGGAAGCAACTCGTTTTCCCTCTCACAGTTATAGAAAACTAGACAAACCACAAAAGATCAATCTACATTCGATAGACCCCGATAGATTAACTCTATTGAACTACTATCCTAGATTTACAACAATATCAAGAACCCCAGAACTTCGTTATAACTATTACTTAGATTACTCCATAACATTCCACCAAACCTTTAATGGAAGCGTAGTAGTGAGCCTATTATTAATGCCTAACGAATATACACAAAGCAAAACCACCAGATTGCTGAATGTACACACAATTAATGCTAATTTATCCCCAACAGAAATAGAAGATTTAGTATTGGGGCAAACATTTGGGTGAACTTATTACCCTAATAAAAACATCAGTACCATATTACCCTAAAACACTCATAAAAAACATCAATGAGGGTAAAAAGGGGAGTACCTCCTACCCTATTAAAATGTTCGGATTTTTAATAGGGTAATTTTTATGTTAAAAGCGGGTTGGAGACCGCATCAATAGTGGGGGAGAATGTTTACTAGTAAACACCATTTCGGAAAAGTAAAA
>JALNYV010000048.1 GCA_023229785.1 Candidatus Dojkabacteria bacterium | reverse complement strand
TTTTTGAGCAACTATGGAATAAGAATATAATATCACAAAGAAGCAACCTATCTGATTTATGTATATTTGTAAAGAACTGGGACGATATTTATCATGTAATAGGTTGTGAATTTTTTAACTATTAAGGAGATATATGGACCCAGAAACATTCGAATTGTTATTGTTAAAACTAATACTGCAAGATAAACAATATCTTATAACTGTAGCCTCTGTATTTAGTAAAGAATACTTCAACAATAGAACAATTGGTGAGGTAGTAGAATGCGCAAAGTATCATTATGAGAAATATAGAGAAGTGCCTCCGATTCAAGCAATTAAATCGTTTGTAACTAGTGAAAATGATTTAGAAGAAACTATAGCAGAATCAAATGCAATTGATTTTGATTTTGCTAAAAACTATGATTTCTTTTTAGACGAAAGCAACAAATATCTAAAAAACCAATCCATTAAACAAGCTATCATAAAATCGGTTGATATTATTAATAATGCTGGTAATATCAATGAAATAAGAGAAATAGTAGAAGTAGCCTTATGTAAAGATATTCGCATTGATCTTGGTACAGATTACTTTGGCGGGCTGGGCGAGCGACTAAGACGTATATTAAGCTGCGCAGAGAATAGGATGCCAACATATTATCCAATGTTAGATGAGGTTATTGGCGGATTTCCGCCATATACACTTTCGGTTTTCGGGGGTGCTGTACACGGATTCAAATCACAATTTTTGGTAAATCTTGCATGCAGACAGGCATTGCATGGTAAAAATATTGTTATTATAACGCTTGAAATGTCGGAAGATGCATTTTGTCAACGTATAGATAGTACATTATCATTGAAGGATATAAATCGTATTTATACTGTTAGAGAAATTACAGCGGAGATGATAAGAAAACTTAAACATATCAAAGAAGATACCAATACGGGTAGTATATTTGTGAAGCAGTTTCCTACTGGTTCCGCTAGTATTCAGGATTACCGTATATATCTACGGGAACTAATGATGCGCAATATTCAAATTGATATGATTTATGTTGACTATTTGCAGTTGATGAAACCATCACAGAAAATCCTAGATGGTACCATGTATAGTCGCGGGAAAAAAATAGCAGAAGAATTAAGGGCACTTAGTTTTGAGTTTGCCACCCCAGTGATTACATTATCACAACTAAAACCAGCAGCTGGTAGAGAAGAATTGAATGATATGGATTTGTATATGTTGCAAGAAAGTTCCGCAATTAGTGCAACCGCAGATTGTATAGTGTTATTGGGCAAGGATGAAGAAAGAATGGTATATGAAAATCAGATTGGTTATAAAATAGTAAAAAATAGATTGGGCGGGCAAGTAGGAACAACGGGTATATTATATTACGATGCTAGATCACTCAAAATTTATGACGAGACAGAAATCTCCATTTGGCTTAATGATGTGAAAGAATCAAAAGATGTTAGAGAATTACACGAAAGAAGAGCTTGAACACCCACCCAATTCGTTATATCCACATCCAGGTATTTTGTGCGCCTTTTTATGGCAGTCCACACATAAAGTAATACAATTATCCACGTCTGCGCTTTCAATAGGATTGGTAGCTACTGGATATATATGATGGCAGTGTAAAGGTCCAGGGCTGCCACATTTTATACAGATATAATCATCTCTAGTGAATGTTAATTGCCTTAACTCTGGTTGTACTTCTCTAGAATTATGACCTTCTTGACCTTTATAATACTTACGTCTACCGAATATCGGACATTCTCTCTTGCAATCGTCCGAACAATAAAACATATATTTACCAAAGTCTATACCTTTTACTCTTCTGTTGGCTTCTAGTATTGATGGCACATACCATTTGCCACAATAAGTGCATTTCACTTCTAGTATATTTGGGTCATCATCATTACGTCTACATTGCTCATACGGTTCTAGTTGGTGGGCATAATTATCATAAGTAGATATATTATTTGTGTAATACCCACCTTTAGAGTTTGGACTCGTTTTATTATACATGGGGTTATTTTCGCCCATTTTGGATTTACTATTATTATTCCTATATTCTTTAGATATAAAAACACAATTAGTGCAGTATTTTGATTTAGATTTACCTAAAAATGTATCAGAGCAAGATACACATTCCCGTTCTATATAAAGATTACTTCCTATGTGGAAGTTGCCGGTGCTCTTTATAAATCTTACTTTTTCTAGTGTATCCCAGCAGATTTTCATGGCTGTCTCCTAAATAGATGTGTGAAGGGACAACTGGCCAAGTCTCCGCCAGCCGATCTAGTGTATCAGCACTAAATCTAACCTTCATATTATATTTAGCATTTACAAGATAAAAAGTAAATGATATAATAAATAGAAAGAGCAAAAGAAGGGCTTAATATTATGGCAACAATTAGAGAGTTAGAACAGAAAATAAGAGCCCAAAAACAAGAACTCACTCGTAAGGATAGTGTATTAAAAGAGAGAAGCAGTGCTTTGGATGTAATGTATTGGGTGTGGTGTGATGGTGGTTGTACTGGTGGGGTAAATAGGTATGATTTAGTTCCACCATTAACAGAAGAAATAGTACAAACAGCGGAACGTAATACGGCACGATTACGGCGCTGGCATGATAATGTAACCTTTAGAAAGAGAATGAGAGAGTTGAGTGAGATACACAAAGATGTACACAGCCTGGCTTTATGGTATTTGGTCCATATGGAACATGGAACATTTGAGCGGATTATGTCAGAGGCATGGCATCCAAAAGATCCAGATATGATTAAACAAGCCAAAGAACTATATGAAGGGATGAAAAATGAATATTAATATACTGGATAAAATAAATAAGAAATTCGAGGGTGTTACAACTGGTGATATACTCCAAACATTTGAGGTGCGACGTGATGTTTTAGAAACAATTAAAGTGGCAATTACAGCGCATACAATTGATTCTGCAGTAAAAAATTTAATAGACTATCTCGAAAATGAGATGTTATTTCTATCATATAGATATAGTCTGTGGGATTTATACATTTGTTGGTGTCCGCTGCCTGTTATGTATCCACATCCAAATATAATGTCTAGACAAGAAGAATTTAGAATTGAAGCTAAACTAATGATATATAGAGAGACTAGTAGAGTTTAATTCATCGGATTGTTGCCATTCTTATTTAATTTCAGATTAATAGGAACTTTCATAAATTCATGTCCTTATATAAATCCAATGTATAACTCTTGGTAAGCTCTACAACCTTATTATATAGATCGCTCTTCTCTCCAAAGATTACCGCATACAGCGCCTCAATTTTTGTGCCACCATATAAAGTCATCTCATTGCCAGCTCTCATTGCCATCACTACCACATTCTTACTCAGGTACTCTTTCAGAGGCCAGCTTGCCAAATATCCCAGATCCATTTTTAGACTGTCAATATTTTTAATTAATTCAAGAGCTTGGTTAATCAATTTTACGATTTCCATGAAGATTTGATTTTCTTCAATACTTGGCTCTATCATTGGTTTGGCGAGGGTGGAATCACAAAGATATACTATTATATCACCATTCACCATCAGGTCATAGAAGCTTTCTGGTGCATCTGTAGGCTCAAATTTATAAGCAAATAGTGGATAATATAGACTCGTGAGTAATTGACAGTATTCTTCATGAGTTATTTCAAGAAAGTGTCTTATCTTATCTAAATAGAATCCATATTGACCCTTTAGATTGTACTGTGTTTTGTTGATTGTTTGCTCATTGATATAATGTAATAATTTCATATACCCAATCCCATTGTATAAGCCCAATATGAATTTACCAAATAATAATCATCACACTCAAACATTATTTCTACTTTATAATTTACTGCTTCACATAGATGTTTGTTTGTATAAGTCTCAACAATTGCGTCAGCCACTATATTTGACATTTCATCTGTATCGGCAGCTTTGTTTATCTCTTTTATATAATCTTCCTTATCTATTGCTTTCAGAACAGTAATCATGTCAAGTCTAAACATATCTAACCCAAATTTATTCAATGGCATTGACCGATTTTCCGGCCTGCCACCAGGCCATAAATTTTTTACAACCACAAAGAAATCCTCAACTTTTGGACTCCAAATAAACTTAAACCCATTGGTGGGAAGAAATATGGCTACATTACCGCCGGCTTCTTCTGCATACACACTGGCATATCCTAAATGGGATACAGCCATTACACTCTCGCTTCTTGCTGGCCAACCAAACCTCTTCTTAAATTTTTCATCAAATCTGTCATGGGTATATTGGCCGGTGTCTCTCGGTTTTCTATTCTCTCTAACTTTCAACTTTTTCCAAGTTCTAATATTATATTTTGTGCCACGATATAACT
>JALNYV010000047.1 GCA_023229785.1 Candidatus Dojkabacteria bacterium | reverse complement strand
AGACAAAAAAGATGTATTAAAAAATGCCAAAGAAATAAAAGAAGAAAAATCTAAATCAGAAAATTCTGAATCTGGTGCAGATATTTGGGAAAGGGTAAAAGAAAGAATAAGTGATTTGATGCCAAAAGAAATACAACCTGAATTGCCATCATTGCCGGAATTACCAAGTGCAACATCAGATGTTGCACAGCCAGAGAATACAGAGGTTAAAACTATGGAAGAAAATACTACAGAGGAAACTCCTTCGTTAGAAATCACCCCGTCTCTCGAAAATCTCGAGACACCCCTTCTTGATCAAGGAGGGGAAGGGGGTGGTAATTCGTCTCCAGTTGAACCTGAACCAGTAGCTGAACCAGAACCTACTCCAGCTCAAGAGCCTGAACCAGAACCCGAGCCTCCTGCTGAAGAACCTCCGGTAGAAAGCCCCCCAGAAAATCCAGTTTCATTTTTCTTTCCTAAAAAAGTTTTAGCGCAAAATATTACTGGGCCAATAATAACTAAAGTGGAAGTGTTTGATATTAATGAAAATATTTCTGGTATCAGTGCACTTGTAGAAAATGAAATTATAAATGGAATGGAAATTCAGAAAGTAAGAATTCCAAAACCAGAGAGAGAATTTAGGCCAGGGAAATATACTTTAAAAATTACTCTGGTAACAGAAAATGTAGTTATCGAATCACAACAAGATTTTACTTGGGGAGTTTTAGTCGTTAATATGGATAAATCTATTTATACTTCTGGAGATAACGCTTATTTACAAATTGGAGTAATTGATGATTTTGGAAAAACTATTTGTAATGCAGATTTAGATATGGAAATAAATTCTCCAACTGGATCTGTTTATAATTTTAATACTTCAGATAATAGTATTGTGCCAGATGAACAATGTGGACCGAATAATGTAATAAATGTGCCGGATTATTATGCACATTTTTTTAATACAAATGAAAGTGGAGAATATAAAATTAAATTAACAGCTATTACGGAAAATGGAACTAGAACTATTATAGATAAATTTAAAGTAGAACAAGCTCCTTTGTTTAGTGTAGAAAGAACAACTGCTTCTCGTATTTATCCAGTTGCAAATTATCCAGTTACTTTGAAAGTTAAAGCAAAAAATAATTTTTCTGGAATTATAAAAGAAAAAGTTCCAATAACTTTTGAAATTCTTCCACCACAAAATAGTATTGCCTATGACAACGTAGAAGAAGTTGGGCAAGAAAAAATTATTTCTTGGAATATTTCAATGCAAGCAGGGGAAGAAAAAATTCTTGGTTATTATTATGATGCTCCAAATATTTCTCCAGAATTATTTTTACTGGGGCCACTTACATTCACCTCACCCCAACCCTCTCCTTATCAAGGAGAGGGGGAAATTATTTTTCAAGAAATTCGTAAATGGCAAATTGCTTCTGATGCTGTTTGTGGCAGTAATGCTACCGGAAATTGGAGTGATGGAACAAAGTGGACAGGTTGTTCTGGTGCTGGAGGTAAGCCAGGAGCAGGAGATGATATTACAATAAATGCTGGACATACTATAACTATGGATGAAGCTTCAGCAAATCTTGGAACTATTACTATTGCTGGCACAGGTATTTTAAATACTAGTAATGGAACTAGTTGGAATTTAACTGGTACAACTATTACAGTAGCTGGAACTTTAACAGCAAATGCTTCAACAATTACTTTAAATGGAACTTCGGGAACTTTATTTACTCGATCAGGAACTTTTACTGCAGGAACTTCAAATGTTGTAATTACTTCGAATGGTGCAAGTACTCCAACTTTACTTTCTGCTGCTACAACTTTTTATGATTTAACAATTAATGCTCCAACTGCTACTGTAATTAATCAAGGAGCATTTGTTCCGACTATTAGTCGTAATTTGACTATCACTGCCGGGGTCTTTAATAGCGCCGGAGCAGCGATTACTGGAAATGCTTCAGGAACATTTTCAATTGCATCAGGCGCTACACTTTGTTATGGAGGAGCGACTGCAGCTACAAACGCAACTTGTGATTCAGCAGCGACTGATGCAACAGCAAGAACTTGGCCAACTTTTGCAAGTTATTCTTTTAATTCTAATTCAAATCAAATATTTTTAACTAATGCTGCACTTACTTTACCTTCAGTTACTTATGGTAATTTAACATTTCGTCCTATTATGACAGCTGCTCGTGTTTATACTTTGCCTAATGGCTTTACAGTAGCGGGAACTTTTACTTCAACTCCAACAACTGGTACAGCTGCCAACAGAATACTTACAATGAATGTTGGAACGGGAACTAATGCTATAACAGGAGCAGTGACATTAACTGGGCGAGTAAATGGTGCGAATGTTAGTTCTAGTACTTTTGCTGTAGCGGCTAATACAATTACTTTTAGTTCAACTTTAGCAATTGAATCAGTGACCGTGGCTAGTGTAATTTCTTGTTCAACTGGAACAATTTCAGCAAGTAATATTACTTTAGCTGGAACATTTACCAACACTGATGCTTGTACAATTAATTTAACTGGAACTTCTGGAACTTTATTTACCAGAACGGGAACATTTACTCAAAGTACTTCAACAGTAAGAATGATTCCTGACGCTAATGTTACTTTAACTTCAGGAACATTTACTTTTTACAATTTAGATTTATTGCCGACAATAGACACAACAAATAGAACTTACACTTTTGGAGCTGGGGCAATTACTATCGCTTCGGCAGGAAGATTTACAATTAATCCAAGCGCACTTTCAACTTCTTCAACTGCTGTTTTGGAAGTTGATATGGGAGCAGGAATTACAGTGAACGCAACTTCAACTACTACGGTCACTGCTACTCAAAGTGGAGGATCAACTATTTCTTCAGTTCTAGATACCACGACAGGGAACCTCGCTCTTTCAACTGGATATTTAAGTATTGGAACTACGGGAACATTTAAGGCTAATGGTTCAACTATTACTTTAACTGGAACAACAGCGGCAGCGAATTTAATTACATTTCCATCTGGCGCAACATTTACCGCTGGAACTTCAACAGTGAGTATAACTGGAGTAACAAATAGTAATGTAATTAATTCTGCGGCTATGACTGGAAGTAATAAATTAAATAATCTTCAAATAAATTCTACTGGTATAACTAAATCTCTTGGCGCAAATCTTGAAGTGGGAGGGACAACAACAATTACTCTTGGAGTTCTTGCTGTTACTACCAATACTTTAACAACAGGATATGTTAGCATCGCTAACTCAGCTTCAGCAACTTTGATCGCCACCAGTGGAACCATTAACTTGACTGGAACTACTGGAACTTTATTTACTCGTGGAGCATCGGGGGTATTCACTCGGGGCACTTCCACGGTAGCAGTTATTTCAACCGCTGGTCCGGTGACTTTACTTTCAGCAGCAACTACTTTTAATAAATTAACAATCAATCCTACTGCTGGAGTCCAAGTGAATGCTGGTGCGGTAATTACTTTGGATGGAGTTAGTTCAAGCGCTTTAAATGTTACTACTGGAACTTTGGATGACAGCGGAAGTCAAATGGTTTTCAGTGCTAACACTAGTTGTTCAGTGACAATTAGTAATGGAGCAACAATTGAATTTGGATCAGCTGGAACGGCAACTACTGTGCCGACGGTTTGCACAACTTTTTCTTTCGGCGCAACTTCTAATACTGTCTATCAATCTGGCGTCGCTCAAAATGTTGGTCGCGCTTCTTTGACTTTAACTTATGGAAATTTATCTTTTACACCACTTTCCGGAACTCCAACTTTTAGAATGTTGGCGACAGCTAATGTTAATGGAAATTTAACAGTTACAACTGGAACTTTAGATGATCAAGCTTTTCAAATTACTGGAAATGCTTCGGGAACTTTTACTTTGGGATCTGGTGCAACTTTTTGTTTGAGTTCTGGCGCGACGGCTTGTACTACTTCATCAACAACTTCTACAACTATGCCAACATTTTTAGTTTATAGTTTTACAAACACTTCTACTGTCACTTATGTTGCTAATAATGCTCAAGCAGTTTCATCTACTCCAACTTATGGAAATTTGAAATTAGCACCCGTGCAAACTGTTTCGGGAAAAACTTATACACTTGGAGCAACTCAATTAAATGTGGCTAGTGATTTTGATATTAATCCACCATCGGGAGCATTTCTTTTAACAGTAAATATGGGAGCTGATGTTGTTGTTTCTGGAACAACTTATATTCGTGGAACTACTGCGACAAGTAAACTTGATACTTTGCCTGGCGCTTCAAATTGGAATTTAACTACTGCTTATTTAAATATTGGAACACAAGGAACTTTGGATTGTACTAGTTCATCTTCAACTATTACTTTAACTGGAACTTCAGCAGTGACTCCATTATTTACT
>JALNYV010000046.1 GCA_023229785.1 Candidatus Dojkabacteria bacterium | reverse complement strand
CTGATTCTTTTATCTTTCCAGTATCTCCCGCAGAAGATTTATCTGCACAAGCACGGACATAGTATGTACCTACAGAAGAGAATGTAATTGACTTTGAAGTATTGGCTGTAGCTCCTGCTTCAAGTGTGTCCATACTAGTAGTCGCGTAGTCCTTTAGTCCAACTGGACTCATAAGATTGGTTATATCAGTTGCTGTCTGAAATAAATTCACAAAACTAGCACCTGTCGTTCCTTCTCCTTTATTTTTTACTATTGCGGAGTATGTTGTAGCAGTATTGACTAATGCAGAAGTTGGAACTACCCCTGATGAGATAATGAGATCTGGGAGTTTTACTATTGGTGCAGTTATCGTAACTGTAGCTGTACCTGGATCACTATCCCCGTCTGGATTAGAACAAATAAGCGTATAATTATATACTCTAGCTTCATTTAAAGGTCCAACTGTTTCAGTTCCAGAAAAAGCTTTTGACCCAGACCAGTCACCTGATGCTACGCAAGAATCAGGCTGATTATATACACTCCATGTGATAGTAGAATTTATACCTGGGGTTCCAGAACTTGGACTTGCACTTATATTAATACTTGGAACACGCTTTACTAAAACATTTTTCCATGGAGTACAATTATCTCCCTCGTTTGATTCAATAACACGCTCTACCTTCTGATCTGTACAAACTCTAAATGACTGAGTGCTACCACGAGTACCTGTAAAAGAAAAACCTGTACTCGTGCTACTTATCCCACTACTTACCAACACTGAACCACCAGACCATATCGACTTACCTGGCCATGTTGAACTATATGGAACAGGACGAACTTCGGAAGTTTCAGGATTACCATTACGAGCTTCTCTAATAATTCCACTACCATCAGGACCAGTTGCAATTTGAAGCATGTTTTCTATAGGTGTATAGGCATCATATAAACCTACGTTTTTAACATTAGCATCAAAACCATATATACTATATTTATTCGTTGAAGAAGCTGGATTATTTACAACGACTTGAAGATTTGGTAATCCCGTTTTAATTATTAAATCATTATTACTGTATCCTACTCCTATATCATTCACAGCATAACCACGAACATAATAAGTGGTATCTGGAGCTAACCCTTTCATATATTCTCCAGCACTATGAGCTTGTCCATTTGGAAAATAATTTGGTAGATAAGTCCTCGATACTTTTGTTCCTGAAGTAACGGTAGGATTAGAAGTCTCACTAAAAACAACTCCTGATTCTGTAACTTCACTTCCATTTGCCCAAATACTAGGACTAGATATGTTTGCAGAATCCCCAATAATTTCATTTTTTAGTTGAACATCACTGACTGTTGGAATAGAAGCAGCATTTACAAAAGAAAAAATATTCACTAAACCCAAGAATAAAAATATTTTAAAAAATTTCATAATAAAATAGCTAATAATAATTAATAAAAGATGTACCTTTTATTATAACACAAATTGTTGATATATATTCTATTTAATTAAATCCAATACTTTTGGGAGAAAGATTATTAGCCCTATTATTACGGCTGTAATAGCCGATATCAATACTGCCCCTGCAGCTACATCTTTAGTATCTTTAGCATAAGGATGATAATTGGGACTTGTCAGATCTATATCTATTTCAATAGCAGTATTGAGAGCTTCTGTTATCATAACAAATCCTGATACTAATATTAAAACCATCCACTCTATGTGAGAAATTTTTAAAACAAAACCCAAAATAACAGCAACTGTTGCTATAAATATATGTATCCAAAAATTATGAGTACTTTTAATTAGAACACCTATGCCTCTAAATGCATGAGTAAAACTTTTAGCTCTCGCAACCAACGAAAACCTCTTTTTCTCAGATATTTTTTCCATAGATTTGTTTAATTATTTAACCATTCTTTTTGGTCTATGCCGGACTGAAGAATAATACTTTTCATTGTTTTTGGATGTATAGACTTTTTACCATGGAAAGGGACACAGACTTGATGAATTGTTCCATTTATCGTTCCTCTATAAAAGTAATGGCTACCTTCTACATGGTTCAAACTAAAATTGTAATCCGAGAGAAATCTTTTCACATCTATAAATTTCCAATTGTTTAAACCTCTTGGCATAAAATTTTAAGACAATACCCTTTCGCCAAAACTATAAACTTTATAAGGTGATTTTACTGGTTTTGGGGAGTTTAAATTAGTCCAAAGTTTTTCATATTCATTGTCAGTTTGCTGGTTCAAGAATTGATACCTAGATCCCTTTATTTTTTTGGCAGAAATTATATAACCACGGATAGCTTCATCGAGCATTAGAAAGACCTCTCTAGGATCATCACCTGTTTCTACTATATTGAAGTCCAAAGCTACTCCAACCCAAACATTTTTATCTTTAAAAATTATGGTTCTAACTGAACCTTTTGTTGGTGTATTCATACGTGATGATATTATATCATTATTTTTATAAAAGCAATATACAACAAAAAACTCCCATATGGGAATTTTTTGTTGATAGAGATTTTTTAAATTTAAGATTTCTTTGAATTTCCAACCTTTCTTCGAGAAACAATCCACATATTTGAATATTTCTTTGGAGTACGAGTCTTCTGGCCTTTTCCTGATGGTTTACCCCACATAGTCTTGGCACGGCGTAGACCTCGTCCCTGACGTCCTTCACCTCCACCGTGTGGGTGGTCTACTGGGTTCATGGCTGTACCACGAACTGTAGGGCGAATTCCTTTATGGCGACTTCTTCCTGCTTTACCAAAGTTCTGAAGCTTATACTCACTGTTTGAAACTTCGCCGATAGATGCCCATGCATTCTCAGAAACTTTACGGACTTCTGTGGAAGGCATTTTAACGTTGGTATATCCAAGGTCGTTCGCAACTACTTGTCCGAAAGTTCCAGCTCCGCGAGCAAGCTTTCCTCCGTTACCTGGCTTGATCTCTACGTTGTAAACAAATGTTCCAACTGGTATTAATTTAAGAGGCAAACGGTTCCCAACTGTTAGAGGAGCTTTCTCGGAAACGATAAACTTGTCTCCAACTTTAACTGTCTTTGGGACTACTACGTATCTCTTCTCTCCGTCTGCATAGACTGCGATACCTATGAAGGCATTGCGGTTTGGATCGTATTCGATAGAAGCTATCTTGGCAGGGATATCGTGCTTGTTGTACATAAAGTCTATCTCACGATAGAGTCTCTTGTGACCACCCCCTTTATGGCGAGTAGTTATGCGCCCTTGATTGTTACGTCCGACAGATCTCTTGAAGCCATGAGTTAGAGCTTTCAAAGGCTCACTCTTTGTCAAAACATTACGATAAGTAACAGTAGTCTGGTGACGCTTTGATGGTGTTGTAGGTTTGTATGTTTTCATATTATGCAATAGCTATCTTATCACCCTTCTTCAAATATACGACCGCTTTCCTCCCTCCCTTTTTTGTTCCAATTATTCCACGACGAACTACTGTCTTTGAAGTAATCTTAGTAGTAGAAACTCGCAATGGTGTAACTCCGTAGATAAGCTTGATAGCTTTCTTGATCTCATTCTTAGTAGCATTATCTGTCACATTAAAAGTATAAATTCCTTTTTCTGCTCCCAGTGCTGCCTTCTCTGTAATACGAGGACTCTTGATCAAAGGGTGTGTCTTAGCTTTTTTACTATCAACTACCTCTTCTTTTGTATTCTTTTTTGTTTTTGTTGTTGCCATATACTATAAGATTATTTTTGCTTTTCTGTTTTGCCACCTAGGAATGCGACACTTTCAGTTGGCTGTGAAATAATAATATATCTGTAAGCTAGCAAATCAACAGGATTCATGTTGCGAACCTCATCGATCTCTACTGTAGGAATATTTGCAAAACTCTTCTTGAGGACGTCACCTTTTGCAGGAACTGAAATGTAAGTATTTGGCTTTTTACCTCCAATCATTCTTTCAAATCCTTTAATACTACTTAAATCTTTCATGACAGCTACAGCATCTTTAGTCTTGATAGCTTTAAGATTCAATTCTTCCACAAAGATTAATTGACCCTTTCTTAGCTTCTCTGAGAGAACTGTATAGAGAGCCTTTGCTTTCATTTTCTTATTTATTTTCTGGTCATAACTCTTCTCATTTCTTGGTCCATGAGTCACTCCTCCACCTTTCCAGATTGGAGAGCGACTTGAACCATGACGAGCTCTACCTGTACCTTTCTGTTTCCAAGGCTTTCTACCTCCTCCACGAACTTCTGATCTGTCTTTAGTATGAGCGACTGGAGTGCGAGCGTTGGCTTGCATGGCAGTCACTACTTGATGAACCAAATCACCATTCCAAGGAACACCGAAAATTGATTCTGGGAGTTCAAACTTGCCTACGGATTTACCTTTTTGGTTATATATTTGTGTTTCCATATAGATTAGCCGAT
>JALNYV010000045.1 GCA_023229785.1 Candidatus Dojkabacteria bacterium | reverse complement strand
TTTTTCAAAAATCACTCTTATGAGTCCTTATTTGTTATAATATTCAACTCTTTTTTATAAGTCTCAACAAAGCCAGGAATATCTTTCTCTGCTTGAATAATAGATTCATTGTATAATTTCTGATCTCCGATAATTTGTGCAAATTGAATTAACAGTTTATGTGAAGAGGCAAAAGTAGGATCAATAGCGATTGCCTCTTTGTATGAATTTTCAGCTGATTTAAAATCACCATTCCATACATAAATCTGTGCCCTACTCCAATCTACATTTGGGTTGATCGGGGAGAGTTTCTTTGCATCATTAAGAATATCTAGTATATGATTAAACAATTTAGGATCTGAAGCGGTATTATTCAGATAAATTAATGTGCTATATAAATGAGCTTTTGTAATTATGAGACGATAGTCAGTAGTGTTACGATCTGACACTTCTTCCAAATAATTTATCAAGCTTGCTAAGTCTTCTACTATATAGGGTAATAATTTAGTATCATTCTTAAACTGGAGTGGGTTAGCTGAATATTTTTTATAAATATCATCTGCAAGTCCACTTACATCCCACTGCTCCCCCACTGATGAACCAGAGAGAAGATTTTTATAGAAAGTTGATCTGACGTTTATTGGCATAACAAATATCTCTGCATATGCTTTTGACTTAGATACAGGACTCTTTACAAAATAAATAAGTGAAAAAATACAAGCAATACCAAGACAAATAGCTATCAAATTACGATAATATGAATCAATCGGTGTTTGCTTTGTAATATTCTTCTTTTCAGATTTATGTAACCCATACAACACACCAATAAACATAAAGAGGGCTGTCAGCGAGAGAGTTGAATCGAATGTGAATAAATTGTTGAGTATATACGCAACAAATAATCCAATAAAAATTGAGGCTTGTTTTCTACTAAGAGTCTCATTTTTATAAAGTGTGAAAATAGAGTAAAAAATACTTAATATAAATATAATATATAAAACAATAAGTGGATATCCACCCCAAACACCAAGATCATAATATATGTTGTGTGCTCTATCAGCCCAACCTTCAAAACTATTCCCTACATTAAGGATCTGTGGATTAAAATTCTCTTGAAAAGCAATCATATAGTTCTCTGGGCCGTATCCTAAGAATGGATGCTTCTTCATTGCGATACTTGCAGTATCCCAAAATATGAAGCGACTACCTCTAGCTTCTTCTGCAAATTTCTGATGAATATATGTACCTGGAGTAACAAGCTGTGCCCATAAAACCATGAAAGTAATTGACCCAGCAAGTATTAATCCAATACTTATTTTTTTTAAAACTTTCTTCTGTGAAAAAAATAAATAGACAAGACCTGACATTATAACCCCTGTAATCAACGAAAGAATAGTCCCACGAGCACTTCCGACAATGCTTTTACCTGCAAATAAACCGTGTATATTTATAAAAACTGGTGAAAACAATATCGTAAATAAAACCACTGATATAAGCCACTTACTGTAGCGAGAAATACTTTTTACTGATATTAGAAATAATCCTACAGCTAAGGTAAAAAGTAGATAAGTGGCTGCTAAGGTTGAATTGCCACTAAGTCCTCCTCCACCATCAGTCTCGAGGACTTTAAATTTTAAATTGAAACCATCACTACCTAGCCAAATACTTGTAGCTAAGATAAAGGATCCAGCTATGAACCATTGAAATAATGTATATATATACGAAAGTCCCCTAGCTTTCACCAGCGACGCTACAACAAGAGCAAAGGCAAAGACATGATAGAAAGTCAGAAGCCCTACCCCTCTAGCCAATGATGACCAGAAAGAAAGGGTGGGATTCACAGCAAAAATGCTTGCTACTGTCATCCACAACAAAAAACCCAATGGTATTATGAAAAATAAAAGAGTTTTCTTGGATAATCTATAAGTAGGATTGACGATAATAGTATAGATCCACAAGAAAAATAATACTTCTACAACTCCATACATAAAGAACGTCTTTGAGGATATATGGGGGAAAAGCCCGTGACTCCAGAAAATAAGAGGACTAATAAAAACTAGGACAAAAGACAAATATCTAAGCGTATTTTCTCTAAATAAATTCATTGATATATTATACCAAAAAACAAAAAACCACCCAAATTGGGTGGTTTTTTGTTAACAGTAACTTAAGAAAGATTACTATACATTAACAATTATTAGTTGTTGATGTATTTGAAATCAGTTCTGTAATTAGTTGTTGGAAGTAGATCACTGTTTGTAGCAGTTACTAGACCAGCTTCTGTAAATGTTCTAATTGTATCCAAGCGGAAACGAATTGAAGTATTATCAGTAGCGGCTGTCATTGTTACGTTAACTGTGAAGTGCTTTGTAACACCATCATCAAGACGGAAACCATTTGATTCAATAGTTGCATCTGTAGTTGATAGTGTGATTGATGTTGTAGCTGATACACTTTCTGTAGTTGGAAGAGCTGCAGTTTCAGCAACTAAAGCAAATGCGTTTGAAGCAGATGCTGCTGTTGCCAATTGTGCTGACTGACCAATGTACAATGTGTTACCAAATGAAGTAACAGCAACTGGGATTGTGTAAGTTACTGAAGTAACAAGACCGTTTGTGTCTGTTGTACTACCGTAAGTAGGAGTTCCCATTACAGTGTTAACACCAGTTGAACGGAATGTCATAGCTTCACCAATAGCTGAACCTGTACGGTCACCAGTTGCTAGAGCATCACCATTCATGTCTTCTACGTCAATGTAGTTACCAGATACTGCAGCAACAAGAGCTGAAGTGATTTCTGCTGACAAAGTTATACCTTCATCAAATGTTCCAGATTCAATATCATTAACATCAGCATAAACTATACCTTCGATTGTAGCATCTGCTGCTACAGAAAGATTTAGGTTATCAAACAAAATAGTAGCTGTAGCTGCAGTTGAAGTTACAACTGTTTCGTTGTATGTATTACCTGCAATCTTCAATGTTACGTTTGATGTAACCTCATCTAAATCTGTTTCACTTGTTGTGAATAATACTGGAATCTGATCAATTAACATACTTGAACCTTGAGCCTTCATTGTGAATTTCAAAAGTTCAACTTGTGCTGTATCAGATGTTGTAGAAACCTTTACAGTCTTTGCTGTTGGATTTGTACTTGAAAGGTTAACTTTCAATTCTACGTCATTTGCTGTTGCAAGTGAAGCGAATTGGAATGTCTTTGAGATTGAAGCAGTTGAATCAGTTAAGATTGCACCTGTTCCATCACTAAAGCGTGTACTCTCAAGTGTAACTGTCCATGTGTTTGAAGCTAGGTCTGTAGAATCAATGTTTACAAGTGAATCAACTGTTACGTAGAAAGTTGCCTTTTGGTCAGCCTTTATAACTGCTCCTGAAAGTGCAATTGACTTTGAGTAAACATTTGATGCCTCTGAGAAAGATGAAACTAGAGCAGAACCAACCTTTGTTGAACCCATCCATACTGAAACGTTACTTGCATAACGATTTAGCTTTGTTGAGCCTGTACCTGCAGTTCTCTGTAGGTTTAGTTTAACAGAGTTGATTGAAAGGTCTGAACCATTGTCAGCTTCTACTGTGTAAGCAAAAACCTTGTGGTCAGTTGCACCTTCACCTACCTTTGCTCCTGAAACAGAAGAAAGAACTTCAACTGTTTGGATGTCTCCTGCTCCACCTGTAACTACTGGAGTTGTACTTGTACATGATTGGCCAGTTGTTGAACTGAACAATGCACCTGATTGACATCCAGCTACTGTACTTGGTATTGCTACACAAGCTTGACCAGTTGTTGGACTAAAGCCTGAAGCTGAAGTACATCCTGCTGGGAAGTTTCCTGAAACTGCGCCATTAGCCTTAGCCTTTGACATGTTTCCGAAAATTCCATCAGCTACTAGTCCATTGGCTGCTTGCCATGCTTGAACCTTTGCTTTTGTCATTGGACCAAAAGAGTTGTCTACAGTTGCTCCGACTAATGTCTGAACAGCTCCTACAGCAGCTCCTTTACTTCCAACTTTTAAAGTTGTTGTACCGAAATCATAAGCAGAAGCTACTGTTGTCATGATGGCAAAAGCTGCTACTACGAATGTTCCGATTAAGAATTTTTTTAACATAATTTTTAATTAATTTATGCACTTTTAAATTGATTTCGACTTATCCTCGGACGTGACTAATAAAATAATAATACGACGAGGAAAAAACCAATATGTGTGCATATTTTGATTACTCTCTACTTTTTAATAATAAAGAATAATCTTTTTACTGAACTTCTAAACTCTGCAACTTCCTCGTAAAGAAGCAAAGCTTCCACGAGGTATGCTCTCTATCACAGTCCTCCGCTTCTCTATCAAAAGCAACGGTGTAGTTATAAAGAGTTAAGAAACAAAATCTAGAATCGTAAACGAAATCCATAAACACATCTGCTTGTTTCATTTATAAAAAATTCTTGCGAATAATTTACAAATATAGACAAGCATATCTGCCTTGTCGACAGGGCCGATACCACACTTCGATTCTAATAAAAATTTCGAACAATTTGTCTATGCTACTTTCTCTTCTCTATCAAAGGAAAAAGTAAGACAAGTTATCTTGCTACTTTTACTTCTCTATCAAAGAAAAGTTAGCAAAGAAAACGGAAAGAAATTTTGAATAAAAAA
>JALNYV010000044.1 GCA_023229785.1 Candidatus Dojkabacteria bacterium | reverse complement strand
CTGAGACATAATCCACAAATTCACCAGATGACAGAACCACCGTTTGCTGGGACGGCCGCACGTATTCCGTTGCACATCCCATCACCAAGAAAATAAACCCAATCATTACACACAAAATCCTTTTCATTTTATACTCTCCTTCATGTTAGTTTTACAACTTCAATATATTATAACTTTTTTATTACAAATGTAAACATAGTGGGTCCAGACACGACATCATTTCATCAAGATACCGATTGGTGGGAGCTGAGGGCCATGATCCCCCACAGTAACATTAAAAGTGTTATATGCTGCCACTTACATCAAGCTCCCATTCTTCTCTATCTACTATCAATTTTACATTGTATCCCAATTCTCTATATGCTTTTATTTTATTGTTCATGTTTCCCTTATTAAGCGTGTATAAACTTTTTATTTCCACTAAAGTGTTAGATTCTATCAGATAGAAATCTGGAACAGCTGTTCGTTTTTTACCCAACTCGGAATCAAAATATCGTACTGCAAACGGTTCCATGTCATATTCTATTTTTTGTGAATCTAGATATTGGGCATACTCCAATTCATACGAAGATCTATAAAACATAACCTTATTCTCCCATGTTTTATGATATCCAGATTTATAGTTCAAATGTCCTGTATGTGGAATTAACTTGCCATTTGCAAAACTTAAACTGACTGCATCAGATACGGTTCTTCTTGGTATATCAAGAGAATCTAAAATTTTACATAAATTTCTTAAATGACCATAATAGTTATACTTGTTATTTAAATCAGATAAAGATAATTCATCTATCCAATAATCATTATAAATTAATTGTCGTATCCGTTCAAATTCCTGATATACATCAATAGTGCCTATTTTATTTCTATCAAACCCGAAGTATTTTATTAATGAAGAGAATATTCTAAAATTTTTACATATATCTATTCTTAAACATTTTGTCTGGCCACATTGATTACAAATTTTTTGGCCTTGTTTATTTCTTGATCTTGTATATTTTGGATCTTTAGATTTGCCTTTGTTCCAGGGAACATTACCCCGTAACTTTCTACTTACTTTCTCATTTATTTCTTGTCTTTTCTCTTTGGAACTAAATCCTCTTGCACACTTCACATTACAAAACCTACCAGAAGCGTAAGATCCATTGTGTTCATTATTACAATATTCACAAATCATATTACGAACCCCCCATATATAATATTTATATAAAAAGGAGTTCAATTTATTAATTTTTTGTCTCCCCAAGAGGACTCGAACCTCCATGTGTCCAATTAGCCTTTCGAGTGGGTAGAAACCACAGGGCATACGGGGAGAAATCTTATGCTTTCTATATCACCATAAACACATGACATACAATCCAATCTTTGATAGTTACGGTGTCCACATATTCCAAAGAGTCATCATCAAAATGTTCCCCGGTCATTGTAACCTTGAACTTTTCAATATACTGACCGGCATACGCATGATGCCGGGGAAAGCAGAGCTTATACCACACAACAATCTTATCTTGTTGGACGCCAACTTTGAGTAGGGTAGAATGGTCGGGCACTACAATGCTAGCACCACCATTACCATCAAAATCAAGTGCATATTTATATATAACTGATTCCATTAGTGGATACTCCTTTCATACACTTCTATTAAACTTTCAACAACTTGCACAAACACTGCAGCGGGAATTTCGCCCGATTGTACATCCTTTAACCATTCCTCGATCAACACTATTAACCCTTTACTGTCCATTTTACCCCCAATAGTATCCCTGGACCAGTCGGTTCTTCCCGGTATAGAACACCCGGCTAGTGATGGCGACTCACATCACGCTGCCTCATACACTGGGCCAGGAAATCGGTTTACTTCATATCGTTTAACTGTGTACTGAGCTGCCCAATCCGTTTAAGATGGTATTTATGTATATTGGTTAGGTTTGGATGACATTCCAATTCCTTTTTCATGTGGTATTCCAATGCTTTTTGTATCTGATCTTTCATATATCAATCTCCAAAGAACAAGCTTAAGCTCCAAGTCCAGATAATCTTAAAACAAGATAAATCAGGCACCCGCCAAGACCATAATAGATTGACGGGCTAATTCCACCCAAAACCAAACCTATCATGTATCCAACGACAAACCAATCACCGCTTAACATTTGCTCACAAGCCTCCGATTTTCCTCAGCGTCGTATGTGATCTCAAAATTTTCAATCGGATCATCACCAGTGCGCTGAATAGTGGGATGTTCAACAAGCAGAGGATTACCCTCTCGGTCATATTTGGTTTCAATATTTACTACTCGCATGATACGGATTACATTGACCATTTAACTCTCCGAATATACAATCCCAGCAAAGTTTCTCTTGCTAGCAAGGATCGTTTTTCATACTTATAGTATATCATATACTGGCAGCTAGTAAACAAATTAATTTAAACTATTTTTGCTAAATATAATATGAAGGTTAGGCTTCGTGGTGGTACACTAAGCCGCTGACTGGAGGCTTCTAGTCAGTTGTCCCTTCACACATCTATTTAGGAGGCTGCCATGCTATTCACTGAAGCAAACCTTAAAAACTTTCGTATAACCAAAAGTGGCAATTTTAAGAAGAATTGCAGTACTTATTATTATCATTATGCCTGTGATGTATGTGGATATCCATTTCTACAACAAAAAGGTGCATATGGTGTTTATTGTTCATTTGAATGTGCCATTATATCAGAAAAATATAGAAAGAATAAAAGTAATTCTTGTAAAAATAGAACATTCACAACTTCGTGGCGGGAAAATATAAGTTCTTCCAAAAAAGGTAAACCAAAAGCGCCATGGACAGACGAACAAAGATTAAAGTTAAGTGGTCCTAATAGTCCACACTGGATAGATGGTAGAGCCAAAACTCCATACTGTCCTTTATGGAGCGACAAAGAATATAAACACTGGATAACACATATAAGAGATGGTAAATGTTACGGTCCTAATTGTAGTGGTAAATATATTCATAATCTTGTACCACATCACATCAATTATGATAAGAAAGATTGTAGACCCATTAATTTAATTACATTATGTACATCCTGTAATAGTAAAGCTAATTATAATAGAGAATGGCATCAAATATACTACGCCGAACTTATACAAATATTACTATAATTTATTTTTTGACCTCCTTTGGTAGTAAATCATCTGACTCACCCAGACCAGATTAGCCAAGGCCAGACATATACCGGCGCCAAACGAAAACCACTGTAAGAGGTTAGAATAATAGAATATATTCCAAACTCCCCAGCTGGAAAAAAATATCATGGTTAATTTACTGACACCTTTAACCACTTTATCTCGGTATAATGTGAGAATATTGTGGCATACAAATAGAGAGCCAGCGGCCTCAAAAAGAGCATTGAAAAAATCAGGCGTGAACATGTCTATAGTATATCATATATGGGTAGCCAGTAAACAAATTATTTAGGTTCCCATAATTTTCCGAGAGGCCCACAATGATCATAAGGTGTAAACCTCTCTGTTGATTTTTGTCTTAACTCATAACAAATTTTATAGGATTTTTCCCCAGTAACTAAATCGGTTTTGATAATTGATGGATGAGTGCAAAGATGCCACAACAATTCTTCGCTATATCTATGATATTTACACTCTACACACAACCTTGGCATTACAATCTCCTTTACTGGCGGAGGGCAGTGGTCCCGACCCACAGACGCAATTAAGCGCCCGAAATGCTTAGCAGGCAATCCTAAATCCCATTTAGTTTACCCTCCAAAATTATAACTTCATTTCCTATTTAATCTGTAAAATTCAGCGGGTGGAGGGCTCGAACCCCTGCCCCCGATTAAGACGGCACCACGGATTTCAAGTCCGCTTGTTCTCCATGAACGGCACCCGCTAATACTATCGGGCTCTTTAAGTATACCATATATATTTAGTTAGTAAACAAATTATTTTACCGTTCAAGGATGACCGCGATAAAGCCTCCAATGAGAAGAATCGCAAGGCCAAGTAAAACGACAGCCCATGGCATCCAAAGAGGCGCAAAAACCCACCACCAGGACCATGCGATATAATCTTGAAGTTTCAAGACTATAAATACTAAAGTTAGTAGGAATAGAAAGTTTATGTTTATTTTCATATCAGCCCCTATAATAGATCATAAAGTGTTAAAACACAATTATCCACATAATCCTGGTCCCAGACGCCATTGAATTTTGTATCCATATTTTCAATATCCTCCAGGCCAGATTCAATCATTTTTTCGACTATGGGCCAGGGAATCTCACCACATTTAATCCTTAAAATTTCATGAGATTTTGCCAACGGGAAAGTGATTTTACCATGCTGCAGTAGTTCCTGTGTTTGGTAGATAGCTCGCATACAATGAGAAATGGCTTTCCAGTCTATCCCATCAGATTCCATGGCTTTTCTAGCTCTATGTCCATACTCTTGCCAAGCCGAAGATACTCGGCGGATAAATTCAGGCACGCTGGTGGTGTTCTGATGCATTTTACCACAGAGGTAGAGAAATTTAAGTCCCTTATCATCATATTTGATATCACAGTAATCACTGTCATCAACATACTGTACAATATCAAACATATAATCGTCAAGCTTGACATCCTCAGAGATGTTTAAGTCTTGGAAAAACTTGACAGCGTTTTCCAATGCCTTTAATCTGGTGCCCTTTAATCCATACTTTATACTTTGGCTTTTTGCATACCGAATGTAGGCACAATTTTTTACATTATTGCTATCAACAA
>JALNYV010000002.1 GCA_023229785.1 Candidatus Dojkabacteria bacterium | reverse complement strand
TTCTGGATCTATAGGAATCATTGGTTATACTGGTTCTCAAGGATACACAGGATCTCAAGGAATTCAAGGTGTAATTGGTTATTCTGGATCTATAGGAATCATTGGTTATACTGGTTCTCAAGGATACTCAGGATCTATAGGATATACAGGTTCTCAAGGTGTCCAAGGAGTCATTGGATATACCGGTTCTCAAGGAATTATTGGTTATTCAGGTTCTAGAGGATACTCAGGATCTCAAGGTATCATCGGATATACTGGTTCTCAGGGAATTCAAGGTATTATAGGATACTCAGGATCTCTAGGATATACCGGTTCTCAAGGAACTATAGGGTACTCAGGATCTCAAGGATATACCGGTTCTCAAGGATATAGTGGATCTCAGGGATCTCTAGGATATTCAGGTTCTCAAGGAATTCAAGGTATTATGGGATACACTGGATCTTTAGGATATTCTGGATCTCTAGGATATTCAGGTTCTCAAGGAATCCAAGGTTATTCAGGATCTAGAGGATATGATGGATCTCAAGGAATCACCGGATATTCTGGATCTTTAGGTTATACAGGTTCTTTAGGAATCACCGGATATACTGGATCTAGAGGATATGATGGATCTCAAGGTATCCAAGGAATTATAGGATATACAGGTTCTCAAGGAATTCAAGGAGTTATAGGATACACTGGTTCTTTAGGTTACACTGGATCTAGAGGATATACAGGTTCTCAAGGTATCCAAGGATATACTGGATCTAGAGGATATGATGGATCTCAGGGTTCTTTAGGTTACACTGGATCTGCTTCAGATGTGATAGGATACACTGGTTCTTTAGGTTACACTGGATCTATAGGTTTAAATGGTTCTTATCCTCAGTGGAAAATAAAGAACAGTAATTATAATGCAATCGCTGGTGATCATATTATAGCTGATACTACTGGTGGTTCTTTTAATGTGATATTACCAGGACTTCCATTATTAGGTGATGAAATAGTTTTGGTTGATAGTGGACAATGGACTGTTAATGTTTTGTATGTATTAAGAAATGGTTCAACAATAGAAGGTATAAATGATGACTTAACATTAGATGTATCTGGTACTTCAGTTTCTATAATATATGATGGTGTCACATGGCAAGTAACTACAACTTTAGGTATAAGAGGATATGTAGGTTCACAAGGTAATCTTGGATATACTGGTTCTGGTACTGTGGTATATATATCAGATGATACTTCAACAAATCAAGAGAGATATATACCATTTAGTACATTATCAACAGGAATTTTATCATCTTTAGATGTATCTACTACTAAATTATATTATAATCCATCAACAGGAACTTTAACTGCAACTGATTTTAATTCATTATCTGATTTTAATTTAAAAGATAATATTACAGATATATATGATGTAACAGATATAATTAATATGATTAGACCAGTTAAATTTAACTGGAAGGATACTGGTATATCAGCTTTTGGTTTTATAGCACAGGAGTTGGAACAAATATTACCAGAAGTTGTCACAGAAACATCTACTGGTATTAAAACAGTATCTTATAGTCAATTGATACCCTTATTAATATCAGTAGTTAAATCACAACAGAAAGAGATAGAGAATATTAAATTAATTATTAAGGGAATATTATGACTATATCTTTAAGAGATCTAGCACAGACTAACTCTATAGGATATACTGGTTCTCAAGGAATTCAAGGTGTTATTGGGTATACTGGATCTAGGGGATATAATGGATCTCAAGGTATTCAAGGTGTTATAGGATATACCGGATCTCAAGGAATTCAGGGAGTTATAGGATATACCGGATCTCAAGGAATTCAGGGAGTTATAGGATATTCTGGATCTCAGGGAATTCAAGGTGTTATTGGGTATACTGGATCTAGGGGATATACCGGATCTCAAGGAATTCAGGGAGTTATAGGATATTCTGGATCTCAGGGAATTCAAGGTGTTATTGGGTATACTGGATCTATAGGTTACTCTGGTTCTAGAGGATATGATGGTTCTCAGGGACTTCAAGGTGTAATTGGATATTCAGGTTCTCAGGGACTTCAAGGTGTTATTGGGTATACTGGTTCTATAGGTTACTCTGGTTCTAGAGGATATGATGGTTCTCAAGGTATTCAGGGTATTATAGGATATTCTGGTTCTTTAGGATATTCGGGATCTCAAGGTATTCAAGGTATTATAGGTTATTCCGGTTCTCAAGGTATTCAGGGTATTATAGGATACACCGGATCTCAAGGATACTCAGGATCTCAAGGAATCCAAGGTGTTATAGGATATTCTGGTTCTAGAGGATACACCGGTTCTCAAGGAATTCAGGGTGTTATAGGGTACACCGGTTCTCAAGGAATTCAGGGTGTCATAGGGTATACAGGGTCTATTGGATACTCTGGTTCTATAGGTTACAATGGTTCTCAAGGTGTTATTGGGTATACCGGTTCTAGAGGATATGATGGTTCTCAAGGAATCCAAGGTGTCATTGGGTATACTGGAAGTCAAGGATACTCAGGATCTCAAGGAATCCAAGGTGTTATTGGGTATACCGGTTCTAGAGGATATGACGGTTCTCAAGGAATCCAAGGTGTCATTGGATACTCTGGTTCTCAAGGAATTCAAGGTTACACAGGATCTATAGGATATTCTGGATCTATAGGATATACAGGATCTCAAGGGATTCAAGGTGTCATTGGATACTCTGGTTCTCAAGGAATTCAGGGTGTTATAGGGTATACTGGTTCTCAGGGGATTCAGGGTGTTATAGGATATACAGGATCTCTAGGATACTCAGGATCTAGAGGTTATACCGGTTCTCAAGGAATTCAAGGATACTCTGGTTCTCAAGGTATCCAAGGTGTTATTGGGTACACAGGATCTCAAGGAATTCAGGGTATAATTGGGTACACCGGATCTCAAGGAATCCAAGGTGTTATTGGATATACAGGTTCTTTAGGGTATACAGGATCTAGAGGTTACTCTGGTTCTCAAGGTACTTTAGGATATACAGGATCTCAAGGACCATCAAACATTCTAAATGCTTCAGATGAAATAGCTGTATCAACACTTTACCCTGTTATGGTTGGTGCGGCAGGGAGTAATCAAACTCCAAAGGTAACGACTACAAAATTATCGTTTAACGCAGCAACTGGAGATTTATCGGCTACAAACTTTAACACAACGTCTGATAGAGATTTGAAAACTAACATAGAGGATATAAATGGTTTAAGTCTTCTATCTAAAATTAAATCATGTAGTTTTAATTGGAAGGATGGCAATAAAAAATCTTACGGTGTTATCGCTCAAGATTTAGAAAAGTTATTTCCTGAGTTGGTAAATGAAAACCATATGAAGCAAAAAACTGTATCATATATACCATTAATTGCTATGTTAATAGATGCAGTTCAAGAATTAAATAAAGAAGTAACGAATCTGAAATACATAAATAATACTAAATTAGGGTATATAGATGGCTAAACCAACTACAAGAAAGCAGTTCACAGAATATTGTCTAAAGCGTTTAGGATGGCCTGTTATCGATATTAACGTTGATGAAGACCAAGTTCAGGATCGTATAGATGATGCTTTACAGTTTTATCAAGACTATCACTACGATGGTAATGAAAAAATTTACATGAAACATCAATTCACTCAAGAAGATATTGACCGTCGATGGATTTACTGTCCTGACGCTATTATATCTGTTACTCAAGTTTTTCCTTGGGATGATTCTAGTGCTTCTATGAATATGTTTGACCTAAGATATCAATTGCGTCTACATGATCTGTATGATTTTACCAGTGTATCTTATGTCTCATATGAGATCACTATGCAACATATTAGAACTCTCAACCTTCTATTCTCAGGAACTCCTCAATTCAGATTCAATAGACATTTAAATAAACTATATCTAGACATTAACTGGGAAAGTGATGCACATGTAGGGACTTACTGTATCATGGAATGTTATAGGAGTCTAGCACCTGATAATGTAACACTCTCTGGAACTATAACAAGTAACAGTTCTGCTAATGTAATGGTCGATGGAACTGGAACTAAATTTACTCAAGAACTCGTAGAGGGAGATGTTATCCATCTATCAACTGGAGAAGACGTTCAGGTTAATAGGATTGCTGGTGATAGCTATATGACGTTCTATAAGGCTCCTATAACACCTCTAGTAAATGTTACTATGTCTAAAGAAGGAATCTCTGATGTCTGGAATGATAGATTCTTGAAACAATACGCAACGGCTAAGATTAAATATCAGTGGGGTACTAACCTAAGTAAATTTGCTGGTGTTCAACTTCCTGGTGGTGTAACTCTTGATGGTCCTAGAATAATGCAAGAAGCTCAGTTAGAGATTGATAAGATTGAAGAAGAAATGCAAATCTACAATGTATTACCAAATGAAATTTTTGTAGGATAATTATGGCAACTAACAACTATTTTAATTTATTTCCTAAAAATATAACACAAGAGCAACTTCTAATAGAAGACCTTGTAATTGAATCTCTAAAGATTCATGGTATGGATATCTTTTATATGCCTAGATCTTCTCAGGACAACTTTGATTATCTATATGGTGAGGATCAGTTAAAGCAATATACTGTAGCGTATCCTATAGAGATGTATCTTGAGAATGTCACTGGAATGTCTGGTGAAGGTGATTTTATGTCTAAATTTGGATTAGAAATTAGAGATGATGTAAATTTATTGGTATCTCGTAGAAGATTTCTTTCTACTGTACCTCAGATAAGACCTAATGAGGGTGACTTGATATATATACCATTAGTGCAGAACTTCTTTGAGATTACATTCGTTGAACATGAAAATGATCAAGCTATGTTTTACACTTTAGGTAGAGGTCGTGGTGGTAATGTTTATGTATTTTCTCTAAAGATGAAGCAATATGTATTCTCAAATGAAATTATTCAAACAGGAATTAAAGAAATAGATGAACAAATTAGAGATGAGTATCCTAAAGTGAGGATAACTCTAAGTAATGTTACTGGTAAATTCTTAGTTGATGAAGTGATATATCAAGGGACATCGTATGGAGCTAGAACAGTTGATGCATTAGTTCACAACTTCACTCCAAATACTTCTATTGATGTGTATAGAACTAGAGGTATATTTCAAGATGAGTATATATATGGAGTAACTTCTGGAGCATCAGCTAATGTTATCATTGCTTCTGATACTGCAACTATGAACAATACATTCGAGGATATAATTGATAATAATAGAATAGAGTTAGAGTCTGATATTATATTAGATTGGACAGAAAAAAATCCATTTGGTGAAAGTTAATGTTAGGTAATGACCATTTTTATCATCGCTCAATTAGAAAAGTAGTTGTAACTTTTGGTACACTATTTAATGATTTGGAACTTGTTCGTTTCTCTACAGATGGGACACCTAAAGAAAGATTTAAAGTTCCTTTAATATATGGTCCAAAAGAAAAATATATAGTTAGGTTAATGTCTGATCCTAATTTAACTAAATCTATATCAACTGTTGTACCAAGACTTTCATTTAATCTTGATAGTATTGCTTATGATCAAACTAGAAAACAAGCAACAACAATAAGAAACTTTAAAAGTTCCAATGGTACTGTAATATCTCAATATGTTCCTGTTCCGTTTAACTTTGAGTTTTCTCTATCGATCTTTGTTAGAAACACTGAAGATGGTACTCAGATATTAGAACAGATTCTACCGTTCTTTACTCCTGACTTTACAGTAACTATAGACTTCATCAATACAATGGATAAGAAGTATGATGTTCCTATTATTCTTAAAACTGTAACATCAAATGATACTTATGAAGGTAGTCTTGATGAAACTAGATTAATAACTTGGGATTTAACTTTTACTGCTAAAGGTTATATATTCCCACCAATAAAATCATCAGAGATTATTAGAGAAGTTAATGTTAACATGGCGGTTCAACCTAATACTGCTCTAACACCTTTAGTAAATATTAACGTTGTTCCTAATCCTTTAGATGCATCACCTGAAGATGATTTTGGTTTTACTGAGACTATAACAGAGAATAAATGAATAAATTAAATGAAAACCTATCAGAAATATTGGATATAGAACAAATCAATCAAGTTCAAGATATCCAAGTAGACTCAGAAGTTTTAGTATCTGATATTGATGTAGTTGATGTAGTTGATGAGGATGTTTCTTTCGCTAGAGGTAATATTAAAAACTTACTAAAAAAAGGGAATCAGGCTATGGATCAACTTCTTATTGTAGCGAAAGAAACGCAATCACCGAGAGCCTTTGAGGTTGTTGCTACATTAATGAAGAATATGTCTGAACTTAATAAAGACTTAATAGATCTTCAGAAAAAGAAAAGAGATCTGTCACCAAAAGAGTATAAACAACAAAATATAAATGTTGATAAAGCTGTAGTGTTCACTGGATCTACTACAGAATTGATAAAATTAATTAAGCAAGCCAAGGAGGATTAATGGAAACTTTAATAGAATTAATGAAGAAGTCGTTAGCAGATACTTTCACAATGTATCTAAAATCTCACAACTATCACTGGAATGTTGAAGGAATCAATTTTTCTGAATTCCATAATTTCTTCGGTGGACTTTATGAGGAACTTCATGGAGCTGTAGACCCTTTAGCCGAACAGTTAAGAATGCTTGGTTCATATGTTCCAGGATCAATGAAAAGATTCTTAGAGATTACAGAACTTCAAGAATCAGTAAATATTCCACAACCAATAGAGATGTGTAGAGATCTTTTAAGTGATAATGAAAAAGTTATAAACACATTATCTTTATCATTAAAGTTTGCTGAGAAATTAAATAAACAAGGGCTAATTAACTTCTTAGCGGGTAGATTAGAAGTTCACGAAAAACATAATTGGATGCTAAAAAGTATAATAAAATAATGGCTAATGAAAATGATGGTTATGGTGGAAATGTAAATCTAAAACGTGTCGGTGAGGAGATACAATATACTAAGGAACAAGCACAAGAATTATCTAAATGTGTTGAAGACCCTGTATACTTCATTAGAAAATATGTAAAGATAGTTAACGTTGATCTAGGATTAATTCCATTTGATATGTGGGATTTTCAAGAAGAATTAGTTTATTCATTTCAAGATAATAGATTCAATATAGTTAAGTATCCAAGACAAACAGGTAAATCAGTAACAACAATCGCTTTTATCCTTTGGTCTGTATTATTTAATGCTGAATACGTTGTTGCTATTTTAGCTAATAAAGGTTCATTAGCTAGAGAGCAATTAAGTAGACTTCAGAGATCCTATGAGTTTTTACCTAAATGGTTACAACAAGGAATCATTACATGGAATAAGGGTAATATAGAGTTAGAAAATGGATCTAAGGTGTTTGCTTACGCTACATCTGCTGCCGGTGTTCGTGGTGGTTCTTTCAATCTTATCATGTTAGACGAGTTTGCATTCGTTCAACATAATATGGCTCTAGAGTTTTTCCAATCAACGTATCCCGTTATTAGTTCTGGTAAGACAACAAAGGTAATTATAGTATCGACACCAAATGGTCTTAACCTATTCTACAAGATGTGGATCGATGCTGTAGAGAAGAGATCCTTATATGTTCCTCAAGAAGTTCATTGGAGTCAAGTTCCTGGACGTGATGCTGCATGGAGAGAAGAAACAATAAGAAATACATCTGAAGAACAATTCAGACAAGAATTTGAAACAGAATTCATAGGTTCTTCAGCTACTCTAGTATCAGGTGCTAAACTTAGATCGTTAGCTTTCCATAACCCAATATTATCTGAAGATGATTTGGATATATATGAGAGTCCCGTAAAGGATCATCTGTATATTGCTACAGTAGATTGCTCTGAGGGTGTTGGTCTTGATTACTCTACGATTAATGTAATAGATGTAACTTATACACCATACCGTCAGGTTGCTAAATATAGAAGTAATCAAATACCTCTATTATTCTTTCCCACTATTATATACTCTATAGGTATGAGGTATAATGAAGCCTTTATATTGGTTGAAACTAACAACGTAGGTCAACAGGTTATAGACATACTTCATTACGACTTAGAGTATGATAATATATACAAGTTAGAACAGCATCATATTAAAGGTACTACTATTTCGGCTGGATTCAAGAGGTCAACAAGTATAGGAATCAAGACAACAAAATCAGTTAAAAAAATAGGTTGTGCAAACCTAAAGACTATTATTGAAAATGATAAGTTAATCATTGATGATTTTGATACTATAGCTGAATTAAATTCTTTTGTTCGTACCAGAGACTCTTATGCAGCAGAGGAAGGTAATAATGATGATCTTGTAATGGGATTAGTTTTATTTGCATGGTTAACTTCTCAATCATATTTTAAAGACTCAACTAATATAGACATTCGTAAAGTAATGCTAGAAGAACAGAATATGTTGATGGAAGAGAGTATATCACCAGTTGGTTTCTTAGATGATGGTTTAGATGATGAAGTTATTATAGATAACGGAGATGTGTGGATGGTAGCAGGTGCATCAAACTTATGAATTTATAAATAGAATATAAAGATTACACTAATTAAATACTTAAATTAAGGAGGAATCCAATGGCATTTCAGCTATCACCGGGAATCAATGTAACAGAGTCTGATCTGACTACAATTGTCCCATCAGTCGCCACTTCAATTGGCGCATTTGCTGGAAAGTTTGCGTGGGGTCCAGTTGATCAAGTCGTAACTATATCTGATGAACTACGTCTAGTTGATAGATTTGGAAAACCTGATATTAATAACTATGAATACTGGTTCACTGCTGCTAACTTTTTATCATACGCAAATAACTTAAAAACTATTAGATCTGCTAATATTGTCAGTACATTTACCGCAACAGCTAACGTAGATGCTCAAGTTCTTATTAAGAATGATGATGATTGGGAGAATAACTTTTCAGTAGGGTCAACAGGATTTGGTGAGTTTGCTGCTCGTTATCCTGGAGATATGGGTAACTCTCTAAAAGTTTCTATAGCTGATAGTAGTTCTTATAATACATGGACATATAAAACAGAGTTCCAATCAGCTCCAAATACATCTGACTTCGTTTCTAATAAAGGTGGTTCTGATGATGAGTTGCATATAATTGTAATCGATGAAGATGGTAGATTTACAGGAGTTAGAGGATCTGTACTAGAGAAGTATGCATTCACATCTAAAGCAAGTGATGCAAGAGATGAGAGTGGTAATTCTAGCTACTATAAGAATGTTATTGAATCAAAATCAAAATATATTCATTGGATGGAACACCCATTAGATGGTGCTGGTAGCTGGGGAATTAATGCATCTGATATAGCATATACTGGATTAACGTCTAATGTAACAGTATCTCTTTCAGGTGGGGCTGATGGTAATATATCATCAGGTAATCTAATATCATCTTATGACATGTTTAGTAACGCTGAGACTGTTGACATATCTTTAATGTTAACTGGACCTGCTGATGAAACAATTATAGAAAGTCTCATATCAATTGCAGAGAGTCGTAAAGATTGTGTTGTATTCGTATCTCCAGAGAAATCAGATGTTGTTGATAACGCTGGATCTGAGGTTACAGATATAGTTGCTTTTAGGAATACTCTTACATCAACTTCTTATGCAGTATTAGATAGTAACTGGAAGTATCAATATGACAAATATAATGATGTTTATCGATGGATACCTTTAAACGGAGATATAGCTGGCTTATGTGCTCGTACAGATCAAGAGCGTGATCCTTGGTTCTCTCCAGGTGGTTTAAATAGAGGGATCATTAAGAACGTAATTAAGACTGCTTGGAATCCAAATAAGACAGATAGAGATGACCTATATGTTAATGGAGTTAATCCAGTAGTTACATTCCAAGGTGAAGGGACAGTTCTTTTCGGTGATAAAACTCTTCAAGCTAAACCATCTGCTTTTGATAGAATTAATGTTCGTAGATTGTTCATTGTTTTAGAGAAAGCTATTGCAAAAGCTTCTAGATACTCATTGTTTGAATTTAACGATCAGTTTACCAGAGCACAGTTTGTTTCTATGGTTGAACCTTTCCTTAGAGACGTTCAAGGTAGACGTGGTATTACAGACTTTAGAGTAATATGTGATGATACCAACAACACTGGTGAAGTTATTGATCGTAATGAATTTATTGGTGACATTTACATTAAGCCTGCAAGAAGTATAAATTTTATACAATTAAATTTCGTTGCAGTTCGTAGTGGGGTTAGTTTCGATGAGGTTGTTGGGCGTTGGTAATAAATGATAATTAGTGAAAAAATTATTGTTAAGATATCTAACCAAGGGGCTTATTATAAGTCTCTTGGTTATGAAGATATTAAACAAGGACAAGAATTAGAAATATATACAAAACATTTACTTCCTAATAGCCAAAAGAAAGTTGATTGTTTATGTGATGTTTGTGGCTCATCATTTAAAAGACAGTATCAATTAGTTTATAATAAAGAAATAATATATTGTTATAAATGTTCGAGATTACATGTTGGTAAAAAAATGAATAGAACAAACATTAACAAAGCAACAAAAGAAAGATGTGGTATTAATCATCCAAGATGGAATCCAAATAAAGAAGATTTTAAGATATATGCTTATAATGTTAGAAGATTAACAGAAAAAATATATAAAGATAATATTGATATAATAAATCCTTTTCTATTACAGAGAGCAATATGTGGAAAAGAAAATGGATATCAATTAGACCATATAAAATCTATTAAATTTGGATTTGATAATGATATATCTCCCAAAGAAATTTCAGATATATCAAATTTACAGATTATATCTTGGGAAGAAAATAGAAGTAAATGGGCATAAACAATAAAAAATATATAGGAGAAACAGATGGCTTTTTCAGTAAATGACTTTAGATCACAAATGGTAGGTGATGGTGCTCGTCCTAACCTATTTGAAGTATCTATGCCATTTCCAGGTTTCTCAGCACCTGGAAATGCACAAACAAAATTAACTTTCATGGCGAAGACTGCTCAATTACCAGCTTCTACAGTAAATGCAGTACCTGTAAATTACTTTGGTCGTGAGTTAAAGTTCGCTGGTAATAGAACTTTCACAGATTGGGTAATTACAGTTATCAATGATGAAGATTTCGTAGTTCGTAATGCATTTGAGCGATGGCTTAACGGAATCAATAGTCACAACCTCAACATTAGAACACCTATAGCATTACCTCCAATTGGTTATACAGTTGATGGTGAAGTTATTCAGTATGGTAAAACAGGAAATACTCTAAAGAAATATAAGTTCATTGGTTTATTCCCAACAGATGTATCACAAATTGATGTTGATTGGGGTGCAAATGATCAAATTGAAGAGTTTACAGTAACATTATCATATCAATGGTGGGAATCTGTAGCTGACGGTGTGGTATAATATTGTTATAAATAAGGTAAAGGGTCTTTAAAGACCCTTTACCTTATACTTAAGAATGAAAGGATAAACAAATAATGGCTATTAAGCTTTTTGGGTTCACACTAGGTCGTGAAGGTGTAGTTTCTAATCAACCACCAACACAACCTGTTTTTTCATTACCAACTGAAGCATTAGATGATGGTGCAGTAAATATCACATCTAATGCACACTATGGTACCTACGTTGATCTTGAAGGTTCTATTCGCAATGAACTCGAACTTATTTCAAGATATCGAGAGATGGCCAATCATCCTGAATTGGAGATGGCTATTGATGAGATCGTTAATGAAGCTATAACTCGTGACGAATTTGGTCGAATTGTAGACATCAACTTAGACAATCTCAAACAACCTGAAACGATTAAGAAAAAAATTATAGATGAATTTGACAATATTCTGAAGATGTTAAACTTCAAGAATCTAGCAGATGATCTATTTAAACGCTGGTATATCGATGGGCGTATATTCTACCATGTAGTTGTAGATGAATCTAAACCCAAAGAAGGTATAAAAGAATTAAGATATATTGATCCTCGAAAAATCCGTAAGGTAAGAGAGATTAATAGAGAGAAAGACACAAAAACTGGTGCTATGGTTATTAAATCCACAGCAGAGTATTATGTGTATAATGAGAGAGGTACAACAACTCAATCTTATACAGCTAGTGTCAATCAAGGTGTACGAGTAGCTGTAGATTCAGTCATTAATGTTAACTCAGGATTGATGGATGCTAAGAATACCTTTGTTATTTCGTTTTTACACAAGGCTATTAAACCTCTCAACCAACTAAGAATGACAGAGGATGCTGTAGTAATCTATAGGTTATCTAGAGCACCTGAAAGAAGAATTTTTTATATTGATGTTGGTAATCTCCCTAAAGGAAAGGCCGAACAATACCTAAGAGATGTTATGGTCAAGTATCGTAACAAAATGGTATATGATTCTGCGACAGGTGAGTTAAGAGATGATCGTAAACATATGTCGATGCTTGAGGATTTTTGGTTGCCTCGACGTGAAGGTGGTAAAGGTACAGAAATTACCACTCTTCCTGCTGGACAAAATCTTGGAGAATTAGAAGATGTTAAGTATTTCAGGAATAAACTTCTTAATGCTCTAAACGTCCCAATTTCACGTCTAGAACCGACTGAAGGTGGGATGATAGGTGTTGGTAGGACAACTGAAGTAACTCGTGATGAGGTCAAATTCTCTAAGTTTATTCAGAGGATGAGAATTAAGTTCTCACGGATATTTGATGAAGCTCTTGGTACACAGTTAGCTCTAAAGAATATATGTACTAAAGAAGAATGGTCTGAATTTAAAGAAGACATTTTCTATGATTATAAGAAAGATAATAACTTTACAGAACTTAGAGACTCAGAACTTCTTAGAGAGAGATTAACATCTTTAGGGATGATTGATCCGTACATTGGTAAGTATTATTCAAAGAAGTGGGTTGATAAAAATGTTCTACAGTTAACTGAAGAAGAACAAGAAAAAATGCAAAAAGAAATTGAGGAAGAAGCAGCAGCAGGTATAACTTCATTATCTCAAGATCAGGCAGCAGCAGAGGCAGCAGCTAATCAAGAAATTGATCCTGAACAATATAAACCAGAAGATAATGTTTCTGAAGATGAAAATATCGAATCTCATACTCCTATGTTGGATGCTGAGTTAAAAAAGAAACAAAGTGAATTAATGGAAAGTATGATTGAATTTATTAAGAATGATTAATTATGTTTGACAATATTATAGATTCTGCTTTTATTTTAACATTATTTAAAAAGTTAAAAGGACAAACAGAAGAAAACATAGAATCTAAACTAGCTAGAGTTGACACTATCATGGAGAAAATCAGTGATGATGTCAACTCTAACCGTTTTATGGGTGCAACTGGTCCTGCTGGTAAAGATGGTCTTCTTGGTGCTTCTGGTCCTGCTGGTAAAGACGGTAAGGATGGTAAAGCTGGTAAGGATGGAATTGACGGTAAAGACGGTAAGGACGGTGTTGATGGCCTTCCTGGTCCTATTGGTCTTTCTGGTCCTGCTGGTAAGGATGGAGTTAATGGTAAAGATGGTAATGACGGTCTTACAGGTCTTACAGGAACTGCTGGTAAGGATGGAAAGGACGGTAAACCTGGAAAAGATGGAAAGAATGGTCTTACAGGTCTTACAGGTATTACAGGAACTGCTGGTAAGGATGGTAAAGATGGTAAACCTGGAAGAGATGGCAAGGATGGTCTTAATGGTAAAGACGGTCTTCCTGGAAAAGATGGTCTTGATGGTAAGGAATTAGATATTGCTCCTTTAAAAGAAGAGTTGTTGACATTCATAGAATCTCTAAAGAGAGACTTTGACTTCCTTAATGAATCTATATCTCAAAAGGTAGATGTTTATAAATCAGATACTGAAAAGAATAATGGATTGGTACAAGAGAACGTTAAGAAGTATATAACAGACAACGAAAAGAGTATTAGAGAGTTTAAAAATCAAATGTATCAAAGAACTACCATTGGTTGGGGTGAAGGTACTCCAGGTGGTTCTGTTAGGATTCTTGATAATGAAGATGTAGAATTTAAAAAGAGACATCAAGTTGAAGGTGACGCTATATTAATTTTTGATGCTGATAAACAAAAGTTTGTTTCAGAATCAATTCAATCTATAATGGATAGGATACAAGTGGCTGTAGAATCACAATACAATAAATTAATAGAAGTTGATGGTAGTTTTACATATATCGGAGAAGCTTTACCTGGAACAATATCTTCTGAATCAACTTGGAGAATTAAGTTGATCGAAACTATTGGAGATTTAACAGAAATTTCTTGGGCGAATGGTACATCAGATTTTGATAAGTCTTGGGATAATAAATTAACCTACAACTACATATAAATACTATTATGAAAATATTAAATATAACACTAATTATATTACTACTAACATCTCAAGCGTTTGCTAGAGATTTGACTGTTACTTTTGTGTACCCTGTAGATCGACAAACTGATGTAGCTTCTTTTAGACTATTTAGAGATGGAATTGTAGATAAAGAAGGAGTCCCTTTTGATGTTAGAACTTTTACGACTACAGCTATTGATGATGGAAAAGATCATATATACACTATACAAGCATTAGGTAAGTTTAATCAAGATGGACCTTTATCAACTCCTACTACATTGAAATGGGTTCCACCAACATTACTAAAACCAACTTACTTAAAAGTGAAATGAAAAAATTATTATATATTATATTAACTATATTAATGTTAACAACTTCTGCTTATGGAGCAATTAACATTAACGCACAATGGAGTTATTATACAGCTCCTTCTTTTCCAGCAGTATCTGGATTTAGGATATATCAAGAAGGTGTTTTTGTATGTGAAACTAAAGTTCCTACAGCAACTTCTATGGATTGTACAGTAACAATTACTAAAAGTACTACAAATTTCACAATGACTGCTACTTTTGTTGATAATACAGAGAGTCCCTTTTCAGAAGTATTTCCGTTTGTTTATAAACCTATAATACTTGCTCCAACATCATTAGAAATTAAACTTAAATAAACTATGTATTATATCTTAGCAAATCAATTAGATGGTGAGTTGATTCAAATATCAACAGAGCCATTAGTAGCAGGTCAAGGTCAAATGTTAAAAGTTAGAGAGGGAAATATACCTGATCTTACTAAATTTGAGTGGCATTCTGGTGGTCTAGTATTTGTTGAAAAAGATAAAACTAGAACTTTAACAAGACTAGCTTTCATGAGAAGATTTACAAATGAAGAGTTAGCATTAATATATGGTGCTGCTAAATCTAATATTCAGTTGGAAGTTTGGCTTGATAAATTTAAGTTGGCTGAAGAAATAAGTCTTGATGATATTGAGATTGTTGATGGATTAGGTGCTCTTGAACAGTTTGGTATACTTAATGTAGGTAGAGGAATAGATATACTCAGTTAATGGCTACTATATCTGTATCAGCATATAATGACGCAGCATCAAGAACAGCAGGAGAAGCTATAACTGTTACTGCTGGTGCTGTCTATACGGTAAGAACAGATCATAGAGTTCATATTAACGCACCAGCATCTAATCTTGGAAGTGCTGCTGCTGTCACTGTTACTGAAGGTAGGTATGAGTGGGATAGTAGAAATGTTCGCTGGATGCCTTTCACAAACTCTGGTTCTGCCGTTGTACCTGCTATTGGAACAACCATATCCCAAGGTGGAGTATCTGGATATCTCTTAGGTATTTGGGTATCTAAAACAACTGCTCAAACTGCTGTAGGTGATGCTATACCTGCATCTGGATTCATGAAATTTAGAGAGGTTACTGGTGGTGCTTTTGCTTCTGGTGCTATTACTGGAATTGTTAATATATCTGCCAGCGGTCCTGATGTTCAAGGTTGGATTTCACTTCCTCATGATACTGCTGTTGACCTAACTGTTCCTCGTCTTGGTGAATTCAGAGCAAGAGGTGGAAGATTCTTTCTTGAGAATACTAATGGAAGTATAGGTCAAATATTCCAAGTTCCTACCGATGGTTCCGCTGCAATGATGGCTCCTGGATTATGGGTGGAAACAGAAGTAACAGATACCTATGAATACTGGCCTTCATTGTACAGTGCAACAAATGGTTGGGCACATCAACATATAGGAGAAGCTGCTGGAAATACTGATGTTAGATGTAACTTTGTGAAAGCTCTTGCTGGTGGTCAGTTACAGATGGGTGAATCTTATACTCAAGCAGCTACCTATGCAAGTCTTGCAGCACAAGCATCAACTCACGCAGAGATAACACACTCTTGTACCTATATTTGGGAAGCTGATCTTGTAACAGTCTATTACGCAACTGGACATCTTCTTGAAACTGGAATGCAAACTGGATTGGATTTCACATCTGGCGGTGCTACTGCTTATGATGCGATTTATACAGTAACAGTTCTCAGTCCATATCATTTCACGATACCTCTAGCTGGTTCAGGAGTGGGTGGAAACGTAACATCAAAACCTGGAATACAGATCAGTTTTACAGTACACGGATTAAATATCGGAGAGCAAGTTTATTGTGACTTCACCACAGGAACTCCTGTTGATGGAACTTACACTATATATGCTGTTCCTGCTACCGGTACATACAATATTGCTTACCCCCATGTTGCCGCCTTAACTTCTGGTGCTGTATCTTGTCTCCACACACTTATTGTAACATTTACATCTCATCTATTAGCTATAGGAAATAAAGTTTATATGGACTTTACTTCTGGTGGTGCTACTGATGGAGAATATACTGTAAAGGTTGTAACAGATGCAAATATTTACAGAATAAATTGCCCACATTCAGCAGTAATAGCTACAAGTAATGTAACCATGAGAAGAACAATCGGTAATGTCGCTCTTTCTGGAAGAAAAACGTGGATACCATCTAATATTCTTAATGAAGTGGCTACTGCCGCAAGAGAAACCAATACTGTCCCTGCTGCTGCTGCTGCTAGTAGACCGGAGTTTATTACCACATCTGCTGGATATATTGACCTTGAATATGTTTATGGATGTTCTGGATTTGCAAGTTTTGGTCAGGCATTCAATGTTCGTATTCAGAATTGTGCGTTCTTCGACTCTTTAGTTATATCTGAGTGTGCATCTCCATTAGATATAGATAACTGTAACGTATCTATGTATGGTGCTTTAGATACTCCAGCATTATCTTTAACATCAAACTTTGCTGGTGGCACTATAACAAATGGTAAGTTTGAGAGGGGTAATGCCCCAGGATACGCTGATTATGCTGCATCTATTTCATATTGTATGGGAATATCATTTACAAATGTAAAGGCTGGAATTGTTCAATATGCCCGTTCAGCCACTTCATATTCAGTCAACGTAGCTTACTGTTCAGAATTAACATTTAATAAATATATCTCTGTTAATAGTGCTATTAATTTACTTCCGAGTTACAAAATAACTTTTAATGATACCAATTATTGTGATAGATACAACGGAAGAACAAATAGTACAAATCCGTGGTATATTTTCAACATGGGTGCTGGATGTGTTGATGTTAAAATTGAGGGATTAATATTTGGTTTTGGAACTATCCAAGATTGTCATCCGTATAATGGACTTACTTATTATAGTGCTAATTCCAGACTTAAAATAAGAAATATAGGATCAAGGACTGCTCCTTTAAATGGGGGTACATGGGCAAGTAACGCATACGGAATAGGAACTGAGGGTTATACTGGAGGTAATAATAATGACGTAAAACTCCAAAGAATTTATGTGAATAGGTTAAGATCATTTCCCTATTCCACTACAAATTCGGATAAGAATATGTTGTACGAGTCTGTATTTGGTGGGTTTTGTAGGTGGGGAACTAAAGCTCCGCTTGCTATAGTTCATGCTGATCTGAATGGATATGTGAAAGGTTGTCAAGAAGTAAACAGCACTACTGGATCTCCTTCTGTATATGGAACTCATTTTGAGGATTTATTTATAGGAGATGAGAGAGGAAGAATAGTTCTTCCATTCAACGAACCAACTACTGAGACTATTTCTGTATTTCAGATGAACTCAGGTACAGCAAAGTTCAATAGTTCTGGAGGTATCCTTCTTACTGCTGTTGGAAATCAGTGTACATTTACTGATATATTCACAAGATACGGTCACACTGGATTTGAAAGAACGGAAGCTTTACTTTCAGGACCAACACAGACTAGATTTGATATCCACTATGCTATTGATACTGGATCAGGATTTGGAAGTTTTCATAATCTTTATTATCAGAGAACGTCAAGTTCAGGTGTTTCTGGAGCATTTACATTTGTAATGGCATCTGCTGTTGGACTTGAAGTTGGTGATTATATCTTTGGAACAGGTAGAGTAAATATTGGAAGAATAACTGAAATTAATGGAACTACTATTACATCTGATGTTGCAAACTCTGCTACTGTTTCTGGTGTTCTTAGATTCAATCATCTTCCATTTGAAACAATTGATCCAGCAATAGGATTTAAATTAAAGTTCAGATTAACAGTAATTACAACTGAGACTGTTGCTTGTGCTTTCTTGAGGGTTGATACACTCAGTACACTAGCTGCTCAGATTACAGGACTATATCCATTAGATGTTATTAACTTCTCATTAAGTGGTCTAATAGATGGAAGTGATGTTACAGTATTAGCAGCAGGAACTGAAACAGTTTTATCTAATACAGAAGAAAATGTTGGATCAAATTATACATATACATATACTACACCACAAGCTGTAGACATTACGATATATAAACCTGGATATATTCCTTCTTATATTAGAAATTATTCATTGGGAAGTATAAATGCCACTTTACCAATAAAACAGACAGAAGATACAACGTATTTAAATTAAAGGAGCTTAAATAAAATGGCAATGATAACCGATCCTGATGATCTTGTTGTTAATACTAATATAACATTTGATTTTGGTGCTAAAACTTTTGAACTTATAGTTGGAGGGTCTTTAGTTGCAAAGGATGGTGTAGATGGAAATGCATTGTGGTCAAAGTTTGTTGATCTATGGGCTACTGCAACATATAAACCTTACCCATTTCCTATGAATAAAGTAGATAATAGATCAGGGCAGTATGTATTTGGTCGTGATCCTGGTGGTACTTATAATGGATGGAAACCTGGAAGTGATGCAACTAGACAAAAAATTAGAAATGCTGGATGGAATGAGTATAGTAATGCTGGAGTATTAAATAGAGTTTACTTTGGTTCTGTACTTCAAGGTTCTGTATCTACTGGAAGTCAATGTTATCTACAGAGATCTTCAAGTGGTTCTGCTATTAACTATACATTCACAGATTTACCTAATGAAGCTATTCAGGTATTTGGAGATGCTAGTAATGGTGGTTTCGATAACAGAGCATTCTTTAAGTCATTTAATAGAACTTATGGGTATACTTATGATGATGTAAGTTTAACTGATATCTCTGAGTTAGCAACTGGACCTTTCAAGCTTCCATTTGGTATCAATACTTCTGCTGATATTAACTTAACTGATAATGATGCCGCTGTTATAGCTAACTCACCATATATAACTTGTAATATTGCTTATAACTCAGCAAATACAAATCAAACTATTGGTAGTGGGTCTTATCCTTTCAAGAAGATAATTAGTCATACAGTTCCAGCCTCTAGATATGAGATATATACTAAGATGCAATATCTACTACGTCAAGGTACAGATATTAATATTGGTGGAACTTCTGGTGCTATTGTAGGTAAAACTGCTGATCTTATTTGTTGGTTTGTTGGACCTACTCTTTATTCTAGAGCTTTCTTTACACCAAAAGCTGCTGATCTTAATGATATTGTATTTATTGATGAAGGTGGAACAGAAAGGATTTTTCCTTATGCCTCTGCTGGTACTCTTAATTTTAATAATAATCTTACATCTGGCGGTAGCGGTTATTACACCCTCTATTATGAAACAACTCCTGGTGGGGATGATTATGGGGAATCTTCTGCTATTATAGTAAAAGATAAAGATGGGAGTGATATTACTGGAGTTATTTCTTCTGGTTCTATTGCATTCACTTTTGATTGGAGTAATAACGTACAAGGTGGATATTCTGGAAGTACTCCAAGAAATGTAATCCTTGTTTGGGGTAATCCAGGTGTAGCTAAACCAGGGTTCAGTACAGGAACTATTACACAAAGTAAGGGTATTTCTATTAGTGCTGTAGCTGAAGCTGATCCTTCTCATTTAAGTTAATATAAGGACATATTATGGCTTTAATATTTGATGGTTTCAACAAAAGAATTATTCTCGATACAACAACTATATCAGCTCAAAGAATTTGGTCAGAGTGGGTAGATTGGCATCAGAATAATTCTAACTGGCCTTTAGCTTTCAGACAGGTTGGTGGTGACGATTTAGGTGGTGGTCTTTTAATTCCACCATATTACTTTTTATTAAATTCATGGAGGATAAGACCAATGGAGTCTAACCATGATTTAGTAATAACTGGTAATTTATTCGTTGCTGGTGGTGGAGTACCTGTAGTTAGAACATTAGGTGTATATCAAGTCAACACTAATTATACAGTACCTGTTCAAGCTCAAGCATTTATATCTTCTGGTTCTAGTAGTCTAACACCTGAACAGATAAGAGACTCTATATTAAATGCTATACTTGATAATTATGATATAGAAGGTTCTTTTGGTGATACTACTAAGAAGACTCTTAATATCACCAAAAGTAACTATCTTCAGAATCTTTAATTTAAAAGATTTATAAATATAAAATATACTAGGAGAATACAATGAGTTCTATAGAATTTGTTAAACAAGTTGCAGCAGGACAAGCAGCAGAAGCTAAAGAGACTATCAATAATATGATATCTAGTCAAGCTTTTGAGGCTCTTGATGCAAAAAAAGTAGATGTAGCTAAAAATATGTTCAGTGATCCTGTTGTCGAAGAAGGTTTCGAATCTGATGATAGCGGTAAAGAACCAACAAAGGAACAGAAAAAAGATTCTGATGTTATCAAGAAAAAGTCTGAGAGTAATACTAAGGCTTTAAGGTCAATATCTAATGCGTTTGGAAATAAAAAATAATGAAGTCTCTAACTGATTTAAAACATCAATTAGACGAAGTTAGAGGTGGGGGCATATCTGTCGCATATTCTGCTGATAAACACAATGTACCTTCAGTTGATGCTAATGGTAGATTTCTTATAAGGGTTTAAGAGCGCATCGAATTAAGCTTGGAAATATAGTTCAGAAAGTTGATGTCGATCCACCTGATGTTGGTGAGAATGTTGAGCAAGAAAAACAAAGATTAGATGCATTCTATAAGAAATATAATAAAGCATTAAATCCTGCTGTGAAGAAGGACATAATACCTCAGAGTGTTCAGCGTGAAGACTTTGAGTTAGATGAACAGAAACACGCTAACAAGAATGAAGATCCTCCTTACGTCTTGGTTCTTAAAAGACAGAATGTAAGATTATTTCCTAACAACATTAAAGTTGCTTTATATTATAGCGATAAAATAGATAAACACTTCTCTGTTCCTTACGGTTCAGGTATTGATGCACCTATTCAATCCGAAGAGACTATTATTATATCTGAAGAGCAAAAACTTGTATCAAATATATTAAGAGTATTCTGTGAACTATCTGAAGAAAACCAAGTTAAGATGATAGATATGGTTTTAGGAGATGTAGATAGTTACAATAAAGTTAAAGAATTTGTGAAGAAATGAACCTTATTCAATCGATAATAAATAATAGATTAGACGAGGCTAAACATATACTAATAAACCTTTTAGAAATTAAGGTTAAGAAGTGTTTAGATGAGGTTCGTCAGTACATCTCATTATCTATACTTGAAGAAGACGCTAATATACAGAAATTAGGTAAAGTAACTAGAATTCGTAGAAGGATTCGTAGAGATGCTACTGGAAAGATCGTAATTCAGAGAAATGCTACCAGATCAGCTATGAAAGGCTATAGGATTGTTGGTAAATCTATTCGTAGAATTTCAGCAGTACAGAGGTTAAGGCGATCTCAACAACTAAAGCGTTCTTGGAAATCATCAAGACGTTCAAAGTTATCAAGGTCATTATTAAAGCGCAAAATGTCAATGCGTAGAAGACATTCATTAGGATTAAGTTAATATGCCACAAGAAACTAAAAATTCATTACGATCTAGTTCAATAATTAGAGCGGTTGATGCTGGTACTTATACAATAGCATTAGCTGACTTAACTGCTAACTCTTCAATAGAAACAGTTAATAACGCTTCTATTAAAAGTGTAATGTGGTCAACCAATGGTAGTATTGCAATTGTTCGTAATTCTGTACCATTACTTATGCTTCATGGAGCAGGTGAAATGAGAATAGCTGATATGGGACATGTCTTAGCTAATAATTCTGGTTCATCGATTATAATTACTATAAATACTGGTGGTACTATTATTTTAGAAGTTACTAAAGATAGTACATACACTCCAGGTCTAATAGGAATCTAATATGAGATTAATAAGAGAAGCAGTAGAAGACGTTAAATATCTAACAGAAGCCTCAGAGAATGGTGTTAAACGCCTTTTTATAGAGGGTACATTTCTTGTTGGTAATAAAGTCAATAGGAATAACCGTATGTATAAGATGGACACACTACGGAAAGAAGTTGGTAGGTATAACGAAGAATACATTAAAAGCAATCGAGCATTAGGTGAATTAGGCCATCCTGATACACCTTCTATCAATTTAGAAAGAGTATCCCATAAAATTATATCATTAGTTGAACACGATAATACATTCTTTGGAAAAGCTCTTGTTCTAGATACTCCTTATGGTCAGATAGTTAAAAATTTTATTGATAACGATGTAAATATTGGTGTTTCTTCTAGGGCTTTAGGAACTTTATCAATGACTAGAGAAGGTTATAATCTAGTTCAAGATGACCTTAGAATTGCTACAGCAGCAGATATTGTTGCTGATCCATCCGCACCTGGAGCTTTCGTGAATGGGATTATGGAGAATAAAGAATGGATGTTTGTCGATGGTAAGTTTTCAGAGATAGAATTTGATCAAGCTAAGAGGCAAATTACTAAAGCCTCAACTAAACAGCTTGAAGAAGTTGCTCTTCAAATCTTTGAAAGTTATTTACGAAAACTTTAATTTTATAAATAAATAATATAACAAGGAGAATCTTAAATGTCAAATAAATTAATGGAAGCAGCAGCAGATATTCTATCAGGAAGTAAAGGTAAAGCACCAGCTATGCCTCCAGCAAAACTTCCTGGAACTGAAGTTGTAGATCTTGGTGGACCTACTCCTCAGAATGGTAAACCTACTGATGATTCTGAAAAAATTGATGCAACAAAAGCAGCTAAATCAGCTACAGCACCTACAACTAAACCATCAGCAGCTTCACCAGCTCTTCCATCTACAAATCTAAAGAAAGAAGATGTAGAACAAGATATGGATGCTATTTTTGAAGATGGTACAATATCAGAAGATTTTAAAGAAAAAGCAGCAACTATCTTTGAAGCTCGTGTTCTTGATCGTGTTAACCAATTAGAAGAAGAAATTGAAACACGATATGCAGGAATGTTAGAAGAAGCAGTACAACAAATTCAGGAAGACTTATCTCAGAAAGTTGATGATTATCTTTCTTATGTTGTTGAACAGTGGATTGAACAAAATGAAGTAGCGATTGAATCTGGTCTACGTAACGAACTATCTGAAGACTTTATTAATGGTCTAAAGAATCTTTTCGTGGAACATTATATCGATGTTCCAGAAGATAAAGTTGATTTAGTTGATGAACTATCTGGTAAGGTTGTTGATCTAGAAACTAAATTAGATGAAGAGATTAATCGTGGTATTGAATACCGTAAAGCATTAATCGAATCAAAAAAATCAGAAGTTGTTCATACAGTTTGTGAAGGACTTACAGATACTCAAGTTGAAAAAATTAAGACACTTGCAGAAAGTGTTGAATTCTCCACAGAGGACGAATACAGAGGTAAACTTGATACGATCCGTAATAGTTATTTCCCAATTAGCGTGAAAAAAGCAGACGAATCACAACTACATGAAACTGTAGAGAATGATGGAACAAAACCAGTTGTCACTGATGCTTTTGTTGCTGCTGTATCACAAGCAATTTCTAAAAGCAGTACAAAATTTTAATTAAAAAAATAAAGGAGAATAAAAATGTATTTGTCCGAACAATTACAAGAAAGATGGGCATCAGTTCTTGATCATCCAGAACTAGCACCAATTACTGATCCATACCGTAGAGCAGTTACCGCTGTAATCTTAGAAAATCAAGCTGTAGAGATGGGTAAATCATCTATGCTACAGGAAGCAACCCCTACTAACTCTGTTGGTACTGGTGGATTTAGTGGTGGTTCTGCTGCTACTGGACCTGTTGCTGGTTTCGATCCAATCTTAATTAGTTTAGTTAGACGTTCTCTACCTAACCTTATTGCATATGATGTCTGTGGTGTTCAACCTATGACTGGTCCTACAGGGCTTATCTTTGCAATGAGAACAATGTATAGCACTGATCGTGTTCCTGGATCTGGTGTAGAAGCTTTCTATGACGAAGCCAATTCACAGTTCTCTGGTAATACTACTCCATCACAGGCTCTATTAACTGTTGATGTTGCTGCTAATACTGGTGCAACATTTGCTAATAATGCTCAAGCTGGTATCGCAATGCCAACATCTACCGCTGAAGACCTTACCTTCCAAGAGATGGGATTTAGTATTGAAAAAGTAACTGTAACAGCTAAAACTCGTGCTCTAAAAGCTGAGTATTCTCTAGAGTTAGCTCAAGATTTAAAAGCTGTTCATGGTCTTGATGCAGAAACTGAATTAAGTAACATTCTTTCTTCAGAAATTCTTGCTGAAATCAACCGTGAAGTAGTTCGTACAATCTACGGTGTTGCTAAAACTGGTTGTCAAGTTGGTGTAACTACTGCTGGTACTTTCGATCTAGATACCGACTCTAATGGACGTTGGATGGTTGAAAAAATCAAAGGTCTTGCATTCCAAATTGAACGTGAAGCTAATACTATCGCTAAAACTACAAGACGTGGAAAAGGTAACGTAATGATCGTAAGTTCAGACGTTGCTTCTGCTCTTGCTATGGCTGGTATCCTTGACTATCAATCAGCTCTACAAGGACAGGTTAACCTAACTGTAGATGATACTGGTAATACCTTTGCTGGTACTCTATTTGGACGTATTAAGGTTTATATCGATCCTTATGCACCTATTAGTTCTGCTCGTGAATTCGCTGTTATCGGATACAAAGGTAGTAACGCATATGACTCTGGTTTATTCTATTGTCCATATGTTCCTCTACAGATGGTTCGTGCAGTTGATACAAGTAACTTCCAACCAAAAATCGGATTCAAGACTCGTTATGGTCTTGTAGCTAATCCTTTTGCTGGTGGGGCAACTCAAGGTTCTGGTGCATTAACTGCTCAGAGTAATAATTATTACAGAGCGTTCAAAATCGCAAATTTAATGTAATAGTTAAGTTTTACAAAGAGTAAATAAAAGGGAAGGACTTCGGTTCTTCCCTTTTTTCGTTATAAATAGTTGAAAGGAGAATTATTATGACAATAACTACAAGAACACCAAGTAATCCAAATTTCTTACAATCAAATAAATTTCAGGTACATTTTGCAAGATGTCCTAATATCCAATATTTCTGTCAAGCTATAATGGTCCCTGGAATTTCATTATCAGAAGTCCCAAGAACTAATCCATTTGTTGAGTTATATTCACCAGGAGAAAAAGCGATATATGATATTCTCAATATTACTTTTATAGTTGATGAAGACTTATTAGCATGGAAAGAAATACATGATTGGATTAGAGCTATGACATTCCCTAATAGATTTGATGAATATAAGAATCTAACTAATATAGCAAGACCTACAGTTAGAGAGGGATTTCCACAGTTTTCAGATGCAAATTTAACTTTATTATCTGCTGCAAATCAACCTATATATATGTTTAAGTTCATAGATGTATTCCCAATAGCTGTCTCTTCTTTTCCAATGAACGCAGCAGATTCACCAGATAGTATATTAACAGCAGATGCAACTTTTAGGTACTCGTACTATGACATTGAATCATTAATTTAAAGGATATTTTATTATGACTGAGCGATTAAACCCTAAGAAGCAATTAGATGATCTATTAATAATGTGGCAACAAGATTCCGAGATAGATCGTACAGAACCCGGTAAGGCACTTTTAGATATACCAAAGCTTCATTCAAAGTATGTAAATATACTCTCAAACCATAGATTAATGTCTAAGAATGCTGAGTTTGAACATAATAAAATGAAGAGATTAAAGTGGGAGTATTATACAGGTAAATTAGATGATGAAGCTCTTAAACTTAGAGGTTGGGAACCATTCCCTTATATCATTAAAGCTGAACTCCCAACATACTTTGAGAGTGATAGTGATCTAAGAAGAACAATGGCAATTAAAGTATTACATGATGAGATTGTTGATGTATGTAATGCTATACTGAAAGAGTTAAATAGTAGAACCTTTCAGTTGCGAGACTTTATAGCGTGGGAAAGGTTTATACAAGGTGCATGATCTAATATTACATAAAAAGGATGAAGCTTATATAAGAGTCACAGGAGAACAGTTTGCTATTCAGGAGTTATCTGAACACTTTACTTTCTTTGTTCCCGGCTATAAGTTCATGCCAGCATTCAAGAATAAGATTTGGGATGGTAAGATAAGACTCTTAGATACCAGAACAGGATTGGTTTATCATGGTCTTATCAATTATATAGAAGATTTCTGTAAGACTAGAAACTACTCTATTGCTATCGATCCATCTATAACAGGTGCCGAAGAGTTCTCAGTGATTGAAGCTGAAGAATTTATATCAACTCTTAATCTTCCTCATAAAGTTAGAGACTATCAACTAAAATCTTTTGTCTATTCGATAAGAAATAAAAGACTATTAATATTATCTCCAACAGCATCTGGGAAATCTCTAATAATTTATTTAATTATTAGATATCTTCAGACTAAATGTAAGAAAGGATTATTAATAGTACCTACAATATCATTAGTTGCTCAGATGTATAAAGACTTTGAGGAATATGGATATGATTCTTCTGAAAACTGTCATATGATCTATGCAGGTAAAGATAAGGACTCAAAAAAGTTCTTAAACATATCTACATGGCAGAGTATATACAATCAACCTAAGAAGTACTTTGAACAGTATGATTTTATAATTGGAGATGAAGCCCACCAATTTAAAGCTAAGTCTCTAACAAGCATCCTAGCAGCCTGTGTAAACGCAAAGTATCGTATCGGGACTACAGGTACTCTTGATGGTACACAGACTCACAGGCTAGTCCTAGAGGGCTTATTTGGGAAGGTTTATAAGGCTGTTACAACTTCTAACTTGATTGACAATAACCAGTTATCAAAGTTTAAAATTAAGTGTTTGGTTTTAAAATATCCTGAACCAACTTGTAAATTAATTAAGGGGTCAGAATATCAAGCAGAAATGGATTTTATTGTTAGGAATGAGGCTAGAAATAGTTTCATTAAGAATTTAACATTATCATTAGAAGGAAATACTCTAGTTCTCTTTCAGTATGTTGAGAAACATGGTAAAGTTCTCTTTGACATGATTAAAGAGAAAGCTGGAGATCGTAAGGTATTCTTTGTATTTGGCGGTACTGATGTAGATACTAGAGAAGCTATTAGAGCTATTACTGAAAAAGAAACTAATGCTATTATCATAGCTTCCTTCGGAACTTTCAGTACTGGTGTTAATATTAGGAACCTACATAATGTTATATTCACATCATCATCTAAGTCAATTATTAGAGTACTTCAGTCAATTGGTAGAGTTCTTAGACTTGGAGATAACAAAGAAGAAGCTATATTATTCGATATAGCAGATGATTTAAGAATAGGTAAACACAATAACCATACACTAAAGCATTTCGTTGAGAGGGTAAAGATTTATGACTCAGAAAAATTTAAATACAAGTTCTATAACATCGAACTTAAAAATGGATGATGTGAGAATAATTAGGTTAGCAACAGGAGTAGACTTAATAGCTTTTACAAATGTCCTTAACTATGGAAATCTAGAGGTTGAGAATCCTTTAGTACTATTCATTAAAAAACAAGAAGATAGACAACTATTGTTCTTTGCTAATTGGATTTCAGATATCTTAGTGGATGATACTAAAATGATACTAAATCAACACCAAGTAGTTTCCATAATGAAACCTAAATTTAAAATTATTTACAAATACATTGAGATGCTTGAAGTATTAACTAATAATCTCCAAGATTCATATTCTAATATTCTCCAATCATTCTCATCAAATACTATTAATTAACTAAGTATTAATTAATCAAACTGACAACAAGGAATATAATATGGTTTTTTAGGTTTGTCAAGTCTTTTTTAAGCTTGCTTTTCTCAGAGAATATGTTATATTAATTTATATTATGAAAAGGAGATAATTATGGCAAATAACTACATAAACAACACAGATTTTTTTAACGCATTAATTCAATATAAAGCTGAATGTGATGAAGCTAAACTTAATGGTATAAAGTGTAAACCTATTCCAGAGTATATTGGAGAATGCTTTATGGATATAGCAGAGCATTTATCTAGGAAACCAAACTTCGCATCCTATTCTTTCAGAGAAGAAATGGTATCAGATGGTATTGAAAACTGTCTAATGTACTTTAGAAACTTTGATCCGGAGAAGTCTAAAAATCCATTTGCATATTTCACTCAGATAACCTATTTTGCATTCCTTAGACGAATTAGTAAAGAGAAGCAAGAACTATACATTAAATATAAAGCTACTGAACAGGTAGGTATTTTAGATGAAAATGAGCAACTTAATGGTATTGATGGACACATGAAACAGTTTGAGGTATATTCAAACATATCTGAGTTCATTCATAACTTTGAGGAGTCTAAAAGAAAGAAAAAGGTAATACCAATTAAAGGTATAGAGAATTTTATAACAGAAGAAAATATAAATGAATAAGATATGTATCCTCGGAGACTGTCATTTCGGAGTTCGTGGAGATTCATTAGATTTTCATAATTATTATGCTAAATTTTATGATAATATTTTCTTTCCATACTTAATAGATAATGGTATAAAAGTTATATATCAATTAGGTGATCTCTTTGACCGTAGGAAGTTTATTAATTTCAACTCTTTATACCTATCGAGAGAATACTTTTTTGATAGGTTAGAACATTATGGAATTAATATGGTAACTCTTATAGGTAATCATGATGCTGCCTTTAAGAATACTCTGAAGGTTAATTCTCCAGAGCTATTATTAAAAGGATATAATCAGATAGACATTCATAAAGGCTTTGTCACAGTCGATATTGAAGGTATCTCTGTTGATCTTATTCCTTGGATTTGTGAAGATAATAAAGAAAATATTATAAGTAACATTCTTAATAGTAAATCTCAGATATGTTTAGGACACTTTGAGATTAATGGATTTGAAATGGATCGTGGTAATCAATTTAAAGGTGGAAACATTGATAAATCTTTTTTAAATAAGTATGATGTAGTTCTTTCTGGTCATTTCCACCATAAATCAGATGACGGTCATATTTTTTATGTAGGAACACCAGCAGAGAATACCTGGAGTGATTACAATGATCCTAGAGGTTTCCATATATTTGATCTTGACACTAGATCGCTAGAGTTTATTCAGAATCCTTATCAGATGTTTCATAAAGTAACGTATGATGATACTGTACAGGACAGTGAGTTTTGGAAGAACTTCGATTATAATATCAAAAAAGAAACGTATATTAAAATAGTAACTATCAATAAGACTGATCCATATCTTTTTGATGTTGTACTTGATAATTTCTATAAGGCTGGTGTATGTGACATAGGTATAGTAGAAGACTTTACAGATATCACTGAAGGTATTGAAGATGAGATTCTGGATCAAGCTGAAGATACTTTAACTATTCTGAATAAGTATATAGATAGTCAGGTATTAGATATTGACTCAACAAAATTAAAAACTTTAATGAGAGAAATATACATTGAGGCATTAAACATACAGAAAAGTGAGTAATTATGATTGAATTTGAGAATATAAGATATAAAAATCTACTATCATCGGGGAATTATTGGACATCATTTAATCTCAATGATACCCAAAATTCCCTTATAATAGGTAAAAACGGAGCTGGTAAGTCTACTGTTCTTGATGCATTATGCTTTGTACTATTCGGAAAAGCATTTAGAAATATCAATAAACCACTCCTAGTAAATAGTATCAATAAGAAAGACTGTATAGTTGAGATTGAATTTAATACCAATAATAAGAAGTATAAGATCATTAGAGGCATTAAACCTAATATTTTTCAGATATTCCAAGATGGAGAACTCTTAAACCAAGAAGCAGCCACTAAGGACTATCAGGAAATTCTTGAGAAATCTATACTTAAATTCAACTTTAAGTCATTTACTCAGATTGTAATTTTAGGATCTGCCTCATTCGTACCGTTTATGCAACTATCTGCCGGTGATCGTAGAAATATTATTGAAGATCTCTTAGACATTCACATATTTTCTACAATGAATCTTATCATTAAAGATAAGACTTCAAACAATAAAGATCTAATTAATAATAAGAAGAGTCAAATTGAACTAACAAAACAGAGATATGACCTTGAAAAAAAGCACTTAGATAGTCTTAAACAGAATAATGAAGAAAAAATTAAGGAGTATGAGTTAGAGATAGATAAATCTACAGATTCTACTACAAAGATAATAGGTGAAGTTGAAAAACTCTCAGAGATAGCTGTTAAACTTCAAGAGTCTATTAACGACAAATTGGATATTGAAGGTATAATAAAAAAGTTAATTAAGATCGAATCAACAGTTGAAAATAGACTTTCAAAGTATACGAGTGATATAAACTTCTTTGAGAAAAATAACGATTGTCCTGTGTGTAGACAGAGAATAGATGAGAATTTCAAACTAACAGAGATTAATAGGTTATCAACTGAGGTCGATACCATTAAGGTTGGATTGGTAAAGTTGGAAGCTAAACTTAATAGTGAGCAACAGAAATTAAATATAGTCAACGAAAAACAATCTAATCTCCATAAAATTCAAATGAGAATCGCTTCTAATAATGCAGCGGTCAATGAGACTAACAAATATATAATTAAGATAAGAAATCAAGTAATCTCGTTAAAAGACACTAAGAATTTGAATGAAAGAGATGAGGTTGAGATTAATAAAATATCAGATGAGTTAAATACTCTCCAAGACGAATTAAAAAATTTTATCGAAGAGAAAGTATATTACGATGCTGCTATTTTACTCTTGAAAGATTCTGGAATAAAGACTAAGATAATTAAACAGTATCTTCCAATAATAAACAAGTTAGTAAATAAGTATCTTTCTTCTCTTGATTTTTTTGTTAATTTTAATTTAGATGAATCATTCAAGGAGACAATTAAATCGAGACATAGAGATGAGTTTACATATAATAACTTTTCTGAAGGTGAGAAAACAAAGATAAATTTAGCATTATTATTTGCATGGAGAGAGATAGCTAAGATTAAGAACTCTGCTCATACAAATCTATTAATCTTAGATGAGATTTTTGATTCATCTTTAGACGATATTGGAATCGATTACTTATTGAAGATATTACATGATATGGAGAATATTAATATACATGTGATATCTCATAAGGGTGATATACTGTTTGACAAGTTTGATAGAGTTTTGGTGTTTGACAAGGTAAAGAATTTTTCTAAAATGAAAAAAATGTGAGGTGATATATGAATAGTCCTACAAAGGAAATGTTAACAATTGATACAGGTGCTGGATTGGTACGTAAAGATGATATTAAAATCTTACCAATCTATGATGAGAGTGCTCCTCTTTTGAAGTCAGTTATACCAGAATTTACAGGTGATGTTTCAAGATTATCTAAATTGATTAAACAGATGCAAATGACACGAAAGAAATATAATGGAGTCGGTCTTGCCGCTAATCAATGTGGTCAGTCTGTAAGAATGTTTGTTATAGGTGGTAATGATTATGATATGGTATGTATTAATCCACAACTTATTGAAGCATCATCTGAAGAATTAAAGGGTAACGAGGGGTGTTTATCTTTTCCAGGACTCTTTGTTAAAATCAAAAGACCAACTTGGATCAAGGTTGAGTATATAAACGAAAATGGTAATGTTGTTCAGATGACTTTTAGTGGTATCACTGCCAGATGTTATCTTCATGAGTTGGATCATCTAAACGGAATTAGATTAATTGATCATGTTGGACCTACAGCTATCCTTTTAGCTCGTAATAAACAAAAGAAGATTATGAAGAAAATCATACGTCAACATAGCCATTGACAGAAATATACGTATAGTGTATAGTTCTTTTTTATTAATTAAATTATGGAGTAAATATGGAAATACAAGTATCAGTTGAAGATTTAAGAAAGAATAAAATTTTTGTAGCAACACCTATGTATGGTGGAATGGCTCATGGTCTTTATATGAAGTCTAGCCTTGATCTTCAAAACGTATTCTCGAAGTATTCAATAGAATCAAAGTTCTCGTTTCTTTTTAATGAGTCTTTGATCACTCGTGCTCGAAATTATCTAGTTGATGAATTCCTACGTACCGATTTCTCACATCTACTTTTTATTGACTCTGATATTCATTATAATCCTCAAGATGTGATTGCAATGTTAGCACTAGATAAGGACATTATTGGTGCTCCATATCCTAAAAAGTCAATTAATTGGTCTAACGTTAAGTTAGCAGTTGAAAACAATCCTGATATCGACCCCGGAGAATTGGAGAATCTTGTTGGTGAGTATGTATTTAATGTTGTATCTGGTACCTCTCAATTTTCAGTAACAGAACCTTTAGAGGTAATGGAAATCGGTACAGGTTATATGCTAATTAAACGCCGTGTATTTGAAGAAATGCAAATCGCTTACCCACAGATCCATTATAAACCAGATCATGTAGGACAGGCCAATTTTGATGGATCTAGGTACATCCATGCATACTTTGATACTGTTATTGATACTGTTGATTCTATTACTGGTGGCGGTTCTGATAGATATCTTTCAGAGGATTATATGTTCTGTCAGATGTGGCGTAAAATTGGTGGGGAAATTTTCCTATGTCCTTGGGTTAAAACACAGCATGTAGGATCATACGCTTTCACAGGAAATATGCCAGCAGTTGCAAATTTCACAGGTAAATTATGATAGTTGGGTTGGTTGGTTTCATTGGTTCTGGTAAAGGAACAGTTGGAGAGATGTTAGTAGCAGAGGGATTCTATACGGATTCCTTTGCAAAACCTCTTAAAGACTGTGTTGCTATAATATTTAATTGGGATAGAGAATTACTAGAAGGGAATACTAGAGAGTCTAGAGAATGGAGAGATAAACCAGATCCTTATTGGAGTAAGGTTTATGGTTCTGACTTTACTCCAAGGAAAGCTCTACAGTTATTTGGTACAGAGGCATGTAGAGAAGGTTTACATCGAGATATTTGGTGTGAATCTTTAGGAACAAGAGTAAATGGTATTGAAAATGTTGTTATAACCGATGTTCGTTTTAAGAATGAAGTTGATTATATTAAAAAGATAGGCGGTAAAGTTGTAAGGATTCAACGTGGTCCTGATCCGGTATGGGTTGACACTTTAAGTGATCTTATTTTTTCAGATGCAAGAGAGAACTTTATGAATAAATTTAACATTCATAAATCTGAATGGGATTGGGTTGGATGTGATTTTGATGTCTTTATTAGAAACGATTGGTCATTAGACATTCTAAGACATGCAGTTGACGCAGCAATTTTAGAAAAATAATTATGAAAAGGTAGGTATATTATGAAATTAACACCTGAGACATTAGCAATCTTAAAAAACTTTGGAATTATTAATCAAGGTATTCATTTTAAGAAGGGAAATACATTAAAAACAGTATCAACACATAAGAATATTCTCGCCCAAGCTGAGATTATAGAAGATATTCCATGTGATTTTGGGGTATATGATCTTAACAATTTATTATCAGTTGTATCTCTTCATAAAGTTGAACCTACGTTTGACTTTGATGATAAACATGTAGTTATTGTTGGTAATAATGGAAGATCTAAGATTAAGTATAGATTTTGTGACCCTTCAATGATCGTCACTCCACCAGATAAAGCTCTTGCTATGCCAGATCCTGAAATTAATCTAGAATTAAGTTCTGAAGACTTTATTTGGATTATGAGAGCAGCTTCTGTCCTTGCCACCCCACATATTGCTATTGAGTCTAATGGTAGTATGATTTATATTACTACTATAGATCTTGAGAATGATGGGGCTCATACTGATTCATTAGAATTGACTGGTGGTAATGGTTCAACATATCGTATGATTTTCAAGACTGAGAATCTTACAAAAATTCTACCAGGAAGTTATAATGTTAAAATTTCTTCCAAGGGTATTGCTCACTTTGTTAATAAAATTATTCCAGTTCAATATTGGATCACAATAGAGGCTGGAAGTCACTACGAATAATTATACTAAGGAGGTGTAGAATATTCTACACCTCCTTGAAGGTGAATATGAAAAATATTATAGCATTTTCAGGAACTCATGGGACAGGAAAGAGTTCATCTGCATATCGTTTAGCATCTAAATTAAAAGATAATGGTTACAACATAGTATTAGTTGATGAGTTAGCCAGAGAGTGTCCTTTGAAAATTAATAAAGATGCGGGTGAACTTACTCAATTTTGGATCATAGCAGCCCAACAGAAGAGAGAAATTGAGTTAATGGATAAGTATGAATATGTGATCTCTGATAGATCTGTATTTGATACATTAGCGTATGCTGTGACGTTAGAGTTATTTAAGTATTCTGATATCAGTACTATTCAGAAATATACTCAGAACTACTATAAGCATATCTTTGTACTTGATCCTAAAGGTTTCAATTTTCAGGTAGCAGATGGTGTAAGAGATATGGACCCAAATTTTCGTTTAGCTGTACATAATAATCTAATTAATTTATATGATCACTTTAGTATTGACTACACATATGTTAATACTAACTCTGATCTTGAGAAGAAGATGAACACAATTTTTAATTTGAGGAGTAATATATAATGGATAAGAAAGATAATCCACTTTGGGTAGAAAAATATCGTCCAAGCACAGTTGATGAATGTATACTTCCAGAGCGTCTAAAGATACCTTTTCGTAAGTGTGTAGATGATAAAGATATTCAGAGTATTTTATTACATGGTACTGCTGGTGTAGGTAAAACCACGATAGCTGTTGCAATGTGTGAAGAAATCGGATGTGATTACATGATAATTAACGGTTCTGATGAGTCTGGTATCGATGTTTTAAGAAATAAGATAGCAATCTATGCTTCATCAATGTCTCTTTCAGGTGGTAAAAAGGTTATTATTATCGACGAAGCTGATTATCTAAATCCAAACTCAACACAACCTGGGCTCAGAAATGCCATCGAGAAGTTTTCTAGTAACTGTACCTTTATTTTTACATGCAACTATAGGTTAAAAATTATCGAGCCTCTAAGGTCAAGGTTCGCAGAGATCGACTTCACTCTACATAACAACGAGAAAGCTCAGATGGCTAAAGGATTCTTTAAGGTTATTCAAGGAATCCTCAAGGATAACAATATCGAATATGAAAATCCTGTGTTAGCTGAGTTTATTAAGAAACATTTTCCCGACTTCAGAAAAACAATTAATGAGTTACAACACTACTCAAAGTTTGGTAGAATAGACACTGGAATTCTTTCTTATGTTACTAACATTGAGATTACAGAAGTACTTTCCCATATTAAAAATAAAGACTTTGGATCTATTAGAAAGTGGGTAGCATCTAACGATATTAATCCCAACGCATTTTTTAGACAAATTTATGATGGTCTATATGAATTTATGAAGCCACAGAGTATACCACAGGCAGTTATTATTTTAGCAGATTACCAATACAAGCAAGCATTCGTAGCTGATTCACAGATTAATATTGTTGCTTGTTTAACTGAATTGATGGCATCCTGTGAGTTTAACTGAGACTGCTACATTATGGGAAGATGATGAGGACAATGTACAAAAGAAACAGTGTGTATATTGTAAGAAGTATAAACCTATAACAGATTTTACAAAGCATATAGCAATGTATGATAACCTTGATACTAGATGTAGACAGTGTGTAAGTGAGAGAGGAAAAAGATTGAGAAGGTTGAGAAAGTTTGCCCCACCTAAACCTGAGAATTGTGAATGTTGTGGTATAAGTATTCATGATGATTATATGAAGGGACGTAGATATTCTGGTTTAGTATTGGATCATGATGATGTTAATGATAGAGTTAGGGGTTGGATATGTGAGAGTTGTAATAGAGGTATTGGAGCACTCGGAGATACCTCTACTGGTCTAAAATTAGCTTTAGCTTACTTAATTAGAGCAGAAAATAAGGTGATACTATGAATGAATATGAATTTATTGATACAAATGATGCAATGGTATGGGCTATAGAGTTTGTTAAATGTAAGAATGAAAATAATTGGACCCTTAATGACATTGATGAAGGTTTAATGGTAGGATGGTTCGCTAACGCTATGGCTATTCAGGAAGTTATAGATCATAAAAGGAAAAAATTATGAGTAGTCCTTTTGATTATGTGAAAGAGATACAATTTGGGAAAAAACAGTTAATCGTTGATGATATAACTGAGAAAGAATACAATCCATTTATAGTTAATAGAGCATTATCATATTATAAAGACTGTATAATGCAATCTAATGAAATGAATAAAAGAACCTTCCTTGATAAAAAACTACAGTTTGATTTCTTGATAAATACTGTGAGGTCACATAAAAGACCCTTTGTTAAATGGGAAAAGCCAGAAACTATCGATGATTTAGAATGTGTGAAGTTATTTTTTGGCTTTTCTGATGCGAAAGCTCGTGATGCTCTTCGTATCCTTAACAAAGAACAAATCAAAGAAATTCAAAAGAAAACCAGCACTGGTGGATTGAGGAAGTAATTATGACAGATTTAAATAAATTCATTGAGGTATCTTTAACAGAACATGATGATTTTTTAAAAGTTAAAGAAACACTTACACGTATTGGAGTATCATCAAGAAAGGAAAAGATTCTTTATCAATCCTGCCATATACTCCATAAACAAGGTAAGTATTATCTAGTACATTTCAAGGAACTGTTTGATCTTGATGGTAAGCCAACAGATATAACAGAGAATGATATACAACGTAGAAACTCTATCGCCAAATTATTACAGGAATGGGGTTTATTTAAAATCTTAACTCCTAAAACGTTCAGTGATCGAGATCTAGCTCCTATTCATCAGATTAAGATAATTCCATTTAAGGATAAACTTAATTGGACGTTAGTAGCAAAATATAACATTGGTAAAAAAATAATTAATGTGTTATGATTAATATAGATGAAGTAGTAAATGTGTCGGATGTTCCAGAATCAAATACTAAACTTTTTGATTGGAGAGTTTATATTGTAGGTGGCACAGAAAGGACTGTACATTTTTTGGGTAACACAGGGGAAGAAGGAAGAATTAGTTCGCCTATAGATATCTTCGACGTGAATCAGAGAATAGGTGTTACTAATTCAGGTAAGACCTATCAACTTATTGGAGCTTCTGGTTATAGTCCAGAAGCTATTAAGAACTTTAATAAGTGGTTAGGGATCATTGGTGCTCCTGATGTTGAAGATATAACTAAAGAATATGAGAGGTTATGATGGTTGATAAGTGGGAGAAATCAAAGTATAAGAGAGATCGTTATAATAGTTTATATATGGATTTAGCAGTTAGAATTTCTGAGATGTCTTATGCTACAAGATTAAAGGTTGGTTGTGTAATTGTTTCGAATGATACTATTATAAGTTATGGATATAATGGGATGCCAACTGGATGTGATAATAATTGTGAATTTTTAGAAGATGGAAAATTAAAAACAAAACCTGAAGTGTTACATGCTGAAGCTAATGCAATTTCAAAGGTTGCGAGGTTGAATTTATCAACTGAAGGTGCTATTATGTATGTAACTCATGCTCCATGTATAGAATGTGCTAAACTTATCTACCAATCAAGGATTAGTGAACTTTATTATAAAGAAGTTTATAGAATAGAAGATGGTTTAATATTTTTAAGTAGATTAGGTATCAAGGTTAATCAAATCACTAAATAATCTCCATCCTTTATGATTATTTAGTTTATTTGACATTTTAATTCTGGTATGTTAGTATATTTTTTATTAAATATTTATATGAGGTAAATATGGAAAAAGTGTTTGAAGATGTAAAAAAATTTATGAATGCAGTAGGACAAGATGTACAAAAATCTCCTTTAAAGGATGAAACTGATATCTCTAAACTCTACAAGAAATTGATTGAGGAAGAGGTTGAAGAGTTTTGGGAAGCAGACGCATTAAACGATGACGTTGAACGCTTAGATGCATGTTTTGATATGATTTGGGTTATCGTAGGATATATGCATTCTCGTGGATGGGATTGCTCTAAGGCTTGGGATGAAGGATCTCAAAGTAACCTAACAAAGATCGATCCTGAAACTGGAAAGGTAAGACGTAGAGAAGGTGATGGAAAAGTATTGAAACCTGAAAATTGGAAAGAACCAGATTTTAAACAATTCCTATAAGGTATAATTATGAAGACACAAGAACTAGCAGAGAGAATCGTACAACAGTTTAATATGCCTCGGGCAGAAAAGTATAATTTATCTCTTCGTGAATTTGATAACATGATTGAAGTTATTGGGTTAGTTGATGATCCTAACTGTGACGGTTATGAGTATAGTCAATTAAAATTAGCAATTCCTAAGTGTTGGGTAACTCTTGGAGTAATACCAGCAAATGCAAAGGTGAAAGAAATATGATTGAAAAAGAAAAGTCTCAAGTTAAATTAATAACATTTAAAAGCGGTATGACCATTCTAGGTGATGTTACCGTAAATGATTTATATGTAGAAGTAAAACAACCAGTTCAAGTAGTATCTCAACAATCTCAAAGTGGTCCTATGCTTGGTTTTGTTCCATTCTTAGATTATACTGTAGAGTTTGCTATTGGCATTCCTTTCATGACTGAAGATATATTAACAACAACATCTCCTGTGCGTGAACTGTTAAATCAGTATAATAAGATATTTGGTTCTGGTATCGAAATAGTATCATCATTAAAGGGTATTAAATAAATAAAGATCTTTTATGGTTATTATGAAAATTTAATGTGAGGAAAATATGTCAAAAGCCTACTATACAAATGTTGTTAAGTTTGGAAATAACATTCTATATAGAGGTACAAAAAATGGGCGCAGAATTAGACTAAAGGTCAAATATGCGCCCACACTTTTTGTACCATCTAATGGAGATGATGGATGGAAAAATCTCAAAGGAGAAAACTTAGCTCCTATGAAATTCGAAACCATAAAGGAATCTAATGATTTTGTGAAAAGATATGATGGAGTCACAAACTTTAAGGTTTATGGTAATACAGGATATGCTTATGCATTTATTGCTGAAGAATTTCCAGGAGTAGTTGAGTGGGATATAGAAGACCTTGCTATCGATGTTTTAGATATCGAAACAGGCTCAGAAAATGGCTTTCCTAATCCCTATGAAGTCAAAGAACCTATTACCGCTATTACACTTACCAGATTTGGAAAACATCCTATCGTTTTTGGGTATGGTAAGTATAAAAAAGAAGGGGATGAGATATGGATTCAATGTGATAATGAGATTGATTTATGTCAAAAATTCTTATCACATTGGGAGTTTGATTGTCCTGATGTTCTCACAGGTTGGAATACACGATACTTTGATATTCCTTACCTATTCAATCGACTTACAGTTCTTCTTGGTGAAAAAGAAGCAAAAAGATTGTCTCCGTGGGGTCAAGTTAATTCTAAAACAACCTTTCAGAGAGTAACAGGAAAAGAGTTAGTTTCATACGATATTGTTGGTGTTGGTCATCTAGATTATATGGAACTTTATAAAACCTTTGCTCCTGCTGGTAAATCTCAGGAAAATTATAAGTTAGGTACAATTGCTAATGTTGAATTAGGAGATTCTAAGATATCGTATGATGATTATGATAACCTATTCAAACTCTTAGTATCATCTGATGGTATTAAGGTTCCTGAAGATAAAAAGAAAGAAGACATGGAGCTTTTTGAGAGGTGGTGTGTTGTTAAGGATAATATTAAAGCTAGAACATGTGGTAAGGTTAAAGAATATTATGGGTTTGAACAATTATCATTAGAATACTTTGAATCTCTTAATATTGATATTTTAGATGAAGAAAGCTTATTATATCATCAATACGTAGCTCAATATAGTGCTGATAATGCTTGTTATCAGATTGGTATTAGATATAATATTAAAGATGATGATATTATTGTGCGCCTCGAAGATAAGTTAAAATTAATAGAGCTTGCTTTAACTCTCGCATATGACTCTAAAAGTAACTATGAAGATGTATTTACTCAAACAAGAATGTGGGATGCTATTATTTATAACTATTTAATTGAGAGGCATATTGTAGTTCCTCCTAAAGAAATGGTATTAAAGGATGGTGCATTTGAAGGTGCTTACGTTAAAGATCCCCAAATAGGAATGCATAAAAACGTAGCAAGCTTTGACCTTAACAGTTTATATCCACATTTGATGATGCAATACTCAATTTCACCAGAGAATTTAGTTGATCGTATTCAAGTCTACAATAGAAAACAACAGTTGATTAAAGAAATTGCTAGGAGAAAGTCATAATGAAAGAAGAATGTTGGAATGAAGACCTAGAGAGTTTTGTTAGAATAGTTGTTAAAGAGTGTATCGATGCTTTGAATAATGAACTCAGATTATATAGTAAAGGTGATGATGAATGTTTAGAAATATAAATGATATGACTGATGAAGAGTTAAATTTAGAACTTAATGCTATCGAACAATATGAGGATATTATTGATAAGGTTAATGTTCAAGGAATGTTGGACGAAAAGTATGATCTATCATTCTTGAAGACTTTAGGATGTACTATTACTCCTAATCAACAGTTATTTAGAATAGATAAAGTTGGATTTCTTCCAGAGATGCTTGAGGGTATGTATCTTGACCGTAAGAAGTTTAAGAAGATGATGCTTGCTGCAAAGAGTGAAAGAGAAAAGGAAACAGATAAAGATAAATTAAAAGAGATTAATAAGAGAATTGCACGATATAACAATCTTCAGTTGGCTAAGAAAGTCGGCTTAAACTCTGCTTATGGTGCTATGGGTTCTCAGTATTTTAGATTCTTTGATATCAGGTTAGCATTAGCTGTTACAACATCTGGTCAACTAAGTATTAGATGGATTGAGAGAGATATCAATCTTTATATGAATAATCTCTTAAAGACAGAAAAGGATTACGTAATTGCATCAGATACCGATTCGATTTATCTTAGGATGAACGAGTTAGTTGAAAAAGTATTTAATGGTAAAAGCGATACAAATAAAATTATTGAGTTCATGGATAAGGTCTGTGATGATAAGATACAACCGAAAATAGATGAAAGTTACAATAATCTCTATATATACACAAATGCTTATGCTCAGAAGATGCAAATGAAGCGAGAAGTTTTAGCTGATAAAGGTATATGGACGGCTAAAAAGAGATATGTCTTAAATGTACATAACAGTGAAGGTGTACAGTATAAGGAACCACATTTAAAGGTTATGGGACTTGAGGTTGTAAAATCATCAACACCCACTATAGTTAGAGGTATGATGAAAGAGTTGATTAAGCTTATTGTAACTGGTAGTGAAGAAGAAGTTCAGGATTATATTGCAAATTTTCGTAAGGTATTTAAGACATTACCACCTGAAGATATATCATTTCCTCGTGGTGTAAACGGTCTTAAAAAATATATTGATAGTACTACAATATATAAGAAAGGTACACCAATTCATGTTAAGGGTTCTATACTTTATAATGAATTTATAAAGAGTCATGAATTAGGTAGTAAATATCCAGCCATTCAGGAGGGTGAAAAAATCAAGTTTACATATTTAAAACAACCAAACCCATTAAAGAGTCCAGTTATTTCTTATCCAAATAGACTACCTCCTGAGTTTGGTTTACATGAATATATAGACTATACCACACAGTTTGAAAAAACGTTTCTAGACCCTATTACAGTCATCCTAGACTGTGTTAATTGGCGATCAGAACATATGAATACATTAGATAGTTTTTTTAGTTAAGGAGATAAAATGGCAATCGGTATAAACTTAGATGGAATAGATTCTGATGATGGTAGAGGTTTGTTACCACCAGAGGAATCAAAGGTAGATAAGAATAAAAAAGAAAAGAAAAGTAAGAAAGAAAAAGAACCTGCTGGTGAAAGAAAGAGTCTTAAAGATAGAATTAAGAAGAATACTACGATTAAAGACTCTGCTATCCTTTCAACATCAAAGTTCTTTAATGTGAAAGATATGATTGATGTTGGTGTTCCTATGGTAAATGTTGCATTATCTGGTAAACTTAATGGGGGGTTAACTCCTGGACTTACTATGTGGGCTGGACAATCAAAACATTTTAAGACTGCGTTTAGTTTATTAATGGCAAAAGCTTATATGTTAAAGTATCCAGATGCAATTATGTTATTTTACGATTCAGAGTTTGGAACACCTAAAGATTACTTCAATGCTTTTGGTATTGATATGGATAGGGTAATTCATACACCTCTAATGGATATTGAACAGTTAAAATTTGATATCATGCAACAGCTCCAAGATGTTTATAGAGGAGATAAGTTAATTATTCTCGTAGACTCTATTGGCAATTTAGCATCCAAGAAAGAAGTTGATGATGCATTAGAAGGTAACTCTGCTGCTGATATGACTCGTGCAAAACAAATAAAAAGTTTGTTTAGAATGGTAACTCCACATCTTAATCTTAAAGATATTCCTATGGTTGTTGTTAATCATACCTACAAGACACAAGAAAAATTCTCTAAGGATGTTGTTAGTGGTGGTACAGGTCCATATTATTCTGCTGATAATATCTTCATTATTGGTAGACAGCAAGATAAAGAAGGTACAGAGATTATTGGATATGAGTTTATCATCAATGTTGAAAAGTCAAGGTTTGTTAGAGAAAAGTCTAAAATTCCTATCTCAGTAACATTCGATGAGGGTATTCATAAGTACTCGGGATTATTTGAAGTTGCTAGAGAATCAGGGCATGTTGACAGTCCTTCATCTGGATGGTATTGTAAGGTTAATAAGGTAACTGGTGAGATTGGGCCAAATATGAGGAAAGATGATCTAGCGACAGCAGATTTTTGGGACTCTATTTTGGCTGATAAAGAATTTCAAGAATTCATTGTGAGGAAATACTCAATAGCTTATGGGAGCATTTTGGAGAACGATTCAAAGCCTAATGTTTTGGAGAAAGAATACGAAGAAGATTAAAGATGGTATAGATTATAGACTACATCCATATAATGAAGATATAAATGCTATAGAACTGCTCATAGAACCTTATGAGCATGTTCTATATCACTACGGTATGGTTAGGTTTGAGTATAATCTTAATACTCCTGTTTTAAAGTTCAACTACAGTATAATTAGTACTGGTTGTTATACTCTTGTTGAATTACAGGATGATATAAACTTTAAAAAACTCATAGGAGATATTTTAACACATATTTTAATTACAGAAAAGGTATATGATGATAAGAATCGAACAGACGATACTGAAGAATTTGATATATAATGATGAATATACAAGAAAAGTAATACCATTTATAAAGAAAGAATATTTTAGTGATAATGTTGATAAGATAATTTTCAATAGTATTCAAGATTTTGTCGCAGAATATAAAAATCTACCAACATATGAATCTTTAATCATAGATATATCTGAAAAAAGAGATCTAAGTGGACAAGATTTAAATAGTACTATTGAACTTCTTAATGACATAAGACTTGATAAAGAGGATAAAGAGTCAACTGATATTAAGTGGTTGTATGATCAAACTGAAAAATTTTGTCAAGATAAGGCTGTATATAATGCTATCATGGAGTCTGTTAACATTCTCGATGATAGCATTTCTGGAAAAGTTAAAGGTGAGATCCCAAAATTATTAAGTGATGCTTTAGGTGTTTCATTTGATAATAACATTGGCCATGACTATATCAATGACTTTGATTCTCGTTACGATTCCTATCATAAGAAAGAATCTCGTATTAGATTTGACCTAGAGTATTTTAATCGAATAACTAAAGGAGGCTTACCTAATAAGACTCTGAATATAGCATTAGCTGGTACAGGTGTTGGTAAATCTTTATTCATGTGTCACTTTGCTGCTTCTTGTATATCACAGGGTATTGATGTACTTTACATTACTCTTGAAATGTCTGAGGAAAAGATTGCTGAAAGAATAGATGCAAACCTCATGAACCTAAAGATGAATGATCTGTATGCATTATCAAAGGAAGATTATATCCGTAAATTTAGTGGACTTGTTAATAAGTCAAACGGTAAATTAATCATTAAAGAGTATCCTACAGCATGTGCATCTACATTACACTTTAGAGCACTCCTTAATGACTTACAGATCAAGAAGAACTTTAGACCTAAGATGGTTATTGTTGACTATCTTAATATTTGTATGTCTGCTAGAATGAAACAAGGTGCTAATGTAAACAGTTATACATATATTAAAGCTATTGCAGAGGAACTTCGAGGTCTTGCTGTTGAATTTGATGTTCCTGTATTATCTGCTACACAAACAACCAGATCAGGCTTCACATCTTCAGATCCTGGTCTTGAAGATACATCAGAGTCTTTTGGTTTACCTGCTACGGCTGACTTTATGTTTGCTCTAATTATAAATGAAGAATTAGAAAAGTTAGGTCAGATAATGGTTAAACAGTTAAAAAATAGATACTCTGATTTGAACTTGTATAAGAGATTTATTATAGGTGTTGAGAAAGCAAAGATGAGATTATTTGATGTTGAGGATGAAGCTCAGAATGATTTAGTTGATATTGGAGATATCGAAGATACAACTAAGAGATCAATAGATAAATTTAACGGATTTAAGGTATAATTATGGAAGAAAATATTGGTTTAATGCCAAAGACAAGTAAAGAAAAAGTTAATCCTGTAACTATGGGGTTAAGTGAACAATTAGAGGTTATTGATAAGTTTAGAGATATTGTTAATGATGGTCAAGTAGAAGATTTCTTTATTATTGGAATTGATGGATCTAACCAAATGATTATGGCATCTTTCTGTCATGATACTGTACGAGGTGTTGGTATTCTTGAGTTGGGAAAAATGGCTTTAGTTAATCAACAGGATGGTGAATGATGGAAGAACTCAATGAAGTAATTAAGCCAGATATATTACCAGTATCAGGAGCAGGACAATGGGGTACAGATGAGGTTGTTGACAAGTACGTTAAGGATACTCCAGGACAATGTAAAGTCAAAAGGTTTAGTGAGTATAAGAAAGAGGAAGATTGATGAAGGATATTGTAATCGGAAGTATCACTAACTATGATTTTAATACTATTCGCCCATATGTTAACTCACTTGATCAATCTGGCTTTGATGGATTGAAGGTCATGATCTGTTATAATATTGGGTTTAATACTGTAGAAGAATTAGTTAAGAGAGGTTACAGTATACTAACATTCAAAAAAGATGAACAGAAGAAACAGTTTACTTATGATAGAGACTTTAACATTTGTGTAGAGAGATTCCTTCATATGTGGTATTTCTTAAAGAAGTTTGAAGGTAAATATAGATACATTATTTCAACAGATGTTAAAGATGTTGTGTTTCAGAAAAATCCTTCTGAATATTTACAGTTTAATTTTGCTAAAGAAACTAGAAAGGATATATTTAATACCAAATCTATTAATGTATCATCAGAATCTGTAAAGTATTGTAATGAACCTTGGGGATTTCATAATATGTTTAAGTCTTTTGGTGGGGCGTTATGTGAACATACTAAAGATAATATTATAGTGAATGCTGGGGTGTTATCTGGAAAGTTTAATGTTATGATAGATTTATTTCTTAACATCTATATGCTCTGTAACGGTGCTTCTGGACATCATATTGAAGGTGGTGGTGGGCCAGATCAGGCAGCATTAAATGTAATCTTAAATATGAAGCCTTGGAAAGATATAACAATTTTTAATAACTCTGAAGATAGTTGGGCGGCACAATTGGGTACCACAGGACCACAGCTATCAAAAGATCAACATAATAAGTTAGTAGAAGCTGTTCCAATTATGGTTGACGGAGTTGTATGTACCAGTGAAGGAAATCCCTTTACAATTGTTCACCAATATGATAGAGTATCTGAATGGAAAAATATTATCGAAGAGAGGTTTAAATAATGGATGAAAAGTTTGTAATTTATACAGATGATCGTAAGACTATGCGAAGAGAAGTTGATAATGTACATCAACTTTTACATTACTATAGAGATGTCGTTGATCAGAAGGTTACTGGATGGTTTTACCCTTTAGATATCATTCTTGCATACACACTATTAAACTCACAAACATGCTACGGGGATGTTTGCGAATTAGGTGTTGCTTACGGTAAGAGTGCTATAGGGCTTTCTTTATGTAAGAAAGAGAGGGATAATTTATATCTTTATGATTGTTTTACAGCAGAGGTCACTCCAGAATATTCTAAAGATCTTGTAGAATCTTATGGTGATAACTCAAACATACATTGGAATATTTGTGATCTTATGAAAATTAAGAAGGAAGATATAAAGTTTGAAAATGATCTAAGGTATCTTCATATAGATGCATGTCACCTTCACAGTGCTGTATTAAATGATCTCAATAACTTCAGTAAATTTATGGGTTCTTCAGGTATTATAGTAGTTGATGATTATAATGATCCTGAATATCCTGGAATCAATACAGCTATAGCTCAATTTTGTTTATCTAATAAAGGTACATATTGGACTATGTTTGCAATTGGTCAGAATAAAGCGTATTTATGTCGTATAGGTTTAAAGGAGTACTACATGAATATCATAGTTAATTTTTTCTGGAAGACATTTCCTGACTGTGGAATTACTATGACACAATCAATTGATGGTGAGATCCTTCTCTTAGGTTCTCGTAGCCCTATGAAGCATGAGGTTCTTTTAGGTATTATTTCTGGTAAGGTTGAGATGGTGTATAATTAAACTATAATCGAGATATAGTGTATTGGGTAATAAAAATAAAAGGAGTTTATAATGAGCAAAAAAGTGTTGATCACAGGTGGTCCAGGGTTTATAGGACATCACCTTATTGATTTATTATTAACAAAAACAGATTGGGATATTGTAAGCTTAGATCGGCTTGATTTCTCTGGTAATTTGAATCGTCTACATGAAGTAGCGCAGGGTTATCCTATCAATGTTCAAAAGCGTTTAAAGGTTGTATTTCATGACTTGAAGGCTGAGATTAATCCGTTGGTTTCAAGCTTTATAGGTAAACCAGATATCATCCTCCATTTAGCTGCTGCATCACATGTTGATCGATCCATTACACATCCTATGGAGTTTATTCATGATAATATTGTAGGAACAGCACATCTACTAGAATATGCTAGAAAATTAGATAACCTAGAGACGTTTCTATATTTTGGTACTGATGAGATCTTTGGAGCAGCTCCTGAAGGTGTCAACTATAGTGAAAGAGATCGGTATAACTCAACTAATCCCTATTCAGCATCTAAAGCAGCATCTGAAGAATTGTGTGTAGCGTGGGAGAATACTTATAGGATGCCTATGATGATTACTCACACTATGAACGCATTCGGTGAAAGACAAACTCCAGAAAAGTTTATACCTTTATGTATTGATAAAATTGATAAAGGTGAGAAGATCTTTATTCATTCAAATACAGAGCGTACTAAAGCTGGTAGTCGCTTTTATATTCATGCTGCTGATATTGCAGATGCTATCCATTTTCTAATTACTACAAAACCATATGTTGCTCCAGATTTCGGGGGTGCTCGTGTTCCTAAATTTAATATTGTAGGTAAAGAAGAAGTAGATAATCTTACATTAGCTCAAATGATAGCTACCTCACAAAATAAAGAGTTAATTTATGAGATGCTTGATTTTCATACGTCTCGTCCTGGACATGATATGAGGTATGCATTGAGTGGTAATCTAATGAAGAGTTTAGGATGGGAACCTAAAATTTCTTTAACAGAAAGGATTTCACAGGTATCTAAATGGTATCTACAGAATGATAGATGGTTAGGAAGATAAGGAGAAATACGATGATTGATGATTGTACTAAAATTGAAGAATGTGTTGCATGTGGTTATAAGACTTTAATTCCTGTGTTAGATTTAAAAGATCAACCACTAGCTAATTCATTTGTTAAGGAGAAAGGAACTACAGAGATGTATTTCCCTCTCGCTATTAATAGGTGTGATCGATGCTTTCATGTGCAGTTGTCACATCAAGTTAATCCAGATCTATTATTTAAGGATTATCTGTACGTTTCAGGAACTGCTAAAACTCAACTAGATTACTTTCAATGGTTTGCTAAATTTATCTTAGAGAATCACCCTCTAAATAATCCTGAGAGTATTTTAGATATCGGTTGTAATGATGGTTCTCAATTAGATGTGTTTAAGAGTATGGGTTTGGATACGTATGGAATAGATCCTGCAATAAACTTATTCAAAACTAGCTCAAAGAATCATAGAGTTATATGTGATTACTTTAATAAAAATACCTTCGATGATAATGTAGTATTTGATATTATAACTTGTCAGAATGCATTTGCACATAACTATAATCCGTTAGAGTTTTTGTCTAATGCTAAGAAGGTTATGGGTGATCACTCGTTATTATACATTACAACATCTCAAGCTAATATGATCTTAAACAATGAGTTTGATACCATATACCATGAGCATATATCATTCTATAATATTAAGTCTATGAGTATTCTATGTAAAAGGGCAGGTTTAAATTTGATTGATGTAATTCGTCATCCTATTCATGGACGTAGTTATATTTTTGTAATATCAAAATTCTTTAATCGTCCTAGTAATATTGAGAATCTTATTAATCTTGAGCTAGATAGTGGATTGTATGACTCAAAGACTTATAATACATATGCTAATAAATGTCAGAACATCATATTTGGTTTTGAAAGGACTATAAAGAATATTCGTTCTGATGGATATTCTATTATTGGTTATGGTGCTCCAGCTAAAGGTAATACGTTAATGAATGCAGCTAAAATTGGTCCTGACTTTATTATTGATGATAGTCCTTTAAAGCAAGGTTTATATACTCCAGGACTAAATATCCCTATATTTGGTGTAAATGAACTTAAAAAATATAAAGATGTTAATAGAGTATGTTTTATACCTTTAGCTTGGAATTTTTTTCCAGAGATTAAGGAAAAGATCACTAAGATTCGACCTAATAAAGAGGACATGTTTGTTAGATATTTTCCTAGTGTTATGATTGACGATAATGGTCCTATAATGCATCATCAGGTATGAAAGGTAAGAATTTAATTATTTGTCCAGTGGGTATGAAAGTGCCCACTGAGGCATCTTATAAACTAGAGGATCATTGGAGATGGACTAATAATAAAAGAAATTATGAGACTTTAGTTATATCTTATAATAACTTTGAGCCAGAACAATCATCTTATGATTATATCGTTAATATGATTGGTCATAAATGGAACTTAATAAAAGATGTATCTAAAATTTTTCCTATAGATAATTATGATTATATTGGTTGCGTGGATGATGACCTTATTACAGACTATCAGAGTTTTAATGTAGGTTTAGATTTAGCTAATAGGTTTAACTTTCAGTATTGGCAATTATCTATGCCTCCTGGTTCAGATTTACATCCTACATATCATAGATGTCTTCAGCAAGATAATACATGTATATTCTCTGAGACTAACTTTATTGAAATGGGATCACCATTTTTTACATTGGATAAATTTAAATTCTTAATGGATTTCTTATCACATTGGGACTTTAAGGTTGGTATGGGAATTGATCGAGTATTCTATGATCTATTCAAATGTCCAGCAAATGTAGTACACTGTGCAAATATTCATCAACCTATACGAGAGAGTTATTATGACAAGACTGAAGCAACTTTGGAGATGTATGATTTTATGTATGATAAATATGCAAAAATACTCAATCAACATTACGGTAGAGAATCTCATTTTGTTGATTCTCTTAATGTTTTCAAGAAATTTAAATTGGTGATTTGATATGGTACTACAAGATATATTTTATAATGACGTTACATTAAAAAGTGATAAGTGGTTGCCATACTTTAAAGTTTATGAGCAATACTTATCAAAGTTTAGAAATAAGTCTCCAGTTGTAGTTGAGGTTGGTGTTCAAGGTGGAGGCAGTCTACAGATGTGGAGAAAGTATTTTGGTGAGGATGCTTCAATTCACGGTATTGACATAGATGAGAGTGTGTTAGAACATAGTAAATATTATGATGACAATATTAAATTATATATTGGTGATCAGAGTTCATCATCATTTTGGGATACCTTTTTAGTGGGTGTTCCTAAGATAGATGTGTTTGTAGATGATGGTGGACACAGTATGAATCAACAAATTAATACATTTATTAAAGTGTTTTCACATATCAATGAAGGTGGCGTGTATATATGTGAAGATACTCATACAAGTTATTATAGAGGATGTGATGGTGGTTTAAGAAATGATGGTACTTTTCTACAATTAGCTAAAGATTTGACTGACGTAGTTAACTATATGCATGTAGATCCTAATGATCCATCTCCAAAATATAGTATCCTTCAAGATGTTTGTGAAAATATGTACTCAGTGTCATTTTTTAATAGTATGGTAGTTATAACTAAAGAAAAACTGGAACCATTTGTAAGAGATGTAGTTAATGAAAAATAAAGCATACTATCATATTTACATGCCTGATGATGATTCTTGGTCCTATATCTTCATAGATCAAATGTCAAAGTTAATAGATTCTGGATTAGTTAATAAGTTAAGTAACCTTCATGTAGTTTGTATAGGTAATATGAAATCTATAAACCACATGAAGGGTTTACTTTCTTATTATAATAGTGTTACAGGTCTTAATATTACATTAACGCTATTCGAGAAGACAATATCTGATAATTATTTACACAAACTAGATGTTGTTGAGAATAAGTCAATCCTTTCTGAGACTCAAACTCTAAAGATTATCAGAGACGATTGTATAACATCTAACGAACCTTTTAATGTTTTGTATTTCCACGCTAAAGCTGTTACGAGTATTGAGAAGGCTTTAAAAACAGGTCAGTATAATCGATTTGTAAACTTTGTGCATTGGAGGAAACTTTTAGATTACTTTGTTATAGAGAAACACACTGAATGTATAAAGAAACTAAACGATGGATTTAATACAGCAAGCACCAATTTCTGTGAATGGCCTAGTAAGCATTATTCGGGTAACTATTGGTGGGCTACATCAGACTACATCAAGACCTTAAATGATTCTAATGATACATTATGGTGGGACTCATATAAAAGTAAACATCAAGATTTATATAGACTTCCAGATAGGTTAGTTGCAGAAATGTGGATTGGTTCTGGAGATAATCCAAGAATGTACTCATCTTTCAGTGATCCTTTACGTCCACCTATATCTAATCTAGGTGATAGGTTTATACTAGGTCTTGAATATTATAAATAATATAAACACATCGAAATAGCTGTAGAGGCATAATGAATATAAATGAAGAGTTTGAACACCTTCTTACTGAGGGTGTTAGAGATAAAGGTATATTTAAAGCTGTATTTCTAGGTGGTGGTCCTGGATCTGGTAAAGATTATGTATTGAAGCATACTCTTGATGGACATGGACTAACAGAGATAAATGCAGACAAAGCTCACGAATACCTCACACATAAAGATATTCTAAAACCTGATAATGTCAATCAGAAGCGTATAAAATCAACTAAAGAATTACGTCAATTATTAGCAATCCAAGGTAGGAACGGACTCATTGTTAATGGCACACACGACGACTATAAACATACTAATAAAATCAAAAAACACCTAGAAGACCTTGGTTACGACACATCAATGGTTCATGTTCACGCTGATGATGAAGTATCTCGCAAAAGAAACGTTGAACGAGGACAGAAGGGTGGTAGAACTGTTCATGAGAAGTCCAGAAAGGATAAGTGGGATGCTGTTCAAGAGTCTCGAAGACATCATGCAAAAAACTTCGGTGGTAATTATCATGAGTTTGATAATTCAGTTGACCTTAGAAATGCGCCTCCAGAAGTAGTTAAACAAAAGAGAGATGAGTTAATTGAACTGAAAGACCATATTCATAATTTTGTGAATACTCCATCAACCTCTGAGCATTCACAGAAATGGATCGAGAAGAGCCTTAAAGACGATCAAGATCCAATTCCAAGAAAAGGTACAGAGAAACTACCACACCCTGAGTCAAATGCATCACAGCAAGCCACAGAGCTAGGTTTACAATACTATGGTAAAGGTAGGTATGGTAAAGGTGGTAAAGTTACTCATCATGCAATATCTGATAACCTTACAGAATTAGATAAAGAAAAAGATAAACCAAAACCAAAGAAAAAACTCTCAGAATTCTATAAGCCTCTTAATGAGTCTGTATCTATCACTATTACAGGTGATAGTGTTGATGATGTTAATGATTTATTTCAAAAATTGTTAAAAGGTAAAGATGAAGAATATAGTCTATCTGATAAACAAGATTCTTTGACTTTAGGTAAGAAAAGTAAACCTGTTGGAGAATCTAGTGAAGGCACAACTCTAACTCATGCTGATGTTGTTAAGATGTTAGGTGAAAATATTAATTTAGTATCAGTAAAACCTAAACATAAACCAGGATATTTTTCAGAGATATATAAAAAACTTAGAGAATCTATTGATCAAGGTATAGAATCAGGGTTATCTATGGCTACATCTGGAGAGAATTTATGTAGAGACTCTGGAGAACAAATTCATAAAGATGGTAAAGTAGGTAAAGCTAAAAAGAAAATTCAGGAACTTACTGGTGATGAAACTACAGCCAGTATAGGAACTCAGAAAGAAGATGAATTAAAGAAAAAAGGTATAAGTCTTTCTTCTTTTAGACCTAAGAGAGTTATATAATGCAATTTAGAACAGATATTAATAAAATAGATTCTCACCAAGTATTAACGAGATATGAGACTATGGGTTTAATGGAATCAATAACTCCTTCTGGAGCTATGTGTGATGCTTACGGTAAGTTTAGAGTATCACAGCCATTTACTGTATTTTCATCACAACGTATAGGTGCTATTCAAAATAAGTTCAATAGTATTACTGTAGGTACAGCAAACACAACATTCAATGTAAATGAGAGTAGTATATATTTGAATGTTGGTACTGCTACTGGTGATAGTATTATTAGAGAATCTAAACAGGTATCACCTTTTCAACCAGGAAAATCTACTATAGTTTTAATATCCTTTGTGGCAAATCAACCAAAGGCTAATTTGACACAAAGAATTGGTTATTTTGATGATAAAAATGGTATATATTTAGAGAACGATGGAGTTCAGAATTATATTGTAATTCGGACATATGTTACTGGGTCGATAGTTGAGACTAGAGTACCCCAAAGTGAATGGAATTATGATAAGTTTGATGGTACTGGATATTCCAATCAAATTGCTAAGATAACTGAATCCGTTGATATAACAAGAGCCAATATTTTATGGATAGATATGGCCAGCTTTAGTGTATCTGGTGTTAGATTTGGTTTCGTTATAGCAGGTAAGCACTATCTTGCACATACATTTCATAATATTAACTTTACAACAAACGTTTTTATGACAACCCTATGTCTTCCTATAAGATATCAAATATTTAACACAGGAGTAACTTCAGACCCATCTACCCTAAAGCAGATTAACTCTGCGGTAATGTCTGAGGGTGGGTATTCGTTAGAAGGTATCAATGATGGTGCTAGTAGGGGTTATACTATAGCTGTGGCAGATAATTTACCTATTGCTGGATGGGAATATCCACTAATATCTTATAGACTTAAAGCAGATAGACGCAATAATGTTGTAATACCAAACAATTTTCATATATACGTTGATTCTAATGCAACAATATCATACAGAATTTGGGTTGGAGCTACTGCTATTGGAGGAACTTGGGAGTCTAAATCTGATAATAGGCATATTGAGTATAATGTAGGTGTAACAGGTTGGGCTAACACAAATGGTAGAGTTGTGCAAGGTGGATTCGTTACTGCTCAAGAAGCTGTATCGGTTGGTAGTGGAGTAAATAATCTTCAACACATTTTAGGTAGATTTTTAGATGGTACAACAGAAGAGGTTATATTAACTATTATTCCAACACAAGCAAATATTAAAGTATTAACAAAGGCAGACTGGATTGAACTGGTATAAGGAGAAACCAATGAAATTTACAGAGTTATTAGAAAATTACAAAGAAAAAAATCTTAAAGCATTATCAGAAATGATAACAGAAGAACCTACTGAAGATGAATTTAATAAAGAAGTTAGTGAAGTTAAAGAAAAATCTACTGGTAAAATCCGTAATAAGAAAATTTCAAAAGCATCTGTTCAGGCAGTAAGTATACAAAAAGAAGACCTAAATGAAGATGGTATCGGTCCTTTAGGATATTATGTACATCATAATAAAACTGGTAAGATTACATTACATACATCTAGGAAAAGTGCTAGTAATGCATCTAATAAACATGATGTAGCTCATGGTGCAATAATTTCAACATCTGGTGCTTACTATAAAGATGGAAATAATAGTGATATTGCTAAGAAAGCTTTAGATATGCATATGACTAAATTAGTAAAAGAAGATTTAGATGAATCTGATGAGTGTGCTAATAAACCTATTTGGGGTAAACCAAGTAGAAAATATATGGATAATGCAGGTAATAATGGAGTAAAGCCAGATTACTCAAAAAAAGGTGAGACTTATAAAAGAATTGCTGCATCTGCTGAGAGACTTAGAAAAGGTATTACCAAAAAAACCTATAAAGACCTCGATGAAAGAACATTATCAGATTCAGAAGGTGATAAGAAAGAAAATATTGTACATGGGATGAAAAAGAATAAAAAGTCATTCAAAGATCTTTATGGTAAAAGGGCAAAGGAAGTAATGTATGCGACAGCTACTAAAATGGCTAAAGAAGACTTTGATTTTCAGGAAGTTGATGTGGCTAATATATCCGAGGAGACTTTAAATGAATGGAATGCTTCAGGTCATAAGTTGTCTAAAGCTAACAAATGGATCAAAGCCAATGGTTTTGATGAGACTCGTCACGGCAAGCACCCTGTTTTTATTCATAAGACAACTGGAGTATCTGTAACAGGTTTCAATACACACGGTAACGAAGCTGGTGCCGAAGCATTAAGGAACACCAGAAATCAGATCATCAAACACCACCAAGAAAATAAAATAAAATACTTAGAGTTATAATATGGATAAAACAGAGCCAGATACAAGAGGAAACACAAACGCTGCCCTAACATTGAGACATAAGACCTCTGAAGATATTGCAGATAATAACTTTAAAAAGAAAAAAGTTATTAAAGACATATTAAAGAAAAAATCTGGTAAGGATGTATTTGATCCTGATCCTGAACTTTCTGAAAATGATACTGTTATAAAAACATAAATATATAAAAACAATTTAGGAGAATCACAATGAGTTTATGGGGAAATAAAGACCAAGCTAATAATGCACCAAAATCTACTATTATTGGTGGTTTAGGTGTTAACGCTAATGGAGAAGCACTATTCGGTAATACACAAGTTTCTGCGTTTGTAACAGGAATGGCCGTTGGTGATTTCGGAGTAGATGCAGTTGAAGCTGGTATTGCTGGAGAAGGTAAGAAGGTACAACATGCTGGATGGAATCTGAGGAAAGAAGGTATCGGACCTGTTCAGTCTATCAGAATTGCAAACGGTGGAACTAATTACAATGCAAATGGTTGGATTACATTTACTGGTGGTGGTTCGTTAACAGCAGCAAATGCATCTTACACAGTTAATACAACTACAAATACTATTACAACTATTACACTTGTTAATGGTGGTTCATTTACATCAACACCATACGCTAACGTTGCTAATGGGACTACAGTTAATGCAGCATCTTTAGTTGTTACTATGGGTGGTCGTGCTAATCGTGTACAGATGGAAACTTTAGTTGCTATGGGGTCTATAACTCTTGATGCTGAAAATGCTAAATTCCCTAACTCATAATGCATAACATAGAAACTGGTCAGGCAGTTATTAAACATGAACCGCCTACTGATAGCTCATTATCGATCACAAATCCTAAGATTCGTGCTGAGATAAATTTCCGCCTTGGGAATGAATTACGGGATATAATTTTATCACCAGTTGTTGGTATCCAAAGAGTTCGTAAAGTGTTGAATAGGTATGGTTTAGATGTTCCAGCACTTTACGATCTTGAATCAGATGGTGATGAAGTTGTTCTCGAAATGGATCAGTATGGTAAGGTAAGAGATGCCTATGATATGCCTCAATTGAATCAGAATCCATTAGATTCTAGTCATGGTATGTATTATCTATATTTAATATATGTTCTATTAGATGAAGGGACATATGATTTTCACGCAGAAATCACAGATGAAGAAGGTATTGAAGATATTATGTTAGACGATAATGAATCAGAGGAAGATGTTTAATAATTTAAGTGATGAAAATATTTTATTATATGCTGTAAAAGCTTATGATAAGCCAAGTATGATGATGAGCGAGTTTGATGATGATATGAAGCGGTTTAATTATCTGAACCGTCTCTTTACTAGATATAAGAGACTCGGAGAATTAAGAGAAAGGTTAGTCGTCAATCATCTTGTTATTCTGAATAATGTTTTTGGTCCTGAAGTTGTTGTTAGATTACTCTTCTATAAGATATCTAACGAACATTATTCAATATTAAAGACATATCTATTGTTTCTTAATATTATGAAATCAAAGATAATAGGTATCGACGGTATTGATATAATATCATCAGATATCCCTGTTGATATGAATATAGTAGAGGTACTAAGGAAAATTAAATGAAGAATATAAATGAAGATGGTGCAGCTATGGTTGGTGGAGTTCCAACTAATAGCACCGGCCCAGAGATTGCTGGTATAGGTGTAGGTCCACAAGGGGAGCCTGGAGTTAAGAAAGGTAAGAAGAATAAAGTGATGTCATTTAAGAGTTTTTTGACTAGAAGATTACCAACATGATTAGTTTTCTTATCTTCATATTTACTTATCTCCCAACTATATTTATTCATACCTTACTCGGCCTCGGTTTAGGAGCTTTCATATTTTCTTTCTTTATGGGAGATATTATTTATGGTCTTGTCCCAACAGTATATAAGAGTATAATCAAGTATGGTGGCATCTTTTTGTTGGTTTTAGGGCTATTTCTGGAGGGTGGATTAGCTGTTAATAATGAATACTTAGATAAAGCTAAAGAGTGGAACCATAAAATTGAGATAGCAGAGATACAGGCTAGAGAAGCAACCTCTAAGATCGAGTATATAGTTAAAGATAAGATTGTTGAGGTTGAAAAGAAACAATTAGTTTATAGAGATAGAATAATCAAAAGGTCAACAGATATTGATAAAGATTGTAAAGTTAGTACATATACAATATCAATATTAAATGATGCGGCTAGGAAATGACATGAAAAGATATATTATTTTATTTATTACTCTATTAATACTCTCAAGCTGTGTGTCTACAAAACAACTTCCAAAATTTCCAGATGCACCTGAAAGTATCCAAACAAACTGTCAGGATCTACTATTAATTAAAGAAGATGAAAAGAAAATGAGTGAGGTTCTTCAAATAATTGTCACAAACTATGGAAGATATTATGAGTGTCAAATAAAAACTGACGCATGGATTCAATGGTATAAAATTCAAAAGTCAATTTATGGAGATATTAAATGATAACATTAGAACAATTACAGAGAGTTTTACCTAATAATAAATCTATTGAAGAGTGGTATCAGGCTATTGCAGATAATCTTCCAGAGTTTAGTATAGATACCTCTGAGAGAATAGCTGCATTTTTAGCTCAATGTTCTCATGAGAGTACAGAATTTACGAGATTGACAGAAAACTTAAACTATAAATGGGAAAGTCTTCGTAAAGTCTTTCCTAAATATTTCTTGACAGATGATATTGCTAAGAAATATGCTCATAATCAAGAAGCTATCGCTAGTCGAGTGTATGGGAATCGTATGGGTAACGGTTCTGAAGGCTCTAATGATGGTTGGAAGTATAAAGGTCGAGGTGTTATCCAAATTACAGGTAAAAATAACTATCAAGAATTAGCTGATTATCTTGAAATGGATTTAGATGATGTTTCTTCTTACCTTGAAACATTCGATGGGGCTATAATCTCAGCATGTTGGTACTGGGAAAAGAACAACCTTAATCGATTCTCTGACCGTGGTGATATGAGGGGATTGACAAAAGCTATAAATGGTGGTTATATTGGTCTTGATGATCGTATCGAGAAATATGAAAGGATTCTTGGAATTATTGGATAATGACTAAAGAAGATTGGATGAACAGGAAATGGCGACCTGCTATGGCCTGGATGTATCTAATTGTGTGTGTTATTGACTTTATTGTTTTTCCAGTTCTTTGGTCGTTATTACAGGCATTCTTTAGTGGTGTAGTAACTACTGCTTGGTTGCCTCTAACATTACAAGGTGGTGGACTTTTTCATTTAGCTATGGGTGCAGTTTTAGGTATAGCTGCATGGTCTAGGGGTAAGGAGAAGATTGTTGGAGCACATTATCATTCTGAAGATGATGAAACTTATTATAATGATAGGGGAAGAGGAAAGAAAGTTCCTAAACAGGGAACTGACGAAGAATTATAATAAGGAACTAAGATGGGCGAAACGATTGATGATATAAATAATTTAAAATTACAAGTAGGTTTATTGGAAAAAGATATAATATTAGCCGATAGACAATGTGAGAAGGTTTCTGTAAGAGTCTCTGATTCAATTGAGAAATTACAAGAGATAAATACTAATCTTCTTAAAATGATTACTATTCACGAACAAAAGCATGAACAACATGAAAAGTCAGAAATGGAACTAAAAGACGACATTAAAGAATTGCATTTAAGGATTACTGCTGTCAATAGAGAGATGCATGAACGAATGATCCACTTAGAACATAGTATTTCTGAAAAGATAGATGGATTGCGATCTGATATAATAACCCAGAACCAATCTTTACCAGAAAAAAAAAATTTAACTATAGCAGACTCATTATCATCTAGTCTTGAAAAGTATAAATGGATGGTTATTGGTGCTGGCGTGTTACTAGGTTGGATTTTAGGTAATTTTAATGTTATTATTAAATTTTTAGAAATATTTAAGTAATTTTGAAAAGCTCACTATACATATAGTGAGCTTTATTTTTAATGGAGTTTTTATTATGAGTATTTACATTGATCTAACATTTTTACGTCTTATATCATCTCGTCTTCGTAATTTTAAGCAGAAGAAAGATGATCTATTCAATTTCAGTTGTCCCTTCTGTGGCGATTCTCAAAAAAATAAAAGTAAAGCTCGTGGTTTTATCTATAGAAAGAATAATGGTTACTTTTATAAATGTTATAACTGTTCTTATGGGACTAACGTAGGTGGGCTTGTTGAACACGTTGATCCTTCATTATATCAAGAATATATATTAGAAAAATATAAGGAAGGAGAAACTGGAAAAAGAAAAACCAAGACACCAGTATTCAATATTCCTATACCAAAGTTCGGTAAGATTGATCAACCAAGTTATATGTTGAATGCTAAATTGATTAATGATCTTCCTTTAACACATTCATGTCTTAAATATATCAAGAAAAGAAATATACCAGAGAAGTTTTATAATATACTGTACTATACTGATCACTATAAACAGTTAGCTGATGAGGTATTTCCTAATCATGGTGTTGAGAAAATTAGAGATGACACTCGATTAGTAATACCTTACTTCAATGAATATAATGAATTGATTGCACTATCTGGAAGATCCTTAGAGAAAGGAAAGAATGTGGTAAGATATGTGACAATAAATAAGAATCCAGTAGATAAGAAGCCAGTATATGGTATGGATAGAGTGTCTTTAGATATTCCCGTAAGAGTCGTTGAAGGTCCATTAGATAGTTTATTTGTGGATAATTGTGTTGCTTCTGGTGACTCAAATTTATTGGTGACCGGTAGTAAATTCAAGAGTGCTGTATTAATCTTTGATAATGAGAATAGAAATGTTGAAATAGTAAAACTCATGAAGAAAGCTATAGATAAAAAATTTAAGATTGTTATTTGGCCAAGTAATATAGTAGAAAAAGATATAAATGATATGATCGTTAATGGAAAATCTCAAGAATATATAGAGAATGTTATAGTTACAAACACATTTTCAGATATTGAAGCAAATTTAAAATTAAACATGTGGAAGAAAGTATAAGGAGATTTATATGAATGTAAGGTTATTGAGTTATTCGCAAGTCCCACCAGTTTGTAGTGATGATACTATAGACACAAAATTAACAAAGAAACAGTTAAAAAATGTACAAGATTTAATTGCATTTTGTGCTCGTGTATCTAATCCTAACAATCAGTATAACTCTGAGACTGCCGGTAAGCTAATCCGATATCTAGTGAAAAATAAACACTGGAGTCCTTTAGAAATGGTCAGTGCATGTCTGGAGATTGAGACAACTAGAGATATTGGTAGACAGATATTAAGACACCGCAGTTTTGCTTTTCAGGAGTTTTCACAAAGGTATGCTGATCCAACTAAGGATATGAAGTTTGAAGTGCGAGAATGCCGTTTACAAGACTCTAAGAATCGTCAGAATAGTTTAGTCCTTGATTTAAATGATCCAGAACAGAGAGAGTTATCTGATCTTTGGGTGGAAAAGCAATCAAAGATCATTAGAGACGCTAAAGAAATCTATGAGTGGGCTGTAAGTAATGGTATAGCTAAAGAACAAGCTCGATGTGTATTACCAGAGGGATGTACACAATCAAGAATGTACATGAATGGCTCGCTAAGGTCGTGGGTACATTACATAGATCTTAGAAGTAAGAATGGAACTCAAAATGAACACATAGATATAGCTTTGGGATGTGCAAAAGAGATATCATATATATTCCCAATGATGTATGAATTTGTAAATAATAATTAACTAAGGAAAGCGTTTATGGATAAATCTCAAAGAATTTTAAGTGATGTAGTAGTTTTTAATAAATATGCAAAATTTGTACCAGCTTTAGGGAGACGTGAAACATGGACTGAGTTGTGTCATCGTAATTTGAATATGCACGTCAAGAAATTTCCAGCTTTGAAAGAAGATATCATTAAGATTTATGAAGACTTTGTTTTGACTAAGAAAGTCCTCCCTTCAATGCGTTCTATGCAATTTGCTGGTGTACCAATCGAGATTTCTAACTCAAGGATTTTCAATTGTGCCTATATGCCAATGGATCATCCTTTCGCATTCGCTGAGTTGATGTTTCTTCTCCTTGGTGGTACTGGTGTTGGTTATAGTGTTCAAAAGAGACACGTTAAAAAGTTACCCATTATCCAAGGACCAAAGAATAAACAGCGTAGATTCCTTATCGGGGACTCAATTGAAGGCTGGTCTGATTCAATAAAAGTATTAATTAAAGCATACACTAAAGGAAAATCAGAGCCACTATTCGACTTTAGAGATATTAGACCTAAAGGAGCCAGATTAGTCACATCCGGTGGTAAAGCTCCTGGACCTGATCCTCTTCGTATTTGTTTAGAAAGAATTAGATCAATCCTTACTGATTCTATTGGACGTAAATTAAATACGTTAGAAGTCCATGATATCTGCTGTTATATTGCTGATGCTGTACTCGCTGGTGGTATCCGTAGAGCTGCAATGATATGTGGGTTTGATATGGATGATATGGATATGCTTTCATGTAAGTCTGGCACTTGGTATGAACTCAATCCCCAAAGAGGTAGGGCTAATAATAGCGTTATATTAAAGCGTGGAGAAGTCTCAGAGGAACAATTTAAACACCTTTGGAATATCGTTAAAGCATCGGGTGCAGGTGAACCAGGATTCTTTTGGACTGATGATTATGATGTATTTTGTAATCCTTGTGTAGAAATTTCATTGAATCCACATCAATTCTGTAATCTTAATGAAATCAATGCATCAGATATTCATACTCAAGAAGAGTTAAATGCTAGAGCCAGAGCAGCATCAATTATCGGAACTCTTCAAGCTACATACACAGACTTTCATTATTTAAGGCCAGAATGGAAGGAAGCAACAGAAAAAGAAGCATTAATTGGTGTATCCATGACAGGTATAGGGTCTGGTGCTGTTCTTGGATTAAATTTAGAAGAAGCAGCTCAAATCGTAATGTCAACTAACGAAGAATATGCAGCAAAATTAGGTATCAGTGTAGCACCTAGAACATGCACAGTAAAGCCTTCAGGAACCTCTAGTTGTGTTGTTGGGTCTGCTTCAGGTATTCATGCTTGGCATAACGATTATTATGTTAGACGTATGAGAATTGGAAAGAACGGGGCGCTTTATAATTATATGATCGAAAACCTTCCAGAATTGGTTGAGGATTGTATTTTCAAACCACACCTAGAGGCAGTTATATGCATTCCTCAAAAAGCTCCTGAAGGTGCCATTTTGAGAACTGAGAGTGCCTTAGATTTATGTGAGAGGGTTAAAAAATTCAATTTAGAATGGGTTCGTGCAGGACATAAAGAGGGTAAGAACTTTCATAATGTGTCTTGTACCATTTCTCTCAAGGATGAAGATTGGGAACTTATTGGAAACTGGATGTGGGAGAATCGAGACAGTTATACTGGAATGTCTGTTCTTAACTTTGATGGGGGGTCTTATAGACAAACTCCTTTTACAGATTGCACTAAGGAAGAGTATGAAAATATGATGAAGTATATTAAAGATATCGATCTCACTCAAGTGAAAGAAGTTGAAGATAACACAAGTCTAAAAGAACAAGTTGCGTGTTCTGGTGGAAGCTGCGAGATCGTATGATTAGTGTAATTATCCCTACAATGTGGAAATTTCAACCATTCATTAATTATCTTAGTGACTTGATTGATCATCCACTTGTAGGGGAAATTATAATCATTGATAACAACGAAAAAGAAAAGCCAGTATCACGTTTACTCGAAAATAGTAAAGTTAAAATCCATTCACTGGGTAAAAATATATTTGTAAATCCTGCTTGGGATTTGGGAGTCAATAAAGCCCAATTTGATAAGATCTGTGTTATGAATGATGACATGATTATTGATACCCGAATATTTAATAGAGTATATAATTATATCACACCACAATTCGGTCTTATAGGATTATCAGTTAATCCTGTCACTAATCACTTTGTTGATGGTATGATAAGATTAAAAGAATTTCAACCAGGAGATAATACCTTTGGTTGCTTTATGTGTTTCTTTATGCATCGTGACAACTGGATTCCTATAGACTCAGGTTTAGAATTATTTTTTGGTGATAACTGGATATTTGATCATTGTTTATGGTTAAGAAGACAAATTCTTTTAGTTCAAGATGTGTTTTATCATAGTCCTTATGGGGTTACTTGTAAGACTTTAGGGAGTTTGGTACATGAGAAGTTTGTTAAAGAAAAAGAGATATATAGAGATATAATAATTGCTAATGGACATATACCTGCTAACTGGTGTCCAGAACATTTTCGAGAGTAAAATGGCTAAGATACACTATAAATGCTATGAGTGTGAAAGTGAGTACACGATAATTTATGATGAAGAAACCGTAGAGGATTCCCCACAATATTGCTCCATTTGTGCTGCCTACATAATAAAAGAAGAGATCGATGAAGACTCTGACAATTATTATGAAGAGGAAGATGAGGATGGTGGAGATTGATAGAGAGTTAGAAGAATTAAGGTATGCTTGGCAGTATCAAGGTGAAATATTTACCGAGAATCTGATAGGAAAATCCATTGGTTTTATTTATGAGATAACTAATAAAACCAATGGTCGTAAATACTTGGGTCGTAAATTATTTACTAAAGCTAAAACTAAAATTAATAATGGTAAAAAAATAAAATCCAGAGTTGAATCGACTTGGATGACTTACTATGGCTCAAATATTGAATTAAATGAGGATGTTAAAAGGCTTGGTAGGGATAGTTTTGATAGGGTTATTCTTCATTTATGTGATAATAAGAGTGATCTCAATTATCTTGAAACATTTCATATATTTAACTCAGGATCTTTATTATCGGATGATTATTATAATCGATGGTGCAGCTTTAAAGGTAATGCGAAATACATTAAAATAACAAAAAATCCTTGACAGACAACTCAAGATAGTCTAAGATACCTCATACTGAAGAGTTTGGGGTATTTATATTTGGAGGTTATGTGAAGAAGAAGTTATTATTTTTGTGGTTATATGTATGGGGATATATTCCTTTTGGTAATTTATGTCAGTTTTGGTTTGGTAATTTGAGAGTGACACTTCAAAAGGATTTATGGGTTCGTACTGATACTGGTAAAGGTACTGTTGGAGACTTATTACCTATAACTTTAGTTTCAGAGAAACTTTGTAAACGTATAGAAGAAGAATTAATAATGAAAGGCTATGAGGTGAATTTATGAGTATTCAGGATAAGATTGATCAGGTTTTAGAGAAGGCTATTAAAGAGAAGGACGCTAAAAGGTTCATTGATAATATAAAGTTTCTAAAGGCTGAAACTCAACGTGGTAAGATGAAGGTAATGGAGGATAAAGATGTTATTAATATTTTTGTTTCTCTCATCAGAAAACAGAATGATATGCGAGATAAATTAGCTTATACCTCAAAGGAATATCAAGATTCTTGTTATTTTGTTAATGATATTTGTTTCTTTCTCAATTCAGATATTGTTGATCAGATTAATATTCGTGATATTCAGATCATTGATTGGATCGAGAAAAATGTTGATATGAGTAATGTAAAGAATCCTAACATGCTTATTGGTATTGTTAAGAAAGCGTTTCCTTACATTGATGGTAATTTAATTAAGGATTCTATTAAACTTATGGGAGAACCAGTATGAAAGATAAAATAAGTTTTGAAGATATTCCTAATTATGGTGATTTAATGCCAATCGAAGAGTTTCAAATGGTATGTGAATGTGGTGGTTTTATAGATTATGATGGTTTTGGAAATTATGCTTTCGAAAATAAGATGAGTAATATTGAAACAAGTCCTTCCAGATTTCTAAAGAATCCTGATAAAAGATTTACACATATTGTATGGTTTAACCGATGATTGATAAAGAATTGAAAAATGAAATTGAGAGTTTGATTGAGGAACTTGATTGTTGGATTTCAGAATATGAGTCCTTATTTCGAGAAGCCTTAGATGCTGAAGAGGCAGAGTATTTTCGATGATACGTTGATGCTTTACATGATACTCGACATAAACTAAAGAATATATTGTCTTATCAGAAAATTTATGGAGGTTGATTATGATTTACGATATAGAATTTCTTAAACACTGTGATGATGTTTATTATAATACTGGAGAAATCTTAGTATCAGATTCCAAGTATGATGAAATCAAGGATACACTTAGGATACTCTTTACTGATGATCCTTATTTTAAGACTGTAGGTGCTCCTGATGTTAAAGGAGACTTCGATCTTCCATATATCCTTGGAAGTCTCAATAAAGTGAAAGCTAATGGATCTCTTGTTAAATGGATTGATGATGAGAAAATTGAATCATTAGCTTGTAGTGTTAAACTAGATGGTGTTTCTCTTTATGTTAAATTCACCGATGGAAAATGCTCTCTTGCTTCAACCAGAGGTGATGGATATAAAGGAAAGATTGTAACTGATAAGATTACTAAGATATGTCCAGTTATCGAACATTCAGGTATTCTTGAAACTCGTTGTGAAGCTGTGATGACTACCGAGAAAGCTTTAGAGTTAGGTTATAAGAATGCTCGAAATGCTGTATCAGGTATTATTAATAGCAGTGATGGTGAGAATATTGAATATATAACTTTAGTATTCTACCATGTATTCAATCACCAATTCATTTATTACAGTAGACATATAGAGTTCCTTAAAAAATATAAAACACTATTAATTCCTTACGAATTTTCTTTCCATGTTAATGATCCAGATATTGAAGATGAACTTAAAGCAATCTATCTTGAGTTGAAATCTAAATATCCTTTTGAGATCGATGGTCTTGTTGTTGCTAATGAAAATGATGCTACTATCGGTGAAGATTATTACCCAAAGAATATTGCAGCATTCAAAGTAAATGCAGAAGCTATCAAAGCAACTGTTAAGCTAGTTGTTTGGGGTGTAGGAAGGACAGGTAAAATGACACCTGTAGTCTACATTGAGCCAGTAAACATATCAGGATCTACAATCTCTAAAGCAACTGGTTTTAACGCTAAATTTATTGAAGCTAATCAAATTAGTCCTGGTGCTGTTATTGGTCTTCAAAAAAGTGGTGATGTTATTCCATTTATCACAGAATGCTTTGAGGTTGGTGAATATTTTAGATTACCTACACATTGCCCATATTGTGATTCTATATTGGAATATTCAAAGACAGGTATTGACCTCTTCTGTGTTAATGAAAATTGTTCTGAAAAAAATCTATATAAGGTTGAACATTTCTTATTGTCTCATGGAGTTGAAGAAATAACTTACACCACTCTTCAGAACCTTGGTATTAATACTATTTGCGGTCTTTATGATCTAACTGAAGGATTTATTGCTGAACTTGAAGGTTTTGGTGAGAAGAGGGCTAAACAGATTATTAATGAGATTAAGAAAACCTTAGATACCACTCCAGATAAACTTTTAATGTCTTTTGGTATTGCTGGTGTTGGTAATACTCTCAGTAAAACTTTGATGGGAAAATATACTTTAGAAGAATTATATAAAATCTCTAAAGATGATCTATGTTTGATCGATGGTATTGGTGAGGTGTTGGCTAAAAACATTAGAGAAGGTATGGATGATAATTGGTTACTCTATATGTTCTTAATAGGTGCTGGATTAATTTTTAAGTGTACATCTAGTGATAAATTTAAGGGTATGTCATTCGCTCTTACCGGAAAATCTGAGATGAAGAGAAGTGATATTGAATCTCTTATAAATGATAATGGTGGAATTGTTAAAAGTATGTCAAAAAGCACCAGTTATCTAGTGACAGATGATCCTGGTGGTAATAGCTCAAAGAATCAGAAGGCTCGAACCTTTGGGACAAACATAATTTCTTACAACGAATTGTTAGAAATGGTTAAAAAATAGATTGAAATTAAGAAGGGGATGTGTTAAATATGAATACAGTTATTGAGAATTATATTGAATGGATTGAGTTATTAGAGAACTCGATATTCAGTCCAGAGTGTCCATCAGAGTTTGAGAATGATTTTTGTGAAGGAAATGAATTACTTGAGTTGTGGTTTTCGAGTATGGAGATTAAGATTACATACTTAACCAGTGCGGGTAATGTAATTCCTAAAGTAATACCAATCACAGAGCTTAGTGATTGGTTAGATAAAGAATAAAAGGAGATTATTATGGCATTAATTTTTAAGAAAGATTATGATGGTGAAGGTTTATATGATTTGGATCAGGATTTGATTGAAAACTTTAGTAATCGATATAATGTTGATACAAAGGATGTTATCTTTGATGATGACGGTCTTTTGAAAGGTAAGTTTACAGTCACCGTCAAGTGGGAAGCTATTTAATATGGAATTGATACTCATTCGTGGTCTTCCTGGATCTGGTAAATCAACTTTTGCTAAAAATCTTACTAAAACTTTCAGAAGTCATTATCATCTTGAATCTGATATGTGGTTTGGTCCAGAGTATAAATTTGATCAAACTAAACTTAGAGAAGCCCATGAATGGTGTCTACATGGAACTAAGACTATACTTTTTAGTGAAGGATTATATGAAGGTGTTATAGTATCTAATACTTTTACAACGAAAGCTGAATTAAAACCTTACTTTGAATTAGCTAGAAGAATATCTATCATTCCTACAGTTATTGAATGTACTGGTACTTATGGTAGTATTCATAATGTACCTGATGATATTATTGAAAAGATGCGTTTAAGGTTTGAGTCTGATATTTTTGAATTATATGAGGAGTTACAATGCGAAATTTGAGTTTATTTTTAAATACACTCATTATGATCTTTTCTCTTACTACATATTGTTCTGCAACTAATATCGAGATAATTAAAGTTGGTAATTATTATGGTGTTATATACCAAGGTTTAGAAGTGAGATACCATAAAGATACCTGTGGATCTTTGAGTGAGAATACGCTTCTTAATATAGCTCATGACTCTGAGGCTGGTGTATTTGATTGGAATAAAATGCGAGTATCAAAATTTAGGCATAACGTATTAAAGGCAGAATGTAAGAGACTTCAAAAAGAAATGATCAGTAGAAGTCTTATGGACACTATTTTAAACAAAGAGGTTAAATAATGAAAAAAATCTATAAATATAAACTAGAGATCACTGATAATCAGAAAGTAACCCTTCCTGTAGATTCAGATTTTTTATCATGTCAAATGCAAAACGGTGAGCTTTGCATGTGGGTTTTAGTTAATCCTAATGAAAAGGAAACATTTACTGCTGAAATTCTTGTTATCGGTACTGGTAATCCAATTAAAGAAGACTTAGATAATTATGGTCACATGGCTACTGTACAAGATGGAAGTCTTGTATGGCATGTCTTTGGTGAACTTTAATAACATTATAAAAATGGGAAATAAATGAATTTAGAAGAATTATATAGGACTGTAAGTTTTGCTTATGATCGAGCAAATAATTACGGCGGTGGAGAATCAGCAGAGAGTATTCAAGTAGTAATTGAAGTACAACGTGTAGGTTCTGTTGGTGCTACCCCTACTGTTCCAATTAAACACATTTCTATGGGTTTTGATTGGGATAAGGGTAAAATGATAATCTGCTCTGAAGGTGTTGAACTACGAGAAGCTGGACGTGATGAAATTGCTATGCTTCTTGATAAATATGAGGATTTGAGCATTAAACAGTCTGAGATTACCAGAATGCGTAATGAGATTAAAAGTCTAACTAAAAAGATTGATAAATTAGAAGCAAAGGATAATTATAAATGAAACCTCTAAGATTACAACGAAAAGATATTGTAAAGATTAAAAAAATACTAGATCAATTCATAGAAGTTGATGACTTTGATCTAAAGTTTAATCAAGATAGTGGGATTGGGTATTCTATTGATATGTCTTTTGAGAGATCTTTTACTATGGGTGAAGAAAAGGTCACTGGTAGACTTGTTGTGCCAATATCAGGGGTAGAAGATTGGTAAGATGGTAAAGATAGCAACAAAAAGACGCAAAGAAGTTTTAGCTAGGTATGAGAAGAAAACTTATATTTGTGATAGGTGTGGAAAAGCACATTATAATGCAAAATCAAAGTATTGTTCAGAAAAATGTGCTTATCCACCCAAAGTTGTTGTAGAAAAAGAATGTCCTAAGTGTGGAGCTAAACATTTCAAAGAAGGAATCCATTGTTCTTTGAAATGTGCTAACTCTCATACTCACTCTGATGAAGGCAAGAAACACCAAAGTAAGAAAATTCAAGAGTATCACCAAACACCTGAAGGACAAGCAACAAGAGCCAAGGCATCAAATTTTGTGAGTGCTATGAATGTAGGTGAAGAATATCAAGGAGTATCGATAGAAGAGTTTGCGGTTTCGGTACCAGTTTTTCATGAATTAAGAGATTATGATGAGTTCTTTGAAGGTTTTCAAAAAGGAGAAAATTGGTAGATAATGCTTGACTCATGATCTGAATATGTTATACTCATTAACAGTTGAGGTGATTATTAATTCTTTTAGAGGTGATTATGAAACTATATCAAATTCCTACTGGCTACCTTTTTACAAATAACTATTCTCGTGGTCAGCTTGAAACGCTTAGTATAGGTGATTATGGTAAGTCTAAGAATATCAAAGCAGATTTTCTAGGGTTCACTGATGAGATTAATGGAGTTCCTAACGGTAAATGTGCGTCACTCTCTGAGAAGTGGGTAATTACTCTCAGCACACAATACGGTTGTACTCAAAAGTGTAATTTCTGTGACTGTCCTAAGATTCCTTTCAAGGGTAATGCAACCTTTGATGATCTCAAAAAACAGTTATATTCTGCATTAAGTATGTTTCCAAAGAACACCTATACTGACCGTTTAAACATTCATTATGCTCGTATGGGTGAACCAGCCTTTAATAGTTCCAATGTTTTTAAATTTACAGAGTGGCTACAGGATTCAAAAAGAACATTCCAAAAGGAAACAGGTGTACGGGTTGAGGTTTTACATCCAGTTTTTACCACATCTATACCAACAAGATTGAAGAATATGCAAGAAGTTATCCTTGATTGGTGCTATATCAAGAATGTAGTGTATCATGGGCAAGCCGGTTTACAGTTAAGTATCAATTCCACTGATGATTCTCAAAGGAACAAGATGTTTAACAACCTTTCTTTATCTCTTAAAGATATTTCTAAAATAGCCAATAAGTTACCAGAACCTATTGGAAGAAAATATTGCTTGAACTTTGCTTTTGCATCTGATAGTATTATTGATGGGGATAAATTAGTCAGTCTTTTTGATCCTGATAAGTTTATGTGTAAGATTACTCCTATCCATAATAATAATGCATGTAGAGCTAACGGTATCGAAACTATCGATGGTTATAAATCCTTCACACCATATAAAGGCGTTGAAGAGAACTTGAAGGCCGCCGGATTCGATACTTTAGTTTTCGTTCCTTCTATGGATGAGGAAAATGGTCTGGTAACTTGTGGTAATTCAATTTTAGGTGGTGGGGAGTTTAAATTATGAAAAAACTATTAATCATTTCGTTAATTATTATTTTTAGTTGTTCTTGTATTGGTTGTTCTGGAAGACTGTATCAATGGGAGTTGAAGAAAATGGGAGAGTTCTGTAATGATAAAGGGGGAGTTGATCATATTGAAGTGGATGTATTCATTAACCCTAAAGTTAGATGCGTGAATGGTGATTTTACATATATTAAAAATAGAAATTAATTAATATTTAATATAGGGGAATATTATGTTTGTATGGACATTCAGTGATGTAGTTCAGGCTACCTTAATGGGTATTTTCGTTGTAGGTTTAGTGATTACTGGTATAGTTAAGTTAATCAACTTTATGGTTAGTAAACATGAAAAGGTGACTGATGAATGAGAATAAATTGAGGGTAATAGATAATCTTGGTGACGTTGAATTTTATGACCTTGAGATGCCTTTTAAGGAGTTACTTCACTGGGTTAAAGATATGATTCAGGAACATGGTGGAAATGCTCAATTAGTTACAGACAAATATCGTCATTTTGATTATGATGATAATGTTTCACCATGCTTTAGGATTACTAAAGAACGCTTGGAGACTGACGCAGAACTTGAACGAAGACTTCAGATGATGCGAGAACTCCAATACAAAGCGGATCTTAAAGACTATGAAGTATTTAAAAAATTAAAAGCAAAATTTGAGGATATTTAATTATGGAAAATTTACCTAAAATAACAGTCACAGGATGCACTGGTACTGGTAAAACCTCTATCGCCTACCTCATTAATCAAATTCTTTTAGAGAACGGTATACTTAGTAAAATTATTGGTTGTGAAGATGAAAGCCCTGTAGTTATTATGAATACTTATAAAGCAAGGATAGATGCTATTAGTAAAAAATATAATTATAAACCTATCATTATAGAAACTATCCAAGAAAAAAGACGTTCAATCTAAAATAATCATTGACTCTCTTCATGATTTACTCTATAGTCATTTATAACTTAAACGATGGAGTAAACGATGGAACAGAAGTATATCCTTAAATTCGCGTCAGCTTTTCAAGACACTCCATGTATCATTGGAGTGGTTTCATACAACATTACTAAACCTTGGTACGGCAACCCTCAAGATTGTCCATCAGATTTAGATTATTATGGTGGGGTTGATATAGAGTGGGAACTTCTGAAGTTTAATGGAAAACCTTTCGATTGGCTTGAAAATAAGTTGACGAGAAAGGATAGAATTGGTATAGAAGAAGAGATTGTAGCTCAGTGTGGGTATCTTAATGAACTAGATTACTGTGAGGATAATTATGAATGAAATGTTTATAAACTTGTTTCCTGGAATTATGGGATTATATTTTATATTTTTTGTGTTTGCTATGTATACCAGAAGTGTTGTAACAGCCATTATTTTTCAGTATATACCGTTCATTCTTGGTATTATTGGTATTCTTGTTACAGTTAAGTGTATGGGGTGGTTATGAAAGTTTCTAATTTTAAGTTTGTCCGTTTAAATGGTGATAATATCATTAACTACGAGTTATTTGCCACTGTAGATGTCACCGAGGATGTACAGTGGTGGGAATTTTGGAAGAAACCAAAGACAGTTACAAGAGCTATTAGAAAAGAGTCTATTGAATTTTGGCATTTCGTTGATACTGGTAATTTTACTCCCGGTTTGGTTGTTGAAAATTTGTTTAGAGCATACGAAGCTCAACACGGTAAGGTGATGAAATGAGCAAAGGTAAATGGGATAAATTTGTTGACGAAATTAATAATCGCGATATGAAGATAATATTGGCTGACTATGCTCAACTAGAGAAGGATGGTTATATCGGTGAATGCCTTTTGAGAACAAAAGCTGAAGAATGGGAAAACGAGATCAATTACCATAGTGTCGTATTGATTATGAGGGACTTAGCTTTTGCAGCTTACAAGAGATTCGCAGAGCTTTACTTAAAACTTCAAGAGAGTTTCAGTAAGAAGGGATAGTAATGAATAGAAGAATTGAGGAACACTTTGGAAGAAAAATTGTATGTGGTAAGATGTTTAATTATCATGAGATAATCATTGGCTCCAAGTGGCAATCATCATCTGGTAGTATTGTTGAAGTTATTGATGTAAAAAAGTTTATATGGTTATTTCAAGATAAAGAGCAAATTGAATATGTTGTTTTTTATAAGTGGCAGGAAGATGGGAAAGAGAAGAAACATGATAAGGATTCATTCAACTTTCAATGTAGATACTGTTTAATTGTGGAGTGATTATGTTAACGATATATAAATGTGATTTCTGTTTGCTTGAATTGGATGATTATTTGCAGATGTTTAATCATGAAGGAGAATGTAGAGAGAATCCAAAAAACAAAGATATTGACTACTACATTCAGAAGTACATTGATAGTATTGGATTACATTATTCAAGTGATCAGTATGATGTAGGAGTTTGTTCTACCTATACTAAAGTAATTGAAGACCTTAAAATTCTTAAAAAATTATATGAGGATAAATAATGACTGCTTTAATGCTCTACTTTTTCTTGGTGATGGATGGTTTATTTGCTACGTTTATGATTTCTACCATTTTTTTTGGAATTATATTATTTATTAGTGGACTTTATTTTATTTTAGAAAATAAAATTTTTATAAAGCGTTATGGAATTTTGAGTTTAGCTTTCTTTTTTAGTTTACTATTGGCAGTTCTTACACCTACAACCAAACAGACTGCTATCATATTTGGAGTTCCATATCTTCTTGAAAATGCTCAAAAAATTCAATTAGATAAGGTTCCTGTGAAGTTGGTTAATTATCTAAATGTTTATCTTGATCAGGAAATTGATAAGATTGTAAAAAAAGATATACCACATCAAAAATAGTTATTGCCATCCTCTGCGATTATGTTATATTGCCACGATTCGAGCAGGACATAACAATCTAAAAGGTGATGATATGAATATGATTGCAGAGGCTATGGATACAACAGAGTGTGTCTTAGATGGCATTTATCAGACTGGTAAACGCTATGAGGCTTTCGTAAAAGGTGAGATGGTATACTCTGGATATATTGAAAGAAGCGCAGAGGTAGCCATCGAAAAGAAGCTAGGTACGTGGACTCGAAAAGATAAAGGGCAAGGTCGAGTAGCTAAGAGTATGTACAAGGATGTTGAAGAATCTAAATTTTCTATTAATGAGAGATTTGGATTCCTTGAGAAAGCTGTTACAATGGTGGCTGATGGTGTCCAACCTTCTGTAGTAATTTCTGGTGCTGGTGGGCTCGGTAAAACCTATACAGTTCGTAAAGCTCTTGAAAAAAGCGGTCTTGAAGACTTTACTATGAATACTCAAGAAGAGGATGATATTGACCGTAGAGACACTTTCATATTCATTAAGGGTTTCTCTACACCTAAAGCATTATATCGCTCCTTATGGGCAAATAACGACTCTGTGATAGTGTTTGATGATTGTGACTCTGTTCTTGAAAATGGAACTGCTTTGAATATTTTGAAGGCAGCTTTAGATTCTTATGATAAAAGAATTATATCTTGGGGTGCTGAGTTAAGGACTAAGGGTGAAGACGATTTGCCACAGAGGTTTGAGTTTACAGGTCAAATCATCTTTATCACTAATCATGATGCCGATGAGATTGATCAGGCTATTCGTTCTCGTTCCTTGATGATTGATGTATCTATGACCCTCGAAGAAACCGTTGAGCGTATGTCAGAGATCATCAAGTCAAGAGCTTTTTTGCCAGAGTATTCAAAACAGGTCAAGGAAGACGCTATAGCATTCATTGATCTGTTTAAGGATAAAGCAAAGGAATTATCATTGCGTTCTTTGATAACTGTGTGTAAGATGCGTTCTGAGTTTGAAGACCAAGATTGGGAAAGGATGTCAGAGTATGTTCTTTGTGGTCAATAGGAGATTATTATGAGCAGTGATATGATGGGTCTAATTTGGGTATGTGTGGGGTTTGTGTTTTCTTTATTGTCTACTCTCTATGAAAGTAAAGAATGGGATGAGGTTGACACATTAATTAAATTGTTAGCCTTTTTATTATTATTTACAATTATTTGGCCTGTACCTTTATTTTTCCTCGTCGCAGAATTTTTAGGTAGAAAAAGAAAATTTTGGTTCCATAAGAAATAGCTTGACCTAATCTCATTATACGTTATAGTATCTAAACTTGAAGCAAACATCAAAATAACACAGAGGATTTATGAAAAATCTCACAGAAGAGCAATTAGGTCAGTTAGTTTGTCATTATATTGGAGAATATTCACCTAATGAGATTGTTCCAATGATCTTTGAGGCTGTTATTACTCAAGATAAAAAAAAGGTTATCTTGAAATGGGAAAACGGTGCTTATGATGTCTTCAGAAAGCTTAGAATTACTTATGATTGTGGTGATAATTTCGTTGACATTCTGAAATTGGAGGATTAATATGCGAAAAAATATTAATAGTAAATCTCAACTGTATAAAAATATTTTAGAGGTTGAAGAATTAATGAATAAATTCGGTTTTCAGATTAATGGTAGTTATATGGTTTTATCATACAACGGAAGAGATTATAACATCGGAAGAGATTCTTGTGAGTTTCCAAGACAACTAGATGAACCTTTTTGGGTTGAGGATTGAGATGTCTGAATATACTTATTTGTTAGTTGAGTATCAGAAGTTTGGTTATGAATCTGATGAGAGAAAAATAAAAGGATTTACACACGATTCTGAAGTCTGTAGAGCGTGGCGTGATAGTTCTAATATGGGGGCTCTTAGAGACTGTTTTCCGATCAAAGAGATAAAAGACTTAAAGGATTTGAAATTATGAGTTATAGAGAATTTCCAGTTGATATGGTTAAAGAATCATGTGAAAGATACTTAGATTATGTCAAGATTAGAATTGATTCCAGACGTGAAAAACTAATCGACAAGGAAATGGATAAGAGATGGTTCTTCCCTCCAAATGATCGAGAAGAAGCGAGAAATAATCTTATTAATGAAGTTGGTGCTTTAGGTCTTAATGAGTGGGATATGTGTGGTTGGGTTGGTGGTAAATGGGTAAGTAAAGTAAAGGATTTATTAGCATTATGTAGTGCTGACGGTAGTAACAGCGTCTTTGTTGATGCAGAGATTGCTGAATTAATTTTTAAAAATTAAGGAGAATGGTTATGAAAAGGAATGAAAATGTTGATCCAAATGAAGTTAAGTTTCGTCATGTTCGAGTTCTACGAGAAGATGGTACAGTAAATAACATGGGTGGAATGACTATTAGTTATCGAGAGGTGGATAGCAACACTATCGAATTTGCTGCTGCTGTTTGTAGTGATAAGGACAATTACTGTAAAAAGACTGGTAGAACTATTTCAGCAGGACGTATGAAATCACCAAAATACACTAACGTTGTTAATATGACGTTTAGTGAGTTTCATGCTGCCGTTAATCATGGAGATCGTAATGATATTAAGTATGTGCGGCCTCTAGCTAAGTAATGCCAAGTCATAGGAAGCAACACATAACTGCTATCATATACAATAAAAAAGGTCATGTGTTATCTATCGGGCAAAATTCCTATGTAAAAACCCATCCTTACCAGAAGAAATTAGCTGGTAAGGTTGGGTTGCCTGATAAAGAATTTTTACATGCAGAGATAGCGGCAATTATCAGATGTAAGAACCTGAAAAAAGCCCATTCTATTTTTATTAGTCGGTATGGTGTTAAAGGTGAGCCTCTGAACGCAAAGCCCTGTCCAATATGTTCAGAGGCTTTGAGAATTGTAGGTATTAATAAAGAAAATATAAGGTATACGGTATGAAATAAACATTGACACCAGTTTAGGATATGTTATAATCTTTAACAGTTGAGGCAAACATTACCAAATACTTTGAGGATATGATGAACATTTCAGAGATTAACACAAAGATTGCAGAGGTTCAGAATAAACTGGAAAAACTAGGATTCCCAAAGATTCCTGTAGTTGCTGTGATTGGAAAGTTGGGTCGAGGTTTAGCTGGTACTGCATGTTTCAAAGAATCAAAGATTACGGTATCTTCTGACTATCTCAAAGAGTTTCCTGATCACATGATTAATGTTACAGTTCCTCATGAGATTTGTCATTTGTATGTTTCTAAGTATATGCCAAGAGCTAAACAATTTCATGGACCAGAATTTAAGAGAGTTATGCGATCTATTGGACTTTCTGGTAATACCTACCATAAAATGAAGCTTGAAAATGGTCCTGTAGTTAAAAAAAGGTTGAAAATTCGATTTGTTTATGTTACACAGATTACATGCAAGGAAGTTAACCTCACGTCAGGTCAGCATCAAAAAGCCGTAAATGGGGCTACGTTCTCATATAAAGGTGAACGTATTAAATACGCTGGTAAAAAAGTAGTAATTAAATAAGGTGATTATATGATATCTGCTCTTGAAGATTTGGCTTACCGAGAAGAAGACTTGACTTACACATTAGCTGGTGGTAAAGTTCAGCAAGCTATTCTTATTGAAATAATTTATAAGAATGGAGTTACTAAAGAGTTCTGGTGTAAAGATTTTGAAATTGATAGTGGAATTTATCGATGGAATGCGATTTCTGCTGTACAAAAGCCATTATATCTAAATGCTGATGATGTGTCTTCTGTATGGGTTAAAGATATTACAATCATAACTAAGAATGATTATAATAGATTCCCTAATGTTTTAATTGGATATAAAGAATTTTTTGAGGGTGAATAATGAAAAAATATAATATCAAACAAAAAAGTTATACAGGATGTAATAAAGTCGTCAAAGACTATCTAAGGAACAATCAAGAGATTCTTTGTGTAGCTCATAACTCTTATGAAGGTGTTAATGCTGAAGTTATGATTACCGATTTTAATCCCAAAATGCCATTTAAATATATTGACAATCATGGTCGAGTATGGGATAATGTGAAGCCTATAGAATTTAAATATATGATCAATAAAGTCTCTGAAATTATCAGGTGGTGTGAGAGTAAGAAGTGGATTCCAGATGAAGAAGGAACTTTTTGGAATAAAGACCATACAGATAATTTTTGTCCAGAAATGTTTGAGTATTGTGGTAAAAATTTAAGTGATGTTGAAGATACTTGGGATTGGCGTGACGAATGGTTGACCAGAATAAAGTAACTAAACTAACTCCAGAAGATTTAAATCAATTATTTTGGTATATAGAAAGAACCTCTGATTATTACGGTAGAAGAGATTATTTTGAGAATAGGAAGAGAAGAATCCTTAATTGGATAAAAGAACAAAGAAATCTCAAAGAGGGTAATAAATGACCGTGGATTCATTGACATACATTTATAGCGAGAATGGCAGACCTTTAGTGTGTATCTATCGCAAGTTTAATTCATATCCATCTATCCATGGTAAAGCGATCTATGATTTTTTAGAGGGTCGAAAAGTAGTTGACAATGATGATGATATAGAATATAAATCTAATATGAGTATGGGATGTCTTGCAGCAGAATTTATCGGTGAGTTTAAAAAAGGTATCTTAGATATTAAGTTGCTTCCCACTGATACTCAATACATTAACCAAGCATTCTCATATCATATTTACAAGGATCAAATAGTTGTAAAGAATTATCAAGGGTATATTGCCTTCACTGGAACATGGGAAGACTTTAAAACATTTATTACACCGGATGAATAACTATGGCTGATCGAATTTTATATTGTGCAGGATGTTCAACTAAGGTTGCTATTATTTTTGAGGGTAGTAGGATTAAAAGAGGTACTGTTGTTCTCTGTTCGTACTGTGAGGATAAGAGAAAGATGTCAGATTTGGCTAATAAAACAAGTCCTCAATTTAATTATAGTGATATGTTTAAAGATATGTTTGGAGGATTAAAAAAATGAGTACACCAATTTCACCTAAAGATGTTCAGAAGAAAAAAATCAATTTCCCACCAGAAGTTTTTGATATATTCAATGAACAGATTCATAAAGAATGGGATGGTAAAAAAGCGATAGTACACCAAAGCACTGTTAGAGATATCCTTGCTAATCGCCTCAATTTAGAACACTATGTTATTTTTGAGAATCATTATCTTGATGTGGAAGATGAATATAAGGCAGTTGGTTGGAAAGTTGATTACATTAAAGGTGCTTTTCATGATAAATCTTTCTTCGTATTCACAAAATAATCCTTGATATACCCTGAGAATCTGTTATAGTACCAAAAGTTGAAGTAAACAATAACATCTTGGAGATTGATTATGAAAGTTGCTCTGAAAAAAGATAATATCGATTGGATTCTTAGTCACTTTATCCGTAGCATGTCGCTTAATGATACTATTGAGATATCGGCTGCTCGGCTTAAATTAGCTAAAGGAGCTAATTGTGTCTACATTGATTATGACTTGGTTGTAAGAGTTATTGAATTGGCCATTGATAATTGTCGAAACATTGATAACAATTTCTTTCACCTCTGTTCTAAAGTCCATAATAAAAATAAAAATAAAAATGTAAATCATAAGAAATATGGTATTATCTTTAACTCCAGTGAAAAAAAGATAAAATCAATCAAAGCGTATCGTGAACTATTAAGAAATGATGTTATAATTGATTATATGGGTAAAGTTTACGATAGTGGTCTTGGTACCATCAAACAAACCGTTGAGGCTAATGTAGTCCTCGGTCCATTCTCTAAAAAAGAGATTAAGACTGTAGAGATTATTCTTAATCTCTTGAATACTGAAGCAGACTATAAGGTTGTTGAGATTGAAGAAGGTATGGAAACTCTCGTCAAGGATCATGAAAAATACCTCTGGAATCGAAATTAATCCTTGATATTCACTGAGAATATGTTATAGTACCAAAGTCGAAGTAAACATTAATTCAATTTGGTGATCGAGATGACTGAGAATGCTTTGTATATGTTAGCTCATGATGCTGGTTGTGCTGCTGCTGAAGAGTGTTACATTGAACCTATGGTAGTACAGCAACATGAGAATATGATGGATGATTCAAGTCCTGTTGTGAAATCCTATGTGGTTTCTGATGGGCCTTGTGGTTTCGCATGGGTCAATATAAAACCAGCATACTCAAAGTTCGCTAAATGGATGGTTGCCTATGAGATGGCTCGAAAAGATTCATACAATGGTGGTGTGACCTATTGGATATCAAAATATGGTCAGAGTATACAAAAGAAAGAGGCATACGCTAGAGCATTCGCAAAGGTATTATCTGATAACGGGATCAATGCTTATGCTAGTTCAAGGATGGACTGATGTCTGAAGTGGTTATTATAGGCGCAGGTAAACATTCTCTAATGATTGAAAGACTATTTGAGAATAATCCTGATGTTAAATTTTTAATCGTTGAGGATGAACTGATGATGTACGGATCAGAAGATTATGAAAGAATAAATGTAATATTAAAAAGCTTACCATATTATGATATCTTAAGTGATATTGAAGAGATGAGTGAAAAAGAAAAATATCAACAGTTAACTAAACCTTGTCCACCTTGGAGTAGATCATTCAAGGGCAAGAGTAAAATAAAAAAGAGGAGATAATTTATGAGTGCTTGGATGAAAATTTTTGGTGGACTTACAGGTATGTTGTTTCTTGTGTGTTTAATTATTTTTGTTCCGTTTATGTCTATTTGGGCTATTAATACGCTTTTCCCTGTGGTTGCCATTCCTTACACACTCAAGACATGGTTCGCTATCTTGATTTTCTGTGGAATTTTTAAAGCTGGAAAAAGAGATACAACGGTAAATAATTCTTGACTCAATCTCCAGGTATGTTATAGTATCAAAAGTTGAAGCGAACATCAAACATACCTGGAGATTTACATGAAAAAGAAAGATCGCAAAATGAGAAACATCGTGGCTAAAGAGTTATCTTCACCTCGGTTTTTCCAGAGAGTCGTAGCCGATAAAACACAGTACAAGAGAAATAAAAAGGTTGACTCTTGCAACTGGTAATGTTATAGTTCTTTATACAGTTTGGATTGAGAAGTAAACACTAAAAATTCTTGGAGAATGTTTATGAAAAATGTGAAAGCTGAAGTTGTAAAGGTAAAACGTATCAATGCTAATAAAATCATTGACGAACAAGTTGGAAAGTTCTTCACCGCTATCTTTGCATCTAAGGTTGATGGTCGAGAGTGTAAGATCAATGGAAGGCAACTCGTGAAGAAATATCTTAAGAAGGTAAATACTTCGGCTGCTGTTACCTCTGGAGTTGACACAAATCATCCTGATCTCAAGACCACCTTCAATGTTAAAAAGTTACAATATCGTAAAATCCACCTTGATGGTATTAGAGAGATTCGTGCCAGTAACAAGATCTATTCTTTCGAGTAAAATAAATTGGATCAGGAGTCAGATATCGATTGACTCCTGATCCTGATGTGTATTTCAAATATAGGAAATTATATGTCAAGAACATTTCTCGATAAGAATGGTGGATATCGAACAACTAGAGCTGGTATCGAAAAAAAGGCACATGATGCTTGGGTAGAAAAAAGCTCTTGGGGTTTATCTCGTGATGATCTAATAAGGTTGTCATACTTTCATGGTGATCTTGAAAATGGGAGTGATGGTACTGGTGCTGTTAACGGTAGTAATGACCACATCCATGACGTTGTTTATGTGTCTCCTAGTGGTGGTTCTCTTACTCGATATATGCTCAGTTCTTTGTTATCTCATTGTGATGCTTTTATGTATGGTTATATAACATGTGCATCTGAATTAAAATAGCTTGACTCCTGATCCAGATATGGTATAGTTCTCAACAGTCGAAGTGAACAACAAAATCAACTGAGGAATACAATGAGAATTTCAAAGAAAGATCGTAAAAAGATAGCTGAACTTATCAATAGTTGTGTTATTTGGGGAACTGCTGTTATTAACGCAGTCGCACAAAATGAGCATGAAAAGGTACCTCAGTTTATGAAGTGGCACAATGATTCAGGACGCGAACTTAATGCAATGCTTGAGGTTAATGCTATAACTATCTTTAAACATTGTGATACTGAAGAAGAATACTAATGGCTCGAATTACTGTAGAGAGTGGTATAAAGAAAGCTGAGATAGTTTTCATGACTTTTGGTATCATAGTATTCTGTTTATTCTGTCGAGCAGGTTTCATAATTTCTAAAGAACCTCCTGCTCAAGTTTATGTTAATGGATTGGAAATTGAAAAGGTGATGAGATGAATCAAAGTCAAGAGTTCCTTAGAGAGCTTCAGAGGTTGCTACTCCAATATAATGCAAATATCACAGTCGATAATCACTGGACAGGATATGCTGAGTGTGGTCGAGATCTTCGTATGACTGTAAATTTTAGTAACGGTTGTGAAGATTTTGACCTTGGTGATTATGTGAGATGGGATTCTCACGGAGGAAGAAATGGCTGATATTTTTCGCAAGACCTTAGATAGTCTTTGTTGTGTTGGTGGTGTTCATTGCAACTGTAGCACTGGATGTAGGGGTAAGGATCGAGCTATCTTGAATCGTCTGGCTAGAACAAAAATAAAACAGCAGGACCAAAAAGAATTTAAAGAAGTCGTCAAAGAAGACGAATAAACTATAAAATCCTCTATAATTCGCCAGGAGTAAAGAAATGAAAAAAATTGTGACATTGGCTCTGTTGATTATGATGTTGGCACTCTCAGCTTGTACTGAACGAACTCAATATGGTGAATGTATTGGCGTAACTGATGAAAAAAATCCTGAGTTAGTTTACAAGGTTAATACACAGAATGCTATGTTAGGTGTGTTGTTCTTTGAGACTCTTATTGTGCCTATTGTTGTGATTAATGATTGCCTATATTGCCCTGTACGCAAAAAATAATATGAAAACGTGGGATGACATACAGAGTCTCGATTTGGGGATTGATTATAATTATCAGGACACCTTAGATAAAAGGGTTCATGGTAGAATGACGCAAAATGATGTCCTCAAGCTAATCTCTGATGATACCTACATCAAGGTACAGGTTTACGTAGAACAATCGATTTATCAAGGCATTTTGCTCGATATAAGTGCTGGGGGTATATTCTTATCATTACCTATATTGCCTATGTTAAATGATGTTATTACGGTTAAATGTTTGTTCAGTAATAAAAATATCACAACTAGAGGTAGAGTTAAACATATCAAAACACTCAAAAATAGTTATAATGTTGGGGTTATGTTCATTGATCTACCTGAAAACATTAAAGATTTTTTGAGAAGTTTATATGTTGAAAAAGTGGCACGATTTGGAAAATAATTATTGATATAGAATTAAAATCGTGTTAGGTTGTGCTTAATGGTTGAAGGTCACTTAAATAATTCAAGGAGAAAATGATGAAGAGTGTTATGGTTGAGAAGATGGGAAAGGGTCCAAAGAATCGTGAATTTGATCGTGAAGATTTGGTTGCCCGTAAAAAACTCAATAAACCAAAACGTAACAACAAAAAGAGAGCTTAATCATGGCCAAAAGAGGTGAAAGTATGTCAGTAAAAGCTGGATTAGTTTTAACTATTGGTTTGTTTGGGTACTTATTTTATCTTCATCCTGAGTTACTCAAGGCACTATTTCAATTATTGATTATGTGGATTCAAGGTAATTAAAATGACATTAATACAAATTGAGATCGATAAATGTGTTGATAATAAAAGAGATATTAAATGCCCATTTGTCTCTGAAAAACTCACAAAAGGCTATGGATACGCTATAGATTATATGTGTAGTTTGAAAAATAATCGAGTAACGTCAGGGTATGTTGAGTGGGACCGAGACATTCAACCTATTCCTAGTTGGTGTCCTATAAGAGTAAAATAGTTGTTGATTTATTCTCCAAATAGACTATATTAGCAACTGTTGGATGAATGATGTTGATAAAAACTTGGAGAATAAAATGAACTACTACGAAATTATCCATAAGCTCTGTGAATCTGGATACCCTGCATATCTTGTTGGTGGGTGTGTTAGAGACTTCTTTGATGGACAAGAACCACATGACTTTGATATTGTAACTAAGGCAACCCCTGAACAGATTGCTAAGGTTTTTCAAGGGTTTAATGTGAATCTTGTTGGTAAAACTTTTGGGGTAACTCTGGTAGAAGGTTTCGAAGTTGCAACCTACCGAATCGACCAATACCCTAATAAAAATGGTGCTAAGAATTGTGTACCTATCTTTGCTGATACTATTCAAGATGATTTGAGTCGTAGAGATTTGACAGTTAATGCAATTGCTCTCTGTCCTATCTCTGGTGATTATATCGATGAATTTGATGGTATTAATGACCTTAAGAATCGCACAGTACGATTTGTTGGTAATGCTGATGAAAGAATCTCTGAAGATGCTTGTAGAATCTTGAGAGCCTGTAGGTTTCTCGCAAAGCTTGAAGGATGCTTTGATATCGATACTCTGCAATCTCTTCAGAGAAATGCACATAAGGTTAAGGAAATTGCACCTGAACGTATTAAGGATGAAATTTTGAAGGCTATGACTGTCAAGCATCCTTCAATCTTCTTTGCTGCTCTATACATCATTGGTGCTCTTGATTATGTGTTTCCTGGACTCTCTAAGGCTGTCGATCATTCTCATGGAAAGCACCACAAGGAAAACATTTTTGAACACCTTATGCTTGTTGGTGATCATATTAGTCCTAGATTTCCTCTGGTAAGGTTAGCTGGATATTTACACGATGCTGGTAAGGTTTCTGCGTACAACTTTCATGGTAATGGTACGTTCATTAATCATGAAGTTGTTGGTGCTGATATCGTGTATGCTTGGTTGAAGAGATTGAAGTTCTCTAATGAAGATCGGGATACTATTGTTAATCTTGTAAGAACTCATATGATTGGTAGTTATCAGGAGCAATCACCAAAGGCTATTAGAAAGTTCTTGGTTACACTACACAATCTTGGAGTTAATAAAAATGATTGGTTGAGGATTAGAATTGCTGATCGTAGAGGAAATATCAACAAAGGTTTCTTTAACATTTCTGATATTAAGCGTAGACGTAAATTATTTGATTTTAAAGAAGAACCTGTCGTTGATGTGAATTGTCTAGCTTTGAGAGGTGGAGACTTAATTAAGATTTTTAAGTTGACTCCTGGGCCTCTAGTTGGACAACTTCAAAGGCATCTGTTTAATTTTATTGTAGATATTGGGTTTGAACATAATACTCAAGAAGTTCTCATTAAAGAAGCTGAGAACTTCTTGAGTAATTGATTAAAGGCTCTACTATTGTTCTAATAGTAGAGCCTTTCTTTTTTCTCTATATTCCTTTTTCTGTTGCTGAATCTTCGCTTTATATATTGGGTCTTTCATTCTTTCTTCTCTTGTTTCTTTAGCTCTTTGATTTATATTTAATCTATAATTTTCATCTGTCTGTTTTCTACTATTCCTATTATTATTCTTTCGTTCTCTCATTTTATTTAAACATTCCTCATTATTATTATTCCATTTCTTTTGAGATAGTTTAACTTTATCTAAATTTTCTTGTCTCCATTTCTTTCGTGTACATTTATATTTTTCTTTGTTTTTTATTTTATATTCTCTATCTTTCAATTTTCTTTCTTCTGTTGTTTGTCCTGGTCCTGATCTTCTTTTATCAGGATAAAATATGTTATAACCTTCTTTAACACTGTTATAGTAATCAATCCAAAATCTTTCTTTCTGTTCTAATTCTTCATGATTTATTATATCATCTAAGATTTGAAAACTGAAAGACTCAACTCCATACTTATTAAAAGCATGTTGTAACTTTTTGTTTATATGTTTATTATTTAATAATGCATTGACATGGGATTGTTGTCTTTTGATGATATTATTAGTTGAACCAATATATCTTTTATTAGTTACATGATTAATAAACTGATAGATTTTAAAGCGGGTATAAATAGGCATAGCTGGACACCTCCTAAGTGTTTAGAGCCTATAGGTTTTCGTAGAACCGTGATAGGCATTTTTTGTTTGATACCTCTATTTATAATAAAATACATCTTGACTCCTCTGCTCAGTGTGTTATAGTCTTCAATAGTCGAAGTGGATATAAACCTACTCGGAGGCATTAAATGAAACGCTCTAAAATTACTTTGGTTATTTACTCAGACCCAGGACATTCTTGGTGTCGTGTACATCAAACACTCCTCGAAGAACTCAACATCCAAGATAAAATTACTCGATATTCTTATAAACGTAATGGTTCAGCGTATTTAGAGGAGGATGTTGACTTTGAAACTTTAGTGAGAGCTTTAGATGCAACGTACCCCAACATCAAGATCACCTACAAAGAACACCACACAAACAAACAGAGTAAAATTAGAAGTTACGTCCCATACACTCAACTCAACATTTTCAAAGACTTTCTTAATAACCATGTAGAATTTATCATGGTAGGAGAAAAATGAAAACTATCGAAATCCGTTTAGAAATCCATCCTCAGTTCTGGCCAGCAATAATCGACATATTTCGTTCAATTTTTTCTTGAATTAATCATCAGATATAGTATAGTTCTCAACAGTCAAAGTGAACAACAAAATTAATGGAGAATAGTTATGAGAAACCGTGATAAGAAAGGATATCCTCAGTTTGTTGGTCGAATTATTGCTTGGAAAAGCTCTCATTATAAAAAAAGTAAGATATTTTATGTACGTGTAGCTGGATTTGACTATCATATTGGATTTACTTTTGTTGATGTTGATAATGATAATGATAACTTTTCATGTTATAATGGTCCTTTGTCACCTAACGGAATGTTTGAGGTGGGTGATTACGATAAGGCGTTTGAATACGCTTTAAAGGTTCTTCGTTCTAATGGTGTGTATGTTGTTGATGAAATTAATAAGGTGTCAAGGGTCGATCCTAATATATTCTCTAATTCCTTGGGTATGACTGAATGTGCTTTTAGTGTATAATAAAGTAAAATAAAGCTTGTATTACTCACCAAATATAGTATATTCATAGATGTTGGATGGATGAAGTTTAAAGCTAATCAAATGGAGATCAAAATGAATCGTCAAGAATTGATTGAGAAAATCGCTGAAATGTCAACTGAAGAAACCGATCCTCAAAGTCTCAAGGACTGCTTTTACAATTCTCAGGTTGAATATATGAAAAACTCAGATGATAAAGAACTTCTTGAGATTGCTAAAGATTGGGGTATCGAGTTGAAAGATATTAACCTTAAATCCAGTGAGGCTTGACATGACTGATCAAATAAAAGAAAAGGCTGAAGAGTGGTTTGATAATAATTACTCAACCAACGCTGAGATCACAAATGTATGGGTTGCCACTCACAGACCCTCAAATATAGTCTTAGAACATGAATCTGATAAAATCCATACCAGAGTATTGATTGATTATGAATATCAAGGGAAGGAGCAATTTTGTGAGTATTTGGAGTATGTGAGATAATGAATAGTTTAATTAGTTACACCATAGAATCAAGTTTAGACGAAAAAGAATTTCTTGAGTGGGCAACTAGAACATTTAAAACCATTTCAATTATTCAATGCACCACCACAGTAATGACAAATAAAGACATCAAACCTACACAAAATACTTTATCTATTGGTGAGTGGCCATGAAACACAATGAAATTAGAGTATATTCTGAAGGTATTGGAGGTTATAGGATAGTTTATATAGACAGCATCTTTGAACTGTATAAAATAAAGCCTAATGGTGAAGAGATTTATCATGATTTATATGACTTCTTCGATGATGCGGTTAATGAAGGTGAACGATTAAAATGAATGAATCAAAAGAACAACTGATGTTAAAGGAATTAATTTATGATATAGTTAAAGACACTATCAGGAGTGAGTTAAGGGTTGAAGTTGAAACGATAAGCGTTTATACTGGTACTATGTGTGAACCGACATTGTATAGAGATGAAAAGATTGTTAAACTATTCCTTGATGATGAATTAATTTCTGAAACTTTTATTTAAAGCTTGACAAATAAATTCAGAGATGATATACTGCTTTCTCTGCGGCTGCTTAAAAAATATCCTGGAGGTCATTAGGTATGGAAAATGTAGAATGTACTTGTGGTAATCCTGAGTATGGTTTTGATTGCTCCTGTCAACATGAAATTAATTATCCTGGTGGTATTCAATATTCCTGTGAGTTTTGTGGGATCTATACTGCCGGTAAACCTAAATGTAATAAATGTCAAGACGATAACGAAGTCTGAGCGAAGCGAAGGTTAGAGGTGTATTATGGCTACATGTCCAAGATGCGGATCAGCTTATTGTAAGGATCATAAAGAATACAATCCCCACACTGGAAGGTCAAAGAGAATTATTCGATGCTCTGATTGTAACTATAAATCAGATCACGTAGTAGGTGATAGTACAAAATGGGAACAACTACCTGGACAACTTGGAAAGCGTGTTAATATTTAAATAACTTAATTTAATGCTTGCGATATCCTGAAAATATAGTATATTCATAAATGTTGGATGGATGAAGTTTAAAGTTAATTAAATGGAGATCGAAATGAACGCTACCAAGAAAATTACCAAAGCTACCTTCAAGTCATTTGTTAAGAAAAACACTGGTAAATTGTTTGTAAGATTTGATTCAAACTTTGACGGAATGACGGATTGTGTTGAATTTTCAAAGAATCCACAGTTCAACCCTGCTACTCTCAATGAATCACTTGTTGAGTATTCTCTTGGTATTCAGGGTGTTTGGTTGGTTAATGGTTCAAGAAATCGGTTTGCAGCTTATGATGATGGTGAATATGTTGGCATCTCTTATTATAACTGCTGCGGTTCTGCTGTAGTTGCTATCAAAAAGGAAATTTAATCATGAGACTAGACCGCAGAGCTATATTCATAAAATCATGTAAAGACTGTCCATATCTCGAAATCGATTCTTGTGCTAAAAGTGAATATAAACAGTTGACATTCAATGAGAGAAACGATTATACTCCTAACTGGTGTCCACTCTACATTATACACGTAGACCATGTTGATCGTATTCAGAAATTTCAAGGAGTAAAGTAATGGCTGTCAAACTCAAAGAGATCCGCAAAAAGTGCTCTGATGGTGAGTATTATACCTTCAGAAATGGCTTTGCGGTTGTTCCTGGTGTTACTTTCAAGGGTAAGCCTGTACTGATCACCCTCAAAGAATTTAAAGAACTAGACTCTAAAATGGAAGGATAATAACATGAGAACAAGAGATAAGAGAACTCACAATAAATTTGTAGGTCAGAATATCACATGGGTAAACTTAAATTTTAATAACGGTAATCCTGTTCATGCTCGTGTAGTAGGATGTGATTATTTTGTGGGTATTTCTATAGTCAATGCTAGATACCCAAAAGAAAGATTGACTTGTATTCATGGACCTTTATCACCTAAAAACAGAGAAAAGTTGAAAGATCCTGAACTCTTAAAACAATATGAAAGAAAGTTTCAATATTTCCTTGACATTATGCGAACAAATAAGGTATATGATGTTGATTTGAAGAATGATTTTACGGGTATTGAGAAAGCACCATCAGGTAGAATCAACACCTGTGCATTCTTATAAAATACAATCACTAAGGAGAAACAAAATGCGTAACAGAGATAAGAAATCCCATCCAAAACTTGAAGGTCGCATTATCACTTTTAAGAATGATAACTGGAAAAATGGTAAGATACATTTTGGTCGAGTTATTGGGTGTGATTATGATATAGGAATCACTATTGTTGATATTGAGGATACAGATACAAAGTTATGCTGTCTGAATGGCCCTGCATCTCTCCATGGTAAATATAAGTTCATTAATTATCTGGAGAGCATGTTGACGTATGATAAGAGTTTTGAGTATATCCTTGGTGTTATACGCTCCAATGGTTTATATGATACTCAAGAACGAAGACAGAGAGCAGGTGAACCTAGTAATGGATACGGTGAACAGAATACCTGTTCATTCAGTTAAATAATCATTGTATTAATCTCAGAATATGGTATATTACTCTTATTGGATCGGTTGAGATATTTAATTAATTCTTTGGAGATCAGTAATGTATTGTCAATCATGTAATCATTGGGGTGGACATTCAACAACTTGTGAATATGTAAAGGGTAATCCTCTTAATGGACTTTTTAAAGAGATTTCCAAGAGAGCATACCAAGAAGATGCTGATGGTGTTCGTCCTGGTGGTGGTCATGATTTCACTGTGACTATTACCAGTGAAATGTGGAATCAGATAAAAAATCACATTAAGGTAAATTGATGATAGATACAGAGAATATCAAAGTTGGTGATTTATACTACGGATGTAAATAAAAGCTTGTATTAATCTCAGAGTATGGTATATTACTCTTATTGGATGAGTTGATTAATAACTACTTCGGAGAAAACCATGACCGCTGATGATCTTCAATTATTAAGAATGGCTAATTTGTGTACCTTTCCTGGAGATTTCAAGAAAGACCTAATTAAGCTCAATATAGATCCACAATTAGCTGATGATATGTGTTTTGCATTCTTCAGCTATCGTAACGTTAGAAATGAATATGATTTCCCTGGTTTTATTATGGATTATTGTATTGGTAATAATTCATGGACTGAGGCAATCTTGATATATATTAATTCATTTGCCAATCTTGATATATATTAATTCATTTGCAAAGGTGTGATCATGGAAGAAAGTACGGTATGTTATAATTGTGATCAAGAATTTGGTTACGACTTTGGAAACGTTTACGACTCATGTGATATTGTTGATGGTCAATATAGAGTGTATTCTGTTGTCCGTTGTCCTTTCTGTGAATGTGAAAATGAGGTGTGATCATGGACTTTTTAAGAATTTTTGAAGTTGTTGAGGGTGAATACACAAAGTCAATAGCATGTGGTATATTGGCTGCTATGACTATTAACTTAACAACCAGAGTAAGAAAGAGTGATTATAAGAATCCTGGTAGATTCACTGAAAGACTTTATAAGAAAACTAAAGGACTTCTTTATGAATACTCTGATGATGATATAGAACTTATCATAAAAATAAGAGATTCTTGGAATGAATATCAACTGTGTCAAGATATGGCTGGCCTTGGTGGTTGTAAAAAGAAAACACTCAAAGAAATAATTGAAAATAAAGGTTGATATATTTTCAGAGTATGGTATATTAATCAACAGTTGAAGCAAACACTAAAACTTTCCGAGGGCAAGCAAATGAACATGCAAATGAGTATTGATATTAATGGTAATAAGATCGTCAAGATAACATTTCCAGGTAAGGGTATTAAAGGTTTTTCAATTCAAACAAATGGCAACCTCCCATTGACCCATGATACTAATGTACCAAATTTCAATGAGATCTTGAATTATACTCTGAAGTTCGGAACCAAAAGAGAAAAACAAATCATCTATGATTGAAAATTATAGATGATTTAGATTATAAAGAAATTCAATATCTTAGAGATGATCTTGAGAAAATTGAACGATCTATCATAATTTTAATGTACACTCTGGTTGATACAGATAACCAGAGTGAAAGAGAATATATTCAGAATGTTATTGATATTAAAAGAAGAAAAATTAAGATTAAAAAGCAAATAATCCTTGAATTACTCCTCAGATAGATTATACTCACAATAGTTGAAGCAAACATTAAATAATTAATTGAGGTTAGCTATGAAACTTTCAGCGTTCATCAAGACATTACAGAAATTAGAGGCAGAAGGTCATGGTGATCTTCAGGTGTTCACTGTTGAAGGTGCCAGTGGTTGCGTATCAGAGGTGGGAAATCCTTCAATAAATGATGAGGTCGGTGTATCTGGTCCCTTTGATCTTGAGGATGGTGAAAAATACGTTTCTATTTATGTGGGGAATTGATATGATTACTCTTACACCTGCGTATGGTAGAGATTATAAGTCCAAAAAGGCCGCTCTATTGGATATTGAGTCTAATCAGGACTTCATACTCAATGACTACTCAAATCCTTATAACGGAAAGCCCTGTAGCCCTTCTGATCTTTCCGGTCAACGTGTCATGGTGAGATATAAAAACCTTACTCAAGTTTTCGTTCATACCTTAAAGTAATCATTGGATACTATAATGTTAAAGTCAAAGTATATTTTGGGACCGTGGCATACTCAAGAAGATCATAGTGTTATTTCAGTGGTTGATGAAAATAATAAGAGGTTGGCTACATTTAATGTTTGCTTTAACAATAAAACTATGGTAGAAAATGAGATTGAAGTGAAAGCCAAGGCAACTATTATGGCAGCGGCTCCTGATATGCTGGAAGCACTTAAATTACTCCTTGATCTACCTGTAGCTAAAGGTGAACTGCATTATCTGCATAAAGGCATAGGTACATCAACAGGAAATAATGCTTGGTTACTTGCTGAACAGGCGGTCAACAAGGCTAAAGGAGAATAAAATGGGCTGGTTTACAAAGAAAGAAAAGACACCTGAAGAGATAGAAGAAGAAAAACAAGAAGTCAGACAGTATAATGAAAATCATGGAGGTTAGTTATGAAAATAATATATGTGTGTGATCATTGTGGAGAATCATTTAACACTTTTGAAGAAACAGAAGATCATGAACAGTGTTGTGATGATAAAAAAACAGAAGATCATGAACAGTGTTGTGATGATAAAAAAACAGTATATTGTTTGGTTGAATACATGGATGATAGTTATTCATATTCAGGAGTCTCAGAGTATGAAAGATACTATTTTACTACCCAAAAGAAAGCTGAAGATTATGCTAAACTGTTAGGGCTTATCGTCGTCAATGTTACCACCAACTCAGACACTCAAGCAACCCTAGAAATCATCAAGGTGTTATAATGAAAACTTGGTCATACGATCCAGAGACTAATTCATTCAGTGAGTCCTACGATTTCAAAAGAGGCCCAAGATTCCATTATACTATCACAACAGTAGTATGGGAGCTTTCAAAGAATAATTGGGTGTGCGCTGATTATAGTACCCTTAACGATACCATGAAGAATCTCAGAGGATATTTTGAGACTGCCCAAGAAATAATGGATATGGAAGATGATGCAACTGAAATTATTTTGAAGTTCTTGAAAGAAAATCCTTGAAATATCCTTCAGAGGTTGTATAGTTCTCAATAGTCGAAGTGAACATAAACAAATCATCAAGGTGTTATTATGGAAATCGTAGAACTGTTTGAGATTGGTGTTTGGGATGGTGGTGAGAGAAATGTTGTTAAATTTGCGTTCTCAAATCAAGAGGCCGCTGAAAGTTATAAAGAGATGCCTAAACATAAACACGATACCATTATAAAGAAACAGATCAAGGTTTACTCTTCACTTAATGATTACCATAATAATTCCGATGAAGCTATTAAAGCTAGGGCATTATCTAAGTTGACACCTGAAGAGAAACTTGTACTTGGATTAAAATAATCCTTCAGAGGTTGTATAATCACATGGTTGTGGGGCTAGGTGCTGCGTGAAACTCGTAGACTGATGGGTACTCAGAATATCCGCTGGGGGTTCGATTCCCCCTTGTATTAATCTCAGAGTATGGTATATTACTCAATAGTGAAGCAAACATTAAAACTCGGAGGTTCATCATGGCAAAATATACTATCGATACCATATTCAATCAATTCCAAAAAGGTTTTAATTGTCAGACACATCGCAGAGAAGCTATGAAAAACCTCAATAGCCTCTATCATAAACAAAGATCTCTGATAATGGATGCCCTTCTAATAAATAAACAAGAAATTAATTCAATTAACTATGAGTCCTGGAATAACCTCTATTGGTCAATTCCTCATAACCTTCATCAATGGAAACCAAAACACCACTTATCACTTATCATTGTTGATTTGGGGTGTGATGAATACATTAAAACTATAAATGAACTCAAAGACCTCAGAGATGCCATTAAAGACACCGAAATCCTCCCTGTAATTACTAATGATTCAAAAATTAAAATCAAACAAATCGAAAAATCCATAGAAGAATATATTAAATCAAAACAACAACAATTTATATCAGGACTCTCATTAGCTCATATATTCAATGGCCTTAATGTCTCAGTTAATAGCCACTACGTTACTAATCAACATAATAATACATTCATTAGATGCTTCTATTATCTTAATGGTAAAATGACAGCCCTACAGATGATCATAGCAATTGCAGAACAATACGCTGAGGATATAAAATGATTGTAGAATTTATGATGTTTTCAATTGTAGTCCTCCTGCTCTTACTGTTTGCATCATCATTAATGTACATATCAACAAGAAAATCAATCCACATGTTTGCAATAGGTTGGGCATGTGGATCATTATTCTGTGTTATCATTAAACTGCTTGACATGTGATTCTGGTATGGTATAGTCCTCTTATTGGATGAGTTCAGTTGTCTTAAATAACTCCAGGAGATCACAATGACCAGAAATACCGCAAAGAATCGTGTCAACAAAATCCTCCATGAATCCTCTAAAGGTATATTCTCTGATGACTCGTGGAATCAAATCCATAACATCTTCAGAGAATTGTCAGAGAATGGTTTCCAAGCTGATATTATGTCCACCATGTACCACCAAAATGTATACGGTATTCCAATCTCTAAAGAATGGCGTATACAAATCACAGTGGAAACAGGAAAGCCCCTTAATGGTATCATAACAGCACATGGCGCAGGTTCCGTTGAATATCCTTTAGATCGTTATGACATCTCTGCTTATGTGTGTTAATTCTTCAGAGGATAATAAAATCTTGATATGACATATTTGTTACTCAGAATATCCTTCGAATCTCTCAGAAATGCAACACTGATGACCTCGAAAAATTTACTGTTGCATTTCGCAACACTCTGAACCTCCTCTGATGCTCTTTATGTTGCAAAATGCAACACTCTGAGACCAACTGAGCATCCTCCAAGACCAACTGAGCATCCTCCAAGACCAACTGAGCATCCTCTGAGACCAACTGAGCATCCTCTGAGACCAACTGAAATACTACATGTGGTATACCCTCCAAGACCCTCAGAGAATCTTCAGATAATTTAATCACTTTCCTCTAGGGATTATTGAATGATTTTGAATGATTTTGAATGATTTCTCTCTGTAAGTCTCTGTTATTTCATGCTTCTGAGAATAACCAGTAATATCAACGACTTACTGAGCATACCATATGTAGTGGTGTGTCAAAAAGAACACACTCCAAGACCAACTGAGTCCAACTGAGCATCCTCTGAGTCAGAACGAGAACCAGAACCAGAACGAGTATAGGAGAGAATCATTATCACTATCATTACCTATCAGAGGATGCTCAGAGGATCTGGTGGAACTACTGATGAAGCTGTGATGACCTCTGAGGATGCTGTGAGGATGCTCTGATGGTATTTCAGAGGCTATCTGTATAATGGGGTGCTATATGAACTTATTGCATCTAAGAGACGTATAGAGATTCAGAGGATATGTCAAGCTTTATCTGATGGTCTTTGTGGTTGATTGCTGATAACCTCTGATGGTCCTGAATGTCAAGCTTTATCTGATGACCTCTGATGGTCTTTGTGGTTCTCTGGAATTTGTTGATACTCAGAGGATACTGGCATGATACTTGGAGTATGCAAGAAGGGGGCCAAAAAGAGTGTTTCAGGGACTCCTAATGGGTTCCCGCCGTGGGGTCTAGATACTCAGAGGCATCTACAAAGACCTTCAATAAAACCAACGAAGATCTACGAAGGCCAACGAAGATTCTCATATATTTCTTTCTCAAAAAATTTTCTGAGTATAAACTGAGGGGAAACGAAAAATACCCTCAAAGTAGTCTCAAAATTTTTTTCTGAGAATAAACTGAGGGTATGTAGGAATTTCAGATAATATTAGATAGTATTGTATTAGGGACTATACAACAAGAGTTACTATGATTTTCTGAGTTATATCAGTTTTTCATCTCTAAGGTAACAGAACCCAAGAATGGTTTAAGTTTTAGTATATCGTTTTCACTTTCAAAGATATCTCTAGATGTGTAACTAAACCCTACAATTTCAGGACGATTTTTAGAGTAAATAACAGGAGAGTGAATCCCATTAGTTTCTTCAGTAAAAAGGTATACATCCCCATCCTCTGAGATCATAAGGCAAGGTAGCTTTACAGAGGGTGTGTTAATGTGAGTTATTTTTGATATTAGTTTCATTTATTTTTCTCCTTACAGTCAAATATTTCTTCTTTAGTTTCTTCAAGGAACTCTATATCATTTTCATGAATCCAATTAGTGAATAGGTTAAATGGTCCATAACGTACTTCAACATAGATAATATCTTTATATAGATAATTTGTAACATACTTCCATCTTCCTGTAGGTTTTATAATCTCCCAACTTGCAAAAAATTCATACCATACTTTTCGATGTGGTAATTTCATTCGACAGCCTCTAAGCAAGATTCAGTGATACAAATAGCTTTTCTATATTTCATAGGAACATCTAAGAGAACAATATAATCATCAGTAATTCCTAGATAAGCTTTTCCTAGAATAGTACCTGTCAATCCTGTAAGTTCCATAGCAGCTTTAAACCTAACTTTATGATCAATTTGAAATTCTTTTTTAATCATTTTAAACTCCTTTGAAAATTATTATGGAAGTCATCACATCTATAACAACCTCCGCAACCTTGACATTCACCAGCACAAGTATCAGGATGACATTTAGGTGTATCATAATATCCAGCATCTACTAAATGACTTTCAAATTCTTCTTTAGTCATATTGGATATCTTCTCACAAACTTCTATAACAGCCTTCATCATTTCATCGTTCATTTAACATCCTCCAAGGGGCAACTTTTATGTACATGATTATTACACTCTGAGATTTCGTAACTAGAAATAAAAATCTCATTAGGTCTTTCATAAGAACATGAGAAACCTGTAAAGACAATTCCAGACCAATGAGTTTTTCTATATGGGCAGTTACTACATGAATCAATTAATATTTGTTTCATAGGGTTTTTTAGAATCTTTAGAGTGTTTCTGAGCCAATTTAACAGCTTCTATGATATGATATTCCAAACCCCTATCATCAGCATAGACGTGAGATATATCACCATTAGGATACTCTAGAGAAATCCATGCAGCACCATTCTCCATACTCAGATGAACAATATAACTTTCTGGAAGAATTTTGCAAGCATAATTTTCAACTATATTTTTTATTTTCATTCAATCACCTTAAACTTCTCAAAGAATTCTTTTTCTTTTCTAACGTAGGTTTTAAAACTACCAACAGGAGAGTATATAACCATCTTCTCACCATCTCTATCATTGGTACAGTTTATAGCATTACCGATTATTTTATACACATTACCATTCTTACAATTTCTATATAATTTATCCATAATTAAAACTCATAAGAATCTTCATCAATAATCTCGATCCTAACAGGTATACTTAATTTATCCAACTTTTTAATTTGTTTATCCAACTCTTTAAGTCCTGGATCATCTTCAATCATCTGTTTACTATAAGACGTATAACCATTTTCTTTTATAAACCCAATAAGTTTTTTTATGTATATTTTTCTTAGTGATTTCCAGTCTTCCATAAGGTCAGTAGTTTCTTCATCATAGGTAACTTTAACATTCATAATTTATCCTCCAAGAGTTATTATCTTCGTATTTTTCAAGATTAACATTATCCTCGTTTTTTGTCAAGATAAAAAAGACTTGACAAAACTAATTTTCGATGGTACATTCCTTGGTGTCGGTTTACTTAATTAATATTTAATAATTCTTCAGGAGATTACAGAATATGTATCCAAAACTAATTGAGAAATACTTAGAGAATAATAGGAGAGATATTAATAATGAAGATGATAAGAATATTCAGTCTCTCAAGGTATGCATAAAGAATCGTTTAGACTCTATAGGGGAACTTAGTGGTCAGGTAAGAGAGTTAAAGATTTTATTAAAAAGTACTTGCAAGCATCAGAGGCTTATAGTATCATCAACTTACTTTGAGGGTAGCTTTAATGATAAGGCTTACACAGAGTATAAAGTGGTATGCGAAGATTGCGGAACGCAATTATTCAGTGATACTAAAGAGCATTCTTTTTTTGGGTAAATCATGAAAAATTATAAAGAATTATATCAAGCACAGGGATGTACATTATTTATTATTATAATCATCTTAACATTCACAGTATCTCCTTGGTGGTTAATTTTACTTTTGGTATGTTGATAATGAGATATTATTTAGAGAAAAAAGTATATCCAAATATTGGTAGTAGAAGAGTAATTAGAAGATTTTTATTATTACCAAGAATATTTAAGGATGAGGTTAGGTGGTTAGAGTATGCAAATATTTTAGAGGAATACAATAATTTTTCTTTTGAATGTTGTATGGAAAGATGGAATGAAATTGGATTTTATGATTAAGGAGATTTTATGAAAAAGTATTTAGTAATTATTGGTTTAATGATTGTAATGGGAGTTTCTACAGTATCTGCTGAGAGTTATGATGATTTCAATAGACGTTTAGGAAATAGTGATTGGGCAACTCCTGTTCATTTTGGTTTAGGTGCAGTTGCTGGTGGTCTTACTACTTATTATTTACCTAAAGATATACATCCTGGTTTGAGATGGACTGCTGGAGTATTAGCAGGAACTCTTGCTGGATGTGTTAGTGAAAGTTTAGATAAGAATTGGGATAATGGTGATTTGATTCAATGGGTTGGTGGTGGATTTATTGGGGCAACTCTTGTGTCGATTCCGATAATCAAAGGAACATTTTAGAGGATATTATGATTAATATCTTAGGGTTGAAAATTTAATGTGGGGTGTATATCATGAAAATCTGGACACCTAAAGATGGGGATATTTATATATTTAATAGAATTTTAGTTGGTAAGTTTAATAGTATAGTTATCGATAAAGTTGTAGGATTTATTGTACCAAGAAAACTTATATCTTATTCTAAAAATGATAATGATTGTGGTTTATATTTTTCATTTCAACTTGTAGGAATACCAGAGATACTTTATTGTAGAGCTGAGAACTTTCAAGATTTCAAAGAAGCTATTGATCCTCAGACTGCCAAGGTGGAATCTAATGAGGTTAATATGACTTATCGAGAGGCTAAACTAGAACATGCATTAAGGACTATTGTGAAGTGGAGTGATTTTCCAGATACCGGATCTTTCTATGATATAGAGGAAACACAGAAGGTAAGTTATGGAGCTGCTTATGGTAGTAATGGTGAACGTGATTATATGAGAAGTATTGCTAGAAAAGCTTTGGAGGTTAAACTATGATTAAAGGGGAATGGTGGAGTCCTGATTTAGATGCAATTTACACATATCCTGAAAAGGAATATAAAAAGTTTGATTATATTCCTATTTCAAGTGTTATAGGTTTTTCTGATCCTGAGATGTTTTATTATGAATTCGATGACGATGAAAACGGTGAATACTATATGAGAAATAATAAATATAAAACAGTTAGAGAAGAAGAAATGGCTGGTTCATATTTTTATTTCTATATTTTTGGTGTTGAAAAGAGGTTATGGTGTAGGGTTGAGAATTTTGAAGAATTTAAAGAAGTTATTGGAGATAAACTATGAGTTGGATATTAATTATTATATTTGGTGTTGGTATTGGTGGTTATGGTCGTGGATTGGCTGTTAATTCTCAGGAGTTTGATAGTCGTGAAAAATGTGAATATACTAAACAGATTATTATAAATGAATATAATACATTTGGCAGTAGACTTGTTAATAATAATAATCTTCAAATGATAAGTTGTGTAGAAAAATAATGTTGAAGCACGATTATAATTTTGGAGATGATGATACATTTAGAATTTATGATCCAGATTATCCTAATATATCATTTACTGTTAAAATTGAATATTATGGTTCTGGTTATCGTAGTTTCAAAGTTACTATGTTTTTTGGTCGTAAATATTATGATTTTATGTTAGAGTATGATTTTAAAAAATTAGAAGATTTTTGTGAATATAAGATGAATGAACATGGAGGTTAAAATAATGAATATGGAAAAGGAGTATTTGAATATGGATCATGTGGATAAAGTCCTTGGAGAATTATTAGAGAAAAATCCAGGATGTGAGGTTATTTTTCTCACTAAATTTGGAAGTCAACTATATGGAACTAACACTCCGGAGTCAGATTTAGATATTAAAGGTGTTTTTATACCTTCAAGAGATATGATGTATCTTGGAGAAATCCCAAAATCTATACAGAATGAGTCCTCGAATTGTAAGAACACTAAGGATGATATTGATATTCAATTATACAGTATTCAGTATTTCTTTAAACTAGCTAAAGATGGTGATACTAATGCTATAGATATGTTACATGCTGGTTCTAGTGTTGTTCTTTATAGTAGTTTAGAATGGGAAGCTATACATGATAATAGAAAAATGTTTTACTCTAAGAATATTAAATCATTTTTAGGTTTCGCTAAGACTCAAGCAATAAAGTATGGTCTAAAAGGATCTCGATTAGCCTCTGTAAAGTCTTGTATAGAATTTTTAAGTTGTTTTCACTTAGATGAGAGAGTTAGTTTTAATTGGAATTTATTACCAAATGATAAGAATTGTTATTACATTGAAACTAATTCGAGTGGTATTAGACAGTATAATGTTTGTGGTAAGGTTATTCAAGAATCTATGAAGGTTGGATATGCTCTAGAGATTCTTAATAATTTAGTAAAGAATTATGGTGTAAGATCTATTCAGGCTCAAATTAACTCTGGAGTAGATTGGAAAGCTCTTAGTCATGCATTTAGGGCTGCTATGGAAGTATGGGAATTATTAGTATATAAAGATATTCATTTTCCTTTAAAGAGTGCTCCTTACCTTTTAGACGTTAAAACAGGTAAGAAGGATTTCACAGAATTTATGGAACACTTTGAGGATGTATTAGAAGAAGTTGATGAGTTGCTTAATAAAAGTTCATTTCCAGATTTTGTAGATTCTGAGTTGTGTAATAGTTTATTGTTAGGATTGATTACTAATTACTATAGGTGTAAATAATGGATATTAATCAAGTTGAAAAGTGTCAAGAAATTATTAGAGATAATATGGTTGTGTATAAAAATGTTCTTCAATGTATATTAGCTATCACAGTAAATACTACGATAGCTAATGTAGATAAAGTAATATCTATTCGAGAGTTATGTAGAATAACTCTCAAATAGATAAAAATTCTTGACACAACCCATAAGATAGTTTAAAGTTCTTCTAGATTCGTTTAGAAGAACTTTTTTAAATTTAAGGAGGTTTATTATGAGTATATGGTTGAGTATATTTTTGAGATGTTTATTTTCTGGACTTTTCTGTTTTGGTTTGGTAATGTTGTTAGCATTTATATTACCAGCAAGTGTTTTTTCTATATCAATTTTTTGTATTGGTTTATTTTTGATAGGATGTAAAATAGGATGTAAAATAGGAGAGATCATAGATCCTTTATATGGTAAATTAGGATTATTTGAAGTTACTGATCCACATGATAAAACTCTTGATCAAGAAGTACAATGGAATGATGGATATTATATTGAGGGTCTTGATCGCTGCGCTAATATTCAAAATATTATCAATGAGCAATTATTATATCATCCCGCTATTATTAGAGCAGGACAAGAAGATAAAATTGATGAAGCTATTAAGTTGATTGGTAATGTATATCAGACTATTGGAGCTATGCAATTTTTTGAGGAGAAAGAAGATGATAAAATTAATAAAGGATAATGTGGCGTATTACTTTGATAGTCAAGAACATCTAGATGCTGCTAGTAAACATAAGAATTCTTATGATCATTTAAGATTCTGTCAGGTAGCAGTTGATATTCAAACAAATACTGTGTTAAAGTGTCGATATTCATATGAAGATACCTTTGATAAACTTTTTGGAGTTTTGAATGATTAAGTATTTATACAGATAGTGATAATATGAGTGTGGTTGAAATAATACTGTGTATATTCGGAGTATTAGGAGTAATTTTATTTATAATACACTTAGCAATAGATGAATAAAATTTAATGTTTGATAAATTTTTAGGGGGTTGAAAATGATTAAGTATGTCTTTAATATGTGTGATAATATTAATAAAGATAGGAACTCTTTTGGTATCTTATCTTCATTAATGGAAGAAGTTGGGGAGTTAGCTACTGAAGTTGGTATTCAACAAGGACATACAAATAAGACTCCAAGTGATGATGGTCTACTTGGAGAGTCAGTAGATGTTATTTTATGTGCTTTAGATATGATCAGACAGAATTTTCCTGATGTAACCTCTAAGGATCTTAAGAGGATTGCCAAGAGAAAGTGTGAGAAGTGGAAGAATAAGGTTGACAACGATTATAAATGATGATAAGATCTTCCGCATGTGTAGGATATCTTTTAAATTTAGACATAAGTTTTGGTTTTTTCAGAATGCTATGTTCATCAGTAAACTTGTTGAGTCGAAGAAAGGAGAGATTTGTTATGGAACTATATGATATTGGTGATATTAGAAAATTTCGGTCCACAAACTGTAATTTTAACTTCAATAGAGTAACTGGATATACTGAGGTTTGGGGTAGAACTGAAGAAGAGAATCCTGATTATCTTCCTTATGGTCCTATGATTGCTGATATCGAGATTACAACATCCTGCGGTGGTCCCAAAGGAATCCCATGCCCATTCTGTTATAAAGGAAATACAAAAAATGGTAAAAATATGTCTTTAGAAACCTTTAAACAGGTATTCCATAAACTCCCTAAAACCGTTACACAAATCGCTTTCGGTGCGGATGCTGATCTTTCTAGCAATCCTGATGTGTTTGATATTATGCATTACTGTCGAAATAATGATTATAATTATGTGGTTCCTAACGTTACAGTTGCCGATGTCAACACAGAATTAGCAGAGAAACTGTCTGCTGTTTGTGGAGCAGTTGCTGTCTCACGGTATGCTGACAAGGGTATCTGTTATGACTCTGTGAATAAGTTGACTGATCAGGGAATGAAACAGGTTAATATTCATATGATGTTATCTGAGGAAACCTTTGATCAGGCCGTTGAAACCATCTTTGATATCAGGAATGATAAGAGACTCGGTAAACTCAATGCAATCGTCTTTCTCTCTCTAAAAACTAAAGGGAGAGGCAAACACTTTCACAAACTCTCTGAGGAAAAATTCTCCAGAATCATCTATCTCTGTATGATGTTCGGTGTACGGTATGGTTTTGACTCCTGCTCTGCTAATAAGTTTCTCAAGGCAGTAGAGATATTACCTAACTACAAAGAACTTGAGCAAATGGCAGAGCCTTGTGAGAGCACTTTATTTTCAACTTATATTGATGTTGAGGGTAAATTTTATCCATGCAGTTTCTGTGAGAATGTTGAAGGATGGGAAGATGGTTTGGATGTGGTTAATTGTACGGATTTCTTGAAGGATATCTGGTTATGTGAGAAGACCTTTAAGTTCAGGGAGAAGTTACTGAGCTGTGGTCGGAACTGTCCAATTTATAATGTGTGAGGTGACCTATGAAGATTAGAAATGGATTTGTAAGTAACAGTAGCTCCAGTAGTTTCATTCTCGCAATTGAAGAAGGTTTTGAGTGTACTGAAGAGAATATTAAGAAACTGATGTATGGTGATGAAGAAAGAATTGCTTATATGTATGCCAGTATTTCATCAAGTGATTCTGTATTAGATACCAATGTTTTATCTCGTTGGGTATATCATGCAATCACTGATGCATTGGAGACTCAGAAGATCTTTGACGTAATTGATGAATACACTAATTATTTTATGGAAACTTATCCTCAATATAACACTGATCATCTACATAATGACATCTATCGTATAAAAGATGTAGATGAAAGGTTGAAAGCATATGAGTGCTATTGGGTGAAGTATAATGTGTTGAAAAGAAAGGCAAGAAGGGAAGTTATTAAGTTGATCAGAAAGGTTAAGAGTGAGAAGAATGTAAAATTCGTTGTTATTAGTTTTTCTGATGGAGATGGAGTATACGGATGTGAACTTGAACACTCTGGTATTATTCAAAAGAAGTTCGATGCTCTTAGGATTAGTCATCATTAAGGAGGAAGTATGAAGATTAGAAATGGTTTTGTAAGTAATAGTTCAAGTAGCTCTTTTATTCTTGGAGGATATGTTTTAACTCTCCAAGAATTTATGGATATTTATCAACTTGAGTGTGAAGATGATGTTTTTGTGTATATTAATGACTTGAATTTAGATTGGTATGAAATCTTAGATGATAAAATTTGTGTTGGTGAGATATTAGTTGGTATAGATGATAGTGGCTATATTGATGTTAAAATAATTAATCCTTCAGATATTCGTAATAATGTTAGAAAACAACTAAAAGAAATTGATGATAGATATGATTTTGTCATCGTAACTGGTAATGAGGAATGTTGATATGAAGATTCGTAAAGGTTTTGTAAGTAATAGTAGTTCTTCAAGTTTTATTTGTGATGTTTGTGGCTTCGTTGAGTCAGGTTATGATATGTCTTTGTATGATGCTGAGATGTATCAATGTGAAAATGGTCATACATTTTGTAATAAACATATGGTATTAGCTTCAGAATACGATATGAAATGTGATGATGATGAGATTGTTGATAGTCGATATGAAGTACCCTCTAAGTATTGTCCAATCTGTTCAATATCTAGTGTTTCTAGTGATGATATGTTAGCGTATTTACTAAAGAAAAATAATACTAATAAGGATAAAGTAACTTCAGAGATTCGAGTAGAGTTTGGTAGTTACGAAGAATTTTCAGAGTTTATCAAAAAATGATTGACAGTCACTGAGTAATAGTATAATGTATCTCTAACATCAGGATTAGAGATACATTATTTTTTATTTGAGAAGGAGATTATATTATGGAAGCAATGAAGAGTTTTTTTGATATTGGGTTTACAACTATCAATTTATTCTCTATGGTTTTGGGTGCTATGTTTGGTCTTTGCACTAGCGTATTTAATCGATACCTACAGTGGTTATGGGTTGTTGGTTATTTCGCTGGTGTAGCTTTCTATTACGCTCTAAAGGCTGGTGCATTCAATAAACTTGCAGGTATGTAATTATGAAGACAATATTATGCTATATTAATATGTTCAGATATAGTATATGGAGATAAAAGTGATAAAAAATAAGACACAAAAGAAACGAACCATAGATTTAACAGGACCAGAAGGTAATGCTTTTTATCTTCTAGGAGTTGCTCAGAGATTCTCACATCAATTGAGATATGATACTGATAAGATATTAGAAGAAATGGGATCAGGAGACTATGAGAATCTTATCAAAGTCTTTGATAATTACTTTGGTAAATTTGTAGATTTGGAGAGATAATTATGAGAGAGTCTGAAATCCAAAAAAGAATTGAGACTAAGGGAATCAAGGCAGAAGATATCAAATATCATGGAAGATTATCTGATGAACAGATTCTATCTATATCTGTTGAATCTGCTTACATGTGGATTCGTACAGGTGAGTGGAAATGTAAAGACTTTAAAAACTGGCTCTCATTGAGGTGATTATGAGAAAATTAGCTACGATAAGAAAGATTGATGATATTTTTAGTATTCCAGATGCTGATAGGATTGAATGTGCTGTTGTTGGTGGTTGGAAGGTGGTTGTTAAGAAAGGAGAATACTCTGTTGGTCAATTAGTTTTGTACTGTGAGATCGACTCATGGATTCCTACAGAAATAGCTCCATTCCTAACAAAACCTGGAAGATTCTCAAAAGATTTTAATGGTGTGAAGGGTGAACGTCTAAGAACCGTGAAATTGAGAGGTCAAATCTCTCAGGGGCTTATTTTACCTCTAAATGTTATTGGAAATTCTTTCGATGTTAATGGGACAAGTATCACGGTATATTTTGTTGATGAATCCAGGGCATGTTATTACGTTGATGAAAGTGATTTATCTGAACTTCTAGGTATTCAGAAGTGGGAAGCTCCAGTATCTGTACAAATGGCTGGATCTGTTAAAGGTAGTTTTCCCACAGAAATTCCCAAGACTGATGAAGAAAGAATTCAAAATCTAAAGAAAGACCTTAGAAAATGGGTAGCACAAGGAGATTTAACTTGGGAGGTCACTGAGAAACTTGATGGTTCCTCTACAACCTTCTACCTTGACTTAGATGATAACTTTAGAGTATGTTCTAGGAACATTGAGTTAAAAGAAGATTTAAATAACTCTTTCTGGAAGGCTGCAAGGGATATCGATATTGAAAGCAAGATGAGGGGTTTTCACCTTCAAGGATATGCTATTCAAGGTGAGTTAGTCGGTCCTGGTATCCAAGGCAATAAGTATAAACTCAAGAGTCATTTATTCTTTGCTTACAAGATTTATAATGTTAAAGTTGGTGAATACTTGAATCCATTACTTAGACAATTGATTTGTGTTGAGATGGTAATTCATCATGTTCCGATTATCGATGATTTCATTAAGTTGATTACCTCTGATATCGATAATATTCTTTTAGAAGCTGAAGGTAAGAGTGTTTTAAATTCTGATGTTGAAAGAGAGGGTAAAGTTTATAAATGTTGTGAGCAAGATATTAGTTGGAAGGCCATATCTAATAAATTTTTACTTAAAGGCGGTGATTAATGGAACCACAACTAGCAGGATCTAAATCTAAAAGTACCTTTGTTATTGATATGGTTCTTGGTATAATATTAACTTTACTTATTGGAAGTTTTATATATGTTGGAATTAATCCAAAATATCATATTATTCAATATCACATTGAACAGGTATGTATCGAAAATTATAAAGTTATCATTAAAAAAGACGGTACACCTCACCAATTAGTAGATAAATTTAGTAGAGGTATTCCATGTGATGATTGGGAGACTAAAAAATGAAAAAAAAACCTTGGATGAGACTGAAATATTGGAAAATTTCCTGGTATGATGTTTGTTTTATTACTTATTGTATTAACTGTATGATCAGAAATTATTGGAGAAATAAATGATTAAATATTGGAAGTATCTAAAATATGTTGCAAGACACAAATGGTTCGTTATGATTGCCTGTCAGAGATTGAAGTTACATTCAAGAGTAGGACTTCTTCATGACCTTAGTAAATTAAAGTTCTCTGAGTTAATTCCATATACTAGATGTTTTTATGCTGACGATGGTTCAAGTCAATATAACCCTGACCAATGGTTTGATCAAGCTTTGAATCAACATCAGAAGGCTAACAAACACCACTGGCAATATTGGGTTTTATTTGAGGATAGTGGAAAAGTTCTTGCACTTCCCATGACTCAGAGGTATATTGAAGAAATGGTAGCTGATTGGATGGGTGCTGGACGAGCTATTACTGGAAAGTGGGAAGTTAAAGAATGGTATGAGAAGAATAAAGAAAAGATGCTTCTACATACAGACACCAAAGAGCGTGTTGAAAAACTTTTAAATTTATTATGAGGTGATATATGTATAGATGTAAAAAGTGTAACTATAAAACATCTTTTAAGACTTTGATGGTAAGTCATATAAAGAGTCATAATAAGGATAAGTATAAAGAAGACTCTGAAAATGATTATTTAATGGACTCTTTTATTCTATCTGAGTTATCTGATAGTTTTAGTAATTTAGTTTCTAATTCAGATAGTTTCAGTGGTGGTGGAGGAAGTTTTGGAGGTGGTGGATCATCAGGAGGTTGGGATTCTGGTAGTAGCGATTCTGGAGGTGATTGAATGAATAATAAAGGGTTCACTTTAATTGAGTTCATTATTGTTTTTATTACTTTGGTTATATTTCTGGTGATAGCTATTCATCAGTTTGGTGCTTACAAAAAAAGAAATAACGATATTAATCAAGGACCATCAGTTATTCAAGAGACAAATTATCAAAAGAAAGAAAAAGACGATGGTTCTGTATGTAAAGGTGGATATAAGTTCATTTTCACTGATGGAAGATATATTCAGGTATTATCGTCAAGTAATGGTGGTGTTTCATGTTTAAATTAGTAGCTACATTCTTAATTATCTTAGGAGTTATATCTAACGGAGTTTTTTACTTTAAGAAATTAACTCGTATTCAAAAGATTAAGTTGACAAAGTATGTAGGATGGGGTATTCTCTATTCTAGTTTGACATTGATAGTAATGTTTTTTATAGTTCAAATATTTTAAGGAGATTTATTATGAAAAAAATGTGTATGTTGTTTCTAATGTTGTTTGCTCTTATTATGTCTACTGGTTGTCAGAGGATTGAGACAGGAGAAGTTGGTGTACGAATTAATGCTTCTAAGGAAATTCAAGGACAAGAGTTGATGCCTGGAAGTTGGAATCAGACAATTATTGGTGGTGTTCTTACATTTCCAACAAAGGATATTCAGATTTCCTTAGAGAATAAAACTCCAATGACTTCTGATAACTCTGCTCTTGATGACTTTGATATTAATGTTGTATATGCTATTAATCCAGCATCAGTAGCAGAACTATATTCAACTAAGAGTAGATCATTTAATGGAATAGGTAATGGTGATATTTTCTTGATGTATAAATATATTGAAACCTTAGTTAATAATGCATCTTACAAATCAGTTCGAGAGTATAAATCTCTAGAAGTTGCTGATAAACGTGCAGAGATTGAATTAAAGATTCGAGATATGGTAACAGAACAGCTAAAAATTGAAAAGTTAGATACAGCAATTAGTATTACATTAGTTCAAATTCGTAATGTTGCACCTAATAAAGAAATTTTAATGTCTGCAACAGCGTATGTTAAAGCTCAGAATGACTTGAAGATTAAACAGACAGAAGTTGATATTGCTAAGAAAGAATCTGAACGTATGGCAGCTCTTTCAAATAACTCTGAGAAATCTATTGCTTATATGAATGCCCAAGCTACTCTAAATATCTCTGAGGGTATTAAAGACGGTAAGGTACAAACAATCGTAGTTCCAAGTAATATGACAGGACTCATGATTCAGAAATAAAAGTATTATAAATAGAGTTATGAAAAATATTCTATTCATTTTATTAGTGACTATTGGAGTTACTATAGGGTTAATAGGGATTTCAGGTGGTTTAGTATCACTCTATGAAATCCCTAAGATAAAAGATTCAATAACAGTTTTAGATTTTAATTATAACAAACCAAAATGAAAACACAAAAATCCTCACAATCCAGTTTTTGTTCACAGAGTCAATCTGATTGGGAGGGGTTTGTCTACTGAATTTAATTATTCAATAGAAGCTTACAGACCCCAATTCAGAAATGTTTTGGGGTTTTTTATTTAGAGGTATAGTATAATGGTAATACATCTGACTTTGACTCAGATTATCTAGGTCCGATTCCTAGTATCTCTGCAAATGGTAGGTAGCGTCTATGGAGACAAATTGCCTTGAAAGCAATCGCTATGGTAAAACATAAGGGTTCGATTCCTTTACCTATCGCCAGTACTTGTCAGATTTGAACTATTATAATTGGAAAGTGAAACAGAAAAGTTCTGTACTTGTCTGCTAAACAAAGTGTACCTCCGGGTATTTGGAGCATCTCCAACGCTTTCCGCAAATGGGCATGAAGCTAAATGAATAGGTAACGGATTGCAACCCCGTAATAGTGAGTTTGATTCTCACCTTGCCCTCCAAAATCTTATAAATAGAGTTATAATTAGTTTGAAACAATTTTATGAGGTATAAAAATATGTTAAATTTTAAGGGCTTTGTAGTAGATTCTGATGAGAATTATATTCTACAAGATATTGAAGAGTCTTATGGTTCTGTTGAAAATTTTTTAACAGAAGCTGCACATAATATAGTTGATCCTGAGAAGTATAAAAAGGCAAACAAAGTAGCTCAAACTAAAAGTGATGAGGTTGCTAAATTATCATCAAAAGATATTGAACATCACCTTGGTAATTATGGTAGATCTCTTCATACTGCAATTGATTCTGATGATATACACCATTTAAAAGATGATGAACTTTTTAAAGAAAGAGAACCTCATCTAAAACACTTGAAACAACTTTATAATAGCAACCCTAAAAAATATAAAGAGACTGTTAAGGCTGCTCAAGAAAGATTACCTATAAATCCTCATGGACAGAATAGAAAGACTGCAACTATGGAAGGTGAAAAGGTACATGGTCACGAAGTAGTTGCTAGTGTTTCTAATAGGGGTATGTCTGGTAGTGTTGCTAAGATCGGTAAAGATGGTAAACATGAGATGCGTTCTACTTGTGTTAATTCTAAACAGTCATGTCGTGGTGAAGGTCCAAATAGAATTGGAGCACCTTGTCTTGGTATGACAGGTTGTGCAGCTTGGACAGGTACAAAAAAGAGTAATACTACTTTAGAAAATATGAAGACCATGAAAGCACCAGCAAAGAACGGTGCTCACTATGGTTACAATGATGAACATGGTAAGGCTGTAAAAGCTTCCCCCCATCTTGATTATGCTACATTAGAGCATGGTTCTTTAGTTAAGGCTACAGAACATGCAAAGAAAGAAAGTGATAAAACTAAAGAACATAAGATTGCAGTATTTCGTCAGAATACTACTAATGAACAGTCTGCAATGCACCATGATCAAGTTATGCATCACCTTCCAGATCATTTAAAGCCTCATTTAGCAACTAACAATTATTCAGCTACAATTGCTAAAGGACACTATGATCCTGATAAACCTTCTGATGCATCTACACATGATAATAAGATGCATCATACAGATTTCAGTGTAAAAGGTCCAGAGGTTGTTCATGATGATAAAGGTAAAATTATAGGATCTAGTAAGTCTTCTAATGTTAAAGAAACTGAGAAGGCTATGAATCCAGAACACGATGAGCATGGAAATCTTAAACGTCCTGCTCAGAATGCTTATATGGTTGCAGGTGGTCATCATGAAGGACAGAGGTTACGTTACCCAAAAGGTGCTGATAAAACTAATCCAGAAACTGGTGAAGTAACGAGTAAGAAAAAATTCCATAAAGATAATGCACCAGCTTACTTTAAACCTTTTGAGAAATTAAATAAGTTAAAGACTGCTAGAATTTATCACACTGAAAAGAAATTAAAAGAAGGTGAACCAAAAAATCTTCATAATCCTGAAGGTTGGGGACATGAAACTCATTATGATCCTCATACAAAAACTCATAAAACCTTTGATTATCAGGATCACCATGTACATGCAAATGCTCCAAAACCTGATGAACATGGTAATATAAATTTCGGTACGTTAAACGATAATGTTGGTTCAGATGAAAGAAAACCAAAAGGAAACCAAATAAAGAAAAATAAAAAAGGACATGAAGTAGGTTCTGTTCATATTTCTGCGGCAACTTCTGCTACTACTAACGTTGGAGCAGATGGTACTATAGCAACAAAGAATGATAAACCTACTGGTGATAAATCTGGAGTAGCTAATGATCCTTTCACATTTCCTATTCAACACCATATAGATAAGAATGATGATACTCGTATAAATTTAAATCATCCAACTCACACATTTGAAGCTGAACATCAAGATAGAGAGAATAAAAAGAAAGTTATTCCTATGAGTAACTATCAAGAACATCCAAAGACTAAAGCTGAACGTGGTGAGTTGAAATAAAAAGTATTATAAATAAAAATATGGAAACGATAATGCAACTAACAGAACAACAGATAGCAGATAGAGATGAGTTATTCTTTACTATCATCAATGAATTTGTAGAGGATAACTATGAAATTGATGATGATTATGTGATGACTGAAGAAGACGCTTATATTACCTCAATTGTTATGGATTACTTTGAGGAAAACTTTAAGTATCCGACTCTTATGGAATCAGTTCTTGAGGATATTACAGGGTATGACATCAACGAAGATCTTTATAAAGAATTAACTGAGATTCTTCTTGATGAAAGCATTGGTACATTTGTTGCTGGTGCTGCTCATGGTATTCGAAATGCTGTATCTGCATATAAAAGTAGTAGTGCATCAAAAAATAAATTAAAAACCGTAACAAAAGATATAGTAGCACAAAAAAGACTTAAAGACTTTAAAGGAACACCGAAACCTTCAGTAACACCAGGAGCAGTTGGAGCAGGTAAAGCAGAATTTATAGCTCAAAAAGGTGCAGCTATTCAGAAAAGAGCTGAAAAAGCGAGAGCAACAAGAGTATCAGCGGAAACTAAAAGAAAATCTTTAGTTGGAAAGCATCAAAGTAATAAAGCAAAAACAGGTCAGTTAGCTGATAAGATTGATACTGGTATTAAGAATGTAAAGAATCGTGTAAAAAGTGCAATCACAACCGGAGCACAACGCATCGGTGGGTTTATGGGTAGAGTAGCAGGGCATTTGGCTACATAAAGAATAATTTAAATATTGTTCTAAAACCCCATAGCCTAAAAAGTTATGGGGTTTTTTATTTTGTAGTTGACAGTTAGCTTTAAATTTAGTAATGTTCTTTTTGTAAGTCGTTCATAGGTAAAAGAATCCTTAGTTAATTTATTTTACTTGGAGGTTATTATGTGATTGACAGAGAGGAGATTATAGGTTATGATCTTTGAAAATTGGATGAACAATGTAACATACTTTTAGTCTAATATCTTCTCCAGACTAGAAGAGCCAAGTTAAATTTAAAATATTACTTAGCGGTTATATTTTAAATTTAAAATGTTTACAAGAAGCCTTGACAACTTTTTGGGAGTATGTTACATTCTTAAAAAACATGGTGATTGTCGTCTAAGGGTTAGGATTTACGATTGTGAATCGTATAATTTGGGTTCGAATCCCAACTTTCACCCAACTTATTACCCAACCAAAAATGAGAGGATTTATATTATGGAATTTTATGTTAAGTTTGAGACTGGTAGTCGTGAAAGAGATCTTTTAGATAAGATTGGTACTCCTGGTATTGATATATTGGATTTATTTAGAGAATGGTATCCTCAGTACAATTCTTTCTCATGTAAGGATATTTCATTTCGTGATCAATGTCCTTATGATGGACATAGTATGAAGGTAGAAATATCTGAAGATCTTGCTAGAGAATCTAATTTGTTTAAGGGTAGAACAAGTATTTCAGTTATCGTTGGTGATTTTTTCAGTAAATATGTTGATATGAAAGTCAAAGAAAATATTCGAGAACGTTATATACATAAGAAAATTCTAGGATTGTCTTATAGTTGTAAAGAAGTGAAGTATTTGGCCTCTATAGAGGTATTTAATGAGTTTGATATAGAAAGTATGTTAAATGATTGGAAAGATGCAGGGTTTCCTATAGAGTGGAAACTTTAAGAGTTGTATGGGTCTATAACTCAATGGTAGAGTAGGCGGCTTTTAACCGTCAAACGAAGGATCGTTACCTTCTAGACCCACCAAAGTAAAGGTCTGTTAGCTTAGTGGCTAGAGTGCTACCCTGTCACGGTAGAAAGCATCGGTTCGAATCCGATACAGATCGCAATGCTTTAGTAGTTTAATGGTAAAACCTCGTCCCTACACGGCGATGATTTAAGTTCAATTCTTGGCTAAAGCACAAAGGAGATTATTATGAATTTGATGAAGAATATTGGTAATTATACATATGTAAAATATCTGTTTACCATGAGAAAAATTGCTGAGAAAGCTAATGATGGGTTATGTGAAACTGATAGAGATTTATGTGATGTAGTTAATAAAATGGCTAGACTTATTAATGCAATTAGAGTATAATAAAAGCCTAGTAAGCAAACGTGGTCGATGCATGGGACTGAAAATCCTGAGAGTTTGGTTCGATTCCAAGACTAGGCACAAAAAGTAGTTGACAGGTCTTTGAAAATTTGTTATAAGTATCAAATATGTTCCCGTAATCGAGAGGAATCAGATAGCTGACTTTCTATCAGCCTACGCCAGTTCAAATCTGGTCGGGAACACAAATATCGCTAATAATCAGGTGATGGAAGAATCTCATAAGCTCTATCCAGAAGGATCATACCCTTCATTAGCGACCAAAATTAAAAGGAGTTATTATGAAAAGATGGAGTAAAGAACCTAGTGAATCAGGATTGGCAAGAATATGTCAATTACCAAGAGGAGCTAATCTTAAAGAAGATGGAGAGATTCTTGCGATGGTTCGACCTTTAGTACAAGATTATTTGAGTGTAGTTGGATGGTATTGGTATGGTTTTGGACTAAATACATGTAGATCACCAGTTAATACTTTAGATGAAGCAAAGAAACAAGTTATCAAACACATAAAAGATAGCTTGACAAAATAATTAAAAGTTGTATAATACATAGAATGAATTGCGGGGGATCAAGGAAATCAACAGAGGCTCATAACCTCAGTAGGGCTGGTGCGAGTCCAGCCCCCGCTACCAAATTTTGATCCTAATCAGAGATAAATGGGTATCTGGTGAATACGGAACTGCTGGTAGAACCGTTAAATATCCCCCAGGATAAGCAGTTAGTAGGGATCAAATTAATTTAGGATACAATCAGCAAACAAAAAACTTTTATTGGAAAAGAAAAATCGTATCCTGTTGTTTTATTCCGGTATGGCAGAGTGGTAATGTACTTGGCTGTTAACCAAAGGTCTGATTCGTCAGCGGTGGTTCGATCCCATCTACCGGAGCATTATTAATTATTGGAGGTTATTATGAGATTAGTTATTGAGTTAGATTCGAATGAGCTAGTTAAAGCAGTAGAGAATCAAGTAGGAAAATTAGTATCTAGTATTACTCAAGATATTATTATAAAGAAAATTGATGAAATTATACCAACAAAGGTTGAAAGAATATCTGATACAAAATTAGAAGAATTATCTATCAGATTACTAGAAAAACATATTAAAAGTATTTGTTCAGATCAATATATCAGAGGTTGTGTAAATACAGAAATTGTAACTTCTGTAAAGAGAGCATTGAAACCGTAAGAAATGGGTTTTTGACAGAAAGGCTATTGTACCCGGCTGTAACCCGGAGATCACACGAGTGTCTTGGTTCGAGTCCAAGGGAACCCACAAAATGGTCGAGTAGCATAATTAGTAATGCACATAAAGTAATCGATTCTTACCCTATAGGTATTGATGGAAACATAATAAATGCATTTATTATGGTGAAATATGTCTGAGGACGCTCAATGGAGGTGCAATTCCTTCCTTGACCATAAATTTAAAATATGCCGTAGTAACTCAGTTGGTCAGAGTACCATCCTTGTAAGTTGGGAGTCGGAGGTTCGAATCCTCTCTGCGGCTCAGTAAATATCGTCATGGTGTAATGGTAGCATGTTAAAGTGGTTAATCTGTAAAAGATTACGAACAGCAAAAAATACTAATTCTATTGAAAAGAAGAGGTCTAGGTTCGAATCCTAGTGACGATGCAAATGTGGCTTTGGTGTAATGGTAGCACACTTAAAATTGTATTCTGAAAAGAATATAAACTGCAAATTAAACTTCCATTCCAAGGAAGAGATCATGGTTCGAATCCATGAAGCCACACCAAATAAATTAATAATGAGGTACATTATGTTACATGCAAGAAGTGATTATAATCGTATTCAAGATCCTGCTGGATTGATAGCTGAAGATGAACCAGTATTTTTATTAAGAGCTAAGGATATTTATGCACCAGAAGCTATTGAGTTTTGGGCAGAAATGGTTGAAGAAGATGAACCTGAGTTATCAAAGTCTGTTATGAATTTTGCTAATTTCATGAGAGAATGGCAAAATAAAAATGGTTGTAAGAAACCAAATGTACCTAATGATAAACAGTGGAGTGAAAAATAATGAAAAATTATATTGGTATTAGTAGAGATCATAGTGGATCAATGAGTCATATTACAGGATCAGCTATGAGAGATTATAATGAAACAATTAATTCTATTAAAACAGAAGCAACTAAGTATGATATTGATACTATTGTTTCTGTAGTAAAATGTGGAGTGGGAAGACCAGCAAAGGTTGTTCGGGATGTTGTTAATTCTAATATCAACTCTCTAAAACCTCTAACTGATTATAGAGCAGATGGTAATTCAACTCCTCTTTTTGATAGTATTGGTGACTTAATTGAAATGTTTAAGAGAGTACCAGACTATAATGATGATACTGTAGCATTTCTTATTACAGTAATTACAGACGGAGAAGAAAACTCCTCAGAATATTGGAATGCACAAAGTATTTCCAGAGAGATTATAAGACTTCAAAAGACTGATAAATGGACTTTCACATTCAGAGTACCCAAAGGTAGTAAGAGAAGACTTATCGGTATGGGAATCCCTGAAGGTAATATCTTAGAGTGGGAACAATCTGAAAGAGGTATGGAGAAGTCAACACAAGCTACAAATGTTGGTATGACTCAATTCTATGCTGGTCGTGCTACTGGCCAAAGAAGTTCAAAGTCATTCTATGCTGATATGTCTAATATAAATATCTCAGAGGTTAAGAGAAATTTGGTTGATATCTCTAAGGAAATTGAGTTTTTAAAGATTACTCGATTAGAAGATGGAATGCAAATTAGAGATTTCGTTCAAGATAAGAAAGGTACTTATAATAAAGGTACTGCATTTTATCAACTCACGAAATCTGAGACTCTTCAGGACTATAAGATGATCATTATTCTTGATAAATTTAAAGGTCATGTTTATAGTGGTGATGCAGCTAGAGATTTGTTAGGATTACCTAAAGATGGTAGTGTTAGATTTCGTCCTGGTGATCATGGACAGTATGAGATTTATGTACAATCAACTTCAGTGAATCGTAAAATCCAAGTTAATACCAACCTCTTAATTTGGATGAATGCCAATAAGTAATTAGTAATGCTCCTATAATCCAACTGGCAGAGATAGAGGACTTAAAATCCTCCCAGTGATGGTTCGAATCCATCTAGGAGTACCATGCTCTCATATCCCAACTGGCAGAGGAGATAGGCTTAGACCCTATACAGTGAAAGTTCGAATCTTTCTGAGAGTACCAAAAATATCAAGTCATTATTATATGATTTGAGAAATTCTCCTTCTTATAAATAAAGATAAGAAGGAGAATTTATATGACTAATAAAGAAAAAGTTTACTTGATTAATGATGCTGATTTTATTAATTTAGTTAGTAAGTGTGATAGTAAAATAAAAGTACATAAAGCTCTTGGGATACCTTATAATGGTTCATTTGTATCTATTGTTAATGATAGGATTAAAAAAACAAATGCTATTTTAGATATAAGATGTTTAAAGTATGAAAAGATTAAAAAAATATGTCCTATTTGTGGTAATGAATTTAACACATTAAAAGGACATAGAGATGAAAAAAAAGTATGTTCTATAGGCTGTTCAAACACACTTTTTAGATCAGGTGAAAATAATGGAAACTGGAAAGAATCAGTATATAGAACAACATGTTTCCTTCACCACAAAAAAGAATGTGTATGTTGTGGTGAGAGTTTAATAGTAGCTGTTCATCATTTAGATAATAATAAAGATAATAATAGTCCTGATAATTTAGTTCCATTATGTCCAACACATCATACATATTGGCATAGTTCTTATAGACATATTATTCAAGATAAAGTTTTAGAATACATTGATAATTTTAAACAGAGTATAGCTGAGTTGGTTTAGCATATCGTTTGGGGCGATAAGACGCAGGTTCGATTCCTGCTACTCTGAAAATAATGTCCTCTTGGTGAAAAGGAGATCATCTGAGATTACGAATCTTAGGGTAGAGGTTCGAGTCCTCTAGAGGATGCATAAATAGTCAGTTAGCTTAATGGTAAAGCGTTGCCCTGATAATGCATTGATATAAGTCCGATTCTTATACTGACTACAAATAATAAATGGAGAGCTTATGGATGAAGTCCCTGTAGTACCAATAGAGACACCGAATACTTACGAATTTAAGTTGACAATTCTTAAAAATGATGTTATAAGTGTAAATATAAATTCTTCAAATACAACTAGCAAATGGTTTAATATGGTCTTAGCTACTGTATTTGGTGCTGTAATTATAGCGGCTGCATTTGGTGATAAGTTAGTTAATCTTTACAGAATGATAGTAGGTGGATAATGAGTCGAGAAGCTGGTAAGGGTGTTAAATACATTCCAAAGAACATTTCGGATGATGAGTATGATAAGCGTTGGGAGATGACTTTTGGAAAGAAAAAAGACTTGACAGAAGATCAAGAAGATGTTAAAAACATTGTAGTAAATATAAAAAGTATTTGTAACTTAAACATCAAAATGTAGGTAATCATTATGTTTATGGAAACAAAAGAGTATCAATTAATCTCTAATAAATGTCCTCATATATCAAAAAAGATTATGTTATTATGGGGAAGTCAAGAAATGAATAGGTACTTCAGTGATCTTTTTATTAACACTAGATATGGTGCTAGGAAAGGATTTCCAAAACAATTAGCTGATTCTCTTGAGTATTTGAAAGATAAACATAAAATAGAGTTTCCGAAATTATTAAATATATTAATTGAATAATAATTAAGGGCCGTCATGTACCAAGGAGGCGATTGACCCTTGCAAGGTCGATGGGGAGGGTTCGATTCCGTCACGGTCCACAAATATTAATGGATGTATCAGATACATAACATTAAGTAACTAATAAATTAGACTTGACGAATGGTGTAGGTACTGTTAATATATTTTTTATGGATAGATACTGCAAAATAACAAACTTCTAACATAGATGGATAAGTAGCTAATGATACCTCCATCAAAACTGCAAATAACTCGTAAGACAGTATAAAACAATCGAGAAAACTATCCAGAGATTTTTGATTTAGAATTGGTTCAGCAAAACAACTGCATATACTTGTAAATATAAACGCAAAAACCCAATTCTGATGTTTTATTATATCCCTGTACCTCAGTCTGGTTAGAGGAGTCACCTTATAAGTGATCTACAGTTGGTTCGAATCCACTCAGGGATACAAAAAGGATACAATCAGCAAACCAAAAAAGCACAGCATGTCGGGGGTTCGAATCCTCCCATCACTTTTGGCTTTTATCGAGTAGGTGATGTAGCTCAGTGGTAGAGCAGCCGTTTAAAATCGTATCCTGTTATTTAAGATTAGTTACAGCAATACAAAACAATCACCAAGTAAAACAAAGCCCGGATCTGGCTTGATTTGTGATGAATCATATGATAACTAATCAGTTGACTTATGAAATGAAGTAAGTTAGGTTAAGTTCAGCAATAAAAGGGGCGTAAAGCCAAAAAGTTAACCTGTAAAGTGAGGTGTATTATGAATTTCGTAGATGCAGTAAAGAACCAAGAAGCTCGTACTGAAAATGGAATGAAGGCTCGTAAGTCAACCGCTAATGCTTGTGTTGATCTATTCTTCAAAATTGGAGCATCTCGTGGTAAGAATATTATTCCTAATTTCGTTGGAGCATACGTTGAGAATCAGGATATAGCTCTAAGGATTGCAGCTTGGGTTCGAGATATTCGAGGTGGTGCTGGTGAACGAAAAATTTTCAGAGATATTCTACAATATCTTGAGATTAATGATAAAAACTCTTGTGTTGCTCTCATTAACAAGATTCCAGAGTTAGGTCGTTGGGATGATATGTTAATTTTTAAAACTGAAGAAATGCAACATTATGCTTTCAAGATGATTACTATTGCTCTTGAAAATAACAACAGTCTCTGTGCTAAATGGATGCCTCGAAAGGGTAGTATTGCAGTTCAATTACGAACTTTTCTAGGATGGACTCCAAAATTTTATCGTAAGCGTCTAGTTGAACTTACTAATGTTGTAGAGACTCAAATGTGTGTAAAGGATTGGGATAATATTAATTTTTCTCATGTACCTTCAGTAGCTGCTAGTCGATACAAGAAAGCTTTTTATAAGAATACTCCAAAATTTGCAGAGTATGTTGAGGCTCTAGTTAAGGGTACTGATCCAAAAGTAAAGGTTAATGCTTCAGCTATTTTCCCACATGAAGTATTAAAGGGACGTATTGGAGGATATAGATCTAATTTTAATGCAACTGAATTAGATTTTATTGAAAAACAATGGGAAGCACTACCTAATTATGTTAGTGATGCTAATGTTTTACCTCTTGTTGATGTATCTGGTTCTATGACATGTCCAGCAGGTAAGAATGATTCAGTTACCTGTCTAGATGTTGCAGTATCTTTAGGTTTATATCTAGCTGATAAGAATCTTGGAAAGTTTAAGGATACGTTTTTAACTTTCTCCGAAACTCCTCAGTTATTACATTTAACTGGACGTATTAATCAAAAGATTGATCAAATGGTACGTTCAACTTGGGCAATGAATACTAATCTTCATGCTGCATTTAATAAGATTCTTGATGTTGCTGTAAAAGGTAAAGTTCCTCAAGAAGAGATGCCTAATATGCTTTTGATTTTGTCTGATATGCAATTTGATCGTTGTGTACGTCACGATGACTCTGCAATTGAGATGATTGCTCGAAAGTATGAGGCTGCTGGTTATAAAATTCCTAATGTAGTTTTCTGGAATCTTAACGCTTCAGATAATGCTCCAGTTAAGTATGATCAATCTGGAACTGCTTTAGTGTCTGGTTTTAGTCCTGCAATTATGGCCAGTGTTTTAGGTGCTGATCCTAGTGATTTTACCCCTGAAGCAATTATGATGAAAACAATTATGCAAGATCGTTATTCAGTAATGTAAGAACGTCAGATGTTATGAGAGTAAGGTTAGAATCGACTAGCCTGGATAGTAAGGGACAGCCAACTTTTATAACATCTGATATGATTATGCGGGGTTCGTTTAATGGTAGGACTCTTGATTTCCAATCAAAGAATGTCAGTTCGATTCTGACACTCCGCTCAAAGGATGATAACAGCAAAATAAACCAAACTTGGACTCATAATCTAACCTTAAATATCATCCTGTAATTCTAAATCTTGTATGTTAATGATGATACAAGAAAGGAGATCAAAATGTTAAATAAAACTGTTGGTGGTGTATTTCCAGGAAAGCAACCAGAGGATATCTTCTCTAATTCTAGCGTTCCTCAAGTCAAACAAAAAGCAGATGTTGGTGTTATTGTAGGTCGATTTCAAGTTGATGAACTACATGACGGTCACATTAGTCTTATCAATCAGATCGTAAATAATCACAGAAAAGTAATAGTATTTCTAGGATTGAGTCCTTGTAAGTGTACTGTAAGGAATCCTCTAGATTTTGAATCGAGGAAGAAAATGATCCTCGAAAAATTTCCTGATATCATTGTACTTTACATTATGGATCAATATTCTGATATCTCTTGGAGTGATAATTTAGACAATCAAATCAAAATTATTTCAGGTCCAAAGCAAACTGTAATCCTCTATGGTTCCAGAGATTCTTTCATTAAATATTATTCTGGAAAGTATGAAACTGAAGAATTAGAGCAAACCATATTCACATCAGGAACAGAGATTCGTAAAAAGATTTCTAATTTGGTTGCTGGTTCTCCTGAGTTTCGTAAGGGTGTTATTTGGGCCGTAAATAACCAATGGCCTAAATGCTTCCCAACAGTCGATATAGCCATTATTGGAAGAAAATATAATACCCTATCTGTAATGCTAGGAAAACGCAAAGGAGAGCCAAAATATCGCTTCGTAGGTGGTTTTGTTAATCCTGGAGAAACCTTAGAGTCTGCTGCTCTGAGAGAAGTGATAGAAGAGACTTGTTTATCATTAAAAGGCTTGCGATACCTAAAATCTTTTGTTATAGATGATTGGAGATATCGAAGTGAGGCTGATAAAATCACTTCTTCACTATTTATTGGTGAGTACGATGGTGATTTACCTCAAGCAAGTGATGATATCGATGAGTTAAGATGGTTTGTTCTTGCACAATCTTTATTATCTGTTATAGTGGATGAACATAAGGACATGATGTATAGTCTTTTGGGGGAATATAGAGTAATATGAAAGAAATAACATATTTTATAGCGACTGATATTAAAGCTCAGTGTCCATATTGTGATGAATGGTTAAATGGTTGGGTGGGTGATCCTAGAAATGCTGAAACATAATGTGATTATTGTCTAGGAAAAATTAAAGTAGCAAAAGATATTGATATTGACATATATTAAAGTTTAATCACTGTGGCGGAAGATAGACGCTAATGTTAGTTGTATGGGAAACAGTAATCCGTCTGCCTAATAAGCAAAAGTTGGAGAATTAACACACTCCTACAGCGAACAAAAAGAAAACAAAGGGCATGTTAAAACCCATATAGGTATCGAATCCTGTCAGTGATTCTTATAAATCTAAAATCCTTGGTTTAATGATAGCAAGGAAAAGGAGAAAATTATGAATAGAAATAGTTTAGTATATCAGGCAGACAGTTATAAGGTTTCTCACTGGTTACAATTTCCAGAGAACACTAACAACACATTTTATTACATTGAAAGTCGAGGTGGAGCTGATAAATTGCTCTTCTTTGGTCTTCAAGCAGTCATCAAGAAACTTCTCAGTCGTCTCCCAACTGTTGAAGAGGTATATGAAGCAAATAGATTTTGGACTGAACATGGTCTTGGATGTTTCAACGTTAAAGGTTGGCTAGATCTTATTAAATTAGGTTATTACCCTCTAAGGATTCGTGCAGTTGAAGAAGGGAAGATCTATAAAACTAAGACTCCTTTAGTTACTATTGAGAGTACTGTTGGTGGTTTTGGATGGCTACCTGGATGGATTGAGACACGATTACTTCAAGTCTGGTATCCAATTACAGTAGCGACAAAGATTAATGAATGCAAGAAAGTGATTTTTGATAACCTAGTTAAGACAGGTTCTCCAGAGGCAATTAACTTTAAATTACACAGTTTTGGATATCGTGGAGTATCTTCTGAAGAAAGTGCAGAACTTGGAGGAATGGCTGAGTTAGTTTCTTTTATGGGTACTGACACTGTTACTGGCATCTTTGGTGTTGAGAAGTATTACACGACAGGTAGATTTGTAATGCCTGGATTTAGTATTCCAGCAGCAGAGCACAGCACAATGACTTCTTGGGTAAGGAAAACGAGTTTAAAGCCTACAAGAATATGTTGGATCAATTTGGTGGACAAAATAAGTTAGTTGCTGTAGTATCCGATAGCTATAATCTATCCAATGCAGTCAAGAATGGGTGGTGTGGTGAACTAAAGCAACAGGTAATCGACTCTGGAACTATCTTAGTTGTTCGTCCTGATAGTGGGAATCCTTCAGAGGTTGTTTTGAGGACTCTAAATGAGCTTCAGGAAGGCTATGGTTGTAAAGTTAATGATAAAGGATATAAGGTACTCAATAATGTTCGCTTGATTCAGGGAGATAGTATTGACGGCCCTGAGAGCATTCAGAAGATTTATGATGCTATCTTAAAGGAGAATTGGAGTGGAGATAATCTAGCATTTGGTATGGGTGGTGGTAGTCTTCAGCAAGTTAACAGAGATACTTTGAAGTTTGCTATGAAACTCTCAGCTATTCAGATTGGTGATGAGTGGAAAGATGCATTCAAAGAGCCTTCTGATGCTCCTTGGAAAGCTAGTCGAGGTGGCCGTTTAAATCACAGAGATTTAAGTGATATTTGGATTGACAGTGAGTTCATTAAAGAGTATGGTTTTCATCAAGTAAGGATTAATGCTGATGAACAATTTAAAATCTGAGGTATAATATGAAAGTAATGCGATATGATGGTATTCCAGTTAAGATATGGGCAAGTGATTTAGAGGAAGCAGCTTTAGAACAGGTTAAGAATCTTTCGAGACTTCCTTTCGCCTTCCATCATGTCGCATTAATGCCTGATGCTCATTGTGGATTTGGGATGCCTATCGGTGGTGTATTAGCAACTAAAGGTGTTGTTATCCCTAATGCTGTTGGTGTTGATATTGGATGTGGTGTTATAACTGCTAAATTGAATCTTAAAACCTCTGATATCAATAGAGAACAGTTAGTTTCTATTGTTGAAGATATTAAGGATAGTGTACCTGTAGGATTCTCAAAGCATTCTTCAGGAGTTAACAGTCTTCGGAATCTCCCTTCAGATATGATGAATGGTGGTTTGAATGTTATCAGTCGAAATCTTGATAATGCTATTAATAGTATGGGAACTCTTGGAGGTGGTAATCACTTTATTGAAATTCAAAAATCAGTTAATGATGATATTTGGGTAATGATCCACACTGGTTCTCGTAATTTAGGTAAGCAAGTTGCAGAGTATTATAATAAAGTCGCTATTGAGAAGAATAAATTATGGTATTCTTCAGTACCAGAGGATTATGAACTAGCATTCCTCCCATATGGTGACTCTGACTATTATGACTACATGAATGAAATGAATGCTTGTGTTAAGTTTGCAGAGTATAATAGAAGATATATTCTAAAAAATGTAGTACAATCATTTAGACATATTCTTGCAGATGAAAAGGTATTAGAGGTTTTCAGTCATTCAATCCATCATAATTATGTAACTATGGAGAATCACTTTGGTGAAAATGTTTTAATTCATCGGAAAGGTGCTACTTCAGCTAAAAAGGGTGAGTTGGGTATTATTCCGGGATCTCAGGGAACCTCGTCTTATATTGTTAGTGGTTTAGGTAATCCTGAGAGTTTTAATTCTTGCTCTCATGGTGCAGGTCGATTGATGTCTAGAAAAAGAGCAAAGAAAGAACTTGACTTACAGATGGAAATGAATATACTCAATAGTCAAGGTATCTTACATAATATGATTAACGTAGACTCACTAGATGAAGCTCCAAGTGCATATAAAGATATTGATGTTGTGATGGAAAACCAAAAAGATTTAGTTAATATTGTTGAAAAATTAATTCCTATAGCAGTTATTAAAGGGTGATAAGATGTGGATTCAAAATATATCTATGCAAAGATTGAAGGATGGTGATCATACAAATCCAGGAAGTAATTCTATGTTGATTCAGATAGTTGATCCAGCATATGGTTTTCCTAAATCTAAGTTTAAGTTTAAAGAAGTTCGTCAGTTTGAGTTTCTAGATTATGAGGAGAATGATGCTCCAGAGTATGATGAAGCCAAGATTACAGATAAACAAGCTGAAGATATCATAGAGTCCCTAAAGTATGCTTATGATAATGGAATGAACGTCATTGTCCATTGTCATATGGGCATCTGTCGATCAGGAGCTGTTTGTGAGGTTGGAGTTATGATGGGATTTAAAGATAAAAAGTTCTATAGGAATCCTAACATTCTTGTTAAAACTAAAATGATGAAGGTTCTTGGATGGACCTATGAGTAATGTGTTCTTGATATCAGATACTCACTTTAACCATACCAATATTACATCATGGATCAGTGAGTTAAATGGAAAACCTGTTAGACCTTGGGATTCTGTTGAAGAAATGGATGAAGCTATGGTTGATAATTGGAATAATATGGTTAAAGTTGAGGATAAGGTATACCATTTAGGTGATGTCTCTATGAATCGTAATGGTATTAAGATTATGGATAGACTCAATGGTACTAAAGTCTTAATTAAAGGTAATCATGATATACACCCTTTAAAGTGTTATTTACCATATTTTAAGGATATTAGAGGGTCACATAAGTTAGATAAATTAATCCTTACACACTTTCCTTTGCATAGATATGGATCTGAGAGGTTCTTAGGAAACGTACACGGACACCTTCATGAATGGTCTATACTTGATTCTTATGGTGATGATGATCCTTGGTATTTCTCAGTTTGTGTTGAACATATTAATTTCACACCAATAGCTTTTGATGATATCTTAAAACATTTTAGAGTATAAATATAAGTAAAAATATTTGGAGTATATTTATGACTTTATCATTTAAAGATTTTTTATCAACTCTGGTTGTAGAAGAACTACATCCAGAGTTGAAAGCTATTGTTAAAGCTAAAACTAATAAACCGAAACAAGCTCTACTCACAAGTAAGATTAAAGAATTATCTGAACGTGGTGAGAAGACCGGAATTGAAGGGAACATGCCTAAAGGTTCATCAAGAGCTTATATGAGAAGCGACACCTCACATACAATCGACTTGGATGGTAGCCCAGCAAATATTCCTATAGGGACTAAAGTTGCAATTAGAGCTAAATTAGATGAACATCATAACAAAAATGAACATAGAGGATTGAGTCTCGGAGCACTTCAGAATCATGCTGAGAATGCTAATGATGAGATCAACAATAAATATAGAGTATTAAAAAAAGGTATTGATAATAAGACCTTTACTACTAATAAAAAACATGGGATCTTTCCTCCATTAATTGGCCACGATAATAAACATCATGAATGGTCACAGGTAGGTCATGCTAAAGATGTGACGAAGAAGGACTTTCAAGAATATACAAAAACCCCTTCTCACCCTGAAGGGATTTCACATGATGAATTTAGACAATCATTAGAAAGAAGTCATGAACAAAGACAGGGCCGATATCATCCAGGTAATGAAGAGTGGGAAAAGAATTTAGATAAAGTTTCTAAACATCCTCTTGTTAAGAAGTTTGACCATTATCATGAACACACTGGAAATCCACCATACGATTATAAGAATATAGAAAATATGGGAGTATTTCAACATCCAGATGGACCTAAATATATCGTAGCAAGAGATCATGGATTCTCTCATGATGTTGCTGGAGCATATAGAAAGGCTGGTATTCGGGCTGTCGGAGATTCACTAGGACTATTAACAAAGGATAAATGAAATGGTAAGGAATTTTAAAGAGTTTTTAGATAATTTGATCGTTGAGGCTTTACATCCAGATTTACAAGAGATCATAAAAGGTAAAGATGGAACAGTCTCAAAGAAAACTATTTTAGCTAATAAGATAAAAGAATTATCAGCTAAAGGTGAGAAGACAGGTATTGAAGGTAATATGCCTAGTGGATCTTCTAGAGCTTATATGAAGCATGAAGAAAAACATCCTATAACTCTTGATGGTAAGCCTGAAAAGATCTCTGTTGGTACTAAAGTTGCTATTCGAGGGGTTTTAGAGAAACATCATAATAAAAGTAAACATGATGGTAAAAGTTTAGGTGCTCTACAGAATGAAGCAGAAGGTGGTGATCATTGGGTAAATCATAGTTATCGTGTATTAACTCAAGGTGACAATAAAGGTGAGTATCATTCAAATCATGAACATGGTATATTTCCTCCATTAATCGACCATGACCACGATAACCATGAATGGACGCATGTAGGACATTCTGATGATGTTAGTAAGAAACAGTTTAAGGACTTAACGAAAACTAAGGAACATCCTAAAGGGATTTCTCATGATGAATTTTGTAGTGCTCTTGAACGTACTCATAATAGACAGAATGGTAAATATTGGGGATCTAAACATGAAGATACTCATTTAGATCATGTTGATGAACATCCATTAGTACAGAAATTTGCTGATTACCATAATAATACTGGTCATCCTCCAAATGATTATAGACAAATTAAGAATATGGGTGTATTTCATCATCCAGATGGATCTAAGCATATTGTAGCAAGAGATCATGGTTTCAATACGGATGTAGCTAGTGCGTATCATGATGCGTTTAATAAATCAAGATATTAAAAAGCTTGCATTGTAGCGTCAAGTATACTACAATGCATAATTAAATAAACCTTGCGGTAGTTCAGAGGATAGAACACGAGATTTCTACTCTCGGTGTCGGGGGTTCGAGTCCCTCTCGCAAGGCCATTCCAAACTTTATAATGAGGTAGTGTATGATCCCTGTAGTTGTTTGTACTTTAAAATCCAGTAAATCATATGATGTATTCAAGGCAAGTTTGCTTGCTTATAATCCTAATATTCCTATTTTAACTCATTTTGCATATAAAGGATCATTTGGAGCTGATATGAATGATGCTTTAAATGATGCTTTTGGTATTTACGATGAGGTTATAATAGCTAATGATGATATTGTAGTTACTCCAACATCAATTGAAACTTTATTATCTGATGTTAGGAGATTAAAAACTATACTACAACCTCACCAATTGGGTCTTGTAGCTACCTTATCAGATAATACAAGACCCTCTCAGAATATCAGATTAAAGCGTCATGATCAAGAGCGTTTAGTGTATGATAGATGGGAGTCTGAATATTTAATTAAAGAATCTCCTGTAGTAGCTCCTATCTTTGCACACTTCTCAAAGATAGCATTCACTGCCGCCCAATTCCCTCCTATTAACTGGTACTCAGATGACGTTATTTGTGAAGATCTAAAGAGATTAGGTTTCAAGAATTTTGTATCAACTTCATATGTTCATCATGTTGGAGCCTCTTCAATAGGTACAGATTACAATAAACTTTCAGAAGATGCAATGGTTTGGGTAAGAGAACATCGACCAGAATATGTTGATGACTTTGAGGGTCGTAAATATATTAATAAGGGGTAATTATGGATATATTATCATTCATAGTCGAAGATCCTCCAATTCTTCCTTTAAGTATATCTAAAGAAGAATTGGATATTGACTCTGAGATTTTAAAAGAGTATCAGCAATATGAGTTAAGTAAATCTCATTTCGATAAACCAAAGAATATTCAAGTTAAAGTTGATAATACAGTTGATGATGTTGTATATGGTATTGACTGTATTATCGATAATTACATTGAAAATCATTTCCAAGGAAAACTTCCAAATTTCATTCCTATATTTAAAGATAGAGTAAATAAAAATCATGCAAAATCTATCATATTTTTTGTAGAAAGGTCATATAACGAGTTTAAAGAAGTATTAGAGACTACAGATCCTGACTTATTAGAGGCTTATTCAAACTTCTCTAAGTATGAAATTAATAAACTTGTTGAAATATATAAGTCTATTATGGATATATGTATTGGTATCTTTGATGTTAAGAAGTCTAGGAAGCAGAGAAAGTTAAAAGAAAAATCTGCGGAAAAGTTAGTCAGTAAAGTTAAGATATGTAAAGAATTCTCAGAGCTAAATCTAAAGTCAGTTGAACCTAAGAATATTATAGGGTCACTCCAGATTTGGGTTTATGATGTGAAATATAAAAAATTAGGTTGCTATTACTCAAAGGATCAACTAGGATTCTCAGTTAAGGGAACAACTATTCAGAACTTTGATGAAGCTAGATCTATTCAGAAGATTGTTAGAAAACCTAAAGATGTCTTAGAGAATGTTATAGTTGGTAGTAATCTTTCTATAAGTAAAGCTTTAGATACCTTAAAAACTACTCAACAGTCTCTCACAGGAAGGTTGAGTGAAAACATTATTATATTGAGGACTATACGATGAAAAGATTTAGGGAGATGAACAAAATGAATAAAGTGTTTCTTGGAGGAACGTGTAATGGCAGTACCTGGAGAGATAAATTAATTCCAAAGTTGAAGATTAATTACTTTAATCCAGTAGTTGATGATTGGACTCCAGAATGTCAAGCAGAAGAAATTAAACAAAGACAGACTTGTAATTTCTGTTTATATGTTATCACACCAAAGATGACCGGAGTATATTCTATTGCAGAGGTAGTTGATGATAGTAATAAGCGTCCAGAAAAAACTATATTCTTGCTTTTAGAGAAAGATGATGGTAATGTCTTTTCAGAACATCAGTTAAAGTCTTTAAGGATGGTTTGGAATATGGTCTTAGGTAATGGTTGTTATTGCTTTAGGACTCTTGATAATTTAGCGAGTTTTTTAAATAAACAGGGATAAAATGAAAATAGCATATGCGTCAGATTTGCATCTTGAGTTTGGGGATATTGATCTAAAGAATACTGAAGACTGTGATGTTCTAGTTATTGCTGGAGATTTATTGATAGCTCAATATCTCCATGAGAATCCTCACACAGATAACCCAATTCCAGAGAAAGATTGGAGTTTAAAAATGGGTTTAGCTTATAGATTTCGTGGATTTTTAGATAGAATTAGTAAAGAGTTTAAAGAAGTTGTTATTATTGCTGGAAATCATTGCTTTTATCATGGGTACTGGTATAAGAGTTTAGATCATCTCAGAGAAGAGTACTCTAAGTTCTCTAATATTCATTTTCTTGAGAATGAGAGTATTGTCCTTGATGACGTGACCTTTATTGGGACTACATTGTGGACTGATATGAATAAGAGTGATCCTATTACTATTTATTCAATTAAGTATGCTATGAATGATTTTAGTTTGATAAAGAATGATAATCAAAAGTACCGTAAGTTATCACCAGAGGATACTGTGGTTAGACATAGAACTGCTCTTGACTATATTTCTAATATTGTTCGAGATAACCAAGGGAAGAAGATTGTAGTAGTAGGTCATCATTCTCCGAGTCAACTCAGTGTACATCCAAAGTATAAGGATGATTATGAAATGAACGGTGGATATGCTTCAAGTCTTACTCAATTTATATTTGATCGACCTGAGATCAAGGTGTGGTTTCATGGACACACACATGAACCTTTTGATTATATGTTAGGACGCACTAGAATAGCTTGTAACCCAAGAGGATATGCTGAGAGAGAAGAATCAGCTAAAAATTTTAAATTAAAGTGTGTAGAGGTATAAATGATAGCAATAGATTATAGTCAATTAGCAATAGCAAGTGTGGCTGGAAATTTTGCTTCTCTTGGTGAAATAAATGAATCGGTAGTCAGATACCTTATACTCAACGGTATTAGAAAACTACGAGTTAAGTTTAAAAATCAATACCAAGAAGTAGTTATAGCCTGTGATAGTTCTAGTTATTGGAGAAAGGACATATTCCCTCATTATAAATTTAAACGTAAGAAAATGAAGGAAGACTCTAAGATTGATTGGGAATTGGTTTATAAATGTCTTAAACTCATTAAAGGTGAATTAATTGAGTATTCACCTTACAAAGTCTTAGAGATTGATAAAGCAGAAGGTGATGATATTATAGCTGTACTCGCTAAATGGTCACACGAGAACGATTTAATCCAGGATGGTTTATTTATAAGTCCTAAACCGTTCTTAGTAGCTTCTAGGGATGAAGATTTTATTCAACTCCAAAAATATCCACATATAAAGCAATATTCACCTATCACTAAGAAGTTTATCACACCTACAGTTTCCCCTCACATCGATTTGAAAGAAAAGATTATTAGAGGTGATGATGGTGATAGTATCCCAAACTTTCTTAGTGTAGGTAATTCTTTCGTTGATAAGATAAGACAAAAGAGTATTATGACAGAAAGAATGCCTGAATATCTTAAAACAGACTTCAGTGATGATGAACATTTTAAGAGGAATCAGTTATTAATTGATTTTGATTATATTCCTGATGATATAAGTAGTAGTATCATAGATCAATATACTAATTATAAAGTTAATAGTAGAATGAAGTTTATGAATTACTTTATACAATATCGTCTAAAAAACTTAATGGAATGCATGGGAGACTTTTAATGTCTAGTGAAAAATTATATTCTGAAATCTTTGAAGATTTTCAGAATGCAGGAACTCGGGAAGATAAAATTAATGTACTACGAAAATATGATCATCCAAGATTTAGATATTTCTTTCAGCTTTTATATAGTCCTAGAGTTGAATTTGATGTAGAGATTCCATCATACCGTCCAGCAGTAGAACCAGCAGGATTAAATTGGACATATCTTGACACAGAAATGGAAAAGATCTATAGGTTTATTAAGAATCATAATAAACGCACAAATGTTCAACCAAATAAGTTAAAGAATTTACTTGGTGTTGTATTGGAATCATTACATAAAGATGAAGCTATTGTTCTTATCAATCTAATGAAAAAAGATCTAGGTATTAAATATTTGACACCTAAGATTGTATCAGAGGCTTTTCCAGGACTTGATCTATCATGAAGGTTGCTGTAGTAACACCTACAGTGTGCTCTGAACATCTCAAACAATGTATAGATAGTGTTCAGAACCAAAATTATACTGATTTAGCCCACTATATTTTTATCGATGGTGAACAGTTTGATCTTCAAGTTAAAGATATGATTTTCTTAGCTCAGAGGAAAAGAGATAGGAAAGAAGTTAATACAGTATCTTTATCTGATAATATTGGTAGTGGTTGGTATGGTCATAGAGTTTATGCATCATGTTCTTTTTTGGTTAATGCTGATATCATATGCTATCTTGATGAAGACAATTGGTTAGATCCAAATCATGTAGAGAGTGTTGTTGAGTGTATAAATAAAGGATATGATTGGGTTTATTCATTGAGAAATGTAATTAATAAAGAAGGTAATTTCTTATGTAAGGATGATTGTGAATCTTTAGGTAAGTGGCCTGTATTCTTTGATAGCTCTGTGAACCACATAGACACCTCCTGTTTCGCAATTCGTAGAGATGTGGCTGTAGGTATAGGTCACGCTTGGTATGGACAGTGGGGGGCAGATAGACAGTTCTATGGGGCACTAAAGAAATACTATCCGAATTATGAGTGTACAAAGGAATATACTTTAAATTACAGGTTAGATGGTAATCCTAATTCAGTTAAAGAGGATTTTTTTATTAACGGTAACAATAACAGTTATCGTAAGTATGCTGGATTATATCCCTGGAGATTAAATGACAAATAGAGATGATATTGATGCGTCTGAAATGATGGTTGCAACTGAGAGAATTAACACAGGTTTACTAAACAACCATATATTTTTCCTCACTGGTATGATTGATGAGTATAATGTTGAAGATACAGTAAAATGGATTATATATGAAAATACAATAAAAGAAACAGAAAAAGTCTTGACTCTATATATCAATACTGATGGTGGTGTATTAACAGAGGCATTTGCTCTTATAGATATTATGAGGCAATCAAATTATCCTATAAGAACAGTTGGTATTGGTTGTATAGCTTCTGCTGGTTTTCTTGTATTTGCTTGTGGAACTAAAGGACAAAGAGTTATAGCGAAGAATACAAGTATTATGTGTCATCAATATTCTGGTGGTATGGCTGGAAAACAACATGATATTGAAGCATTCGCTAGAGAGATGAAGTTAACTAATGAAAGAATTATAAATATTTTATCAGATGTAACTAAACTAGATGCTAAGAATGTAGTTTCAAAACTATTACCTCCATCAGACGTTTGGTTGACACCAGAAGAATTAGTGAAATATGGAGTAGCAGATATTATTTCATGAAGACTAAATTTAAGTATAAACTCTTTCAGGTTCCATACTTTAGTAAAAAAGAAGGTGAGATGGAATATGGAAACTTTAGAAAACGTTTTTTTCTGAAAAGAACATGTAGGTATTTTAAACATAAATTGAGGATAAATGATGAATTCTTATAAAGATATTTTAGAGAAACAAATTAAAGAGTTAGAAAAAAGAATAGCTGAAAGTACTTGGGAGAAGGAAGAACTTAAAAGACAATTAAGTAAACTCAAAGGTGCTGTACAAGAAGAGGTTAATTCAGGTCAACAGTTACTCAAGGGTTAATTATGCCAACATATATATTTTATAATACAGAGACTAATGAAGAATTTGAAGATGTTATTTCATACTCTGATAAGGTTTCATTACTGAAAAAGAATCCACATATCAGAGCAGTTCCAGCAGCATTCAGTATGGTTGCTACGGTAGGTGGTATTGATTCTAAGACTGATGATACATGGAAAGAAGTATTATCAAAGGTAGCTGAAGCACATCCAGAGAGTCCTGTAGGGGAAAGATACAATAAGAAGTCTATTAAGGATGTTAAGACGAAAGAGATTATTCAGAAGCACCGTGATAAATGGAAAAACCGCTAACTAATATTAATTTAACTAAAGGACTGTAAATGGCAAGAAGACAACAGCAATTTCAAGAAGAAACTGATGATCCTCGTGGACTTAGAAGATCGATGAAACCTAAAGTCGATGCATTTAATATCATGAAGATCAAACCAATCACAGAGAATCAGGAAATCATGATAGAAGCTTTCGAAGATGGCTTTAATATTGTGGCTGCTGGAACTGCTGGAACTGGAAAGTCTTATGTTGCAACTTATTTGGCATTAGAGAAGTTATTGGCGAAAAAAGTAGAAAAGATTATAATTGTACGATCTGCTGTGAATATTAGATCACAGGGTTTTTTACCTGGAAGTCTTGAAGAGAAAGAACAAATCTTCACAATACCCTACAAGAATATTGTTGATGAACTATGTCAGAATGGAAATGCTTGGGAGTGTTTAACAAAGAAGAAATTTATTCAGTTTATCTCAACATCTTACATTAGAGGCTTGACTTTAAAGAACTGTGTTGTTATAGTAGATGAGTTTCAAAATATGGACTCAAGCGAATGTGAATCCATGTTAACTCGTCTTGGAGAGAATTGTCAGGTTATCCTTTGCGGTGATACAAGACAGAATGATCTCAAAAGGAAGAGAGAAGAAAGTTGTTATGATTGGATTATGAAATTAGTCACTTCAAATGAACTTGAAGATTGGTTTGAAGTTGTTAAATTTAATAGTAATGATATAGTTCGTGGTGAGTTATGTAAAGCTATTATTAAGGCTATTGAGAAAATGTAAATGAAAAAATTTGATCATGTGAAGTTAAGTGAGTTAGATTTTAATTTAAAGGCTAGAACAAATCTTGGCAGAAGGGATTATGTGACACCTTCAGGAAAAACATACCCTTCTGTCACTACTATCTTGTCAACATTAAGTAAGGATTATCTTATAGAATGGAGAAAAAGGATAGGTGATGCAGAAGCTGATAAGATTGTAAGAATAGCATCTGCTCGTGGTACAAAATTTCATGATGCTTGTGAAAAGTACTTGCTAAACGAGATGGATACTGTTAGGATGATGTCACTGATGCCTGATGCTAAACAACTATTGGTGTCAGTAAAACCAGAATTCGATAAACACATTGGTAAGATTTATTGTCTTGAACAAGCTCTATACTCTGATAGACTGAAGGTTGCAGGTAGAGTGGACTGTGTGGCAGAATGGGATGGAATTCTTTCGATAGTAGACTTTAAGAATTCTCTGAAGTTAAAGAGAGAAGAAGATATTTGGAATTACTTTTCACAGTGTACCATGTATGCTTGTATGATCGGTGAGTTAACTGGAAGACCTGTAAGACAAATAGTAGTCGCTGTAGGTATAGTTGATCGTAAAGAACCTCAGATATTTGTTAAAAGAGTCTCTGATTATCTCGAAGATACTATTAAACTTATTAGAAACTATCACTTGACAAACCCAATGTAATGTTATAGAATATTAAGAATAGGGTCGCATGAACTAAGGTAGCGACAGAGCCTCCAAAACTCAGTGTAGAAGGTTCGATTCCTTCCGGCCTTGCATTTAAATTAAACTTGAGGTATATTATGAATAAATTGATTTTGACTGTGATGTTAGGTTTAAGCTTATTCCTTGGTGGATGTAAAGATAACACGAAAAGTGTTGAAGCTCTGGAGAGTATAGTAAAACTGTGTAAAGATAATGGAGGAACATTGAGTACAACTATGACTATTGCTACTTGGTGGGAAAGTGTTACTATATCATGTGTTCAAGAAAATAATAAATGATCTGTTCATTTTTTGTGAACATACTCAAAAAATGAACAAAGAGTATGATTGTATGATGTAAACTAAAAATTGTTTTGGACTGCGGTTCAACTCCGCACATCTCCAAAAGTATGATAAAAACAAGGGGATGAAATGGTATCGACAAGGTAATAAGTAGGGGATACGGACAATCCGACACAGAGAGTCGTAAAAAGTAAAAACAAAATAAACGCAGATGATTACGCTTATTTAATGGCTGCTTAATCGCCCATTGGAGTTTTTGTGAGTTTGAGCTTTGCAACAGAATCAAACTCTCTTTTATTTTATTATTTAAGGAGGTGATTATGGAAGTATATATTGGAAAGTATAAGAATTTTTGGGGTCCATATCAAATAGCTGATTTACTTCAGAATATTGGAGTAAATGAGGATCGTTGTTATGATATCGGTGATTGGTTAGTTGAAAACACACCGTTATCAAAGTTCTGTCAATGGGTAGATAGTAAAAGAAGAAGAAATATTAAGGTTAAAATCCATGAGTATGATTGTTGGAACCTTGATACTACTCTAGCTCATATTATATTACCTGCGCTTATTAGATTTAAAGAAGAAGAAACTGGTGGTCCTCTAGTTGATGATGTTGATGTGCCAGAAGAATTACAATCGACTAATGCTCAAGAACCTGCTACTGGTAATGATTGGGATTCTAACAGTCAACTAAGATGGGTTTGGTTATTAGATGAGTTGATTTGGACATTCTCACAAGTACATAATGACTGTGATTGGGAAGAACAATATTATTCTGGTACTTGTAGTTGGGAAAATAATAAATTTGATTCTAGTAATTTTAAAGTTGATCAAGTTGGTTATGATGCACACCAAAAGAGAATCAGTAATGGATTGAAACTCTTTGGGAAATACTATCAAGGACTTTGGAATTGATGTGGAGACTTTGGGCCAAGGCATTAGGAGAAAAAGCCTTTGATAGTGATAAGGAAGCTGATAAAGTTGCTTGCATTCGTACAGGAATTGTATTAGTATATTTAATAACAAATTTAGTAATTATTGCAGGAGTTATCAGACATTGGTAGTTAAATAAAAAAGAGGAAAAATCATGAAGAGACTATTTATTAGTCTCTGTTTTATTCTCTCAATTTTCTATGTGGTTGATATTAAACCATATGAGAAACTAGCCTATGCTTCATATTATCAGAGGCAAAGTATAGTTGAGAGGGTTATACAGAAACCAGTAGTAGCCAACAATGAAATTATTCAAAGAGAAAAACAAATTGAATGTTTGGCTGACAACATATATCATGAATCGAAAGGTGAAACATATTCTGGAAAAATATCAGTTGGATTTGTAACGATCCACAGAACCAGTAATGAAAGTTTTCCTGACAATATTTGTGGTGTAGTAAAGCAAAGAACAAAAGGTACGTGTCAATTTTCTTGGTATTGTGATAAGAAAAAGAAGAAAGAATCACAGAAGAAATTAGTTGTAAAAGTTAGTGATTCAGATTACTATGATATAAAGAATTTGGCGGAAAATCTATACGTAAACCATGACAAGATACATGATCCCACAAAAGGAGCCTTGTATTTTCATGCAAAGTATGTTAAGGTTAAAAGAAAGGGTAAGGTAGTTAAAGCGAAAGTAGACAATCATATTTTTTATGATGTCAAAACTAAAAAACCATGAGGTGAATATGGGAAAAACATTACATAACTCAGATGTTTCTGGTGCTCGACAGAATGTTAAAGATATTAAAGTCGTTGGTGATGGTGATATGTTTAAGTTACTCTGTAAGGCATCAAGTCAAGAGGAAGGTTGGATGAAAAGTACTAAGGCGTGTCAGATCGGTGAATTCGGTTGTTTAGTTCAGGTAACTACTCAACAAAGGAATCCTGATGACACATATGTAGTAGCAGAGGCATTAACATACGTTCCTGGTGTTCGTATTGTTAAAGATATTAATAATGGTCGTAAATTAGTTTAGGAGTAGATTTATATTATGAATACACTAAATCCAGAAGTAATCCAAGATCCAGAAGATAAAGTGAAGTTGCTTGATGTCATTAAGGTATGTGCTGATTCTATGACTCGTATGGCTGGTGAAAAAGATTTAATCAAAGAAGCCACTAAGAAAATTAGTAAAGAACTTGGTATCCCTAAACCTATTATTTCAAAGTTAATTAAGGTATATTTTAATCAAAACTTTGATGCTGAAGTTGCTGTTCATGAAGAATTTGAAGCACTTTATCAAACAGTGGTGAAATAATGGCATTTATTGATAAATTAGTGTTAAATCCTGTGGTGTCAACGATTACGATATCTAAAGAGTCTCGTCTTCGTGATGGAACTGATAATGAATTCACTCAGGTGATATTTAATGATGAACGACTCGATGTAGTCCTTGAAAATTTTCAAAGGTTCCTAAAGCGTTGTGGTTATGAATTTGAAGGTAATCTTGGATTTGTTAGTCCTAAGATTGATTGTGTATGTGAAGACTGTCCTACACATACCGATCCAGAAGCAGCAGGTGCAGAAGAGATGCGTAAATTCATTAAGGTATACATTGAAGAATTTATGAAGAATCTGAATTTTATCTGATGCCAACTAAAGATGAAGTAGCTAAATTCTCAATGACTATAGATAGTTATGTTCTAAAGACTGGATATAACTATATTGAAGGTGTTGTAGAATATTGTAAAGAGTCTGGATTAGAACTTGAAGTAGCTGCTTCTTTAATAAGTCCTAATCTAAAGTCTAAGATCGAGAGTGATGCAATCCGCAGAAACTTAATTAAGGATAAGGGTGCTAGGCTACCGATATGATTACAGGTTATGAATGTTTTTGTTTGTATAATGCACTCAAATTACATTTCACCAGTTCATATGATTACTTTAAATATAATGGTAAAACCCATATAAAATCAGATAGCTTTGAGAAGAGAAAAGATAAGTATTATTTCTACAAACTATCCAGGAAGATATCCAACAAGGAAGCTTTAATTAGCTTCCTTGTTGCTAATTTCTTAGAGAATGAGAAAATATGGATCGGTGATTTGTTAACAGATGAATCAGAAGTGGTTTTTCTTAACCAACAGAAATTTATGCAGTCAATATCATACTCATTTGAAAACGAATGTAGAATAATTTTTGATGATGTGATTAATCCCAATGATGTATTGAAAACATCAGGTGATTATCCTCAATTACTTACTCTAGCATTTAGGAAAGAGGTTCACGTTGAAACATTATGTATCTTGAATATGATATTAGGATTCTTACCTATGTGGAAAGCAAGAATATCTGATAATATTAGATGGCCAGAGTACCAACATAAGATCACAAAGTACTCACCATTTTTACCACAAGATATGACAAAGTTTAAAAAGATCCTCCAAAAAGTGTTATAAATAAGATATATCATGATACAACAATACAATAATACTAAAAACAACTAATACGAGGTAAAGATTTATGGGTTCATTTGCAAATTTAAAACGTGGGTCTGAGTTTGATAAATTAAAGAAAAAAATTGAGGAAACAATGTCTCCTAGTAACGCAGGAGATAAGGATGATGAACGATTCTGGAACCCTGTGACTGATAAAGCAGGTAACGGGATGGCTACTATTCGATTCCTTCCAGGAGCCGCTGTAGATGGTGATGATGCTATTCCTTGGGTACGTTATTGGAAACATGCATTCCAAGCTAAAGGTGGTTGGTTAATCGATAACTGTTTAACCACTCTTGAAGGTGAATGTCCAGTTTGTGAACATAATCGAGTTCTCTGGAATTCTGGTGTAGAAGCTAATAAGAAAACTGCTAGTAATCAAAAAAGAAAATTAATTTATGTAGCAAACATCATGGTTATTAGTGATCCTAGTAATCCTGAAAATGATGGTAAGGTATTTCTATATAAGTTTGGTAAGAAAATTTTCGATAAGATTAATGAGGCTATGAATCCAGCATTTGCTGATGAGTCTCAATTGAATCCTTTTGATCTATGGGTTGGTGCAAACTTTAAACTCAAGATGCGTCAGGTAGAAGGATATCGGAATTATGATAAGTCTGAGTTTGAAAAACCTTCAGCACTCTCTGATGATGATGGAAAGCTTGAAGCTATCTGGAAAAGTGAATACTCTCTAAATGAGTTTGTTGATCCTTCTAAGTTTAACTCATATGAGAAGATCAAAGCACGTCTTGATCTTGTTCTAGGACTTTCTGGAACACCTAAAGGTCCATCACCAGAAAAGGTTGATGATTCTATGAGTAAAATGAATGAATCAAGCAGTAATTCAGGTGATGAAGATATGGACTACTTCAACAATCTAGCTAACGAATCTGATGACGTACCATTCTAAATAAAGTAAGTAAAAAAGCCTCTAAGAATTCTTAGAGGCTTTTTTACTATGCTATATTAAGTACAAGTCTTGATATATCTAAGTCAAGCACATCTGCAACTTTTCCCTGATTCGTTTGAGGGGTATTCTTTGGAGCATTATTGTTAGTCACATTATTAATCGTTGGAGGAGGAGTATTGATATATCTTCTCATCTCTTCAGCTTTAAGATTAATAGAACCCTGACCTAACACAGATTCTTGGATACGTTTAATATCATTATCACCTTGAATCTCTGGAGTTGATTTGGTTACGAGAGATTCAGGTTGATCTACTGCAACTTGAGGTATAGCTTTCTCACTACCGCTTAATCCTTTAATTGAGCTAGATAGTTTAGTTACATAATTTTCATCTGAAGCATACCGTGATTTACCACTTTGTAAACCTTCAGCGAATTTCGTAGCATCACTACCTGTATTCATAGCTCCAGGGTATTTTCTTTTTATTAATCCAACATAATGATCAGCAAAATCATCAGTACTTGCAAATACTTTATATGCATCATTAGACCCTTCAGCTTTATCGTATGCTTTAACACCTCTACCTGATGGATCTTTGATATTTCCTAGATTATTAGTTCCAGGAATAATAGATTTCCCCCAACCAGTTTCTAATCCCCACTGAGCTAGTAATGATTCTGGTGCAACTCCTAATTGTGATCCAGCTCTTTCCGCTGCACTCCGATATTTATTAGCAAACTCTTGTTTAATACTACTATCATTGCTCTTGGTTGGTGATGTACTCGATTTAGTGGGTGATGTGCTTTTAACTACAGGAAGATTAGCTGCATTTATATTTTTTTGTTGTAATTGTCCCATAATACTAGGGGATTTATTGAGAGCAGAAGCGGCAGCTTTTCCAGAAAGATAATCAGGAGCATCAACTTGCATCTCTTTCTGTTCTTTTAACTTTCTTATCTTACTTCTTTGATATGTTAGATCTCTATCTGGATCGTTCTTATTTAAATTTAAAAGTTTTTCTTCTTCATCAATTTTTCTTTGTATTGTAGTTTTTCTTTCTTCTGCTGATTTTGGGACTTCTTGATTGAAAGTTGTGTCAACATATCCTGGTATAAATTTTCTTAATTCTTCTTGTTCTTCTTCTTGACCAACAATCCCACCACCGTTTATTTTTTTATCTAGCCACCATGTTCCAGCGGCTAATGCTGCTAGTGCTGCAATTGTTCCAGTAACAGGATTGATTAAAGTAGTAGCAAGAAGTCCTAATCCTGAAGTTAAAGTCCCTACAGGATTAAGTAACGCTCCAAGAGCTAATACACCTAATGTAATCTTCCCCCAATTATTATCCCAAAATTCCTGTACTGTCTTTGTTAAGTACTTCGTTATTTCAGTATATCCTTCAGTTATTGTAGTCTTAAATCCTTCCCAATTTTCTTTCCCAAATACAGTGCTACCAAAATTATCAACCATTCCTTTTATTTTTTCTCTAAACTCAGAGTCAGTAAAGTACTTACCTATACCTAGTACAACAGCTCCTATCATAGCAGCAATCCCAGCCTTCTCAAAGAATCCCATTTTTTGTTCTTTCTTCCCACCTTCTTTAGTTGGAGAAGTACTTTCTCCGCTAAATTTGTCCTCATATCTATTCTCTTTATCCTGAGATTGTTTAAACCAACTATCAGGACTCTCTACAGGTTTGATTCTCTTAGATTTAAGAAGAGATATTAGATTAGATTTAGTAATGTTGACATCTCTAGCCATATTTTTAAGGTATGCTGTATTCTTAGCAATCACGTTTATCCTATTATAGATCATAGCCGCAGCTTTCCTCTGAATACTAGATACTCCAGAAGGCTCATTTACCCCCCTTCCTTGGTTATAAGGTCTTTCTGTACCTCTTGCCTTAAAGCCTTTGAGAGAAGGGAATAGAGCAGCCAAAATGCTCTTCTGATCAAACATATAGTTTAATGGAGAGGCTTTCTCTCTGGCTTTGTCTTTTAAAGCCCCAGATAAAGCCCCGATTCTTCCTTGACCAGCATTCTTTTTATTTCTGATAACGCTTGCTAGAGTTGCCATTTTATCTCTTTAATTGTCCCATTTTAATTTTTTCGTTTTCCACATTTATATGATCTACTAACATCGATATATAAATTTGCTTTTCCCAAGGTATTAGGTTATCTAATTCATCTAATGAATATTTGTGGTGTTGGACTAAAGCAAAGTTTGTACTGTAATAGTTCTTCAAAGTATCATGACGAAATGTTAAGCTAAAAAATTTTGGATACCTACCACATCTATTTTTTCTTCATAACCACACTTTGGACATTTAAATTGTATCACAGTTTTTATACTTGGAATAGTCTTGAAGAAGTTTTGTATATTCTTAAATTGATCTTGAGTTAAATCCTCAATGAATGTTTGGAGTTCTCCTTCTTCTAAATCCTTTGAGTAGTAGATAGTATCATCATCATATATGTAATCTATGCATTTTATAAGCACATCTATCATAATATCTACTTCACTTTTATTCTTATCCAAATCTTTGTATGTATTAAAGCAAGGGTACTTTAACATAACTCCTATATTATCACTTATTTCAATATTCGTGGTATGTTCTTTAGGAATTTCTGGTTTAATGTTGAGAATATTAATACTAAATTTAACAAGATTATCACATGTATGAATTAGTTCTTCTTCCCCACCAACTTTGTTATTACATTTATACTGTAACTCTACAATTTCGCTAATAGATCTAGCTCTTAGATTTAAAAAGATAAACTCTAAGTCTGTCATCGGTAGGTTATCTATATCTAATTCTGTTATACAGCAGTTATTAACGATCTGTTTAATAGCCAGTAACATAGAATCTTCATCTTCAGATTCAACAGCCATTAGTAAAATCTTCTCTTCTTTTACTAGGAACGGTCTAAATTTAACTTCCTTTTTTAGTAGAGGTAGAGTCAAATTATATAATGGGATATCAATTTTTGGTAACATTCTATAACTCCTTTAATTTTTTATCTGAATGGTAATACTCTAGCGGCAACACTACCAGCTAAAGCAGATACAGCGTTACCTATATCATAAGATCCGCTATATATCGTTTTATACTTTTGATAGGCAAACTGTACCTGCATCCTATGAAAACCTCCATCTTGCCAACTAAGACCTTGTGGAGATATAGCAATAGGGAATGCATCTATGAGTTCAACAGCATAGATCTGTCTAATAAAGTCATCGTATTGAATAACTTTTATATTAGTCATGTATCGTGTATCATTTCCTTTAGCATATCTGAGATTATTGGTATCTGTAGGCATTATAGCTTCTAACCATCGATCAAATAGCTTCCTCTCTTGAAACTCATTTGTACATAAGAAAGTTAGGCCAATAGGTTCATACGAGACATGATACGGAACCTTAAATGATGGGCCATAAACTTTAGCGTCATGCGTTAATAAATTTTTTCCAGGCAATGAAGCACTTTCACATTGTAAAGCAAGATACCTAGAGATTGATGGATTATCTCCTGTTCCTATACCCAAACTATCTGAAAGTGCTCTATTAATAGCATCTGATACGTCGTTATATATTGAGTTTGGTAAGTTCAGTATCTTCTCTATTATTGAACTAGATATAAAGCTATTAATATACTTTGGAACTGGAATAATGACTTCAAACCTGGATGATTTTGCTGGACCGCCTTTAGCATTCATGTTTGAGAAGAATAGATTAGGTGAGAATGACATTAATATCTTTCCTTTGATTTTGTCCAAACAACTTCTTTTGGTTGCTTCATGAACTGTGAGAATGGTAGAAGTGCAGCAATATCCCAGTGATCTGCATCGACTTCTAGTATATTAGAACGTACCTGTTTAAAGAGATACCATTTTAAACATGGCATAGCTTTAATTAGATTAATATTTTTAACTAACGATTTATACTTTAAACGAATTTTTGTCGTTTCATCATAGTTATCATTGTTAGTTATCGTATATAATTCATCAAGTAATATCATTCGATCTTGAGGTTTAATATAGTGTAAATTTAATCCAATAAAACCATTGTCTTTTTTAGATGCAGATCGACTTGCTGGCATGTAATCAATAGGAATAACTAGAGGAAATGTATCATAATAAGGTAGTTGTTCTTTAGTCTTAGGATCATAAAAATAAAAATACATCTTTCCCAGAGTTAAAGTGGATCTCTGAGGTTTCTTAGATTTAGTAGAAAGATTAACAAACCCCATTTTAGCAGAGGAGTTCATCTTCACTGTCTCTCTAATCAACTTCATAATCCAGTTTCTAGCAATCGTAGTTCTAGCGATAAGTCCTTCTTTCGCTACTGCTTCCTTAATTCTATCTAATAGTCTTTGTCTAGCCATCTTATATTTATATTATATTCCTAACTGTTTCTCTGTTATTAATGAAAATTTCCATCCATGTTCAAGACAAAATAATTCAGCAGCTCTCCATTTTTCTTGGTTGACAGCATACGTAGCGCATTCTTGGAGGTATAATTTTGTCTTTTTTCTTTGTACAGGAGGAAGAGTTTGTTTAAAAGGTTTGACTTCCCATGCGTGTGTATACTCTTTATTGTCCTTTCCCTTTACTCTAAAAACGAAATCGATAAAGTACTTGTGAACTTTATTATCTATAGGAGATTTATAAGGTATAAATAACTCTTCAGATGACCACCAAACTATCTGTGGGTGGTTGTCTAAATATACCATTACCCTACGTTCCCAGCTAGATCTATATATAATACTATCAACATTACCGTTATACTTTGAAGAATGCGTTGGGATGTATTTACCTTTGTGTGGTTTGCTCATAAATAGTGTATATAAAATTTTAATAGAAAGAGATATAAATGTCATTTTTTGGTTTTGGAGAAATATCGTTTGATAAAGGTGCGGTTACTAATAGTCCTTTAGGATCGTTATTCACTAATCAGTTTAGTACAAGTACTCTAAGATACCCCTCTGATCTATGTAGTGCAGATAAAAATCACTATATGGTAATCTACATTAGACAACAGAGAAACACTCAGGTTCAAGGTCTAACACAAACAGATAGTTATATAAACACTGGTTCTATTCCATCTGGTATAGCTAATGCCCTTCCAAATAAAGTAAGTGAGGTTGGTACAGAAATATTATCTAAGGTAAATGGGTTAATGTCTCAGGTTGACTCTATGGTAGGGGAATCTATAAAAGGGGTTACATCTGCTCTTTCTGCTGGTGGATCTAACATCGTAGCTGGAATTAGTGATATATTCTTTAAAGGACCAACTACTCTTACAGGAGCCTCTGATGAAGCGGCTAAACTTATAGAGGGGTCTATAAAACAGGCTTCAGGTTCTAGTATAAATTTCTTAAAGACATCATTAACTACTGATGCCATTGCCTTATACATGCCTGATACTCTAATGTATGATTACTCTCAGAGTTATAATGAAGAGGCAATAGGAAATGAATTGGGGGGACAGGCTATAGCTGCTGGAAGGTCTGTTATCGATGAAGAGAAGAGAGGTGGTGCGGCAGGTAGGAATTGGGCAGTTACAAAGTCTGCTATGAGAACTGCTGAAAAATCAGTTATGTCTGGAGCAGGAGAAGTTATAGGTAGTGGGACTGCTAAGTTAGGTGCTGCTGCTATTATGGGAAGTGTCACGAATCCTATGCTAGAGATGATATATTCTTCACCAAACTTTAGAAACTTTCAATTTGAGTTTATGTTTTATCCTCGTGATGAAAATGAAGGACTTGAGGTTCAGCGAATTATTGAGAGACTTAGATTCCATCAAGCACCAGAGTTAGAACAAGGATCTCAGGGGTTCTTAGTTCCACCTTCAGAGTTTGATATTAGAATGTACTATAATGGGCAAATAAATCCAAATATTCCAACGATAGCTACCTGTGTGTTAAAGAATATATCAGTTAACTATGCCCCTCAAGGATTCTCTGCATATGAGGTTCCAGGCAGTCCAAATAAATTAGGTGGAACTGGTATGCCTGTTGCGATCCAATTAACTCTACAATTCACTGAGATCACGTACTTAACAAAGGCTGATTTCTGGCAAAAACCATCATTGGTGGCAAGATAATGGCAAAATATTTTAATTTTTTCAGTAAGACATTATACACTAACGGCAATAGTAACGATCTTGATGTAGTTACTAATATCATATCAAGGTTTGCTTTTGAAAGTACACTGAAGGAAAATACGTCAGCATACTATGAATATGAAATTAGAGACTCTGATACTCCTGAAATAATAGCAGAGAAGTACTATAATAATCCAGAGAGACATTGGATCGTATTACTATTCAATGATATAATAGATCCTCAGTATGATTGGCCTTTAGCTGATCGTAATCTAATTAGATACATCGATAAGAAGTATTCTGCTAATGGTGGATTGAGTTGGGCTAAGAATATTAATAACGTTCAAGCATATTATAAGGTATCTACAAGAACTTCAGACTTTGATAGGATATCTTTAGAGGAGAGGTTTCAGATAACTAAAGAGGATTATGCGAACACAGGAACATCATCGGTAGTTTATAGTCTTCAAGATGGATCTACCGTTACTGAAACAATAACGACAGAGTATAAAACATTCTATGATTACGAGATTGAGGAGAACGAAAAGAAGAGAAAGATATCACTATTGAAACCAGAATTTATAGACTCTGTTGAGAAAGAGTTCAAGAGAGTAATTAAATAATGAATTTAGATATAAATAAATCACTCCAGTTTAAGATCAATGAGTTAGTAATAGTAACAAAATTTGGAGAGGTTGATATTACAGATGTTTACACTGAACTTAACTTGTATGATAGTATATTTCTACCAGTTATATCAGGAAAGGTTCTTATAACTGATGCTAAAGGATTAAGTAATAAGTTGATGTTTGATGGATCAGAGGCGATTAGGATAGATATTTCTAAGAGTGAAAATTCTGATATCGCTGGGTTTCGTAATGTATACAGAATATACAAACAAACAGATAGAGTAAATGTTGGTATGAACTCTGTAAAGTATATTCTACATTTTGTTGCAGATGAGTTAATATTCTCAGATCAAAAGAGAATCACTCAAGTTTATGAGATGACATATAAACAAACCGTTGAGAGAATACTTACAGATTATTTAAAGGTTCCTGAAGAAAAACTAAAAGGTTTCTATAGTGATTCTTCAGGTGTGAGAAGAATATCTATACCTAATTTAAAACCTCTAGATGCTCTTACATGGTGTGCTAAGAGAGCTGTTGATAGTTACAATTCCCCAAACTTTTTATTTTTTCAGAATAGTTTGGGGTTTAACTTTACACCTCTATCAAATCTACTCAGTCAACCAGATATACTCAATATCAAATTTCAACTAAAGAATACTAAAGACTCTAATCCTATTCTGGAGATGTCAAATGCTAGAAGTTTAGAGGTAGTTAGTCAAATGAACGCGATAGATAGGGTTCGTTCTGGTGTCGATGCAGGTAAGTTTGTGGGTTTTGATCCTATGACTCGTATGGTATCAACAAAGAATGTTAGTTATGCTGACCACTATGGATCGATGAGTCATGGAAATGATACTCCTGGGGCTGCTGTTATCAATAATAGAGATGGTGTATCTAATATGGAAATGTTTGACTCTAAGAAAACTGTAAGTATCTTTGGATTAGCCAGACAGCTCAGTAATTATATCAAGAAATATGATCCAACATCAATATCTAAAGAAGATGATACTGAAAATTATAAGCATCAGAGACTCGCAATACTACAGAACTTAATAAATAAGAGAGTAAAGTTAGTCATGCCTGGAAATTTTCAGTTAACTTCAGGATTTAATGTAAGTCTTCAGGTACCAAACTTTAGTGAAAAAGAAAAAGGGGCATCTAATGAAGACACCTCTGTTAGTGGAAAGTATATCATAGTCGCAACAAGACATATAATATCCTTTGATAAACATGAAACTATAATAGAAGTAGCATCAACATCATCTACAAACGATGGTATATATTCAAACAATCTCAGTCAAACTAATGAGTATTAATGGAAAACGAATCTAAAGACTTTGCAGGTAAAGATGGTTTCATTTGGTTTACAGGAATCGTTGAAGATAGACAAGATCCTATAAAATTAGGTAGGTGTAAAGTTAGGTGTGTAGGTTGGCATTCTGATAATAAGATGCAACTACCCACTGAAATGCTACCATGGGCTATACCATTATTTGCTGTCAATAATACCAGTACATATGCGCCAAGAGAAGGAGATATGATTTTTGGCTTCTTCTTAGATGGTAACGCTGGACAAAATCCTGTGATGATTGGAGTTTTTCCAAGCATACCTTTAAAAGCGGTTAATTCTCAGAGTGCATTTGAGGATAACAGAAGTGAGGATTTACTTAAAAAATCTCCAAGACTTCCTCAATCGAAAGAATATAAATCAGACGGTACAGGTGTTACTATAAAAGAGAGTGATAGAGGGATTCATTATCCACATGTGCTCGATGAACCAACAACATCTAGACTTGCAAGAAATGATGCTGAGTCTATAGATAAGACCTACGTTAAAGAGCGAAAAGATAATAGAATAACTGGTATAAAGACATCTAATGGGTCATGGGATGAACCGTTATCTCAATATGGTACAGTGTATCCTTATAATAACGTTAGAGAGACTGAATCTGGTCACATCATGGAATTCGATGATACACCGGGAAAGGAACGTGTACATATAGCTCATCGCACAGGAACATTTACTGAGTTTGCACCAGATGGTAGTAGAGTTGATAAAATCGTTAGAGATAATTATCAGATAGTCTTAAAAGATAATAATGTATATATTATGGGTAAATGTAATATCACTGTTCAAGGTGATGCAGAGATATCTGTAAACCAAGACGCATACCTAAATATAGGAGGTGATGTCAATTTTAAAGTTGGTGGGACTGTTAATGGTAATGTTGGAGGAGACGTAAATATAACTTCCCCAACATTTAACTTAACAGGAGATGTTAATGTTGTAGGTAATATAACATCAACGAAACAAGTTACAGATCACAATAGATCAATGACAGACGATAGAAGTATATTCAATAGTCATACACATATAAGTCCACACGGTATTACAAGTGGCCCAAGTCCACAGGAATAATAATGTCAACGATAAATACAGATACAGGTAAGGAAAGAATATTTAAGGATTTAGATTTAAATTTTAATATACATCCAGTAAAGAAAGATATCAACATGCATTTAAAAGAGATGGCTGTTATATCTGCACTAAAGAATTTAATATTAACTAACTTCTATGAAAGACCATTTAGACCTTATGTTGGGAGTAACATCCGTAGACTATTATTTGAAAATATTGATGTAATCATTGCATCACAGTTAGAAAGAGAAATAGCAGAAACAATTACAAACTTTGAACCTAGAGTAAGTATCAAACGAGTTTCTGCTTCACCTTCACCTGACCAAAATAAGTACAATATGGAGATCGAATTCTATATTGTTAATAATCCAAATCCTGTAACAATAAGATTTTTTCTAGAGAGAATTAGATAATATGGCTAATAGAATTAGAATAGCTGAGTTGGACTTTGATCAAATTAAGAATAATCTAAAGGCGTTTTTAAAACAACAAGATACCTTTACAGATTATGATTTTGAGGGAAGTGGACTCAATATACTTTTAGATATCCTAGCGTATAATACACACTATCAAGCGTATTACCTTAACATGGTAGCTAACGAATCATTTCTAGATACAGCATTACTTAGAGATTCTGTAGTGTCACATGCTAAATCATTGGGTTATACCCCATTCTCAAAGAAGTCATCTAATGCTTTCATAAACTTCGAGGTTAGGTCGAATAGTAATGAAGTAGGGACTCTAACAATTCCTAGAGGTTTTAGCTTTCTTTCTAATCAAATCGATGGAAAGTCTTACAAATTTATTGTACTCGATGATACTACAGTTACTAAATCTAATACATCTTATTACTTTGAGAATCTAAAAATAAATGAAGGTCAGTTATTAAATTATTCTTACGGGTTTGATCAGTCTTCAAATCCTAAACAGATCTTTACTCTTTTAGATGAGAATATTGACACAGATACGTTAATGGTATCTGTGTCACCTTCAGTTGGTAATACATCAATAACATTCTTTAATAAGGCTGTAGATGTGACTGATGTAACAGCAAACTCTAATGTATTCTTTATCCAAGAACAGAAGAATGGAAAATATCAGATATACTTTGGGGATAATGTTATAGGTAGAAAGGTTCCAGATGGTGGAGTTGTATATGTTAATTACTTAGCAACTAATAGTACTGGAGCTAACAAAGCAAATAACTTTATAGCTACAAATACTTTAAGCGACTCTCTAAATGAATCTCTTACTAACTTTGTAATATCACCAGTACTAGCAGCTACCGGAGGATCTGACAGAGAGTCTGTTGATTCTATAAAATATTCAGCACCACTATCTTACGTTAGTCAGAATCGATTAGTTACATATAATGATTACGAGAATCACATTAGAAAAAGCTATCCAAATATAGATTCTATATCTGTATGGGGTGGTGAGAGAGAAGATCCTCCAATATATGGGAAAGTCTTTATATCACTAAAGCCTAAACAAAATTATTATATATCAGAAGCTGAGAAAGATTCTATTATAAATGAGATTGTTGATCCTAAATCTATGGTTACTGTAAGATCTGAGATTCGTGATCCTGAGTTCTTAAATATATTAGTAAACATAAACGTTCAATATGATCCATCAAGAACGTCTTTAACTAAAGAGAGTTTAAAGAATACCGTAAGAAATGCTATCATAATATACAATAATAACTATCTTAATAAGTTTAGTTCAAAGTTTGTATTATCTAAACTCCAAGAAGAGGTTAACTCTGTTGATCTAAATTCTGTTATAGGTTGTGAATCATACATTAAGGTACAGAAAAGAATCGTTCCTAATCTTGGAGTTATTGATAATTATACTGTTAACTTTAACGTACCACTATCTCAGAGAACATTAAACAATAAGCTATCATCAAGTGAATTTGAAGTATATGACAACTCAGGGGTGCTTCGTAACGTAATTTTAGAAGAGGTACCTAACTCATACACTGGAATTAACTCTATAAGTGTTATAGATCCTGGTTCAAGTTACACGTCAACTCCTACAGTAACAATAACTGGTGATGGTATTGGTGCAACTGCTATCGCTATAATCAATAAGGGTAAGATAGAGAAGATTCAGGTATTAACAACAGGTATAGACTATAATAGAGCAGTTGTAACAATATCTGGTGGTGGAGGTTTTGGAGCTATAGCAGTTCCTATAATAGACACAAAAGTTGGTATTTTGAGAACTATTTATTATAGTGCAACTGCTGAAAGACGTATAGTTAATAATAATGTAGGTACAATTAACTACGATGAAGGTACAATTCAACTAAATGATTTAAATATAGTATCGACAAAGACTTTAGATGGTTTAATTAAGATTGAATGCCCTACACAGACTGGAATTATACAGTCAAGTCGAAACTCTATATTGGTTATCGATGAATCTGATCCATACTCAATAATTATAAATCTACAAGAAATCTAATGACAGATAAACGAATTTCTATATTTGTAAAGAATCAACTACCAGGATTCGTATTAGAGGATCATCCAAAGTTTGTTTCTTTCTTAGAGGCATACTATGAATTTTTAGATACTACTTCTTATGGTAAAGCAAAGGATATAAGAGATATCTATGATGTTGATGTTTCTATAGACGAATTTGAGCAACAATTCTTTAATACATTTATACCTTATATTCCAAGAAATACGGCTATAAATAAGGAATTTATTATAAAGAACATTATGCCTCTATATTTATCTAAGGGGTCTGAGAAATCTTTTAAACTATTATTTCGTCTACTGTTTGATCAAGAATCTACCCTATCATATCCTGGAAGATCTGTATTAAGAGCTTCTGATGCAAAATGGGTATATATTAACACTCTAAGAGTAACAAATTCAATATACAGTAAGTATATTAGCGATGGAACTACTAGCTTATATTATGTTCCAGAAATGTATGATAGAGGACAGTTTGACGTTTATATTGATGGTATAAAAACAATAGATTATCAATATTTCAAAGAAACACAGAAAGTAATATTCAATACTCCTCCAACTCTAGATTCTATCATTAAAGTTTACTATTTAGACTTCAATATAGAGATTTTAAATAATAGAAGAATAGAAAATGATGTGACATCAGCGTATGCTCTGATAGAAAATACAGGTCGTCGAAGAGTGTATGGAACAAGATACTTTGAACTATTGATTAATGAGAAAACATTATATGGAAAGTTTACCAATGGAGATGTTTTAAAATCAGATGTTCTATTCGGTAGTAATCTAATCCCTTTAACTTTAGAAACTTTCTCTGATTTAGAAAAAATTAATATTGTTAACGGTGGTAGTAGTTACAATATAGGTGATCCTGTTATTATTAGAGGTACAGCTACTAGAGATGCTGTAGCCATTATTGATGATATCGCTAGTGGAAAAATTGAAGACTTATCTATAACTGAAGGTGGTTGTGGTTTTAGTTTAGGTAATAAGGTCAGCGCTGAAGGATACTCTAACACATTTTTTAATTCTTCTATTACTACTATTGACTCTCAAGGAGTATATTCATCCAACACTATAACGTTTAATACTGATATTATTGATTATTTTAGTAATGTTATTATAAATTCAGCAGACTATGGTTTCGCTAATGTAGGGTCTGAAAATTTAAATTCAGTTATATCATCAGCACTAACGATGAATACTATTAGTGGTTTAGGTGGAGCAACTTCACTGTCTGTATTAACTTCAGATATATCAACTACATTATCTCCTGTCTTTGATGTAATTCCTGATTCTATTGGTAACGGATTAACAGTTAGAGACTTAGGTATTATTGGAAAGATAAAAATTCTTAATGGTGGTGTTGGTTATAATGTTAATGATAATCTAGTCTTCACAAACTACAGTTATCTAGGAGGACAGGGTGTAACAGCTAAAGTTCGAGGAGTTGATTCTAACGGTTCAATCACTGTAGTTAATATAACTGACGGTGGGTTATCTTATAAGTCAGGTCTTTTTCCAACTATATCTGTATCATCAAATACTGGTACTAATGCTATTCTGGTAGTTCATTCTATAATGGGTGATGGTGAAGTATTGGTTCCAATTTTAGGTAATACTGTCGCTGGTCAGATATTGGCTATAAAGATCTTAGATGGTGGTATAAGTTATAACTCTGTTCCAGGTATAGACTTATCAGGATATGGAGATGGTTTAGCAACTGCAACGGCTAACATTAGGAATACATATTTAAGTAAAGGTGGTAAGTGGAAGACATCAGATGGTATATTATCATCTGAAGATATTGTACTACAAGGAAGAGATTATTATATAGATTTCTCATATGTAATATCATCTAAGGTTGAGTTCTACAGATATAAAGAAGTAGTCAGGAATTTATTACATCCAGTTGGTTTAGTTAACTATTCTAAATATGTAATAGATAATGATATATATTTAGATGAGCCAGTTAGTATTATATCAACTACAAACAAAGCATTATCAGGTACTATAAATATTACTAATAGTTCGATAGTAGTTAGTGGCACCAATACTAAATTTAATGTTTCTGTGTTAAGTGTTGGTTCTAATATAGCTGTAAATAATCAAGTAAGGACAGTATCTTCTATCCAAAGCAATACACATCTAGAAGTAAGTGTTGCTTTCACAATAACATCAAATAATGAAATAATAAAGATTATATAAAATGTCAACAGAAATAATAAAGTCAAAGTTAAAAACATTTATAATTAAGAAATTTAAAGATAGTTTTGTGAGTGTAGAGCATGAGGATGTTGGTCTTATTTACGTAGGAAACTCATTACCTTATGCTAACAGTGACTATGATGTTAGTGTTATTACTGATACTGAGTTTGATGAAAAATCAGCTTGGGATACAATGTTAATAGCTAAAAAGATCAATCCAGGTGACGTTGAGTTGGTAGTTGAAAAGAGTATATGGGAATCTGGAAAGAAATATAAACAGTTTGATGATATAGTAAATATTGATGATTTAATGACCTCTGATGTTGCTAATAACGTACTTAATATGGTCGTTATGAATTCTGAAGGTAATGTGTATAAGTGTGTATCAAATAATAATTCTCAGATTTCGGTGAGTGAACCAACGAATAATTACACACTAACTGATGGATTCATAGAAACATCTGACGGATATGTTTGGAAGTATTTGTATAACATTAAACAATCAAATAAATTCTTAACAGATTCTTGGATGCCTGTACCGTTTAATAAGAATAATCAAGGTAGTATTATGGGGTACGATATCGATACCTCATATAATATAGAGGGTAGTTTAAATACCATAGTTGTAATTAATGGTGGGAATAACTACATCCATACAGTTATGGCACCATCACCATACCTATCTGGAAGTCTATCTATAAATCTACCAAATATAGATAACGTTAAGGTTAATATGGCCATCTCTGGAGTAGGTATATTACCAGAGACTTACATAACAGAACTAATTACAGAGTTTAATATTATTACATTATCCCAACCTATAACTGTAGATAATGATGGTACTAATAACGTGTCTATTACAACTAGAATAAAGATTGAGGGTGATGGAGTCGATGCTATAGCTACAACTGTATTATCTGGTGATGTTATAGAGAAGATCGTAGTAGAATCTATAGGAACTGGATATAGTAAAGCTAATGTTTTTATTTATGGCACATCTACTGATAATGTTGCTACAGCTAGAGCAATATTATCACCTAACTTTGGACATGGTTACAATCCTGCTGTTGAGTTAGCATCATCTAATATGATGGTAATTAAGAGATTCGGTGAAATTGACTCAACTGAAAATGGTTTAATATCTAATGATATTTCACTAAGACAGTATGGTTTATTAATGAATCCTCATAAATATAATGAGGATGTGCAGATTGATTATTATACATCTAACAATACTATATCTCAAACAGTAGATGTAACTTTAGAATCAGGAAGTCTATATACATTAAATGATTTTGTTTATCAAGGATCTCCATCAAATCCAACATTCTCAGCTAATATAGTTTCACAAGATAGTTTAATTGTAAAGTTAACAAGATGTAATGGTTTACTTGATATAGGATCATTATTAACTAATGGAGTTATATCAAGACCAGTTACAGCTATCAAGTATCCAGAAATGAAACCATATTCTGGAGAGATTATGTATATAAATAACATAGAAAAGATCCAAAGAGCAGACGGGCAATCAGAAGAGTTAAAACTTATAATAACAGTATAGGAAGATCATGATATCAGAATATAATTTCAATTTAAACCCTTATTACGATGACTTTAGTGAATCAAAGGGTTTTCATAGAATCCTATTTAAACCAGGATTTGCAGTACAAGCTAGAGAATTAACACAGATCCAAACTCAGATACAGAATCAGATTGCTAAGTTCGGTGATCATATATTTAAAGATGGTTCTATAGTCTTAGGTGGGAATTCTTTTATATCCAATATTCAGTATATTAGTGTATTATCAACTGGACTTTCCACTACAGCTAACTTTGAATCAAAAACATTCGAGGGACAAACATCTGGAGCTATAGGTAAAATCTCCAGTGTTGTTATCGGTGAAACTACCAGTAAAATATACTTTAGTTCATTTAATGGTAATGAGTTTTTAGGTGGTGAAACTGTTATTATCGATGAACTATACACAACTACTGTAATTAATGAAGTTGGTTATCTAGGATCAGCTACATCTTATAACATTCAAGATTCTGTGTTCTTCGTTAACGGTAGTTTCGTTTTCTGTGAGTCTCAGAGTATTATTATAGCTGAAGGTTCTCCTGCTACTTGCTTTGTTGGTCTTCAAATTAATGAAGATATCATAACAAGTGTTCAAGATACATCATTATTAGATCCAGCACTAGGATCTTATAATTATTCTGCTCCAGGTGCCGATAGATATGGAATATACCTAGAGTTAATATCATTTCCTTATGACCCTTCTAGTGTCGATGAACAACAAGTAAATAACACAAACTTTATAGAATTAACTAGAATTGTTGATGGTAAACAAGTAACATTAACTAGACTACCAATATACTCTGAGATTGATGACACATTTGCTCGTAGAACTTATGATGAGTCTGGAGATTATACAGTAAAAGCTTTTAATATCAAAGTAACTGATCATATCTTCGGTAACGATGAATTACTTTCTGTGCAAATCGATCCTGGTAAGTGTTATATTAAAGGTTACGAGTTTGAAACTATTGCCCCATCATATATTGACTTACCAAAATCTAGAGAAACTATAGAAGAAAGTAATTTTCCCGTATATGTTAATTATGGTAACTACTTCATAGTTAACTCTATGAAGGGTGATATAGACTACACTGGAAATAAGGTAGTTAACTTATATAGTAGTTTAGTAACTACATCAGGAGTTATTGGAAATTGTACAGTTCGATTCGTTGACTATGAAACATTTGATGGTGCCAATACATTATATAAACTTTTTGTTGATAATTTAAATATAAATGCAGAATCCTCTATAGCTAATGTTAGATGTTTTGCTAATAATACTCTAGGGTTCCAATCTAATGTATCAACAGCTTCATATACATCAAATGTTACAGTTCTTGGTAATGAAAGTTCCAGTTATATCTTAGAAATTCCTAAAGATAATATAAAAACATTAATATTAGATACAGAATCAGATACTAGCTATGAAACGATCAAAAGATTCACATCAGTTACATTTGCTTCTAATGGTTCATTCACAAATGCAACATTAACAAATCCAATATCTAACCAATTCTTTATAGGTAGTGGAAGTTTATCTGCATCTGATGTTAGAGAAGGATTTATAGTAACCGTATCATCCAATGCTGGTGGTGGACCTACTGTTGGTACTGTATTAAAATATGATGATGGATTGAGAATTAATATTGTAGATGAAAATAATATTCAACTACAATATACTGGAAACTATAACTTTACAACTTCAGTAGTTGCTAAGATTTCTATATCTAAAGCAGAACATAAAGTTAAGTTATTACAGACAAATGGTTTAGTTAATATTGCTGCTGTATCTATAACTAACACAATATCTTTACTTAAATCTGATTGTTATAAGTTAGATTCTGTTGTTGCAGTTAGTAATACTGGTATCCAATATGATTATACAACCAGTTATGAATTCTATACTGGTCAGACTGATGTTTTATATGATCATGGTTATGTTAAGTTAAAAACTGGTTACATTGATCCAGTAACAGCTAATGATGGAAGTATCAGTCATATTCATTTTAACTTTAGTTATTTCACACATTCTGGTACAGGATCAGGATTCTTTAACGTAGATTCTTATACAAGCTCTGGAGTATCATATAGTGATGCTATAAACTTTAAATCATCTAATGGTAACGTTTATAATCTAAAGAACTGTATAGACTTTAGACCTCGAAGAACAGATAATAGTACTGATGTTGTTGGAAATCTATTAGCAACTCCATCATCTCTAATATACTGTGACTTTGAGCATTATATAGGAAGAATCGATAAACTTGTTATAACTAAAGAACGTAAATTTCATATCGTTAAGGGTATTGCTGGGATAAATCCAACAGTACCAACAGATATGGTTGATGCTATGAATTTATATATAATTAATATTCCAGCATATACCTTCTCAAAAGATGATATTCAACACACCTTTATTGAAAACAAAAGGTATACAATGAGAGATATTGGAAGAATTGAAAAGAGAGTAGAAAAACTAGAGTATTATACAGCACTTTCATTACTAGAAAAGCAAGCTAAAGATGAAACTATACCTTCAGATATTCCTACTATAGAAAGGTTTAAGAATGGAATTTTAGTTGACTCATTTGCTGGACATTCAGTAGGCGATGTTACAAATCCTGATTATCACTGCTCTATTGATTATAATGAAAAGATTCTAAGACCTCCATTCTCTTCAACATCACATACCTTTCAATTTGATTCAGGTGTTGATTACGCTAAAAATGGTGATCTTGTAACTCTTAATTATACAACTGAAACTTTAGTTAGTCAAGGATTAGCATCCACATTCGTTAACCTAAATCCATATAATATATTCACTTGGAATGGATTTGTTTCACTTAATCCTCCATCTGATAATTGGGTAGATACTTTCACAAAACCAGATGTTACAGTAAATCTTAACGGTGAAAATGATGTATATACAGTTCTAGCTGATAATGTGGATAATCCTGCATCATCTGGAGTTAAGTGGGCTGATTGGCAAACTGTAGTAAATGGCACTCCACAAATAGACAAGTCTCAAAATATAGTAACACCAGGAGCTTCTGTATTTAATTCAACTACCACAGTTCAAGATAAGATAACTCAACTTGGTTTAGAGATTAAAACAGGTGCTGTTCAAACTGTTACTAAAGACTTAGGAACTAAAGTAGTTGACACATCAATAGTTCCTTTCATTAGATCTAGAATTATTGATTTCTCAGCTACAGGATTAAAACCTAAAACTGTACTATATGCAACCTTTGATGATATTGATGTTACTGATTATTGCTTTCCTGCAACAAAGATTACTGTAGGTACAACTCTAGGTAAGAATACATCTTTTCTTACAGTGTCAACAAATCCTGATGTAACTGGTAGAGTTATTTCTATTGATAGAAATAGTGCCTTCGTTAGAGTGTTAAATAGTAATACATCTATAGATAATCCTTTAAATAGTAGGATCGTTGTTGGTGATACTGTTAATATTATAGTTGATGAGTCTACTGTAGGATCATCTGAAGTTAGTGTTGTAGATGAAAGTGTATCATTAGTTACTGATGAATTTGGTAATATTGCTGGTTCTTTCTTAATCCCCAATTCTGATATTATTAAATTTAGAACAGGAGAAAGATTATTTAAGTTAACTGATATCATAGGTGAAGGTGCAACTACATTTGCTGCATCTAAATATGTTGCTTTAGGACTATCTCAATCAACAGAAAAAACTTTAGTATCTACAAGAATTTCCACGACATCTATAGGTATTGCATCTAACGTCACATACTCTAATACTACTATATCTAATACACAAATTATTCAACCACCTCCTATTTCTGTAAGAGGTGCTTCATGTAATACTACAATTAGTGAAGGTGGTACAGTAGGAACATTTATTAAGACTATAGACTTTGGAGAAGCTGTAGGTCCATGTGGAATTAACCATACATCAACACATCTATGGACCTCATGGTGGTTATGGCGTTTACTAAGAATTCCAAACAGATATACTATAACTTGGGATGGTATTGAATATACTACTGGTTTCGTTGGTTCTTGGTGGTATAATAAAGCATTGAATATATTTGGACACCCAAACGTTATAGGTGACGGAGATGGACAATTAAGATTTAATAAGACAAAAGCATACCCAACAACAGCAACTTTAAAGATAGAAGCTCCGATAAGAGGAACTGCTTGGAGATGTAGTGTAGTATGTCCTAATGAATCTGATATATCAATACCTCAACCTATAGTTGGTCCTATTACATATGAATTAGTCTTATCTAATATTGCTGCATCAACATATATTAGAAACCCTAATGCATCTCAGAAGGTCACAAGTGTAGCAGTTAACGTTACATTATTAGGTGGAACATCAACTAATTTCTCTGGAGATGTAACATTAACTACTTCTGATCCAGCATTTACAGTGTCTCCTTCAAATTTTAATCTTAAAAACGGAGCAAAGAAAAGCGTTACCTTAACATTTACTAATAATGTAGCAAGTGAAACTGGACCAAAATCTGTAATATTAAATGGGTCTGTTGTTGAAAAAGATACATCAAGTGTTCCTACAGGAGTTAGTGATATAGCTGTAACATCATGGAATTTAACTTCTAGAGCGGCACCACCTAGAGTTGACCCAGTAGCTCAAACATTCTTTATAGATCAAAATCAATACCCTAATGGTGTATTTGTTGATTCTGTTGATATATTTTTTAGAACAAAATCAGGTGTTATTCCTGTAATGGCTGAGATTCGGCCTACTGTTAATGGATATCCTTCATCTAAAGATGTGTTACCTTTCAGTGAAGTTACACTACAGTCTGATAATGTATTAACTTCAACTGATGGTAATACTGCAACAAACTTTAAGTTCATTTCTCCAGTATATCTAGCTTCTGGTGAATATGCTATAGTTGTTAAGTGTAACACAGATGAATACACAATATACTCTGCGAGAATTGGTGATTTTATGTTAAATGATCCAACAACAAGAATAACTGAACAACCTGCTATTGGATCTATGTTTAAATCTCAAAACTCTTCAACCTGGACTCCAATTCAAGAAGAAGATATTAAATTTAAGATTAATAAATGTGTTTTTGACACATCAAAGAAAGGTGAAATAACTTTAAACTCTAAGTTTTCTTCTACAGGCGATGAAGAATTTGATATGTTCTTTGCAGATGGTGAGACTCTAAACTTCGCTGATACTAATATTGAATACTATTTTAAGACAACAGATTTAAATAACAATCTTGATACTAACTTTACACCTTATCAATTAGGTTCAAATGTAAATCTACCTTCTAGAAGAAAGATTAGAGTTGGTCAAGGATCAGACTTAAAGTTTAAGTTCGACATAACAACTAATGATACTAATATTACTCCTGTTGTTGATTTGGCTAGACTATCTACAGTAATGGTTCAGAATACTATTAATGATGGTGGATTATCTATTCAGGATTTCCAAATTACAAGTTATGGTGTTGGATATAGTTCCAATGCAGATATAACTATTACTGGAACCAACACTACACCAGCTTCTGTATTTGGAGAGTATAATCCAAATACAGGTGGGATTAGCATAGTAGTTACTGAATCAGGATCAGGATACACAGGGACAGTAGAAGCTATTGTATCGGGTGGAGGGGCTTCAGTTCCTGCTACGGTATTAGTTGCTAATGAAAGAGCAGCAACAGGCGGAAATGGAGTTGCTAGATACATCACTAGAAAAGTAACTTTAGCTCCTGGATTTGAGTCTTCAGACCTTAAAGCTTATATCTTAGCTAATATACCATCTGGAACTAGCATTAAGATGTATTATAAGGTCGCTCCAATTACTTCTTTATCTTTTGAGTTTGAACCTTGGTATGAGATGGCCCTAGAGTCTTCAGGTAATCCTTCTGTTACTGGTTATGTTGAATATAAATATAAGACACCTGGAGATACTGCATTACCTTCTGGAGATAGATTTAAGATCTTTGCAATTAAGATCTTAATGTACTCTAATGATAGTACTAAAGTTCCACAATTAAGAGATTTAAGAGTAATAGCTTTAGATGATTAAGGTTGCAATAGTTAAAGAACATAAGGGATTGGTTAGAGATTTAGAATCAAAAGCGATTCTAAATATTGATGACCAATCTCTTATAGAACATAGAAATAAAAAGAAGTTCTTAAAGAATCTTATAGAAAACTCTAATAAAATTGAAAAATTAGAGAGTGATATTTCAGATATAAAAACCATGCTTATGCAGCTACTAAACAAACAAGGGAAATAAATGTCAATTTCACAGATAACAACTGGTAATACTTTTGGTCAATGGTTAGCTGGTACACAAGCATTAATTGAGAAATGGAATCTTGTAGAAAATACTGCAAATTCTACTTATATAACAGCTAATAATGTTTACATGACATCAAACTCTGTAAACTCTAAGACTACTTTAGTTCTCTCAACATCTAATAACGTTGCAAATATATCAAATACTGTAAATACTGTATCATCCATAGTTTACATGACATCAAACTCTGTAAATATGTATTCAAACTCAGTAAATACTACATCAAATAATATTTTTGCATACGTCGGTTCTTCATATAATGTTGCTAATACTGTTTTAGTATTAGCAACATCTGCTTTTGGTCAAGCTAATGCATCATACACAAGATCAAATCTATCTTATAATACTGCTAATAGTGGATATGGACAAGCAAATGCTGCATATCTCAGAGCTAACGCAGCATTTGGTCAAGCTAACGGAGCATTTAATACATCAAATATAGTATTCTCTAGATCAAACTCAGCATTTACTCATGCTAATAGTGCATTTGATAAAGCTAATGGATCATTTGATAAAGCTAATGGTGCATATAATACAGTTAATACAGTATATGAGATAGCAAACTCTATAGATTTCTTGTCAATTACAGATTATAACTCTCTAGATGCTGAAAGATATGTTACATTTACTTCTAACAGTTCTGGAGTACTCTTAGAAGTGGGTGTATCATCTTCTAAGTTATTATTTAATCCATTATCAGGAACCTTAACAATTCCTGTACTTAATACATTCTCAGATATAAATCTTAAAAATAATATACAAGAGATAACAAATTCTATAGATATACTAAATAAGATTAACGGAGTTAGTTTTAATTGGAAAGATAATGGAAGAAAGTCATACGGTATTATAGCTCAAGAGTTGGAACAAATATTACCAGACCTAGTTGAAGGTAGAGATATTAAAACTGTAAACTATATTGGTCTTATAGCTTTCTTAATAAATGCTGTTAAAGATCTAAATAGTCGATTAAGTTTATTAGAGAAGTATTATGTCAATTAAAGTATCAAATATAATTGTTGTTGATAATGATAAGAATCTTCAGAATTTAAACTCTGCAATATTTGTAGGTTCATCTCATGTTAAATTGCCTACTGGAAATATTTCTGAAAGACCTATAGGAACTCAGGGTAAACTTAGATATAATTCAGAGATTAATGAATTTGAGGGTTATACAGATCAATGGGGTTCTATTGGTGGTAGTGGTCTAAAGACTTCATTAGTTAGTGCAAATACTGTAGCAGTCTCTGGTAAACTTTATGTGTTAACTGCTAACGTTGACCTTACATTACCTTTAGATCCTGATGTTGATGATATTATAGGTGTTTCTAATAGATCAGGATATACAAATAGCAAAATACCTGAATTTACTGTGTTAAATACAGAGATATCAGAAAATCTTCAATCTGTAGCATATGGTAATGGTAAATATATTTTTTGTGGATTAGCTGGTGTTCTTAAAACAACTACAGATGCTACAAATTGGGATATAATAAATGACACAACCACAGATCTTTATAGTTTATGTTATGGTAATGGAATATATCTTTATGGTGGTTTAGGAACACTTGCAACATCAACTGATACTCATAATTGGGAACAGCGTTCAACTATTCCTGGTATTATAAGAGATATAATATATGCTGATGGACTCTATGTGTTTGGTGGAGCAGCAGGATCTTTGAGATCATCGACTGATTCTATAAATTGGCAAATTAGAACTTCAGGAACTACTGCTATTATATACTCATTAACTTATGGAAATGGTATTTATTTATATGGTAATGGTATTGGAGGTTTAGGAACATCAACTGATGTTATTAACTGGACTTCGTACACATCAGGAGTTTCAGGGACTTCAGCAGCAATACAAGGATTAGTTTACGGAAATAACAAATACGTATATGCTGTTGGTGGTGGTGTGATTGCTACATCAACTAATGTCGTAAATTGGAGTCTAATAGATTTTGGTGCTCAAACCTTTACTACTTTAAATTTTAGTGATAATTCATTTGTTGTTGGTGGAAATGCTGGTGTATTTGGAACATCAACTGACGCTATTAACTGGACATTTATAACTCCAAATTCTTCTCTAGCGTATACTGATACATTATGTACACAAAACTCATCAATCTTATGTAGTTCAACAGGTGGAATCCTTTTACAAACAAGAACTCCTATTATGGGCATTAATGACTCTTTAGGTATTGATGATAAAGAAGCAAAGTTTAATTTAATATACACAGGACTAGAACAAGGTTGGATAATAAAATAACGCCTAGTTGGAGAAACGAAAATGGCAATTAAAGTATCAAATATAATAGTTGTTGATGATGATAAGAATCTTCAAAACTTAAACTCAGCAACATTCATAGGAACATCACACATTCAATTACCTGTAGGATCTATATCTGAAAGACCTATAGGCACTTCAGGACAACTCAGATTCAACTCTGAGACTAATGAGTTTGAAGGTTATACGGATCAATGGGGTTCTATAGGTGGTGTAGGACTTAAAACTTCATTAATTAGTGCAAATACCATAGCAGTTGCAGGAAATCTTTATGTATTAACTGCTAATATCGACCTTACATTACCTTTAGATCCTGATGTTGATGATGTTATAGGAGTTTCTAATCGTTCAGGATATATTAATAGTAAAATCATACGTAATCTAGTGTCTGATCCTAATCTTGATGATTGGAATACAGTAAACTCTCCATCTATATATTCACTAACTTATGGTAATGGTATATATTTATATGGTGGTCATTTTGGAATTTTAGGATCTTCTACAAATGCTATAGATTGGACTCCAAGAACCTCTGGAACTACTTCAAGTATATATGTAGTAAATTATATTAATAATATATATGTTTATGGTGGTCATTTTGGAATTTTAGGATCTTCTACAAATGCTATAGATTGGACTACAAGAACCTCTGGAACTACTTCAAGTATATATGTATTAGATTATGTTAATGGATTATACGTCTATGCTGGATTTGGTGGAGTATTAGAAACTTCAACAGATTTTATAAATTGGACTCCAAGAACCTCTGGGACTGCTTCGAGTATAAGAACAGCGACTTATGGTAATGGATTATATATTTACGGTGGTCATGGGGGAGTTCTAAGCGTTTCAACAAATGCAATAAATTGGACTCCAAGAACTTCTGGAACTACTTCTGCTATATATGGAATAACTTATGGTAACGGATTTTTCGTTTACTGTGGGAGTGGTGGAATGATAAGTAGTTCCTTTGATACTATAGATTGGACTCCAAGAACTTCTGGGACTGCTTTGAGTATATACCAATTAACTTATGGGAATGGAATATATATTTATGGAGGATATAATGGAGCGTTAGGAACTTCCACAAATGTTATAGATTGGACTCCAAGAACTTCTGGAACTACTTCTACTATAGAGGCATTAATTTATGGTAATGGAATATATATTTATGGTGGTAATGAAGTATTAGGTACATCAGGTTATCAAAAAATCATGGGATCTTATGAAAATTTAAATATAGATACTTTAGATGTTGGATTTGATTTAATATACTCCGGATTAACTGAGGGGTGGATAATAAACTAATGAGTAAAATTAGCGATTTCTCAAACATCCAAGAATCAACAAAGATAGGTGAAGTAGTTCCTGTAGTACCACTAAATGCTTCAAAGTTTATATCAGATGGTTATTTGAAATGTGATGGTGGTATAGTTAGTCAAGATCATTATCCATCTTTATACAACAAGATTGGATTGATAAGAGATACTAATTTTGATAATTGGACTACAAGAACCTCCGAGACTACTTCAGTAATTTATACATTAACCTATGGTAATAATACATATGCTTATGCTGGTGCTGGTGGAGTTTTAAAGACTTCTACAGATACTATAAACTGGACTACGAGAACCTCTGGAACTACTTCAATTATATATGCATTAACCTATGGTAATAATATCTTCTTATATGGTGGAGCTGGTGGAGTTTTAAAGACTTCTACAGATGCTATTAGTTGGACTACAAGAACATCAGGTGAAGTACAAATAATTCGTAGTATAGTCTATGAGAATGGTATATATTTATTTGGTGGAGATGGTGGTGTAACTGGAACATCAACTAATGGTGAAAATTGGGTAACAACCGTTTCTGGAATTACTGGATCTATAACTGATTTAACTTATGGTAATGGATTATATAATTTTATTAGTTGGACTGGAAGTGTTCAATATTTAGGGACATCAACAAATGCTACAAATTGGACTATTAGTACATTATTTATTAACTATGCATTATATTCATTAGTATATGGTAACAATACTTTTATATATAGTGATAATATAGGCGCATTTCACACATCAACAGATGCTATAAATTGGACTACAAGAACCTCTGGAACTACTTCAGCAATATATTCATTATATTATGATAATAATAATATATTTATATATTCTGGAGCAGGTGGAGTATTAGGAACATCAACAGATGCTATAAATTGGACTACAAGAACCTCTGGAACTACTTCAGTAATATATTCATTAACCTATGGTAATGGATTATTTGTTTATGGTGGAGCTGGTGGAGTTCTAAAAACTTGCGATAAATATACTTATAACGAATCATCAGAGTTTTTACTTCCAGAACAGATAGATAATGAAAACTTTGACTTATACATTAGGGCAGAATAATGATTGGATTAACAAAATATAAACCAAACTTTATTGAAGGTCAACAAAGAATATTAGTGAATGGTTCTGATAACATTCAAGGATATTTAAAGTGTGATGGTAGTTTAGTATCTCAAGAAGTATATCCAGAGTTATTTAAAAATTTAGGTTTGATTCCTGATGACTTAGAGTGGAATATAGGAAATTCTGGTACAATAAGTATTATATATAAAACACTATATTATAATAACCAATTTTTATATGGTGGTGCCGGTGGAGTTCTAAAGACTTCTACAGATACTATAAATTGGTCTACGATAACTTCTGGAACTACTAGTGTAATATACAGTCTATCATACGATCAAAATAATACATATGTTTATGCTGGTGCTGGTGGAGTTTTAAAGACTTCTACAGATGTTATAAATTGGACTACAAGAACCTCTGGAACTACTTCAATTATATATGCATTAACCTATGGTAATAATACATATGTTTATGCTGGTGCTGGTGGAGTTCTAAAGACTTCTACAGATGCTATTAGTTGGACTACAAGAACTTCTGGAACTATTTCTATAATTTATTCATTAATTTATGGAAATGATACTTTCTTATATGCTGGTGCTGGTGGAGTTTTAAAGACTTCTACAGATGCTATTAGTTGGACTACAGGAACATCTGGAACTACAAATATAATAAGAGACGTATACTATGATGCCCAATCTAATAATTGTTATTATGGTGGTGAAAATGGTTCTATTGGAGTATCAACAAATTCTATTAACTGGACAACAGCGACAGCAGGAGCAGCAGATGATATTAGAAGTATAATTCATAATGGATTTGTTCTAATATATGTTGGAGCACTTGGAGTTTCTAGAACTTCTACAGATATTATAAATTGGACTACTAAAACATCAGGGACTACAAGTGAACTTCTCTCATTAGCTTATGGTAATGAAATTGTTATTACTGGTGGTGCTGGAGGAATATTGGAGACATTTAGTAAATATACTTACAATTACTCTACTGAATTTTTACTTCCAACATCAGATAAAAAATTTATATTAGAAACTGAAAATCCTTCTTCAGTATATATTAAGGTTAAGTAATGACAAAATATAAAGATATAGCTAATTTAATAACAGATAATACTGTTGGTTCTATATTATGGGATAATAAAGGATCTTCATATGGTTGGTTAGAGTGTGATGGAAGTTTAGTTAATCAAAGTCAATATCCATCTTTATACAACAAGATTGGATTGATAAGCGATACTGATTTTGATAATTGGACTACAAGAACCTCTGAGACTACTTCAATTATATATACATTAACCTATGGTAATGGAACATATGTTTATGCTGGTGCTGGAGGAGTTCTAAAGACTTCTACAGATGCTATTAGTTGGACTACAAGAACCTCTGGAACTACTTCAATTATATATGCATTAACCTATGGTAATGGATTATTTATATATGGTGGTGCTGGTGGAGTTTTAAAGACTTCTACAGATGCTATTAGTTGGACTACAAGAACATCAGGTGAAGTAAGTGCAATACATTGTTTACTTTATGGTAATGGACTTTACCTATATGGGGGAGATAGTGGTGTAACTGGAACATCAACTAATGGTGAAAATTGGGTAACAACTGTCTCTGGAACTGCACAAAATATTAGTAGTTTATCATATGGTAATAATATCTTTGTTTATGTTAGTTGGAATACAGCACAATATTTTGGAACATCAACTGATGCTATAAATTGGTCATATAATATTTCATCCTCTACATATGGATTATATGCATTAACCTATGGTGATGGTTTATTTGTTTATAGTCAAGGACCAGGATTAATGTATACATCAACTAATGCTATTAATTGGACTACAAGAACCTCTGGAACTACTAGTATAATACGATCATTAGTTTATGATGGACGTACATTTATATGTACAGGAGATGGTGGATTACTAAGTACATCAACAAATGCTATAAATTGGACTATAAGAGCCTCTGGAACTGTTTCAATTATACGTGGATCAACTTATGATGACATATCATATATATACGGTGGAGATGGAGGAGTTCTAAAGTATACTGATAAATATACTTATAATTACTTAACAGACTTCAAGTTACCTGACTCAAATTATATCCTAAATAATAGTACGTCCAAAAATTATATAAAAGGTGATTAGTATGAAAAAAGAAATAAACGTTATGATAGTGACACCAGCTCAAGATGGAAAAGTAAACGTTCAGTATTGCTTATCCTTCGCCCACACAATAAACATGCTTCAATCTAACAGTATTACTGTTACACCATTAGTAGTTCCATCGAGTTCTTTATTAGTATCTGAGAGGAATAGATTAATAGAGGCATTTTGGCAATCTAATTGTACTCATGTATTATGTATAGATGCTGACTTAGGATGGCCCCCTCAAGCAATATTAGCTATGTTAGAGCAAGAAAAAGATTTTATTGCAGGAGTATACCCAGCAAGAGGGAAACAAAATGCATTTACTTTTAGACCATCTCTAAATCATGATGGTAGTTTAATAACAGAGAAGCATCTATTAAAGATGGAGTATATACCAGCAGGATTCTTATTACTATCTAGAGAATGTATTAAGAAGATGCGAGAAGCCTATCCAGAGTTATATTACAACCCTAAAGACTCACGAGTAGAAGAAAGTGGTGGTGCTGCTTTCTGTTTATTTAATACCGAAGTTTGGGAGGATGAGTTTTGGGGTGAGGATTATGTTTTTTGTCGTCGAGCCAGAGAAGCAGGTATTGAGATTTGGGTAGATCCACTCATTCAATTTGATCATGCTGGAACTATTGGTATGTTAACAGAGTGTTTAGTTCAGAAGACTCCTTATGGTGAAACTCCATTAGTAAATAAATCTAAAACGATTAGTATAGGACAGTAACATGAATATTTATAAGTTTAGACCTGATATGGTTTTTGATGGTGTTATTGAAGTTCCTGATGACACTAAAGTAATACCAAAGTACCATACCTTTCAATCACCTCCTGAGATACCTGAAGGCTATTATGCTATTATGAGAGGTGGGTGGAGATTAATTGAAGGGGTTGTTCCGATATATCCTACACCACCAACACCTGAAGAAATTGCTACAGCTATCTTCAAAGAAATCTCTGATAAGGCTCAGTTAAGGCTAGATAATTTTGCAAAGACTAAAAATTATGATGGTATTCTTTCAGCTTGTACATATGTGACTTCAGTAGTAGACAAGTTTAGGATTGAAGGACAATACGCTGTTAATATAAGAGATTTAACTTGGGATGTTCTTTATAAATTGTTAGATGATGTCATCGCAGGAATAATACCGATGCCTTCAGGGTATGATGAAATTGAACCTTTATTACCTACTTTAGTGTGGCCTTAATAATGTTAGATCAAATCTTAATTGCTATAGATCAACTATTAAATACTTTAGTATGGTTAAAATGTGATGGGAGCGGCTATGCAGATGAGTCTTTAAGTGCGAGAGCTTGGAGACTCAGAGAATACTCAAAGATGTATAAAGTAATAGATACTATATTTTTTTGGCAATCAGCACATTGTCTTATTAGTTATAATTCAGAAGTAAAACGTCGGCAATTACCTAAAGAGTATAGGGAACAATAATGGCAGCATATTCAGAGTTAACAGTTGAGCAATATTCAGACTTCTCAACTACTATAATATTAGATGACGTTCAAGGAGACTCGTTAAATCTTACGAGTTATAACGTAGCATCTCAATTAAGAAAGTCACCATTCTCAGAAACATCATATGATTTTGAGACTTGGGTTTCTGACTCTGCTAATGGAGTTATTACTATAGCTATGACTTGGCAGAATACAGCTAACATCACGGCAGGTAGATATATGTATGATGTTGTAATATCTTCTGGTAATACAAGAACAAGGGTAGTAGAGGGAATAGTAAATATGATTCCTGGTGTTACAAGGTAATGGCTGTAATTGGTAAAGTTGTAGTTGGTCAATCTAGTGTTAATAACGTTATAGTTAGAGTAGATCGGCCAATTACTTCAAATATAGAATCATCAGGTGGTTCTGTAACAGTAGGGACTAATAATCCTATTAAGACTGTTAAGGTTAATACACATTCTCAAACAAGTATTACAAGTCCTTCATTGATAGGTGAGAAAGAAACCTTAAATGTACTAGACGGTGGTACTGGTCGAAACTACCTAGATCTTAATGGAGTCCTTATAGGGAATGGTATTAATCCTATAACATCATTAACATCAAATAATGAGGGAGAGCTGTTAACAATAGATGCTAACGGTTCTCCCTCACTTGGGATGTTATCAGGAGGAACTTTCTAAAAGCCGTAAAGACTCATCACCGACTCATGAACAGCCACAAAATCAGGCCCATTGAAATCTTCATCAAGTAAGTGATACTCTTTAAAGTCTACCCAACCCCTACCCAACCTCCCCAGTTTATACCCAAGTGGTCTGAGCATTTCATAAGCATCCACTAGAAGGAATTTTGATAGTATTGATGCCCTACCATACTCAAACTGAACTATACCAACCTTGGCCTGTTTTAGAGCATCCTGAAAGCCCTCTAGAACTTTACCCTCTGCTCCTTCCACATCAATCTTCAGAAAGTCAATGTAGCAAATCCTTCTACTCTCCATGTACATATCTCCGGTGAAAGTTAATCCGGTAATCCACGAAGAATTTTCAAGCTCTAAATTGGGAAGGTAAGTACATACAGTATCACAGTCTGGTCTATACTTCATTAATAGACGACCACATTCATCAGATAAACCAAAACTGTTAAATGTGATTCCAGAGTATCCTTTGAGGTTTATTAGCAACTTCTCATATGTTTCTGGAATGATCTCAAAGGTATGGATTCTTGAAGACGGATTAAATTCTCTAGCCATTTTTGACCATTCACCAATATTACTTCCCACATCAAAGATAGTTTTAAGTTTATCTTGAAGGTGAAAGAGTAACCAATCTTCTCCGTGTTCATTAAATTCTTGTCTAGCGTATTCTGTATTGTATGGTGTTGGATGCATAATTAAACCTCGAATGTTGTATTTCCAATATGTGAACAAAGAATACTAGAGTCAACCCAAACACTGTATCCTAATTTTCTTGCTTTACCACAGAAGTATATATCTTCAGAAATTGTATCTTTATGATCAATTGCAGATTTATACACAAACTGAGGATATCCTATACCCTTTATAACATCAGATTTAATTAATACACATCCAAATCCACATGCTGCAATTTCAACCAATCCTTTATCCTTAATTTGCCAGTATGGTTTATTAATAACTCCTCCAAAAGGATTAGTATCATAAATCTCTAGGATATGTTCATTTTTTCTTTGACGATATATTCCAGAAACGATATCTTTATCATGTCCTATTAGCTTATTTAAAGAATCATTTGGAAGTATAATATCAGAATCAACAGAGAATAGATAATCATACTTTAAAGCCCAATCAGCTATAAGATTTCTAACTTGATCTATATTATAACCGTAGAAAAATTGTAAGTCAGTATCATAACCTTCAGGCACATCTAAATCATATATCGACTTCATTGTAGCAGTTTCAACATACTTAGCTGTTGGGATAGCTATTAATATTCTCTGAGGATTATTAGGATGGATTATTTTTTTATTTTCATTTCTAGCATAATTTACTAAAGATTTTCCAACACTTATAAACTGAGATTTAGCATTTTTTGTTTGCTCTTCTGAGTTTACTTTATAATCATTAATTGGATTAGCGTCATTATACATACAAACTATATCCTGTATAACTTTAATTTTTTTAGCTTGTCCGATAATTGTATAGAAAAAAGGGACATCACCACCAGCCTTTAACCAATTTCCATCTTTATCTTGAAATACATCAATATCAACATTATCAAATAAACTTTTTTTAAATAATCGAAGATGTGTGTAAGGAATATCCCAGTTAAACCTTTGATCTTTAAAGTTTTTACCCTCTTTAATCGCTTTAGAATATGGTTGAGCAATTAAAGGAATATTATCAACAATAGACCAACAAGAACCATAAGAAAAATCATAACCTTCATGGAAAATATTATTATACATTGTGAAGATATCATTTCTAGGATATAACCAATCGTCACCATCCAATAACATTACGATATCGTCTTCACTACACTTATTTTTTATAGTCTTACATTGATTAAATAATGCTCCTTTATTAGTTTGATTATGTACATTAATAATTTTTGATCGTAATTCTATAGGTAGATTACTAATGATATCACTCACCTTATTATATGAATCATCAGTACTAGCATCATCAATTAAAATTAGAGTATACCTTTCATAATCCTGTGAAATTACTGAGAAAATACACTTCTCAATATACTCACTAGCATTGAAGTATGGAGTGATTACAACTATCCTCTGTTCAACACCATTTTTCTGTTCAGTCCATTCTTCTTTATTACTGAATCTACGTCCAAAAATTTTATGGATCTTCCTATTAATCTTATCAACTTCACGATAGTCTTGAACAGATAAATTCTTATGTAATTTATTGAATATATGTTGTTTCCATTGGATAGCTACAGAGTCCCATCCAGAATACTCCTTGACTATATTACAATTATACATTTTCTGTTGATGTAAGTACTTGTCATTATAGACTTTTAATGTTAAGTCTATGAATTTATCTATTTGTTTTTTTGAGTTTACATTATGAAATAGGTTATTAGGTTCTATGGGATAGTCAATAAAGTAACTACATTCTTCAATAGCAGTTTCTTCTAATGCACCAAAACGACATGTAATTAAAGGAGTATTATAGTTAAGAGACTCTAATGCAGATATTCCGAATGTCTCTGGAAATGCTGCTGGATACAACATAAAAGATGCATCAGTTAGTATATCTGCAATTTCAGACTGTTTAATAATACCTGTAAACTCTATACCTAACTTTTGATTAAACTCATCATATAGTTTCCAAAATGTTTTCTCTTGTTCATCTGGTTCACAATTATCTCTAAACCGATAAAATCCTCCGATGATCTTTAGTTTAGCTTCTGGGATATGTTGTTTTAATCGAGACCAAATCTTAGTTACTAGTGGAATCATACCTTTAGTTACTGATGAGTTGTATACAAATAGGTTAGGGTCTTTATTTTCTATAATAACATCTCTGTTATAGTTGTTTATACCATTTCTAGTTAAAAATATTTTGTTTTTTAGAACCTCAAACATCCTTCTATTACCATGATCACAGTTACTTACATACACACTATGAAAATCTGATAATGTAAAAATCTCATCAATACATCCATTAACAACCATTTCTTCTAATAGATGATCTCCGGAACAAAATGTATCATGTAACCAAACAACTTTTAATTTAGCTCTATTTACCATTGGTACAAATACATCTGGAGAATAATTAAAGTCTTTCCAATTCTTCTCTTCTAAGAATGGAATAACAGTTCTTGAAGAAATAACAACATCAAACGTATAATCATTGAAACTTTTAAGTGATTCTAAATCCTTGTATATAACTCCAGAAAAGTCTCCTTCGTTACTCAAACTATCAATACAGTTATTAAATACTGTAACGTGAAATCCAATATCACGCAATTCTTTTGCCATTAATATAACAGCAGACTCAGAACCTCCAAGACCTCTCTTATCTAAAGTATCACCATCATAAGTAAGTCCGATCACATCAATTATTGCTATAGAAGCCATTATTATCCTCCTAGATAAATATATTATAAATATTAAAGTAACATAAAATAAAACTTATGTCAATATATATATCTTAGGAATTAAATGTCTAATACAGTAATCCAATTAAAACATTCAGTGTATCCTGGTAATACCCCACCAGCATTAGTTAATGGTGAAATTGCTATTAATACACATGATGGTTTAATTTATTATTCAGATCCAACTGGTAACATTAAATTCTTTACCAGCGGTGGAACTATAGGATATACAGGATCTCAAGGTAGTCAAGGTGTTTTAGGATATACTGGATCTAGAGGATATACTGGATCTCAGGGTATTCAAGGAATCATCGGTTACACAGGTTCTCATGGAATTGAAGGTAATAGAGGATACACAGGATCAAGAGGATACACAGGATCTTTAGGATACACAGGATCTTTAGGATACACAGGTTCTCAAGGAATTCAAGGTACAACTGGTTTTATTGGATCAAAAGGTTATACAGGTTCTCTTGGTTATTCTGGTTCTAGAGGATATATCGGATCTCAAGGTGGTCAAGGTATCATTGGTTATACAGGTTCTCTAGGATATACAGGATACACAGGTTCTCAAGGATATAGTGGATCTCAGGGATCTCTAGGATATTCTGGATCTCAAGGTATTATTGGTTACTCTGGTTCTAGAGGATACACAGGATCTTTAGGATACACAGGATCTTTAGGATATACAGGATCTTTAGGATATACAGGATCTTTAGGATATACAGGTTCTCAAGGATATAGTGGATCTCAAGGAATTCAAGGTGTAATCGGTTACTCAGGATCTCAAGGAAACGTAGGATATACAGGATCTTTAGGATATACAGGATCTTTAGGATATACAGGATCTCAAGGAATTATTGGTTATTCAGGATCTAGAGGATACACAGGATCTCAAGGAATTCAGGGTATTATTGGATATTCTGGATCTCAAGGAATTATTGGTTATTCAGGTTCTCAAGGTGGTCAAGGTGTTATAGGATATTCTGGATCTCAAGGAATTATTGGTTATTCTGGATCTAGAGGATACACAGGATCTCAAGGATACACAGGATCTCAAGGAATTCAAGGAATTATTGGTTATTCTGGATCTAGAGGATACACAGGATCTCAAGGATACACAGGATCTCAAGGAATTCAAGGTGTAATTGGTTATTCTGGATCTATAGGAATCATTGGTTATACTGGTTCTCAAGGATACACAGGATCTCAAGGAATTCAAGGTGTAATTGGTTATTCTGGATCTATAGGAATCATTGGTTATACTGGTTCTCAAGGATACACAGGATCTCAAGGAATTCAAGGTGTAATTGGTT
>JALNYV010000043.1 GCA_023229785.1 Candidatus Dojkabacteria bacterium | reverse complement strand
GCGGCTAATCCAGATCATGTTAATGTTGGTAAAATTATGACCAGACTGTGTAAAATAATCAAGAAATATAATAAAAGCTTCAAAGGGTTATTTGAATTCGGACTTCACATGGACATAAACGGTAAATACAAGCTAAATATACAGGAGAACATGGCAGATATATCAACAGAGACTAAAAAGATTTTGGGGAACTAATGAAACAATATAGAATAGTAGTTTTGGGAAAATTTAATTCATATTTAAGCTATTTTTTGATGGGCAGTATGCAAGGAATCTTTCTGAATGGTGGTCTTGCAAGACCAATTTCATTGGAAAAGAGCACAATGAACGAAGTATGGGAGCAGATAGAGTTTTTTAAGCCTCATGCTATACTGGCCCACACAATCTTTGATAATCTACCTCATAGAGAACAGTTGTTTCGTGTACTAGAAAAAGCAAGAAGAATAGGCACTAAGGTATTCTACCATGCCGGTGATGCCCGGCCAGACCCACGATATGCAAAAGCAATCAATGGAATTGTAGATTATGCCCTGATTAATCATTGGCCGATGATGCCAAATTATAAGGTCTGGAATGTGCCCTGTATTCATTGGCCGTATATGGCTCTAAATCAAGATGACATAGCCGAGCCGGTGGACGTGTATAAATGTGATTTGGCTTTTACTGGTAGTCTGTCGGATAATCACCACCATGCTCCACGGGCAAGATTTATACAACAACTAAAAACCAAAATTCCCGTAAAGGTATTTCCCACACCCGAATCTGGTAATACCAGATTCCAAACCCCAGAGCTGGCCAGCTCAGCTAAAAGTGTGTTGGGGTTCCAGATGGGCCTTGATATTCAAGGATACCAAGATGTTAGAATATGGCAATATTGTGGCGCCGGGGCTTTGTATTTTCATGATAAACATCAAGTAGTAGAGAGGTTTTTCAGAGATGGGGTGCATTATGTGGGGTTTGAGCGGGACAATATTGATGATTTTATGGACAAATACAACTATTTTGTGGTCAATAATCCAGCAGAGGGAAATAAGATAAGAAAACAAGCGTTTAAATATACACAGAAATATCATTCCTCAAAAGAAAGGATGAAACAGGTTATAAATATATTAGACGGTAAAGAAGCATATATCTGGGAACTGGATGATAAAAACATACCACAAAAGAGTATAATATGTGCCAGTTAAAGATTGATTTGTGGCAAAACATATAAAAAGGAAATAACTATGCAACAACTCCGTATTGCCACTATTGGAGATTTCCAGAAATGGCACTCATATTATCTCGCTGGCACTGTCCAAGGGAGTATATTAAATGGTCATTTACACTATTCCATTTCTATTAGGCAAGGCCCAGAGAATATTGAACAACAACTAAACTATTACAAACCGCATGTATTATTTTGCCATATGCTTTTTTCAGAAAATCTAAAAGATATAGAAGGGGACAACTTAAATCGCGAAGACCTACACCAAGTAATAATGAAAGCTAAGAGAAAATGGGGCACAAAAATAATAATACAAGAAGGTGATGCAAAGCTTGAGCCTAGATTCCCATATCCAGTAGATGCCTTGGTTGATTTGTGTTTGGTAAATAGTAGAAGATATAAAGAATTTTCTGATATACTTAGAGTTCCCTGTATACATTGGCCTTACTTTGCATTGAATCAGGAATCAATAAATATACCCAACAGTTCATTTGGCTATAATTTGGTATTTACTGGTAATATTAGCAGGAGAAATGAAGGACATTTACATTTTGGAAGAGCTGAATTCATAACCGAACTATCCAATCGTATAGATATAAAAATATATCCTGACGATAAATTCGGTAATACCAGATTTTCTACTGCAGAAATAGCAGCAAGTTGTAATGCTATACTTGGTATACAACATGGCATGCATGTAGATGGATATTTGGACACTCGCCCGTTTCAATACTGCGGCGCAGGAGCACTATATTTCCATAGTGAATGTAGTGCAATAAACCAATTCTTTAAACCAGGCTGTCATTTTGTACAATACGAGCATATGAGGCCGGATAGTTTTATGAACAAATACAACTACTATATGGAACATCCAGAGCTAGGAAACAAGATAAGACAACAAGCTTTTGAGTATACACAGAAATATCACACAGCAAAACATCGGATTAAGATGGCACTAGATGTATTAGAAGGCAAAGAACCAGCAAAAATATATTTAAAGGATTTAGGGATTGATTGATATACAAAGATTCATAACAGATAATATTATTAGTAGAAAACGGGTTACTAGTAATAAAGGTTATATTAAATCCAAATATCCCGTTGAATACAACTATATAATGAAATCAACTGAATTTCTTAATATGGTACAACCATCTTTTGCTCAAAGAATATATCATATATATAATAATATATATGTTTTACAAAAATGTCCTACATGTAATAATACTTTAAAGTTTTTAGGTTTTAGTAAAGGATATAGAAAATATTGTACAAAAGCTTGCATTGATTGGAAAGAACATTACAAGAATATATCAAAATCTGTTTATGAAAAATATGGAGTTTATAATATAAGTTCTGCTGAGTTTATAAAGAACAAAAAACAAGAAACCTGTAGGTCGCATTATGGTGTTGATTATCCAGTTCAATGTGAAAAGGTAAAAAATAAAACAATAGAGACTAATATCAAAAAATATGGAACTAATTGGGTATTTCAATCTGAATCGTTTAAAATAAAATCAAATAATACAAATTTAATACGCTATGGAAATGAATGTAACTCTAAAAGTGATATTTGTAAAGAGACATATCAAAATAATAGATTGGATAAACTGAAATCAAATTGGCATCAAATAGTAGAAGATTTTGAGTCTTTTGGGTATAAACTCGTTTCTACACCAGAAAACTATAGGTGGAACACTATAGAATTAATCTGCCCCAAAGGACACCATCATATCACTAGTAAGTCCAATTGGAATAGGGGAGTGAGATGTGGAAAGTGTGCCAATAATAGCACATCTAATGCAGAACGAGAAGTGGGGGATTTTTTAAAAAATTATAAGATAGATATAATTGAAAATAATAGAAATATTATACCACCTTATGAATTGGACATTTTTATGCTGTCGCATAACATTGCAATAGAGTATAATGGTTTATATTGGCATAAATTTAAAAATGACGATTATCATATCACAAAAACCGATCTATGCAACAGTAAAGGTATACAACTCATTCATATCTTTGAGGATGAGTGGTTGTATAAGCGGGATATTGTTAAGTCTATGATACTAAGCAAACTGGGTATATCTTGACAAAGAATAGGCGCTAGAGAATGTAAAATTATAGTTGTTGATAATAGAGACAAAGAATTGTTCTTAAACAACAATCATATACAAGGTAATTGTATAAGTAGTATTAATATTGGATTATATTATGAGAATGAGTTAGTTTCAATTATGACATTTGGTAAGCGTAAGATTACTGGTAATGTTTCATGTGAAATGTTGCGATACTGCAGTAAATTGAACACTCAAGTTGTTGGAGGAGCGAAAAGGATATTTAAGTATTTTACTGACAAATACTATATAGAACCAATAATATCATATACCGATAGACGATGGAGCAATGGTGGCATATACCGACAATTGGGGTTTAATTCAATCAGATTAACCACTCCCAATTATTATTATGTCAGTGTTGGGTCTAAAACTAGAGAAAATAGGATACAATATCAAAAGCATAAGTTGATTGATAAACTAAAAACGTATGATAGTAAACTAACAGAATGGCAGAATATGCAAAATAATGGATATAATAGAATTTGGGATTGCGGACAAATAGTATGGAGGTTTGAAAAATGAGTATAATTCCCGCAAGTGTATCACACCAAAATGGATTTCTAAATTCAAATGTTGTTTATGGTGTGTGTCCGTCTTGCGGTGGAAATTTAACAATAAACCATAATGTGCGATAAGAAGGAGAACAGTAATGGAACAGATATGTGGTAATTGTAATTGGTTTAGGATGCCGATGTGTATATTTAATCCACAAACAATAAAAAAGGCATCCAATGATACTTGTTCGCATTGGACGCCAAAAATATTAAACGAGGTTAAGAATGATAAATTATAAAGAATTGGTGATATTAAACTTTGATGGTGATGGACTCGGAATAAATGCATCTGAGGCAAGAGCGGGTTTGGGTTATGATGTAAGAGTGCGATTAGACGGTCAAGAATATGATGCAAAACTTGGAAAACATTGTTTATGGGTGCCGGGAATTGAAAGTAAATTCGTAATCTCTTTAAATGGTAGGCCGGAATCAGTAGCCTGGGCACGTGGGCGTAATAAGGAAATGATAGATTCCTATAAGTTTATATCAAAGAATAAAAAAGAAATAATGAGCACATTAGTAACAGAATATACTCTCTTTACTTTACTATCAGAAAAGAAGATGTCTCCTTGCCCTGGAGAGCAAATAAAAGTTAAAACTTTTATTTCAAGTATATTCTATCCAGATTATTTGGACGCCAAGGGCATCTATGGGTTCATATTTCCCGATGCCAACAAACTGCCAGCTGGGAAATGGAACTTTGATAAATTCAAGCAATTGTTTATAGATACGGGTAAAATAGAAGCCAGCCCTGGTGCTCTGGGAGACTTAAACAAAGAGGGGAATGTGGTAAATAACTACCTGATAGATGTGCGCCGCAGTATTTTTGATATGATGCGGGTTATTGTATAGGGGGTATGGTTGTATGACTGCTACACTTAAAGAACGAATTGCAACTCTGGCTCAATTCCCACATAAAGAAAGGGCTCAACCATATCAATCATATTTCATTGACGGTGACTATGTGAAAGGCACAAGGGATACTTTATATAGATTTGATAAAATGGATTTGCCGAAGAATTTTACGGGAATCAGTTTGATAGACCTGGGCGCTCAATTGGGTGCTATGTCTATAGAGGCATATCGGCGTGGAGCTAGAAATATTTTAGGTCTTGAATATGAGAATGATTTCCTGAAATGTGCAACCGAATTAGCTCAATATAATGATATGGCAATAACCTATAAACATGCTGACCTGAAAAATCCAATGCAAACTATAGATACAATCCATGATTTCTTTGGAAAGGATAATACAGTGGATATAGTGTTAGCTTTAAGCTTAACAAAACACGTTGGTACTATAAATCTTTACCATATATTAAGAAACTTTAAATGGAAATACTGCTTCCTGGAGGGCCATAACTGCGGGGGAGATATGAACACGCCACACTGCCAGGATATAATCAACAATATTGTAAATAAATTCA
>JALNYV010000042.1 GCA_023229785.1 Candidatus Dojkabacteria bacterium | reverse complement strand
AGTTTGACAGTATTTTCTTCAGGCTCAAAATGAAGGTCGGAAGCATTGATAGCGATGGCTCCAGCGAGAGCGACTTCTAGAATGTGTGAAGTAGTATGGACATTGTCTTTTTCAATATTTAAGATAGCTTGTTTAATATCTTCAATATTTTTAATTCCTACCATCATGTTTTTTAAAGTATCTTCTGAGATAGCGATACTTCCAGACTTAGAAACTTCAGCATAAGAAATTTCTTTGTATCTATCCCAAGCTTTTTCTAGGCTTGCAAGGGATGCCATGTAGAAATGGGGAATATACTGACGATCCTCAAAATATTTCTTCAAATTTTCGAGCTTGTCTGGTTGAGGTGAACGAACTGCCACGTGGACATCCTTACCTAGAAGTTTAAAAGCTGCGACTTCTAACTCTCTAGCTTCTTTCTCGACAATAAGACGAAGAGCATCGTTCTCGATAGGTATACCCGAGAGGTGAATAGGAGACACACCATAGCGAACCTCTGCAAGTGCATCCACCAAGTCCTCCTCTTCTTGTTTTCTTAAGTCGCTTAGATTTTTCTTTTGTTTATCATCATCAAATATTAGTGACATATGTCATCATTATATCTTATAAGGGGTTTTATCTCTATACTTGACAATAGATGTTTAATATTACATGATTTATAAGAAAGAGATATTTATGGTTATTTTGTGTGTAACTCAACCTTTGGGTGATATACAAAATAATCATAGATATAAACTAATTTGAAAATTTAAAATTAAATATAGGAGGAAATAAATTATGAGAAAAAGTATAGTCTTTAGGTCTCAATTTGGAAAGTTTTTGGCATATTTAATTATTGCCACTATACTAATTCTTGGAATCACAACAATTTTTAGTCGTTGTACTCCAGGGAAAGATACAACAAAGTCTCAAGAACCAAAATCATTACTTCAAGAAGTTAAAAAACCGAAACTTGTCCCATGGACACAGGATCTTGATGAAAATATTGTGGTCGGGGATCCTATTAATCTTTATAATCAATACAAGATTGTAGTTGAGGGAGTAATTCCTCTACAAGTTGTTTATTATATAGATGGAAGACGGGCTGTTAGGGACACCTCTCTTATTTATAATTTTAATGTTCCCCAAGAAACTAAAGGGAAAATAAAAAAAATTATTTATAAGAATGGTAAACCATCAAATTTTGTAATTCAACTGGATGAAATAGACAGCTTAAATTACAACCACACCTTCTATCTTCAATCTAATAAAGAATTTTATTTAGGATCAAAGACAAACATTGCAATTGATGGAATTCAATATTCTGTAAAAATTGCTATTGATGGTGATGGAAGTGGTAAGAATAGATTAATGCATGATCCTCTTTATGACAATGACGAAAAGAATGTTGGTAGACCTGCCTCTGGAGTTCCAAATGAAATCGGAACAAAAATTATAAAGAAAAACCGATAATTCTTTATAAATATATTGTAAAAAGACTTGGAAATTATTTTTTCAAGTCTTTTTTGCTTTTTAATATAGATTTTTTTATTAAAAAATCCTTAATTTGTAATATTTATTTTACAAAACGGCTTATAATATGAAACCTTTAGTTCCTTGACAACGAGCTTCTAATATGCTATCATACACTCAAATGTTGAGATTAGTGTTATTTTATTTTTCTCTCAGCTTTATCTCCTTGGGGACAAATAAAATAACACTAAAACTCAAAAAAATGAAAATTTTTTTACTTTTCCTGCTTGTAGCCTTTGTTTTAGGTTCGCAGGATTTATTTGGACAAGAAAAAGAAATTGTCTATGGATCAGTAAGGACTGATGGTTATCAAAAAATAACCAAAGGTGCATTTTGGGAAACAAGGAAAGAAGCCAAAATGATCTGTGAGGGTTCAATTCCTCCAGGGTGTAAGGTTTATACATTGTCTGAAGAATATTTTGTGCGATTCATTGATAATGAGCATAATAAAAATGACGGCAATTATATTGTCTTCCCTGAAGGAGCCAAAGTCTACACTAAAGATGGGTTTTGGTACTCAGCTATTTGTGGAAACAGGATTGAATATCTTAAACCTGTGACCCAAGTAAAGATTATTGAAAGAGAAAAAATAGTTGAAGTTGAAAAACCAGTACCAGAATCAAAAGTTGATAATAAACTGCCAGTTGATTTTGGAGCTACAACCTCTAAAGCTGTAATTGAAACTCAAAAGGCTTGGACATACGAACGAACAGAATCATCTCCTAAGAAAAAAAAGGAGATAAAGATTTTGTGGTTTGTAATTCCAGTAACTGCTATTTTAGCAGGGGTAGTTGGTTATTTATTGTTGAAAAAAGACAAGGATCAACCTAGTCCTCAGGTTATTGAACCTCGTACTATGCCCCCTGGCTTACCTGTGCTAGAACCAGCGCAACAGCCTGGCCTTGACGCTGATCCTCGGGGAATGCCTTCGGGTTTGGGGAGCTAAAATTGCTCTTTGAATAAAAACTTGCTTAGGATGGATAAAATATTATATAAATAATACCCATCCTTTGCTTTTTTAAGTCTTTAATTCTTCGAAATTGAAGGTTTAAAATTGTAACATTAACAAGTTCAAATTTATATTTGTATATTGACATATTTCTTTAAATATGATATAATACAGGGTATAAAATTAATTAAATTATTAGAATAATATGAAAAATTATATGAAAAAAATAATATATATGTTTGCATTTGGGATAGCCCTTTTAGGCTTTTCAGGTCAAGCTAGTGCAGCATGGAATACATATCCATCTGATTGTCCAAACCCACTTTCTATAGGTAACTATACAACAGGAGCGGGTATTCAAGATGGCTCAAACGGATGTTGGACTAGAAAAAGCATCTCCGCAGATCCAGGTCAGACTATCAACGTCGCTGTTTATTATGATAATACAAACAATGCAGATGCGAACAACGTCGTTATAAGTTTAAATCAGAACCCAGCAGGGTCTATGAGTTCTAAAAATGGCTCATACTCTTTCTCAGGAAATCTTAGCTCAAGTGTAGGTTCATTAAATCTAAGTCAAGTAACAGCAAGTCTTTCAAATCCTGAAACACTAACTTTCAGTCGAGCTAAATGGTATAAGAAGACAGATGCAACCGGGATAGCTCTTCCAAACGGACAAACTGGATATGAAGCATTTAGTGGAGGATTAGACATGGGAACTATTGCAAAAGGAGACTGGGGAACTGTTCTCTTCTCTTTTACAATAGGTAAATCAGTTACTCCTCCAAGTGTATGTACTATCACAGACTTTAGAGCAAGTCCTACTTCTATAACTTCAGGAGCTTCTTCAACATTATCTTGGAGTACCGCTAACTGTACAAATGTATCTATTTCTCCAACAGTCGGAGTAGTAAATACTTTTGGAAGTACTCCAGTCACACCTACATCAGATACCACATATACAATAAACGCATCTAATTCAAATAGCAATGCTCAACCCCAGCAAGTAACTATCACAGTAAATCAAGTACAGCAACAAATGACTGGAACCCTGACTGCTTCATCCCCATCTTGTACGATAGCTTCTGGAAATAATACTTGTGCTATTCCATTCACTTGGAATACGGTAAATCCAGTTTCAGCTGCGACTTCAACTGTCACTCATGATTGGGCTACTGTAGGAACAGGAAATAACAATAGTAAAACATTTAATATTTCAAATGGAACACAATCATACTATTTGTATAATAGTGGAACACTTCTAGATACAGAGACAGTATCAGCCTCTTGTGCGAGTGGTTCTGCTTGGAATGGTTCATATTGTGCACCTACTGTTATTACAGATACATGTACAATAAATAATTTTACTGCAAGTGACTACTATCTAACACGAGGAGAAAGTTCTGTTATATCTTGGAGTACAACTAACTGTACTTCAGCAACGATTTATCCAACTCTTGGTCCTGTAAATCCAAATGGTGGATCAGAGTCAGTAGCTCCAACAGCATCTACTACCTACACTCTCACAGCACGAGGTGCAACAGGGGGAGATAAAGTTCAAACATTAAACATAAATGTAGACTCAATCATAAACAACAGATGTTCAATCACAAACTTTACTGCAAGTGATACGAATATTACCAACGGTGAATATTCAACACTCAGATGGGATACAGATAATTGTGATTATGTAAAAATTTCATATGTTGGAAATGTTGATGATAATGGAAGCGTCCGAGTCCGTCCATCGAGTGATACAACTTATACACTAACCGCATACAACACAGACGGAACTTCTGAGAGAGATACACTTCGAATTTATGTTCGAGAAGATAATTATAATGATAATAACTACAACACTTGTTATATAAATAGTTTTACAGCAAGTAATATATATGTGACAGCAGGGGGAAGTACAAGACTCAATTGGAGTACACAAAATTGTAACTATGTATCTATCAGTACTCTTGGGAACGTATATGCAACAGGAAGTCAGATCGTAACTCCATATACCAACACAAATTATATACTGACTGCTCGTGGAATAAATGGAAACATAATAACTCGATCAGTATTTGTAACTGTGGATCAGTATATAACTCCAATACCTCAACCAATACCTCAGCCTGTTTACAATACTTGTGCTGTAACAACTGTTGCAACAAATATAAATCAGACAGGAGCTCAATTGAACGGACTTATAACTGGAGGAAATGGAGCAAATACTTTCTTTGAGTATGGTACTACTGTAAACATGGGGCAGAGAACAATCTCTCGATATTCAACAGCCGGAACAAACTTCTCAGACTTTGTCACAGGATTATCTCCAAATACAATTTATTTCTTTAGATTAAATTCAGATTGTCAGGGTGGTATATCTCAAGGTTCAATTGAAATATTCAAAACTGCGGGTGTCCCTGTTGTTGGTCAGCAAACAAAAACTGTTTACATTCAGCAAGGTACAACAGTCGTAGGGACGGCTTCACCTGTATTGTTAAACATTGCCAATAAATATCAAGTAATAGATGAAGGTGATCTTATAGACTACATTGTAACTTACAAAAATATTGGTAAGGTTCGTCTCATAAGACCATTAGTTCAAGTTATCTTGCCTACAAATGTAACACTTATAAATTCTTCTCGTGGAACTTACGCTGTCGATACACATACACTGTCTGCTCAGATTGAAGATTTAAATGCAGGAGAAGAAGGAGTTATATATTTGCAAGCACGAGTAGACAGTATTCCACTAAACAATTCTCAAATCCCCACAACGGCTATTTTGATCTACACCAATGCAAATGGGTCTCAGGAGAATGTAATGGCTTACGTTATAAATATACCTAAGGCTATAAGTATCCTAACTACTACGGACGGATCAGTGCTAGGAGGTGCAGCTTTCTTTGGAGGACTTCTATCAATAGGGCTCATAGGATGGT
>JALNYV010000026.1 GCA_023229785.1 Candidatus Dojkabacteria bacterium | reverse complement strand
GGCTATTAAGAAGGGAAGGGGAAAATAAAAAACTCCTTCTTGCTTATGGATTCAGGCGCTTAAGTGCTTGTAAAAAGCTTGGATGGGAAACTATACCCGCCTATCTTTTACATGAACGAGCTTATGCAGACATACCCATAAAGGACATTGTAATTTTAGATAATACGCGCTTTAATGATTCGGACGCGGAGTTTATCGAACTAATGAACTCTATAAAGCAACATGGCCTTTTAGAACCAATTGGTTTAAACGATATTGGGAAGACAACAAAGGCGAACTTTATAATAGTTAATCTACTCGAAAACATACATAGGAAAGATATAACCCCCTTAGAATTGTCCAAGGCCATCGCAGACTTAAGAAAAGAAAATTATAACCTGGGTGAAATTGCAAGCGCTTTAAATCAATCACCGGGAAGGATAAAAAGCTTATATGATATGAGTTTAAAAGTACCGCCTAAAGTTATGGAAAAAATGAGCTTTATAAAAAACAAGCGCGATAAAAAGGGAGCTTTACCCGTTACCGTTTCAAACATGATAGTTAATAGACATTGGGTTGGGACAAAGAAAACGCGCGATATTGTATTTAAGAAGGCACAACAAGACGAATATACCACAGCAGATATTCACCTTTTACACGATTTAACAGGCGCGGGAATGGAAATTAATAAAGCCATAAGGAAAAGAGAGAAATATTCGCCTAAAAGTATAAGTGTCGTTCTAGTTAAAAAGGAGTATGAGAATAATAAGGAGTATAGAAAATATGGCATAACAGACTTAATTAACTTAATGCTTATAGGAAAAGTGGCCTTAAATCCTAAATTATTTTACTACAAACAAAGACCACAACGAAAAAAGAAAGATTAAAGTTTATATTCATGGCCCAAAGTCATATAAGTAAATGGAATATGAGAGGATTATCAAAAGAGCAAGTTAGGAAATTATACGAACGTCTAAGGATGCAAGCAAGGGTTATTTTAGAAAAAAGGCACAAATCCGAGTATAAATATATATTGAATCAACTTAAAAATAAGGAATTAAAAAGGTTAGCACATGGATGAAAAAGAAAAAAGTCTTATAGAAAGGTGTAAAGAATCATATAATTCTAGGATGGAAGATATAAAAATTTTAAACGAGTTGCGCGCCCTAGATGATAATGGTGATTTCCCAAACATACTAGAAAAGCTAAAATATGATTATGGGGCGCCTGAAGAATACGGTTTAAGTTTTGATTATGTAGAACCTGGGACTTTCAAAGGACAGCGCGAACCTTATTTAAGATTCCAGATAAGTTGGGGCGGGCCATCTGAAGAATTTCGTATATTTGCAAATGATGAAATAGAATTTTGGTTTTTAGATTGGTTTTGTGGAGAACACATAAACGTAACTGGCACGGACGCGGAAGAGGTGTTTAATTTTCTTGGTGGTAGTGACTACGAAGAACTTAAAAGCTTAGTCCATATAGAATAACCATGAACAAAACAAAACCCCATAAGTTACACACTGGAACGAAGCCCTTAAGGATTTATAAAAGCCCTTTGGTTTTCAATGTCCAGGAAAAACCCCGTAAGGAAAAAGTAAGGGATAAACGGAAAGATTAAAAGAGTATTACTTTTAAGGGGTGCGTAAAGATTAAATACTTTAAAGATTAAAATATATTACTCCCAATAAAAGAAAATCCATAAAAGAGGATTTAAAAGAGGTGGGTAATGCACAACAAATATTATTTAAAAACTAATCAAAAAGCGTTTTTTAGGCCTAAAGAGTGGTTATTATTTTATGAGGAATTAAGCGAGAAGCAAAAACCTTATTTTACCATAGCGATAAATACGGGCGCGCGTATTAATGAGATAAGACATTTAAGGGTGAAAGATATTGACTTTAGTTTTAATGCCTTGACTTTCTATATCACCAAGGTTAAAGCGAGGAAGGGTGAGAAAAGACCAATGCCTCGAACGATTAAAATCTCAAAAGGGTTTAAAGAATGGTTATTCAAATACATTAAGAAGCATAATCTATCTCCAGAAGATACCTTTGACATACCTTCGACGCCTGCAATCAAATATATTCTTAACCGTAAACTCCAACGCCTTGATATAAGGGATTGGAAAGACTTCTCAAGTCACAATGTTAGAAAAACCCATGGTAATTGGTTGCTTGCTTGCGGGATGGATGGAGTGCTAGTAGCGTCCCGACTAGGACATGATATGAACACCCTTCTAAAAGCCTACGTCTCTCCAGATATATTCTCATATGAAGATAAAGTCCTTATAAAACAGATACTTGGAGACATTCTACCAGATACAATAAAGTAATTCGTCAAGACGAATAAGTCAATGCCTTGAGTTTGCTATGCGAACTCTCCTTGAGTCAACTAAAGATTAGAACCTAACATATCACTTCTATTCTTCCTAGTTTCCCAATACTCCCTTCCAGTTCTGCTTACTCTTTTACCTGGAAGCATTGATAGCCTAGCGGCATCTCTTATCTTTGATACACGATGGCCACTTTGCTTAAGTGTTCGTAGAGTTCTTTGTTGTTCCGATAGTATTCTAACCATTGCCAAATATAAACATTGAGATATAAAAGCTTGTGGTTAATATTCAAAGATAGTCCCATTCTTCTTAAGCACAATCTCAACTTGTTTCCCTCTTTTGGCTACTCTATCCAAGTTTATCATGCCATCCTTTTTGTAGGGGCAATGAATTACACGCATAGCACCACTAGAATCGTCTATTCTAATCAAACCACATAATTCCATCTCCCCTAGGATGATTCCTCTTAACTTACGAGGGATACAATACTTAGAAAGTAATTCCTTGGCCTGGTCTACACTAATAACTCCAGATTCAGCGAATCTTAATTGCCAATAGTAATAAATGGTGGGTATTAATTTCAATCACTTACTACCCTCCCTAAGGTAATGTTATTAACTACGCTATAATCCTGCTCTGCAATTGGGACTGTTGGCCTTACATAAGCCGAGCAATGTATACAGGGATTAGATACTATTTCTTTCATGCTTTTAGTCATTTCATGTTCCCCATATAAAAGCATTCCAAGGATTAGTAGTATCGCTAGAAGGGTAACAAAATTGCGTATGCCTCCAAACAATACATTCCAAACATTGATAGAACCATCTGGATTCTTCAATGGGTGGACTATTCTCCACCCAAAGACATCCTTCTTCAAATACACCTTATCTTGCTCGGGCAACTGACTTGCTTCTATTATGTTTCCCATTTTATCTATCAGTCATTGTAAGATACAAATAAGTGATTATTGTACCAAGAATCAAAGCGACAAAGGGAATAATCTTTCCTGACTTCGCGTAAGCAGCAACAAAGAAGGCTATGAATCCACCCAATACTGCTAGCCCTGCGTAAGCTGGGTTAATATCTTCAAAACTAAACTGTGCTTGTTTGTTCATGTATTCTCCTTTCAATATATCCCAACACTTTAAACTTTTGGTAGTTTCCTATTTGTTGGATTATGACATTTACTAATGACGCGATTAGAATCACAACTAACCACCATAGCTTTGTAAAAGATAGCCATGATGTGACTACTACACCACATAGAATACCAAGCACTAGGAGGTACGTGTTGTAATACACAATCCGCGCTTGCTGATAAGGGGTGATTTCTAGTATCCCCTGCTTCCACCTTGTGAAGAACTCTTTTGTTTTCATTTCCCATCACGCCTCGCTCGTAACTCTTTCAATCGCTTCGCTTCTTTCCTTGATTGAAATAAGTCTTTGATGAATATACCTAGAATCAAGAAGACTTTTATTAATGGAACGATAATGTAAAGTATGAAGGCGAATAGAATAAGATATAAAAACAACTTCCAATTCAATTGAGGATGTTGCTTTGCCCAATCAACGCTAGCGTTAGTTAAAGTGAAGACACAGTAACCCATTGTATCAACAATCTTGAAGGCAACATCGGCAATAACATTACTTTGTGGTGCTCTTAACTGTGCTGTCGCGTTCATATTAGTCCAATTAAGATATTTGTATTCGTAATTTGGATTGGATTGATACACAACCATTGTTGTGACCACTATCAATGCGATAAAAATAAAAATCATTCCAAACAATCCTTTCCTATTCATATCGTTGAGCTCCTTGTCCATAAATTATTATCATAATACTTCCAGATGTCAAAGGATTGATTGAGATTCTATACCATTCTATATTCTTATAAACCAAATTCATTTCTTCTATCATCACTTCAACGGTTTCATTAAGTCTCTTCTCATATCCACGCAAGCGCATGCCTAACATATTTCTTATGCTTTGGAATGAATCTGTCAGTACATCTCTTGTAACTATTCTAGTAATATGAAAATCCCTTTGAATGTTTTTCTTACGCGCCATTGACAACCTCATTGAACATCTTGAAACTTTGTGAAGCTCGCTTTAGTCCAGCATAACCTTCATCCAATTCCTTTTGTAAGTTAGTAAACCTTTTCTTCTTCATGCGTTTGAATCCCAACCACGCTCCAATGTATGTTCCAATTCCACCAGCGATTGCTCCTATAGCGAATGTTCCCCAGTCTATCATCTTAATAACTCCTTCTTTAATCTCTTTAGTTGTTGTGATTTACAAATCTGACAAGGAAGTGGTACTGAATAGAAACTAACCATTCCACATTTCTTACATTGAACATGGTATATTACTTCATCTTTTGCAAATCCCCAATGATGGAACTTTCCTGTTTCTTGGTAAATTACTTTCCATTCATGTTCCCATCCTTCCTTAGTTCCATCTTGCTTATTTAAGACCATACATTTCGGATGTGTCATTTCTTCTCCTCTGATTTATTAAACACATAAGTAGAAATAGTCATTATAGCCGCACAAAAAATAAGAGTTACAACAATAGGTAGCCTCACTTGTTCTCCAAAGATAAGTACCATTACGCTTCCATATAGCGCAACAATTATTGCGAAAAATAATATGAGTAGATAATATCTTACCTTTTTATTCGTTAGAGATTTCATTTCTTCTTCTCCTTCATAAGTAGTTCACGAATATCCAATAGAACTTCAAGCTTAAGCTTATCAATCATTGAAAGTCCCCAAACATCTTCTTTGGCCGTCTTCTCAATGTCTTCTCTTGTTCGCATTTGCTCTCCTCTTCAGTTTGTAAGTTATCTTAGTTCTTTTTTTATTTGCTATTTCCTGGTCTATAACCGCAGCCATCCATTCCAAGTCTATTGGAGTTATCTTTGTCTTCATTATAATATCATGCATCTTTTCTACATCAGCGCGTCTCATTTGTCACGTCCACAACTACATTTTCCTAAATATTGTTTTGCTTCAGTTACACTAAACCAAAACTCATCTATTTGAACTCTACATCCGGTCCAACGATTATAAGTTGTACCATAACCCTTTTCTTTGAATGTGTCACATGCTTGTTTCTGTTCCATATCTATTGAATGTATCACTGAAAAGCCAAAAACAATTACTCCAATAATCATAAGTCCAAGAACCCCATATCCAATTACTTCACCAATACTCATTTAATTTCCTCCCAATATACTTTACGACTTGAAAAATGTCCAAGAAGACCAGACAAAAAAGAAATGATAAAGACTCCAATAGCAAAACCATATCCAAATGGATTTTCAATATATAAACGGACTCCAGCTAGATATGAAATACCAATTAACATAAAGAAAAGAATAGATATTACTATCAAAAAGTAATAGAAACCATCTACGTTGCTGGTATCTACAATTCTCCTAAACTTCTTCACTTCCTTTTTCTTATTTTGCTTTGGCATGTTCTCTTTTGATTTTGCAGTACATACATACTCCTTCTTTAACTAAACGCATATCCATTCTGCGCCCGCACTTCTTACATCGAGTGTGCTTGCTAGGAGGAATTACCTCTTCCTCTTCATCGAAATCTTCAAATTCCTCTTCTTCACTCATTTGCCTTTTGCCCCCTTCTTTCTACCACTACGTTCTAACTTGGCCTTCCAAACTTCCATTGTACCTTTACCATCATCTCCAAACTTTACATAGTAAAGGTATCCTGGTTCTCTTTTGATTGTATTCGACTTGGATATTATTTCTCCCATGAATATGAAGGGTTGGGGAAACGAGTGTAAACCCCAACCCACTAAGGTCTAAAGCTTTGTATAGCAATCTCTCTTTGGTGTTAGCTAATATCACCACATTGATAGTGGTGAACTTTATGCAACAATTGTATAGTCATTCTTCTTCCCATCCGATTTAACTACTACCTTAAATTCTTTTCCAATTAGTTTATTCCCATTCTTTACAGCTAGGTCTACTAATTGTCCATGTGTTGAAGCTAGGGTTGCGCCCTTGCCAAAAGTCCAAAGCTTTTCCTCTCCATCAACCAAGACTCTCATCTTGAATTGGGGATTGACTTCTTCTTTCCCATTATCAAGCTTCTTGATATAAGGTTCAGCTTCTTCGAGTTCTGTCAATGCTTTCACCATGAATTGTCCGACTTTAGGTTTCCAATAGTTTCCACCTTCTTGCAGTCTTTTTAATTCGTTTTGGTAATCCATTTTAACTTGTACCTCCTTTTTGGGTTTTGATTATCATTGTATCGCTCCAGGAACAGATACAAATCTACTAACATCAATTATTGGTGTAGCTCCACCACTCATTGATACAGTTGAAAGTTTACCATCCCACTTGTTTATGAATTGTAATTGGACGTACTCTGCTCCACCTTGAGCTGTAATAGCTTCGGCTTGTATTCTAATTGCTGTAGCTTCGCCATTGGCTTGTGTAACTCTTTGGTCTGCTTCATATTTAATTTGTTCCAACTTATTCTTCGCTGCCAAAGCATTTTGTTCAGCAGTTACCTTAGCTTCAATAGCTTGAGTGAATGAAGGACTAAAAGAAAAGTCCACAATAGAAACATCTTCAATAACTAATCCTCTAGCACTTAACTTCTCTTGTAACAATGTCTTTATCTTCTCACGAACAAGTTCTCTTTTAGTAATCAATTCTTCAGCGGTGAATTGTGCAGTAATAGATTTAACAGCTTCTTGTTCTGCTGGTTGAATCACTCTAACTTCATATCCCGTACCAATCTCTTTATAGAGTTGGGGGACATATTCTGGAGTTAGATGATAGTTAGTTGCAATCTTAGAAGTAACATCTTGCAAGTCTTTTGAAGCTGCTGAAGCATCGGCTTCATACTTTTGAGTCTTAACGTCCATCTTAACAATGGTCTGGACTAATGGAATTTTAAAGTGAAGCCCTTCGGTCTTTGCTTCCATTGATGGCTTGCCAAAGGTTAATAGAATACCTCTCTGTCCCGCGCCAATAATATAAACACTAGAGAATAAAATGATAATGACAACCAATGCAATGATTGCCCAAATGGTTAGCTTAATCCATATAAGTCCTGAATCATCTCTATCGCTATTCGATACCATGTCAATCAAATATCCTCACTATTATTTAAACCTTTATATTCTACAGAATATAATATAAACATGGTGTGGGTGGTTGAACTCCCCACACCATGCACAAGCGAGTCTATGCAGGGGATGAATAAAGAGGCGAATTAATAGCAGCAGAACTGTTAGAAACTCTCCCTGTATAGACTAAGATGAGGATTTATTCGTCTACTAATCGCGCGCTTACGACAAGTATCACATTGTTTATTAGTTCTTCCATTTGCTTCAAAACTCTTCCCGCATACAATGCAAGGGCGATGTAACTTCCCAGTTCTTATAGGCATTTTCTATTCTCCATTTATTCTCCTTCCAATTACATATAATATGGCCTTTATCCCAATTATAATTCCAAATATGGCCATGACTGCTAAAAGAAATACCAAATTAATTCCCATTATATGCCCCCCAAGTATCCAAATCAAAGTCTTTGATTAGTCTTTCAAACACTTCGCTATCGGTATCTAAGTCCAGCATCATCTTTATCTTCTTTAACTTAGATTTAGCTTCTCTTGTTAGTTCCATTTTACCTTCCCAAGTATCTTCTTAATCAATCCTCGATGATTATAGTTCCCTACGTTCTCCTCAAATCCTGTATCAATCACCCCACCAAACTTATGCTCTGCCATGAAATCCCAATCATGTCTTTTTATCATGGCATACACAAGAAGGTTTCTGTTCCCTGCAAATGTTCCAGTATCTAGGATTGTGTGGTAAAGGAATTGATAACCGTTTTCTTTTTGTAGCTTCCTAAAAAATTCTAAATCATATTCATATCTTCCATGCTTCTTCCAGTTATCTTTCAATGGAACACCATGTATCATTATCCCGTTCTTCTTGCAAAGGTAGTGAATATTCTTGAAGCACATATACTGATTTGTAACGTGTTCGCTTGTTCCATAGTTTGTTACTACTTCATAAATCCCTTTCAATAAGGCAGGTACTTCTTTATTCAAGTCTACCTTCCAAGCCTTATCTTCCCCATTAATGTCTAGTGATGTGTGATGAACTCCTAACTTCTCTAAGATTTTCTTTTCTGTTTGTTTGGTTTCTACATTGATTTGATTACCTAACTCACACCAAATCAATCCTTTATATTCTAGTCCGGTTAATTCAAGCACCAGCTTTTCCATATCCTTTATCTCCTTAGTTGTTGCCACGTTCCCTCCACTTCCACAACAAGAATAAACAAATAGCCCAGACTAAAACAATACTTATTGTAACAGCGATAGCAATTGTGTTCATGCCTTGTCCTCCATCAATTGAAAAATAATTACCACTCCAATTATTAATATCGCCATTATGATTCCATAATTATTACCTACAAAAGCTTCTACGAAACTACAAAAAAGCCACAATACCATAAATAGAACCCCCCACAGTAACCCCGATGTTATTGTTTCAATGCTTGTCATTTGGCTTCCTCCAATTCTTTTATTTTACTTTGTAATGATTTACTAAAATCATAAGTAAATCCATTTTCCCCATTATTATAACAAGCCTTCAGCCATCCCACAAATTCCTTTTTAGCTTGGGCTTTACCTTTCTTAAAACAAGCACAATTACATTCATGTTCCTTCTCAATATCACTCCAAAATTGATGCATCTCTTCCGTAAATGTTTTTGTCATTTGGCTTCCTCCGTTATACAAGCTGGGCAACCATCGTGGTGATAATGTAAAGGCTCATGATGTGGACAATCTCTATAACCGCAATAGATACATTCGTCGTCTTCGCAAAATTTAGTTGCAGGATGTGTTTCAAGTGCTTTAATAAAATTAATTGGCTCTAAATTTCTTATCTTCAATTCATGGGAGCAAGGGAGATGTTCCTCCAATTGTTTCTTCAATCTTTTAATAAAATTGTCTATTTCTTCTAAGAAAGAAATATTCTCCATATTTGCTTGTTCCCATCCCCTAACAGATTCACAATGTCTTTTTGTGTAACTATCAATCATCTCCACAAATTCCTTTCTAGCTTGGGCTTTACCTTCTTCAAAACCTTTCAACTTTGCTTTTAGATAATCTGCATTTTCAGCATGAGTTCCCCATTTATCCCAAAATGACTTAGGGTATCTTTCTAATTCTAATTCTTTCTTTATATCCTTTATTAATTTCTCCCTGACTGTCATTTGGCTTCCTCCAACCTTCCTTTTAGTTTGTTATAACACGAATTACATAAGGAATGAAACCTTTTACCATCACCTTCTTGGTAATGAATAAACAATCTAGTTCCACATCTACAACATTTGTATTCCTCTTCTTCACATTTTCCTAAACAAAATTTAGGAATTTCTATATTCTTCATTTGGCTTCCTCCAATTGAGAGATTCTTTGTTCTATTCTCTTAAATCTATCAATTATCTGTATTAAATCTCTTTCAACACATTTACAGCATACTACTTGCGTTTTGTCATTATTTTTACCGCATATTTCACATTTATATAGTTTCTTTGGCATCTTTTTTCTCCAACTTTTTCTTTAACTCTTCTTTTAATATTCTTTCGTTTCCACTAGCCATTCCCATATCACTATATTGAGCAAAGTCAAATTTATCAATCATCTCCACAAATTCCTTTGTCCTTTGGGCTTTTTCATCCTCTCTTGCTTCTTGCATTAATTTTAGAACATCACTAACTTCTAGTTCTGCATCATCTTCTATATCATCCCAATCACAAAACAATTCAACTAAGTTACGATTAGATGTCATTTGGCTTCCTCCACTAACTTTAGAATATTAGGGCTGATGTGGTTAGCACCTTTTACAGTCTGCCCCTTGACATTAATCCTGTTCACCAAACAGTAATTATGATTTGTCATATTAGTTTCTCCCCCGCTAGTTCATTTATTTTGATAAATAAGTATTCCCATGCGTAACAATCATCGTGTCTAAAATCTTCTATTTCTTCCTTCAATAGTCTGATAAATTCTTTTACATCTGCTTCTAAATAATGTGGAGCAGGGTAGCTATCCTCATGGTCTAATCTTCTATTACTCAAGCAAAATTCTTTTGTCATTTGGCTTCCTCCTTCTCTTTACTAATCGGAATTGGAGTATATTTTAAACAAAGACAAACAGTTTTATCTCCTTCGTAATAGTGATGACATCCTCTTTCATCATGGTACTTATCTTCATGAAAACATCTTTTACATTTATTCATTTGGCTTCCTCCAATTCTTTTATCTTCCTATCAACTTCCAATACATCAATCCCGTTTATGATATGTCTATTCTTTTTCATCCACTCAACAAATCCCTTTCTAGCTTCGGCTTTACCAATCTTAACACAGGTCTTACAACAATAACATTTTCTACATTTAAATTCTTTTGTCATTTGGCTTCCTCCTTAATTTGGGTGTCAGGCGTGGAGGTAGTTTTTGGATGGGTAATCGTCTGCCCCGTACAACTAACATCTCCACTTTCAGCACCCGACGTTTGTAAATGCACCTGACTATGAATGCCCTTCAATCTGTTAGGACAGCTCTTCGCAGTACTATCACTAACAGACGGGGGGCGGTGCGAAGTATGATTGTCCCCTGTTGGGGTGGTTTCTGTCTTAGGATTCCTTCCCCCAACTCTAAGACGGGGACTATGATTGTCCCCAGTTTTGTCCAGACCTTTATCAATTAAACGCTTATTAGGCAAGGCGTCCATTACTGGTTTTGTCTGGGGACAATCTTCGGAATCACGCTCACCGTTTGTCAATTGACTATTATCACTAGGGGAAGAATCGAACTTACCATCTTCAAGCTTATGAGGCTTGTGTGCTACCGTTACACTACCTAGTGTTCTATCATCAAACCATTCCATTTTTTCATAACATTTTGAACATATAATCTGTTCCTTATTATTCCCATAGATTATCCTTCTGCATTCTGTACAAGTATTCTTAATTGGGCATGGGTTCTTTGGAAGTTTCATAGTTTGGTTACGAATTATTGGGAAGTTCACATGTACCCCACATCATGAATAATTGACCAGTATGCTTCCACAAATAATATCAATACGAGATAAACAGATAACTCCAAAGAGGTAAGTACGATTAAGAAGTAATTCATTGTTTACACCTATACGCTGTTTCTATTATATGTTGAAAAGCTTCTCGACTTTCTTGGACAGCCATTATTCCTTGATACATTAAAATAGCCATTCCAATAAGGACTATTCCCATCAAGATAAATAATATCTTTAGTAATAAACCTGTATTTATTGGGTAATTCATTCTTCCACCTTCACTTTTACCTTGGGCATATCATCAAGATTAAGAAAAGCAATTGCCATTAATATACAACCAAAAATAATCAGACCGCCAGAAATTACACCAAAGCACATTACAGCAAGATATTCAACAAATATTAATTCTCTTTTGGTAATTATTAGTATAAAATAAAATCCAAATAAACCAGTAATCAATGAACATAACCCTCCGAACAGAACTAACAACTTTTTATATATCCATTCTATTGTAACAATATGTTGTGTTTCAGTTTTCATCTTTTCACCACCTCACAACTATCTACTTCGATATGATTTATATAGGTAGATACACAACAAGAAGTATACCCAGGCTCTACTCTTTCATACTTCCCTATCTCCCAATATGCTTCTTTGTTGTGTAATATTTCCTTACACTCTGATTCTCTAACCTGAACATAACAAATAGCAACAATTGCTCCTATAATAATTAGTACAACCATTATCCAAGAAAATATGTCTTGAAAGTTCATTTCAACAACCTCTCAACTGCCAATCGTTCCTGAACATATTCAAGATAGGTTTGTTTATGCGCTGGAACTAACATACCATTATCAGTTATGGACTCATCTACATTGCGTAGAGGTAAGAATATGAATAAACCAATTGTTATAATCGTTCCAATAATCAACATAGGGTATATGTTACTATCTAAGGATACAAACCCTGCTAAACTAGAGGTTACATTATATGCTGGAGAATCAATCCCACCACTAATTGTCAAGCTATCGGTTAGTGGGAGAAGTATTGCAATGGCTATATAGCCTACCATGCATATGGCAATCAGTCCTCCAATTATAAGTCCAAAGTTCATCTTAATATCCTCTCCATATCTAATCTTTCTTGAGCATACTCTCTATAGGTTTGCTTATGATTAGATACTAGTTCATCTGAATCAAATTTGGATACTTTCATGCTAGGCATGGGCGCGAATACGAACATTCCAGCGATTATAACTGTACGGCCAACTACTAGTAGCCAAGTAAAGTCATTCATTATGATAAACTTATGATAAATCATAAAGGTAATAGTCAATGAAATGAGTATCTCTCCAATGATTAGTTTAAGTTTCATATCTTACCTCCCACTTTCATTATCCTATAAGATTCCAATAGACATTGCATGTACTTTTGTCTTTTCAAACCATATAACTCACACTCCTTATCCAGGAACTCTACTTGTTCTTTGGTAAGTTGCATCCACATATTACAGCTTACAAGCTGGGGTGAACTAAACTCCCAATCCTTTTGTGATATACCAAGTGTCATACTTCGTATCCTTTCCCTATGGCATTGCGGACAATAGGATTCCCCATGGTATCTCCTACCTAAGTTGTAAAGAACTTTCCCACACTTGTGACATGCCACTCTCATCTCATTACCTCTGCCTTCATCTTTGTAACTAGATGTTTAATCTTTATATATTTGAGTTTGTACTTGGGAGTAGTCATATCCTGTTTTCACCCCAAAAGTTCGTGTTAATGTTAGTTATTGACAGTTTTGACAGATTATCCGCTATACCCCTATCACCTAATACATGTAGTGTGTAAGTAGCATATAGTGTCAAATCTGTCAAATCTGTCATTGCTTCCATTTTACTCCTACCCAGCACCTAAATAGCTTTTTTGTACCTTGTCCATTCTCAAACCAATCCTTCATCATTCTTTGTTGTTCTAGTCCTTTTCGTTTCATACCGTTACCGATTGCATGTTCAGACATCTCCCTGTACTTATTTGCCTTAGCCCATTCATTGTATCTCTTAATCAACTCCCAACAAGGGATGTCCCCATTGACTTCCTCTTCTACGTTCTCCTTCAGGAACTTCTCAAGGGGATTGCTCTTATCCTCATACCTTTGTTGTCTTTCAACCAGCCCCCCCTCATTATGGAACTTCCTGTCTACCAAAAGTTCGTGTAATATGAAACCGCACTTGATAGCTAAGGACTCATACTCTTCTTCTGGTATCCGTTTAAGAACATCTTCATCTTCTGAGAAAAGATTAGGAAAATCAATAATACACCATCTTCTATAAAATCCAATAGTCTTATCTGTTGTTTCTGGAAGGTTGTTGGTAGCTATTAGGATTTTGGCATAGTTTCTATCATCGAACTGGTTCTTGCCTTTGTATTCAAACCCTATGGTATCCTGACCTGTAAGTTTCTTCAACATGGAGGTTTCCCGCAACTCATTGAAGTTTGTTTCCCCCATAATACAAACCAGCTTCTTGAATAGCTTGGAACTCTCAAACCTAGAAGTCATTAGGGTGTCAAGCTCTGTGGAACAGATGTTACTGTTACCCACAAACTTCTCTATAATCCTAAGGTAACAGGACTTGCCATTCATACCCGCGCCTATCAAACAGAACAAGCGATGGATTGGATAGTCAGGGATAAGGCAATAGGCAATAATCTGGTAAAGTAGCTTAACATTCTCTTTCCCTACCCATTCCTCAAAGAGCTTGTCCATGGCTGGAGTTTCTATGAACTTTTCCTTGTGTAGGGAATAAGGAATAGGATTAACCGTAAAGTAGTCTGGACTGGCAGGGAACTCATCCCCATTTGAAACATCAACAATAATATCCTTAAACTGAACCCAAGTCCTTTTCATAGGTCTTGGCGCGTTCTTTCTTCCAATCCTTCTGAATGCTTCAAGCAGTTGGTTCTTTATATCCGAAGTAGTGTTTGGGTATCTAACATACCTATCAATCGCATTGAGTATATCTGTTTCATCTTTCTGCACCCAGCACTTGTCCTTATTATTCCATACCCACCACAGCTTTGCTGAATCATAGTAGATGGGTTGGATTTCCACAAAGGTCTTTACTATCTGATAGAAGTCTGTTTGTGAACCAAACTCTTGGAACATGTATCCCTCTTCTTTTTCTATTGGTTCTTCTACTCCCCTTATCTTATCATAGTTCTCTGCCGATACACCCAGCAGTCCAATAGCTGTTGATTTACTATTCATCTTTTTCCCAACTGCTTCTAGGACATGTTTGTCACGCCAGAACTTTGCTTCCTCTTCTGTATTTACTATCTCTGTTTTTCCAGCGATACTATCATCAACTAGCTTCAGAAACTTTTTTGTTTCTTCTTCCATGAAATGCACCCCTATTTAGTTGGCAAGTATCTTTGTTAGATACTTTCAGTATGAGAGGAAGTGCATATCCTTTTAATGCACCTTGTTTACGAATACAATCAGAACAATACTCTTGTTGAAGTGAATAGTCTTTTTTACATCTTCGGCATCGCTTGAATAATAAGTTTTCAGCGTCTAGCATTTTACAAGGAGAACCTTCAATGCGAGTATAAAGTAAGTATTCTGTTTTATCATCCTTTCGTTTCATCCACTCTGCTTTTACTTTACCATAACAAATTGCTGTGTTAATAACATCTCGGTACTCTTGTCCATAGCTTCCTTCTTCTCTTTTGTCAGATACAGTAAATGTTTCACCAATGGGTATATGAAATATCTTATCCAATCTCTCTGCAAATTTCGCTTGGTCTATTTCTCCTTTGATGTTATATCCTTTCATTCTAGCCAAGCATCCTTTTATCCTACTCTTTGCGTAAGAGATTGGAACTTTCTTTGGGCATAGCTTTTGTTCTTTACTTAGCTTTAACTCTTCGATGAAGTTTGCGAGTTGTTTAGCTTTTAAGTCAGTAGACTTATCGCTGTCTATCACTCTAGTAATAAACTCTATCCAATCTTTCTTTTTACATTTCTCTCCACACGATTCACAATATGGGCAGATGAAATATCCACAGACAAGACATTCCTTAATCTTTTTACCATTATCATCGGCAATAGAAAACCAATCGTGACAACTGTTACATGGATAAGTTACTAGTTCATGGCAGTTATCACATATCATTTCTTCATTCTTCAATGTAAACTGGACATTACATTTATAGCAAGTTCCCATTCTAATCTTCCTCCTTCATCTCGGTTATCTCTGAAGCTATGAGTGTGACTATCTTATCGTCCTTATAATTTATAGAAACAAATATCAATCCATTTCCCACATCTTCTATCTCCGTTACTATTCCTTTGTAAATGCGCCCATTCCTCAGGGTGACAAAAACATTCTTACCAACGTATCTATTCATACTAGTCATTGGCACTTGAACCACCAATCCTTTTTATATGTTAGCTTAAACTTTTTAGTGGTTACTTCAAAAGAAAAGGAAAAGAAAAACAAATAAGTATCTATCTACTTGGTAGCTTCTAAGACTGTCTTTAGCTTACCAAGTTTCTTCATATATGCTTGAATCATATCAATGACTAAATCAAAATCTATTGGTATATCAAACGAAGAAAAGTAACCAAGCTCTTGATTCTTATCTGAAGTATACATACTTCCATTCATAACCAATCTTTCTTCTGCCGCATCAAAGTAAAGTTCGTTGATTACAAATTTTAAGTTTGGATAAGTCAAAGTATCTTTATCTTCCGAATCAACTTCTAAAGACTCTTGCCTAGCTTGAAGTCCTGTTTCAGCTAAGACATTTTTATTTAAAGTTAAATATGCTTCCATTGTTTCCTCCTTTCATTATATCTCATCCGCCGAGTTCCGCTTTCGCAGAAAGTATTGCAGACTATGAAATTTTAGTATTCTTTCTAATGAGAATTACCTTTTATATCTTAGTATAAACTTTTAAGTGGTTACTTTAATCTTTTAGAAAGAATGCGCGCATGTGAGCGCTCTTGCTTCGCGATGTTAGGATACCCATACTTGATATACATTTTAGAAGCACCCTTCTCTTCGCGAATCAATTCCTTTATCTTTCTTCTGGTCATCTTCATGGTGTCACCTCCGATAGTTTTGTCATGGTCATTATTATTGAAGGAGTCTCTGGGGAATAAGTTGTATTGGTATAATACTGCATCTTAATATTAGTCGAACTACCAGCCACCATTATCCTCATGGTATCACTTGTATTCATATCAATTATGAATGGGACAGCAATTACAGTGTTCGCATTATTAGATTTGAAATCATATATGGTATTACTTCTACGAACATTGGCCATATGTCCTGATACATTTGTTTTTTGTACCCATATCTCTACCCTATCTCCCGGAGTGGTTGTCTGCATAATTGCAGATAGTTCAATAAGATAATCTCCTTGCTGTAAGAATGTGAAGTTAGCACTATCATTAGACTTGAATATCTCATAAGAATCCTCAGTCCAATTAAATGTGACTGGTTGTGCTACGCCTATAGCAGCAATATTTTGTGTTTGAGTAGAAGAATACATTCCATAAGGTCTTCTAACAGACATGTTTCCATCAACCACCAAGTTACCAGAAACATTTAAGTTTCCAACGCGAGTATACCCATCTACAGTTAAATTATTGGTAGCATGAATGTTATATGTCTCAATGTTCTCCGCAGAAATGTTTTGGACAAACAAAGATAACCATCTCGCCGCTCCACTTCCCAAACTTAAAGCAAGTGTTGGTATCGGAAGTAAATCACTTAGAACTCTTTTAGTAACATTTAATCCGCCAACTGTTATATTTTCTGTTGTTAATAGGTTTTTAGTCCCAAGTCTTACATCTCTATCTGCTCCAACATATGGAACGAAGTGCGATGAGTTATATCCATTAAGAAATAGAGAATTATTAACATTGAAAGTAGAATCATTAAGTACAGAACGATTTGGAGGTATCATGTTGATTACCTTTCCATTTGAAATACTAGTACCACCTATTGTAATCTCTGTAGCAATAGCTAAAGGAAGTAAAGAAATAACTAAAACAAACAATGCAAGTTTATATGCTTTCAATTAGCCTCCCCTGTGCTTGAATCAAAGATGTTCCTACTATATTTTTAACCGCAAGTCTCGCAAGTTTAGGCCTGCGAGACCTGCTAGCCTTAATGTTCTCCGATACTAGATTCAAGGATTGAACCGCCAGCCCCGCCCTCAAAATTGGTTTGACATCCATTTTATCTTACCATGTCCAATATTTTCGATTGTAATACTGGAGCTAGAGCGATTACAGCAATTGCAAGCGCAGCAAAGATAACTATCAATCCAACGATTGACCTTCCAGCGGCATCAGGTACATAACCTAATGGTTGGAATGTGTAAGCTACCTGCCAAGTTGTTCCCTGTGCAGTGTCGCCAGCTCTCATATCTATAGCTGAACTAAGTTCTCCATTGGCATTCAAGATGTTGTTGTATATTGTATAGTTACCAGCAACAATTGTAGAATGGCTACTTGTATTAGATACCAAGATAGAAGTTACATACTTCCCATCAAGATAAGTATACCCATTAGTTGTAGAGTTAGCATAGGTTGCATTCTTAAATCCTAGGTTAGTTGATTGCCCAACCTGTCCTGTGATTCCTCCAGTAAATATAGCTAAAGCTACTATAACCCCAATAAAGGTTACAAGCAATACTCCGACCATATTCATATCTGCTTTCTTTTTCATTTATTTACTACCCTCCATAAAGAATATATCATTTGAAGAACAATCTCCTTTCTTTTTCTTTCCAGCTATCAGTCCAGCCCTCTGGTTTAATTTCTTTACTCATTCCGACTAAGGGAACGTTATTTACAACGGCAGTCATAGGGCGAAGCTTCTTTACTAGCTTCTTGTATTTAGGAAGTGGCCTGCTTAAAGACTTCTTCTCAAACTTAGATAACTTACTTCCAACCTTATTGTATAATTCACGTTCTCTTTTACCAACGCGACTAATAGAAATAGTTTTACGCCTCTCATCTTTTCTTAATTCTCTTTCAAACTCTTCAGCTTCTTTCTTATCCATTTCTTTCCCTCAAGTGTTTCCTACTTTTTCTTGTATGACTTGCTAGCAAGTTTAAGGACTTCTTTCAAAGACTTGTCCTTATTCTTTGCCTTGGTGCTTTTAACGTGGTCTATCCACGCTGATGTTTTCTTAACCATTGAATATGTTTTTCCCTCCTGACTTGTGACCATGCATTGGGAATAGCTTCTCGTTGTTTGTTAATATACTTTTGTGGCCTTTGAATATGTTCTTTCCTTTAAGCATGTTCATATTGCGCGCTTCTGCTTTCTTTTTCATTCGATATAACTTAACAGCTCTATCTATCTTTCTTTGCCTATCCTCTTCGATATACTCTTCGAGTTCTCTTTCATTAGAACTCTTCTTTCTTTGCTCTACAAGAGTTTGTATTCTATCTTCTGTCTGGTATTCCTTGAACTTATTCTTCTTTTCCCTATATCTTTGAAGCATTTCTTTAAGCATATTCTTCTCCATTCAATTTTCTATTTAAGGCTGTGGTTATCATTGGGGAGTCATGTACCTCGCACCGATGATTGCCACTACGAACATTATTACTATTAGTATTCCAGAAGCAACACTTCCTAGATGTAATGTACTCATAGAAATCATTATGATTATGAATAGCATTTCACTAATTACAAGAGTATATCCCGTCATTCTAAACTTCGCGGCCATGACTGCGATAATCAATACTCCAACCAGGATAAAGATTGTAGCACTATCCCCTCCAGTCCCAATTACCCAATCCATAATAATCTTCTTGAAATCAAATGGCATTGCTTCTAGCACCATTAGATATTCCCCCTGAAGTATTCGACTAAGCTAGTTATGTAACCAACTAGGAATATTGTAGCCAATAAGGTTAATGGAAGTCTAATATAGTTTGGAAAGCTTTGAGCTAAGAATACCACATCAATAAATACACCTGTAAATATTTCTCCGCCTAATATAAATGGAAGTACAATATAATTCTCAAGTCTTGCCGAGGTAAAGAACGAAGCAGCGATTGTAGCGCCCAATGTTACCAAAACTAAAACTCCAGCAGTGCCAAATATCAAATCCCAAAATGGGTTATTGTTAAGCTTGACATCTAAACTACTATCCGTTATGTTATGTCCTAATCCAACATTAGTTAATACATTATTGTCGCTACTAATAAAGCTAGAAACTACCAATAGGAAGGTTAGAATTATCGAAGCTGTAAAGTAATATACTATTCTAGCCATTTACATTTCCCTCCAAGCGATTACCATTATTACAATAACAAGAACCGCGCTCATGCCGTAAGGGATTCCGAATACAATTCTTGGGAGTATTCCATAAGTCTCTAGCACTATCGTGGCTAGTATTCCAACTATTCCTACAGCAATTGAACTTGTAACTCCGTACTTGTATGATAAGACTCCCATCGAAATGAATATAGCTGCGAAGATGAATATTCCTATTCCGAACGAATCAATTCCAAATGGGCCGTACTTCTTTCCAGTGCTATCGGTGTGCGCATTTAGATAATTACCTAGTCTACGGAAGAAACCATCAATACTTCCAGAAGTATAATCGCGCACTCCCCAATATGTTGAGTAATTATTGTAACTACCATTGACAGCAAAGTAGTATTCCATTCTAATTAGTGAATTGTTTTGTCCTGTATTAATATATGAAGACAAGAACCCTCCAGTAGCGCTTGTAGATGAATTGGAAGTTATTACTCCTCCAGAAGAATTGTATAATACATAACCGAATCTATCCATAGACCAATAGTTTGAGTCTACGGTATAATTGAAACTGTAGAATGTATTGTTCAATAGTGTTTGTGACTTAGGTTCTACATCCATACTAACTCCTTTTCTATAGTCAGTAGTTGTTTGTGTAGCTATTCCTAGAGTAATCGTATACTCTGTCAAAGTAAATTGCTGCGAAGCATTGTAAGATTGTACTCCAGGATATGTAGCTGTCAAAGTATAAGCTATATTAGGATTCAAGAATACCGTTACTGTTCCGCTTCCGCCAGTGAGTTGCTGCGAGATTATACTACCCAATTTAGTTATGGTAATCTCCGCGCCAATTAACATTTGTCTAGCTATGTTCATTACTTGGAATGTAACAAAGATACCATTTTGAGTTGGTAGTAGCCATAGCTTAGTTTCAGTCATGGTATTATTATTGTACAAAACTATACCTGGGTTGTAATTCCTTTGCTGGCTTTCGGTATTGGTATATGAAATGCTAGGTGTTACCTTTACAGTTCTATTTGGAGGCGTGAAGCAGAAGGTATAATTGGTATATTCTGTAGCACTAGAATAGCTAAGAGACTTATTTATAGCGCCACTACCAAGGTAGTATCCCCATGTACTTTCTGTTATGGACGCGGTAACATTTTCTTTTATTACAGTTTCGTTAGCGAATGTAAAGTTTACATATTGTTTCTCTCCAGCGGCGCAATAATCAAACTCAATAGTAGATTCTGTTTGATTCGCGAATGAACTGTTTACAAGAGTTGTTGCTGTTGCGTTTACCAACTGAAGTTTCCAATAGAATGAATTGTTCTTTACCGAAGCTGTTAATGGAATGTTTACAGTATTAGTAAATAAAGCGTTGTTTCCACTACCACTCTTTACAGAAGCGTAAGAAGTACCATCATATACTAGGTCAGCAGTTATCGAACTGTACACACTTGAATCGTAAGTTGTATCAAGTACAAATGCTTCCTGTGAAGTTTCATAAGTAGTTAGGTTATATATCTTAGAGTTCTCAATGAATCCAGAACCACTCCATTCAAAGTCGCTATATTGTAATAGTCCTGTTGAATTATCTGAATGGAATGTGAATGGAATAATATAATTAGTTCCAACAAGATAAGCTGGAGTAAGGTACTGATTTATTATTGAAGCTAGGTTCTTTGTTCTATTGTTAGTTTGTTTGAACTCTCCAGAGTAATTCCATGCATTAGTATTTCCAATATACAAGTAAGGATTTACTGTGTAGTTAGTATAAGTAAAGGTTTCATTAGCAGTCATAGTAAAGTTGTACCATGCACCAGCAGTATCTACAGTGAATGTGGACGCGTTTAGTCTTCCTGTATAATATATCTTGGTATTGTCAGGTTCGTTAGTAGCGTTTGTTCCCATGATATATACAGTGGCCATTTCTGGAACTCCATCACGATACAATCTCAGGGATATTGCTGTGATATTTGCTAGACTTGTACTATTCAAAGTGATTGTCTGAGCAAGATAAGGACTAGACGCAATGATACCATGCTGAGTTCCCGCGGAATCTGTAGAGTAGTTGGTTATGGTATTACCTTGTAATATCATAAAATCAACATCATTACCTAATGGTTTCCATTTAGTTCCATTCCAAGTAGTATTGGAATTGTAAGCTTGTCCAGGTGTTGCTGTTGCTATCTTCCAAGCTAAAGCATCAGCACCAACAGGTTGAGCATACAATACTAGGGAGTAGTTAGAATAGTTTTGAGATATACCTGCCACTCCTCCAGCTCTATCACTCAAGTTTATGTAGGCCATAGTAATCGCCGAGATTGAATCTGGAACGGCAAGATACCTTGTTTGATTTACTTCTGAAGTGAAGTTCAACTTTTCCATACAATAAGTATTATTGAAAGACTTCCAACCTGTTGGACAAATTACATTAAAGTTATATACAATACTACTTGAAAAGATTGAAGCATTGTCTTTTACCCACCAATTGAAAGGTAAAGTCTCTGGAGCATGATAGCTATACCTAGTGAAATTATACCCAAAGATATTTCCTGTTATGTTATAGATAGTACGATTAGCTCCATTGAACTCTATTCCAGATTGATTTATGTTTGGTTCTGTTATCGTGACATTTATGTTGTGGATTGAAGTATCATTTGCATCGGCTATCCAAGATACGTTTAAATCTTGTCCAGCAAATCCCGCGGAAGTTGTATCAACTATGAAACTCATTACCGTTGTAGTAATATAATTTCCCGCAAGGTCTATGACATTAGCAAACCAAGTATACATTCCATCTACCAAATTGATAGGTATTCCAAAGATATAATCTTTCAAGGATAAATGTTCCTTTACTGTTTGATTTACAATAGCTCCGCTAGCATTAGTAATCGTTATAGTAATGTTATCAATCCCATAAGTATCATTGGCCTTGACAGTAAAGTTCTGCGAGGTAGTATTATAGACAGTGTTGTTTACAGATACAGTATATGAACCACCACTATCCGTAGTACCTTGTGTAGCATTTGGAGGCAAGGTGTCTAACAAGAGATTTACATTGTAAGAAGTTGTGTTACAATGATTTACCTTATCACAAATAGTTGCGTTGTAATAATAGTTTCCGTTGCGCAGATTCGTAAAGTTAATACTATATGTTGGAGTGGAGAAGAAACTAGAATTAGTCCATGAGGTATTATATATACGGAATGTGATATTATCGAAGTTAGCTTCTGTCCAAGTAGTATTCACATAAACACTTGTCTGTGAGACATTCGCATAGTTAGGAAGTATTCCATTTCCATAAGAAATCAATGGAAAGATAGTATCCATTGTGAATGATACCGAAGTGTTAGCTATATCATTATAAGAATTGTTAGCACCAACCATCCAATTGTTAAGTCCTTCTACAGAAGTAAGTCCAGTTACATTACCTCCGCATGGTGTTGTAGTATTTGTAGCTCCAATATCTATAGAGTACCAGCAAAGATTCATCTCACTAGTATTTAGGATAGTAAAGTTTAGTGTGGTTAATACATAGTTATAGTACTTGTTGTTTTCTGGAAAGATAATACTAAGTGCTGACGCGCTATGCGCAGAAGCATTAACTGTATATTCTCTAGCTCCTGAATTATTATAGAAATGGGAAGTTCCATTTCCCCAAGAATGCCATCTATAAGTATAGTTGTCAGCATTTAGGAAGTTGTAACTTACATTGTAAACGTCTGCTGTAAAATTACTCGCGGTAATGTTTGTATTATTTATTTCTAGGAATACAGTTCCATTTGTTTTAGCTAAGGTGACATTGAAGTATCCAACTCCTGTATTTATTAGAGTGGAATTGGTATCCCAATAATTTGAGAATGTTGGATATTCAACATCGGTTACTGGACGAGTAAGTGTTGTGTTCTCTTCCATTGGAATGATATACCATGCTCCATTAACATTTGTTGTTATTCCAGAAGAATCGAATGAACCATTGTAATAGTGCAGTGAATTACTAGCATCATTAGTAGCGTTAGTATCTGTTATCCAGAAGGTTGCCTGTCCAGTAGCTCCATCACGATATATCTTAACAGCGATGGCTGTTATATCTGTAATATTTTCAAGCATGATAGTTTGCGCCAATCCGTATTGAGTATTTGTTATTCCTAATTGAGTGTCTGGGGAAGTAGACATATTCGCAGTAACATTTATACCACCGCTGTAAATTGTAAAACCAAAATCGTAATCTGCTAACTTTCTCTGCCAAGCATTTGTTGCACCAGTCGTAGAAGAATAGGCAGAAGGTTTAGTCAAAGGATAAGAGTTAGTCGCTGTCTTAAGTTTCCAAGCAATGTATTCTGCTCCAACTGGTTGCGAGTACATAATCAAAGTATAGTTCTTGAACTCAGCAGCAACCATTTCCATAGCGAAAAGTACTACAAATAATCCTATACAAATCATCAACCACTTTGGTTTCGTTGATTGTGGTGTCTCTAATTGATTCACTTTTTTAATCTTTGCCATTTTATAACAAGAATCTAGCTATTATTATGCCTCCCGCCAATGCTAAGATAGAAAGTATTACAACTGGATTGATTGCCTCAGCAACAAGACATACAACCATATTGCCATCACTTATTCCTGGAGAGTCGCAATTCAATTTAGAAATCATATTACTTTCACTATCTGGAGTTCCATCAACAAGCATTCTTATAAAGTTTACGGCCAGCATTCCAACTAGCAATACGAATAATCCAATCACTACACTCATAAATATTGTCTGTTGTCCTTTGTTGTTCATATTAACTTCCGAATGCTATTCGCGCTCCCAGGACTGCAAGTCCTATTGCTACAAGAAAACCAACAAAGTATGGAGTGAAAGCATCTGTTACTATACACCCCGCTTGAACATAAGCATCTGTAGTTCCAGTGCAATTCATCCCTATGGTCTCAACAGTTCCAGTGTTATCGGAATTATTCATAACAATTGTATCATTCCTAGCATTGGTAGTAGCTTCCATCAAAACTGGAGCAAATGATATTGCTAATATGATTACAACTACAGCTAGCATTAATGTGAAGATAACTACTTGCCCTTTATTGTCCATATCTTTTTCCTCCTAGCCGCGCTAGACTTGAACATCTTTATCTCTGCGCGCTCTCCACCTGTTGAAAGCCTCATTGGTTTCTTCTCAATGAACTCATATACATCTTTACCTTGAGGTAGACTTACCTTTCTTCCACGAGTAATCTTATATGTCCTGAACAATTGTTCACTCGGTTTGTAAGTTATATCCGAAATACTTGTTGTTCCCTTGCGCTCAAGTCTGAATGTAGAAGCTAAGGTAGACTTTGTGTATTCAGCTCCAGCTTTCAAAGCTTTACCAAGTGGTAGTCCTTCAGCAAGTTTGGTATATTTTCCTCTACGCTTGATAAGAACTTGGAATGCTTCTTTCAATCCTTTGGTTGAAGTACTTGTAACTGACAAAGTTTTTGGACTTCTTGTTGTAGTTATTACTGGCGCTCTTGTCAATCCACCAATTCCGGCGGGTGATACTGGTGAAGGACTTACAGTTACTTCCCTTGAAACTAACTTAGTCCTTAATTGTAACTCTTGCTTCTGTGGAGTAGCCAATGCTGGTAATGTAGAACTACCAAGTCCAAATCCACTCCTTAACATTTCTCTACTAACTTGAGTGGTAATAGTTGCGCCAGTAGTTCTAGGAAGATTCTTAGTAATAGATACTTGAGAAGCTCTTTCTAGTTTCAATAAAGCTGGAGAAGTAACTTGTTTAGTTTGTTCCCTTTGTCTTTGCTGTTGCAATTGTGATTGAGAAGTTACTTGCATTAGTTGTGTAGCTGGAGTAGTTGTAGTAGTCACAGTAACTTTTGGTTGTAATAATTGAACTTGCATTTCCTTTGCTAGTAGTTTAGCTACTGAACCAAGCTTTGAAGCTGAAGTAGCAAGAGCAAGAGTCTGAGCTTTTGGTTGAAGCACTTGTGCTTGTTTGGGTTCTACTTGGATTGTATTCTGTCTTCCACTAGATAGTTCTATATCCTTTGGAGGGTTTATATCAACATCAGATGGTTTTGGTTCAAATGAAGTTCCTTTAAGATTTACATTCAATCCTCTATTACCATACAAAGTCTTCTTAGCTTTGAAGCTTGGTTTTCTAAGATATTGAATATTGGACTTAGTTCTAAGTTTGAATCCTTTAAGATTGACTCCACCAACATTAACTGATAATGGCCGTTCATACTTTTGAACGTACTTCACTCTTTCCTTTATTGGTAATACATCTTGAAGACTCTTCGAAATGAATGTAGTCTTCTCTCCTTCAACGACAATAGAATAAAATCTTTTCTTGAATATTCTAGTCTCAGGTTTAATAGACTTAATCTTTATCTCTACATTCCCAAATATATCGAAGGTAGGCTGCTTTCTAAACTTGGATACTTTCTCCATGCTTAGTCTTTCCATTGATAAAATATTTCCAAATGGAGACTTGTACTTTCCAACTTCTTTCATAGTCCCTTTTATTGTACCACTTACTATACCTGACTCGTCAATCATTCCAAGAGTTGCTTTATTACCTGAAATAAATAGCCTAAGATTCTGTGAAAGGTTTAGGTTCTTTGTTCTCCTTCCAGCAAGGAATATATCTAATGATTCTATTGTAGAACCAAACACTTCTGGAATAACTGTAGACTTAGAAACGATACCTACCTTTACTTTTCCAATCACGTCTCTAGTCTTAGGGTTTAGTAAGTTAATATACCCTTGCTCAACAATGTCAAACTTCTTATTACCAAAATCATCTACTCCCCTAAGAATAGCTTTAGACTTAGATAAACTAAATTCTCCAACCATACTCTCCCTTCCTTTTATTACCTTCTCGGTCTTAGCCCCCCCTAAGAATCCAAGCGCAGCTATTCCTACAACAGTACCTGTTGTTGAAGCTGGCCTCTCTTTGAATCCAACGGCTAAAGCGAATATATCTCCTGGCATCTTTGTAAATGTTGATACTGGTTTAGCTACCAATGATGGAAAGAATAAAGCAGCGCCACTTACAAATGTTGTTGTTCCAGCCTTCAATGCGGAATAACCAAAGCCGCTTCCCATCTCAAACTCTTTAGTAACTTTAGCTTCTGCCTTTTGAATGTTAAGTAACTCATTATCAAGGATAACTTTTACATCATCAAGTTCTTTTCCTTCTTTAGTTGCTTGAGAATACTCTTCTGGTGTGAGCGCGCGTCCTCCATACTTAGCATTGTAATCTACTAAAGCTTGATTCAACTGTTTTTGAAGCTCAGCATTGCTAGACATTCTTTGTTCTACTTTAGCTTGCATTGAAAATGCTTTTGGATTAGCAGCGAATCCTCCTGTGAATACCGTTGGACGCGTTTCTCTAGGAAGCAAGCCTATATTTCCATACTTAGAAGCTTTACTAAATCCATAATCAAATACTTGTCCAGTTGTTTCGGTAAACTTTTGGGAGAACCTTTCAAATTGTTTTGGTATGGGACTTGATTCATACCAAGTTACTCCAGCAGCAATAGCTCCACCACTTCCCGCAGTAATAACTTTTGGACGTAAGTCTCTAGGTAACAGTCCTTTATTGACAGAAAAGCTAGGTTTAATCTCAACACTTATTCCTCGTTGCATCTCTTTAGGAGAAACATAATCAACACTTCTTATAGCTCCCAACATTGGAGCTTCTGTAAATCTAGTCTCTGTAGTTTGAACAGGATAATCTTTTATAACATCCGTAACCCTAAACTTTTCACCAGCGTATAACTTATTCTTTAAGGAAGTAATTTCTTCAGAAGTCAAGTCTCTTCCAGGTAATGCTTCAAAGTATCCTGTTTGTTCATTGAACTTTCCAGAACCTCCAGCCATATCTTCAGTTATAGAACTTATTGTATCTTCTACTTGTTTGGTAATACTTTGTCTTTCTTTCTTGGTTAATTCTAAATAGGCGGCGTCGGGATTTTGATATTGAAGTTTTCTAATTGTTGCTGCTCTATCTTGTTGTTCCTGTTGCTGTCGCATTTTTTCCTCAATAGCTTTCAGTCCACCTTCATAAGCAATTAACTTATCTTCTTCTGCCTGAATCCTAGCGCGTTCAGCAGCAGTCTCGGCAGATTCAAGTCCAATGCTTTTCAATCCAGCTTGTCTCTTGGCTAAACCTAAAGCATCTTCTCTACGCAATGCGGATTGTGTGGTAAGTACTCTTCTCATATAATCAGCATTAGATTCTCTTTGTGATGCTTGTTGTTTAGCTAACTCTATTTGTTCACGATTTTGTGCAACTTGGGCATAAGCTTCAGAAAGAGTGGCCATTATTTAATCTCCTTTATCTTCAATTTATAGATACAGTTTGGTTTTTTGCTAAGTAGTTTTAAAAGTCTTGGAGAAAGTTCGCGCTTGCTTGGAGAGAAGCTAAATTGGCCATTACTCTTATTAATCCTCACCTTTGCTTTAAAGTAATTATGCATAAACTACGCGTAGTTTAAAATCTATTTAAGGCTGTGGTAGTATTATCTTTATACTCATTAACGAGTAATTCCAATTCTTCTATTACAAAGTAAGCACAAGTAATTGCCATGAAGGGCGCTGCTAGCATATTTAATCTTTCTATCTTCGACGCGACAAATACCCCGACAAGCCAAAGCATTATTCCAAGAGCGTAGCTGAAAGAAGGAGAATGATTGAAGTCGTAAAAAAGCATAATAAATCCAGCACAAGAAAGAACAATAAATATAGGCACAAAGAAGGATGAGACAATTGCAATTGGCAGGGCATAGAAGAGAACGCGAGGACGACTATCAGACTTAGCAATGAAATAAGCGACAGCAACCACGCCAAGGATAAACATATCCCCCCAGATTTGTTCAAACATTTCATCTTACCCCGTAGGTTTTCCATATGCTTCGTTTAATAAAGCTTCAATGGTATCTGATAGATTTGGGTATCCATTCTCATATTTAAGTTTGTTCAACTTTCTTAGTAAAGACTTACTAATGAAGACAGTAGTAAAATCTTTTTTATCTCGCATTATAATATATTTTTATATTATCTATATAAATTAATGTTACCACTTAAAAGTCAAAGAACCCTTCATCTTCTTTCATATCTTCTGGAGTCATCTTAATTCCATACTTGGATTGGAGTATTTTAAATAGCTTAGCTTGAGCTTGGACATCTTTCAAGTTCATCTTAAAGTGTTCAACCTTTCCTCCGCTATCGTCCCGGATTATTACTTCAAGGATTCCATCTCCACGATTGTAGTACACACCCATTAAAGTCCTCCTCTTTGATATAGATAATACGCGCCAGCTCCAACAAGAGCTATGACTGCAATCCATATCCACGCGCTTCCAAAGCTCGCTTTAGGTTTTATTTGTTCTGACTTCAATGTGTTAAGTACAAGTCTATATCCAACATTTAATCTCTTCTGTTCAAACGCATCATCATATTGTTTTTGTGGAGAGAATGGAGCTATGTCCCACGTTGGTATAATCAAGAATGGTTTGTTCTTGTAATTCAACATATAGTCTGTGCTTGCAATATATGGAGAACCATTATAGATTACCGAACCTTCCTTGATAGGAAGCTTTAGGAATTTCACGTCCCTGTTCTCGTTAATAAAACATACAGAAGCATAACCCTCTTTGGATTTCTTTTGTGTGAGCTTTGCAACTCTAGGGAACTTGAACTTCTTATGTTTCTCTTCCTCTATCTTCTTGTTCTCAAGTTTCCTTCCTAAGTTCCTTATCTCATCGCGCAGTGTTGTTTCTTCTTCCATGTTACCTCCTTTTATGTACTACCCTCGCTTTCTTCTGGTTCTTTCTTTTTGAACCATCCTTTGTTTGGTTTATGGACTTTTGTTATGTCCGCTATTTGTTTGGTAGTAGTTACAGCTAGAGTGATTAATTTAGCTTCCTTACTTAATGATGTTGAAGTTGTTATCTCAGCTTCGTTAAGGAAGTGTTGTGTGAAATATGGATTATCAAGTATATCTTTAGATATTAATGCAAGGCGTTTGTGAGTACGCGCTGGATTGATTGGCTTACCTAACTCTTCAATAGATAAGAAACCAGTCTTTGTTGTATCATCGGACTTTGCTACTTCATCAAGGAACTTGTGAACATTATGTTTCTCATCAGGACGTGGAGCGCCGCCTAGTACTGATTGCAGTTCTGCTATCTCATCCTTTGTTAGTTCTTCATCGGCCATTATTGTTTACCTACGGGATTTATGTTCTTGAGTATCTCTTTGATTTCTAAAACAGTATCGAGAACTTTTTGATTCATCATCTTGCTCCATAGAATTAGAATTGTTAATACGAGAATAATAATAACGAGTAAAGTATCTAGCCATGCCATTATAACCTAGTCGGTCTTCTCCCTGCAATCTGTATTGCATAAGGCGTGTACCCATGTTTCTTCAAATCTTCTATAACATAATCTGCTTTATGTTGTTCTGTTTGGAATGTAGCTAAATGTTCTTTGAATCTTTTGATAGCTTCGTTTCTCCAATTAATATTTCCAACAAGGTCAGGGAACTCTTTCTCTACTCCAGACTTGCTAAGTCTCAAATTTTCTATTGGGGTAATCTGCGCTCCCTGTGAAGTATCTCCAAATAGGATTTTGTTTCCATCTATTCTAATAAATACCATTTCACTTCCATATCTCATCATAACAATAATCACGCTAGCTTCCTCTTAAGCAATAGTATCTCATTAGCAATCCAAACAAGTAACTCTCGTTCATCAAGTATATCTCCTTCTGGAAGTCTAAAAGCAATCTTCATTGTCTCTGGTACTTGAACCATTTCAATCTCTTTGGACTTAACTTCTTCTTTGTTAGTGCTCTTTGGCAAGTCTTCTAGCTCGTCTAGTTGTGGCTTCTTCACGTTTCCCTCCTCTTGTTAATAGTATTATTGTCTTTATTCTTCCTTCAATCCACTCAGCTATGACTGTAACAATAGCAATAAGAAGCGCAACAGAAAACATTTTTTGATTGAATGGAGTCTTTGTATAGGCCATAATATCAAATATCTTTGACCAATAATCTAAAGAATAGTATAGGACAATTAAGAGTAATGCTAAAAGAACTACTGAACTAAATAGATTTAATATATCTAGTATTTTTCTAGCGCGGGACATTTTGTTTTATCTCTCTCCTTTTATTCTAGTTCTATCGTTTCGTAAGCCATCCTTACGCTTACATAAGACGCAACACCAAGAGTTATAATCGCAAATGCATTGGTGAGCTGGTTCTTAAATATATCTAGTCCGTAGAACAATACATATAAACCAAGAAAGAACAATGCGAATGTTGCTAAAAGGGTTATTGGTATGTCTCGCTTCGCTATTCCTAAAACAAGCACGCCATAACTTAATATAATAACTAAGAAGTAAAATCCAAGCAATCCTTTCTGTCCACTTGGTGTAACATCAAACTCAAAGTCACTTGTTGAGTTAAGTCCTCCACCTTTGGCAGTAATAGTATATTGATAAATTCCAAGTTCTTCAGTTTTTCCAGCAAGTAGTGTATAGTTATGTTCCGTTGTGGCTGCGCGATAAGTCATACCTTCTGAAGATACTACAACAACACCATCAGGATTTTTTATTGTAATATTCGCGAAGATACTTGCATCAGCAGCTCCATCTATTCTTATTGGGTGAGAGATATAACAAGGTCTCCACTGTTGGCATGTTAATGCACTAGCAATTGAAATTAGAAATACGAATACAATTAAAAAAATAAATGGGTAAGAGTATTTCATCTTACCTTTCTGAATTTTAGTTTTCACTTTGGTCTCCTTCTTAGACTAAACCACTGTTTCTAAGTCCTTGAGCAGCAATTCCTATAGCAGAAGTTGCAATAGCTAAAGAGAAGAACAATGTGGTTAAACCTACAAGGGTATCACTTGCACCTGTAACGTTGCCATCAGCCTGAGCTGTGCCAACTTGCTGAGCTACTGTTGGTAGCAAAGCTGTACCTACAAGAATAACAATGAATCCACCTATAATGTTTCCGAGCATTTTTTAAAACTACCCTCCATGTAATTTCACTAAACTATTTTCTATTTAAAGCTGTGGTTAAATTTATATATCTAAGTGTTGATTGTTTCCTATGGAAGATGATGAACCAAAGGAGTTCGAACAGAAGACTTCTAAGTATCAAGCTGGTATTGCAGCGCTAATCCGTTTAGATTTCTTATGGAAAGATTGCAATACACATGCGCGCGCAATTCAATATGCTAGATGGAATGAAGATTTAGATAGAGTATGGATGGAGCTCGAAGCTGACGCTAAGGAAGAGGAGAAGAATAAGTTCAAGTCTATAGATGATAAAATAATTGAACTAGGATTGTATAGTAGTCCAGCAAAATTACAGAAGAGCAATCCTGAATTATATAACAAACTAATATTCACACAAAAGAAAACACTAATGGAAAAGGAGGTATTCATTCGAAGAGTTCAGAATCGTCAAGGTAAAGGAACAGCGTATATGGATGACTTGGATGAATACATGGATTAATGTCACAAAAGAAAGAACCAGAAGGACTAAAGACATATCAAGAAAGAAAAGATGCTGGACTCTTCGAGTATTATATTTCTAAAAGACTTCGACAGCATTGGGACAAGAATAGTTTGAAAGAAATGAAACGAACAAATCAAGATAGGGTTTATATCGTGGACGGAATGGAAAGAGTTGGTAAGTCTACTTGGGCGATTCAACAAATGTGTTACTTAGATGAGGAAGCATTCAAGACTCCAGAAAGTTTTGTATCGAGAATTGTGTTTAGTCCTGAGGAATTTGCAAAAGCCATCGTGGAAGTTAAGAATGGTGTGATAGTTTTTGATGAAGCGTTCAGGGGGTTAGCTTCTCGTAGCTCAATGTCGAAGGTGAACAAGAAATTGATTCAAGGTTTGATGGAGATGGGACAGAATAATAATATTGTCTTCATTGTTCTTCCACGAATATGGTTATTAGATATTTATCCAGCGATGCTGCGTTCACATGGACTTTTTAATTTGTATGTTGATAAAAAAAGTGGAGGAAGAGTTTGGCGAGGGTGGAACATGCACGACAAGAATGTGATTTATCAAATGGGGGCGAAGAAAGGATGGAAATATTTGATAAGGTCAAACTTTAGAGACAGAAGCTTCGCAAAGTTCCCTGGCGGTAGCGAATATGAGAAGGCTTATCTAGCAAAGAAGGCATTGGCCTTCAGGGAAGCACAAAAAGAAGAGAAAATTCAGAGTGTTGTTGATAGATGGAAGACTCAAGCACTGGAAATCATGTATGCTAAGGCATATTTCGAGATGGGTTCTGGCCCTAGAGCGGTGCAACAGCTAAAAGCACTAGGAATTAGTGTTGGGGAAGAGCAAATTAGAATATCTTGGCACAAATGGAAGCATTTGGTAGAAAAAGTTGGTGAGAACCCTGTAAAACCTACCCATAAGGTCACAGGTTATCGGCAGAAGATGCGGATAATGCAGGAAATAGCCCCAACCCCAGGGGTAACCCCCTAATATCTATATGACTAGCATCAAACACATACATTACTAGGCATTAAGAGTCACCGACGTTAAAAAACTAGGCATCAGCGCTGGTATACCAAGGTATACCAAGGTATACCACATAACTAGGCATCCATACAGCTCGAACCCCCCCTCTAAGTGCGATAAATGGGGGGTTAAAAATGCGTGTTTGGAAGTCCAAATTTTTTACTATTGGATAGTATAACAAACGCGCTTAAGCAAAATGGGGGAGAGTGAGAGCATGCAAGCAAGATAAAAGTAAACACTAGATAACATAATCAAACGCATTAAAAAAACGCATTAGGAAAGACTAGGTTAAACAATCCTATCTTATCTCATGCAATAGAACCCCCATGTTTTTAACAAAAGATTAACCAATAAATCCTTAATTACAATTTAATCTTTATGGATAAAGATTATTAAAACCCTATATTCTCCTAATAGAATAAACCTTTTTTTAATCTTTACCAACGACAAAACACATATTTTATTTAATCTTTAACCCCCCCATGAATAAACAAGCTATTTAAATCTATCTATAAAATTATAGTATGGTATAGAATAGTAAAGATTAAATACTCTAAAAATAGCCAAATAGGATATACTATAAAATTATAGAACATGAAAGCACAAAACATAAACCAAACAAGCGCGGAGAAAACCGCTGGGTATGATTATTGCAAATATTGTAATAGTAATCATGTAAGTTTTAGCGCGGTATATGGTATATTTTGTAAGGATTGTAAAAAACCACAATTCCCCGCCACACATGAAGAGGCGGTTAATAATAGGCTGGTAATGAAAACCTTATTTTATGAGGATTAAATAACATGACAACACAAAACAAAAAACAAACAGCACAAGCAACACACCGCTTATTTATCTTAAAGATAGATAAAACGATTAAACCCGAAAGGCGCGCCGATGGTTTATACCATGCGACTAAATGGGAAGAGGTGCAAGAGGTTAACCTAGGGAGTGTTAACAAACCAAATAAGGAAGTATTACAATTTAAGTTAATTCCGATGGACTTAGAAAAAAGTGCTAAACGCGAGCGTTACCCATTTGAGAAGTTCTTTAAAATGAATTTCGAAGAGGGAGAGGGCGAGAATGAATAACCAAAAAGGCTTAAGTGAAAGGCTATTAAGAAGGGAAGGGGAAAATAAAAAACTCCTTCTTGCTTATGGATTCAGGCGCTTAAGTGCTTGTAAAAAGCTTGGATGGGAAACTATACCCGCCTATCTTTTACATGAACGAGCTTATGTAGACATACCCATAAAGGACATTGTAATTTTAGATAATACGCGCTTTAATGATTCGGACGCGGAGTTTATC
>JALNYV010000025.1 GCA_023229785.1 Candidatus Dojkabacteria bacterium | reverse complement strand
ATCTATTCTTTTATCGAACTCACTAGAAGTATCAGGGACAGCCCACTCTTTAAGTTGTTTCTTTGTTTCTATAACCTGCTTTATGTCAAAAGGGACTGGCTCGCACTCTTTACTCTTAACAGGCTCACTGTGTTTTTCTTTGCAATCACAATAAGACTTTTTATGACATTCTTCTCTTTCACAAAAACATTTAGCTTCTTTCCCACACGCTACGCTAGGGGGTTGAGAGAGTTTTTCCCAAGTTCCATCATTAAATAAACGATATAAAGATGTTTCTTTTGCTATATAAGAAACTATACGTCTCTCTTTAGGTGAACACTCTGATTCATCTCCCTTATGGGTAATAAAATAATATTTATCTTTTTCTTTCTTTCTCCCTATATTTGTAGTTTTAGTCATAATTTAGTAATCCTTACATTTTTAGGTATTTTCATCCCCATTACTTTCAAATTATCCTTGTGTCCTTCAGAATATCCCTTGTCGTATGCTTCCTTCTCAACTCTGTCTATTAAAATAAGTAGTCTCTCAACAATCTTATTTCCCTGACCTTTCATATCAATATAAACTCTGCCTCCATTTTCAGTTTCAGTAAAGAAACATTTTATTATATCTTCTCTCATTTAACACTCCTCAATTCTAAAAAAGAATAAATCATAATTAAACTGCCTAAAATTCCCATTGCCATAGTTAATAAACAACTTATTTGGAATATTTTTCTCATTTGTTTTCTACCTTTCTTAATTCTGATAAGATAAATTCTCCTCCACAAAATCCTAAGCCCCCACATTCTTCTTCTCCAAGATTATGGTATTTAGTATGTGCTTCTTCCGCCTCTCCCAACGCTTCCTCTCTTATTTGCTTAAGGGTTTTAGAGAGCCAATCTTGTATTTCCCCATATAAAGATGTTTCCCCTAATTTAGCCAGTCCAACATATCTGTCTTTTGGAAATTCTCTCCTAAACTCTTTAATGTATTTATCGTTTAAGTCGGTCATAGGTTTATAAGTATTATTAAGACTTTAATTCCTCCAATAATAAAAATTGCCACAAGTAAAGCATACAACGCTAGTAATGATATCCCTATAAGTAAATAAAATATTTCTACTCCTGTTAAATTCTTCATAATCATTCCTTCTGTGTTGGGCTAAAATATTTTAATTTTCTATCTCTAAACACTAAAGCTCTGCCAAACAAAAATACTGCTACTATAAACGGCTTCCAATATAAATGTCCGTAACTTCTGAAAGAGCCGTCTTTCTGTTTTCGTATTATTTCTATATCGGGTTTTCTTACTGCTTGTTCCACATATTCCCTTTCTGTCGCCCCTCTCTAGGGGGTTAAAACTTTAAAATAGCTGGGAGCAGGGATTTGCACCGCTGCAGGTTTTATTAGTTCGCCTCCGTTCAAAGCTTTCGCCGTACTAAGACGCTTTTAAGTTAGCTGATAAGGCCAAACCAACACTAATGGGACTCGCAACCCGTGGTTATAACTTAGGGTCGGATATCAACCCGACTTGCAGCATCTCATGCTTCTGATGCCATCCCAGCAATTATTAATCTATATTATCTTCAACAAATGCAGATATATCTATTTCTTCACTTTTACCATCTACATAACTAATGGTTAAACCAAGGTCGCTTCCATAATAACCATTTTGATTATTATAACAAGGAACAAAATATCCATTAAGAATGAAACCTGAATCTTTTACGCCTTTAATATCAATCTTCTCAAATTCACGATTCATTATACCAGTATCCTTAAGCTGTTCCCAATCAGCATAAACACTTTCGCAACAATCTTGGTCATGGACATTTTGTATAGTTGTTCCGTTATCAAAAACTATTCCTTCATTGTTAATAGTTATTATTTTCATATATATGTATTATATCATATTTTAAGGGGGATGTCAATAGGTATTTTACCACTTGACTTATGTCGCATAATGTGATATAATATATTTATGAATGTTTATTTTGCTCCAGAAATAGAAGAACAAATTAAAGAACTATATATACAAGGACTATCCGCTAGGGAAATAAAGGGGGAGTTAAATTTGGTTCTTTCCGTTAGACAGATACAGAGAAGGTTAAAGAAGTGGGGCGTTATTAGAAGCCAAGCAGATTCTTTTAGGATGGCTGTTAAAAGAGGGAAGGTACCGTATGAGAGAAAAAAGAAATAAAGAATTGGTTTGTCAGAGGTGTGGGAAAAAATATGTTCCCCAGAACAAATATAGAAATAGTAAATATTGTTCCCATAAATGTCTATATGGAAATCAAAGATTAAAATCTAACTGTAAGGTTTGCAAGAAAAGTTTTACATATTTACCATCTCAAAGAACAGGAACATATTGTAATAATAGTTGTCGATATTTAGGAACTAGAAAAAGAATTCAAAGATTTTGTGAACAATGTAATAAAGATTTTGAAACAACTCCTGGAGCACTTAGGAATAGAACTCGTTATAAAGGTAGATTTTGTAGTAGAATATGTAGTAATCAATGGGCTAAAAATAATAGTATTCTTAGCATTAGATGTATTAAAACATGCCCAGTAGATAATAAAATTTTTAAAGTAGTTAAATCTATGGCTCATCAAATTTGTTGCAGTAAAATTTGTGGATGGAAATGGTCATCAATTGACCCAAATAGAAGAGATTATAGAATAGAAATGGCTTTTAGAAAAAAATTAAGACAGCAAGCTAAGTATCATAAAAGAAGACAAAGAATTAAAACAATTAAAAGTGATATAAATACAAAATTTTTATTAGCTCTTTGGAATAAAACTAATATCTGTGTGTTATGCAGAAAAATAATGGAAAAACATTGTTTCTATCCTTATGGTAGAAACCTAGACCATATAATACAACTTCATAAAGGCGGATTACATTTACAAAACAATGTTAGATATGTTCATGCTATTTGTAATGTGCGACGGGAAAAAGGAAAAAATTCCCAAAAAATTTTATCCAGTTAATAAAAACAAGGTACCCCTTTTCTTGAGGTGACATCTCGACCAAGCTGTTCCTATACGTAAGGTCGGGGAGTATAGCCGTTCACGCCCACGAGGGGGTGGCACTCTATTCCACGCGCACACGCACACGTTCCTATCCACGCATACACACACGACCCCCCCACGCACTAGATTATTGATTTTAAGCACGCACAGGGCATTGTAGAGGCTTAGAACGAAGCTGTTATGCGACACCACTAGGTAGAACATTTATTGTGCGACACGAAACAGGCACAAATACACCCCATACAACGACTATGGGACTACTACATTGACCAACTTATGCCCTTTTTAAAGACTATGGGTTCTTATGCCATTTTGCCCTATTGACAATGCTGAAAATTCGTGATACTATGCCTACGGATAGGAAAAACGACCAGCGAAGCCCTAAACAGCTTCACAGGCACGAACTTAACTTCCAAAAAGGAAAAAATTAAAGGTAAACAAGGGAATTCATAAGCATATTTGATAGTCTTGATACATTACTAAGACCAAATTGAAGCTAAAATTCCAAAGTTTACTGAAACTAAAAAAGACAAGTGTCCTATAATGTGATTTATCACTAAATACTAGGCACTAAATATAACTAGCCGAGCATTAATAAATCGAAGCTATGCTCATAAGTATTCAAGCTAGGGTAGCAAGACCCTATAAATGTTGATACACTCGTTATAGTCGAAACAGTAGAGGCGCGCCTCGATAAAGAGTAAAAAAATCGAAGCTAACCAAAACAGAAAGAAAATAAATAAGGGTAAGAGCAAGACAAGCTCAAAAGTTAAGGAAAAAGACTTTTGATACGCGAGAGCAACACTCGCCTTATCCACTAAATGTGAGTCTTATGACTAAAAAAGGAAGTGATAATGTATGAGTAATTTAGAGCTAAAAGTAGCTGATAAAATTAAGGCTACAATGAAACCTAGTCAATACATTGATTGGAGCTATATTACAAGTAAAGTTAAGGCTAAGAATTTATATAGAGTTTGGGATTTAATGATACAAGAGGGATTGTTGGTACAAGGTTATGCTAATATAAAGAATAGTCCTAGATATAGGTTAGGATAGAACCAGAAGAAGCGCGATTTTAAACAAGCGAAAATTCAAGTAGCTTATAGTATGCTAAAATATCTTAGAAATTAAGATTGTAAATAAAGTTATTTTTATACACTTATGACATACATTTTAAAATATCAGAATTATACACATCAAGAAAAAGTTTATAAAGTTTTTTATAACAGAAAAAGCGCGAGCCATGCTTTACGATTGTTCAAAAAACATTTATATATGGCATGGATTTTACCCATTGACAAGCGCTAGTTTTTATGATAGTATTAAATAACTAAGTTGAACTATAAAATATCGAGCAGAAGTTTGAAAACGAATTCGAGCTTAGTATAAGGAAAAACGAATATGAATAAACAAAAAAGATTAAAAATATCCAGAATAATATATAGCTTTATATTAGATAATACAGATGGTTGCTTTTCTACGGCAACAGATAAGCAATTACTAGCTTATAAACCATTTCAAGATATGATTGAATTAATAGTAGGAGAAGGAAAATTTAAGTGTGCTGATGGTTGCGGAATGAACGTAGATTTACCAGAAAACGAACAATAATATGAACTTAATAATTGAAAAACAAACAACTCATAATTGGGAAACATCTTATGAAGTAGATAATATAAGATATATAGTTATTAAAGAGCCAGAAAAGCGCAAAATTAAGACATTTGATAGTATATCAAAAGCGATTGAATTTATTGATAATTATAATATAAATTAATATGAGAAAACAAGAAGTAATAAAATTAATACAAGAAGCAATTAAAGGCTCAATATCAGATGTAGATGAAGGATATGCTGACGGAAATCAAGGTTTTGAAGTTTGCCAACCATTAATTGATAGAATTTATAAAGCAATAGATGAAGCGAATTTTGATTAATATGAATAAAAAAGAAATAGTTAAATTTTTAGAAGAACTAGCAATAGGAGTATCAGGAAAGCGCGATAATTATGAAAAACAGATTAAGGTATATAGAAATAAATTATTAGAGGGCGCTGTTACTAGAGATGAAAGCCAAAAGAATATGGAATTATTAAGATATTTTCAAGATAGCTTAGAACACATTGAGGGTCAATTATATGAGATTAATTATATACTTGAAACTATAACGAGAGATAACAGAAAGCGCGATTTTTAAACTAGCGTATATTTTATGAATAAACAAGAAAGAACACAATTTGATTTAGAAATGATTTTACCTTATGTTAATCATTTAAAAGAGGTAGTTAATCAAGATAGAAGAATTGAAAGAAGAAAAGAGCAGGCTGATTGGATAAGAGAACTTTCACAGCCAACTGTAATTTTTGAAAGACCATTAACTGATGTTGAAAGATTGGCAAGTGTTAGGGAAGAATTAAAAAGAATATGAATAAACAGAAGAAGCGCGATTATGCAAGTGAATAACTTGTTACCAGTCGGCTCACGCTTTTTGTTTATAAATTAAGGATAAGAAAATATGAGTAATAAAGTGAAGAAAGTTGAAAAAGAAACAGAAAGCGCGAAATTGTGTTATGATTGTGCCTCAGAAATTACTGATAGCAATTCTGAAACTGGTTTAGATAATGAAATCAGATGTAATATTTGCCATGCAGAAAAATATACCTCTTGTGATAGCTGTGCTGATATTTTAGAAAAAGAAACTGCTATATATTCTAATAATGATTACAAGTACTATTGTAATGACTGTTATAGAGATAGATTTATTAGTTGTGATAGTTGTAGTGAAGAAACAAGTATAGATGATTATTATAGCGTGAATGATGAAAGCCTATGTCAAAGTTGCTATGAAGAAAATTGTATTAATTGTGATAGTTGTGGCGAAAGCGAATATACTGATAACTCAAACTATTGTGAAAATTGTGAAGAAGATTATTGTAATGGTTGTTGGGATACACATGGTTGCAATAATAGAGTATTAGCAAATTTTCAGTTCTTAACTGGTAAAATATGTAAGGAAATGCCATTTTTTGACTATGTAGGAATAGAGATTGAAACATTTGGAGAAGAAAATGCGCCAAAATTAGATTTTATATCAACAACAGGGGATGGTTCAATTACGCCAGACAATGATTTTGCAAAAGGAATTGAATTTAAAACATTGCCTGCAAGCGGAAAGGTTCTTGTTAAAAATATACGCTTATTAAGTAAGGAATTAAAGAAAGCTAATTTTAAAGTCAATCAATCTTGTGGACTTCATGTTCATATTGATTGTAGAAAAATTAAAGATAAACCTCAAAAATTATCTAATATGATTTTAACTTATTATGCCTTTGAAGATATCCTCTATTCTATGCTCCCAAAAAGTCGTTGGAATAATCAATACTGCAAACCTTTATTTACTGATTATATTAAACAAGATTTAAAAGGAAAAACTATTGATAGATTGGGAAAAAAATGGTATAAAAGCGAATATTATGAAGGCAATGCAGACGACCATTCTCATAGTTCCCGTTATCACGATTTTAATATTCATAGTATATTTTATAGAGGTACTCTTGAAGTTCGTATGCACTCTGCAACTATCAATAGTGAAAAGATATTAAATTGGATTTATCTTTTACTTAAAATAAAAAAGTGGGCATTAAATAATTATGATGAAAAAATCATTCAAAAGGCTCTTAAACTTAATTCCAATAAAGATAAGTACAGTTTATTCATAAAAACTTTTAAACTTAATAATAATCCAAAACTTAAAAAATATATTGAAAAAAGGATTAAAAAATTTAATCCGCTTGTTTTAACTAAAAAACAAAATTATTGGGGAGCTAAAAAAGAGACTATAAAAATACAAACAAATTATAATAGACTATATTTAAGAAAAAGGAAATATATTGATGATGCCTATAATAAATTAATTAATACAGAAAATATAAGATTAAAACCCTTTGAAAGAGCATTATTAAGTTATAATCAAGATGAAATATTTAGAAGTCTTGAAAAAGCACTTATCAAAGATAATTTATCTTTTAAATTATTACAAAGACGTTTAGATAAACAAAACAATATACGTGCACTTAAACAAGAAGAATGTGAAATATTATATAATAAAGAAAAGGGGGTAGAAGAATAAAATGTGTGGTATAGCAGGTGTTATAACTAAAAAGGGTGTAGAATTAAACGAAGAACATCTTTATAAAAGAAGAAAGATTTTTACTGGACTTTTAGTGGCTATGCAAGAAAGAGGAAATCAAAGTGCTGGAGTTGCTTTTATTGATAAAAATAAATTAGCGATTGTCAAAGCGCCAATAAGCGCAGTTCAATTTATAAACAATCCTCGATTTAAAAAATTAATGCAAAAAAATTTTCCTTTGATTATCGGCCATACAAGATTTGCTACAATGGGCGTTGTAAATAAAAGAAACTCACATCCATTTTTAAGAGGCAATATTGTTGGAGTTCATAATGGACACGTTAGTAATGTTAAAGATTTTGAACGATTTAATAAAAGCCTAGAGGTAGATAGTGAATTAATTTTTAATCTACTTAACGAAAGTAATAATAATTATATAAAAACTTTTAAAAAGCTAAAAGGATATTTTGCTATTGCATGGACTAAAATGGCAAAAGATGATTACGAATTATTCCTTGTCAAAGACAACAATCCTCTTTATATAGCTTATGTCAAAGAACTTAAAAGCTACTTCTATTGCTCAACTGAAGAAGCGTTACAAACTATTTTGTTAAGTCATTATTCTAAAGTTAAAGTAATGGAAATACCAGAAAGCGCGGTTATTGATATTAAATCAGACCTATCAATGATAGAAGAAAAAATAACATTTAAAGATTATGGGAGTGGAACATGGGGAACAACAAATCATACAGAAAGCTATAATAAAAGATATGGTGGTTATGGTGAAGATGAATTTGATTTTGAAGATAAAGATGGGCTTTGTGGAAGTTGTCATCAAAGTTTAAAAAATTGTCAATGTGAATTGCCAACCTGTGATGATTGCGGACAAGTAATAACAACTGTTTATTATATAACTGATAAAGGAAATATTCTATGCTTTGATTGTTATGATTATAAAAGACAATCATCTAATAATAAATTAAAAGGAACTAAATATGCAGTTGATTTTTAAAACCAGAAAGGCGCGAAAATGAGAGGGGGTGTTAAAACATGAAGTATATATTATTAGATACATATAGCGGTACATATGAAGAATTTGATACTCTTGAAGATGCAAGGGCATTTGTAATTGAAAAAATAGATGACAATGATGATGATGATGTAACAAATTATCAACTTGTCAAAGTATCAGATGAATATGAAATAATATCATCTAAGAGAGTATTATTTAAAAAAGTTGGTAGCGAAAAAGAAGAATAATATTTAATCTTTGCTAGTAGGTATTTTTAATTAAGTACCTATTATGGAAGGAGTAAATTATATGACTGATAAAGTAAAAAGACGACAGATGAAGCAAGAAAAGCGCGCAAATGAGCTATTAGAAGCTGAAAGTGATAATTTTCTTTTTAATTATGATGAGAAAGAAGCGAATGATGAGTTAAAACATTTAAACAGAATAGCGCGAGAATTAGGAGTTAAAGTTTAAAACAGAAAGGAAGTGAATTAGTTTATGGCAAAATATAGAGTAGGCTTTTATTATGACCAAACAGGTTATACAACAATAGAAGCAAAAACAGCAGAAGAAGCGGAAAAAAAGGTATATAATATTCTCGCAGAAGATGGAATTGAGGCTTTAGAGAATTTTAATTGTCAAGATAGAGATTATAATACAACTTCCAATGAGATTAAGGAAGTGGAAGTATAATTTTACCTATTGACAAGCGCTTGTCTTTATGATATAATACTTTTAAGAGATAAGAAATAGAACATTAACAATTTAAGAAGTAGGTGAAGAGTAAGCACAACAAGCTCTTTTTAATGCACCATATAGATTTAATCTATTCAACTTTCCAGCCTACACAATGCAAGGTTTATGACCACACAAAAAAGGGGTACAGTCTGAAACAGACCTTTCCTTGCATTATCTTAAATAACAAAATATGAAAGATGACGAATTTTTAGGAAAATATTGCGAGAATTGTCACATAGCAACAGGACTTTGTGATTGTAAAGATTGTGAGATTTGTGAGGAAAGTAGAATATGAAAAATAAACTATGTGATTGCGGAAAAAATAGATGGAGAACTGTTAAAAAAGGAATTTCTTATAAATGTAGAAATTGCGATAAGATAAGGATAATATGAACGATAATATAAAAAATTTAATCATTAATAATCCAAAAGCTAAAGAAAGAATAAATATTAAGCAGATTGAACACGAAATCAAAGGAAATTATGACCCTTTTTGTGAACATTGTGAAATTAAGTTAGTAGAGAAGAAACATATAAATTTATGAACAATAATACAATGAAACTTTTATATTTTACATTAGGCGCATGGTTTATGATAATAGTATTTTTACTAGGAGCTTTTACAAATTTATGAAACCATACGAAATAACATTAAGATTATTAATAATTGCTGAAAATGAAACAGAGGCGCGCGAAATTTTTGAAGATAGACTACAAGAGCATGATTATAATGATGTTGATGTAGAAATAGAGGAGGCATAATTGGCAGACGAACAAAAAAAGAGAAATACAGCAAGAAATAAAATAAGAAAAATTACTAGGGAACTACAAACAAATCCAAATAATACTATGGCTCGACAAAGCCTAGAGAAATGGAGTAAGATTATATGAAAATTGAATACTTAGGATTTGTTTTACCTTTTATATTTTTATGGATATTTTCTATTAACATAATAGATGATAGATTTACAGATACAGAAAAAGGTGGCTTGGGATTATTGACTACGATTATACTTATTTTATCCTTTATTTGGGGGATTAGTGTATTATGAAAATTTTAGAATGGATAATAACAGCTTGTTTATTAATGTTAGTAGTTTGGTCTATTGTGATAACTCTTGGGCTTTTTGGAATAGTAATTTTAAATATTGTATCTTTTAAATCAATATAAAAAACAGAATAGCGCGCTTTCTGAACTAACGCTTATTCTAAATAATTGACTATTGTATTAAAAGTTAATATGTGATATAATATGTATATCAAGTAAGAGTAAATAGATATGACTACAAGACAACTTAAAAATAAATTAGTAAGAATATTAGGATTATCCCCAGAGGAAATTACTGTAAGTGTAGGTGCTTATGGATGTTATTTAGCTCAAACACTAAACGAAACACTATTTCCTTCTTTATTTATAAATTATATAAAAAATAATTGGCTTAATAATTCTTCAGTAGTAAATAATAGATATATTATTTTATTACCTGAAATTTGGAAAATTATGTTAAATGAAATTGTAGATATAAATTTGCCTTTTGAAGAAGAACACAATAGTCAAATAATACCAGAGGGAGCAATTCCTCCTCAATCAGGAAGAAATGTTGAGCAACAGACTATGACATATAGAGATATACAAAGAAGCCTAGGTACGCAAATAAACGAAATCCCAACAATTCAGTTTAATTCTCCTCCTGAAATTTCTTCTTTTACAACACTCACTTATGATGAAGATAGATTTATTAATCCATTTTCTTCTGTAATGCTTTCTGGTTCAAGAAGAAGAATAGGCAGACCTGCTATATGGTCTAAATGTATAAAGTGTTCTACTAAAACAAAAATTATTGATTTAATTCCAATAACAGAAGCTAAGTATACATGTTCCGATTGTTTTGTTTCTCTTACAGAATGTGAAAATTGTAAAAGATATTTAATGGATAATGATAAAATTACCGCGACAAATGAGAAAAATTACTGTAATAATTGCTTTTCCCAAATTGGCTTTATGTGTACAAAAGATAGACAATATTATGCAGATAAAAAATATGTTATAACAACATTTGGGCAATTTTTTTGTCGTGTGTGCCGAGATAAATATTTAACTAGATGTAATAGTTGCGCAGGATGGGAAGAAACTAATCATTTTACCATTTGTTCAGTTTGCGATAAGGCTATTTGTAGAAATTGTGAAGAATTACATCAAAGTAACTGTTATTTTAGAGAACTTACGGAAATTAAATTTATAGATGGCAAAAAGGAAAATTCTATTTTGCCTTTTAATAGATATGTTGGAGTTGAAATAGAAGCAGAAAGGGGCGAAATTAAAGGATTATTAAAAGATTTAGAAAAAGAGGTTGGATTAACAAGAGATGGGAGCTTAGAAGATAGAGGAGTTGAAGTTCAAACTCCACCTGCGACCTTTGATGCCCTTGAAAACATCATTAAAAAAACAACTAAGGTATTAAAAAATCATGGATATAAAGGAACAATTCACTGTGGACTTCATTTGCATTTTGATGCTAGGGACATTATGAATGACCACAAAAAAATCATTCAAGTAATTAAAACATTTTACGCAGTTGAAGATATAATTTACTCAATGTTGCCACCTAGTCGTTGGGGAACTCATTATTGTCAACAATTAAATAAAAACTATCTCTATAAAAACTTTAAAAAACAATTAAAGAAAAATGATATTGAGAAAGAAATTTATAAAGAAACTAATATGAGAAATATTGAGCAACGAAAAAATCATAAATATGATGCAGTTAGATATTATGGGCTTAATATTCATTCTATTTTCTTTAGACATACTATCGAACTTAGATATCATAGTGGAACAATCGAAGATTATAAAATAATTAATTGGATTAATATAGCAAGTAGAATAATTGATTACGCAATTAATCACTATAATGAAAAAGAAATTGAGGCAATGTTTAATTTAGCAACAAGTCATGATAAATTTAAGGCATTTTGTAACTTGTTTAAATTATCATCTGACTTAATCAATTATATGGATAAAAGATTACAAAAGTTTAATCCTAATTATAAAATTTTATTTAATAAAGGCAGAGAAGCGCGCGAACTTGAGAGAAAAGATATTGCCAAAAAAACAAAAGTAATAGATAAAACAATAGCTAAATTATATCCACAAGCATATAAAGATGTTGGTAATGATTTTGAGTATGAACAACCATCTCCTAGAAACTTAAAAATATATGCTTTAGAGAGGGCAAGGGAATTGGCAAGAAAAGAATTGTCAAAAGAATATTTTAATTTGCCCTTAGATGGTGGTTTTATAAAAGATGAAGAATTAGAAAATATAAGAATATTTATGGAACAAGGAAGGCAACTGTCTCAAGGAGCAGAAGGCGCAGACGAGGCGGAAATGTAATATGAAAATAAGAAAGGAAGGGTACTAAAATTTGCGGAATTTATGGTAGTTTAACTCATAAGGATGTTAAATTAAGTTATCCTGAAAGAAAAATAAGAAACCAGATAATTAAAGGCTTAGCTATTGGTATGCAAGAAAGAGGCGACCATGGGACTGGTATTGCAGGTGTTTTAAAAGATGCAACTGATATTGTAAAACAAGCGGTTAGCGCTGAAGAATTTGTTGATAGTAAAGGTTTTAAAGATTTGCTTAGAAAAAATCCACGAATAATTCTTGGACATACCAGATGGGCAACAGTTGGCGCTATTTCTGATAAAAACGCACATCCTCTTAACTATAGTAATATAATAGGTTGTCATAATGGTCATGTGATTAATTACGAAGATATTTTTAAAGAAAATAAAGTTAAAGGAGAGGTAGATAGTGAAGCAATATTTTATCTTCTAAATAAATATAAGAATGATTATAAAAAAGCCTTTTCTGAATTATATGGAACATTTGCAATTACATGGATTAATTTAAAAAATCCTGATAAGGTTTATATGGTAAGAGATGGCAATCCTCTTTTCATAATTAACATCCCTGAACTACACACTTATTTTTGGGCTTCTACCGATATTGCTTTGAGAATTGCAATCGCGCCTTTCTATTCACTTCAAAATAAAAAAGTTTGGGAAATAGAGCCTGAAAAAGCCTATGAAATTTCTACAAATTTTCAAATTAAAAAAGTTGATATTTCTTTTAAGTCTTATTGGCAAAATTCAGTTACTGAAAAAGAGAAGGCAGAAGCAAAAATAGCACAAATTATATCAGATGAAATAAAAAAGACAGAAGAAAAAGAAGAACAAAAAGATATTGATGAAATAGTTAATGGAAAACATTGTGCTTTAATGATACCTACCTTTTTTGAAAGAACAGGATATAAAAATCCTTTTATAAAAACTACTGACGAATTAATTAAAGATGAATATTATAAATTAATGGATTTAACAGTCCCAGAAATGCAAAATATTATAACAAAAGTAGCAAGTGATGGATGTATATTATGTAATAAGTGGATTGATTTTGATAAATGTGGTGGCGCTTTCTGGTATAAAAAAGAAGATAGTTTACTTTGTTTAAAGTGCCAAATTGAATTAAAAGAAAATCGTTCAGAGTTACTTTGGTTAACAAAAAAGAATATTGATGATATTTATGTAGAGATAGAGGCATATGAAGAAGAAATGCGCGATAATGTAGATGAACGCTTAATTGGAGGTTAAAAAATATGAGTATAATCAAAATAAAAGAAGTTAATAGTATAATAGTAAGTGAGGTGTTATTAAGCACTTATGGACTAGATATACTTAGATATAATTTGGATGAAATTAAGTATCTTATTGAGCTTTTAAATATTGTTAAACCAAAATTATCTAAGCTAACTGAAAAAGCAAATGAAAATCTTATCAATCAAAAGTAAAACAGCTAAAAAATTAGGGGAAATATTAAATCTGCCAGTCATTAAGAGTTTGGATGAAGTTCTTGAACCAGAAACAATCATTAGATGGGGAAGTAGAAAATATTTTAATGGAAATCAAATAAATACAGCAGAAGCGATTGAAAAAGCTAGTAATAAAATATTGTGTAGAAAATTATTAGAAGAAGCGCGCCTTCCTGTACCAACATTAACAGAAACAGATTTTCCAGTTATAGGAAGACCACCTAGACACCATAGTGGACATGGATTTTATGTTTGCTATACTCCTAGAGATGTACTAATAGCAAAAAGAAAAGGGGCAATTTATTTTTCAAAATTTTATCCTAAACAAAATGAATATAGGGTTCATGTAGCAGGAGGAAAGTGTATACTAATGAGTATTAAAGAAGGAAATAAGAATAAGTTTATTTGGAATAAAAGAAAAAATGGTTTTTGGTTTAGACACATGAGAAGAAGCGATTGGCTATATGATGAACAATTAATGGACATAGTTAGAACAGCTAAGGAAGCAATAAAGATGTTAGGATTAGATTTTGGAGCAGTAGACATACTTGCTGATGCAGAGGATGGGCAACCTGATTTTGTTATCTGTGAAATAAATACCGCACCTGCGCTTTCTCCTCTTGCTTTAAGTAAATATGCTAAATATTTTAAAAGGAAATTGGGGATTGACTATTGACTTTACGCTTGTTTTATGATATAATGTATATATAGTGACTTTACTTAACAAGGAGAAATATGAAAAATTTTACAATAGATAGTTATCAAGATAGAAATGAGCTGATATTAACAGCATTATCTTTTAAGGAAAGGATTAAATTTGCACTAGGTATTTTAATAGGAGCTAAATTGATATTATGGGGAAAACGAAAACTTAAAATTAAGAAAATTTAACTAACTAAATACCATATACATGATGAAAGACTTAAAACAACAGGTAGAGGAAGATTTTGTTAAAGAGATGCTGACACATTTTGTTAGATTTAAAGGAGAATGTGAACACGATGAAAATGAGGACAAGGAAAGGTTTTTGAATACACCTTTAGTTAAGAGTGCAATTAAACAATACACAGATGGTATTCTAGCCCTATTCAACTCTAACTTAAAGGAGGAGAGGGAAAAGTTAATTAAGGGAATATCAGATAAGAACTTTTTATTTATGGAAGAATGTGAACCAGATTGTGATGAGGTAAGACACGCAAGACACGAGGGGAGTTGGCAACATTATTGGAAATTAGATAGGTGGCTTAATAAGTTAGCTACCAACACTTTAGAGGTTAAAGTATGAAAACAATAACAATAACTTTTGATAAAAATACAGCAAGACATATTTTGGCTTACGATATTGATTGTGGAAGTTGCCATTTACATAAGTTTGAAGCAGACGGAGCTAAATCAAAGCCTAGATTTCATTGTCCATATAATAGAAAGTTTAGGAATTTATTATTGACTTTAGAGGTTAAAGAGGAAGGGTAAAAGCTAATATGAAAATAACATTACAAACATTAGCAAAAAGAGTTGGAAGATTAGAAAAATACCTAGAAGTTAAGCAAAAGGAAAAAGATAATAGACAATTTTTGATTGATGTAATGAAATTGCATTGGAAACATCATGGTTGGACTGGTTCTCCTGCTGAATTAGAAGCAGACCGAAGTGAGTGGAAAGATACTCAAGAGTTGATTGATTTTATTAAAAATTACGATAAGCTAGAACTTTGACAGATAGGTAGGAAAGTAAAGCTGAATTGCAACACAAGCTCTGGCTGCACTAGTGATAACTAAGCCTGACTTTGTTAAATCAAAGCAATAATAGAGCCTATGGAAACAAATGCGTTCATTACCAAAAGAGTTGCAAGGTAAATATGAATATGAACGAAAAAACCTACCTATCTTTGAGAGTTTTAGACTCAAGGGGGTAATGTTTATGAAAATAGAAATAAATTTTGAAGGATTAAATAAAATATTCTGTAAGTTTGGATTACATAGGTGGGGTTATGAAGATGGAGCATTTGGTTTACATAGAGAAAGATATGGTAAATTTAGATTTTGTTTAGATTGTAATAAGGAGGAAGAAGTAGGGGGTAATGTTTAAAGGATATGGCAACACTAAGACAAAAATGAAAGATAAAACAAGTAATGAAATAGGAATAATTCTACTAATGTTGGTAGATGATATTGAGAATAAAAAGAATTATGACTTAATAGCTTCTAGTTCTGCTGGTGATGAAGAAGCAAGAGCAAGTATGAAAATAAAAGCCATTGAAAGGGCACAGTTTAGAATTAAAGCTCTATTGCAAGATACGGAAGAAGAGAAAGAAGTTGAAGATGTATGTAGAATTGAAGATTGCCAAGACTGCAAGCAGATAGCTATTGAACGCCTTACCTCAACCACTTATTGCATGGCTTGTGGAGATTGGGCAGGCCATAAAACCTATAACCATCCTTTTAAGTTTATTTGTCATTGTCCGTGTGGGAGTTCATATTGTAAGAAAAGTATCTGTAACCATCCAAGATAATTATGAAAATTAAACAAATTAAGGCATTATTTAGAGGATTATACTTACGAGGAGTTTATGACGGTATAGATATTACTAAAGGAAAAAACGATAGGTTCTTTGGGAACGCTCAAGCTAGGCAAAAATGGGAAGATGATATTTTAAAACAAGCCTTTTGGGAATTTAAGGAAGCGTTTGGTGTATCTAAGGTAGCTAAGACTAAAGATAAAACATTACAGAATACTAAGTTACAGAATAAATAACTATGAAACATCTATTAAAATTATGTATAGAATGTAATAAGAAGTTAGACCCTAACAGGTCTAATGAAGCTACTAAATTACATTTTGAGTGTAAGAATATCTGGATGAAAAGAAGAAAACTAGGTTTTTTCGCTAGGTTTTAGTATGAAATTATATGTAACTCGTAGTAAGTGTATTTGTAAAAAATGTGGTAAGATATTTTATATTCTACCATATCGTATAGCATGTGGTAGGGGAAAGCATTGTTCCAAGGAGTGTTATTGGTCACGAGGAAAATATGAAACCAGACAATGTGGGATATGTAAAAAAGATATCACAAAACCCATATCAACATGGAGGGTTAAGGACAAAAATAATAAAAGGGGTTATTTTTGTTCTATGAAGTGTAGTGGTGTTTGGACAAGTAAAAACGTTCGTGGAAAAAAAACTAATTCATGGAGAGGTGGAGTAGTAGGGAAGAATAAGCTAGATAGAATTAATGTAGCATATAAAAAATGGAGGAAGGCTGTTTTTGAAAGAGATGATTATACTTGTCAAATATGTGGTAAAAGGGGTGGCGAATTAAATGCAGACCACATAAGGTCTTTTGCAGATTATCCTTCTTTACGCTATGATATATTTAATGGGCAGACGATGTGTCGTAGTTGTCATTATTATAAAACCACAGGAGAATTTATGTCTGAAAACAATAAATGGGGACTGTGGTATTGAAATGAAAAGAAATAGGAAAGGATTTTTTGCATAATGTTTCCCAAACCAATTAAAAAAATTAAAGAAAAAAAACCGCTCAGAAGAAGGAGCAAAAGTCCTTTGGCTAAGGCTAAGGCGAAAGCGTGGAGTGCGTTTTCTTTATACGTAAGGACTAGGGCTATGGATGAGAATGGAATGATAACTTGCTATACATGTGAGAGAAAATTTCCAATAAATAAAATAGACGCAGGACATGGCATAGGGGGAAGAAATGGTGCCGTTCTCTTGATGGAACAAGTAGTTCGTCCTCAGTGCAAGGGTTGTAATATTTTTGGCAGGGGACAATATCGTATTTTTACCCGAAAATTAATAGACGAATTAGGTCTTGAAGAGTATGACCAGATTTCTCAAATGGCTCAAGAAACAGTTCTTTTCTCAGTATCAGATTGGGAAGACCAAGAGCGAATTTATAAGCAATTATTAAATAATTTGTGAAAGGAGGACTATGCAAGCAAAACCAGAACATACACATCAAGATAAAATAGTAGGAGAAAGATTTTCAACGGGAGAAAATTTATTGGGTGAGGTAAAAACCGCTCAGATGTTAGATTTAATTTGTGACATCTGCGGACAAAAAACAGTTAAATATGCACAAGCTTAGAGCCTCCTATAGTCTTCTTTCTATGTTTAGGAGGGGACAATATGAACAGGCAATTAATTCCTATCTTCATTTAGACACGATTACTTCCCAAGCAATGGAAGATGGGACAGCATGGGACACACATATAACAGAATACGTTCAACTATATAAAAAGCTTCCAGAAGAGTTTGGCGGGGATGAGCTCAAAAACCCTGAAACCCTCTTGAGATTTGAAGTTCCGTTTAATGATATGTGCGATTTAGTTATTAAACCTGATATATTAGATGAAAACGTGGTTTGGGAAAATAAGACGGGTAATTCTAAAGATAGTGGGGATTATGCAGTTGATTTTCAAATGGCTATGTATTTTTTAGGGCTTGAACTATCGGGAAAAAAAGTAGACTACGGAATATATAATCACTACAATCAATACCTTCCCCTATCTAAAGACAACCCCAATAGAACATTGGTTTGGAACACTGAAAGGGAGCGGGAGAGAGCAAAAAACTTCATCGAAAGCCTAGTTCCCGATATTTATAAGTACTTTGAGGAGAATGGAGTATTCCAACGAGTCATTGACAAAGAGGCTAAAGTAGCTTATAATAGTAAGTAATTATGAAATTAGTTATTGAAAAAACTCCATATTTTCATTTTAAATTTATTTGTAAAAATAGATTAATTAGAGTATGTCTAGGTATACTCTCAATATCATTATGGAAAATATAGAACCAGAAGAAATATATTCAGTTAAAGAAATCTCAGAGATACTACACGTTAGTATGCCTAAAGTGCGTCTTTTGATTAAAGATAAGCGTTTAAAGGCTCTTAACATTTCTCATGGTACAATAAGACCAGTTTGGAAAATAACACGTAGTCAATTAGATTCTTTTATGAAAGGAGGTAAACGTGCCTGATTCGGATTTTGATAAATCTGATGAGGAATGGATAAATAAACATATGGAAGAAAATTTTCCAAGATTTCAATTTAGCTTTTTCCCACACGGAAAAGACGGAGAACAATTAGTAGTAAGGGGAAATGATTTTCTTCAATTTAAAGAAGATATCTTTACCGTTAAGGAAAAATTTGGTGGCAATACTACCGTAGCGGTATCAGAACAAACTACTCCAGCAGGAAACCCAACACCAGCAAATCCTAAAAGACTTTGCCAAAGTTGTGGTTCCGAAATGACACACAAAACTGGAACTTCAGCCAACGGAGCTTGGGGTGGATTTTTCTGCACCAATGGTCCAAAGGGTTGTGGAGCAAAACCAGTTTGGGACGAATAATCGTACTTTTAAAGATTGGGCTTGGTTTGGTTAAATCATTCAAAACGGAATATACCAATCTAAGATGGGTAGTTCATAACTACTACACGCAATAGCGTTTGTTTCGTTAGAGTTATTGCCCCCAATCTTTTAGAGTATGATTATTTTATGAATAAAGTATTTTGCCCACTAGGAGACTGTGATGGAGATAGCCATATTATCGGAAACGATGGCGGATTAAGGCACATGAAACACTACCTCATTCCAGAGCTTATTAAGATAGGCTGGAGAAGGGTTGATAACCCCAAAAGAAATTACTACCCAGAGCTAGATAGAACAAGTGCTAGCTATAGAAATGAAACATTTTCAGAAACCGATAATAACTCTGATATACTAAGGGTAATTAAACTATGATTCGTTATTTAATGGCAAACGACCCAAGTGGTTATGGGGCGGCAGCTCGGAATGATGTTCACGCTTTATACGTAAGCGGTGTCCCTATAACAACTGAAATAATCAAGCAGATGGGAGAGAATACGGATTATGGCATATCTGGCTTAATCGCTAATGCTCTTCAAAACAGAGACATAGATTATAAAATTAAAATTCTCCACCTAACCCCCGACCTATACCCAAGATACATAGAAGATGGAATATTTAATATAGGAAGATTGTTTTGGGAGACAGACCGTCTTCCCAAAGAGTGGGTACAACCCTGTAATTTAATGCAGGAGATTTGGACAGCTTCAGAGAGTATGGCAAAAATGATTACCGACAGCGGAGTTACTACGCCAGTTAGGTGGTTTCCTCAACCCATAGATACTTCTAAACTTTCTGAGCGGATTCAAGCGTTTGAAACTCAGTATCCTAAAGACTTTACTTTCTATTCAATTTTTCAGTGGATTATGCGAAAAAATCCTCGAACTTTATTAAGAGCTTATTGGAAGGAGTTTGAGGGAAACGATGCGGTAACCTTACTTTTGAAAACCTACAGAGTGACCTACCAGCCCTCAGAATACGAGTTAATTAAGGGTGAAATCCAGACATGGAAAAACGAACTAAAATTAGACCATTATCCCAAAATCTATCTCGTAGATAAATTATTAAAAGACAGTGAAATTTATAGACTTCACAAAATGGGGGATTGTTTTATTCAACCCTCTTCAGGGGAAGGATGGTCAAGACCTACACAAGAGGCAATGCTTATGGGAAAACCAGTCATAAGCGGAAACAATGGCGGAATAACAGACTATCTAACCCCCTACCATTATTATAAGGTAGAGAGCAAAAGCGTTCAGGCTACTATGCAAAGCTTTATTCCATGGTATGTGAGTGAAATGTCGTGGAAAGAACTAGACGAGGATTCTTTAAGAGAGCAGATGCGTATAGTATATAATGAGCATGGCAAGGCGGAAAAAACCGCAAAAAAAGCTCAAGACTACGTTTGTGAAAACCTGTCTCTTGACAAAGTGGGACAATTAATGTTCAATAGGATTACTGAGATATATGGAGAGTTTCTGTGAAAAATGCAACAGAGTAAAGAAAGGATTAGAGATAGAAACTGCCGAAAGAAAGCATTTTTTTTGTAAACCATGTCTTAAAAAAGCGGCAGATACCCTAGCAATGATGCCTTTCAAAAACCAAGAAGTAAGAAGCTTATTAAAGGTAATGAGAAAATATTTAAACCATGAAGAAAACTAAAAAATTAGTACCGCTACAAAACAAACAAATCATGGAAGCCATATCTAATGGGCTAAAACTTTCCTTTGAGCAAGAGCAAACTTTAAGAGCAAATCTCCCCGCATGGGTCCCCGACAAAGAAAACTTGGGAACAGCTATGCAACAAGCTGGCATGGAATACTCAATTTTAATTGAAGATATTCTAAAAAGAGAGTTTGGGTTTAGCGAAAAAGAGCTCATAAGGCTAGAAAAGAAAATTAAAAAGGTTCTCCCCGTTCTTCATACTATGGAAATAAAAAGAGGTCTATCTATTCTCTCTAGGAAAGATATGGCTATGGTTGGAGATATAGCGGAAAAACGCTACGAAAGATTAGATGATGTAGATAAACATTATTTTTTAGGTAAGAAACAAAAATTACTAAAATAATATGCCTAGTGGAATTTATATAAGAACAAAACCAGCGTGGAATAAGGGATTACACATATATAATGGTGGTGGTTTTAAAAAAGGACATAAAAGAAGTATGGAATCCATTGTGAAACAAAAAAGTCATATAATGGGTAATGATAACCCAAAATGGCGGGGCGGATTACCAAATTGTTTGACCTGCAATAAACAACTTTCTCAACGGGGTTACAAACATTGCATACAACATAGACCAACCGATAAGATTTCAGGAAAAAATCATTATTTATGGAAAGGCGGAGTAACCCCCTTAAGAAAAAAGGTTGAAAAAAGCCTGCAATATAAACTTTGGCGTAGGGCTGTTTTTGAAAGAGATGATTATACTTGTCAAATATGTGGTCAAAGGGGTGGCGAATTAAATGCAGACCACATAAAGCCATTTGCTCTTTTCCCAGAATTTAGATTTGATATTAACAACGGAAGAATCCTGTGTGTTCCGTGCCATAAAACAACAGACACATATGGTATTAAGTTAACGCAAAGATTATGAAAATAATGTATATTTCTTGTCACGAAACCCTAGAGCACGATGAATTAGAAATATTTACTGAGTTGGGACATGATGTATTCTCATACCAAGGAGCGTATATGTATCCCGATGGGCATCCATCATTAAAGCGGCCTGGGATACCCAACATGCAATATCATAAAGACTTGGCGGAGGAATCTTTAAAGCATGCAAAAACTAAAATACCAACCGCCCTATTTGATTGGGCAGATACAATCATTATTATGCACGACCCAGCAGTAGTTGTTGAAAATTGGGATAGGATGAAGCATAAACCAGTAATCTGGCGAAGTATAGGGCAAAGCACTCCTGTAGTTGAAGATATGGTAAGGAGAATGAGATATGATGGAATGAAGATAGTCAGAATGTCTCCAATGGAGGAAAATATAGTCGGATATCTTGGTTCAGATGCAATTATAAGATTTGCCAAAGACAAAGATGAATGGAAAGATTGGAATGGAAAAGAAAAACGAGTTATTAATTTTACCCAAAGCCTAAAGGGTAGAAGGATACACTGCCATTATGATTCTATTATGCAGGTTATGAATAATTTTCCAGCTTTAATTTTTGGGTCTGGGAATACAGATTTAGGAGGATTAGATGGCGGAGAATTAACCTACGAACTAATGAAAGGGGCTCTAAGAGACAATAGGGTATTCGTGTATGGAGGTACTTGGCCATCTCCATATACTTTAGCGGTTCAGGAGGCAATGATGACGGGTATCCCAGTAGTGGCTTTAGGGCAGAAATTAGCGGAAGAATTACCAGAGATACCTAACTCTGATAGGGTTAAGTATTATGAAATGACAAACATTATAAAGAATACTGAAAATGGCTTTATAAGTGATGATATAGGAGAATTAAGAGCATATGTCCACGAATTATTAAATGACGAAACTTTAGCTAAAAGAATCGGAGCAGAGGGCAGAAAAACAGCTATTGAGCTATGGGATAAAGAGAAAATAAAAAAACAATGGGAAGATTTCTTTAAAACACTATGAAAAAAGGTCTATTTAAAAAATGTTCAAGGTGTAAGGGTGAATTTTATATTTACCCATATTTAATACAAATGGATAGAATTTATTGTTCTATCAAATGCAAAAGAGATAATCCTCCTAAAAATTGTGTTGTTTGTGAAAAATTAATTACGAAAAAACCCGACTATGCTATTGAGTATTGGAAAAATAAAAAATATTGTTCTGTTTCTTGTGCTAATAAAACCAGAGATACTGCTAAAAATTTAGGAGAATATGCTCAAAAAGGAAAACTAGCACCTAGAACTGCTTTTAAAAGAAATGACCCAAGAATAACAGGAAAAAATAATCCCAACTGGAAAGGTGGAACAACTGAATTGTCTTTTCAGATTAGACATTCATATGTTTATAATGAATGGAGAAGACAAATTTTTCAAAGAGATGATTATACTTGTCAAAGATGTGGTAAAAGGGGCGTAATCTTACAAGCAGACCATATTAAACCTTTTTCGGTAATTCTAAAACAAAATAATATTAAGACACTATTAGATGCAATAAATTGTGTAGAATTATGGGATTTAAATAATGGTAGAACGCTCTGTTTAGATTGTCATAAGAAAACAGATAGTTATTTGAAGGGGAGGCAACCAATATGGATATCGTAAAAGAAATAGAAGAAAAACTCGGAATAGAATCTATTACCGAAGTCACCGATAGTAGGTTCAAAATGTTTGACGATGGGGGTATCGAAATTGAAACTGGACTTTTGCTATATGGTTTGATTAGAAGATTAAAACCAAAGCGGATTTTAGAAACTGGGTTGTATTCGGCTATATCAACCATGTTTATGGCATGTGCCTTACGAGACAATGGCTTTGGACACATAGATACTCTTGAATTTGAAGACTTTCATATCAAAAGAGGACAAGAAAGATTGGGTAAGATGGGCTTGCAAGGATTTGTAACCATATATCATATCTCCTCTTTAGATTTCATTCCTACCATGAATTATCAACTCATGCTAAATGATACGGAACTTCATTTGCGTTTTTCCGAGCTAGTAAATTTCTATCCCAATCTCGATGAGGGAGGATATATTTTAATTCATGATATGCCTAGAAGTCTTTGTCAGGGAAACGTGAACCCAGACCACCCAGATTTTAAGAACTGGCCAGTGGGCGAACTTCCACCAGCATTTTTAGACTTAGTGAAGAGCGGAAAGTTGAAGTCATTTTATTTTGGCGGGGCGAGAGGGCTCGTAGGTTTCTATCGTCCTCATAGAGAGGATTTCATATGAGCGAGGTTGGGCATTATGAACCAACTGAGCCATGTGGAGCTCATTTTATAAACTACAATAAAGAGAATTGTGACATAGCTAAGGACGTGGGAGTTTCAGGACTCATTGATACAATTCACAAGGTTACTATAGAAAAAGACGCATTTTCGGGTCACGATGTAATGATTTTAACTGGTGGACACAATCCCAATCTTTTTGGAGAAGAGAGAAAAAAAGTTGGCGGAGGTGGACCAATAACAATTCACGAAGGAGCTTGGATAGGCTCACGAGCCATCATTATCGGACCATGCGAAATAGGAAAACACGCTGTTATAGGAGCAGGAGCAGTGGTTGTTGAGGATGTCCCAGAATACGCTTTAGTAGTTGGAAATCCTGCCCAAATTAAAAAATATTATAAATGAAAACTGCCCTTTTAATTCCCTTTTATAGATACACTCCACGAGTGGGAGAGTATTATAGGGTTTATTTTGAACAACTCCTAAAAGGCCTTGCTCTGTGGGGAGATGAGGTAGATAAGGTCTATTTGATTGACCAAGAATGGAATTTTTCTCCAGAAGACATAGACAGATTAAGAGCGGTAAAACCCGATAGTGAAATAATTCATTCTGGAGTTACTGGTCACCACAGGGAACAATTCAAGTTTGCAATTCCCTACGTTAAAGAAGATACAATCCTTTTTTTAGACAATGATGTGATTATTTGGGAAAGAGGAATAGTAAGTGGCTGGTTTAAGCAAGCAGAAAAAGCAGATATAGTTACTGCTTTTGACGGCTCTGGCGGACTTAAAGAACAAGTTCAAGCTAAGTTTCCTATACTTCAAACACTAGACGCTACCAGAATGGGTTCGTATTATTTTATTCTTCATAAAGAAATTTTTGATAGGATTCCAGATTTTGATTTTGCTCCCCAAACCTATCCAGCGGGAACATATATTAAAGAACTGGATTATGTTACCAAAGAAGGGGATTGGAGCGATTCTTTTGGACTTTTCACTATTAAGCTTCTTGCCCTAAATCCTAAAGTTGGACAAATTTATGATGACCGCTCAAGCATCTCTATAATCGGCAATACTGGAGAACCAAAGAGATTAAAATACTATCATGTAAGAAATGGAAACCTGCCCATATATACTTTAGCTTCAAAAATTTCTCATATAGAGGATTATCAACGAACTCTTAAGATTACTCCCATATCAGAATTAACCAGATTATTTGGGTGGTTTGACATATTAAGTCCCTATCACAAAGAAATCCTTGAGGTAATGAAAGACGTTGACATTTCAGAGGAAGAGTGGAATAGTTATATTAGGGAGTTTAGAATTTATCACAACATATGAAAATTTTCATTACGGGTGTTGCGGGGCTTATGGGTTCGCACTTAGCAGAGAGATTCTTAAGCGAGGGTCATGAGGTTTATGGGGTTGATAATTTAAGTATTGGTCTTCGTTCAAATGTACCAGGAGGGGTTAAATTTGCTCAGTTAGACCTAAGACACCCAGAAGATATAGATTCTGCAATTAAAGAAGCAAAACCCGACATTGTTCATCATTGTGCAGCATGGGCTCATGAGGGACTTTCCTCTTTTTCTCCTAAACTAATAACCGAGAATATATATAATATTTTCCTAAATACTCTCGTTCCCTCCATTAAGTACAATGTTAAATGGTTTGTTCAATATTCTTCTATGGCGGTGTATGGAGCTCAAACTCCTCCCTTTGATGAAACGCTTGAGAGAAAACCAGTAGACGTGTATGGGATAGCAAAGGCAGCCGCTGAAGCAGCGATTGAATCTTTAAGTGACGTCCACGAATTTAAGTATACGATAATTAGACCCCATAATTTAATTGGGGAGAGGCAGTTAGTAGACCCATATAGAAATGTAGCCATGATAATGATGAATAGAATCATGCAAGGCAAAGCTCCGATTATCTATGGCGATGGGGAGCAGAAAAGAGCGTTTAGTTATGTAGGAGATGCAATTCCTTGCCTTACTAAAATAGGAATGAGCGTTTTTCCCGACAAAGAAATAATCAACATAGGTCCAACCGAAGAATACTCTATTAATACCCTAGCTAAAACCATTCTTAAGGAATTTAACAGTGACTTAAAACCTATTCACATGGCAGATAGACCCAAAGAGGTTAAGTATGCGTGGTGCACCAATGATAAAGCTAAGGCCATGCTTGGTTTTGAAACTAAAACTTCATTTGAAGAAGCAATTCACAAAATGGTTTCTTGGGCACAAACTCAGGGTCCTCGACCATTTAAGTATTTAGATGAATTGGAGTTAACGGGTAAAAACGTACCAAAGACTTGGTTAAATAGATTAATATGACAAAAGCCTGCCTGGTTAGTGCGGGGGGAGACCCGCTTTTAACAATGATGGTTTACCAGTTGTTTAAAAAATACTGGTATGATGAAGTGGATAGGGTCTATATATGTTTTAATACCGAGATGGACCGCTCTCTTATCCCTGAACTTTTTTCAAGACTTATTCCCGATAAAAAAGTCTCTGTAATCTATCAACCCCACCAATTAGGATATGGCGAGCCAATCAGAGAAATGGTACACGTTGCAAGAGAAGACCTACTACTTTTATTAGAGGATGACGGCTTTATCTATACTCCTGGCATAATTAGTGAAATCTTTAAAGGAATTGAGAATAACGAATATGATTTAGCTGGTTCCCCAAGAAGGTCTTGTACCGATGGTATTTGGGACAGGGCAAAAGAACTTTTTAACCTAAACTACGAGGGCGTAGGAGATAAGGGGCCTAACTTTTGGCCAAACTTCTTCTTTTGTAAACGAGAAGACCTTTTAAAAACCAATCAAAATTTTGGAAGCCTTGGTATCGCTCCAGGCGAGTATTATGAACCCCTAGATTATACCTTTACTGAACAACAGGCTGGGGATACTTTCGTAGATACTTCACTTCAGCTGCGTAAAATGGGACTTAGAATTAAAGAAATTCCCCAACACAAAGCTTCACCTACCGAGATGGAGGACAGAGGAAATAGAACTGGAAATTGGATTAGCGGAAAACCGCCATACATCCATGGAGGGTCACTTTCGTCTGGGTATTCATGGAACGGATTCTTACTGGGAAGACAGCCAATAGTGGATAAGCATGAAACTGAGACAAGGGTGGCTTGGTGGAGAATAGCCTCAGAGGTTGAGGGATTTGATGAATTTAAGAAAATCTACCTTGAGGGAATTAAGAATTTAACCGCTCAACTGGACGATAGATTAATAGAAACAAAATACAAGATATATAAGGAGTTATTATGAAACCAAGCGTAATTATGGTCTGGCCCCGTCAAGTGGACTTTCCTTTATGTAGATTGAACTTGAAAAGGTTCAGAGATTATTTCCAAGACATTTATATAGCATTTTCCAATCATCATCTAGATGGAGATTACACTAACTTTATACGAAGTGACCTAGAATCATTAGGGGTAACTTTCATAGATGCCGTAATCTCCCATGGTGGAGATTGGAGAAATGATGCCATTAATCAACTCTTAGACAAGATGAGCCCAGTAGAGCACGTTCTTTTTTTAGAACAGGACTTCTTAATAAGCGACAAATCGTTCTTAGATAGGGTTTTTAAAGAGGATAACGATTTTATATATTATCAGGAAAGAGACAGGATTCACCCAGCGTTTGCAGTAGTTAGAAAAAGCATAATTGATAAAACATCTAAAAACTTTAGCGTAGTCCTGCCCAAAGACCATTTTGGATTCTTTTTTGACGAGGTGCAGAAATTTGCTCAAGGTAAAAACATAGATGATTTCGGTGTCAAGTTACACGAAGACTACTATCACATGCAAGGACTCACGCAAAACTATAAATGCTTCATTTATCAAGACCCATTCTTTAGACCCCAAACCTTCTTTTATTTCAATTATAAAAGCTCACTTTTGCCCAACCAGTCTCCGTTCTGTGATATAATGAATCAAATCAATCAATTTGAAAGACCAAAGACCCATGAGTTTTTAGACGAGTTTTTTCCGTTATGAGGATATTTAGCGATAGACACCACCAATCACTAGCCCATAGTTTAAAGATGCTATTCGAGGATAGACTTAAAATGGAGTTATATTTTCCTATTGGCATGGAGTGGTTTCCTGATTATTGGAAAATAAATTCCCTTGAGGCGACTGCGAAACAATTTTTGGAGCTAGGCTCCTTCCCCTCTGACGGAACCATGCCCCTAAACGAAGGAGAGAAAAAAGATAATATATATTTTATCCAAGACCCACACAATCATTCCATACAAAAAGCTATCACATTAGATACCTTTAAAAACATCAAATTTGACATCTTAATAGCCTCAATCCCTGCCCATATTAAGCCTTTTAAAGAATTAATTGATAAGTACCAGCCCCAAGCCAAACTCATATTCCAGATGGGCAATCATTTTAACGAAGTAGACGACCTTTTAAGAAGCGGAGAAATTAAAAATCTAATGTCCTCAACCGCCCCATTCAATACTTACAGTGCTAACTCAGTTTTCTATCATCAGGAGTTTGACCTTGAAGTATTTAAACCAAGTAGTAAACCCGTTGAGAAGATGATTACTTCTTTTATTAATGTCTTGAATCAAAATGGGGGGATGCAAAACTATTACACCCTTAAGGCCTCAATGCCCGATTATAGATTTTTTTCTTATGGCGGACAGTGCGAGGATGGGGGCGTAGTCGGGGTAGAAAATATGGCCAGGATTATGGGAGAGAGTGCTTTTGGATTTATGTGCAAAAGCGGGGCAGATGGATATGGCCATAACTTACATAATTTTTTTGCAGTTGGAACCCCTGTAATTATAAATTACGAGGAATATAAGGATAAGCTTGGAGGGTTATTGACAATTCCCGATGAAACGTGTATAATAGCGAATATTGGTGATGATATGCAGGCAGTAGCTGAAAAGATTCGAAACATATCACCCATACAGTACGAGTGGATGAGAAGTAGAACTTACGAGCGGTTTAAAGAGATTGTCGATTTTGATAAAGAACAAAAGGACATAGAGAAGTTTTTAGAAAGATTAATATAATATGCTTTGTATGATTTGCCCCGCAGGGGAAGGAGATATACCAGATAAAGATTACGAAAACCACATGGCAACCGTTCATGGTGGAGTAACTCAATTAGAAGGAATTAAACAAGAGAAAAGCAAAAAACAAGACATACCTAAATTAGTAGCCTTAGATAAAGAAGCTCCAATCCCTCCAGAAATACAGGAAGTTCTTCAAGCTATAGATAATCCTAAAAAAGAAGAGCCAAAACCAGTAGCGGAAAAACCCGCAGAAGTCAACCAAGAACCCAAGAAACTAGAACTTAAATATAAGTGGGAGGGAAATTGCCCTCAATGTAGTACCCCAGTAAGAACCGTAATAACTAAGATAGATAAGAGATGGTTTGCCAGTGCGATGTGCTTAACTCATGAAGTTCTGGAACAACGGGAGGTTACACCATTGGAGGAGAATAAAAAATGAGTGATTTAATATTTCAAAGACATTTACCAGCTAAACAAAGATGTGATTTATGCCAGCGAGCAACCGAGAACGTCTATCAGATTAACCATGAAGGATATCTTTTGACGTTTGACTCCGCAGAACACGCTAGGGTAGGGCTTACTAACTGGGAAGAAAAGAAAGCCAAGAACATAAAACCAGGAGTTCCGTTCAAAGAAGAAGTAATTGAAGATTTGGGAGAAAACATTGGGGGTGATGAATAATGCAGGACCAAGAGAAACTATATAATGAACAGTATCCTGAGAAGGATTTTAAGAAAACAACCTATCAATTTTCAGCAGGTGAAATAAGGAATTTAACAACTTTTGTAACTCTTACTCAAATGGGGAAAATCGCAGAGGTAATGGCTAATAACTTCGTTTCTAATGAAGTAATCAAAAGATTAGGAGTACAAACAACAGCCGATTCTGGAATCCTCTATGATGTTGGAATAGGGCAGGTAATAGTGTATATTCCTAAGGCAATCTGTTCTACTTGTAACGCAAGGAGAGCGGAATTTAGCTATAAGGATAAAATCTACTGTAAAGCATGCGTAGATTTAGTAGTTAAAAAACCAGAGGAAAAAGTAGAAGTTCAACAAGAAGCTAAAGTTGAACCTAAAAAGAAAAAGAAAAAATAGCTTATAAGCCATAAAAATAGCAGGTCTTTCCAAATGCCTGCTATTTTTTGTTGATTAAAACCGAGTTATACCTTTTTCAGCAAGTCCTGAATCGTGAAGCTGTCTATCAACACCTTTTAATACTGATGTTACTAAACCTACAATAAATAATTTTGATGCAACATCAAGTTTAACACCAAATATAATATCTACTAATCCAACTAAAACACCCTCTGTTAATAAATAAGATATTGCCCCAAGAACCACAACTCTACCAGTTTCTTTTATCCATGCTATAAAGTTATCCATAAACTCACCTCCCCCTTTCCTATAATGTGATAATTAACTACTAAGTTATCTGTGTTTCTTGTAACACCCTTTCTTAAATTACTTCTCTTCTTTTTTAACGCTCTACCCATAATTACTCCTCATCTGACCCACAAACTATTACTCTTTGACAAAATATATCTTCCATTACTTAAAATATTCCCAAAATGCGTCCCAGAAACCCTTTCTCTGTTTATTGAGTTTTCTCATCCTCTTATTAACTTTCCTATAGTGTCTTAATACTGCTTGGTTAAAGTCGTTCATTTAAATAATCCCTTCTTCTTACTTGCTTTTTCAACTGATTCTTTGACTTGCTCTGCTAAGATGTCAGGCATTGGTGATAGGTGTTCATCTACTTTTGCCATGACCTTTTTCTGATTGTCTGCGATATCATCTCTTGCACCGTCTAATTTAGCTTCTACCATTTTCAACCTTACTTCTAAATCGGTTATAGTTCGCCTATCTTCCGACCACTCATTGAACCTTAAGTCCATTGTTTTTTGCATTACGTCTATCTTTTTGATAATGCTTTCGTACTGAGCTTTAGTTATGTTTTCGTCCATATTATTTACTTAAATCTCTAACTGCTTGTCTATTTCTTAACCAAGTCAGCCAACTTGAATTAGCGATTGTGTTTATTTTCTTTAGGTTTTCTTTGCATGGGTCAACCACTGGTGGGGTAACGACTACTGGTGGTTCTACAACTGGTGGCTGTGGTGTAGGCAGGTCATATACCACTCCAAACGCATTACATATTCCCCTAGTCAAGGCTTTTGCACATCTTTCGGTATCGTTTAAGATAACTCTATCGTGGGCATCAACTGATTCTCCCATTTCTATTAAAACACAAGGGGTTTTTGAAGTTAAGACTGACCACATATAATAGAATAAAACTCCATCTGATTTACCTTCTCTTTCTGGTCTATCTACAATTCCAGTTTCTTTAAAAAATACTGATTCAATAGCTTCTGCAATCCTTGAACTTTCAACAGCTGCATCATCAATAATAGGGTCTGCATGGTCAACAAAACCACCCGATAAGAGTGCTGAGTCCGCATCACAATGAACTGCTAAATACATATCCCAATCTACATCTGTAACTAGGGGGTCAGCATTAGCGTTGGCATCTGTTTGTTTAACCTCAAAACCTCTTTGTCTTAAAAGTTCTGCTGTTCTTGAAACAACCTTATAATTAGTTCCCATTTCCTGAGGAGCTCCCGTAGAGCCTTGCAGTGCTTCTATCGAGTTATATTGAATGTTTTGGTGCCCTACCTGAAGACATATTTTAGGCATTGTTTTATTTTACTCCTTTCATCGTTACTTGTCAAGTTTATTTTAAATTTCCCCCAAAAATACCTGCAATTCCACCTATAATACCCGCAACGGCTAATTGAATTAAATCTTTAAAATCATTGCTCTTTTCCATTCTCGTAAGCCTTTCATCTAAGTCTTTTAGTCCCTGCATTACAGCTCCCTGAAACTCTCCTCTTTTAAGGGCTTGAGCCTCTGCTTCTTGTAGTTCATTCCAGTTATATATGCTTCCGTTGCTCATAAATTTGGGACTGTTATTCTCCCATATGTAGTATTATCTGGTTCTTGCGTGGGTAGTGTCAAGGGCACGTTTAAAGGTCTAGCTTGAGGGGCGGACATTTGCACTGGATTATATTGAGGAACTACTAATTTTCGTGGAGCTTGGGGCACTTGGGTATTTTGAGACTGCGTATTTTGTGCCTGTCTTTCGCTTTGCGGAACATAACCTAATAATTTTTGTCCCGTTGCTGTTTGCCATGCGTTTAAATCGTTTCTTAAAACTCCTGAGTTTGTGGCTGAAATATACTTATTATCTCCCTCGTAAACTCCTGTATGACCAAATCCTTGATTGGTTGAGTTAGGGCTAAAATATACCAAATCTCCAGGCTGAATCCCCTGAGTTCCCTGTACTTTATTTTGAGCGTTATTCCATGCTTGAATTGCAGAAGCTCCTCTTGTGGTTCCGCCCATTTCTTTTACAAATTGTTGACAATACCCTACATATGCTTTTTTACCCAACATTTGTTTAGCCAAAGCCAAAACTAGAGGGTTTGCCCCTACTGAGAGTGCTTGTTGTGTTGCTTTTTGTTCCATAATTAATTCTTATCAAAATATAGATATTTGTCAATGAGACATTCTACCCAATCTAGATAATCTGTGTGGTAGATGCTTAAATCCAGTAGTAGGCGGAATAACAACGGCTGATGACGAAACAGATACATCCTCCGAAACCTGTATTGAATCAAAAACGTTTACAAATATCCCCACAGACTGAGCAACTAAATTCTCAGAAACTACTATCGAATCGAATATATCTATATGAAGTATGGGGATTAAAACGCTAACCGATTCACTAACGTAAACATCATCTACTACGCTTATTCCACTTGGGGTTATTTCTAAGACAGAGACATTTTCGCTTACAACTACATTATCAAAGACATCTATAAATACAATAGGGGCTTGGGCTACTATATTCTCTGAGACCGTAACGTTATCAACTACATTTATATTATTAACTTTTTGCGGAGTAATGCTCTCGGAAACTTGAACATTATCGAAAACAGAAACATTATGTATTTCTGAAGCCACTATTGATTCAGAAACATTTATCGTATCGAAAACGTCTACTCTAAAAACACCTTGTGTTTGAATACCCTCGGATACTTGAACTGTGTCAAAGACGTTGATATTGTTTACTAATTGAGGAACAGTGCTTTCGGAAACTCCTATAGAATCGAAAACATTAGCACTTCCAGAGGGAATAATTGCACTTATGTTTTCAGAAACAGTAATACCATCAAATACATCTATATTAAGAGATAAAGAAACTGTGGTCGTCTCCGCAACCGTAATAAAGTCAAATACGCTTATATTATTGTCTAGTCGAAGTTGAATATTCTCAGATACTGCTATAGAGTCGAAAACATCTATATTGTTAATTTTATGAAGAGTAGTTGTTTCTCCTACTGTAACCGAATCAAACACATTAATTAAGTTGTTTAATTGAGGAGTTATTGATTCCGAGACTGTTATATTATCAAAAACATTTAGAAACTGATTTGGAACTTGAGCGGAAATCTGCTCACTAACTTGAATAGAATCAAACACTGAAATATTTAACACTTCCGAAGCTACGGTTGACTCAGAAACTGTGATATTGTCAACAACCGATACGTTATTAACTAACTGGGGAGTTATTGTCTCAGAGACCGTGATTGAATCAAAAACGTCTAGCGTTAAAGGGATACCAGCATTAGTAGATTCCGCAACTGTTATGTTGTCTACTACGGATATATTGTTTACCAACTGAGAAGCGATGGTTTCCGCCACAGTGATAGAGTCAAATACATTAACCGCTAAGAAGGGAAGAAAAGTAGTTACTGTTTCCGCTACTGTTATTGAATCGAAAACATTGATGTTGCTAATAAGCTGGGGAGTGGTACTTTCGCTTACATTAACAGTATCAACAACCGAGATATTGCTAACTTCCGAAAGAACTGGTCCAGGAGTGCTTACGCCATTTCCATCATCTACGGTTACGCTGTCAAAAACATTAATATTTAAAACCTTTTGCGTTTGAACGCTCTCGGAAACAAATACGTCATCAGAGACGTTAATCACGAGATTTGCTTCCATAATAGTAACCGCTTCAGATACATTGACTGTATCGAAAACATCTACATTGTTAACTACTTGTGGAATCGTGCTTTCTGAAACATTAATTGAATCAAAAACATTTACATTGGAAACTAATTGCGGGGTTACAGTCTCGGAGACGTTTATCGTATCAAATACGTTGATGTTAGATACTAATTGTGGTGTTACTGTTTCAGCTACGGTAATGGAGTCAAAGACGTTGACAGATTTATCGCCCCCTGCTGCCGCCGTTGTAAAACTAAACCTTGTAGGATATGCTCCCCAAGTATTGCTTCCTAGAGGGTCAATAGCTCTTACTCTCCAAAAGTATTCAAGTCCTGCGGTTAGAGTTGAAGCGGCTGGTATGGTATAAGTTATTGCATTTCCACTAGGAAAAGGATTAGGTGCTCCTGTACCTGTCCAGTTAGCATCAGCATCGGTGGAGGAGAGGATGTCAAGGAGGGGGGAATCAGAGGTAACCTCTATTTCTACTTTATAAATTCTCTTTGTTACTGTTGAAGCATTAGCTGAAGTTGCATCTACTTTTAAACCATTTACTATTGTCCAAGTCCAACCTCCTGCGGGAGCTGATAATGTTACATAATCTCCCCATTCATAAAGTGCCGCTCCTGAGTGTGTAATTGGTGTTCCTAAAAGGTCTGCACCATTATAAATTGGGGCAGATTGAGTTTGTGTTCCTGCTGATTGACCACCAAACATTCTTGCTCGTACTTGAGTTATTGCATTTCCAGAAGTAGGGGCAGTAGTTCCAGTTCCAGAAAGAACCACAAGTATCCCAGTTGTATAAGCAAAAGTTGATGGTGTAGCATCACTATCAAAACCACTGGCATCATCTGTCCAAACAGCACCACTATCTGTAGGTCCTGCAATATGGGCATCAAAATAATAAGTATTAACCGTAGAACCACTATTAAAACTACTACTCGTATCCACCTGTACCTGATATTCCACTTCATCTGCATTACCATCTGTTCCTGTAAAGATAAGAGCAGGGGTTACGCTTTGTCCTGTAGCTGCGTCTGTCGGGGTGGTTAAGACTACTGTAGGAGATAGTTCGGGTATAAGAGCAAATCCTATTACTCCCCAAGCTCTTGAAGTGATAGCGTCAGACCCACCATTAATCGTTCCTGCACTAGCCATAGCAGCTGTAACGAGAGCAATCGTACCATCCGTACCAGTGGTAGAACCAAAAGCTGCTACGGGGTATGTCCAATCTCCACCCGTTTCACCAGTCATAGCAGTTAGTTCCGCAGCTTGAGAAGCATTTACAGCGATAAAATTAAGAGCTAATCGCCCATCTCCTAAAGTTTGGACAGAGGTGTCAGTAACAGAGGTATCAGTTGCAGAACCATTAGCTACAGTTCCAGCAGTAGCGTTTTCAAGAATCCCCGCTAAAGTAGTAGCATTGGCGTCACATCCAGTAAACTCATACATCCTGGTCCATACATCTTCAGAAGTAGAATTACCACCTGTAAAAGTAGGAGCAGAAGTACCAGTTGAACGCCCAATCCACAAGTAATGTCTGCCCTCGTCAGACGCACCCACTGTTTGTTCAGTAATCGCTGTCCAAGTATTAGCTGTACCATCTAAAGCGGTGATATTGGTAGCACTTGTCTGAGTTACCGCACCATTAGTAGTACCGTCTTGGAAGACTTGTAAGATGATGATATTCCCAGCTTTAGCAGGGGCAGCACCAGTAGCGGTAAACGCTCCACCAATATCATCTTCTCCTGCACCAGCATTGACGTATAGAAC
>JALNYV010000024.1 GCA_023229785.1 Candidatus Dojkabacteria bacterium | reverse complement strand
TTTTGTGTTTAAACTTTTAACATTGGCGATGACATTCGTATTTATGGATTTTATGTTGGCTAATAAATTCGTATTGTAAGATTTTATGTTTGAGGTTACTACTGTATAAGTTACTACTAATTTAGGAGGATTTGCTTCCGCAGAATCTTGCCAACTCATATAAGATAACGCAGAACCAGCCCAAGTAGGTGGTGTATTAGTTATATCCCAACTTAATTGAACAGAAAATTTACTTATTCCTGTTTTAGAAATATTAGCAATTCCACTTGCATTTAAGGTTATATCCCGATAAGCAGGCGACCCTGGATTCCAACTAGCATAAGCAACAGAACCAAAAGATGTTTGTTGACATTGGAGATAATCACCAGTTGCTAAAGTTGAGGTGGAGGCGGGAGTAGACCCAGCTATGTGTAAATCAGGAGAACCTAGACCATTAGAACCATTTTTGGGATACATACTATATGTGGCTGCACTGATGGTTGCTCCACTTGTTAATGCGGAAGTATCAAAACAACATAATGCTCTTACTAAACGAGAATAATGGTCAGTTGTGGCTGATGTGTTTAATTGAACACGAGTACCTATAGAATACTTTGTTCCGCCAGCAGCACTTGTTTGTATTGTTGTAAATGTTTCATCTACACCTTCTCTAAAGGCATCTCCGTTTATAGGATTATATGCACCTATACTTCCTGGGTATTGAGTTAAAGTATCAAAACCTAAATTAAGTTGTGGTTGAATTGTGGTCGCAAAATCCCAGAAATGTAAAATATACCAGAATGGCTTAAAAGCATAGTATATTCGCTTTGCATATTTATTATGTGTGCGAAAGTCTGTTGTTAATTCTACTTTTCTATCTTCAAGATATTTACCATTAAAAGTAAAAGAGTTGGGCGTGATTTGATGAATTACAGTATTACAATCATACTTTCTTATTCGCATTACATAGCGAAACCATACACGAATTATAGGTGTGTTTAATAACCAGAGTAATTTCTGTTGATGTTTTTCAAACCATTTTGTTCCGAATACTATATCCATATATTAAGCTACTGTTATCTGGTGGTCTTGCGAAGGACAGAAATACAATTCATCTGCTGTTAATGCACGACCTACCACTCTAATAACATTATCTGCACCTGTTGGAATTGCTGTTTGTATTGCACCTGCTGTTTCACCTACATAAGCTGGTGCTCCTATTGTTAAAGCTGGAAACTTTGCATCGGCTCGTATTGTTCCTTGAAGAAGTATTTTTGTTGCACTTCCATCTCCTGCGGCTGCCAAAACACACATACCGATTAAAGGAGTTCCTGCTGTTGCTGTGGCATCTGCATCTGTAAGTTCCCACCTGCTATCTGCTACTGCTAAATAAATCAAATCTCCAAAGGCAAGTGCTGCCCCTGCTGTTCCTGTAATACATATTCCTGAATACTTACCATCTGCACTACCTGTTGGGTCTAAATCAATAGAAGTGTTTTCTCCGAGAGTTAAGTTGCCAGTTAAAGTTCCCCCTGCTGTTGTTAAAATGTTTACCCCTTCAATAGCTACTACCCCTGCACTTACTCTTGAAAGTGTTGTGTCAGTAGCGTGTCCTAACTCTATCGTAGTAAATTGTGGTGCTGTAAGAGAAGTAAGAATAGCTGTTCCACCTACTGTTGGCATATTTGTAGACTCTATATCTGTAGCCCAGAGTTTCGTTGCTCTTGCACCTGTGGCAGCTAGACTACCTGTCATTGTTATGTTTCCAGTTCCCAAAGTTATATCTCCTGTAACATTTGCCGAACCATTGAAGTTTTGCCCCCAAATTGTTCGTGTGGTTGTTAATGTAGCCGCACTACCTGTTGTATTTTGGTTAAGAGTTGGGAAATCACCAGCGACAGCGATAGTCAAAGCTCCTGTCGTTGTAGTTGATTTTAGAATACCAGTAGCAAGTGATGCAGTTCCAGCAGAATAGTCTGTTCCTGCGACAGCTATACTTGGAACTCCTGTCGTTGTAGTGTTTTTTAGAAGTCCTGTGGCTAGTCCTGCAAGTGAAGTTCCGTTTATTTTTACTACTGTAGTTGCATTACCAGTTGAGGTTACATCACCTGTTAGGTTAGCATTAGTTGTAACCGTAGCAGCATTTCCAGTTATAGAACCTGCGATTGCATTAGTAACTGTAATATCTGTTGCCCATAGTTTAGTAAGTCTAGCACCCGTTGCACCTATAGTCTGTCCTGAAGTTTGGTCTGTAAGAACTGCCCCCGAAAGGGAGGTAAGATATGTAGAGTTGTCAAAAGAAATTACTGAACCATTACCCTTTAAAAAACCAGTGCCTGTTGTAGTTGTTCCAGTTGTTATATTATCAATAGTTAAACTTCTATCAGGCACAGTGAATGTTCTAGTTGTTCCTGTTGAAAGTGCAGAAACATCAAATGCTAGTTTAGCTGTTGCATCTATACCTTTAGTAAATACTGGTGGAGTAACAAAAGTTTTTGCTCCAGTAAATGATTGTGTACCAGTAGTAACTACACCTCTTGCAGTGGTTGAAGCATCTGGTACATTAAGAGTGATTACTGGTGTTGTTGTTCCTGTGGCTACTGTTGAACTTAAATCTGTTCCAGTTGTTCCAAGAGTTAAAGCTGCGACTGAAGTTACTGTTCCTGTATTAGAAGTAAAACCACTAGGATTACTAGAAGAATAAAAATCAGATGCCTTACTTCCACTATCTTTAATTAGTTTACCTGTTGTTGTGTTAAATGATGCGAAGTTAGAATCTACTGCACTTGCTGGACCAACAACATCGCCAGTTCCACCTGCTGTAGCTGAAAGAGTATGAGTAGCGTGGTCATAAGCAAGATTTGTTCCTATTGCAATATATTTATAGTCATTATCTGTATCATCCCAACCAAATAACCTATTAGCATTTGGGTCAGCTATTTTATCTATCTTACCTGAAATATCTGTAGTTTGTGTCGCTGCGTTTATTGTAAAATTAGGATAAGTTCCTGTGATAGAAGTTATGTTTGTTCCTGCTGTGAGGGCGACTGTTTGGTCGGGGGCAGAGTTGGTTATTACACCTGTTGTATTATCATAGGAAATTCCAGTTCCAGCTGAAAGGTCTGTGAGAGATATTCCACCACTTGTAGGAAGATTGTTTATTTTATTTATTAAAAAGGAAGTTCGTTGGTCTACGATACCTATGGCTCGATTGATTATTGAGTCCGAAAGTTTTACATTAGATTTTTCTAGCCCTTCAATTTGAGCTAGTTCTATCTTAAGGTCTTTCTTAGTGCCTGTGTTTATTTTTTCTACGATTTCTTTACGAGTATCAGGTGAGCCATCTTTACCATCTTTTCCATCTAAACCATCTTGCCCATCAATTCCGTCTTTACCATCTTTGACTTGTCCTACGAGTTTTTTAAGTTCGGCAAGCTTACTTTCAAAGTCCTTCTTCTGTCCTGATGTTTCACGATTAACATTTGAGAGTATTTTAGTATGTTCTTCGGTTATGTATTCTAGGACTTTTTTGATGTAATCCTTGTTCTCCTTTGAAGTAGTGTCAAAGTTGTCTTTAAGGATTTTAGCGACCGAAACAACTAGGGTGGAAAATGCCTTTAATTCTGGGGCTAAAACACTCTTTGCTTTTATTTCTTCTATCTTTTGTTTTATTTGGTCTAGTTTATCCATAAGTATTTTTTGATAACTCCTCCGCACTCTTATACTTCTTTGCTTCAGATATTAGGTTAGTTGTTGGGATTTCGCCCTTGCCTTTTAAACCTTTTGTGGTAGACTTAGGGGATATGATAGTCTTATCAATTTTAGGGGTTTGGCTAGGGTTTATATTAGTTCCACTCTTAATTGGAGCAGTTTTTGCTTCATTTAAAGACTGATTCTTTAATTTTCCATATCCAGTTACTATCTTTGCCTGAACTTCTGGAGGAATAAAGAAATCTACCCAAGAACGAGGATTCAAGAATCCAAAAGCAGCTTGTTTCTCCATAGCAAGTGTTCTTCCTGCAACTATTGGTGCTATTTGGTTACCTGTAGTTGATTCATAGAAATCTATAACTTGTCTAAGTGCATCTTTATTCTTTCCAAATAATTGAGCTAGTTTGGTAAATGGGTCTCCAGAATTAAATGCTTTTACCATATCATCATAAAGACCGATAGTATCACCAAACTTCTTATTCATTGTTTCATATTGTAATTTAGCTTCTGGTGTTAATCCACCTTTTATTTGGTCATCAAGATACTTATAAAATCTTCCCAAGAATGGAGACTTAGAACTTCCACCTGCTTCAGTAGCAAACTTCGTAAGTTGTCCTACTAATTGTTTAAGTTCATTTGTTCCTTGTAAACTAAAATCTTTCCAACCTTTTATAGCTTCGTAGGCATTATTTATTTTTGTTATTTCACCTGGATTTGCAACTATTTTAGATGTTTTAAAATCTAGTTTACCATTTTTGATTTTTACACCCTGATTTGTTAATTCATCTGTAAATTGGTAAAGAACTTTTTGTCTATTAGTTACTTTAGCTGGATTATCTTTTACTAATGTTTTAAAGGCATCACCATAAGCCTGTGTAAATGTTTGTCTTGCTTTTATAGAGGATTCTGCTCCTTGATTTACCGCAGTCCTTAGTGCTGTATCTCCCTGTGTTATACCTAAGTCAGCTATTTGTGGATTTTCTAATGCTTTTTTAACCACTGAAGTTTCTTCTCCAGAAAATATAGCAAGTAATTTTTCATCTCTAGTCTTTAAAACTGACTTCAGTCCTTCAGATACTTTAGGGGCATTTTCTAAAGCAGTTCTTACTCCTGTGACAGTTGGTTCTACATTAGCCTTGATTTTACTAGTTAAATTCTTAGTTAGATTTACTGCATCACTAGCAAGTTGTACATCGCCACCCAAACGAGCTATGTTCGCTACTGCATCAACACTATCTTTGAAGTTCTGGTCTGTGTCATATAATTTTACTGCTTCTTGAAGTGCCTTACTTTCTCCAATAACATTACCTAGTGCCTTAATAGGGGATTTGTCAGAAGTTGCTAACCAATTTATACCACTTCCAATAGCACCAAATGTTTGTTTGACTCCTGGAATTTGTTCAGCAGTTTTTTCTATAACATTAGCAGCTGCACCAGCACCTTGCCCGAATGTTTGAACTGCTTTTTCTGGTATGGAACTATCTCGTGCTTGTATTACACCGACTTTATCAGCTCTTTGTAGTATATCTGATTTAAGTCCTTGTAAAAATGAAGGTTCTGCTACTGGTTGTGCTTGTGGAACTATACCTGTTCTATAATTTACAATAGCTCGTTCTACCTCTTGACGAGATTTATTATTATCTAGCCCCCATTTTATAATTTCTTGTTCTTGTTGATTGAATGCCATAGTATTTTAAGTTATTGGTAAAATTGCCCTGGTGATAAAGCATTGTAATTACTATTCTCTCCAAACCCAGCATTTAATACTGATTCTTCATCGGGTGAAAATTGTTTACCAGTTGCTCGTTCTTTGGCTAATTTAGTTAGTCTGAGTATGATATTCATTTCTGTTCTGAAGTTTCCTTCGTCAATGTTATATCCTATAACTTTGTCGTTTTTGTCTCGTATTCTCCAATTTCCTATCTTGGTAGCTGCTTCTGTTAAAGCATCTTGTTCTGCTTTTTGCAAAGCACCAAATGTTGCACCCTGTGCTTTAACATCTATAAGATTATTCAAGAATTTCTGACTTATCATTTGTTCAACACTTCCAATGAAGTTCTGTTTAGCACCACTTAATTCTGCTGGACTTCCTGCATATAATCCACCTACTAATCCTGCCACACCACCAACTACTGTACCAACACCTGGGAGTGCTAATGAACCAGCACCAGCTCCAGCTAATGCACCACCTAATGCTGTACCTAATCTTCCTGTTCCAGTTCGTGATAATCCTGTTGTTCCAACCGAAGCAGCTAACCCTGGACTTTTTAAGATACCTTCCATTAAATTAACTGTTTCACCTAATGCTTCTCCTTGAAGTCTACTTTTCTCCTCTTCGGTCTTTGCATCTTCAATAGCTTTCTTTTGGTCTTTTACATAAGAAGAATATTGACTTGGTGTCATACCACCATATAAATTTAAGTAATAGTTTTCTGTTTGTGCTTTTTCGGTTTCTGCTTTTAATTTTGCAATTTCATATTTTTGTTTAGGGTCTACTAAATTAGTCCCTGCTAATTGTAGTGCTTCACCAACTGTTCTAGCACCCTTTATAATACTTGGGTCTACTCCAAACTGTGCTAATTGTAAACCTATTCCTTCTATATCTTTCTGTGTTTGTTTTTGTTCTGCAAGTGCTGTGGCTTCTTTACCGAGAGCATAATTAAGTGCATCAGTTCTTTTCTTCTCTTGAGCTGTAAGTAAAGGTTGTATTAGTTCTATTTGTTTAAGTTTAGCATTTAGTACAGCTTCTCGGTCTTGGAACATGAGGTCTACTGCTCTATTAGCTGCATCCTGTGCTGATTTAGCTTGTCCTTGAAGTCCTAATGCCCTAGCTTGTAGTAAACCAATTTCTGATGCTTGTTGTCGTGCTACTGCACCCTGTTGCCCCATTACCGCACTTGTTGTTAATCCTTTTTGTCCTGCACCTGCTTCAATATCTGTCTTTAGTTTCTCATAAGCAGCAGATTTTTCTAATATTTGTGCATTGAGGTCAACTAGTTCCTTATTGGTCTGTGGTAAACCTTGTGATTGCTCAGCTTGTAGTTGAGCTTCGCCCCTTCCTGTTACGCTTCCTAAATCACCTGAAATACTTTTAATCAAGTCCTCCATTGAGGTATCTTTATTTTGATTTTGTAAGTCAATCATTTTTTGATAATCAGTAAGGAATTGATTACTTGAAGAAGTTGCTCCTGCGACTGTTGTTGCACCTGTATCTGTTGGAGTTTGAATTGAATTTTGTATCGGTAATGTTTGGACTGGTGCGATTGAAGAAACTGGAACATTCGGAGTAGTCTGCCCAAGATAGGGAGTCTGAACTCCACTCGCTAGGACTGCTGCTTTATTTAATTTATCTTGTTCTGTTGGTTGCATTTTAGTTTTGTTATAATATTAATTATACCATATTATGCTGTTGCTGTTACATAGTGCCAGACATTATTTTTTGCATCATACCAGTAAAGTCTATAAGTTGAACCATTAGTATAGATTTTAATTTGGTTTATCATATTTGTTGGTGTTCCTGTGGGTGCAGCAGTAACTGTTTCAAAAACTCCAATAGACTTATCCAAAAAGACTGGTGTTTCTAATTTTACATCTTCAATCTTTACTTCTTCAGGTTGTTTATATTGATTGTTCATAATTTTCTACTGGATAAGCCCATAATTCCACCTTTGCGATGGTTTGGTTACTACCTACTGCTAATTTGAAATCATTAAATTCTTTTACTGAAGCTGTGGTATCGTTTTCTAAATTAAATATGATTGACTGTTTTGCTCCTATTGTTGAGTATAGCTTTGTCGTAGCAAAAGAGATGTTCCCATCATTATTTGTTACACCTAAATACACTTGTCCACCACTTGCTAATTTACTTTTCATTATAACTTTAGCAAAGGCAAATCTATAAGGTTGTGGTAGAAAAATTGATGCTGTTTGTGATGAAGTTAGTGTTCTAGTTGAGCCAGTATTTAAAATAGAGAGCATATCATTAGCTCCAGATGTTCCTACATAAAATTTAGTTCCATTTGTGGTAATAGCTGATGGTGTGTGTCCTACAGAATATGGTTGATAAAATATCTTCTTCATTCCTGAAACTAGAGAGCCGAAAGCGTAAATCTTTTGATTTGTTACACCACACCAGAATAATGAGTTGGTATTTTGTGTTACTTGAAATGGTGTTTTAGGAGGCTCAGTTATTGTTGATGTTGAGTTGAAACTAAACACAACCTTTGGAGGAGTTACTGAATTGCAAGCCCATAGGTTATCTTTTCCAAATATGTAAACTACGCCATCTAAAAATCTTACACTTGTGACATAAGAATCTGTGAACTCATATATATAATCTGCCGTGCTTCGCCCGTTATTCACATCAAAAAAGTAAACCTGACAACGGTAGCTTCCCGTGGCTGGGGTTGCTCCTACTTGGTTAGAAGTATTATTATCAGCAACAACTACAAGATATTTCCCATCATTAATTAAATCTCTAGCATACATATTACCTTCTAGGTTGTAAGCAATAACACCAGCATCTGCACTAGTTACATTAGTGATTTTTCCTATATCTCCGTGTGCAAAATATAAATTCTTATCTGCTCCTACACACATTGGAGTATACCATTGTGTATTAGAACCACCACTATTAAATATTCTAACATTACTTGCACTTGCCACTGGTAGAGTGTTTGAAAATATTTCTATTGCTGTAGCTTGGGCATAAATATATCTTCCTTGAAATAAAATAGCTCCTGTCACTGGTGAAGTTACATCAATTTCTGCCGATTCATCTGATGCAGTATATGGTGAACCTGCCAACACTTCACGAAGTTTTGTAGCTGTATGGACATATAGTTTTGCTGTTCCTGATTCATTCCAATTTGTTATCGTTATTGGGGTATCAGTAGAAGTATTTATATTGGAATAATCTAAAGAAGTTATTAAATATCCATAATCTTCAAATGGGTCAAAACTACTAGAACTTCCCCAAATACCACCAACAGGAAAAGATGATTTATATGATAAACCTTTTGCAAAATCTTCTCCTTTTAATTCAAATATCTTTTGTGGTTTCATAATATTATGCTTCTGCTTCCCACATTATATAAGCTATTGATGTTGGACTTCCGACCTTTGTCCAAGCAAGTGTAATGTTTGTGGCATCGTAAGCAGCTGTTGCTACAGTTGGTGAAGTATTTGTTATATCATAGGCATAAATTGTGATGATGTTTGTGCTGTCAGCCCCTACGTAGTATTGGTTATTGGAATTTGCTCCTTTGTGTATATTGGAGTTAGTTGTTCCGTTGTATGTTCCAAATGACTGACTGAATTTAGTGTTATCTGCTGTGTTAAAATTGAATGCAGTTATCCTTATTTTCTTTGGTGCAACACCAAGTCCGTGTGCTATTGTTTGGTCACCTGAAGCAGTTGACAAATCACGAGTAGTAACTCCGTTCTTAAATAGACCAGCAGACTTTGCATTTAATTGTGTTTGTAAAGCAGAAGTTGCGCCTTTAACATACGATAACTCTGTTAATGAAGGATAGGTGGCAACCGCCCCTGATACTATATTTTTGTTTGCATCTGTAATCAGTATTTCCGAAGCTGTAAGATATGAACCTGTAACCGAAGTTGCGAAGGTTGGGCTTGTTGATGGTGCTTTCGTTCCTAACTGTGTCTGTACTGCACTCGTTACACCTTTGACATAGGACAACTCGGTTAATGAAGGATAAGTGGCAAGAGCAAGAGATTTAACATTTTTAGATGCATCAAATGAAGCTATGGTAGAAGCAGTTTCACTACTTAACACTATTGCTGGAGTTGTTACTGTGCCAGTGAAAATAGGTGAAGCCAACTCAGCTTTGTCTATGTTTAAATTAGAAAAATTAGTATTTATAGTAGCTCTACTATTTCCTATTACATCTGTGCTTAAAATTGTGGTTATTATTGCCATTATGATTTTTGTTGATAAGTGCTAATAAGCATTTCTGCCCAAGTCATTGTCATTTCTGCCCAAGTTCTTGTTTCGTTACCCCATTGTTTATTATTCTGTGAAGGAATAGAGAAATTACTTGCGTTCTTTGTTGGTGCTGAGTAGCTACTTGAGTTTTTACTGGGGTATGCCATTATCTTGGTCGTCTATAAACTGTTCTAATCTGGTTCTTGTTGTCGTCATTTCGGTTAGACCAGTCTTCTGATAATAATTCTAATCTCTGGTTAAATATCGTTGAATAGTTTATCGCTAGTTGTGTATTGAGTGGCATCAAATAAGCCGAAGCTGTATCGTAACAAGGTAAATCGTGGTAAGCATCAGGGAAGCCAGGTTGCTGTGTTGTATCTGCTGTCGTGAAGTCATCACCTGAACGCTGGAATTGAACTTCTAGCCCTGCTGTTAGGGTTACTGTTGAGGTGCTAGGAATTGGACTCAATCGAATACTATTGCCTATCATCTTATAGCTCGTTGGTGTTCCATAATAAGCTGAACCAGATTGGGTTTCATTATCTAACGGAGAAGACATAGGTATTTGATAATAAAGTCCATCAGTTCCCATTATACGAACTCTGTTTACTCGCCATAGGGTAGAAGCATTGCCACCAGAGGTTGAAGCTGGAAGTGTGTAATCTCGTTGCCCGTTTACTAGGTCAATCGTTGCAATAGGGAAGTCTGTGTAGTTAAAGTCGTCCCATTTCCAGTTCTTGTCTACTCTTAAAAGAGCAGTCGCTACTTTCTTGCAGGACTGATTGAAATAAGAGGTTATCTGCTTGTATAGTGTAGTATCGTTGGTTATTCCACCATCACCAAGTTTGCATAGACTCTCTATGAATTGTACAGCACCATTTTTGTTTGTTGTATCGCTAAAGACCATTATTTTTTCTTAAAGTTTACTTTAAAGTCGTGTAAATGACTGAAGATAGTGGCGACTATCTCACCATCTTCAATGTAAAGGGAATCGTAATCTTCATACATATCTTTCAAAAACGGCTTCATTAGCTCTCTACCAGTAGGGATTATCTTGTCGTTATACTTTTGTGCTTTCAATGCTATCTTATTGCGTTCCTCTTCTAGTTTCTCTTTCTCTTTATGTAAGTCTTCGTATTGCTTATGGAGTCCATCAGGGACTTGTTTAATCATTCGGTCAAAGATTTCCTTTCTAATAGCTTCCATTTCCTTAATAGCTTCGTCTACCTTTGCACCGATAGCTTTCTGCTTTTCGTTTAGGTCAGAGATGTCTACCTTTGCCTCTTCTTCTTGGACTTTCTTATCTACCTCTTCCATTTTTTTCTCAACATTTTCAATTTTTTCAGATACAGCTCTACCCTTATTTACCAATTCACCTTTCTTTGTTATAAGGGCTTTTAGTTCGTCATTTTCTATTGTTATTGTTCGTGGATACATAGTTTATTTATTAGTGAATAATGATTCATAAGCCTCTCGCCATAGGTGAGCTAGTTTCTCGATAGAATAATTTTCTACAACATAATCGTGGGCTTTCTTTCCCATTTCTAAGCGAAGTTCTTTGTTGTTGATTAGTTTTTCTATCTGTTCTATCCAACTTGCAGTATCAGTAGCGAGTAATAGGTGTTCGGCATCTCTTGGATTGACTTCGTAAGGAGAATCACCCGTTGAAAAGCTCTGTCCTATGGTTGGTATTTCTAGCATACTATTCTCAAGGAATTTAAGATTAGACTTACAACGATTAAAATATGAGTCAAAGCGTGGCACGATAATCATGTCTAGCTTTAGGTTGTTTAGATACTCGTAGTATTTATCGTAGCTAACAAAAGAGTGCCATTCTATATTTATCTTGTTCCAGAAAGCATATTCTTCAGAGTAAAGTTTCTTATATATCTCATTATCGCCCTCTGGTGGGAGTGAAAGTAATACTAGGCGAACTCTTGGGTCATTTTGGTAGTGTTCTATAATGGGTTTTAGAACTTCTACATCATTCGTAATGCCTACTGAACCAGTGATACCTATTCTAACTATGTCCATGTCATTTCGTAGTGGTGTTGGGTAATAAAATGGGTCTACTGCGTTAGGCAAGACTATTACATTAGGGTTTATCTTCTCGTATTCCTTTTTAAGGAACTCGGTTGAACAAGTAACTAGGTCAGCTTCTTTGATGAAGTCATTAGAGTTTTTATCTAGTTTACCTAATCCTTTCTTTACCTTTTCTTCGTTCATAAACTCGGAGAACTTAAAACCATTATAGTCTTGGTAAGTGTCATCATTATCGTAGACTATCTTCTTGCCTACTTCTTTGAGCTTCTTGGCTACTACCAAAGATTCGTCTGTTTCTGGTCGGTGAAATACTACCACATCAGCATCTACTAGGGCTTGAGCTTTGTGTTCTGGGGTTGGTAGACTTGGAATAAAAGTTGTTCTATCGCCATCCCATCCATTCTCTTGTAAAGGGAAAAGACATCTCACATTGTAGCATCCTTCCTTATTTGAATTTACATAATATACTTTCATAATTATAGTTTGCTTAATGCTTCTTCTATCTTTTTGGCGACCAACTCCTCTATCTTTTTGTTTATCATCTCGTCTATTTTTGAACCTACTTTATTTTCTATTGGTGCTTCTGGTGTCTGTATTACTGGTGGTGTTGGTGGTATAAAATCTGGTTCTACTGGCTTGATTATTTCTTTTGTCCTAGCGTTTATGATATTACCTGCTGGGTCTATCCTTTCGCTTACTTTTCTTATGTTTGGACTTATTACTACATTTCCCATAAAATTGTTGGCAAATTCGGGTTAGGTATTTTGATTTGCCTCTGATACCCAACCCAAACAATTAACTAATAATTGACTTAGTTTGATGTCCAAATAGCTACACCTGCTGTATCTCGGTTTTCTACAACGCCGTAGAGTAAATCTGCGGTAGTTAGAGTTGCAAGATATTCTGGTAGGTAGTTTGATTGAACACGAACTCCATACTTTCCTGTCATTGAACCACCACTTAATGAACCACCACTTCCTAATGGAGAGGTAGCCCAATGCAATGCGTCCTTGTGTGCAAGAGCGTTTGTTCTTCCAACTGTTCCTGAAATGTATTGAACATTTGCAGAAATGTAGACTGGAATACCATACAAAGTTGCCTTTGGAACTTTTGCTGTTGGGTCATTAACTGGAGAATTGACTGCCAAGCTAAACTTATCAAGATTTTGAATTTGTTTCCAAAATACATTTGGGTGAACAAAGAATGCAACATCCTGAGTTGTGTCTATGCCTATTGCTTCAAGAGCTGCAATAGCTGCACGGATTTCACTATCTGCTACAGAAGTAGTAGAAGCACCGACAGTTGTTGAGAAATTGTCAAACAACTCTGCGAGTGCGACTTCTAGTTTCTTAGCGATTGTGTATCCTGCACCTTGTGCATATCTCTCTTGTAAGTAGTAAGAATGCTTGACCTGTGCTGCTTCCCTATCTTCGATTGCAAATGATACTTCATACCACTGGTCTACTGTCAAAGTAATCTTTGTGTCAGTAGCATTGTTAAGAGTAACTGCTGTAGCGTTGCTCTTAGCTGCTGCTGTGAACTCGGTTAAGTTTGGAGTATAGAGTGCTGAACCACCACCTGCTAATTCGGAAGAGCGGTCTGTGAAGAAGTCCGCAATCATAAGTTTTAACTTGAAAAACTCATTGATTTTTTCTCCCCAAAGAAGAGGGATGTTTGATGCAAGTGTCGTTGACGACATCGTTGCGGTTGGTAATGTTCCTGTTGCCATAAATTTATAATGTTTATAATCCCATTACTTTCTTGAATGCCTTTTCGTGTTCGTCTCGTGTCATCTCTGGTTTGATTAAGGTTTCGTCTCTTGACTCACCAGAACCTTTTGAAGCACCGAGTTTAGCGTTTTCCTTTCTTTCTTTTTCTTTCAAATCACTTTGGAAGATTACAAAGAGAGGGTCTTTAATAGCTTCTGTAAGGACTATGCCTTTACCTTTTGCTATCACTTTCGCCTGTTCGATTTCCTCATCTGATAATCCACGAGCAATCAGTTTAAGTTCATCTGAAAGTTGTGGGTCGCTTTTAATGGGAGGATTAGCTTTAAGGGATTTTAACTCCTCTTCAGCTTTCTTGGCTCTAGCAGTTAATTGAGATTTTGCTTTACGCAATTCCTCTACTTCTGCTAAGTCCACAGTGTTCTCCTGTTCACTGCTTTCGGAACTATTGGTAGTTTCCTCAACCTCTGTGCTTGTGTCCACAGCGACTGCTTCGTTGTCTTGTTCAGACATAGATTTTCCCTAGTTTATGCCTCATAGGGGTGGCGTTAAGTTGGCTTATGGATTTCCAACATCCTAGTTTAATGTCGTTTCGGACATAGATTATACCATTCTCCCTCCAGTAACTTTGCTCCAAAAGGATTGTTTCTTGGCGTGAGTCTTTTTTATTGTTTTCTTTGTTGGTTTCTTCATCGTGCTTCGTTCTTAATCTCTTTCCCCTCCGACTTTGGGGCAAATAATACTTCCATGTTTTCAAATGCTTTATTCAACATATCGGTTGCATCAGCTAGGGCTACAGCATCTTCTCGGTTCATTAAACGCCTTACGGCTTCCTCTTTAAAGAACTGTGCCAAGTATTCGTGGACATTGTTCTTCGTATCTGTGTCTTGATAAAATTCTAAAATTGATTTCATACTGTCATTGGGGCTTTAGCTGATAATGACATTGTTTCTGGTTGTCCTGTCATAGCCTGTTCGGCTTGTAATTTCTCTTGGGCTTTATTCTTTTCACTGATAGCTGACGAAATATTTACTGGGCTTATTCCTGCACCCGACAATTCTAGTATCTTCATCAAAACCTGTGAAAGGACAGGGTCTTGGGTTAGGGCTGGGTTACCTGAAACAGTCATCAATATGTTTGTTAGACTTTCTAGAGTTGCTGCCTTATTTCTCTGTTCACCTGTTACATTGATAGTTACTTTAGCTTCTAGGTTCTTATAGAAGTTCTTGGGGATTACGATAAACCTCTTACCTTTTGTTTGTTTAATGAACTCATCTGCCCCATTTACCCACACTTCATATTCTTCTGGGGTAACTATCTGCCCACTTAGTATCTTTTCTTTTGCTTGGTCGTTGGCATTTCTGGTTGAGAAGTTTTTATCTATCTCTTTTAGCTCTTCTGGGGAGAAGTCATAGGATAAGATATGTTCTTTGTTTAGCTTAGTCGCTAGATAAGGCATAATCCAGTCTTCAAAGATTTCTGTAATAAAGATGCCCATTTCTTGCTGTAAGGTCTTGAATACAGAAGATGATTGCTGTAATACAGTGGCTTGAAGTCTAAATGGTGTTCCACTTGGGGGCGTATCGCCTCGTTGAGCTGAATAGGCACTTGTTGTTTTTTCTAGTTGGTTATACCATTGCTGAATTAAGTTTGAGTATTGGGTTAGTCCACCACTTGGAAGAAGATTAAGAGCTGTGATAGGTTTATTGTCTTCGTGTTCTAGGATAGTTCCGTCATCTGTTTCAGTTAGAAGATTACGCCCTTTTAACTTCTTAGAAGCAGACTGACCAATAACCTTTGTGGTATATTCCATTGCTCGGTATTGTTTGAGAACTGTGTCGTTGGTCCATACTTGGGCTTCCTCACCTTCTTCAAATACACCAACACCAAAACTTCTACCAGCTCTTGGCTTTCGTGCTAGATACTTATAGACTCTTTCGGTGTCATCTTCGCTGTAAAGTGTAACAAATGCTTCTATGTTATCTTCTTTACCAGACTCTACTGGATTCCCTGCAACATAGTAAAGCTGATAGCTAAACTCTTTTTCATCTTTTGTTGAGTATTTTTCTCCGTTAGCATTCTTAAAGGTAGCTTTACTGAACTCACCTCGTATCTCATAGACTGGGATACGCTTTGACGAGCCACCACCTTTTAACTTCTCCATTACTTGGTCTAGGTTCTTCCACTCGGTCATCTTGGATAGTTCTACGGCAGTCATCCAATGAGTTTCTACAATAGCACCTTGGATTATGTTTACTTGGTCGGTTAGAGTGTTCTTCCATTCAGGTAGTTCTAGTTTGAGTATCTTTTCGCCATTCTCATCTCGTTCAATACACTTTTTGACAAGCAAAGAACCATAGCGAGTATGTATATCTCTCATATCGTTTAAGGTCTTGGCGAAGTCAGCTTCTTTCATCCAGACTTGAATGTCCTTAGAAAGTAAGAAAGACTCTAAATAGTGGTTACCATCATCAGCATCCACCTTAATATCTTTTGTATCTAAGTCTTTAGCAGAGTTTTCTACATCACAGATAGCATTGAGTATCTGCATAAATGGCTTCTCTCTACCTAGTTCGTCTAGTTGCCCATTCAAATACTTGCTATTAGAGTAGAATTCAATAGTCTTTATCTGTCTCTTTTGTGAGAACGGCAGTCCTTGAACTAAATCTATTGTCTTATCGTAGTTTGATTTTATAATCCCCAGTTCTTGTTGAATTGTAAGCATAATGTTTTGTTATGCCCCCAGTTCACCTGCTGAGCTGATTATTAAGTTAATATCTATTATACACTATTTTAAAATGTAAAGCAATTATGTGGATAACTTCTTCTGATAAAGTTTAATAAAATGTATTTTCTGTTCTCGTTTTACTATATAACTATCGCATTCTCCATTTGAATCCTTGCGTATTTCTACTATTTCAAAAGGTTTGAGTTCTCTCATAATGTTTACTATATCTTTTTCGTTGGGTGTTAATTCCATACTATTTATTGCTATCATAAACCTCGCCAAATACTATTGCACATACCATAAAAGCAAACACAAAGAATATAAAGGCATAAAATACACTGGCATACCACGGTAGGTTAGTATTCAAGTAAAGAAAAACTAGAAAAGTTGATAGGAACATTCCACTAAATATCTTTACCATTCTTCCTTCTGTTTCCCAAAATTTCTTCATCTTGAACTCTTTTGCTTATTTTTTAATTTACTTTCTTGCCTATCGTTCCTTTCAATAGGGTCTAAGTTATCATTAAAAGGTCTGTTGTCTTGGAAATACATCTGTTTGATAAGTGCGAACTCAGCAGGGTCGGTTAATTTTGGTCTTTGATTCTCCATAAGACATATGTTAAACCTAATAATGATACTAATATGTTCACCCAAAAAGGTGGATAGTGTAATATAATCATCTCGTTTGTGGTGTTAGTTGTTTTAATCGTGAGAGCATTCTATCAGCTTTCTCTGCTTCCATATCACCAGTAGAGTTCTTAACTAGTGAGACGAGACCATATCGTATTGCATCCATTGAGTGGTCAAATCCTCCGTCTGGTTCATTTACTATTTTACCATTTTTATCAGTCAACCACAAATAGTTTCTATACTCTTTGATGATGTTTACACTTCTTTTGGTCATTGATATTCGCTGAGCTTGAACCATCGCAATTCCGTGAACGATACTATCCTTGCCTTTCTCTGCCCCAGCAATAGATAAGCCATAACTTGCTATCTCATCTATACTCTTTGGCTCGGCACTATCAGCTATAACGAGAGCAGTGTCGTGGTTCTTTAATATATCTGCTATCTGTTTATTACTCAATCCTTTTTGAAAGGTTGTCTCATCTAAGATGTAGCCCCCATTGTAATAGTAGATAGCCACAATAGCTGTCGGGTCGTTACTATAACCAAAGTCTAACCCATAGCGTTCTAGTCTTGCTTCGTGTGGTATCTCATCTATGATATTCCAATTTCTATATATTTTACCTTCAACTTCTCCAAGCTGACCTAAGCCATAAACATTCCACCAAGACTTTCTTTCTTTTCGTTGTTCAAGGGCATTTACAATCTGTGGGTCTAGGGCTTCGTTATCTTTGTAAGTTAAAATTATGTGGTCTACATCTTCTCTCTTGCCAAGTATATCAGTGTAGAACCAATACTCATTTGAGGGATTCCAGTCCAGATACACAAAGTCCTTAGTTCTTATCTCTAGCTGTTCAAATGCTTCAAAGGTTACATTGTTTGCTTCATTTATAAATAGTCTATCTCGTCTTGCTCCACGAAGTTTATCTCCATTATCAGTTGAGAAGAACTCTATCTGACTACCTGTTTCAAATGTATAAATACTATCAGTTGCATTCCAGTTAGCATCTCGCCAATACTTATGTTCTTGCATTATGTTCTTGAAATCACGCACAGCACCTCTCTTTAAGTGTGGAATACTCTCGGAACATATCGAGGTTAAAGTCTTTTCTTTATCGCTTTGAGCAAGAGCAATTAACCATAAGATAATACTTATAGTTTTACTAGCTGAAGAACCTCCCTGAATAGCTCTAATTCGTTTCTTCAGTTGGCTTATTCGCTTGGTTGCTGTCGTCTGTATGAACATCTATTATAGGTTGAGGTAGTTCCCTCACATTTACATCTTGCTCTGTCTTATCTCTCCAATCAAAGTTCTTTAGGGCAAATATCGTTCCACTTCTTCCTGCTTTCTTTAAATCTATTTCATAACCATTTTCTACTATCAGCTTCGCCTTTTTTACTGCGTTACTAAATTCATCCTTATCTTCATATTCAACTAAGACTTTCCTTGATGTATCAAGGGCTAAAGCTAGTCCTGTTATAGTCCATTCATCTTTAGGGGTATCGTTGAAATAAGCATCTATCTTAGCTTGTAATTCTTCTACTGATTTAAATTTTAGTGGTCTTCCTACTTGTCCCATATATTATTAGTTCCAAAGTGTCCTTCTCTTGCTAATCTTTCAAATTGAGGTTTCCTTAAATTAAGAGTTTCTATAATGTATCTAGGTGTATATTTAGAGCCGTATAGTTCTATGTTCTTTCCGTCTACATTAGCTGTTAGCATTACTGGCTCAGCTACTCCTATTGCATAAGCTAGTTTTACTATTACCTCTCTAGCATTATACTCTTTTAATAGGTCTACTGCAACTTTTCTAGCCATATATGCTGCGCTTCTATCTACTTTCGTAGCATCTTTACCACTAAATGCACCACCTCCTATTGGTATTCTAGTTCCATAATTGTCTACTGCTAGTTTTCTACCAGTTACTCCTGTGTCAGCTTCAAAGCCACCTTGTTTCCAGTCTCCTGCTGGATTGCAATATATCTTTACTCCATAATTAACTCCTTGAAGTTGTAGCCATTCATTTACTAGGTTCTCTAATTCTGTTGAAGATACATTTTGAAAACTTGCTACTACTGTTGTTATTTGGTCGCCGTCTAGTGTTATTTGGGTCTTGCCATCAAAAGGTTCTTCTGTATATATATATTTACCTAGTGAACGAGCCAAGTATAGCTCTTGGGGTATCATTTCTTCGTTCTCGTTACAAGCATAACCTACCATAATGCCTTGGTCTCCTGCACCACCTGTATCTACTCCCTGTGCTATCTCAGGACTTTGAGATACTATGTTAATTTGCACTCCATATTGAGTTCCTGCTATTCGTTGAGCTATTTCTCTTGCGTTTATGTATGCCTTAGTAGTTAGTTCTCCTGTAATAGTTATAATGCCGTGTCCACCCATAGTCTCTATCGCAACTCTACTCATAGGGTCTTGTTCTAAACACGCATCTAAAATAGCATCAGATATTCTATCGCAGAGTTTATCTGGGTGATGAGGTGTTACATATTCTGCTGTTTTAAGATTTTTCATTTGAGCAAGTTTCGCAGTTTGTCATTCCTGCGGAACATTTTTTATTTATTTCTTCTGATAATTCTTCTAATTGTTCAGGTGAGACCCAAGCAGTCCCCTTCCATTTTATCATATATTTGTTCTCAAGTCTCATTCTATTTTGCCCGTGAACGACCTCCCAATTCAATGAATGGACAGGCAAATCAGGCTCAAACTCTTTATAAGGGAAACCATCTAGCCATCTAACTTCTAGCATTATCGCAGTTGTCTTGTCTCGGACTATTGGCAAGTTGGGTAGCTCTCTTGAAACAAACTTACCCATATAATGGAAGTTACCTTTGGTAAGCACGACATTGCCCTCTATCTCAAACAACCTATCAAACATTGATATATCTTTTATTAGTGTGGTATCCATTATGTGAACGAACTCACTGAATGTTTCTTTACCTCTTTGAAGCACAGCTATCTCCCAACCATTCCAACTATTTATCACTAAACTTATTCCATTGGGGAAGTCATTTTGTAACATTCCAATTATTTCTTTGGGGTTGTAACCATCGTTGGAGACTACTAGCACATTATATTTCGTGCCTTTTAAAGACCTCAAACAAGGTAATAAGAAGTCTTTTGTGTATTCCGATGTGCCAACTACAATGCCCTTCATTTTACAATTCGGTCAGGGAGACCAACTTTATGAATAATCTTGAAACCATCGTGTTGAGTTTCGGTTGGTGTGAAGTCCTTTCTGGTAGCGAAGATGTCTCCGTGAGTTGAAAGTTTGCGATTAAAGAAAAAGTCGTGTGTATCTTTTAGGGCATCTTTGATTAGGGGTATCTCTTTATCTCCGTGCCATTCGCCTCTAAAGTGTTTTACCAAGTGCATATAGGGTTTAAATGATTGAAGTATCTGTCCCTCCATTCCTTCGGTGTCTATCTTGAGTAAGTCTATTCTAGGGAAGCCATATTTATCCATTATCTCTTTTAGTGTAGCCGCAGAAACTTTTATCTGATGGTCTAGTTCTGAACCCATTGGCTTAAATAAATCCCATCGGAAGTTTCCATCTACATGACCATTCCCTGCCCACTTGCAAACATTGAATGTTACTTCCTTTCTATCGTCTCCAATAATAGCTTCATCTACATAAATCAATTTGTTCTCTGTATTGAGCTTGGCGTATTTTAATAATTCAGGTTCAGGTTCGCAAACAAGTATCTTAGCGTTGGGATAGAATCTTTGAAATTGCATTGATGCTGTGCCTATGTTCGCCCCAATATCTACAATGTATTCTATGTCTTGGTCGGCATCGTAAAGTTCCTCAACTCTATACTCGTCTTCTTCTATAACAGCAGTATAGTGACCTTTCATACATTCCTCCAGAGCTGGTGAATAGTGTAGTTCCATTATTTTGTGATAGTCTTATAAAATTCTAAATGCTTATTCCCTGTCGCCTCAAAGTAGGGGCGTTGGGTATGGTATGCGTAGTGGACTAGCAACGCATCACCAACAAAGTAATTAGGTCTATTTAATGCTTGGGGGAGTTCCCACGCTATTTGTGGCTCTTCAATATAACCTAGACTTATCTTGTCCTTACCAAACCAACAAACAGAGCAAATAGAAAAACGCTGATACTCATCATAGCTTCGGCTGGGTAAATGATAGGCACTCAAAGTTCCTTCTTCGTAATGTTTTCTAAATGTATTATGTATATGGTCGGCAAGTCTGCTATCGGAGTAGTTAAATTCATCCAAATAAGCGTAGTCAGGATTGCTTAATGTATATCGCTTGACCTTACCAGCTTCTTCACTCAATGCACCATTGTCTTGGTGGTATGAGTTACAGATGGTTGAGTTCACTATATTGGGAGTAACTACAAAAGCTTTAGGGTTGTCTATTCGTGCCTGACATATTTTCTCTATCGCATCGTCAGCCGCCCAGATTATGTCGTCATCAAAGCGTATATAAATCGTGTCGTCATCTTGGGCATTCTGGAAGAACAAGTGCGTCTTCAAAGGATTAAAGGTTTCATAAAAACCAAGTGAGTCTATTGGTTCACCTTGCCTAAAAACTTTTACCTTTGGATTTTCAGCTTCCATATTATGAATATAAGCAATATCATTTACATCTACTGTGTTGAGCCAGAGTTGCCAACCATCTATCACACCTTCATCCATTTTACGATAAATAAACTTCTTAAATACGGAGAGATATTTTTCTCTTCCTGCTGGTGTGCAAACTACAATTTTATATTCTTGGTCTTTATATTTTATCATTTTCTTTTATAATCAAAATCTCCTACTTTAATAAATTGCTCACTTTCTATATCTTGTGGTTTCATCCACGGAGCAGTTGCCCCATATTTTAATTCCAGTGGAATAAACTTACGGGCAATACTTAATCCACAGCGATAGGGGAATTTCTCATTATGCACTTCAGCGTTTGTGTGTAAGTTTATTATATCATATCCCATCGCTTTAAAATCGTTTACGAGTTGTCGTTCTGGTGGGCAGAATACCCATCCATCTTTTACTTCATAAGAGATGTTCGGATAGCCAAGAGAAAGTTCGTGGGCTAAAAGGTTGGTGTCGTGAAAAGCAAAGATAGTTTTATCGGTAATGATACCTGCTCTCTTGAGGTTTTGGAACACACAAAGTTCAGCTTCGTAAGCGTGGCAATCAAAGAATACCAAATCAACTGGCTCGTTATCTAAATCTCCTGGTGTTACATCTGCTGCGTTCTTTACAATGACCTTATGATTAGCCCCTTGTTTGGGGGTTTCACCATCAACACCCCAATCGGTAGTGTAGACCATACCATCTCCATTTAATGCTTCACAGAAGTTTTTAGCACTATATCCTGGAACGCCACCAAACTCTAAAATTCTTTTAATACGAGTTACTCTTATAAGAGCAAAGAACAATAACGCTTCATCGTCTTGGATTGCACCTGGCTTATTCTGTGCATCATCTTGAGTTAAATGTTGTAAGTTATATCGAACCATTTTTTTGTCTTCTCTCTAAATTCGTTAAACCACACATCGCCCTTGTAGTTTTCGGGGTCTTTATAAAATTCTTCTCCATGAAGAATACCAACCGCTTCTTTTGCTAGTGAAGTAAAAGGATTAGATGCTCTTTCGTGTAATACTTTTGCATAACCAGTTGTTATCGCCCAATTTAATTCTGCAAATTTCTTAATAACCATTACACCCATATAAATATCATCCCATCTTTCTGCACCTTTGAATTGTCCTACTGGTGCAAAATATACATAAGGTAATGCTTCTCGTCTGAAAGCTAAATTCATTCCACAAATAGGAGTATAAATTCCTTTTGGAATTACACCCTTATAGAACTGAACTCTGGTATCACCCTTTAGAAGTTGTGAAGGTGCATCCCAGTCATAGCTTCCTTCCCAGACTCCATGTGACATCATAACTGGTGCTTCTTGCCTAATTCCATAGGGAAAACCACGCATATAATCTGTTGCTGTTGAAATCCACGAAATAGGAACTTTGCGATTAAGTTGAGTTATATGGTCTTGGATTGGGTCGCCTAAAGGTATCTCATCATCATCAAGTGTAATTATGTATTCAACCTCTGGAAGATGCTTGGCAATGTAAAGAAAACCAAGTTGCCTTACTCCAGCACAGAAGTTTGAAACCAAATTATGTGGGTCGAGTTCTTTTTTTGTTTTGGTTACAACTACATCTCCTGCTTCTTGGGGAACATTAACAGTATGAACTACTTTTGGTTTTTCACCATCTACTACCAAGACAAACTCAACATTGTGTTTATCAAATAGTGGTTGCCACGCTTTCATAAAAGCAGGGACTGATTCTTTTAATCTTATTGTAGGAACAACTACGGCAATATTACTCATATTGTTTTTTATACCACTCTACTGTTGCTTTTAAACTATCTTCAAAACTAACAGGGTATTTGTGTCCATAATCTTGTAGCTTCTTTCCATCGAGAGCGTAACGCAAATCGTGGCCTGGCCTACTGGCGTGGAAGCTAACTATTTCATATTTAAGTTTCTTGCCAAGTAATTCTGCTATCTTTTGGGCTAGGGTTAGGTTATCTAGTTCTACTTCTCCAACAACATTAAATCTTTCAGGTCGGTCTATTTCAGGATAAAGTTTCGGCTCTACATTTTCTATCATAAAGGTAATCGCATCAGCAATGTTTCTAGCATGGAGATAAAATCTTGTTCCAGCTTCTTTTTTGTCTGGGTAGCCGTGAATATACACAGTTTCACCTTTCATTATTTTGTCTATAACCAACGGCACGAATTTTTCCTTATCTTGGTATTGTCCGTAAATGTTCATTGTGTTCGTTATAATAAGTGGCACAGAGTAAGTTCTCCAATAAGCGACAGCAATAGCTTCTTGAGATGCCTTTGAAGCCGAGTAAGGGTTAGAGGGTTTTATCGCATCCCATTCTTTATGATACTCTCCCTTCTTGGCTTGTCCATAAACTTCGTCAGTTGAGAATTGTATAAAAAGTTCTGGTTTGCAGATACGAGCAAACTCTAGCATATTAAGAGTTGAAGAAACATTATTCATTACAAAAGGAACAGGGTCGGTGATACTTCTATCTACATGGCTATCACTTGCTAGGTTCAAAATTACATCTACTTTTCCTATTCTTTCTATAAGGTCAGGTGTTATGGGAGCTTGTAAATCGTGGGTGATTATTTTTACTCGGTTTATATCTTTCTTATAGTTTTCATCTTCTGCTACCCTGGTCGGCATACCTTTATGTCGCCAAGAAGCTATACCTACTATCTCATAGTCTGTATTTTTTAATAAATGCGACATCAAGTGCGACCCTACGAAGCCAGAAATTCCAGTTAATAAAATTCTTTTACTCATAATTTTTAAGCCTTAATAATAATTCTTGTGGATTAGACACTTCCACACACTTCATTACACCTTTTACACTTTCATCATTACCTCCTTTACTAAAATTGTCTCCAAAATAAACGCAGTCTTTAGGGTTCAGCTTGTGAAGTTTCATATATCGCCTTAGGTTATCTCCTTTTAAGTGTCCTTTCTTGTTGTAGTCAAAGCAAGTTGTTCCTGCTACTCGGCAAGTAAGAGTTTTCGATTTAAATGGTATCTTATTTAGAATCCTGTGTCGTAATCTTTTCTGTGGGTCAAACTTCTTCTTATCTTTTATGTCGGCATTATGTCCTATGAACGAAAGAGACATTTGGCAACCTCTATTCTGTATGCAGTCGTCTGGAAAATAGGGATAGATTTTATGTATGTGGTTAAAGATTTCTTTGACATCTCGTTGAGAAAGTTTGTTCTGCCAGTCGGGAGTATCGTTGCCATTTTGCCCCATCATTATGCAAAGTAGCCCATCCATTTGATACTCTATGCGTTGCTTTGAAGCACCAGATACCACCACGAAAGGTTGAAACTTCTTTAGCACTTCTTTCATTTCAGATGAAATCTGTTGCCTACTCTCACAAATAGTGCCATCCATATCAAAGAAAAATTTCATTTTGAGTTTCTTATCCTACTTATTAAATTTGAACTGCTGTAATTGTGGTTTCGGCTATTGAAAATAACTTTGATAGGTAGGTCGTCTCCTGTGAAATGTTTTCCCTTCCAGTCTGCCCCTAGAAATCTTATATCAGGTTTTAGTTCTTTAAGAAGGTTGTAAAGGTCTTGCTCGGTGTCGTAGGTTACGATTTTGTCCACATACTTACACGCTTGAAGTCGTATCATTCGTTCTTCTACTGTCTCTATCGGTTTATGTTTTTCTGGTCGGTCTATACTTGGGTCAGTTTGTAAAGCAACAGTTAGATGGTCGCACTGCTTACGAATTTCTTTGAGCATTATTAAATGCCCTGCGTGTAGTAAATCCATAGCCCCTGCGGTTATTCCTTTAACTTGTTTCGCCATCCTTCTTTTCTTCTACCTTTACTTCTGTTGGCTGTGGTATTAATAGACCTGTTATCTTCTGTTGTAATAGAGCTACAACTAAGGCATCTTTGCCTGTTATTGGTGCAGTTCCTATTAAAGCTAATATATTTTTTAATTCTTCTTGTGAAAATTGGTTCATATTTTTATGCTACTGGGCTTGTGTCGGGGCATATATTATGCCACCATAACACACGATTTTTACTTGTAATGACATAGTTCACTTGTCCTGATAGTTTCCTCTCGCAGTTGATACAAAACGACCTTTTTAACTTTCTCTGTATAAATGGTGGAATTTCATTCCATTTATAAAATCTTGACTCGGCTACTTCTTGGAAAGTTGCATCCATAATAGTCTTTATTATAGCATTAAATTGGCTTGTCGCCCTGTGGAAAACTTTTGCCAAACTTCTTATAAATCCTATCTGCTAAATTTAATAATGTCTTCTCATCTATATCATCTATTACTTGATAATAGTGGGCGTGGGGATTTCCTTCTTTTCTTAAAAACCATTTCTTATTAGGTTGTTTGTTTATTTGTATCATTTCTTAGTTCTCTTAGTTAGGGGTAAAGTGTAGGAGATGGTGATTTTTGCTACTTTGAATCCATTGGAGTCGGCATTAAACCTAGCACCTTCTCTGGTGGAATAAATATCGAGTCTATTGCCAAAATTAGTTATAATTCCTTTATGTGTCGTTGCCCACGCCTTCACCTCCTTCTTCTCTATTCTATTTTTAAGTTTGGGTTTCATAGGTTATTTATTTAGGTAGTGATTTATATATTATTTCCCAGCAATCTTTACAAAAGTGCTTCGGCGAATTTATCCTGTTATCTCCCATAATAGCCGAGCCAAAAACTAAACTTTCGTGACTTATAATATAAACACCAGGGTCGTATTTTAAGTCCCATACTTTTTTACAACCATCACAATTATATATTTCTATTTTCATATATTTTTAACTTTGTTTTTCATAAAGTTCTACTTCTTTTTTAAATAAGTGTCGTTTTTCTAAATAAAAATCTTTCTCTAAATATAAAACCATACCATTAACAATTTGTGCTACCATTTTCATATTCTTACCATCTTGGGTTATTGCTGAACCTTCGCCCTTTTTACAAGGAATCCATAATTCATACATTTCAACTGTTTCTTCTTTTTTAACTTTGTTTTTAGAGGAGGACATATTATTTAATCTTGGGGGGTTAAGTGATAAACTTCGGCTTTACATTCAAAGCAAGTCCATTTTTCAGTAGTTCCGCCTGTTATATTTTCATACTGCCAAAAATCATCTAAAATCGGCATTGGTTTAAATTCTTTTTTACAGCGTTCACAGGTCTTCATCCTCATTCTTCCCCACACAATGATTGCAAGGTGGGATTGCTTTGTTAAACTAATAAATCTTGTTTCAATAAAATTATTTGTTCCTTCCAACCTTTATAAACATTCATTTCATCTAATCTATCTATCCATTCTGGCATTATTTTAAGTAATCTTACACAACGACCCCTGTCCCATTTATCACTTGGAGGAGTATTTTTCATACTTTTAGAACCAGTCATATGTATTAAAATACTAACTGAAGAAGCCCCTGTGTCATCTCCGACTAACCAATTTATTAGTTTCATTCCTTTTTCACTATATACTTGTTTTTCCATATCTTATTTTTTATCTAATAAAGCTAATAGCTAATAATTATATCGGTTCGCCTTTATGATTACTCCCTTTGAATTTATATTTATAACCTTTTTGTATTCCAGTTCCATATTTGGGGTGTCCTTTCTTGAATAATTTTCCAGGGGGTTTCGTGCCTTTATTCCACCAGAGATTTTTTTCAATTTGTAATTTCAGTTTTGGGGTTAAATCATAGCGTCTATGACAAGTCCGACATAATCTTAAGAAGTTATCACGATTTCTTTCATACTCCATTCCTTCTTTTTTAGCCCAATCAAACCATACACTTTTCCCTTCGCAACCCTCCATTTCACATATTTGTGGTTTTCCGTAATGAACTTCCATCCATCTATGTACTTGTGATTTTCCTACTACTTTTTTGTAATTTGGTGCATTTTCTCCTTTAAGAGTACCCAAGTATTTCCAGTAACATTCTTTGGAGCAAAACTTATGGTTAGGTAATCTTGTTCTATTTTTACATTGTTTACATTGCATATCTCTAGTATATTCTTTATTTTATCAAAAGTCAAACCCCCATAAGCCCAATCATTATCTATAGAGTCTTTGGGGTGAAAAGAACATAAACTTTTTGGTATATTTCTTCCACAAGGACACTTTTCTTCTTCGGCAACTTCAAAGGCGTGGCAACGACAAGCACATAAATCTTTACATAAATCTCCACACCCTATTGCACACTTACTTTTTACTTGTTTCATATTATCTTTTAGTTAAGGTTTACACTTTCTATTACTTTTACATTTTGATAATAGGCATCGTGTTGGGCTTTTAAATGATAGGAACTGGCGACACTTTGCTTTATTTCTCTTAGAAGTTTATTGAATTGTCTTCGTTGCCGAGCCAACCTTTGTTCTTTTGTTTCGTTAGTTTGTATCATATAATTATACACTATTTTGCTAATTTACTCAATATTTTCAACCTATTTTGACAACTTTCACATAATTTCTTTGGAGTATCTGTTCGGCAGACTAAACATAAATCTTCTTTATAGTTATTTTGTTTTAGTATTTGGTGGACTCTTGCCTTTGAAATGTTTAAGAGTTTGCCTATCTGTGAATATGATAATCGGTGCTTTATTGCTAGGCGAATAAAATCGTATCTTTCTTTATTGTAGTTTTTGTTCATAATTGTATTTCTATTCTTGGGTTTTTAATATCTTTGTTTTTTACTATGAGAAGTGAAACTATTTGCGAGTCATCTTCCCAGAGTATGCCTGTAAATGCGTCTAATAAAATCTTGTTGTAATTATCTATATCTCTTACTCGGTTATCTCCAAAAAATAATTCTACTCGTAAATCTATGTCTGTCTTTAATGGTTTGCTTTTATATTGTGATTTTATCTGCCATTGATAACTTTCTTTTAATTCCTTACCCCTATGTGTCATATATCGTCTATGTCCTGTATGCCCATAAAGTGTATTCGTTGTCAGGGGGTTGCCTTTTAGTGTAAATTCTAACGACATTTTTTGAATATGTTAGCTGTTAATTCTTCGTTATGCTCTATAAGGTTATGACAACTAACACACGCACATACCCATTCATTAAAGTCTGCCAAAAGCTCTACATTTCCTTTATACCAACTTCTTTTATGTCTATGAGCTGGGGCAAGATACATACCACCCAAACAACCATCTAATTTTATCTCACAAAAGTTAAGACCTTTTTCTTCGGCAATTTCAGCAATTCTTTTTCTTGCTTCTATGTTTGCTTTCCCTATCTTACCTACTTTGTTTAATGGTGACTTTTTCATTTAAGTATTGAATACTCTTTACCACCTGCGACATAAGTAAATAATTTTAGGGGGCTTTTGGTTACATAATAATAGAAGTTTTTACCGCCATTTTCGTGAACATATTTTGGGTCAAAATCCCAACCAACTTTCTTTAAATCACAAATTATCGCACCGAGTCTAGTTATTCTCTCTTGCAAACATAAATTACGAGATATATAACCATTTAACTTTAATTGGTCTATCACAAATGATTCTTGGCTTTTCATATTTTAGTCTAATTTGCTTTTAACTCCCTCAATAATTGTTTCCATTTTCTCTTTCTTAAAGGTATCAAATAAACCGACAAACTTTCCTTTTTCTACTTGCTGTTTATACCAAACAAATAATACTGCTCTTAATCTTTCACTAGATGATTTCTCATCTATTTCTGCCTTCTCTGTTGGTATTTCTAACTCATTTTCGTTAGGTGCAAAACATAACCAACCTTCCGAGTGTCTTAAACTCATTATGGTAAAGATTTCTTCGGCAGTAAGTTCTCTTGTATCAAAACTCATACTTGCCGAGCCATCTTTGCGTAATCTAGGAGGGTTTATTTGTGAAGGTAGTATTATTTTCATTATGCTGTTGGGTCAAAAGACTCTCGTCTTTCATTAGCTACATAATTTAAGTCTATCTTATCTTTTTCAGTTAAGTTTTTAGACTTTTGTATTTTCTTCATCACTTCCATTAAAACATCAAGATTATTAGCACCTTCTATGGCTTGACGAGCATTGGCTTTTGCTATTTCTGGCGACAACTTTTCTTCAACTTGTTTTGCTGGGTATGTAGTCTTTTTTATTTCATCTATACTTGCTATACCATCTATAACTCCAATACCCATAAAAGCTAAGGCTCTACCTACTGCCGAAGTTTCAGCATTTTCCAATGCAGAAGTGGTATTTACGAAACCTTCACCCCAAGTCGCTTGAGAATACCCTGTAAAAGCCCTAGAATTGCTTATATCGGGTTTTATTGTAGCTTTAACGATAACTGTGTCATCTTCGGGTTTACTCACTAATTCGGTCAATATAGAGCCTTCTGGGTAAGTATCATTAAAGTATATAACTCTATCACTAACTAAAACATATTTTTTGCCTTTAAAATCTATTGCTTTTTCTTTTAAATCTTTTGTCATTTTAATTTATTGCCCCATAACTACTTAATAATATAAGACCTAAGATTGCTATTAACTTTAATTCATCACTATGCCAAATTGTTTTTATTGTTTTCATAGAAGTATTTTTTATCTCCCCAAACTATTTTATTGATAATGTTTTGCGACCAATTTTTTCCTGTGCCTTCTCTCAAGGCTTCTTTGTCTTCGTCTGTTGTTTCTAAATACCCTTCTTTTGTTATGTGAGCCATATTATTCTATTCCATTACTACTCTTATAATCGCACTCGGCACATAAGATACTATTAGGGGTTCTTGCAGGTTTTCCACAAAAACATAGATTGGGTTTGCTGTGGACTAAAAGATTTTCTGCGAAACAAGTTGAGCAACCTTCTAAAAATGTTTCGTGTGTAGGGTGGTCTATTACTTTATCGTTCTTAATTATTGTTTCCATATTGTTATAGTTAATTTTTAATAAGAAGTTTTAGTTATGTAATTAGTATAGCAAATGGTTTACGAGTGTCAAGTGAACGACTGTGGATAACTATTTGATTCCAAATTCGGCAAGTTTCGCCTTAGTTATTACAAACTTATCTTTACGAACAGATTTACACCTAGCAATAGTTCGTTCCCTATTCCAATATAACTTTCTCATACATATCGGGCATTTAAACTGATGTATCCAATAATATAAATCCCAAGCTGTTGGAGGAAAGAGAGTTTTTGGGTTGTAAACTTTAAAGTGCTTTAAATAATTGTCTAGGTTTAGTTCCATTAGAATAATTTAAATAATTTGTTAGGTTCTTTTTGGCTTTCTAATAAAATATGTTTGCCGAGTTCTGGGGCTACACAATTTCTTAACCAAAGTCTTTTATTCCCTTTATACTTTTTTAAGTCTATGCCGATTTTTTCTTCTAATCTATCTACCTGTTCTTTTTCGTCTTCATTTATTCCCCCAGTCAAATTTATTGTATCTTTTGGTATGGTTTTATCTTCTATGTAAAAGTTAGTCCAAAAATAATGTCTTTGAAGTATTTGAGGTATCACTAGGGGTTCGTAATAACTCTTTACATTTTCCACTACCCATTTGCCCTTGAAATAGTGTTTGAGAAATAGTATCTCCTCGTAAAGTTTCATATCAGGAAAAAGTGGTTTAGCACCTACATTTACAGAAAAGTTTTTCCTAAACATTGAGTGGCTCGGACAAGGAGGTGAAGACCATATAAAGTCAAACTCGGCAAAGTGTTCTAAAAGATATTCGTGAGCATCTCCGATTATCATTTTATCATTAGGAAAATTATCTGTATAAACTTGGGCAATATCCTTTTTCCACTCTACTGCCGTAATTTCGTGATTTTCTCCCCATAATTTACGATTTCCTCCAATTCCAGCATATAAATTTAGTATTTTCATATTTCTTTACCACATTTATTACAATAAGTTTCTTCTCTTCCTTCATAAAAAGAAGTTCCACCACAATTTTTACATTCTTTTTTTGATATTGCTTGTAAAAAATCTTCAATAGCAAAACTTAAATCAAGTATTTTTTCTTTTAATCCAAGTCCAGCTTTTATAATTTCTTCGTTTTTTTTCATATTTTCTCTAATAACTCTAATAAAAATAAATTCCAAGAAAGTTTCGACTTCTTTCTTTTTGCTTTTAAACTTTTCCAAGTTTCTTCACTCATTCTTATATGTTTTCCTTTATAATGTTTATCTCTCATTTGTGTCTACTATTGTGGCTACATAAACCCAACTCCCAATCTCTCCAATTCACCATAGGTAAGTCTAACCAAATCCCGATGAACTTCTTATTTATCTATTACTATGTGAAGAACTAATCTTACCTATGGCGTTATTGTGTCGATTGTATATCTTCCCCTTACATTTTAATTCCTAAGGTCTCTGATATAAAGAGCTGGGCGAATATAGAAAGCAAAAAGCCCCGACTTTGTTACAAGCAAGGACTTTCTGTTTTCTTGTTGAGAGAAACAGCTAAATACACTTTCGCATTTGTATATTTAATTGTTTCTCTTTCTCTCAACATACACATATTATATTCCTTCTAAAAGTAAATGCAACTTACCCTGTGGAAAACTTCTTGATACCATATTCACTTGTGTTTATGAAATTCTTTGTAACCGTAATAACCCTTTTTTAGTAATTTTACTCCATAGGAATCAGTAAGTTTGTATACAGCATCAATCAACATTTTTGCCAACATTAGTGCTTCATCTGGTCTTATGCCATAACCATTTCCAAGTTCGCCCTTCTCTTCAGAAGTTAAATAAATATCATCGCATTCAGGAAAACCCATTTTTTTCTTATCTTTCTTGTCTAAAAAATATACGATAAATGCTTTTTTGTTTTTGAAACGATATTCATTGAGCTTTTTCATATTTGTATTATACCATATATGCTATCACAAACAAACTACCCCAATTACGAGGTAGTGATAGCGGGGATTTTTGATAGAGCAGAACCCCCAAAACTGCTTCCTACTAGCCACCGTGCTTCCAGCAGAGCTTGATGAAGTGGGGAGGGAGTGTTCTCGTTCCCCCTCCATACATACATCCGCACTTGAAGATGATAGCAGGTTGCTCATCCTCGTCAGCGACTTCGGGATGCGACTCTTGGATTTCCTCCTTGAACTTCAGGAGGCAAGATTCGCAGATTCCGTGAGTAACGCTGTGGTCGTGCATCGGCTCTTTTACACCAACTTGCTTTTTGCACCACGAGCAGAAAATTAAAATTGTCGTATCCTCCTTCTAGTTTTCCAGTCTTTGATAGCCGCACACTTGCGACATCTCTCTGCTGGTCTACTAGAGTTAAGTTTAACCAACCTTACTTCTCTACAATCAGGACATTGAATAGATAGTCTAGGTTTTTCACGACCCTTTCTATTTAAACAGTCCTTACATTCAGATACACATTCGTTATGTGATGCAGGAGAGTGTCTTATGTGGAAATTTCCTTCTACAACTAATTCTCTTTTACAAGTGTTGCACTTTTTCCACCAAGTATCTCCAACTTTCCACCACCCAGCGTGTATTCTGCGATGCTCCCTCCGAGTTACAAGTTGTAAATTAGATAACTTGTTGTTTGTAACATCTTCATCAATGTGATGCACCTCTTCGGTTGTTGTATTAACCAACCGACCAATATGCTTTTCCATTACCAAACGATGTTCTGGAACATAACCCTGACAGGTTGCTCGTGGGTGTTCTGGTTTGTAAATCAATACATATCCTTTTGAGTGTTTTGTTTTTTTCATTAGATAAGTATATCATATGCAAATCAAATGTGCAACCCACGAGCAGAAAATTAACATTTGTGATACCTCACTGATTTGATTCGGTAAACTCGCATCAGAAGCTGAGTTGCTTCTATAATGCTCTTGTTACCGAAAAGTATGTGCCACTCCCGATGTAGGAAATGGTGTGTAAGCTGAACTTCACCGAGTGCAACCCTTTGGAGGAGAAGAATTATCTCTCCCAAAGTTTTGTGGCAGAAAATCTTGTGCCACGAGATGTGTTTCTCCCTATGAAGGTGAATGAAGTTGTTGGGCATCTTTTTCTCGCCTTGTTTAAGTCTCTTCTTACTTACCAAGTGATGACGGTCAATCATATTTCTCCTTTGTCAAAGTACAACTACACTATAATTATACCACCTAAAAACAGAAAGAGGTTTCCGTTTATTATGTGGACAATCTCTTTTGTTCGAAACTTTTAACGATGTCCCCAGTATCAATTCATACAAACCAGAGAGTCGTTACTTTAATGGATGATTTTTTTGTATAATTTCTCCTTGACTTCTTGCACCACAATTATTACAGCTATATGCTTGATAAGCACAAGTCTTTGTATAATTAAAACCTCTCTTTTGTGTATGTTCACTACCACAACGAGGACAATGATAAATTCCACCGATAATTAAATTCATATTAGGATGAGTTGTTATCCAAGGGCGAAGTTTCAAATACCATTTTTCTAAAAGAATTACATCTTGAATGTTATATTTTTTCATTTTACGCCAAGCATCCATATCTCCAAGATAACATTTCTTCCAAAGTTCCCACCCTTCATGTTCTATCTTTCTTCCTAAGTGAAAATCTTTACCAAGCATATCAAGTTTTGCTGATGGTGCTTTTGCAACTCTACGAAGTGAAGTTAAAGTGTCTACTACTTTATATTGTGAAGTAGGAGTCAAACCATTTATCATAAAACGATAATTGATTTTTTTTATGTCGAAATTTTGTGCATTGTGTCCAATGATTACATCTGCACTATCTAAAAGTTTCCAAATATCATTACAAAGTTTACTATCATCTGCTGATTTTGGTTTGTATCCTTTATAGTCGCATTGAGCAATACAATATGTATGTTTTTCTCCAAGCCACTTATAAGCCATTGAAAGTAAATGTCCTGCTCGTTCTATTTCTATTGCGTTAGTTTCGTAAGTATCCCAAGCCCAAATAAGATGAGCGAGGTTCTCAATATCTATAAGTAAAACTTTCTTCTGATAGTTTGGGTCTTTAAATAGGACAGGTTTATCAAGAAGTGTTTCGTGTCTCATTTTAATAAATCATTATCTTTTAAAACTTGATAAAGTTGTTGAGAGATTGATTCCATTAAGACATGAATGACACTATCATCACCAGAAAAACCTGCATTACAAGCGTGGAGTATCTCGTGTAACAAAGATGCCTCCATTTGTGATGGGGGCAGTTTTGAGTTTAATGCTATTCTATTTTTTTGACTATCAAATTCACCATCAAGAGATTCTCCTAAATCAATGAGTTCTACTTTTACTATATGACCTCCTATTTTTAGTTGGTCAGGAATTTTCATTCTGTTTCAAGTAAGCGTATTTGCTCTCTTAATACTAATCCTTCATCAATGTCTTTTTGATTTGATTTATGTCCAAAAAAATAGAGTGCCTTGCTTTGTTCCATGTTTACTCTTTCGAGTAATGAGATATATTCTTTAAGAAGTTTTATCAACTCTTTTTTCACACGCATATTATACCACTTTGCAAGTATATTCACAACCTGTGGAAAACTTTTATAACTAAAAACACCCCTTTCGGAGTGTTTAAAGCTGATACCTTTTATTGAGTTAAGAGTGTGTGTATAGCTTTTGGTGAGATGTCGAACTCTCACTAACTAATTATACCACTAATAGTATCCGTTTGCTTTATGAAACTTCAATGCCTTGCTTGGAGTATCATATCTATCCTGAATATAAGCTATTGTGCAGTCAATTTGCTTATAAGGGTCTTTCGTTTTTACACAATCTACACTTTTCCAAGTTGAATTTAAGAATTGTCCTAAACCAAAAGCAGAACTATTAGGATTTTGTGCTAAATGATTCCATTTACTCTCTCTATTGATTAAATCGTTAAATTCGTTCCAATGTCCACCAAATGTATCAATTACTGCACTCTGGGCATATTCTTTAATTGGGGGCAATTTTGCTTGTTCTAAGGGCATACTAGATGCTTCTACTGCTTGGTAATGCAACTTCGTAGGTATTAAACTTACAAGTAACAATACCACTATAAAAGTGATAAGTATTTTCCACATAATGTTGCCTCGTTAGAGGACTTAACTTACAGGTTTGAGATGGCTTGGCGTAAACCTAAAAGACCTAAAGAGGTTACTATGATTTCACTATTCTGGGTATACATACCATAAACAAGTCCACAGAAACCGATAATATAAGTCTTATAACCATTCAAAAAATTTAATATCTTCATTTTTAATTTATTATTTTTAATAAAGGTTAATGGAAGTATGTTCCCATACAAATGCAATAACCTATCTCCTATTTTACCACTTATATCGTTTTCTGGGTATGTATTCATGTGGAAAACTTACTTTAACTTAGCCCAAGTCTTAGCTCCCACAATTCCATCAGGAAATAAGAAATTATTTAACTGAAAAGCAACTACTACTTTTTTAGTTAGTTTGCCAAACTTTCCATCTACGACAAGTCCACCCAATTTGGTTTGAAGTTCTTTTACTGCATCACCTTTGCTTCCTAATCTAAGAATTGGTTTTACTATTGGTGGAAGTTCTAACTCTAAATATGGTATAGGGTCTACACAACCATTATAACCATTATTCATTCCTGCTAGTGCATATCTTGAACCATCAGGTTTTACTGGAAGTATACTAAAATGTAAATGTGGACCAGTAGAGTTTCCTGTGTTTCCTGAAAGTCCTAATAAATCGCCAACTTTAACTTTGCCACCTATCTTTAGAGAAATTGATTTATCTTTCATATGCCAGTGAACACAAGAGAACTGACAATCTTGTCCATTCCATTGAAAGATAGTATCAGATAAAACAGACACCCCCTCACCTCTATCTATATCCAAAGAAATAGCCACAACAGTTCCATCTACAGGCGAGATTATAGGTGTTCCTATTGGCATAGCGAAATCTATACCTTGATGACCTTTAAGTCCTTGCTTTGCATAACTTGGATTTTTATTCTCTCCAAATTTCTGACTTATATAAAAATATCCTTTGAATGGTTGTTTCATATTTATTCTTCTAAGACTTTCATCTTGAGTCGTGCTATATCTATCCCTTGTGATGTTTGTAGTCTACTAATATCATTTACTTTGGCTTCTATTCTGTCTACACTTTTAAGTATATCAGGTATTTCGTGCATTGAGTGATTGGTTAAGAATACTCTATTTTGTTCGGCAAGAACTTTATTCTGTTCGTGTAGTTCTTTCATTACCTCAAGGTGATTATCTGTAGTTTCTATATTTTTTCTTTTCTGAGAGCCACGAATAATGGATAAGATATTTTTTACGCCAAACTCTCTCACAAATAAAATTATTGATAGAGATAGTATCACTGCGTATGCTGGGTTATTTATGATGAAGTCTAGTATTTTGTCCATTGTTATTTATAATTCCCCCCTAGTTGATAATTAAACATTTGTGTTTGTGTCTAAACTTTTAACATTGGCGATGACATTCGTATTTATGGATTTTATGTTGGCTAATAAATTCGTATTGTAAGATTTTATGTTTGAGGTTACTACTGTATAAGTTACTACTAATTTAGGAGGATTTGC
>JALNYV010000023.1 GCA_023229785.1 Candidatus Dojkabacteria bacterium | reverse complement strand
TACAACGGAGGATATATTTTAGATGAAGTATGCTATCAAAAAGGATTAAGCAACAAACAAATAGCAGATATTTTAAAAAATAGAGACACAGCGTTAGTGATAGCTGATAGTGCCGAACCTAAAAGTATTGACGAGATTTCCAGTTATGGAATTACTATTAGCGGTGCAGAGAAAGGTAAAGATAGTATTGCCCACGGAATATCAGTTGTGCAAGCACAGAGGATTTCAATGACAAAGCGAAGTGTTAATCTTATTAAGGAGTATAGAAATTATTTATGGCTCACTGATAAGAATGGTAAAATATTAAATGAACCAGATGGAGGATTTGAACATACAATGGATGCATTACGTTATAGATTAGTTTCGCTAGTAAAAGGAAACACAGGTGATATGGAAGTTGAGAGAGCCGACAGAATGCTTAGTAGACTTAGAAACTTAACACCACAAACACGCTAATGGAAAATAAAAGACCAACATATAAAGACCCTGCTGAATTTGCCTTAATCAAGCAAATATATTTTAAGGACAATAGACCTACTTGGGAAGATTTAGACCCACAAGAGAGGTTAGATAGAATGGAAGCTAAACAAAGATACAATGCAAAATCTAACAGATAACGAAAAAGCTATATTGGAAATCATAAGGGAAATAAAACCTTTTGAAACTGTGGAAATTAGGAAAGACCATAATGGGGTAGCAGATTCTTACATTGTGAGGCGTGAGCAAAAGGTTCACTTCACAAGGTTGTATCAAACGAAGTTATCCACATCCTAGCTATTTTACTTGCTTGACATATAAAAAAATGTTATTATAGATTTAATTATTAACCGCTTCGCAGGAGAACTGGGAGCAAAGTAACAAACAATACTTTGCTGTCCATAAAACAAGAACTTGAACTTATAAAAACAAACTATGACAAGACTATTGATTTAGTTGATGGTCTTCCTTTCTCACAAAAAGAAAAAATAAAAACTATTGAGTATTACAATAACTCAAAATATTTGAATGGAAATAAAGACGAGTTAGGTAGGGAGAAACCATTTTTTAATATACTCAATGCTATCTGTGATGTAGAAAATTCTGCTAAGGATATTGATACAAAAGATATTCAAATAACTTCAGATGACGCTAACCACTACCTAGAGAGCTGGCTTCTTTCAAAAGATATTTATGTTTGGATGAAAGAGAGCAACTTCGCCAAGACCCTAAACGATATGCGAGATATGCACACTCGTTATGGTTCTTTGCTCGTGAAGAAAGTTTTAAAAGATGGTGAGCTGACACTAGAACTACCCGAATGGAAGAATACTTTAACTGACCAAGTAGATATAATCAAAGGTGCTATTGTTGAGACCCACTGGATGACCGCTAATGAACTTTCTAAGATGTCCGAATGGAAAGAAGAAGGTGTGAAACAAGTTTTAGATAAGATTAAAGGCAAAGGTTCTTCTAAGAGAGTGCCAGTGTTTGAGATACGAGGAGAGTTTAGCCGAGCTACTTACAAGGATGCAATAGGTGAAAAATATTCTAATAAAGACGAAAAAGAATATTCATATCAACTTTATTATGTAGCAGGCAACCCAGTAGAAAGTGGTAAAGAAAATTTTGTAGATGGATGTGTAATTTTATATTGTGAAGACGACACTGAACGAGTATATAAATATCTAGCACGAAAGAAAAAAGCTGGTAGAGATTTTGGTGTGGGTGTGATGGAAGAAGGTGAGGAGGCTCAAGTATGGACAAATGATGCAGTCTTGAAACAATACCGAGCAATGGAATACACCACTAAAGTTATTGGGCAATCTGCTTCAAAGAAACTTAAAGGGCGTAACCTCTTAACAGAAACTGACGATGGAACAATACTTGAAACCGAAGATGGGAAACCAATTACCTCACTTAATCTATTACCAAGTGGAGGGCTAACTCAATACAGCAATTTAATTACTCAATGGTATGACCAACTACAGAAAACTACAAGTGCTTATGCCGCTCAAAGAGGTGATACACCACCTTCAGGAACACCATTTAGACTACAAGCCACAGTGCTTCAACAATCTAACAGTGTATTCAAAACACTCCAACAAGAACTTGGAATATTCTTAACCGAAATTATAGAAGACTGGATTATGCCTTACCTATCTTCAAGGTTAAACCGAGAACATATCCTTGCATACGATTTTTCACCCGAAGAACTAAAAGAGATTGATAGTAAATTCACAGCTAAACAAGCTAATCAACGTGCCATTCAAGAAATCCTAGCAGGCAATATGATAACCCAAGAGCAATACGATGGTTGGCTAGAGAATTACGATGAGTTCATTAAACAGACCAAGAGCCAGAGGTTCATTCAGATACCTAAAGACTTCTACAAGAACCTCAAAGCCAAAGTAACTGTAAACATCACAGGTGAACAGCGTAATAAGGCTGCAACCCTTGAAACACTTGCAAACTTCCTAACTCTCTACCTATCAAATCCAGCAGCCGCAACTGACCCAGTAGCACAGCAATTACTTTCAAAGGCAATAGAACTTTCAGGAGCAGGTATATCACCTATCAACATAACAAGTGCTATGAACGAAAAAGCTAAGAAAGATGCCGAGACAATGGAACAGAATGCAATGATGCAACCACCAGTGCCAAGTCCAATGTCATTAACAGCTAACCCTACACCACAAAATGCCTAGTTCTTTAAAAGATTTTTATTTAAATGAAGTAATGCGAAATGACGTGAAGACGTATCTGATAGATTTCTTAAAAGTGCAAGCAATAGAGAAAGCATTTAACCGAGAAGATACCAGTGCAGTAGCCGAAGCCAAAGAAGCCCTAGACAAAGCGTTTGATAATTTAGAAGTATTATTTTCTCCACAGGTCAAGGAGAAAGAACAAATAAATGAAGCTCGCTAGGATATTTTTAGGAGCATTGCCAGATTATTTATTATATGCCACTTTACAAGGGAAAAAAGAATATAGGCAAGAACATAAAGACAGAAATGAAACACGGCAAATCACGAAAACAAGCCATCGCCATCGCTTTATCAGTAGCAAAGTATCATAAAAGACGTGGAAAATATAACTAAAACTGAATATGAAATTGTGTTTTGTGAAGTAACTGGAACATAATCTACGACCAATGATGTCGTTAAACTCATTCGCAAATCGGCTCTGCATAAACCGACTAACGCTTGGTAGTAAGCATATTCTACCGAATATTTATGGCTGAAGAAGTCGTAGATGTCGCTGCAGACACAAATGCAGACGTTGAGGAAACTACGAATAGTAACGAAAACAGTGAACAGGAAGACACTGTGGACTTAGCAGCAGAATTAGAGAAACAGCATATTGCTAACTCTCAAATTAACGCTAGAGCCAAGAAAGCAGAAGCCGAACTCAAGAAATTGAAAGAGGCACAAGCTGAAATTCCCCTTAATAAAGACCCACAACTTTCAGATGAACTTAAACTGATTGCTCGTGGATTATCAGATGAAGAAATTGATAAGGCTAAAGTAGTTGCGAAGGGTTTAGGTATTAGCCTCCCAGAAGCAATCAAAGACCCTCTCTTCCTCTCCTATCAGGCGACGCTGAAAGAAAAGGAACGAAAGGAAAAAGCTAAACTCGGTGCTTCAAAAGGTTCAGGTGAGTCGGAAGATTCCACCTTAATCAAACAAGGTATGACCCGTGAGGAACACGAAAAGGCATTTAAAAAAGTAATGGGTATATAACATTATAAATAATATGGCAACTGGCACATTTCCCACCGCAACGATGTCGTCAACGACACTTGCGTCAAATATCCCTCTCTTGTGGGGAGAGAAAATCAATGAGTTCTTCAAGTTGAAGCTGATGATTGCAGACTTCTTCACTGACCGTTCTTCGGAATTGGCAGGTGGAGGTTCAGCACTCTATACTCCAAACCTAACTGAATTCACAGCGGCTGCAAAGGCTAACGCTACGGCGGTAACCCTTAACAACGCTACTGACACTAAAGTTACGTTGACAGTAGACCAGTGGTATGAAGTTTCATTCTCAATAGAAGATAAGGAAGCAGCACAGGTCAAGCACTCCTACTATCTCCAAGAGAGATACGCACAAGGTGCAGGTTACACCATCGCAAAGAAATTAGAAGTAGCACTCGCAGAGTTGTTTGACAACTTTTCAACAACTGTTGGTGCTTCTACTACAGCTTTGGCTGATAGTGAAATCCGTGCAGCTATTGCGGCTCTTGAGAACGTAGGAATTGATACTACGCAAGACGTAGCATTCTTCCTTCACCCAAACGTATTTTGGAAGCAAGTGCAAAACCTTGATAAGTTCAGTTTGGCAGTTAATTCGCCAGTCAACGACCCAACGGCTAAAACGCCTTCGGCAACTTTGTATGGTATTCCAGTATTCGTTTCTGCAAATATTCAATACATTTCAGGAACAGTTGGAAGAACAGGTGCTTTGGCACACAAAGACGCTCTACATTGGGCAACCTCTCCATTAGGTAGTGGTGGTTCGCTCTCTGGTGGTTCAATGACAGGTAAGTATGGTGTCCGTGTTCAGAGTAACTACATTCCTGAATATCTTGCAACTCTTACAACCGCAGACTTGCTCTACGGTGTTGTAGAGAACCGAGACAATGCAGGTGTAGCGATTTGGTCACAAAACACTTAATTATTAGCTTAATTGTTTGCTCTCTCCACTCCTGTTTGAGGAAGAGAGCAAAACAGGAAACAATTAAATTTATGGGAAATGTCGTAATATCACCAAATATAAAGAAAGAAAGTGTTAGAATAGACCCAGCAGGTAACGTAATAAACCCAAGAACAAAACAGATAATACAACCAGTAGCACCAGAATATGTAGCACCACCAACAGTCCCAGAACCAACGCCTTTAGAGAAACCAAAAATAAGTAAAATGGACGATATGATAAACAAGTTAGTAGAAAAAAAAGTAGAAGCAATGGTCGCAAAGAAAATTGAGGAAGCACTATCAAATTTATGAAAGTATTTTTTACAAACAATGGATTGGAGGGATGTTACAACGTTAGATGTCTTTTCCCTTTACAAGAGAATGGCTGGGATGGCGACCGCACAATGATGGGGTTAGAACGTATTTCTGCAGACCAGAAAGCCAAAGCAGTGGTAGACGCTGACATTGTAGTCTTTCATAGACCAGAACAAGAATATCAACTAGCCCTAGCCAAGAAGCTCAAACAGGCAGGCAAAAAGATAGTTTTTGACAATGACGACACATACAAAGACCATAATGGATTCAAATTCAACGACTATATGACAGAGGAACGAGTAAAGAAAGGATTGGACGAACTTAATAAGAACATAGATACCTTTATGAAAGAAGCTGACCTTGTAACTTGTGCCACAGAATTTCTTAAAAAGGAATACGAGCAAATTAACCCTAACGTAGTAGTGCTTCCTAACTGTGTAGACCCTTTCTACTTCCCAGAACCTAAAAGAAACGAAACAGATATTGTAAGAATAGGTATTACAGGCTCGGTAGGCATCACTTCAGACGTAGAAGTCTTGAAACCTATCATTGAACACTATCAACACGACCCACGAGTTCGTCTTGTTCTTCTCTCACTTCCACCACAAGGCAACAATGAAATCTACAAGAAACTTTACATAGACGAGTATGCGTTTTGGAACAAGGTAGATGTAGAATGGCACTCTTTCGTGTCTGCTGATAAGTATTACGAATATCTAAATGACTTGAAACTAGACATAGTCATTATCCCACGCTCAGATTCTTATTTTAATCGTTGTAAGTCTAATCTAAAGTTCTTAGAAAACAGTATGCTAGAAATTCCAACAATCGGGCAGAGTTTTTCAACAGGGGATTCCCCTTATGAAGTGAATCCTAAAGACAAAGACTATCTCTTATTAGCCACTGATACCCCAAGTTGGATTGCACAAATAGAAACTCTTATAACTAACAAGGTTGCTAGACGAGATTTGGGAAGACGAGCTAAAGAATACGTTGAAGCCAATTATTCAATTTTCCAACACGCTCATAAATGGAAAGAATCATACGAAAAATTACTAACTAATAAATAAAATATGTTATATCCACGCACGGTTACAATAGAAAATAATAAACTCAAAGACCTACTTAAAAAGAAAGGCGAGTTAGTTAAAATTGGTAGAGACAAATCCACCGAAATAGAAGAGGTTGAAAAGCAAATGGCTGAAACTGACACTAAACTTCAAGAGGAAGAAAAGAAAGTAGACATCAAAGACTTGAACGACAAAGCCAAAGCTATTGGAGCAAGAGTAGACGAAGCTATTAAGGAAATGCAAGAGGTAAAAAAGGAAATCTATGACAGAATGATGGCACAAACCCCACCCGAACTACGCACCAAGTATGACGAGCTTAAAAAGAAGAAGGACGAGTTGGAAACTGAGAGAAACAAAATAGCTTTGAAGGCTCAAAAGTATAACGATAAGATAATCCCACTCGCTAGAGAAATGATGAAACCATTTCTGCAAGACCAATACGAGGATTACGACACTATGCAATTAGAAGGTGATGAAATTGTAGCGACAATTTTCAACCATTTACAAGATTGGAAAAATAACTTTAAAAAAAAATAAAATGTCTTTATCATTTACCAACATAGTTAGTCTAATAAACTCCAACACCAAAGCTAACGCTACTTCTTATCCCATTGCAGAGAAAGTAATAGATGTAAATTTAGCTATGGATAAAGTGTTTGAGATAATCTTCCAAAATAGTGGAAAATGGCAATTTGATGATAGTAATCATACCGACTATCCGTTTATAATGACTTCGTTAGTTTCAGGACAGCGAGATTACACATTCACCACCGACGAGCAAGGGAATCTTATCTTAGACATCTATAAGGTAATGATAAAAACAGGAACAGGTGCAACTGACTACTATGTAGAACTTCCACCTGTAGACCAACAGTCAGCCGACTACACCAGTGGATTTTGGAGCGGGCAGAACCTTACAAGTATTCCATCAAGATACGATAAAACTGCCAATGGGATATTCCTAGACGCTATTCCTAATTACAGTGTTACCAACGGACTTAAAATCTTCATCAACCGAGAGGGTTCTTACTTTACAGTTAATGACACAACCAAGAAACCTGGCTTTGCAGGACTGTTCCACGAATACCTTGCTCTCTTTGCTTCTTACCAATATGCTCGCAGGAATGGACTTAAAAATCAAGAAGTATTCAAAAGAGATATGTTAGAAATGGAAAATCAGATAGAGGTTTATTATTCTCAACGAAGTCGGGATGAGAAACAGCAAATTATTACTAAACATAGAAGCCCAAGATAATTTATGGCATCACTTGTATATAACAACGCAAAAGAATTATTCCTTAACGCAGATATAGATTTAAGTGCCGACACTATTAAAATAGCTCTATTAACTTCTTCCTATACCCCAGACCAAGATGCACATGATTTTTATGATGATGTATCTGCTAACGAAGTGGCTAATTCTGGAACTTATGCAGCTGGAGGTGCAACTTTAACAGTAACAGTTTCCCAAGACAACACCGATGATGAAGCAGTGTTTGATGCAACCGATGTGTCGTGGACAGGAACCACTATCACAGCAAGATATGCAGTTATCTATAAGTCCACTGGCACAGCAAGCACTTCGGCTTTGATATGTTTGATAGATTTCGGGTCTAACCAAAGTTCTTCATCGGGAACTTTCGCCATAACTTTCGCAAGCGAAGGAATTATGAATTTAAATTAGTATATGTCAACATTTATCAATTCAGCAACAACAGGACAAGTAGGAACACCTATTACTGTCAATAAGCCAACCGACACAGCTGAAAATGATGTGATATTTGCATTTATAACAAGAAGAAATGCAGGAACTATAAGTGCTGTCCCTAGTGGATGGACTTTGATTGGAAATCAAGCTGGTGATGGGGGATATGCAATGAGTTTATATTATAAAGTAGCAGGAGCTTCAGAACCAGCATCCTATGATTGGGAAACTTCTTTAAGTAGTAATGTAAAAATAACCAATGCAACCTTTAGGGGAGGATTTAATTACTCTAACCCAATATCGTTGGTTTCAAATACTCAATATAATGGAGTTGATGCTATAAACAGAGCCGCTTCAATGACAACTTCGGTTGTTACAGCTTCAATGATATTCTTTGCAGGAGCTTCAGATGCTTCTGCAACAACTTATACAAAGCCATCAGCTCCAACTACAGATTGGGTAGAAGTTTATGATGGTGGAGACACTACTTCAGACCTATGGCAGGAAATATGTCATATGACTTGGAGTAGTAGTGGGGCTACAGGAGATATGGATGCAACGATGAGCCAGTCTCTAAACATTAAAGGAGCTTTTGCTATTGCAATGTATCCTTTGAATGTAACAGTCTCTCCATCAGTAATAACTGCCATACTATCAGTGCAAGCACCCACAGTAACAGGTGGAGCAATAGTATCTCCGACAGTTATTACGATGACTCTAACTGTTCAAGCCCCAACGACAACCATTACAGCAAACAAGTGGAGCAATACAGATAAAAACTCTGCTTCTTATTCTAACCAAGCAAAAAATCCTGCAACTTTTAGCAATCAAGCAAAAAATTCAAGTAATTGGGTTAATGAAGACAAAACATAATGGAACAAGAATTATTACAACGCATAAATAAGCTAGAAAAAGAAATTCAAGATTTGAAGTCTTTTGCGACTATTCCTTTTTTGGTTGAAGGTGCTTTCCGAGAAAGATTAGGAATAAATTTAATTTCACCATTGATAATTTCTTCTAAAGTTGTGTCATCTGAAAATATCACAGCGGTAACTTCAGTAGATTTTGTTGGTCAATCAGTAGGTACTAATTCCGTTTTAGACAATCCTGATGGATTTTTACAAGTAATTGTTTCAGGGACGACTTATTATATACCAGTATATACATAATATGAAACTACCACAAGATAACAAACAAATAGTAGTAACCAACGGGATAAACTCTATTCAGGGTTATTTGGCTTACACAAAAAATATAGACTTGGATGAAAAAGGATATATCAAACTAGCACCTCCGATGTGTAATGTATTTAGTGATGTAGTGGCTGAAGGCGGAGATGCCAATTTAGATTTACCAGTTGAATTATTCCCTTATGGAACTGGCTCATTCAAAGTAATAACCAACGACAGAGCTTTTAATGTCAATATCGCTTCAATGTCGTTTTCAGAAGACACTGGTTACACTGGCTGGATTCCAAATTCAAGAGTGATTATCTGGGTAGGAGGATTGTGGCATATTGCAGGAGGTGCAGTTTATTCATACACAGGTGCTGATGGAGATAGTGTCTATGCAAGTGTTATTTCAAAACAATTAGATTTTGCAGAATTATTTGTAAATAAAAATACCATTGTAGGAGGGGTGGGCGATAATGTGGTCTGGCAATACAATACTTCTTATGCCAACACCACAAACTTAACTATTCCTGCAAGTTTTGTAATTACAGGACTTTCATACTCTAACCAAATGATAGGAGTGGCAACTCGTTCAAAGAAAAATCAAGGCAATGCTTATTTTTATACTTGGGACGGAGCGACAGTGAATGCTAATTCTTGTTATCCAATAAACGACTCATTTATTCTTTCAGTCAAAGCATATAAGTCTTCTTGGGTTCTGTTCACTTCAGCAGGACAACTTCTTTATTTTAATGGCGGAGGATTTACTGAACTTGGGAGTATTCCAACATTCAGATTTGAAGATGACTTGATAGATTTGGGTCCCGCTAACTCCATTGACTTGGGAGACATAATGACTGTGGATGGTGATGTGGTATATGTAAATGTCGCTTCCACACCACAGTTTTCACAAAACAACAAACCATATAGATACGGATTTTCAGGAGGAGTGTATTGCTACGACCCTGAAGTAGGATTCTATCACAGATTCGCACCTTCCTACTCTCAATATGTTCCCGAAGATGTAACTGCAAGTTCTGATATTTTAACTTTCGCCGCTTCGCACTACCTAGCAACAGGAGATGAAGTGTGGCTCAAAGCAACTGATTTAGGACTCACAGGTCAGAGAGTTTATTATGCAATAGTTTTGAATACTACAACGATTAAGTTGGCAGACACTTACGATGAAGCTATCGCCAACACAGCTTTAGATATTACAGATGGAACTTTAAATAATTTATTTTATGTAAAAAGAAAAGACTATGGAATTGAGTCTTTAAGAGTTAAAGATTTAGGTGTTGTGAGAAAAATGCGAACCTATGACGGATATGATGATACAGGTGTGATGCCTACATTTTTGGGTGCTAGTGTAATACCAAATGATGTTACTACTGCCAGAGTAAATACCGTCAACGCCACCATTCCACAAATGTCTAATCGTGGCTATTTCATTACCAGCAAGTTTCAAACAAATAATTTTTCAGACAACTGGCAAGGCATTGCGGTTAAATATGCAAAACTTTCTCCACAAAGTTCAATCATAGTGAAAGCCAAAGTGGAAGACAAAGAACCTATTGTAGTGGGGGATATGACCTTATACGCTGATACATATTCTGGTTCAAGTATTACTTGGGATGCTAATGGATATTATTTTGAAACCACCGCTGATTTATCAGAAGCAGAAGTTGGAGATGAGGTGCATATTTTTGCAGGAGCAGGAGCAGGACAGTCAGCACACATCACAATAATTACACTCGTTGGTTCAACTTATCAGGTAACCCTAGACGAAACAATACGAGGAATAATCACTAACGCAAAGTCTTGTATTACGATAGATAAATGGATAAAACTCGGAACAATAAGTGCAAGCGATACAGATGGATTTAAATATCTACCATTAGCACAACCGTCTCCTACCCTTGAGATTAAGTGTGAATTAAGAGGGATAGGTGTTAAAATAGGTGAAGTATTACCAATAAGAAGCACACAAATACCAGCAGAATAAATATATGGCAATCTTAAAATCAAAATCAGGTTCATCGTTTGACACAGAAACAAGGATAAGGACAAATCCTGATGGTTCTACTACGAACCTATCTAATCCAAATGCTCCTATAAATATAATTCCACCTACAACCTTAACAGGCACGAATGTTCCTATGACCTTTCCCCCAACCACAACCCCAACAGGTGCGGTAGGAGCTTCAGGATATATTGAAAGTAACAATCAATCTATAATAAACGAACAGACAAAAACTGAAGAAGACGCAAAAGCAAAACTAGCAACAGGCGAGAATGAAATAACCAACCTTATTAGGACTCTCGGAACTTCAGGGCAAATGCAAGAAGATGCGTATCAAGCCGAAGGAGTGGACGACGCAAAAAAACAACTAGACGAATATACTTCACAGATTGAAGCCGAACAACTAGCCAACCGCAGACAAATTGAATCTTTACAAAATACAAATCCTGATGGAATCACAAAAGGGGCAGCACAAGATGAAATAAATCGTATAAACAGACAATCTCTATCCAAACAAGCTGATTTGGCAATTCTTCAAAGTGCCGCACTTCGCCGATACGACACAGGAAAAGCCATTGCTGACCGACAAGTACAAATCCAACTAGAACCCTTAAAGGCTGAATTGGAAGCTAAAAAGTTTATCTACGACAACAACAAAGACATTTTCTCTAAAGCTGAAGATAGAGCTTTTCAAGCTAAACTAACCGAAGACACTAGAAATTATGCTGACCAAAAAAGTAAACTAGAAACTATTAGAGACTTAAAACTAAATGTGGCTCAATTCGCAGACGAAAAAGATAAAGCACGAATTCTTAACTCTCTTTCACAAATAGATACTTCAAGTCCGACAGCTTTGGAAGATGCTCTTATTATTGCAGGAAAATATATCAATGACCCACTAGATAGACAGATAAAACTTGAAAATTTAAACAAAGCAAGAGCAGACAGAAAAAATGCAGATAAAATATCTACCTTGATAAATCTTGACCCAACTTCTAGCATTTATACCGACCAAATGATTGACGGAAGTAAAGGTGGCAGGGTTATGACACAAAGTGAGGTGTTGCCTATCACAAAAGGGCTAACAGTTGTTAATCAAATATCTAGTTTGCAGAAAACTCTTGAAGGACAGGACACTGGTCCAATATTAGGTATTTTAAGAGATAATAATCCTTATGATGTTAAAGCCAAGTTGATAAATGCTCAACTCCAAGCTCTTATACCAAACCTTGCAAGAGGTGTTTATGGAGAAGTGGGCGTGCTTACGAATCAAGACATAGACAACTATAAACAAACACTTGGAAATATAAAAACTCCACAAGACACCAACAATCTTTTACTAGCGATGACGCTTTCAACGATTAAATCTTCTTTGGATAATAACTTCCAAACAATGGCGGCGGCGGGCAGAGATGTTTCAGGATTCAAAGGCATATACTCAAACTTAAAAACACAATTAAACACACTTAATCAAAATCTTGGAGTTACACAAATAAGTAATACCGCCAACTCTTATCTTGATTCAGCGTTACCACAAGAAACAACAGCTCCTAGTAGTCCAGTAGCTAGTTGGCTTAATACTTTCTTTTATGGAAAAAAATAATATGCCATACCTAACAATAGAACAAACTAAAGAGTTAATAAACAAAAGACCAATGGGAGTAGAACCTCAGGAGATTTTAGATGGGCTAACCTCAAGAGGATATACTATTCAAGGATTAAATGAAAATCAACCATCAACTGAAAAGACGGGTGGACTTCAAGGCGTAGGCACAGGAATAGCCAAAGGTGCTTTGTCCACTGTAAAAGGTTTAGGTCAAATAGGAACTAAAATTGGAAATGTTTTATTACCGAAATCTTTAGAAATTCCTGATGTATATTCTGAAGAAGCGTTGAAAGCTGGAGCAGAGAAAGGACAATTTTTAGGAAAATTATTGAATGAAGAAAATCTAAAAGCTAAAGGAGTGGCAGAAAATATAGGAAAAACTGGGGAGCAGATTGCAGAGTTTTTTATCCCCGCTGGTGTAGCAACAAAAGCTAAAAAGGCAGTAGATGCAGTATCAACAATCGGTAAAGTTACTAAAGTGGCAGCTAAATCTGCAATAGGGGCAACTGAATTGGGAGGGGTATCAGCTATCCAGTCTGGTGGAGACTTATCTGAAACGGGAATTTCAGCAGGAATAGGAGCAATATCACCTATTTTAGGAGCAGGAATAAAAGCATTAAAGCCAGCAGTAGCTCCTGTATTAGAATTTACATCAGGAGTTCCAAAACAAGCAATTAAAAAAGCTATGACAGGTAGTGATGCGGTAAAAGCTGGTATGAAAATGACAACCGAAGAAGTGAGGAGTAAAGCAGTCCAAGCATACAAAGGACTAGATTCAGAATTAAAAAGTGGATTTAGTAAAGGACTAGAGGAACTTTCAAAACTATCTCCAAGAATAAAACCCGCAAGAACTGCAACTGTCGGGGGAACTTCTGTTTTCAGTGGAGTAAAGGGAAAATTTAAGAAAATACTTGAAGGAGCAAAAGAAAGTGTGCCACAAGCATTTAGAGATTTAAGAATTTCTGTTAAAGGAAATAAGTTAGATTTTGATAAGTTAAATAGTTCGATTGTAAATGCCAGTGAAAGAAAACAAATACAGCAGGTTTGGGACACAATAAGAAATCAGACAGACTTTTCAGTTAAAGGTGTTCAAGATGTTGCTTCAAGAATAAATGCTCTATCTAAATACGAGAAAGGTATAGAGAGTGTAAGTAGTGTGGCAATAGGAAAGATGCACAATGTTTATTCTAAGGCTATTGAAAAAGTCTACCCTGAATTAGGAAAATTAAGGAGTAATTATTCTACTGCTTCCAAGATGTTAAATGAGATAGACGATGTAGTGAGAGCTGGTGATACAGACCCAACAAAGATTCAAACAGCAATAAATAAAATGACTAGCTTGTTCAAAGAAGATAAGAATACATACTTAAAAGTTATAGATGACTTGACTAAAAAAAGTGGAGTAGATATTTCGGGGATGTTAGCAGGAACAGAATTCCAGAGAGTGTTGCCTGATTTTATTAGAGGATTCGGTGGGGGTGGAGCAGTAAGTGTTGGTGCGGCTGTTTTGAATCCATTTCTAATTTTATTAGCTCCACTATTTTCTCCAAAAGCAATCGGGAAAGTAGTAACAAATGCACCTAAATTAGGCAAAGCGATAGAACCTGCTAAAAAGATAATTACGGGAGCGGTCTCTCAAATCCAGCAGTGATAAAGATTATTACAAAAAATAAAGCAAAGTAGATTAAGAATTCAGTCATATAAGTATATTACTAAATTAAAAGAAAAAAGTCAAGTGGATAAAGATAAACTAGAAAAACTAAAAAAACTAATGGAACTAGCCAATAGGAATACTGTCTCACCACAGGAACTTATTGAAGTGGTAACTGCTCTCGTAACCATAGTCAAAAAAGAGAACCTAGCCACAGATAATTCCATCTCTCAATTTAAAGCCCAATTAGAGGGGTTTATTTCTAGAGAGCGACAATTCACCCAAAGTGAAAGAAACTCGCTGTCTGACGCATTTTCAGCCCTTAAGAAGGACATTACAGGCACACTAGGCAAGTATGCGAACGAATTATCGGCTAAAATTACGAATATCCAAGAAATTGACTTATCGGGCATAGAATCTGATATTGAAACTCTAAAATCCAAAAAAGACATAAAGTTAGACACAGCGGAGCAGATTAAAACTAAACTTGAAACTTTAGAGAAAGACGCCCGACTAGACGCTTCCGCTATCAAAGGTTTAGATAAATTCTCTACAGAAGAGAAACAAAAAAAATTAGACTTTGCTCTCGGAGTGTTAGACCAACGCACACAATTTTTAATAAACAAAAGTTCAACCTATACACTTCCAACTGCTTCGGCTTCTACCTTAGGAGGTGTTAAGATAGGAGACAGACTTACAATTACTGATGGTGTATTGAGTGCAGATGTGCAAGCAGGTAGTGGTGCAGTAGACTCAGTTAATGGACAAACTGGAGTTGTTGTTTTAGACACAGGCGATATTACCGAAGCCACCGATGCTAACTATGTTTCAGATGCTCAACTTGTAGTCATAGGAAATACAAGTGGTGCAAACACAGGTGACAACGCTACCAACACCCAATATTCAGGACTAGCAACTTCTAAACTAAACGTAGACCAATCCTCACCTCAAACAACTGTCGGCACACTAACCTTTCCAAAACTACAAGCCTACGATGCCACAGCAGGAACAGGTGTTTCTCAACTCATCGTAAGAACAGGTGCAGGACAATCAACCGCAGCTCAAATCTCCATCCAAGACACCGCAGGAGCAACTGTTTTCGGTTCGGTATACTCAAGCACCGCTGTAACAACTTACGCCAACTTTAGAACTGATACAGGTGGCAACCTAGTCTTAAACTCAAAAGACGGAGCTTCTTTATTCTTACAACGTGATGTGGAGGACAATATCTACCTACAAGGTCTTACAAAACTAGGAAGTGCTATTAGAGTAATGTGGGCTAACACAACTGACCCATTTAACTCAACATTTGATATAGGAATCAGTCGAACTTCCGCAGGAATATTGGAAGTAAACAACGGAACAGCAGGAACACTAGAAACTCTAGCGGTAGATACCCTAGAACTCGGACACGCAACAGATACGACTTTTCATAGAGAAAGTGCGGGGGTTGTAACGATAGAAGGAAGAACTATAGGATTGGTGGTAACTAAAACCGATACAGGTGATGGCACAGGTTCAGAAGGATTATTTCAAATCAACACGTTTGATAATACATTTAAGATTTATGCGGACGGGGCTTGGCGTTCTCTAACGACGTGGTAATTTTATGGAAGAAAATTATAACAATTTAATATCCAAACTCAAAGAACTGAAAGATAAAAAAGCAGACCCTGTGGAAGTAGTGGCTAAAAACTTAAATGAAAAAGTTGATAAACTTGAGACTAAGATTGATACCAAATTTGATACTTTGTCTGAAGAGTTAAAAAAAAAATTAGAAGAAGAATTAGTCTACGATGTTGACGAAGAAAAAATAGCACAAAATGTGTTAGATAGAATTGCAGTTCCTGAAGATGGACAAGACTATGTTCTTACAGAAAAAGATAAAAAAGAAATTGCTTCATCTATTAAAGTTCCTATTGTGGAAAAGGTGGTAGAGCATACCGAAACCATCGTTGAAAAGCCCATCGTAACTAACGAAATAAAAGAAGTAGCCAAATACGAAGACCGAGAACAGATAGTAGAAAAGATAAACACAGGCAAGAAGGACGACCTTAAAATAAAACTTAAACAAATAGAAGATTCAGACAAACTCTCTACCCAAGAAAGTGTAGACCGAGCCTTATCTATTCTTGACCAGAGGACTAAATTTTTAATAAACAAACAAGGTGGCTCAGGCGGTGGCACTTTCGCTACCATCACAGGCGACCCTTACGATAATACAAATCTTACAACTGCTTTAGATGCTAAACTAAACATAAACCAAACCACCCCCCAAACCACAGTCGGGACTTTTACGTTTCCTGATTTAGTAGTAACAAGTAGAATAAAATTTAATAATACTGACAGTAATACACAGTTAGGTTACCTAGCAGGAAATAGTCTTGTTTCAGGGGCTAGATTTAATACTTTAGTTGGTGAAAGTGCTGGTTATTTCTTAAATAATACTTCGGCGGATTATAATACTGCATTAGGATATGGCACACTTACATTTGTAACATCAGGTACTAGAAATACTGCTGTTGGGGGTAACGCTGGACAGTTAATATCAAATGGAGATGATAATACATTAGTTGGATATAGTGCGGGAAGTGGAAGTCTTGGTTCTCCAATGTCTAGAAGCACAATTATAGGTTCTGGAATTTCAGGACTACACGGAGATGAAGTAATTAAAATAGGATATAGGGCAGGTAAATATGATACCGCTTCAAGTTCTTTTTATATAGACTCAATAGATAGAGTTAATACAGCAGGAGGTAAAGCAGGGGCATTACTTTATGGAACTTTCAACGCCACACCTGCAAGCCAGACTTTAGTAATAAATGCAGGTGTAACAATTTCAACTCTTACTTCTAATGGATTTGTTAAAACTTCAGGTGGAACGGGTGCATTGAGTATAGATACGACAGCTTATCTTGACACCACGACAGCCTCTGACACTTACGTCCCATATTCAAACCAAGTCTATGATATAAATTTAAGCACAACTTTAAAATTTGTTGGTAGTGGTGGTAATACTTCTAACATCTATGGCGACAGCACCCAAGATTTACACGTTGAAGCTGAAGGTACTCTCTATTTAGACAGTAATGTAAGTTCAGCGTATAAATTAAATATAGGTTCAGATGCTACATTTCGTGGCACATTTGATTTCAAAGAAACTACGACCATTGATAACGTAAATGGTGCAAATATTGTTATAACCCAAGTTGGCATAGGCACGACTAACATCCCTTACGCTTCAAGCGATTATTTTGCAGTTCAAATATGGGCTTACTTCTTAGATGGTAGTACTAAAGTATTTTCGGGCACTTCAGGTGATGGAGATTATTTCTATCCCGATTCTACCCCAGACCCATATCATATTAACGTAACGTGGGATGCTGTAACTGGTGCTGTGGGATATTTGGTATACTTCTTTACTACTCCAAACATAGCGGGTGCAACGGGTAGTGCAGTTTATACTTTGACAAATAGTGTAAACTGGGGAGACGGAACAGAAGCAACGGCGTTTAATTTTACAGCAACTTTCCCTACTACCGTTCCACTTCCAAACTCCCCTTATGGAGTTGACCTTTATCCTAACGCACAAGGAGACCTCATAACACCACAAGGATTTTTTGGAAAATTTGTTGATGTCACTAACGCATATTTAGATAACACGCTTTACCTGAGAGACGTACTTGGAAGTGCTGGCGTGGGTAACTTAAGTTACTTCAGACAAGATGCAACGTGGGATGTGTTTAATTTTAGTGCTGCTCAAGACCCAATATTCCGAATGGGTGGCACAACAGGTAATGGATTTAGTTTTGAGTTCACTGGAGGAAGTTCACGACTACTATTAGTGGGTGCATCTACGGGTTCAATATTCTCTCTTGAGGACAATACAGGAGTTCCAGCAGGCAAACCGATTAGTTTTAGAACAGGTGCAACGTCCAACTGGACAGCAATGAATGACGTTTTAACAATACTTGGGAATGGTTCGGGTGTTGATTTTTATGGAACATTAACAGGAACAAATATTATTACGGATGGTGATACCTACTGGACAGGAGATGGTTCAGGACTTCCTTACGGAGAGATGTATGCCAGTAATGTAACCCAAACTGTTACAGTTTCAGCTACAGATACCTACTACGAGATTGATGGCAATTTAACGGGTGGAGAATTGAATCTCTGCACATTCCCTGATGACCATTATGTTCTTGTACAGAAGGCGGGGCGATATTTAATCAACTGGTCTTTGTCTGTGTATTGTGCAAACGCTAATCAAGAGGTTGAGGGTGCGGTAATGAAAGGCGGCACAGCTCAAACAAAGGGAACGGCTCACGCCAACATGATAACTGCCAACACGCCAGTTACTCTTGGTGGAACTTTAATTCTTGACTTGGCCGTGAATGACCAAATAAGTCTTTCAGTTTCAAACCACACCGCCACAAACAATGTCATAATGCAACACGCAAATTTAACATTATCAATGGTCGGAGGAACATAAAAATATGAATAACTTTACAACAATCGTAACAGGCGTGCCGAGGTCAGGAACATCAATGACGATGCGTATTTTAGAGATGGGCGGTATTCCTATAATTGGAAACGAGAATATGCGACTACGAGCCGAAGCTCCACGCATCAATAAATACGGTTGTTACGAACACGGCTCGGTTGAAATAAATAAATGCAAGGGCGACCTAATGTATTACCGGGGCAAAGCAATAAAGATTTGGAACGCTAAATTACTGAAGGAAACTCCAGTTGGTAAATACAAAGTAATAATCCCTATGCGTGATTCTAAACAAGTTTTATATTCACAGGTCAGTGCCTTACATAGAGATTTTTCACCACACGTTGATAACCATAACGCTGAAGCGTTGAAACGTAGAATTGATGTGATTAAGAGTCGCAGTGATATGGAACTTTTAACAATTCCTTATAATGATTTTTTTGAAAAGACCGAAGAAGTCTGTCAGTTGATTGGAGATTTTATCGGTGAAGGGTTTGACGTAAAGAACGCCATCAAAGCAGTAGATAAGACATTATTCAAGGTGAGAACCAGAGAAAGTATTAACCAATTAGTAGCAACACGATGATTTACTGGATTTATGGACAATCAGGGGCAGGCAAAACAACTCTAGCCAACAAACTAGAGGGAATTCATTTAGATGCAGATGAAATACGCCCAGCGATTTGTGAAGATTTAGGATATACCGAAGAAGATAGAAAGAAAAACAATTCACGCATAGCAAGGTTAGCAAAATTACTAGACAATCAAGGGTATGATGTAGTGGTCTCTACTATCTGTCCTTACGAAGATTTGCGAGATGAAGTGTATTACATTTGCAAGTGTAGATTTATTAAAGTAGAAGGAAAATATGAGCAATAAATATTCATTATTCATAGGACGTTTCCAAGGACTCCATGAAGGTCATATTAAGTTAATTCAGACAGTATTAGATGAAGGAAAAAATGTATGTGTGGCTCTACGAGATACAGGTATAAACGATAAGAATCCCTATACAGTAGAACAGAGAATAAAAATGTTTACAGATAAGTTACCAAGTGTTAAAATTATAGTAATACCCGACATAGAAGAAGTTTGTTATGGAAGGGATGTTGGTTGGGGAATACGAGAGATACGATTAGATAAGGAGACAGAAAGTATTAGTGCGACAAAGATTAGAAATAATAATATAACATAATGGAAATCCCATTCACAACAGAAAATGTTTTGTTTGTCACAACAGTTTTAGGAGTAGTTTTCTCAGTCTATTTATATTTTAGAAATCCGCAAATCAAGATGGATAAACAGCAAGCAATTGACCGAGAGGAGGCAGAAAATCAAGCCAAGAGTTTAGCTCAAAGGGTTCAGTGGACTGTTGAGGGAAATGAAAAAAGATTTAGTGAAATACAAAATAGTGTAAAAGATGCTTTTTCTATGGCACAAAATCATATACATACACTTGATATAAAATTTGACAAGCTCACAGAACAGGTCAATTCTATGAACTTGGGTCTTACAAGATTAACGACAACGCTGGAAGAAAGGTTGCCTAAAAAATAAAATGCAATACAAAATTCTTTTAGTCAGAAATAGAATAAAAACCAAATTTAGTTTCAAAGAGGGTCTTGACTGGTTCAAAAAGAACACCCCTTTTGAAATCATAACGGAAGAAATCACAACTGACTTTGATGTAACTACTGAGCAAATAGGCAACGCCACTTATAAGGGCGTAATCTGTGGAGATGATATTTATCCCAAATTAAGAACAGTTGTCCCTGAAGGCAAGTATCACGCAGTAGTATTTATTCCTGGAAACAAATTAAGTGGAATCAGGGTGAACGTAAGTGAAGGACAACCACTCTATCCTGGAACAGATTTAATCCAACTCTTCACTCTAACAGGAACAGGTAAGACTTTGAATCACGAGATTATCCACACATTTTTTCACCGACTAAAGAGACAGCAAATATTTTTAGAAGACCCGATGGATATGGTTTTTTTAGATGGTGTAGCCCGCCCGTATTATAATAACAGTCTCTTGAACGCAAACCCTTCAAATAGGAGCATAGCATTGGAGAGATTAGCCCCTTACTGGGCTTTGGTTGGGCGTATAATCGCACCAAACGAGAGTAAACCTAGAGTAGTAATAACTAGGGGATTTGACGATAAGGTTCAAGCACAGGGCATTTTAAACGCAGGTGGTTTTTCTTGCAAAACACTGGAAAGACCTTGGAAAAATAATTTACCAAACATTTCGTGCATCCCCAAGGGGGTATATAATTGTAAATGGTCGTTCTCACCAAAGTTTCTTAAATACACTTATGAAATACAAAACGTGGTTGGAAGGTCAGGGATTAGGATTCATTCTGGTAATTTCTTTTTTGATATCAGTGGGTGTGTGCTTCTTGGAGATAGGTATGGCGATATTAATGCTGACGGCAGAGTGGACATTCTCAACAGTAGAAAAACTGTTAAAGCTTTTGAAAAGAGTATGTCTTATAAAGATTTCACTTTGGAAATAAAATAAAGGTCGCACATTATTAGTAAAATTATAAAAATATGGATGCAATAATTTTGGGAGCTTTGGTGGTTGGTATAACGCAGATAATAAAGATGACTCTTGCTCTTAAAAGTAGATATATCCCAGTGACTACACTTGTAGTCTCTTTGGTTATATTTTCTTTAGGAGCTTGGTTGGCAGATACAGTGACTTTTGGTTGGGATTTGGTGCAGAACGCTTTGGTAACAGCTTTGGTTTCTTGTGGATTGTGGAGTGGTGGTAAGTCAACATTTGAGAAATAACTCCACGTCATTTTGGTTCTGCTACTTTCATAGGCTAGCAGGTCAACTGGGGTAAACGTGAAAGTTAGGATATTTAGCTCAACGGCAGAGCATACGTGAAGCAGGTTCGACTCCTGCAATATCCTAAATTGGGTCTTTGACAACAGAAAGGACAACAATGAGTAAATGCTGTAGTTATTGCGGAAAGCAAACGCCTGAAGAGCATCTCATTTATGGGGTGCGGTCAGGAAAATGGTTCTGCTCATTCAAGTGTATTGACGCAGAGAAACAACGGGAACGAAGTAAACCTGAACGCTGGCATCTGTTTGTCAGCAGAAAGTGCCAAGAATGAAAAGAGTTCGTTGTTGCAATCACACTTGCCAAGTCTTAATTGGAGTTGGCGAGGCAGTCGTAGTGCAGGGGCGTTGGTATTGTGCCTTCTGTGCCGAACACGACATTCGTCTGAAAGGACGAAGAGCAGAACGAAGGAGGGGTTGGCGACAGTTTTCTCCTTACACAAAGGTATGAAATATGAACTTCAACTACAAGCGGAACATACCGCCCTTAACCAACACCTACACGGCAAGAATCGTTATCCCAAAAAAGCTACCAAAACACACGCTATACGTCGTGTCAGGGGTAGACTGCGACGGACTTCCGTTCTGTTGTGGGAAACATCGTATCGTTGGGGATAAGTGGTGCTACGTGCATCGCACTCATAAGCAAGGTCTAATCGTTGGCAGACCTCAAGTGCCACGCTAATTTCCCTTAACTGGGAGTGCCGACAGAAGCTACCTGTAAGGCAAATCACCGAAATCCCACTGGCATAAATTGTTACAGGGGACTAGGTTCAGTACCTCATTCTGGTGGATGGGGTACTTTTTATCCATATTGAGTTATCCACATAATAGACCACAAAAGGGTATTGCTTTTATTTTAGAAGTGGTATAATGAAAGTATGTTCAATAGAAATAGAACAACTGAATATTCAGTATCTTGCCAAACTTTGGGAGATATGTTAGTATCTGGTTGTTCTATTGAACACAGAAAACAAGAAGTCGCCCACCTATTTAATTAGGAGGCGATTTTTTGCTGTCCATTTTTATTCTTTAGGCACAGTTTTAAGGCTCAACTGTATAAACAAGTCTTTGAAATATAAACATAGTTCAGGTATATATGCGAAAGCTGGGAAAACAAGTTCACCCCTCTTGCCCAGCCATCTAATATGTATCGGAGTTATGATGCTCTACAGGTCGTATCATTAGTGGTAATGAAATGGATTAGAGAAAAGAATAAACCATAGTGTGTGTAACTTGTAGCCATTTAGAGGTAAAAGGGGAGAATTTACTAAAATTACAAAAGCAAAAATGAAAAAGCAAAAAGGTATAAATTTAAGTGAAACAGTTTTATCAGAGGAAGACAAAAAGAAAGTGCAAGAGTTAGGAAAACCAAAAAGCGAACCAGAGAAAAAAAAGAAAGAGGAAAATAAAAAAGAGCCGTATGTCATAACTTTATTCAAAATGAAAGATAAACCAAACTGGAGAATGTCATCAGAAAATCCTTTTTTGCAACCAGAAAAAATGACTGAGATGAAAATAATAAAAATAGATAGAGTAACTGGAGAGATTATAAATTAGACCCACTTTAGAAAGTATATGAAAAACTATTGTAAAAATTGTGGCGGTAAGGTAATTAAAAAAGAAATATTAAAAGGTTCTTGCTCAAAACAACCTGAATACTTTGACGAAGAAACAGGAAAAGAAATTTGGCACGAAAGGTGGCAATGTGAAAATGTTGGATATTGGAATGTATCACATACAGAATATTATGTAGAGATTTTTAGTTAGGGATAAACAATACACTTGCAATTAAATCTAGCGTATGATAATATGGAACTATATATGCCACCATTAGAAGATAATAATTTAAGAAGTGCTTGGCAAAAACCATATAAAAAATATATGAAAGAAACTAATCCCGCAGTATTACTAGGAAAAAAATCTTGGGAGAAAATTAGCAAAGGGAAAACAAAAGAAGAACTTTTTGCTTTTATGTCTGCGAAGAAGAAAGGCAAGAAGAAAGTTATCCCCACATTGACAAAATAAAAACAAAGTGGTTTATGCTGAAATCTAGCGTTAGATTATAAAGGTTAAATAGGAAAGTGAAAAAATGAAAACACTTGACTTATATCTAGCGTTAGATTATACTTAATGGGTAGGAGTAAGAGATAGCACATTGAAAACTTAATCGGAGAAAAACATTATGGCAAACAAAGAAAAAGTTTATGTCTGTAAGGTTTCAGACCCAATAGGTATAACAACAAAAGAAACTGTTGAGAAAAAATTAACTAAACGAGAGATAAAAGATATACGAGATTGGCATTACAAAGTTGAAGTTTTAAAAGAGTTTTAATTATTAACCTTATCTATCTCGGTCTGCTATCTACTGATAAGGTTGGTAGCAGAGCAAGGTAAAACCTCCGATTAAGTTTCCAGAGTGCTAGGGGAATTGAAAACGACTTTCTGGCTTCGGCTGGGAACACCGAGAGTAAATTCCCCAAAACACTCCTAACAGAGGTTCATTGAAAACTGTAACATCAAGTAGTAACTACAAACGGCTTTCGGGCAAGGTTAAGTTGACTACTAGAGTAGTGGAGTCGCACTCCACCAATGTTGCAGTCTTCAGTGAATCTCAATTATTAGTTAAATATAAAACAATGAAACATAACGCAATAGGAACATATAGACCAGATAAAAAAGGCAACTATAGGAGAGATGGAGAAGGAAGGTTTACAAAGTCAGGGTTTGAAAGATTTTGGGATGGTGTAAAGTTTTGGACAAAGTTTTCAGCAGTAGCATTAGTAGTAACAATGTTGATAGGTGGAACTGCTAGAGCTTTCTTTCCTAAGACAGAATATGTAAAGGAAGAAGTTATGGTGGACAACCTAACTCCAAAGATAGCCGAGTTAAAGACTAAAGTGGTGGATGACATACAGAAGTGCGAGAGCAAGGGTTACAAGGAAAATGACGGCATTATAATCTTTGATAGTAACAGCGAAGCAAGTATCGGTACAATGCAGTTTCAAAGAAAGACAGTGATTCACTATTATAAGACTCTTTACGGCAAGACTATCACTCCAAAGGAAGCCATCCTAATTGCCCTAGATGATGAGAAAGCAGAAGCACTTGCCCACGATATAATCTTCAAGGACAGCAAGGGTGTAGGTAACTGGTATAACTGTTCAAAGAAAATAGATGCACAAGGTCGTATTAGCACAATTAAAGCACTGCAATAATATGGCAAAAATGAAAGATACAATTAAAGACGAAGTTTATGATTCTTATCAATCTCATTGGTGTCATCAAAGTTATCACTCCGACTGCTCTACTTGCCACTCCGAGAATAGATTATTGCGAGCCAAAGTAACAGTGCTACGAGAAGATGTGAACATTACCAATAACTACACCCTACATCCACTAGGAGGTGGGTCGGGATGGGATAGAAATCCACTAGAATAAAATGTCAAAACCACCAAAAGAATACAAAATAAAGATAATCATAACCGATGAGCAAGGGGTTGAGATAGAAAGAAACTTCGGCTATGGAGCATTTAGAAACTGGTCGGGGACTATTGACGATATGATTAACAGTTTTAACGAAGCAGAAAAAATATGATTAACGAAAAATGGGAGGAGAAAATTATCCTCATAAGTGTAGCGATTGTCGCCATATACTTTATTATTAGAATAATTGGAACTAATTAAAATGGAATCAATAAAAATAGTAAAAATAGTAAGCAAGACAACCAAGACTCAAAAGCCATACAAGATGTGCGAGGTGGAAGTAAATGGCGAGATAAGAAAAGTAAATATTTGGAGTAACGCTCCTAACTTTGCCAACCTAGTAGAAGGAAGCGTTATAATGGGCAAAATGGCTATGGATGGACAGTATTGGAACATTTCCTTTGAAGGGCAAGAAAAACCTCAAGGCGAGGCTCGTGGTGCGTATAAACAGCAAGTAATAGAGAAGACTATGGAGAAAAAAGAGGCAAGCATAGGTAAATTTCAAGATAACAAGGAACATTCTATAAAAATCGCTTCTACAATGAGAATGGGTGTGGATATTGCTACATCACTAACTCCTGAACAATGGCACGGAACTACTATGCAAGAAGAGATAAGATTTTGGCGAGAATGGTGTTGGAACGAATGGGATAATCTAAATTTTAACAGTCCATTTAACGAATAAAATGAAAAAGAAAACTATAAAACTAATTCAAAAATTGATAGATGAAAAGTATTTAACTGATTGGGAATTTATTGTAAATGTAGTAGCACCAAAAGTTGAAGAAGAAGAGTTTGATGTAGATGAAATCTGTTTAATGGTTCAAAAAGCAAAAATGTTAAGAGAATTAGAAAATAAACAATATGAAATTATCTGAACTTATTATTGCAGTCAAAGAACAGAACTTAAACAAAGACCAACTAGAGTCTTATCGCAATCAGATGTCAGATATTTATGCAGAGATGCAAATTGAAATAGCTACACTAGAAAAAGAAGAAGCATTGTTTATGAATGGTAAAACAGTAGATGAAAGTGTGGCAGAAAAAAAGATACAATGGAAAGCAACACAAAGCGGGCAGAGACTTATAGTTCTTAAAAGATATTGTCTAGCCACAAAAGAATTATTAAACTCCTTGAAGTCCCGTTTGTATTCAATTTATTAAAATGACAGTCTATAACATAATTAAAAACTACTTGGAAGTCCAACCAAAAGCTAGAGAGCGAAGAAACCATAGTCGGGCAATGGTCAACCTCTTACTAGAAAAATACCCTCTTTTAAAAGAGATACCTAAAGAAACCCTAATAGACTTTGCTAGAGATTATGATAGTTATATAAGGGAGTGGCGAGAGGTGACACGTTGTGAAATATCCTTGCGTGGACAGGATTATTCTGATAAAATTAAGTTAGAACAAACCTACCAACTTAATCGTGGTTATGAACCAACATATAATCTAAAGTTACCAGTATGAAAAGAACCCAATGGAAAAGAAAACCTACAAAACCAATGAAAAGAGGAAAACTTCACAAAAAGTCTCCAATGAAGATAAGTCTTCTTCAAAGGAAACTCTGGGACGAATGCAAGAGGATTATTCGAAAGCGTTATGGGAATGTTTGCTACACTTGCGGGCGTTCAGGGTTAATGGGAAGCGATTGGCAGACTGGGCATTTGTGGGCAAAAGCAAGTCTGGGGGCATTCTTGAAATACGACCTACGAGTCCTAAGACCTCAGTGTTTCGCTTGCAATATACACCGAGGAGGAATGGGAGCAGACTTCTTTCTAAGAATGTGGCAAGAAAATGGAGCAGAGTATATGGAGCAGTTAAAAAAAGATAGGCAAGTAACTGTGAAAGCATACGACCACTATTTAATGTTATTAGAAAAATACAAAAAACTATGAATACAATCCAACCTCTAAAACAAAACTGGCATATCCAAGAAGAAGAATGTGGTGTATCTGTGAGAGACCAGATAAGAGAACGTGTGAATACCGAGTCAAATGTTGAGTGGTGTAAAGGATTTGCTCTAACTGAAGAAGAACATTGGGCTTCAAAAGTAAATTGGTTTCCAAGGGCTACTGCTTTAATAAAAGAATGTGAAGAATATTTAACAAAATTAACCAAACAAAATGAAATTTAATATAACAACAATAGAATTATGGTTTTGGAGAATCTCAATAGTGGGGCTTATTATTTTCTGTGTAATTCTAGCACAAGGAAATAGGCAAGCACAGTATATGGGATTAAATAATATAGAACTTATTGCAAAACAAGCAAACCAAATTACCGAATTAGCCCAATTTGATGCCAATGTTAATACGATAGAATTTCAAAACTTAGAAATAATAACTGAATGTTTAAAAAAATCCAATGCCAAAACTAAATGACAACAAAATAGAATGTAGATTTGGACACATTTGCACTTCTGATTGCCAGAATACAAAAGATTGCCCTTGTGTTACTGACCATTGTTGTGCGATGTCCGAAGTAGTTTGTGATAGAACTTGCGATGATTGCTACTTCAAAGAAAAGGAAGCCAAAACCTGTAAAGCATCCTGCAAGTGTAATGAAGAAGAACATTACAACGAATGTTCGATGAATGAAACTTTTGGGAGTAAAGATAAACCTTGTACTTGTAATGAGGAAGATATTGTAAAGGAGAATGATTGGGAAGAAGAATTTGATGATAAATATGGTGGGTTATATAAATATGTTGGTGAAACTGGAAAAGGAACTTGGTTTTTAGAAAGTTACAATCTCAAACTGCCAGTAAAAATAATAGTTCCTGCAAATGAAATAGGAAACGCTCACGGAGAAAGATGGAGTTGCCCCAAGTGTGAGAAAGAACCAAAGAAAATTATTACAGATTAGAGAGGGTACATTTTATAAACCATAACAAGTGTAGGTGTGTCGGTGGGGGGATAAAATGGAGTGAAGCTAGACTATACCTCCAATCGCCCCACAGGCACATCTACCATAACAAGTGTATGAAAGAAGGACAAAAACATTATAAATCAGTATTTGAAAATGAAGGGGATTAAATTTATGGAAACTAATACTATAATACAAGGCGATTGTTTAGACGTTATGAAAGATATACCTGATAAGAGTATAGATATGATTTTGACTTCACCACCTTATAATCTTGGCAATACACACCACACAGGCGGAATTAGACACAAAGCATATGATGATAATATGCTAGAACAAGATTATCAAAAGTGGCAAATTGCAGTTCTAAAGGAATGTCATAGGATTTTGAAAGATACAGGAAGTTTAATTTACAATCATAAAAATAGAATTAAAGATGGTGTTCAAATTACACCATACGAATGGATTTTAAAAACACCATTTATCGTAAAGCAAGAAATTGTCTGGTTCAATAGGTCGCAGAATTTTGATAAGATTAGATTCTACCCAATGACCGAGCGTGTCTACTGGCTTGCAAAATCTCCTAAAACTAAATTATTTAACGCAATAAACCACCACGATTTGTTTGATACGAAAGAATGGAAAGCAGTTGGAACAAAAGGTGAACACACTAGGGCATTTCCTGAAAAAATGGTTGAAGATATATTAAAATGTTTTCCTGATGCAGAAGTAGTTCTTGACCCCTTTGCTGGAAGTGGAACAACAGGAGTAGCGTGCAAAAAACTCGGCAGAAACTTTATCTTAATAGAAAAAGAACCCGAATATGTTAAAATCGCCCAAGACCGAATAAAAAGTATTAGCAACCCATTATTTTAGTTAATTACAAATAAAGAGGAGTAGATATGAAATGCCGTAATTGTAAAGGAGTAATCCCCAAGAAGAGAAACAACACTACAGGCAGAAGTCGGTCGGTCTTCTGTTCTGTGGAGTGTTATGTAAAAGATAGGAAGAGTATTGCAGATTATAAATTAAAGTATATAATATAAGTATGACAAACAAACAAATAGCTCTATTAGGCATCATAGGTTTCGCAGTGTTTATGGTTTCTTATTTATCAGACCCAACATCAGAAGGTTTACTATACTACGGAGGTTTAATCGCTTTCTATGTGGGAGTAATTTGGGGTTGGGTAAGACTATTTAAATAATATGAAATTAAAAACTATATTAGAAGATTTAGATAAATTAACAAGTTTGTCTAAAATAAAACTACCAATCAAAGTATCTTATTGGGTATCAAGAATTTTAAGTAAAGTGAATAGTGAACTAAAATCTTTTCAAGAACAGCGTAATAAACTTATAGAAGAATATGGCGAACAAGATGAAAAGACAAAGCAATTTACAGTCAAAGACCCTGAAAAACTAAAAGTATTTTCAAAAGAAATAAATGAACTCTTAGATGTAGAAGTTGAACTAGATGTAAAAAAGATTTCTATCAAAGATTTAGGTGCTATTACTATTGAGCCAGAGTTGCTCCTTAATTGGATATTTATTGAATGATATATTGCTTTGACCTTGATGGAACACTTTGCACCATCGTTAAAAATAAACAAGGACATAAGGAGTATAATTTGGCTATTCCCATAAATGATAGAATAGCTGTAGTTAATAAACTTTATGACGAAGGGCATCTAATAAAAATAGATACAGCACGAGGAGCGGAAACAGGTATTGACTGGACAGAATTTACTAAAGCTCAATTAAAGATGTGGGGTTTAAAACATCACTTATTAAGAGTTAGTAAAAAACTTCACGCTAATTTTTATATAGATGATAAAGCATTAACAGCTAATGATTTTTTCAAACAATTTAATGAAAAATAAAACAAAATTAGTTATCACAGGAGCGGCAGGATTTGTTGGTCATCACGTGATTGAACACTTTTTAAAGAATACAGACTGGGATATTATTGTTTTGGATAAACTAACCTATGCTTCCAGTGGGCTAGATAGAATACGAGATATAGAAGTTTTTAACGAAACAAGAATAAAAATGTTTGCAGTTGACTTACAACAACCCCTTTCTGAAGGAGTTAAGCAAGAAGTTGGCACACCAGACTATATTCTAAATCTAGCTTCAGAAAGCCACGTTGACCGAAGTATTACTGACCCTGTAAGTTTTATAATGAACAATGTGAAATTAGTTTTAAATATGCTGGAGTGGGCAAGGGAATTAAAAGGTAGTAATTTTAAAAAGTTTATTCAATTCTCTACTGATGAAGCATACGGAACAGCCGAAGATGGAATAGCTTACAAAGAAGGCGACCGACACAATGCAGGCAATCCTTATTCCGCTTCTAAGGACTGTCAGGAATCAATTTGTAGGGCTTATTCCAATACTTATGGAGTGCCAATAAACATTACCAACTCAATGAACATAATCGGTGAGCGTCAGCATCCTGAAAAGTTTGTGCCTATATGTATAAGAAAGATTTTAAATAATGAGATTATACAGATACACGCTAATGATGACCTAACAAAATCAGGAACAAGATACTACTTGCACGCACGAAATATCGCCCAAGCATTAGAGTTTATTCTTCTAAAGACAGACGAGAAACTAGACAAAGTAGATGCCTCAAAAGGTTGTTGGAACATTGTAGGAGATGCCGAAATTGCAAACGATGATTTTGCTAGACTTATTGGAAAGTTAATGGGCAAAGAAGCTAAAGTAGAATTGATAAGTTTCCATTCCAGCCGACCTGGTCACGATTTGGCATATCGTCTTGATGGAAGTAAAATAAAGAATGCAGGTTTTCACTATCCTATAACGTTTGAAGATAGTCTTAAAAAGACGATTGAATGGACAATCGCTAATCCAAAGTGGTTATGAGTTGCACCTTTTATCACGATTATTGTAGAGAATTACTTATGAAAGGAAAAATTGCCATAGTTGTGCCAACCATAAGAATGAAAGAATCAATGCCAGCTTTTAAGGAAGCATGGAAATCCTTATTTGATAAGCACCAAGTAGAACTTATTGTAATTGATGACACAGGTGATACACCCCAAGTAATTCATAATGGAGAAAAGAAAGATTTGCAAAGTGATTTAGTGAGTAATAAATGTGCTGGAGTTAGACAGTTAGGTTTTCTTTATGTAGCAAAACACTTACCAGACGTAGAATATATTTTTACAACTGATGACGATTGTTTTCCAATAGGCGACCCTATTCAAGACCACATAGACCAACTTAATCGTAAAGTACCTATCTCGTGGATTTCAACCGCAATCAATGCTTTTATGAGAGGTTTCCCTTATGGAGTTAGAGAAGAAGCCCCTGTAATGTTATCTCACGGAGTTTGGGAAAATACACCTGACTGGGATGCACCAACACAACTCTTAATGCCAAAAGATTTCAAGCCAGAATACTACAAAGGTATAATACCAAAAGGAATCTTTGCTCCTATTTGTGGGATGAATGTCATGTTTAGACGTGAAGCACTACCGTACATTTACTTTGCTCCAGTAGGACAGTACAAGGGTGCAGAACGCTTTGACGATATTTGGATGGGACTTGAGGTTATAAAAGAATTTGCAAAACTAAATTGGGCTATTGTTTCAGGCTATGCAAGAGTAAACCACTTGAGAGCTTCCAATGTATTTACGAGTCTTGCAAAGGAAGCAGTGGGCATAAGAAAAAACGAAGAATATTGGAAATTAAATTATGACGAATGTCGTTGTAGCCACGCTTCTGACGAAGCGTGTGATGATTTTTGCCATAACGAACAATGGTATACGGACTTTGTAAATAAAAGAACTCAATGGTATAAATTAGTAAAAGAGTTAATGGATTTAGCTGACCAAAGTCAGCGAGTATGAACTATAATCTAAAACATTTAACACAAGATGAAAGTCAAAGCACTCCTGGTGCTATCCAAGACGATGAAGCGTTGTTATTCTTTGCTTTGATAAGAGTAACTCGCATTAAAAGAATTGTAGAGTTTGGTGGGGTTTGGGGTTATAGTGCTAAAAACTTTTGCGAAGCAATAGACGAAGGCACTGTCTATACTGTGGACTGGGGTGTTGAAGGTATAACTCCAATACAAGGCAATAATCACAAAGTCATTACTAAAAATGTTGCAGATGTAACTCCTGAAGATTTTGGCAACGAACCGATTGACCTTTTATTCTTTGATTGCCACGCCTACGAAGCAGAACTCTGTGCCTTTCAAACTCTAAAGAAAGCAGGCATTATTACAGATAAAACCATACTAGCTTTCCACGACACTAATCTTTTGCCAAATGAAATGGCTTTAGGTTATCCAAACATATCTTACGAGGTTGAGGGGGGTTGGGTGTTCTGTCCACCAGAACGGCAGTTGGTAAACGACTTTAAAGAGATGGGATATGATATAATAAACCTACACACAAACACTGATGTGCATAATTCTAGTTTCCCTTATCGTTGCGGACTGTCTATCGCTCGCAAGTTTACTCCACTTGAATTGAAATATGGTGCAACAGCTCCGTGGATGAAACCCCAAGACATAGAGAGTGAACAATTTATTAAAGTAGGAGAATTTGATTATAAAAGAAAATGAAAAAAGACATAAAACAATTTTTACTCCAAAAGGAAACAGAGAAGTGGGTTAAAGAGAATAAAGAACTTCTTGACGATTACAGAAAGTTATGTGAGGACTTATTATTTTTTGAGATGAAGTGGGGAATAAACATTGGTTTTGTTTTTAATAATCGTAAAGAAATTAAAGGTAGGGAACTTGGAAAGGGAATAATTGAGGAAATTGATGATATGCAAAAATTTGTAAATAAAAAAATGTTATAATATCTATATGAGAGGATTTAAAAAAGGAGAATTCAAACACTCCGAAGAAACAAAAAGAAAGTTGAGTGAGATGAAAAAAGGTAAAAAACCTTCAAAAGAAGCCATTGAAAATATGCGTAAAGCTCAAGTTGGTAGAAAACATAGTACTGAAACAAAAGAGAAAATAAGACTTGCTAATTTAGGAAAGAAACATACAGAGGAGTCAAAAAGAAAAATGGGTGAAAGAAGTAAGGGCAATAAATGGAACGTAGGTAAAAAATACACCGAAGAAAGGAAAAGAAAAATCAGTCAATCAAGACTAAAAAATCCTACAAGATACTGGTTAGGCAAACATCTCTCGGATGAACATAAAAAGAAGTTAAGTGTAAAGTCTAGCCAACGAGTAGGTGAGAAAGCTTCTAATTGGAAAGGCGGAAAATCTTTTGAGCCTTATTCAGTTGATTGGAATAACACTTTAAAGAGAAGTATTCGTGAAAGAGATAAATATATTTGCCAGCTATGCACATTGCCACAGGGAGATGAAGCACTTTCAGTTCACCATATTGACTACAATAAGTTAAATTGCAACCCGACTAATTTAATTACTTTATGTAGAAGTTGCCACACAAAGACAAACGGGAAGAGAGATTATTGGACTAATTATTTTAATACACGATGATTACATATAAGGGTCAGACTTTTAAGGTTGTAATTTGTACGCCAGCGGGAAGGCAGAAATATTTAAGCATTTTCAAAAAACATATTTATAGAAAGATGACTGAAAAATTGGTCGATGCGTGGCAACTTTGGCAAAATACCACTAACCCCGCAGATATTTTTTACCTTGAGTCAATGGAACGAGAACACCCCCAAGTAAAGATTTATAGAATAGGCGAACCCATAGAAACCTCTGTTTACAAGGGAATAAACTTAGGAAATATGTATAGTTACAACGCTTTACAAACCCACCTATTCTTTGCCAACACTCACGATGATGACACAATTTACATAAGATTTGATGACGATATAGTTTGGGCGGCAGATGACGCAATTCTAAAGATATGCCAAGCGAGAATAGACAATCCCGATGCGTTTGTAATCTATCCGAACATAATCAACAGCACGATTTGGACTTCTTGGCATCAAGAGAACGGAGCTTTGAGTGAAGAAGCAGGCAAGGTTAAACGATACACAAAAGCTGACCCAGATTACGCTTATTTGGATGCCTTTAACTACTCTGATGGTAGACTAATCGACCACATTCATCAAACTTTTAAGCGACGTTACCAAGAAGGAACATTGAGTGCTTACTACGCACCGAGCCGAGTGTTAAGTGATTACGAACGATTTTCTATTTGTTGCATTGCGTGGTGGGGTAAAGACAAAGTAAGTCCTGGCTATATTGAAGAACCACAATTGGCTTATCAGATTGCTGAAGCATTACAGCGACCTAACTTTCTTTGCGGAGATGCTTTAATGGTTCACTATAGTTATCATACCCAACGTCCTTACCTTGAAGCAACAGGAGATACACACTTAAAATTTTATGAGGCTATAACCTATTAAAATGAAATTAGAAGAAAACAAAGATTTTGAATACACCGACAAACTAGAACTAACTACCAAAGCTCACTACACAGCAGTCGTTGAAGAAGATGAATACAAAGTTAATGAATTGTTTGATTTTGATAAGGACATAAAATACATAGTGGATATAGGAGCAAATGTCGGCACAGCTTCTTATCAGTTTCATAAGTTCTTTCCTGAAGCAAAGATACTTGTATGTGAACCTGAACCTGAATTACTAGGAGCGGCTAAAATAAACACAGGAAACAAACTAACTTATGTAGAAGAAGCTATCATAGGAGATGATAGAAAAGAAGTTACGTTCAATGTATGTAAATGGGAAGGTAATGGGCATGTTGAGGGTAATTTTCGTTGGGACTTGTTTGAAAAGATGGGTTCAAAGTTAGACCATAAAATTACAGTACCAGCATCCACCCTAAAAGACCTGATAGATAGATATGAATTTCCTCAGATAGATTTGCTTAAGATTGACACTGAAGGAATGGAAGGACAGATACTCACAGCATTCAAACCATATATGCACCTAGTTAAACACTTTAGAGGTGAATGGCACGGAGACATAGATAGGGAAATAATCCGAGAAGCTCTAAAGGACACTCACGATATTTACATAAACCGAAAGCTAACAACGCACGGAGATTGCTTTGCCACCAGAAAAGATATTAGCGAAGCCCTAAAGAAAGTAGAAGATTACGGAACTTACAAGATGATTAGAAGAGTTGGATTACCCCATAAAATTGTTTATGGTTAAAGACACAAAACGTGGTGTAGTTATCGGCACGAGTGAATATACAAAGGACTTCTTGCGACCGCTACTTGATTCAATAAAGAAGATAAAGTATAATGTTCTCATAGTTTCCAATGGAGGATTTAATCCAAATAATATTATTGCAGAATTTTTAAAAGAAAATAGATTGCATAAAGATTGGTGTAGTTTGGCAATAAATACTTGGAATGGTTGGGAAATTGGTGTGATACAGAGAGGCAAGGAAACATTTAGTGAGTTTGTTCACATAATGGACACAACCCTAATAAAGGACATTACGTTATTTGATAAACTGTTCGCCATAGAAGGGAATGTAGTTTTGACCAAAGGAAACTTTCATTATATGGGAAAGTTCGTAACAAAAGAGCTACCAAATCTTCCAAGAGTCCACGATAAGGTTACAGCGATAATGTTAGAGACAAAGTGGCTAGATGGTTTTAAATACACAGAGATGGAGCCTGACCTGCCAGTTCATTCACTTCAATGGGAAATGATACACGGAATGAAACGTATGAGACTTGAAAATCAATATCTTATCAAGTGGAAGGGAACTGCCTATGTCTCTGCGGAGCAACATAAAGAACTGATGGAAGAATTACAACGTAAAAATATGCTATAATATTTATATGTCAGCACCTAAAGGACATCCCGCATATGGAGGATTTGAAACTAGATTTAAAAAGGGGCGTAAAAAGACTGCGGGTTTTGTTAAAGGAGATAAACATAAACCTGAAACGATTGAAAGGATAAGGATGAAAAAGAAAGGTTCTATTTGCCCGAATCCAGGAGCTCTATCAAATTTATGGAAGGGTGGCATTACACCGATAATGAAGTTCTTGAGGACTTGCACAAGGTATATTCAATGGCGTGCAGATGTATTTACAAAGGATAACTTTACTTGCGTCTGGTGTGGAGCTAAAAGTGGGAATGGTAAGGCAGTAGAACTTAATGCAGACCATATTAAACCATTTTATGTTATACTTAGGGAATATAAGATTACTGACATAGAGAACGCTTTGAAATGCGAAGAATTGTGGGATATAAATAATGGAAGAACCCTCTGTCGCCAATGCCACATGACTACAGAAACGTGGGGGAGACCAAAAACATTAAAATGACACTTCAAGATAAAAGAGACAGAATAAAAAGGATAAAGGATTTGATAAGACAATCCATAAAGGAGAAGAATTATTATAAGATAGACCAGTTCAAACATTTATTAAAAAAGGTAAAGAAATGTTAAAAGTAATGCTCGGCATATTAGTAAATAAGGAAATACTAACCCTTAAAGAAGCAAGAGAGATAATAGAGAAGTTTAAAACTATACCTGATACATTAGTAGAAATAATAGAGAAATTAAAGAAGTAATTATATGGATGAAGAACTGAAAGAACAGCGTAATAACAGGGTTGAAGCCATTAAGCCCTGGCAGTTCAAGAAAGGGCAAAGCGGAAATCCATTAGGTAGACCCCCAGGACGTTCTTTAAAAGATAGAGCCAAAAGATATTTAGCGGGAATGACTGACGAGGAAGCTGAAGAATACTTTGCTGGAATGGATAAAAAAGATGTATGGGAAATGGCTGAGGGTAAAGCAGAAGCTAAAACAGATTTATATATAAAAGAAGTTCCACAACCTATATTAGATGTTATACCAAAAGACAACAGCAACAAAGAAGATACTGTCCCTAGCCAAGAGAATTAGAGCAGTCCCTGGAGGTTCTTCAGCGAGTAAGACAGTATCAATCTTGATATATTTGATTGCTCTAGCTCAGACCGACAAGCAGAAAACTTTAACTTCTGTATGTTCCGAGAGTATTCCACACTTAAAACGAGGTGCAATCAGAGACTTTAAAAACATAATGCAGACACAGAAGTATTGGGTAGACTCTTTATGGAATCAAACAGACAGCATTTACACTTTTGAAACAGGCTCACAGATAGAATTCTTTTCCACAGACAATGGAGACAAATTACGAGGTGCAAGACGTGATAGATTATTTATTAACGAGGCGAACAACGTAACCTTTGAAGCCTTTGAGCAGTTAGAAATAAGAACAAATGATTTTATATTCTTAGACTGGAATCCTAGTAGTGAGTTTTGGTATTACACAGAGGTAAAGAACAAACGTAATGATGTAGAAGAAATTACTCTCACTTACAAAGATAATGAAGCACTTGATAAACAGATTGTAGACTCACTTGAGCAACGCAAGGAACGAAAGAGTTGGTGGAAAGTTTATGGACTCGGAGAGCTGGGCGAAGTGGAAGGTAAGATTTATAAAGATTGGCAGATAATTGACGAGATACCACACGAAGCAAGACTAGAAGGTTATGGATTAGATTTTGGTTATACTAATGACCCCACAGCAATCGTAGCGATATATTATTACAACGGAGGATATATTTTAGATGAAGTATGCTATCAAAAAGGATTAAGCAACAAACAAATAGCAGATATTTTAAAAAATAGAGACACTGCGTTAGTGATAGCTGATAGTGCCGAACCTAAAAGTATTGATGAGATTTCCAGTTATGGAATTACTATTAGCGGGGCAGAGAAAGGTAAAGATAGTATTGCTCACGGAATATCAGTTGTTCAAGCACAAAGAATTTCAATGACAAAGCGAAGTGTTAATCTTATTAAGGAGTATAGAAACTATTTATGGCTCACTGATAAGAATGGTAAAATATTAAATGAACCCGATGGAGGATTTGAACATACGATGGATGCAATTCGTTATAGATTAGTTTCGCTAGTAAAAGGAAACACAGGTGATATGGAAGTTGAGAGAGCTGATAGAATGCTTAGTAGACTTAGAAACTTAACCCCACAAACACGCTAATGGAAAATAAAAGACCAACATATAAAGACCCTGCTGAATTTGCCTTAATCAAGCAAATATATTTTAAGGACAATAGACCTACTTGGG
>JALNYV010000041.1 GCA_023229785.1 Candidatus Dojkabacteria bacterium | reverse complement strand
TGGGCTTTCCCAATATCAAAAATATAGCGAAGATTTTATTAACGCTGTTACTGATATGGAAACTTTTTTATCAGTTAATGATATAATATCTTTGTAAAAAGATGAAAAAATATTCACAAAAAATAGTTTGCTCAGTTGTTGTTATTGCCATTATAGCAATCTCTGTTCCAAGTTTTTCTACTAAAAAAGTAGAAGCTGCATCTATAACTGGATATATTCAAGACCTTACTCCTGTAATAGCAAAACTTCCAGGTTGTGCAAAAATTCAAAATGAAGACGGAACAACTAATTTATGGAAAAGTATAAAAGGGATGTTTAAAACAAAAGCAGAAAGATTAGATGCTAGGGTAGAAAGAGCAATAAAAAAAGATTTAAATAAAGGTTTAAAAGAACTACAAAAAGAAGCCAAGTTTCTTGAAAATTCTATTCCCACAAATAGTCAATCAACAGACACGCAGTTGGTTGAATTAAAAGTAGAAATGAAACAACAAAGTAAAAAACTAGATGAAACAAAAAAATCGCTAGCTAGTCTAAATAAACACAAAACTTGTTTAGACTCAATCGGTAAAGCTGTTGTTAAATTACTTATAAATAAATTTACAGAAAGTACTGTTGAATGGATAAGAACAGGAAATAACGGCGGACCTATGTGGGTACAACATTTTGGTACTTTTATGGGAGACATAGCCAAAGAACAAATAATGGGTTTTGGCATAGAAATAGACGATGAAGTAAAATTTCCATTTGGAAAACAATTTATGCAAAGTGCTGTTAGGGGTTATAATAATAAATTTCAAAACAATGCGCAATATTCTTTAAATGAAATAATAAAAGAAAGTAATCCACAATTTAGTGTTGCAACTTTCAATGAAGATTTTTCAATGGGAGGATGGCCAGCTTGGAATGCTTTAACTCAATATCCTCAAAATAATCCTTTAGGTTTTCAAATAATGGCATCGCAAGAATTGCAAAGCAGATTAGCTGGAACAGAAATGTCAGTTGCTCAACAAATAAATAAAGATTTAGATAGAGCAAGTGGTTGGTTGTCTCCACAAAAATGTGCAAATCCAAAAGGACTAACAAAAGAAGAAGATATTGCTGCAATAAATGCAGGGGTTTCTAAAGAAGAAGGGACTAGAGCAGTAACCGTAGACTTTAAAACAACAGAATATCGCCGTTGTTTAAGATGGGAAACTGTTACTCCAGGCGCCGTGGTTGGAAGTGAATTAACCGACGCATTAAAATTAAACAAAGAATCATTTGTAAGTGCAGATACATTAAATGATGCTGTCGCTGCTATTTTAGATGCAGTCTTGGCAAGATTTAGTTCTGAATTAATGGAAACAGGATTGGCAGACACAACAAGAGGAGGTTCTGCTTATGACTTAAGCGCTTACGAAGATGGTGGACTAGGTTCTGATTCAGAATCATCACGAATACTAACAGACTTTAGTGACTATCAACGAGATGCAAGTGGTTGGCTTAGAAGACATCCAGATTTTAATATTCGCGCAGACTTGAACCAAGCACTGATAGATGAACAAAGAATTTATGTAGAAAAACTTCAAGAACAAAGCAACCTTTTAATGTCTACAACAGACGGAAAACCTTATCGTGCACCTATCCCTTGGACATTGCCAGGAGAAAATCCAAACAGCAATGCTAAAGGAATTATTCCAACAATTAATCAATTAGATTATTGTATTCCAGGACCACATCCAGGATGGGAAGATGATGCACAAGAAGAATTAGATAAAGTAATAACTACAGCTAAAACAGCATATGGTTCAATAAAAGGAATTGAGGATGCTAAATCTTATAGTTGGTTTAATACTCTTACTTTAGGACTAGGTCCTGAAATTATGACTTGGGTTAATAGTTTAACTTTTGGCTGTAATGGTGATACTGGAGAAGCATTATTTGCAAGAGATATTAGTAGTCGCATAATACAAAAAATGACTGGTCTAATGTCCAAAAGTGATGGCGCTGGGAATGACCATGACAATATTCTTAATGGAGGAAATGATATGAACCAATCTCTTTGTACTCCTTATGGGTTTGAAGAAACTGCTCAAGCTCTTTTTGATGAATATATTCCACTTGTAGAAAAACATTTTAATTTAAAAACACTACCAAGTGTGGCAAGAGAAGCACAAAATATATATGACGAACTAGATGGTTATGAAGCAATGCTTAAAAATAATGAAGGTGCAATAATGGATCAAACTAGCATTATAAAAAAACTTGAAGAAGTAAAAATTGGAATAGATAATCTTAATGAAACATTTGCTGATCCTAGTGTTAATATGAATGAAGATGACTATGAAATAGAATTAAAAGTTTGGATTGATTTATTTGCTAGAATTTCTACTAATTTAATTTCTGGAGATGATATTGCGCAAGTTGATAATACAAATAAAGAAATAAAAGATGAAACAGAATATGTATTAAAAAACTTAATACAAGGACCAGGTGGTTGTGAGCAATCAATGATAACTTTTGGAGGGGCTAACCTTCCACACTGGACCGATTATTTTAGTATTCGTCCTAAATATCCAAAACCAATTCTTTATGAAATGAGTCCAGAAAATACTGTGCCAGACAATGGCGCTGGGCAAATAAATGTTCCTTATTCATATTGGTATACGACCATACATGGAATCCATGGAGAAGGAACAGGAGGAAAAACAAAGGGTGAATGGTGGCCAACTGGATTCTTAACTGCTGTTCCATTTCAAGATGGCTGTCAATTGGGAAATTATAATATCGATTCTGTTAATTATAGTGATGTTGTACTTATTAGTAAATCTCCTCAACCATGTATAGGAAATATTTTAAACACTGTATCAGATCATATTGGAGGAAGTACTGCATATCTTGAAAAGTTTCTAAAAATTTATTAACAACAGTATTTAAAATAGTTAAAAATGACAAAAAGAAATATAAAAATAATAATAATCTCAATATTGTTCTTAACAGTAACTATATTGCCTTTTTTAAGTTTCGCAACAACTACAGTAAATACTGGATCGGTAGATTTAAATGAAGTTGCTGGAGAAGCAACTCTTCATGGTTCCGTCGCATCAGATTCAGAAATTCTTGTAAATGCATCTTTTAGATTTGATACAGTAAACTATGTTGGTGGTTGTGTAAGTATGAACTGGGTAGCTGAAAATTTTACGAGCTTAGCAAGAAATCAATTCGAAAAAAAAGTAAGTGTTCAACCAAATAAAACATATTACTATTGTGCAACAGGATTCTTTCATAACCCAACTACTGGAGAATATCATGCTCAATATGGCGAAGTAAAATCTTTTACTACTGGAACAACAGTCCCACCAACCAACCCCTCTGTTAGAACAGATAATGCAACAAACATAACACGAACAAGTGCTACAGCAAATTCTTTCATAGATCCAAAAAATAATATTGGTTTAGGATTTTTTAGATACATGAAAACAGCTACTTTTGGTACTCCTGTTATTCCCTCTAATTGTGCTTCTTCATGGGCACAAGAACCTGCTCTCGCTCAAAGTATTTCTATAGCAAGAAATTTTTCAGTAGAATTAACAAATCTTCCTGAAGGCAAAAAAGTTTATTACTGTCCAGTTTTTCAATATTGGCCATCTGGATTTGGTTCAGCTTTTGAAATACAAGGACCAATGAAAATATTTGAAACACTTCCACCTCCTCAACCTGGTTATATTGAAAGTGTGGCTACACATTCACCACCAACAGAAATAAAAGATTTCAGTGTTGTTCTTTCTGGTTCTGCAAATCCTGGAGGAAATTCTAATCTTCCAGCTGTAGGTTATTTTAGATATTCAACTGCAGAAAAACCACCAGTTTTTTGTAATGACATTTATGGTTCTGATATGAAATCAACGAATCAAATTTCTTTAGGAAGTGGAAATGTTCCTATGACATTTACTACAAAAGTGACCGGACTTGAACCAAGCACAACTTATTATTATTGTGCAATTGCTTCAAACAAAGATGTAATAAAATATGGAACCGTAAAACAATTTACAACAATGCCTTATATTTATTCTGCTAGTCCACTTATGGGAATAAAAACAAAAAATGCATTAATTCAAAATTCTAATTCTGCTTATTTAAATGGTGAATATAGCACAAATGTTTCAGCTGAAACTTGGTTTGAATATAGAAAAATAATTCCTCCAATTCCTGGATTTGGAGGAAACATCACACCTGGAACAATATTAAATGATCTTGGTATGGAAATTCTTGATTTCGGAGATTTAGAACAAGCTGGAATAGTAACTCAACAAAATGAACTTTTACTTTGGGGTGAACAACAAAAAAATGATAATGGAAATAATCCAGAAGTTGGAGAAGCTGTAGTTACTGAAATTTCAGCATCAGAAAGTCGAGGATGGATAATAGTTGGAAATCAAAACAAAACAACTGGAAGTGGAACAATTAATTATTCTCTAAAAAATCTTTCTGCAGACACTGAATATGAATTTAGAGCAGTAATAAAAGGTACAACAAATACAAGTACACCAGTTCGTGGAGATACTTTAATTTTCAAAACAAAACCTGAAAATATTCCTACTCCAACTCCTGATTTATGTCCAAACAATCCTGGTGTTCAAACAACCTTACCTTGTCCAACTACTCCAATTCCTACACCTATTCCTTGTACCGTTGATTGTCCAAACAATGGTGGAGTTGCTTTTGGAACAGTTACGGTTTTTGTAAATCCATCTATCCCTGCTAAAGCACAAAATTCTGTAAATCCCTTAACCCTTAAAGCAAATGGTTTAACTGGATCAACAACAGTAATTAGTGGAAATGCTTTAACTCTTTCTTCTATTGGAACAATCCCATTTTTAGAAACAGGAAGAGACGCAGAATCTGGAAGTGGAATAGCTGGTGGAGATTGGAGTGGAAATAAAGTATGTCCAAGCACTGCAGGAACTTCAGTTGTTTATCCTTCTTTTATTTTGACTAATCCTTTTACAAATAAATCAATAACAAAAACATTTAATCTAACTTGCAATAAAACAAGTGGAGGTTCTATAACATCTGATAAAACTGTAGTAAATATAAGTCCTAATGTTCCTGTTTCTCCTGCAGAATTAACAATAAAAGCAAATGGCGCTTTTGCTCCAATATATATAAACAGTGGAGAGTCTGTAACTCTTAGCGCACATGGTGCAAATTTTGTTACAGATAGTGGAAAAGCGGGAAGAGATTGGAGTGGAAATAAATTATGTCCAACCTCAATAGATTCTCCTATTGAATATCCATCTTTCACTTTAGTAAATCCTTCTACAACAACAGTAATGGCAAAAACTTATGTTCTTACTTGTAATAGAACTGCTGGGCCATGGGTTCCTCCACCAACTCCAACTCTTTTCCCAACAGTTTCTGTCACAGCAACACCTTCAACAATAAAACCAGGAGAAACTTCTACAATTAGTTGGACTTCAACTAATGCGACTTCTTGTACTCCAAGCATTAGAGCTGGAATGGGAACAACTGGTAATAATGTAAATACTACAACTGGATCATTTTCAACTGGAGCTTTAACAAGTGGCAAAGCATATTCTGTGACTTGTACTGGTGAAAATGGATCAGCAAGTGGCAATGCTTATGTGTTTATTGGGACTAATACAAGTGCAGTTTGTTCGGATAACTTAGACAATGACAAAGATGGAGAAACAGATATCAATGATCCTAATTGTCATGTAAATGGAAACTTAGATGAAGGTTGGGTACCAACTCATTTCTCTGAATCAATTTCTCCCCTCGGACTTATAAATTTCCCAACCGTAAATGTGACAGCAACTCCATCAACAATAAAATCAGGAGAAACTTCTACAATTAGTTGGACTTCAACTAATACGACTTCTTGTAGTGCAGGAATACCATACGCTTCAGGAACAACTGGAACATTTTCAACTGGAATTTTACAAACAAATAAATCATATTCAGTAATCTGTACTGGAGAAAATGGATCGATTAGCGGAACTACAGTTGTGTTTGTTCAAAGTGCTACTGATCCAAATGTAACTTG
>JALNYV010000022.1 GCA_023229785.1 Candidatus Dojkabacteria bacterium | reverse complement strand
CATTAGTAGTACCGTCTTGGAAGACTTGTAAGATGATGATATTCCCAGCTTTAGCAGGGGCAGCACCAGTAGCGGTAAACGCTCCACCAATATCATCTTCTCCTGCACCAGCATTGACGTATAGAACCATTTTAAGAATTAGCTCCTTTCAAATTATAAAAACCCCATTTTATGTCTTTGGGTTTTTGTTTTCCAAATGTTTTAAAGTAATGACAATCACTACACAGGGTTTGACCGTTATCTATATTAAATCTTAATTCGGGAAATTCAGCCCAATTTTTAATATGGTCTGCATTAAGATAAACGCCTGAGATTAAACACATTTGACATGTATAGTTATCTCTTTCAAAGACTTCAGAACGCCATAACTTATATTCAATCTTACCCATTTCTTGGTGTCTCTCTGTTCCCATCCCGCCTTTCCAATTTGGATGTTTTTCTCCCCTCATTTCCAAACGCACCTTTCCCCTATTGGATAATCCTATCTTTTGCTTATGTTCTTCAGTAAATGTGGGTAATTTTTTCCCAGTTCTAGTAAGTCCACCCTTTCTCCCGCTTTCCTTTAGCATGGGAGACGTTTCTTTTGTCAAACCCTTGCTCCACCCTACCTGTTTCCCTTTCAATCCCTTATTCCACGTCTTTCTTCCTTTAAGGGCTTTACTCAATTTATCTCTCTGTTCTAACGAGAGTTTCTTACCCTTATTCCAAGGTGTCATTCCTTTCTGAAATTGTGCCATATCCCCCATCTACATCTATTGAGGTTTTTTGTCAAGCTGTCGTATGTGGAGAGAGGAGAACTTCTTTAATCCATTAAACCACTTCTTATAATTAAAGAGATTTTCTTGTAGGGTAATTTTATCATGGACTTTAATTTTGAGGGGTTTCATGCCATTTTTGTTTCCGCCTTAATATCATCGTGAACAAAAACATTTAAGCTAGTGGGATTTTTCGTTAAAGTCAATTCCTGCTCATCAGAATTTAACCACTCTTGAATTATCTTTTCCACATCCCCTATGTTGTTTTCATTAATACTTACTTTCATTTTTTAGTAGCTACAAAGATTTCATTTTTTTTAGCTTGTTTTGGTGTGGGTTGAAACTCTTTGGGAATTTCTATTGGCCATTGACGACCACTTTCATCTATATGTAAGGATAATAAATTTGTATCTACTAAAAAAGGGAATTTCATCTTATCATATTTAGCAAAGCCCGCTTTTTCAAAGAAATGTTCTTCCATAACCCTACTACACCAAGCTAAATCAGAAGTCCCAGATGAGGATTCCATTCTGCCTTTTTCTGGATTAAACCAAATCTTTGAAGGTTCGGAAAACACCTTTCGGGTAACCTCATTTCCGATTCTATATTCTGGGCTTTCGTTCCACATCGCCCTTATTATACTCATATGAACCAAAAGAAACCCCGTAGGAACTCCAGATGCCCAAACCTTATCTCCCATTTTCCAATTCTCATAAAAGGAATTTCCTTTCCCCCGATAAATCATTGGCTCTGGGGGATTGGATTTGGTAAAATAAAGCCCAGATACAACTGGTACGGTAGCTTTACGCATATATTCGTTTAGTCTCCAAAACGCATTTGGAGGCATAATATTATCCTGTTCTAAAAAGAAAAGCCATTCCGCATCCTGTTCTATCGCTGAACGGACTATGAGATTTTGTGCGTCTGAAACTATATATTCTAAGGGGGCAACTGGGTTTAACCACTGAAGCGTCTCGGCACTTGACCAATTTGTGGGAATAAGCTGACTATATCTAGCTTGTACCCACTCTATTCTCACAAGACCTGTAGTTGCCGTACCTATTAAAAATCTATTTCTCCATTTAGTTGTATTTTTGATTATGCCTGATTTATATTCTGATTTCATTTTTCCATCTCCGCTACTAATAAGTTATTTCTTGCGACCATACCCTTTGCCTCTTTTAACGTCCCGACCTTGGGGATGGGGGCTCCCTTGGGAATTAGGCCGATTACTCCTTTGGTAAAACCAGCATTAAATAGACAATAGTTAAGATATACTGGCGTAAAGGGAACTCGATGTAACTCTCCTAAGCTGTCTCCATATTGATTACCGTAAATCGTTTCAGCTACGTCTATATAATTTTTGGGATTGAAATCGCTATTCGAAACCATCTGAAGCCAATCTATCGCAAGTCCAGTCATGTCATTAGTTAAAATGATTAGTTTTGCTCCCCTTTTCATAACCCTATGGATTTCTTTAAGATACTCTACTACATGGTGCATGGGAAAATGCTCAATCGTATTCATTAGCTCTACATAATCAGCATAATCGTCAGGGAAAGGCATATCCTTAATATCCGCTTTGACGAATTTATACCCCTTTTCTACTATAGCCGCAGCAGCTCCACCCTTTTTAGAAAGAACTTCTTCCTCATCAATATAATAGTCTACGTTTATAAATCCCTTGCGAAACCAAATTCCGCACCCCAGATTAAGTTTTACCATAAAATTTTAATCCTTTCTCCCGCACTACGTTTTGTCCCTCTGCGGTACTCTTGTGATATTCAGGTAAATCTTCTCTTGTTTCTAAAAGAACTTCTAAATTCCCATTACTATACCAAGAATTTTCTAATATATGCCAAGGCTTAGGATGATAATTTTGATAAAGCTGTCCTCCAGTTGTTGCATCTAGCGGGTCGAAATATGCAAAAGTCAATTCATTACAAGGATTACAGTGGGTTGGGTCTTGATAATATCCCACTGACCCCGCATAAGGAGTTGCAATCATAAATTGCCCTTTAACTTTTAAAATCCTCCAAGCTTCATCCATGAACTTAATAAACACTCCTCCATGGGGATTTATATGTTCTACTAATTGGGACGCTATAATAAGGTCTACTGAGTTATCTGGAAATGGCCATGGAAATTTTTCTAAATCACAAACCACATCTACTCCTGGCAAATCTTGTATATCTACATTTATAAATCCAGGCATTGGGGAATCTGCGGAACCCAAATTCACATTAACATGAGTCTTTAATTTTAGTAATGCTTTGATTTTTTGTTTCTCTGTCATTATTATAACTAATATTAATCTAATTCCCCATATTTGTCAATATAGAGTTGGAGTTGGGCTTTTAATTTATCGTTTTCTACCGCATTTTCAAAATAAACATGCGAGTGCTCTTTATGCGAAGATACTAATTGGAGATTTTCTATCCTATTATCAGATTTATTACGGTTTTTATGGTGAACCATTTCGGTAGGAAGAAGATATCTGCCTAGACTTTTTTCCATAACTAAACGATGTTGCATAACATAACCATCTTTTGTTGCTTTAGGATGATTTGGTGCATGCTGATAGATATACTCTCCACCCCCAGCTCTCATTAAACCACCCTTCCAATGAGCTGCATTTTCTCCAGACTGAACTCCCCTTAGTCCCTTATTCCATGCTTTTTGTCCTTTTTGAAAACCAGTAGTATTATCTTTTTTAAACCTTGGACCTATTTTATTACCTTTTTTAAATCTTTGAGGAAAATGTTCTAAGGATTGATTTGTTTTTACTTTTTTCAATCCGCCTTTCCAATTAGGGTGATTTTCTCCCTGTAAATACTCTGGATGAAGACCCTTATTCCAAGACGGTTTACCAGATTTTCTATGTTCAGTTCTAGTAGGTATCTTAATACCGTATTTCTTTACTTTAAAAACAACCGCTGAGTATGAACTGCCGATTTCTTCAGCAATTTGCCTCAGCGGTTTATTTACCACTTCTTCTGCTAGCCACTTTTTATCTGCTAATTTAGGATACTTGAAATACATATTAGTATTTTATCAGAAACTAAACAGATTGTCAAGTACCAATTTAAGCAGTTGCTAATGTTAACCCTTAAAAGACTTAGTTATGCTGTGGCGAAGCGTAATTGATAAGTCACATTCACACTCTGATTTGTCTGCAACTGTGATGTCGCATACGTGTTTCCACAGAATATTGACCCCGCTGATGTGGTTGATACTGCAAAAACTCCTACGTTTTGGATGGTTCTGTTAGCTGTAATTATATTAGATGCTAATGTACCAAGCATTTGTAGTGTCTTTGAAGAAACTACCGATGGTGTCATTGTAAATCTGCATCCTGCTGCGTCTGTTAATTCTGATTCCAAGCTTGTTGCTGTTGCTCCTGGTGCTGTTCCTAATCCTAAAGCGAAATATGAAGCTTGAGATGAGCCAGCAATCGCCCCTGCTGTTTCAACTAAAAAATGTTGAAAACCCAAGTTTGTTACTAGGTTCTTTTTCCAACCAGAATCACCAACCACTTTTTTTTCTCCAGTTTCCTGATTGTGGTCTACGATATTTAATCTGTAAAATCCTTTAACTTTAATTGTGTCTGATGTTTTACTCATTTATCTTCACCTCCTTCAATGTTTGCATATAATTTTAGCGTTGTCAAGCCCTTAACCCTGAACATCTGCCTCCTTGGTTTTACTTATCTCTAAAACTCTCGCATCATTTCCCCCCGAAGCTGCAACCCCATAAATTATTAAATTATATCCAGCATCTATTGAGGGGGAAAACGTTCCTGCCGCCACTGGAAGCCCATTAGAAGTAGTAACATCTGAACCTCCTATAAAAATAGTATTTGAGCTATTATTATAGATTATTACAGACCTTCTATTGAATAATTGTCCGTATCCTGGCAAAGAAGTTGCAATAGTTCCTATGGTTGCTGCTGTAGTTTTTGTGAAACCCTGCAAAGCATTTAGATTTACATTTGTTACTGGTTGAGGAGTCATGATTGGTCTATTAACCAAAGCCTCTATGCCTTTTTGAACATTTCTTAAAACCGCAACCGAATCCCCATCTGTCTTCTTTGCTAGAGCCGCTTCTAGCTCATGAACAGCCTCAACGACAGGGGTTATGTCTAGTTTTTCTGGCTTTGGTATATCTATCTTAGGAAACTCAATCTTTGGAGCTTTTTGCTCTCGTGGCATGGCTAGAATAGCTTGTCTCAAGGGCTCTAGGTCTAATTGCGTTTGAGGAACGTTAATTTGAGGCTCAAATCTTGCTTGAGGAATACTAGAAATTGCACGAGCCAACATTTTAACTTGGGTAGAAAGATTATCAAAGTATTTTTCTAATTCTTTAAAGTTTTTAACTTCTGTTGCTGGAGACTTTGTTACTTCAACCGTTCCCTCTATGTTAAAGACTTTAGGTAGATTAATTGTACGAGGAATTACTTTATAAACCATTTCCATGATTTCACCCAGTCTTGAAAGCTTTGCCGCAGTCCCTTCATCAGAGAGTTTAAAGACTAATTCTGGCGTTTTACCCATACCCTCCGCAATGGCCTTGATGCCATTTTCCATGTTCTTAGAAGAACTTTCCTGTCTATATCTATTTCTTACTGGTACGTTTATCATTTGAAATACCTCTGTAATTGTGTCATCCTATCTGTTAATACTTGAGCTGGTGGATTATTATCCGCCTCTGGTGTCCAAGCCGCATTAAACTCATTTGTGTCCCCAGTTTCTCTATATTTTTTATATCTAGGGTCTTCTAAGATTGTTCCAACTATCCCCTTACTTTGCACACCGTATTCTGGATTATACCCACCGTTAATTGCTGCATCATAACTTGGATAACTAACGTAGCCATGTTTTCCAGTTACGTCTCTTACATTTCCAGGATTATATGGTTGTGCTTCTGTAAGACCCGCTTGGCTCTCTCTTAAAAGAAAAGTTAATAAATCGATTGGATTAATCTTAGTCTTTTGAGCCAGCGTCTGCATTCCCTTATTCAAAGCTTGCCCCTGATTGGCTAAAGGAACATTTTTATTATAAGCTAGTAGGCTTTTTTGGATTTGTTCCGCTGAAAGAACTTTTGGAAGAGTTGGCGTTGAATCTTGTTGTGCATAAAACCGCCCAGAAAAACCAGGACTTGTTACTGCTTTTGCATAAAGATTAGAATAGTAATTTGCCCCTGGTGTTGGGTTTTTTTTCATCATCATAGCTACCCATTCCTGTTGACCTGGATATGTTTGTTTTTTCATAATTACATTCCTGGAACCCTAGCTCCTAGTTGCTGAATGAGCCTTGATACCACATCATTTTGTGACGGGGTACTCATTGCTGTTCCCGCTTTGTTTAGACCTTGCTCTATTTTTAATCCTGTCTTTGGAAACGCATAGGGGATAATGGAAGCTGCCTCTAGGGCTATAAGCGGAAATGTAATAGCTGGCGGAAGATTTAGTAACGTTCCCCCAAGAGCCAATCCTCCAGCCCTGTATGCCGCTGTTTTTACCCTTTCGGAACCTAATCCCTTTTTAATAGCAGTATCTTCTGCTGCAGACTTAGATAATAATTCCTCTGGAATAAGCTTTCCTCCATTAGTTAATTTTTGCCACTGGTCTCTTGCATTAACTAAAATTCTATGTTGTCCTATCAACTTTCGATAAACTGAGTTTTCGTTTCTGTTTAATTCTGTTTCAATTAACGCACCTAAATGCGTGTACGCCTCGCTTCCGAACTGGTCCATTGCATCTTTGGGGTCACTCCAACTTTTTACCAATTTACCCAAATCCCTTTGTGCTTGTTTCAGCGTATAAAGGTCAATCTCTGGTTGTGCTGTTAAACCAAGATTCGAGGTATATATTTTTTGAACAGATGATGGCAGCTTGCTAACAAATCGCCTATCTGCGGGAGCAAAGATATTCTTATATTCATTAATAACATTTCTCACATCCTCAACGGGGATTAATCTTTCTTGTAAAAGTGGTTTTAATTCTGCTTCTACTTTAGCTGAAGCCTCATTAATCTTGGGTCCAAAAGCCTGAATATTGTCATCTGGGGCTATGGGAAGCTTATATTGCTTGACTACTTTTTCGACTTCTGGAGAAATAAATGGTTTTCCCTTATCGGTTGAAATTGCTTTCCCACCAAATAAGTGCTCTATTGCTCTGATTTTTGGCATGTCCTGTCTTTCCATAACGCTTCTTGCTACATCCCCAGCCTGTTTACCTATAAAACCCAATGGTTTACCTACTACGTTTTTAAGCAAAGAGGTTGCTCCTGGTAAGGCGGTATTTATAGCTCCAGTCAATAATCCCTGATTGGCCACATCTTGAGTTAATGGTGCACCATCCTGAGCATTTCTAACCACTTGCGTTCCCGCTCCTACAGCTCCGCCACCAATAGCCCTTGTAATAGCATTTTTAATAACCCCTCCACCCAATTTCCCTGGTATAAGAGAATATAAAGCTTGCTCTGTCCCAGAAGATGCCATTTTTTGTGGATTAAGTGGTTGACCAGACAACACGGAATTAAGAGCTTCTCCAATTTGCCCACCCTGATATCCCTGTCCACCAAGGCCACCAACCGTTCCTAAAACCGCAGGAAGCCAATCAAACTTAGTATCGCTCTTAGGCTTCTCCTGACCATTAACAACAGCATCCATTTGTGATACTTGCTCGCTAGATAAACCGCTTACCTTATCCATTTCCTGTATTTGTTGTGTAGTTAATGCCATCTTATTTTCCTTTCATTTTTAGATATTCATTGATTTGAGAATCACTATAACCAGCAGCTTTTAATTTTGTTTTAACATCGCTTGAGCCCCCACTTTTCACTGACGTAGTAACCCCATTAGCCGCACCCCCAACTTGCATAATTAATTTGTCTGAATCATCTAGGACATCCTTTGCTTGATTTAATGCGTCTATAAAAGCTCCAGGACTTTGGGCTCTACTTAATCCAGCGGCCGCATCTTTAAGTAATTGCACGTCTTTATCAGATGCTTGTCCAAGAGCACCTCCAGTTGGTGATACTGAACGCATTAATACGAGCTCTCTTTCCGCAAGACTAGCTGTTATACTGTCAATCTTTGCTTTAAAATCAGCAGCAGGACCCGCACCCAACGCTGCTAAATTACTGGCTGGACCAACAGTAAACCAACTTACCTGTGGCAAAATGTCATCTATCTTGCTCCTCGTCTCTTGAGATTTCAAGAGTATGTAATTATTAATATCGCTTTCTCCCCCACCATAATCCTTGATTATTTCTCCAGTCTGCATATCAATTAAATCCCCGTCTTTATTAAGACCCGTTTCTCTCTTTTTACCAGCCGCAGCTTTTTCCTCTTTTTTAGTTGCTGCGTCAATCATGCTTTGTAAAACACCCATTTTTGCTTGATAATTCTTTGAAACATCCCCCATTTTGCTTTTAACTAAATCTTGCTGTCCGCCCACTGCTGTTTGGAGTAGATTAAGTAAGTCTATCGTGGAGCTGGGAACTGCCATCATGGCTCTGCTATTTTGGCTTGGATTAGTAAACGAACCCTCTGATGGCTGAGTAGAGGCTAAAATCTGTTCTGGTGTTGCGTTAAGATAGGGATTTGGAGCACTTGTGGCTTCTCCGCCTATTTGACCATTTCCAGTCATACCCTCTGCTAAAACTGGCGATGCGTAGGGATTATTATTATTGGTATTCATATATTTTTGGGATAATCCGCCGTCTGCAAGATACAGTTCAAATATCTTTCCCAGGTCTTGTTGTCCAGATTGAAGCTGTGGAATACCAGATTGCTGAGTTAAGTCCTGTTGAGCCTGCTGTTCAATCGCTGGTTGATTTAGGGCAGCAGAATATCCCACATTTGCCAAATCAGCGGATGGCATGCTTGTTATTTGACTTAATGCCTGTTGTAATTGTGCCGTTGCTTGTGCCTGTGGGGAATTGCCCCCAAGATTAGTATAAATTTCGCTCATATTTTACCCCGTGTTTCCAGTTGCATAATAATTATCATCCCAAACGCCTGATTTTGGATTTATGTGAGTTCTGGTATTGGATTGACCTGGATTATCTATTTGATTTTGTTGTTTAATTTGAGCCGACAAGAGGTCACTTTGCTGTCCCTGATTATATAATCCCATATAGTTACTCGCTCTGCTTTGAATATCCTGACCCTTGTTATAGGCTGTTTGAGTTCCAAACTGTTGTAATTGCTGATTAGCCGAGGTTACTCCCTTTTCTCTGCCAAGACCCATTCCCTCTATTTTTTGACCCGCAGAGCGTTGTTCAGCTTCTTTTCTTAATTTTTGACCCTCATTCAACCACCCCAATTCCCTTGCGGGTTGGCCCCCTGCGGCATAAGCGGTTTTCCCTCCACCCATATCGGTTACGGCTATGTTGCGTTTATTGAGATTGCCAGCCAAAGTTTCTTGCTCCTGCTCAGATATTAAACCTAATTGTTTTAATGTTTCACTTAAATTATCCGAAGTATGACGAACTCCCATCTTATAATCCCTGTCTAAAAAATCTATCGCCAATCTCGTGTCCCCAGCTGCTTGGTCTAATAATTTTTGATAATAATTGACTATGTCTGGGTCTTTTGCCGCTCTCTCTAAAAATTCCTTCCACTTACCCTGCAACTCCGCAGAAGATGGAGGTGTATAATCTAATTTTGGAACAGAAACCGCAGGGGAAGTAAGTTGGTTTAAAAGAGCATTTACGTCTATATTGCCCCCGCTTCCAATAGGTTGCCAATTCTCACCTGACGTTGGCACCCCTCCAACTGTATATTGAGGCTGTGCTACGTTTCCGCCATAATAATATGGATTGCCAGTTGAAGCCGCTGCTGCTGCCGCTATCTTTTTTGCATCACTAGAATTATCCCAGCTTAAACCTGGGTTTGCAAACGCTGAAATATCTACTGAACCATCTTGTGTTGCCATATTATGCTCCCATGAAAGGATTCAACAGCGGTCTATTCTGTTGAGCCTCTACTGTTGGGAGTCGTACTGGCATTGATTGAACTGCATTTTGTTGTTGATTAAAGCCTTGTGGAGCGGATGGAACGCTTTCTAATCCTGAGCCGATACCTTGTTGAACCATTGGAAGACGAGCTGCTGTAACTCCTGGAGCGTTAGGAACCCCAAATCCTGCACTTAGGGCAGTGACTGCTTGTTGAATCATATTATTAAAGTTAATTTGTTTTTGTACGCCATTAAACATCCCTATTAACTGATGGACCGTATTCATGTCTCCCTGACTTGCTGCGGTTTTTATCATTGAATTAATAATTGGTTTTGCTTCTTCTGAGGCGATTCCAACAATTACGTTTTCTGCTTGTTTTGGATTATTTAATCCCGTAACTATAGCTCTTGCGATATTGTCTGGTCCCTTTATGTTACCTAAAATATTTTGTGAAGTAGCGGGACTTGTGCCTTTTTGAGCAGTTTTAAAATCACCTTGAGAAGTTGTTTCTCCAAATTGTCTGGTTTGGGGATTAAACGCACCCTCTTGAGGATTTAGTGGGGCACTTGCTCCAAGTCCTAATAATCCAGCAATTCCTCCAGTTATTGGTTTTACGAGATTACCAACTCCCCTTGCTATGCCTGGAATAGCTTCTAAACCAGCTTTAAGTCCCATTTCTGGAGCTGCTCCAATTCCCCCAGAAGCTATTAATTCCCCACCCTTACCAATAAACCTTGGTAGTCCTTCAGCAAACGGTTTTAACACATCTCTTGCTCCACCCGTATCCGCCCCTGGATTATATCCTTCTACTAAGGGTTTGTTTGATTGTGTCTCTGGTGTTGGAGATGAAAATATACCCAATCCTGGAGTTGTTAATTGTTTTGTTATTTGACTTAAAACTGATGATGGTAAAGATGTTAAGTTACCTAGTCCAGAAAGAGCATTACCTGCTTGGGTAAGTGCTTGAAAAGCCTGACCCGTTACTCCTCCACCTGTTGATGTAGATTGAGGAATAGTAGTTGCACCACTAGCGGATTTTGGCTGCAGCGTAGCACTTGGAACTGGTGATGGTGGTGGGGTAAAAGATGGTAGGAAACTTGTTAAAGTTGGTGCATTGTTGACTATTTGTTTTTGAGGAGCTTCTCCACCATAACCGATTGGAGCTTGACCTTTATGACCATTTTGTTCCCATAACCATTGTCTTTGGTCTTGAGTAAGATTTTTTGGGTCGTGTTGACCCAAACCTATTCCACCTGGCCCAGGACCCTTATTTATTAGATTATCATCCCACACTCCACCACCTGAAACACCTGGACCTGGAATTTGTACTTGCCCAGTAGCTTTTCCTATATTAGCAAAATTTTGTCCCATTTTAGAAATGGTTCCAGCGTTATATAAAGACGTAGAGGGATTGCCACCACCAGATTGAGGAAGGGTTGTCCCACCACTCATCGCACCACTGGTTAAAGGAGACTGTTGAGCAGCCTGTGTAACTCCGCTTAAATCTACGCTTTTAAATGCTGGGTTATTTGATAATTGTATTCCCATAAATTGATTATTATTGTATTTATACTTCTAGTCAAGCCCACGCCTTATAAGAAAGCGAAAAAGCCTGATGGTATTAATGCTGCTATTTCAACTGCTACTGCAACCTTTTGAGAGGCTGAAGATGTCCATGTCCAATCAACCGATGTATCGTTTGTGTCTTTAAATTCAGACATAGCATTATGAGCAACTGAATTATTGGAAAGAGCCGTAAAACCACTACCCTCAGTAATAGTTGTTCCAATTTCGTGAAATACACATCCATAGGTTGCATTATTAATATTATTAAACGCTCCAAGCGTTACTGTTATTCCAGTATCCGTACCACTATCGTTATTTGTTCCAGCTTGAACTATCGCATCTGCACCGTTTGACCCACTTCTTTTTGCACCACTAATCTCTGCTAAATGCCATTGACAAAGAATTTGAACCTGTCCTGCGTGGTCTATAGAAAGAGTGCCTGAGCTACCACTTCCCATAGCTCTAAATAGGGTTATTCTTTGGTTTGTTCCAGAAAGAGCAGTGGCAATTTTTACCCAAGTCAAACTAGCTCCTGTAACCGTAGGTTCGTTGGTAGAGCCAGAATTTAACCAACTCTCAACCGCTAAGAGATAAAGCTTGTTTACCGCTGGGGTAATAGATGCTGTTGGAAAAGTTGATAAACCAGAATTAGCTTGCCCACCAGCTGTTACATGAGTTGCTGTTATTAATGCCATACATTATGCGAATGCCACACATCGCCATTTTGAAGTAGCCGTATTCCAAAGAAACCCAACATCTAATCTCGTAGAAGCAACTGTAGTTGTTGGAAGGGTTACGTTTCCCGAAGACTCAAAAGAAGCTCCCCATGTTATTGCTCTTCCTGTGCCATCATCAGTGATAGAAATTATTAAAGAGTCTCCATTAACTGGGGTACCTGAAAGACTTGATGTCATTGAGGTAATTGCCTGAGCCAATCCAGTGATATAAGCTACGTCTGTATTATCGGTGTTAATTACGGGTGTTGCGGATTGCGTTACCGTAACAACCCTTCTGGTTATACGTTTATTCGTAAAGGTCTGGGTATCTGAGGTTCCGACTAGAGAGCCTGAAATACCTAAAGAAATTTTAGAGATAGCAATAGCCGCAGAACCCGATATGTCTGCGTTTACAATCGCTAGGGCACCCAAAGCGTTATCAAATTCAGCATTAAGTTGTCCCGCTGTTAAAACAGCGTTGTCTACAAAAGTATGTGTCCTCGTTATTGTTGCCATATCAATCTAATCCTCTTGCTCGGTGTTGTTTTCCCATAGTTAATTTAATAAACTCAAATAATCTTGATAACTTGTTAAATCATTCATAATCTGTTGAGCCTCTAAGCTAGATACCCCTTTTTCATCAAGCCATATTTTTATCCCGTCTTTAACCAAATCCTTGTTTTGGCTATTTTGAACAAGTATTTTAATTTGTTCCTCTACCTCATTTCTCTTTAATAAAAATTCCATATTTATATTTACCTACTATTTCCCGAATTTGTCAATGCCTAGTCTCTAAGACCCCTAGGAATTGCATAAATTTCAAAATCGTAAAGCGTTACTGCGTTATTTGATGTTTCTGTAAATTTTAAATCCAACATTGTCCCAGTCATCTGGGCAAAAGTTATTCTGTCTTTTTGAAGTGTGTTTCCACCAAGCGTAGAAACCCCTAGTGTAAAGGTTCCAGTCGGACCAAGACCAGGAGAACTTCCCGCCAAAGAAAGAGCCTCTTGGAGTGTGTAATTTGTGGCCTTATCAGCCCTTGCACTTATATTAAGAGTTGAGCCAACCCCAGTGTCGTGTTTGAGATATAGATATTTCCATTTACTCTTACGGGCAGGGTCAGTCATATATGTACGAGGGACTACTGTCATTGTTATATTGGTACCCATATCTGTATAAACTGAAGAGTCAAACTTATACACTAATCCAGAAGTTAAGGATGTGTCTGAAAAGTATGTTATTGCAGAGCCCGAAAGCGTAGAAACTGCTAGGTGGGCTGCGGTTTTTTGACTCTCGGTTGTCCATGGATAAACCGTAATTCCCTTAAACTTTCTAATTCCCCATGTATCTAAAACTATTAATTTATTATTTGTAGTAGAAGAACCAGTAGTGATTGCCCACCTACAATATCTCCCATCAAACGTTCCTACGGTATTTGTCATATAAGTTTTATTTATAGTTGCCATAGTCCCAGTTATATCGTAAGAAATTATTCCGCCTCCTAATGTAGCTGCAAATTGGGTCTTTTTTAGCGACCTAATCTGCGGAGTGCCAGAAAGGAAGGAAAGAAAATATATATCATTTCCAACAGAAACTATAGAACTTGGAGCAACGCATCCATATCCAAATAATCTTACGTTTGTGTTTTGAGTGGCAACTGTAGTTGCGGCAAAAGTAGTCCCAGACCAACCCGTTATAGACCAAATTGTATTTCGTTTAAAGAAAAAGAGTTCATCTTGAAGCATACCCAAACCCTGACATGAGTCACTATCTCCTGGGTTTACGTCTACATAATCAGCTCCTGTAAAAGTAATCGGGGCTCCTAAATTAGAAAAGTAGAGGCGGTTTGGATTAGCGGTTGTTGCGGCCACAAATAAGTAGTTGTGGAACCAAACTGCAAAATTTCCAATAGGAACTCCAGCACGATTTTTTGTAAAAGTTGTTCCATCCCAATCAAAAACCTCACTTTGATTAAACCCAAAAACATAGTCATTAGCGATAGCAAAATACATCCTCGTGGAATTAGTAAAAGTGTTAGCTGCTGAAATTTTAGTAAACGTTCCTGACCCCGCCCATGAATAAATCTCAGCATTTGAAGCTCCGTTGATATTGGCAATTAACCACTTATTAGAAGAGGATATCTTTTCAAAAGAAGCTAATCCATTAAAGGGTTTTGCAGCTATTGAGGCAGCTATTGAAGATGAGCCAGTAACTTTGACTATTTTATTATCCGAGCCATAAACATTATCTAGGGTCTGGAATTTCCCTGGGGCCAATAAATGAGAAGGGTGTAAATCATCATACCCCAAAAACTCACTCTCTATTATAGGACGTGTTCTAAAGTTCTGCATTTTATGTTTTTGCTTCTATTTTTCTTCATGTCTAACTACTATGAGTTAGAATATACCCCCTGCTGTAAAATCGGTGTCTTCTCCGAGGGCATCCTGAATCATTTGAACGCCATCTTCTTGGCGGTCTTTTAAGAAGGACTTCATCTGTACTAAGCCCTTTTGGTATTCGTTAATGTAGTTTTGAGCGTTGTTTTCCTCTTGTTGTCCTTTTCTAAGAAGTTGGGCTGCTGCTCTTAAAGCTACAAGGTAGGCGAACCTGTCTGCATATGGAATATTTACGTTGTCTCCGTCTGCTGATAAATCCGCTGGGAGGTCTATTCCCCAAACTGAAATTGATTGCCCCGTAGTATCTGCGGTGTGTGGAACTGGAACAAATCCTATTTTTTGAGCGGATAAGCTTCCATGAATATAATAAGCAGGGGTATCATAAGTAGCTGAGGTATTTGTATTGGCTAGATTTCCCCTTACTTCGTTGCTTTTTATCGGTATTGCTCTTGATGCCACCGAGCCAGAAGTTGTGGGATTATAGTTTATTTCAACCCTAGTGGGTTTAATTAAAGAAGATGCTATCGTGTATTCCTGTTGGTCTGCGACCTCAGCATACGTATAAGGAGTGGTGGTTTCGTAGAACTGTTCATAAACCTCCATGACAGCACCAGCAACATCGTGATATGAACGATTATATGCTAATTTAACTTCTGAATCTAAAAAATCTGCGGCAGAACTTTCATCAAGATAAATTCTTGTTTCTGTTTGCCCGTTTAAAAACGTTTTACTCATCTAATTGCAAGAACGTATAAGTTTCCTGACGTTCCTACCCCCCAAATCTTATTTGGTCCACCCCCCGTAAATATAAATGGGTTGACATCTGTGTTAGCTTTTACTAAAAACCCATTACTTGTTGTTGCGACTGTTTCATCAAAAGAAACATAACAATCTGCCGTTGCTATTAAATGAACCTCTCTAACGCCAGTTTCAAATGTGGCGTAATTTGCTGTGCTTGATAATGCGATAACCGCATTTTCTGTTTTAGAATCCAATGCCATAATTAATCCCTCCTTTCTATCATGTGTCTCCCTTAACCCCATAGGAAAAGGAGAGACATGATAATAAACACGTGTTTATTATTGTGTTGCTTCATCAACTGGTTCCCAGATGACTGTTACATCGCTTGCATTGGTATGGAATGAACCTCCGTCTAGTTGAAGAGGTGCATTGCTGAAATCGAGAAATCTCTCGAAATCCGTACCAGCTGCGTGAGTTGCCTGAGTGTGTTGTAAGGCAATATTAGTTGTTGAAACTGAACCCATTCCAGAAGCATGTCCTGGTGCTACTACTGCATTATAAAAATTGGTAATCTTGCCATCGGCAGGAGCACCAAAAATTACTTTTCTTACATAAATATCTTGTCCTGCAGCCCCTAATGCCTGAGCATCTCCAGCTGAATTATCACTTGCCACATATGTAAATCTCATTATTTATTCACCTCCTTCATATTTTCCTATAATTTATTATGTTTCGAAATCTTAGGTTTGTCAACCACAGGCCGAAGCCCATTATTGATTTCTGGCCTCCCCAATCCCTCTAGTTTAAGGTGTCTTGCCTCGCCAAAAACCTGTTTAATTTTAAATCCCTTATCTCGTGCCTGCATACAAAAATATATATCTTGACCACCGTATGCTTGTGCTCCCGCATCTATCCATTTAATTTGCGGCCAATCATTAAGTAAAAGTGCTTTATCAGACCTAAAATAAGGTCTTTCCATTCCTTCAAAGACTTCTCGCTTAACAAGAGTGCAACCAAGACCGCACCAAAGTATTTCATCTTTATATTTAGTTATACAACTCCACTCATTAACTCCATAATCTATTGCAACAATATCTCCCTTTTCCATCATCATGTCATCTATGGCCCCCTCTGGAATGACTACATCCTCTTCAACAAACAATACGTAGTCCGCTCCATCCGCCAACGCCTCCTCAACTAAGACATTTTGACAATCAGGAATAGGAAGATTATGGGACATATGAATTTGATATTCATAACCTTCTAATTCTCTTAAAAGAGCTTGTATTACCTCCGTGAATACAAACCCCCTTGTTGCTAAAACAACTCCTATTTTCATTGCTCCTAGGTAACCTTTGGGGCTCCTAGGACAAAGCCTGTTTAGTCGGCTTCGCACTTTGTAGAATAGTCTACAGATAGAGACAAAGTCCCTAGCTTCGAACACATAACAATCAGGAACATACTACTAATGTAAGGGGGAATTAGTGATTTAAGCGTTTTATCTTATCTTCTATTTCTTTTCTAAATTCTAATTCCTCTTCTGTCATTTTCCTACCTTTTCTTCTATGTTGTCTCTCTAGATAAATTAAGGCAAGCTCTGCTTGCTTTTTCTTAATACGCAAATATGGAAAGATTGCTCGTAAAAACCCATCAGCTACTCTTCCCGACATTCTCCAATCCAACGCCCAATTTATATTGCTCTTTCTAGGTTTCCTATCATTTAAACTCCCTCCCCAAATTAATTGACCCTCTGGTAATGGTTGAGCCTTATCTTTTCTCATTGTAATAACTACATTTACTTTTTTATAATTACCTCCTCCTGGTTTTTTGATTCCATTATAGGTAGTAAATATAGAACCTTCTCCATCAATTAATCCAGCAAAGTAAGCATTGCGAGCTTGAATTACTTGCCATGGAACATGTCCAGGCTTGAATCCAGCCCCCCAAGAAGATGGTTTCAGCTCCTTATGGGCTTCGCTCATCTTGTGTCGGGTTTGAATACTAAGTTTTCTCCCTACATTAGTAGTATGTCCTTTTTCAAATGCCATAATAGATTTTATTCTATCATACCATTTATAGATTGTCAATGTGCAATCGTAATTAAGTGTTGGGAATAACCCCTTCGCCTAACTACGCACCTCTACACCTCCAGTTAATCTGAGAGCTGTATATCCGTAGATAGTATCTACAACTACCCTCCAACCAAGAGAAACTAACCAATAAGCTGCCTGTAATCTAGGTGCTTGCTGGAGAGCCAAAGCAATAGACTCCTTGTGTAGGAGTAAATTATGATATTGAGTAGGTGTACCTGCGGTTGAAGGTAAATTATTTGTGTAATATACCCTTACTCCGTAGATTTCTCCCCAAACATATCTATTATTTGGTCCCTTTTGGACTGGTGTTGCGTTTTGGTACTGACCCAAGAAATCCGCTCTAACGAACTTATCAATTTTCATTATTGCAGATAGCTGTTTTGGATGGATTATGAAAGCTCTGTCTTCGAGAGGCATGTCAGCCAAATTAAGGGCTTCGAGTGCCGCAACGATTGTTGAATCTCCAATATCCGTTCCATATGTACCAACAGCTGTATTTGTCCAAGATGAATAATTGCTCATTACATCTGAATCAACCTGTTTTGCGATTGAGTATCCTGCTTTTTCAGAATATTCACTTCTCAAATCATAATTTGATTGGACAGATACGATATCCTCGATAATAAAGGAATTGTAATACCATTTATTAATCGTGATTTGGGTCTGGGTTTCAGTTGCTACGTCATCCGTAACATCATTATTCGCTGTCTTTGCCCTTGCGGTAAAAGCGTTTGAAATGTTTGGAATATCAATGGTTTGACCTCTTGATTTAACAAGAAAATCATACCTTTTTACCAAACCAGCTGCTACTAATGCGTTTTCTGTTGCCCTGACTGTCTCATTTGCCCACACTGTGGGTAAAAAGACTGCCGATGTTGTTACTGTAAAATTTGCCATTTTTGTTATTCACCTCCTTCTTTATAATTACTTAGCTAAGTAATTTTTTAGTATTCTAAACCGTGGGGTTTAACCCACTAAAAAATCACCCCCCTAGAGTGCTCTAGTAAAAGAGGGTGATTTAATTAGTTTATCCCATTTGTCCGAGAACCTTATCTATCTCGGCCTTGTGTTCTTCTTGCCATTCTCTTGCGTCAGGATACTTATTGATATCCGTTCTTTCGGCAATATACTCAACTGTCATTGCGGTTTGTTGAGCTTGTTGTTTTGAAGGTCTTAATGTGGAGCTTCTTCTTGGTTCTTGTTTTACTGTTCCAGTAAACTCGTCTCCAAACATTTTATATTTGAAAACATCTTCTGGAGTATAACCTATATACTGTGGATGGGTTCTTATGTAATCTTCCACTTCTTCCCTTACAAATTGTGGTTTGCCGTCTTCCCCAGAATAATTAGACTGTAATCTACCCATTTCATTTTCCCATCTAATCTGGTTAAGTTTTTGGTCTACTGTTCTATCGACATCATCTTTAGTTGCTATTCCAACTTCAGATAGTTTTCTAACAGCATCTTGTACATCGGGATTCTGTGGTGTTATTGGAGCGGGAGGAACATAGGAATTTTGAGACTTATAAAAATCCCTCTCTTCTTCTGCTTTTTTAGTCCTTTCCAATAATGTTAAAACTCTTTCTTGCGTGTTGCCTGAAAGATTATTAAATTCAACCTCTTCTGGACTTTGATTCACCAAAGGAACAACCTGCTCATTTGATTCCTCAATAGTCTGACCTCCTAAATTCGCTGGTGAGGCGGGAGATTGGTCATCAGCCCCTTGTACTGGTTCAACGATTTGTTCGTCTGCCATGGTACTCACCTTCTTTCTTGCGGATTACGTCCAACGATTCGGCACTTTACATTCTGTGCGTAGACCTGTTACGTTACCAGGTTACGATTCGTAAGTATATCTGGCTTGAGCACCTAAATGCCCAAGGCACATGTACCTATGGTTGGTTGCTTTTAACACCCTTATTTTCTGGTTTAAACTCTAGGTTTCCTGGACCTGCATAACCTTTTGCGTGCAAATCAAAACCCTTAGTATCTGAAACGGATTTTAAATCTTTTCCTCCGCCTTCGCCTCCGAAGACTCCTTTTGTTTCTCCCTCAGTTACTATATCTAAATTCTTTTTAAATCCTTTGTCTACTATTCCTCCACTTGTCATAATTAATCTTCACCTCCTACATCTCTCTTACAGGCCTCTTAGACATTTTTGGTGCCTTTGGTGCCTCACTTGCTTTTCTTGCTCCAACACCAGGTAAACGAATTGCTGGCTGTGCTGGTTTTAATGGTTTTATTTGTGGACCAAAGACATAATTATATCCCTTCATTGCCTTTTTAGCTGCGTCTGCAAAATATGGCATATTACTTATCTCCTCCCAAATTAAACCTGTGTCTAATGTTCTGTTGCACTTTATCTAAACTTTCCTCTTTACCAGAAGGAATTAACGCCCCCATAGCATCTACTTCACAATGTTCCCCTGTATGTTTGTTGTCGTATTTCATTTGCGTCTAAATTATTTTTAGCAGGTATTAAAACCCTTGTCAATAGGTCACCCCAAAAGAGATTGTCCCAAATCACTACCTGGAACTGCTGGTTGTTGTGCTTGAACCTGCTGGTCTCTCATTAAATCCTCTGGTGCCATTTCTGGCATTACTCCACCCATGTCTGGCATAATCTCTGGTTGTACTACTGGAGCCTCTTCAACTGGTTCTCCCATAAACATCTGATGAGCAGCAATATGCTGTCCTACCAAGTCATCCCTACCTAATCCCAACGCCTCTTGGTGAACTGCAACGTGTACCCAATGGTCATCATGTTGGTCTGGCATTACTGCTTTTCCTTCTAATACCATCATGTCATTTTCAACATATGGGTCTACTTGAGCAGTACCTTCTTGAGTTTTTCTCGCAAGTTGAGCTTTCAAAATCATTTCTGTTCTTGTTTGCTGAACTATTTTATCTATATCTCCAAATTCAGACAAGGTTAGGAAGGTTTTTTGGTCTATTGCCCCTAATTGGAGGTATTTTATGAGTTTTTCCTGCATCATTTCCTTTGTATAACCTAACCATGAGCCGATTGTAACCCTAATATTATTTTCTTTACCGATTACGGCTATATCTAACCAATCTGGGCCAATTTTTACCTGTCCTTCATGTCCAGCCACCTCTTGTTCTGGGTTTTTCTTCAATTTTGAAGCGTATTTTTCCCCTATAACAGCAAAATATTTGGCTTGTTCGTCTTTATAGCCTAAATCTTGGATAACTTTCTTCGTAGAGTAGTTTTCTGCTATCTTTTTGAGCATTTTTTGGGCTACTAGGGTCAAAAAGTCCTCTAAATTATCTACTAAGTCGTCTTGTGAGGTTGCGTCAGACTGTTTTAGCTCCGCAATTCCGATTCCAGACTTAACTCCTGGTGGAATACGACCCAATGAGGCATCGTGAGCTCCTCCGATATCTTCAATGTACCTGTTCATTCTTTCAATCTGCATTGAAGTAGCAACTGGAAGGCTAGGCATGTCTAAAGCACGGACTTCCGCACCTCTATTTTTAGAAATTATCTCTCCGTGGACGTTTGAAATCGACTTAACCCCAGAATCTTTATCAACAACTATTCTTCCCTTGGCAACTCTATAGTTATAGTCATAAACCGAGGATTCAAGGGAATTAATTACCCTGTTGATAGGCATAACGTGTTTCATCCAAGACTCTCCAAGTATTTCCTTTGGATTTATGTCTGCATGGTAAATCGCAAAATCGTAATCGTTAGTATCTAGGTCTTCATAGATTAATGGAGTCATGTTTTGGTCTGTCCAAACAACTTTTCTAAGATGAGGCTTACCTGTTTCTTCGTCCCTAATTCTAAAATACCCCTCAAATAATATAACGGTTGGGGCTTCCGCTCTATCAAAGTGAGATGTCTCTTTAAGAGCTTGTAACATAAACTGTTTATACTCTGAAACCGCTAATCTTCCTTCTCCGCCAGTAATCTCTTTCCTTGAACCCTTATTGTATTCTGGATTATATATAACTTCTGTTAGGGGTCGTCTTACTGCCTTAATACAAAATTCTGCCTCTTCTAAGCTCTCTGCGAGCGGGTCAAAGTAGAAATCAAATGGGTCAATTAACCAAACATTAACCTCTTTTTTTTCTTCATCATAAACTACCTGCCATGGGCCACCAACGGAATATTCTAATCCCTGAATAACTGTTTCTTTAATTTTCTTTTTAAGATTAAGGTGGTCAAAGTAATAATCTAGGAGTTTTTGGGAATATCTGGCGTTGACAGTTGATGCCGTAGTAGTGTTTCGTGGCATTACCTCAAATTTAGGCCTAAAAGAAGTAACCTGATTTCTGATAGAACGCATCTGAGCCAAAGTTATGTTTATTGGGATTCTGGCACTCTGGCGAGAGGCTAAAACTACCGTTTGAGTGTTTGGTTGATATTTAGAGAATTGATACCCTCGTCTAAACAAGTCTCTTACCATCCATTCGTAGTCATATCTCCTGCGGGAGTCTTTTGCGTGGGAAAGAGCTAATTTACAATCGGAAAGATATTGAACTTTTTCCATTACCTCATCTTTTTTGGATTGTTCTTCCTCTGTTAATTCACGCGGTTTACCATCCGAGCCAATCGGGGTTAATGATACTGGTGATACGTCTAATCCTATACTCATATTATTCTATGTCTATTGGGTGAACAGTTTCCTCTCCCTCAAACTGTACTTTTAATCCTGGTATTATCGGGATTCTATTTTCTTCACTAAATGGGTCTTCTCTTTCTTCAATTTTCTCTATATCATTTATTAATCCTGTATCTAATTTTGTGACCTCTTCTTTTCTTTCAACTATTTGAACGGGTTTTTGCTCTAAAAGTTTTAATAACTTCGATGTGTGCTTTTCTAAATTTTCGAAATGCTTAATCTGCATTTTTCCTGTCATCTCATAAAACTTCTCTGTGTTTGCCTCTACTTGGTCTAAAACATTTCTAACTGTGTTGTCAAACAACCTAATAATATCTTCTTCTCTTTGTCTATCTGCTTTATCTTTTCTATAAAGAAAGAAAAATATTACCCCTAAAAATATTAGAACCGAAATTATTTCTACCATATATCTGATTCACCATCATTCATTTGATTTGGATGAACTGGTTGCCCCTTATTATTAAAAGATTGTCCATCTAAAAAGAATCCTTTTTCTCCATCTTCAAAATCACTTTTTTCAATTTGATTAGCATAATTAGTTGTTTTAGCTCTCGCTAACATTCTTAAAGCAATAAGCATGGCCATTACCATATCGTCATGGGTAGATTTTTCTGCTCTTGCCCGTCCCTCAGCATCTCTTACGAAATGCCTCATTTCAGCTACCGTATCTTCATCATAAATCATTATCCTTTTATCCCTCAAAAGATTGGTAGCATCTGCTATTATGCTTTCCTTAGAAATTGAGTCAGTTACCCAACCAAGTTCCGCTGTTACCTTTTCTACCATGAGACCTATTCTCTCCCGATAATATAAATTAGGATAATACAGGTCTCTTAAAACTATCAGCGGAGTAATACCAACTGCATTTCTTTCTACCCCTATAAGAGCATTATTATAATATCTGCCCAACATGTCAAGTTCACGCCCTAATTTATCTGGGTCTATATTTCCATACCAAACTGCAACTTGTTCATAAGTGTTCTTGTCAAATACTTGTGCACACGAAGCATCACGTTCTTTTTTGCTTTCGTCTTCACTTATCATTTTTCCCTCAGAAACGTCAACCCCTATTGCATATGTATGAAATTCGTCTGGTTCTTTATAAACCTTTAAATATCCTTTTTCATGCGGTTCTACGCTTACGGGATTATATCCTCTTAAATTTCCTCTTAATAAAGGTTTTTGGGTAATTGAAAGATAATGACGAATTATTGAGGGACTCCAAACGGGATTTCCGCTCATTATAAAAGCCATCTCTGCATTTTCTGGGAACTCTTGATTAAATTTATCCCAAGAGTTTGGGTCTAAGAAATCTCCGCCCATTTGATTAATTTTCCATCTTCTCCAAGCAATCTGTTCTCTGGAGAGGCCGTATTTGTTTATTAAGATTTGCTCTGCCTCGGTAAGCTCTAGTTGATTAAAGACTGGCATTATATAATCTGGGTCTTCAAACCAAGCTAAAAAGTGGGTTTTGAATCCTGATTTTCCAGCAGAAGACTTAATCCATAAATCATAAAAGTAATCTCCCATTCCATTAGCTGTGGATTCAATCGTCACTCTTCCGTCTTTTGGAACTGCCTGTAAAAGACCAGTCATAACCCTCTCTTGGTCTGGCCACAACGCTAACTCCGATAAATGAAGATTATTTATTGTGTCTCCTCTTCCAAAAGCCTTTGCTCCAGCAGTTCCGATATAAAAGACTGAATTTTTCTCTTGATTAACAATTTCTCTTCTGGAGTTATATTTAATCTTAAAAGGCATTTCTCCTGGCCACGTTTTTTGCATTGATTCAATATAGTAACGAACTCTATCAAAAAGCCTTTGGGTTGCCTTGTCTTCGTGGGAAACAACTACGCATCTTATGTTTTCTACAGTAAGCCAGTCTATAGCAAAACGAGCCAATATAAGAGAGGATATTCCTTCCTGTCGGGCTTTTAAAATAATATCCATTTGTCCAAGGTTATCATTGATTTTTTTCTGTGGAGGTCGAAGGTTAAAAGGAACAGCCTTCATCTCTTTATTAACAATATAAAAGAGTTTCTCTATAGCTTTTTTATAAAATGAATTATCGTGTATATTACTTTCCCTCCTCTTCTCCAGTGATAAATTCTTCTAATGTTATTTTTCTTTTAACGCCTTTTGTTTGTTCTTGGGGATTCATTATTTCTTTTGCTCTATCATAAGCCTTTAGTTGAATATCGTAATCTGGAATCATCTTATCTGGCTCAGTATGAGAAGAAAATGGTTTTTCTGCATCTATCCACTCCATAAATTTGTCCGCTAAAAAATCTGTTGTATATCCTTTTTCATAAAGCTTTGCGTTTAAATCGGTCATCATTCTTTGAATTGTTGGAGATTTCTTAAAAAGGATGTGGGATTGATTAAGACTTCCCTGTGAATATCCAGCCTCTTTCATAGCTCTTCTTACTGAATATCCTTGATTTACTAACTGAAGCGTTTTTATCTGCTTTAGCGTTGGAGTACGTTTTCTCATTTTATTTATTTAATACTATATCCTATTTTTTGTCAAGATGAGGCAATAATTCCCGAATCTTTTTTTCGCAGATTTCTTTGATTTTGACTTGTTGTTACAATTCTCAAATTAACCCTTCTGTTATCTAGTCCATTATGATTAATGTGGTCTGTTTCCATTCCTTTGGGGGTATTTATAATTAAACGGTGCATTAATGTCTCATCGTACCTCTTGTGCCTAATGGCATATTCATTTTGACCACTAAATTTTATGTACCACTTAAATTGATTAAGATATTCAAAATCTTCATTATCTACAATTACAAATTTGCCCTTCCCAGATAGTTGTCCTAATGATATTTGTTTCATAATTATTGAGTAATTCCCGAATCGTTTTTCCCACCTAAGCACATCAGGTTTCGTTTAATTGTGCCTACGGCACCCTCCCTCCTATTCCTTACTCCCTCTGGAATTAACTATTCCCAGCGATTCTTGTTTGTACTTGTAACCGCTCAAGGTCTATTCCGTCAGTCGTTTCGTCATAGTGCAGTATTGTTAAGCTACTCCAATTAAGTGTAGTTAGGTAGTCTGCTCCCCATTAACCTTCCCAGAAATAATCTAACATAGTTCTGGCTTCTTTAGGGGAAACGTAAGCATCGTTATAAAAAACGGACATTTTATTATTAATATCTAATTGTTTTCCATACGATACGTAGATGTGCATTTTTTCGTAGTTGCCCAAGTCAGCTCTTGACCTAAGTCTTCTTATTTTACTAGAGAAGGGGTAATATACCTTTTTACCGTTTTTCTTATATAATGTTAGTTTAACTTGCTTCATAAAAAACCAGTTCTTATGTGCGAGGTCGATAACCTTTGCGAGCTATTACCCGCACACATAAAAACTGGTATGTTATCGACTTAAGCCGCTCGCAATGTAGGCTTGCTACTCAGAGTTTTATCTCTCTTTTCGACATTATAATATATATTACACATATTTATTCTCTTGTCAAGGGGTCGCCTTTTGGCCTTAAATGAACGTATAAATCCCTACCTCTTTTGTCATATTCGAGCCGATTTTCGCTATTATAAAGGTCTAAAACTGGATTAATTACTGGAGGAAAGGTATTTCTTTTTACCCAATTTCCCTGAGTTAAATCAAAATACGGCCTTAGCTCCGAAAGCTCATGCTCCTCGGTTATTCGTCTTTGTACCTCTTCATCTATCGAATGTTCTATTTCTTTCAATCTTTTTCTAACCTCTTCCCAATCATGCTCTGTTAGATAATATTTGTCAATGCTACTTAGTTCCTTCATCTTTAATAAATTCGTCTGGTCGCATTGAGCGGTCATCAACAATCATTTTAGCTAGTGGTTTATGTATTATTTTATGATATCTGATTGCCTCTTTGTCAAGCCAAGCCCGCATTTCTGGCCAATTAGACCTTGGACGAGCTGAAAAAATAATGATTTCATTATCCCAAGATAAATCAGTCACTTTATTCGCAACTTCTTCATTTGCTTTTCCCATAATCCATTTACCGTCCTCGTACCTTGTTTTACAAAGAGTATCGTCAAAGTCTATAAGATAGCGATTAGGATAAGCTGGTCGTTCTGTCATTTCTTCTCCAAATCTTTTTGTAATTGTGCAAGTCCCCGCCAAACAACCTTCGTTAGATGCCTGACCCCATCATCATCAAACTCTTCTCCTCTGGCGTAGTCTAATAGGTGTCTTGTTAGTGCATCCATCTGGTCTTGAGATTTACTTCTATCCCAATGTAAAGGCTGACCAGCTAAGTGTTGATTATTACCAGCTAACGAGGCTTTGGTAACTTCTAAAATAGCATCGGGAAAGTACCTTAATACTCCTGTAAAAACTGGCATAGCTTTTCTATCTTTTGCTGTTTTTTTCCTCATGGCCATACTTGAATATTACACTCTATAAATAATTTCCAAACCTTTATATGGATTTGTACCGCTCTATAGGTTTTTTGTATTTTAAAAGTCATAACTTCTTAATCTCTAGGATACTTTCTTGGAGTATAAATTGCGTATCCATTCTCCTTTCAATATCTTGTCCGCCTGTCTGAACTTCTGACTGGACAATCGCTATTCCATGTTTATCCACATAATCAAATTTACCCCATGTAATTACTTCCATCATTTTGGGGATTTTATCTCCCTTAAAAGCAAAATGGTCTCTCCATCTAACAGCTACTATATCTCCTATGCCTGGTTTATACTTTCCTTTCATAAATCTTTCTTAACTCACTAGCCAGTCTCTTAACGTCTGCCTTTGTAAGTATGCCGTTTATAAGGTGGTTGAGTTCTGCGATTACGTCTTCTACTATTTGTTCTAAATCTTGATTCATATTCTCCCAAACTTCCTTCCTGAAAAATCTTCCTGTGTTCTTCAAAGCTAAAGATAATTCCCTGTTTTTCTAAGCCTAGCACCTGATTTCTCAAGGGAGTATCCTTGTCTTTTGCCCGATGGCAGGGTATTGATAACCATTGATGGTTTTCTGGTGTATCTTTAATTTTTAACTTCCTCAATATACATCTGGGCGTAAAATGGTCATCTGTTGTCCCTTGCCCATTACAGCCGTCAACGTGTATTGGTGCTTCACAATTCATTTTCCGTTAAACCACTCATGTACTAATAAATACAAGTTGATTAACGCAACTACCAAGAACCAAAATAACCTAAATAGATGTCCCTCCATAGTGGAGGAGGAGGGGATACGACCCCTCGTCGATGCTGGATAAGCCCACGTAGGCTAATAAACGTGCATTTTTCCAATTAGACACCTCTATTCGAAATGCTCCCCCGTAATGCAGACTATTGTCTAGGTCTGCCTCTAGTTTCTAATCCTATTTCTTTTCTTAGATTAAATCCCTTACCCGAATACAAATTCCCTTCGGGGGATATAAATACGCTATGATTGGCTGGTATTATTACTTGGTAGGCATTTTCTACGTCTTTTCCTGCTACCCGTGAATAATAATAGACTCCAAATCCGTTAGATGGTTTTTTATCTCCTGACTTATCGTATGCTGCGTATTTAGAAAATCCTGCGTGAACAAAACTTGTATGCGAATCTCCGTCCGAGTCTACTGTTTCCCACATTCTGTTAGTTACCGCATGTCCTACGGTTGTAGATTTCCAAGCCCTATCCATTTCCAGCTTAGGAATGTTTTGAACCAGACCCGCTTTTGTCCCGTGCCGTATCTTTCGTCCGTGCCAATCGTAGGACTCCCCGTTTCCATATTCGTGAACCTCCCACCCCTGTAAATCAAAAACCTCTTCGAAAGGTCTTAGATATTGTTGGACACCATTATTGGTATCTAAATACATTGAGTTATAACGATTTTCATGGTTTCCAAACATAAATACTTTTTTACAATGTCCAAATTTATCGTTCACAAAATCTATAAACCATTTCCCAGCAACCTGCTCATCTTGAGTTACGCTGTCGCCTAATTGATTATCTTTTCTAAACCCACTCTGTTGTTGAAAATCAATAATGTCTCCATTTAAGACTATGTGTGTAAAAGTTTTGGCTTGGTCGTCCATATACTTTAGTAAAGCTCCCACACCCTCCTCGTTTGTTTCGTGAAGAAGCTGTAGGTCGCTTATAACTAAAAGTTTTTCCTTATAAGATTTTGGGGATTTTTCCTTAACTTCCTTTTGTTTCCGTTTTAAAAGTTTATCTCCTAAAATTCTCATTTCAGCACCTCCTTCCAATTCAGGCAGTTGTAATTCAATGGAGGTGGGAGCTTTTATTTGCTCCTCAATATTATTTAACTCTTCTCTTACTATAGATAGCCTGTCAGCAAGCGTTGGTTCACTAGAGGGTTGTGGGACAGAAACGGGTTTTTTAAACCTGCCTTTCTCATCACGGAAAATGACTTGTTCTTTCGTAATATATCTAAACTCATTGGGATTTCTATTTTCCATACCACTCCTTTACAGCTTGTACTCTAAAATTACACTGTCTGCATCCACAACCCCTAGCGTCATATAAGTCTTTACTTTCTTTACCAGCCACTACTAATATTGCCTCCTGTAAAACTAACGGTTGTTCTGCAAACGGCTTAGGATTTGTTCTATAATTAAATGTTGCCATGTTTTTGTCTCTGTCAAATTCAATCCTCATAATAAAGGCATCCCCTCTATTGCCTGCTGTAAGTCCCCTTTTCCAGGCTGGTGTATTGTTATTGCTAAATCAAAAGACGCACCAGGTTTTAAAGGAACATAAAACTTTAAATCTTTTGGTCCTTTAATGTCTTCGTCTCCTGTATCTTCTACGTCTTTTTTTTTAGGTGAACGACCTATGTATGACCCCTCGTCTCTTTGACTTTTTATAGGTAGGTCTTCGTCAATTTCTTCTTCTGGTTCTACATACCGTTCTTCTATAAATTTATCTTCTAATAATTTTAGTTCTGGCTTTTTTTCCTCTATTTTAGAAGTCCAAAAGATTACCTCGTTATTTTCTAAATCTCCTATTAAGGGAGACATTTCAGGTAAGATACCTGAAAACTTAATTTCTGAAGCCTTATCTAATAGATAACTATTTATTTTGTGCCTTATTTCCCTAGCCCCATATTCTCCTGTTTCTGCGTGGTCTAATATAAAGTTTCTAAGCTCGGTAGTGACTGCTAGAAAATTATGTCCATATCTTTGGTCTTCATTTATCTTGTCCATAAATTTATTAAAAATCTTTTCGTATTGGGGTCTTTCTAGGTCTTGAAAAACTACGGTTGAGTCTATTCTTCCCAAAAACTCAGGCATATCTTTAAAGTGTTTTCTTAGTTCCGCAGTTCCTATTTTTTCCATGTCTGGTTTTTGATTAGAAGCATGGAAACCCATGCCTTGTTCTCCAGCTCTTGCTTTATGTAGTGCTTCCGCTCCGACATTAGCGGTCATTATGATATATGATTTGCTAAAGTTTAAGGTTGAAAGTTCTGAAGACCATCCCCTTTGTCCTTGTACTGGGGTTAGTGCTTTTTGCTGTCCTTCCTCTAAGACTGGTAAGAGCCACCTTATTATATTAGGATGTGCTTTTTCAATCTCGTCAAAAACTATAACGCCACCCCTGTCTAGAAACTCAGGTGTAATTAAGATATTATTATCTCCATACCCTACGTATCCTGGTTCTGTCCCCTTAAGTCTTCCTACGGAGTGTCCTTCCATTAGTTGAGTGCAATCAATTCTTAAAAACCTATCCTCCCAACTACGAGGATATAAATATTTAGCTAAAGCTTTTCCAGCTTCTGTTTTACCTACACCAGTTGGGCCTAAAAACATTGCTGTCATTTCTGGTCTTCTGGGGTCACTAAATCCTGCCATAGAACGAGTGACTGCTCTAGCTAAAGAATCCATTGCTTTTTCCTGCCCAAAAACCGTACCCTGAAGCTCAGAAGAAATATCCTCGATAATCTTATAATCGGGGTTAATGCGGTGAAATCCGCTCTCACTTATCGTTTTATGGTCTAGTCCCCTTAATAACTCTTTCATATAAAAAAGACGGGAATTTACCCGTCTTTAGTGAAACATGATACAAAAGACCAATCTACACATTGTAAATAATCTCGTCAGTTAATTTCACCATAACTAATTATTATTCCGTTTTCTTACTTTTGTCAATACCTCGCCACAATGCAAGCAATAGGGTTTTTTAACCCCCATACCGTCTACCTTAACATGGGTTCCATGTGGAGCTATTTTACATGCTGGCCAATTCCCGTTTAAAAATTCTCCTATATTATTCATAAAAATATAAAATCACAAGACCAAGCATAATTAATATCACTATTAAGTTATCCCTGTCTTCTTCCTCAAGAAATTCCTTCTCGGTCATATCTCTCACCCTTAATATAGACTATGTGTTCTTCAAAGTTATAATTTGGATATGCCTTTTTTGGCTCTTTTAAAATTTCTGCTACTTTCTTTGTAACTTCGTCAGTGTTATCCCCTTCAATTAAATGACTTAAACTATGTGTCGGAACATATGCAAATATTTTTTCATTCTTCATACATAATTATCGCCATTAAGTTCTCCCCGTTCCTTAGTTAAAGTAGAGATACTCTCCGATGTAACTGGACCATAGCCCTTTATAGTTCCTTCATTTTTTAATTCCTCAAGGGTATCCTCAGCTGCCAAAACCACCTCGGATTTTTTTTCAGATTTTTTCGCAACCTTATTTATTCGTGCATCATCCACAGCATCCCTAACCAAAGACCCAACACTAACCCTTTCGGAAAATGATTTTTTTCGCAACCACTCGTATTGTTCCTCAGTCACTCCTATGTTAATTATTCTATACTTACTCATACCACTATTATATAATACCACTATACTACAATACCACTACTCTTGTCAAGTTCTAAAAATACCCCCCCAATTTTTTTCACTATTGTTAATATCTTTTTTAAGCGGGGATAACTTCTTTTATCTTTTTTAATCTGTATTGTCGCCCCTTTTCAAGATTACACTTTCTACACAGTATCTGAAGCGGGGGGTATGGGGGAAACCCTCTGTTTTCTAAATCTCTATAGAACATATATCCCGATACTTTCTTAGTGGCTAATTCCCTGTGCTGCTTACCATCATTGTTTACGTGGTCAAGCGATAGTTTTAAAATATCCGTTTCCCCGCAATCGGGACACCTTAACTCTCCATAGTGAGACAATACTTTTATCTTTAGCTTACGCCTGCGTGCTCGTCCCAATCCTAGGGCGTGTTCCCAATTTTTCTTTCTCCATATTACAGTTTTTTTACAAAAATATTCGCTGTTTTTTTTGTACTTTATACGACCCTTAACCCTCTTAACTAGTCTATCAATAATCTCTACTTCCTCTGGGGTGAACGGGAGTTTACGCCACACTTTCGGAATAAATCTTTTTCGGGAGGGAGCTATATCTGTGTTATTAATCATACCTAAATTATAGTAGAAACATTGTGTCTTGTCAAGGGATAGCAAAAATCCAAAATTTTTTTTCTTTACTTTTCAAAAACTATATATTTTGTGATAGTACCAATGCACTTTTCTTACCCTTGCACCTAGTAGAAACATTGTCGAGGTCGATTAACATCGTAAAATATTCAAATTTTATAATCTAGAGTGCTTCAATCAGCCTCATGATGGGTTCAATTGAACTTGTTATGAACCCGTATTGCACTTGTTTTAAAACTGTGCTATAGTAACGCAATAAGTTCAATTGAACTTGTTATGAACCTATACTGAACATGAAAAAAACATCTATGCACCAATATAAATTAGAAAAACCAGACTTTTCTCCAATAAATGGAGCTGAAATCTTAAATAAACATTCTACGACACGAGGCACAAGTTTGCGACACAGTGTATTCTATTCGGGAATAAATACTATGTTTCTTTGAATATGCCGTTCCTCTATATCTATATCTCTCTTAACTTCTTATATCCTTATCTACCTACTTATCTTATACTAACCTTCCTTCTTCTCTTATTCTTATATGATACATTGAGCGGTCAAGCGTGGTTAATTATATGATACTTTTGAGCAAGACATTGTAGGGCGATTTAAGCCCCTTAAAATTGGGGGGATGTGTGTTTATACCTTTGTTTCATTCTAGGGCAACTGATGACCTAATTTGAGCAATTTGTGCCTGAACATGCTATTAGATTACTCTAGGGTATTGACATCTAGCATAGCAGTGTTATACTCCTATTGTACCTTAATAACTGAAGAGACCAAGCAGAGACCGAGACGGAATACTCTGATAACGATTAATATCTTAAAATAAGAGGTCAAGGCTAGTCAACTTGAATAGTTGAAGAAATGAGGTGATTAGCATTATGACAAAACAATTATGCCCTAAATGTAATAAAGAACTACACATAGAAACAGACGAAAGTTTAGCACAAGAATATAAATACTTTTGTATAAACTGTCAAGAAAACTTTTATTCATTTGAGGCAAGACAAGTCAAAGCATAATATATGACTAAAAAAGATTATGTTTTGATAGCAGAAAATATCAAAATCTGCTTAGGTAGAGCACAAAGAACAAGCCAAAACTATTGGGAAATTTATCAAAGTTTCAAAGAGTTAGTTTCCAATATGGGAACGGATTTTGAAAATGATAATCCAAAGTTTGATATAGAAAAATTCTATAAGGCTTGTGGAATAGTAGAAGCAGTTTAGAACCATAGCCCATTGAGGCAATAGAGTCAATAACGCTTTGACTTCTTATTTAAAGATATTAAACGCTTAAGAGATATAAAATAATCACTAACATTACAACATATTTAATAGTAGCGATTAGAATACTTGAAAGCTAAGCAGAACATTAATAAGCTAGACATTTAATTAGCATATTAAACATATTAATATCAACATTAATTTGTCTAGCAATAGAACATTAATAATTTAAGATAGTAGGTTGCTAAGTAAAGCAAATTAGCCCAAGTTATACAGCGTAAAGTATAAGCCTACTAACTTAAATAAACTAAATATGAAAGAACAAGAAATATTAAAATTAATAGAACAAGCAGAGAAAGAAAATAATCAAGAAGCTCTTGAACAATTAACGAGTCAATATATAGCATTATATGGAAGCGAATAATATGAACAATAAGCAAAAACAAGATAAAATTCAAGAGTATTTAAAAGCTCTTGATAAGTGTCCCGATGAAGATATTGTTTGGCTAGTCAATCAATTACAAGAGTTAGGATATAACTTTTCTCAACACATTTCAGACGTAGAATTAGAGGCTATGGCAAATGAATATGGGGAATGTGAAAAATGCGGTGGGGAAACAAGCGATAGGCTTATTGGAGATGAAAGCTATAATAAATGCGGAGATTGTGGCTGGATTACACATTAAATATGTATAAATCATTTAAACTAAATAGAATAATAAGAAGAAACAGAACTTTAATTTGGACTTCGTTCTTCTTGGGCTTATGGTTAGGATTGATTTACTTCTTTAAATTATACTCAATAATAATATGGATATAAAATACAGTAAATATAATGATAGAAAAAATACACCTAAAATAAGATGTTTTTGTCATTGGGTAATCTTTAAAGATAAAGAAGAACTTGACGACTTTCACTTGCCACATCAAGTAAGGGTAAGAGATATGAGCGGGGATATAACATATTTTGAATTATGAAAAGACAACATTGGATTATTAGATACACATTTTGGTGGGGATTATTAGCTTTTGATATAATATTGTTAATAATGGGTATTGACAAGTAATAATAAATAGTATAATATATAAAATATGAAAGAATTAAAAAAACTACAAGATGAGGCAGAAGTACACTTCATTTTTTTAAGCAAAAATCAGCTCAAGTTATTAAAATCATATATTAAAAGTGCATATTTACAGGGTAAATTAGATACTTTAAAACATGAAACTAACTGACTTAAAAACAAAATATAAGAGTTATAAAAATATCTTAACCGTTTTAGAAAGTGGAGATATTAAAGATGAAAGATATAAATTGCTGATTAGAACGCTAAAAGTTCAAGATGTAGAAGCGATGCAAAAATTTGTAAAAGAACTTGAAAATTATGGTGTACAATATTTATATGAAAAAAATTAATAAAAAACTCTTAATCTTTGGAACGATAATCATGCTCTTGGGCTTTTTAGCGATGTATGGTATTTATTCTTTTCTTTTTAATTATGGATTACAAAGTCCTATTATTTTGAGAAGTCCTGTATATCTATTGAGAGCGGAAGCGAGTATTAAATTTTTGGGTAAAGATGAAAAATCTGTTACGCTTGACCTCGCAAAAATAGCAGACTATATCTTTCTTAAGGAAAGCACACGAGGTAAGAATGATGGATGCAGAAGATTAGGCTTATATAATGGATACGGGTTTCGACAAAACACTTTTGAACATATATGCTATAAATCGCAAGAAGAGGTCAGGGGTTTAGTTATAGAGTGGTTGACTAAAAATATCAAAGAAGGAAATATAGAAGAGGCACTTTGTTATTATAATGAAGGTAAAAGAAGCGAAAATTGCGAATATATATTAACTTATGACACCAATTAATTTATTTTATTTTAGTTTAGGTTGGGCATTATGTTTATTAGTAGTATTTGCGGTTTTAATGATATGAATAGGCAGATTGATGAAAATTATATTGATGAAGGCGACCATTGTACGGATAAGACATGTAATGGAGTTATGCTTGTATCTTATGTAGCTCAAGACCCAGAAAATGCAGTAAAAACGTGGACGTGCAACAAATGTAATAATACAGAAAGTGAATAATTATGTATCCATTAAATAGAAATGAAACAATCTTAAAACTTTATACGAGAGGGAAGAAACAGTCTGATATAGCCAGAATGTATGGGCTAACCAGACAAAGAATAAGTCAAATTATTAAGCGGATGAAACCGCAAGAAGATAATTTAACCCTATATTAATATGAAAACACAGAAGAGCTTTAAGAATGAGAACTGTAAGATTGTAAGAGTAGTGAATTGGAGAGTAGATGAAAAATAAAGAATGTAAAAAGAAGGGTTGTAGCCACAAAGGATATTTGTATAAGGAGTGTAACGATTTAACAGCGAAAGAAGCATTATCTCTTATTACCCCACCCCAAACAGATAAGCCATATTATGGAAACTCAGATAATAAAGGATACAAGGCATATATGAAAACAATTAAAAAATGGTTATTTAAAGAAACAACATACTTAGAACTAATTTTAATATTGGTAGTAATTTATATATTGGGATTTCTGATATTTATTAACTTATGATTAACCTATCCCTACAAATATGAAAAGAATAGAAAGAATTAACCAATATCTAGAGCAAGGTAAAACCTACGAAGAAATAGGCGATATACTTGGTGTTTCAAGGCAAAGGATAGAACAGATTATATAGAGAGCAAATCCTAGTTTTAGTAAATATGTTTATCGCAGAAAACCATTGAAAGTTACTGCTCAATATAAGCAGGAGGGGAATTTCCTAAATAAAGATGAGTTATATAACTTCATTTTAACCGAAGAAGTTAGACCTAAGTCAAAGGAAAAGCTAATTTACTACCTTGAAATTAAGGATAACAACAAAGACATAAAAATTACCTATTCAAGCCTAGAAGGATTATTAAAAGATTGGAGCAATATAAACTTACTATGATAAAACCAGAATACAGAAATTATAGCACAACAAGTATAAGGTCAGAACAAACTCAAGCTGATATAAGTAAAGAACTGTCAAAGTTTGGTATTCAAATGGTGCAACACACTTCACTACCTAACGGATTTTCTGTTGCTTTTCAAGCAGAAGTAGAAGAATTAAACAGACCTGTAACAGTAAGGATTGATATTCCTTGGGATATGAAAAAAGACAAAGAGGATAAATTCGGTTGGAAAGATAGAAGAATTAAATATAGAGTTCTTTATTATTATATTAAAGGACTTTTAACGGCTTGGGATAACGGACTTAAAACTTTTATGGATATTTTTATGCCACATATTGTTTTACCTGGAGGTAAGACTGTTTCGCAAGACCTATTGCCAAAATATACCCTAGCGATTGAAAAAGGGGAAATTCAAGAGGTTAAATTATTAGCAGGAGCAGATGAAAACAACTGAAGGCTTTGCCTTAATCAATAAAAGAGGAAATCTAGTTTTAAAAGACGGACAGTTGCCTATCTATTGGATGCGAAAAGTAGCTGAAAGAGAAGCACCCGATTACGGAGCAATTGTAATTAAGGTTAGTGTATCAGAGTTAACCCTTAAGAAGTGATAAGAGGAATATGAAAGTATTTAGTAAAGATAAAATTATAGATGTTTGTTCAGATTGCGGACATAAATATATAGGTTCTAAAAGGTGGGATAAGTGTGGTGCTTGTTTAAGAAACCATACAACAATAAGTAAGTTGTCTCAAAAGGTAAATGATTTAATATGGGGCAGGGCTATTGAAAAAGGCACAGGAACTAACGCTATTACAATTCAAGCAAGTTTTTTAACTAACTAAATACCATATATGAAAAAGAAAAATTTTATAATAAATAGTTACGAAGATAGAAATGAGCTGATATTAACAGCATTATCTTTTGGAGAAAGGATTAAATTTGCAATAGGTATTTTAATAGGAGCTAAATTGATATTATGGGGAAAGCGAAAATTTACAATTAAGTGAGAATAACCTATCCCTACAAGGAGAGAGTAAGATATGAATAATAAACAAAAAATTAAAATAGCGGAGGAAAACAAGGATATTCCAACAGAGGAAGTAAAACAGGATATTCTTGATACCGAAAGGGAAATTGCTGAAATGACCATAGAAGCGGAACATCTTGAAAAAACTCCGTTATCTTTACAAAGTGCGAGGCTAGACCATATGAGGGCATCTGCTCGTAGAAGTGGAATTAAAGAACGCCAAGCATTTATTGAGAAGTTAAAAGTAATACTTGAGGTTAGGAGTTTAACTAACTAAATACCATATACAGAAATATGAAAAAACTAATTTGTAAAATATTAGGTCACAAGTGGGAAAAATATACAACCCTTTCTGGTGCAGCGACACTTTGGGTTTGTAAAAGGTGTAAAGAAAATATTATTACTGGAACTATATGACTGACTTTCAAGAGAAGGTAAAAAAAATAATGAAAGATAATATAGTAACAATAGACTTGGGAAAATTAGATAAAGAAAAACCAACAGGTCTTATCTTGGCAAAAGACGGCTCACTTGCTCTTGAGGCGGAAAATGAGCTCAAGAAAATCCTAGACACTCAAGCACTATTAGAAAAGATTATAGATTATGTCAAAGAACGGTTAGGAGAAGAGATGGAAAAAAAGAAATTAATCAAGGTTAAGGGGGATAGCTTCACTATCTCAAAAAGATATTTTGGTACAAGGTATAGCCTCAGTTCGGAAGCTACAGACGACTTTATTAACACGGTTACATACAATAAACCCAATATTGAGGCAATAGATGATTATCTCGCTAAAAATCAAGAACTACCATCGGGTATAGTTTTGCGGGACAGAGAGCAAAAAATAAGTTTAATTAGAAGGGAAGAAGATGTCTAAAATATATACTTTTGACCCCCATAAAGAAAAAACAGTATTAGTAGGAAATCTTGTAGGTACAACCCTTTATAGAGATGTAGAGGCGAAACACTTTATGCAAATCCTTCAAGGGTATGGGATTCAAGAAGTAGCATTTCAAAGCTTTATCGAACGAGGAGGAAAGTATATAGTAGAAAAAGTAATTCCAACAGGGGACATGTGGAGGTCTACTAAGGAAGATTGGCTAAAATATGGCAGAGTTATGGATTATGGGTGGGGAAAACAACGCTTTTTATCGCTCAAGTATATGAAAAGGTATAAGCCTCAACCTAACCTAGACCAACAATTAACAATTCATCACGAAACTAAGCTTAAATTAAGCGAATTATGGAAACAAGTTATTGACAAAAAGAACAAAACAGTATAGAATAATATATATGAAACTTAACAAGGAGGATATTGTAGGAATATGGATTTACAAGAAATAAAAATAGCTTTAGAAAGCGGAATGGATATTGAAGTGATACATAAATATCACAAAAAGACAATTACTTGTTCTGAATGTTTAGATACAGATAAGAGAGCTTATAAGCAAAACTTTATTATTAAAAATGAAAAACTTTAACAAAATAGTAAAAGAACTAGAAAAGGCTAATAAGGAATATGACTCAGTTCAACCCTCTCCTAAGTGTAAATGCACAGGAATTAAAGGTGCTATTTGTGCAGTTAATCATATGGGTAATCCTTGTCCTGGCTATCCTCCTGTTAATCCTAAATGTCCTATTCATGAAGTTGAGGAAGCTAAGAGATTAGAAGATATACCTGTAAATGGAGATATATGCACCTGTTTTTATTGCAAGGGAGATTGTTCGTGCTTAGTTCATAAAGAATTAAACCATAAGAAAGTTGAGCCTGTTAAGAGTAAAGAGTGCGAGCCAGTCCCTTTTGACATAAAGCAGGTTATAGAAACAAAGAAACAACTTAAAGAGTGGGCTGTCCCTGATACTTCTAGTGAGTTCGATAAAAGAATAGAT
>JALNYV010000021.1 GCA_023229785.1 Candidatus Dojkabacteria bacterium | reverse complement strand
GAAAAGTGTCGCTTAAATAAACTTGGTAATAAAAATCCAATGTGGGGTAAGCATTTATCAGAAGAGCATAGAAAGAAAATTAGTATTGCTAATATTGGTATAAAAAATCCACATAGTTTAGAATCTAGACTTAAGATAGGGAACTATGTATTTTATAACACTAAAACAGGTTTTTAAGATGAGGCGTTTAGTGTTGCCAAATACTTGACAACACCTCTTGATTGGAATATAATGGAATATAGGATACAATATAAGCATATCCTAAAACAATATGAAAAGCAAAAAATTAGGTGTAGCAAAATTCTTAACAAAACAATTCCCTACTGAAAAATCAGCAGAGGACTTTTTCGCAGAAAAAAGATGGGCAGATGAGCCGACTTGTCCTTATTGCAACAGCGTAAAGGTTTATAAGGGAAAGAGTTTGCAACCTTACAAGTGTTCAAAATGCAATCGCAAATTTACGGTTAAGACAGGAACGATTATGGAGGGTTCGCACGTTCCAGTAAGAACTTGGTTGCTTGCTATGTATTTAATGGGAATAGCCAAAAAGGGCATATCCTCAATAGCATTAGCCGAGCAGTTGGGCGTTCAGCAACGCACAGCGTGGTTTATGGGACAAAGAATAAGGGAAGCGTGTTATGAATATGGAAAATTAAAAGGACAGATTGAAATTGACGAAACCTATATCGGTGGAAAAGAAAAGAATAAACACGCCAACAAAAGAACTATTAAGGGACGTGGAGCAGTTGGAAAAATTGCAATCGTAGGAATGAGAGAAAGAAACGGAAAAATTGTCGGAAAAGTTATGGATAGCACAGGAAAATTTGAAATGCACAAACTGATTGAAACCAACGTATTAAAAAACTCCGCTATTTTTTCAGACGACTACACTTCTTACAGAGGTATTACGAAAAAAGGATATAAGCACCACGTTGTAAATCACAGCAAGGGCGAATATGTCAGAGGTATTGCAGGGACTAACAGCATTGAAAGCGTGTGGGCTACTTTTAAGCGTGGAGTTAATGGAACTTATCACCATTTATCAAAAAAACATTTACAAAGATATGTTAATGAGTTTTGTTTCAAATTATCCAACGGAGGACAATCAATGTCTTTCTTGGACGCAGTTTGTAGCAATAAGCAAAATGCGTTAAACTATAAGAAACTAACTAATAATTATGCGAAAACAAATTATAGAGCCGTTAGAGCAGGAGTTCGGGGAAGTCGTGGAAGCGGTAGCGAAATACAGACCAAATCTGCGGAGCGTGTTTTCATCGGAACGCCTGTTGCAGTCGCCTAAAATAACGCTTGACCCTAAACTCAAATTGAATAAAAGGCAGAAAATGGACGGATTGAAAATGTTGAAACTCTTGGACGACAAGACAATACCTCTTGTTTTCTTTGACCCTCAATATCGGAGCGTTATGGATAAGCAGAACTACGGAAATGAGGGCGAGGGCAGAAGTAAAAAGAGGGCAGAACTTCCACAGCAAACAAACGTGCAGATTAAGCATTTTCTCAAAGAGATTGAAAGGGTTTTAATACCGAGCGGACATTTAATGATGTGGATTGATAAATTTATTTTAGTTTCTGGCGTTCATACCATTTTAGAGGGTTGCTCTTTGCAGTTGGTTGATATGATAACGTGGAATAAAGAAAGAATGGGAATGGGCTATCGCTCACGCAGATATTCAGAGCATTTGCTTATTTTACAAAAACCGCCTGTCCGAGCAAAAGGAATATGGGTTATACACGACATACCAGACGTTTGGAGCGAGAAAATAGAGAATGGCGATAAAAACCACACACACGCTAAACCTGTTTCATTACAGGAGCGTTTAATCAAAGCCACGACTGATAAGGACGACATTGTTGTTGACCCTTCGGCTGGCGGATTTTCAGTAATGAAATCGGCTCAAAGGGCTGGCAGAAACTTTCTCGGTTGTGATATAATGGGGTAATTAACATTACCAATTATGGCACTAATACAAAATGCAAAAGGTAGGCGAGAAAATCAATCACCGAGCGGATACACTCGGCTTTTTGGCATACCTTTTTTAGGAAATCTTATAAGTAAAATACAAGGAGCGTCTATCTCGGCAGGAACGGAACTTGAAAAATTGATAATGGAACGGGTTAATAAGATTGATAACTTGGACGACTTCCTTACTCGGACATTATTGGACGGAGAGGATAAGATTTTTGTCGCCACTAAAAGGCAGGTAAAGCAATCACAGAAAATAAACTCTCAATATGAACCTGATTTTTTAGGTTTTAATCCGCACAAAAGAATATGCTACATTGTAGAGGTTAAAGATGGCGACCAGTTTGATACGAAAAAAGCGAGCGGTGAGCATACGACTTTGCATAATTTTACAAACGACATATCCTCTGAATTACCATACTCTACCGCAATTTATTTATGCAGTTTCAATGCGAGGACTAAAAAGGAAATCTATGACGGATTAAAACATAAATTTTCAATGGAGGAAATTTTAACAGGACAAGAATTGTGCCAACTTTTTGGGATTGATTATGATGAAATTATAAAAATTCGCACAGCAGACCAACAAACTAATTTGGAGTATTTTGTAAAAGAGATTTTACATATTCCTGAAATAAAAAATATGATTGTTGGACTTCTCAAAAATTCAAAGGATTAGTGTTTAGTTATACATAGTTCCCAATGATAGGAGGTTAATATCAACAAAAGGGAATATAATTAAATAAAAACAAATGACAGATGTAACAACAATCGGTTTAGTGGTCGGAATCGTAATGGCGATAATCGAAATTCTGAAAACAGGAATGACAAAGTTTTTTGATTACTTAAATGGTACTACTTCTAAAAGTGATAAAGACGCCCACCAACAAACCGAAATTGCTGTATTAGAACAAAGAATTTGTACCTTGCAAGAAGTCAACAAACAAATAGGAGAGAAGTTGAATAAAATTGAAACAAATGATTTGGCACATATAAACGCAAAACTAGATTTAAATTTAACCGAACACAGAGATTTATTTGTAGAGTTAGGAGAAATAAAACAAATATTGAAAAGTAAGTAGTTCTTAAAGGAGGTGTCAAATGAGTGATTTATTACTGAGTCACGGATGGTCGTACGTTTGCAACTTTGGTTGTGGAGAAATATGGAGGAAAAAGAACTTCGTACTTCTCTGGTTTGCAGAAAAAAATCGTATTGTACAAAGGTGTCACCTTGAAAAGGCGAAAGAAAAAATCAAAGTTTCGTAAACGCCAACTATTCCACTTCTAAGGCCTATGGAGAGGGGCAAAACTCTCCTTACTATTAAAAAAAAACTTATGATTAAAATATGCAAACCATTTAAGTCATGTACACCGAATAAACTTACCCAAGAATTTTCAGAATATCATAAAGCCAATGACTATGCTTCGTTTTATTCTGATTATTTAGTAGCTCCTTTTAATTGTAAAATTGCTACAATAAGAACTACACCAAAATTAGATTATTCAGACTTTGATTTAAAGGCAGGTTGTGGGATAAGGATGGTAAGTATTGAAGACCCTACTATTTCTTGTGTTTACTGGCATTGTTTACCAGTATTCCCAGTAAGCGAGGGTGATACTGTATTACAAGGCCAACCAGTAGCTTGTATGGGTAATACTGGGTGGGTAGAAAGCAATGGGGTTTACGTTCCTATAAATATTAGATTATTTCCACCATTTCCAGGAACTCACGTACACTTATCGATATCAAAGAATGATGTACCTTTTGATTTTAGCAAAAACATCGATTGGACTATTCCAGTTAATTTTGATTTAAAGGCTACTATACAAAACACAGTAAATAAAATATTAAGTTTATTAAAATGATTTCACAAATACTTTCTTTATTTATTGGTTACATCTTAGGAATGATTTTAACATCAGGAATAGGCCGTAACCTAGTAAAGGATGAGGGTAAAAAAAGATGAATACAATAAAAGCAACGTCTAATGTGACGTTCACTTCGATATCGACAATTCTTATTCCGTTAGGTGTGGGTCTTGTCCCAACAAATGTATATGCAGGATTAGCATTTGTGATTATAGGTATTGCTAGTTTAATAGTTAGAGAGTGGTTTAAGGTAGTAGAGTAGTGCATAACTTTCTGTTTGACAAGTTTGTTTCCAAAGATTAAAATTAAATTAATATGCAGATAAAAAAAGAACAAGGATAGCAATTCTCGTGACGGTGTTGGCAACACTGGTCGTTCTAGGTCTTGCAATTCCAAGGACAACAAAAAGCGATGTAGATGAAACAGTGCAAATTCAGTTAAACCCGTTAGAGTCTCTATCTTTAACACCCACCACCGAAGAAGTTAAACAGGCTTTAGTCTATGTCGCTAATAAATACGGATTAGAAGAATCGCAATTACTTAAAACCTCCCAGTGTGAGTCGGGTTTTAGGTACAGTGCGGTTGGGAAAGCTGGGGAAATAGGAGTTTTACAATATATGCCATCAACATGGGTTTATTGGAACAAGGAAAGAGGTACCAACTTGGATATCCATAACACTAGAGAACAGATAGATATGGTAGTATGGGCTTGGAAGAATAATCTTCAAAGTCATTGGTCGTGCTTCAATTTATATTATTAAATAAAATAACAATGCCAGAAAAATGCGATAAGTGTGACAAAGTTATCCAGGAATTCAATGGAGAACTGTTAGATTCAAAGTGTCTAAAGTTTATGGACGGGGACACAGAATATTTCGTTGTCAGATGTTCGAAATGTTTTGAGAAAGACCAAAGCTTAACAAATTATAAGAAGACGGAGGTGTTTAGTAGAGTTGTGGGATATATGCGACCCGTAGACCAATGGCATAAAGGAAAACAGCAAGAATGGAAAGAAAGAAAAGTGTTTCAAGAAAAAACAGCTCTTAACGAGCTGGCAAAAACCTAGAGGTTTTATGTTTGTGGGGTTAGTGGGTCGTTTCCATAAGTACGAAATGGCGTGATCCACTAACACAAATATAGTAGCACAGAATAGATTAAGATGCAATATAAGAGTACAATTTAATAAATATATCACCAATATAGAGAAACGGATTGTTTGGTGATAGTCCGTTTTTCTATGTTTATGATAGAGGTAATAGCCTTAGAGTTTTGGTGGTTAGGCTTAAAAAGGTTCTCAAAACCACACGATACCTGCAAGATGGTTGGCGAACCCATCAGCCACTTGCTTGAAGCCATTAAATGATGGGATATACGGAAGATACTTCATTTGCTTATACAGGATATTCCGTTTCGTCTAAATCGTTAAGTTTAATTCCTTTTGCGATTTAGAGATAACCTCTTATGGGGCTACGGCTATGTAAGAGAGAGTTAAGGATAGTTATTACCGACAAATACAGCGGATACTAATAACGAAACAAAAGAAGAAGCTAAATGCTGGCTTTGGAATTTCTTATTTACTTTCCAGGATAAACTATTCCGAGGTTCGCAATAATTATGAAAAAAGAAATAAAAGGTACTGTCGGAAAATTAGTAGGATTCCACTGTGTTAATGTTTGTATTAAGTGTAATAAAAATATAAAAGAAACTGACGAGGTTGCGTTTATTGAAGGAGGAGTATTGTGCGACAAGTGTTGGAAGAAACAACCTTACATAAGGTTAAAGAACATCAAGTGATTGGTGTTTTTTGTTGCAAAGACTTGACAACTATACTTCTATGGACTAATATTAAAGTATATTAACTAATTCTGGGAAAAAATAAAATGTCTGCAAATAGATCACAGCTAGCACAAAAGGAAATAGAGTACAAGCAAATTATAGAATACTGGAAACTCCATCCAGAAGTTTCTTATAGAAATATAGGAAAGCTTTTTAATCGTACAGGACAAAGGATACATCAGATTCTTCTCTTAAAAGGGGAGATAATCAAGGGTGTGCATAAGCCACACTTGACACAAGTGGTTGACGGGAATATAATTAAAGTAGGTCAATAATATTAAATAAAAAAAATATGTTAGAACTTACAACATTAAAACAGTTAGTAAAACTTTTAAAGAAAACAATGCGTGAAGAACGCAAAGTAAAAAGTCTTTTAGAAGAATTAGTTAGTCAGGTTATTCTACAAAATAAAACAGTATTCACAGTTGAAGAGCCAATAACAGACATAGTAAACGAACCAGCGAAAGATATCATCTTAGAGGAAAACGGAGAAATAAAAGAATCAAAGGTCGTAGAAGATATTAACCCAACAGGATTATAACATGGAGCAATTTGAAATAGCAAGGTCATTCTCAAAAACAGTTCAAATAAGACCGTTTGAACCAGAACAGTATTTCTGCTCAGTGAAACAATCATTCAGCGAAATGCCAACTGAAAAGGTTAAAGAAGAAACATCTGAGTATCTTATATGGTTTGCTAAAAAGGAAGTAATGAAGATGGCAAGTAAGTCAATAGAAGAACGGACGCCAGAGTCAGAGAAATTTATAGAAGAAAAAGATTCGTATAAAACACAAAGGTCAATAGAACAAAATAATTATGAAAAAAATACAGAACATGAAAACTTTTGAAGAACAAGTAGAAGAGAACAAAACAATAAATGGGAAACCAATTAGTGAGCATCCTATGTATCCTTTCAACGAAGCCTATACGGCCAAGGAATTAGTGGAGAGCCACTTATTTATGGCCATAAGAAGTGCTAGGGCTGGTCAAGGAATCCTTACCTTAGAGGACATAACTAGAATATTTAAGGAATCATTTGAGCCAGAAGAGCTGGCGTTTATATGCAAAAAATTATTAATTAGAGAATCATAATATGCAAAAAATATTTAAGTGTCAAACATGCGGATTAGATAAAACATTAGAAGGGCATAAGACAGATAAAGTTACTGGTAAAGTAAGTACATTCATGTCGTGCCCAAATTGGAAAGATGAAGATCATAAAAAGGCTAGAGATGACTGGAAAAGGTCTCATGGTGCTCCACAAGGCACCTACAACGCATCTCCGAGCCCACAGACGAATCTTTCTAACAATCCCGATGTATATGACCTTTTAACTACAATAGTCGCCCAAAACAATAAAATAATGGATATTCTCAACAAGGAAATGCCATCCGAAGAGAATTTCGAATAACTTGATAGACTCTTTAGGAATCCAACATAAAACATACAAAGACTACCTTGAGCAAGCAAGGGGTCAAAGCGAATCAGTTAAGCGTTTCTTAGATGGCAAGTGGGACGAACGTGAGAAGTTTACCTTAGAAGATAGAAATAAAATTTATAAAGAAGAACAATAATATGGAAAAACAAATTAAACTAATGGGAGATGGTAATGTGCCAATAGAAGATTTATTTAAAGGTGACTATGAAGTTCACGCAGTTCAGGGTATGCCCGATACTTATGTTTATACAAAGGTCAGCGTTCTTACCACTGTTAGCACCGTAGAAAATAGTACAGGTTTAGATAACTAACCTCTTAACAAAACAAACATATGAAAAACATATTTGCAAGTGATGAAGAACTTTTGAAAGACTTTTCTATGAGTGGGAAGGAGTTTTATAAGTTAAAAGAAAAAAGTATCAACGAATATGCTCATAAGTGTGTAAAGAAAGAAATTGAAGGAATAAAAAAACTACACATTGGAGATTCTATCGAAATAACACTTAAATTAGTATTAGACTAACCCCCACTAGCTAGATATTAAAAAGTAATTAAACAGGGTTGCGACCTACCGCATATAAAAATATGACAGCAAAAAACGAAATAATTATAAATGGCATAAAATATTTGCCAGAAAACGAATTAAAAGCAACTGAAACAGCAAAATCAGTCAAAGGATTGACCTATTGTATTATCAGGACATATTCCGCAGGAGTTTGGGCTGGATGGGTAGATTTGAAAGTATACGGAGAAAAGATGTTTGTAAATGACGCTCGCAGACTGTGGAGATGGTGGAGTGAATTTACTTTATCAGCCCTTGCCACAACGGGTATTAAAGACGGTAAAGAAAGTGAAAACAAATATGCTATGCCCGTTGAAAAAGTATATTTAACAAATGTGATTGAAATAATCCCTTGTACAGAAGTAGCCAAAAAACAAATAATCGCACAACCTAACTATAAAGAAATCTAATGAAAACTATTTTATTAAAAAATAAATTTAGCATAGCCGGCAACGGCAACGGCAACGGCGACGGCAACGGCAACGGCAACGGCAACGGCTACGGCAACGGCGACGGCTACGGCAACGGCTACGGCGACGGCTACGGCAACGGCTACGGCAACGGCTAATAAAATTAAACTAAGAAAAATATGGAAAAATACTTTGTAAAATTATCAACAGGTGGACGAAAATAATAGAAGATTTTAACCCCTTAAAAAGTAATATATAAAAAGATGAAATTTAGGTCAATGACATTAAAAGAACAATTACTTTATACAGTATGGTTTATCTGCGGGATTTTAGTAAAACCATTAAATACGGTTGGTAATTGGGCAGCTGATAAATTGAACAAAAGTATTTATAAAATCCCTTTAACAAAATAAGGGGGGTATATTATTAAATAAATTAAAGAAGATTATGATACAAAAATTTAAGAAAAGACCAGTAACAGTTGAGGCAGTTTTATGGAACGGCTCAAATTCAGAGGATATAAACGGATTTGTACCATTAAGTGTGTTTTCATTTGATGAAGGTAATTTAGTTATCAATACTTTAGAGGGTAAAATGACGGCTCAAAAAGGCGACTGGATTATTAAAGGAGTTAAGGGCGAGTTCTACCCTTGCAAGCCAGATATTTTTGAAGCAACCTACGAAGCCCTCTAAATATAAAATTTAAGGAAGTATATAAAGAATTATGAAATGTTCTTGCGGAAAAAATGAAGAAGTAAAAGATTTAGGTGTTTGTGAGGAATGTTATAGACACTTAGCTTGGTTAAAAACACACTCGCCATATCATCTTGCAGATAATGAAAGATATAAGGAATTATTAAATCATCTAAATAAATAATATGGATAGTAAAACCTGCATTATATGCCATAAATCAAAGGAACTTTTAATGTTTTCCAGAAATAAATACAAAAAGGGAGGATTCCATAGTATGTGTAAAGAGTGTATTATGAGTCGTTATTTTAAGGGAAAGTATCAATAACGTAGGAAGTATTTATTAAAGGTTCAAAAAAAATATCGCAATAAGGCAGAAAATAAAATAAAAATTATAGCAAGGGCAATAGTTAATAAGGCAATAAGGGAAGGTGTCCTTGTAAAACAACCTTGCGTATATTGTGGAAGCAATAAAACTGAATGCCACCACCCAGATTATAGTAAACCCCTTGAAGTTATTTGGCTTTGCAGGAAACACCACCGACAGGAACATAGTAAAATATTATTAACCTAATCAAACTCTTATGAATAAAGAAGAAAAAGAAATAAAAAGTTTAATTAGAAAGGTTGATGCCATAGAATTATGGAGATTAAACAACTTAGATTTAAGGGCATTTCACCTCAAGGCAGAATTAAAAACATTTAGAGATTATTTAGTAGGACTTTTAGAACCCTAATCCCCTCTCTTGTCCCATTAGAGGGGGATAGCTGGTTTCTGGGGGAACAGAACGGTGTCCTCGTAATCCGTCGGCTATGCGTTTAAGCGAGGTGTGAGCATAAGCAACGTAAGCCTTTCCCCAAAAGCCAACTATCAGTAAAATATATTATTAAATAAAAAAAGATGAAAATAGACAAAATAATACTCAGAATTACAATCTTAATATTGGCAACAATATCCGCAATAGAAATATTAGCCTTTGGGAGGATGATTTTCTTTTTACCGCTGTTTTACTGCTTTATTATTACAGTTTTACCGCCAGAGTTAGATTTATAATTAACCCCCACCACTACCAAAATGAACAAAGAAGAAATACAATGTAAAAAATGTTTAGCCTATTATATGAAGGGCGACCAACACGATTGTCCTCCCTGGTTGGTTGAGTTGGTTAAAAGAAAAATCCAAGAAACAAAAGAAGTGAAACATACTTTTGACGAAGATTGTAAATTGGGATTACACAATATGTGCCAAGAACACCCCAATAAAAACATAGAGTGGGAGTCGGTATTAGATACTTTCATAAAAGAATGGTGCGGAGAAAACGCCCCACATTTACTTGATAATGATGAAAATGCTGGAGAAAGATTACGTGAAACTATCCGCCAAACCCTTCAAGCCCAGCGTAGTAAATACGAAGAAGAAATTAAATTATTAAAAGAGAAAGCGTGGAAATATGATGACCTCTGTAAGTAAAATTTGTGATACCTGCAAGGTTGAAAAACCACTATCGGAGTATTATAAAAGTTATAAATACCTTAGTGGGGTTAGAAATAAGTGTAAGGCGTGTTTTTGCAGGGAAACAAGAGGTAACCATAGAAAAAGGTATCCCTATGACAAAGCCAGGATGAGAATAAAGAAAGCGAAGAGAATAAAGAGTGGGGAATGCTTAAAAGATACTTATAAACACATAGAAAAATACCCAGAAAAAAACAAGGCACGATACACTCTAAGAAACGCTGTTACTTCGGGCAAAGTAATTAAACTACCTTGTGTAGTATGCGGAAACCCAAAATCAGAGGGACATCATAAAGACTACACTAAACCCTTAGAGGTAATCTGGTATTGCTCCAAACATCACGGTGAAGCACACTGGAAGCCATAATTAACTTAATCAATAGTTCAAAATGAAGAAGACAAAGTTATTAGAATCAGCGATAAGCGAATTACAGTTTGCTAATCTACAAACTGCTTATCTAAAATCAGTATTAGATGAGTTAGAATCTTTTACTGGAACGCTTGAGAAAGCCGTGATTCTAAATGCCAAAGAAAGGCACGAAATAGATAAGCTTATCCACGCTAAATTAATATTTAAATGAAACTTTGGTCAAGCAAATTAGCAGACAAGAAGTTTAGCGAGAAGGTTAGGAGTGTTGGAGTATGCCGAAGACCAAACTGTCCATACTGTAAGAATAAGAAAGGAGAGGAGCTAGAGAATAGTAGGTTCGTGTTACAATGCTCCCACTTTTGGGGAAGGAACTGTAGTTCTACACGATACGAACTAGACAACGCTGACTGTTTCTGCTCAGGAACACACTTTAAATGGGAGAATGAGAAGGCTGGAGTGTACAGAGAGTATATGCTTAACAAATTAGGAGAAAAGAGGTATAAAGAGTTAGAGAAACTACATAATACATCAGTTTCAAGGAGAGATTCTATAATTAAGTTGATGAAAGAATTAGAATGAACCAACACTTAATACACTGTCCTGTTTGCAACACTTGCCTTGATAAGAAGACCGTAGAAGACGGAGAACTTATTGAGAAGCACTGTGAAAAATGTAAAAAGGATTTTGTATTTAAGGTAGAGATAAAATTAAGAGTATTCACAGAGTCAAACTAACTTTACGGAGTTAGGACTACACGCTTTCAAGGAAGCACTGAAAATTATTATTAAATAATTCAGTGTTTTTTTATGAGCATAATATACAAAGAAGAAGGTTTTGACATCTCCGATGACGGAGACCAAGCCAAGCAGTTAGTAGATAGTTTAGAGGTTCAATTAGCAATACGTAAGTTACCAAAGCAACAACAAGAGATATTACAGATGATTATGGGTGGATTTACATTTAGAGAGATAGAATGCGAATTAAAGGTCGGTGCAAGCACAATCTCAGGAGCAAAAAAGGCTTTATGTGTTATAATAAAGTAATGAAAATGAATTACGGAGTTATTTATAACTGCCGTTAAGCAAAGCCAACCCACCTAGTGGGATTTTTGGCTAATAAGCTCTATGATAAATCCAAGATTTTATAAACTATTAGATAAGATTAAGGATATTCACGATAAGAAGTCCCATGATTACGCCACAGAAGACCCATTTTCTAATTTTAGGCAGTGCGAAAAGTTTGGGATACCAGCGTGGAAAGGACCAATGGTTAGGATGTCAGACAAGTGGTCAAGGTTAGTAAATTTATCCACTAAAGAAGCAAAGGTTGAAGATGAAAGGTTCGAAGATACACTAATGGATTTAAGTATTTACGCTTTAATTTGTATACTATTAAGGGAAGATGCTAAATGAAAATTCTCTTATACGATATTGAAACCAGTCCAAATCTTGCATATATATGGGATAAATATGAGCAAAACGCACTAGGATTTGAAAAGGAAAGAGAACTATTATGCTTCGCTTATAAATGGTTGGGAGATAAAAAGATTTCAAGTTGTTCCAAGATGGAACTAGGAGAAAAGGAGCTAGTGCAAAAATTGCACACACTGATAAACGAGGCAGATATAATTGTAGGACAGAACTCAGACTCTTTTGATAATAAAATGGCTAATGCCTTCTTTATTAAGCAAGGATTACCACCACCGAAACCATACAAAACGATTGATACGCTTAAAATAGCCCGTTCACGCTTCAGATTTAACTCAAACCACCTAAATGACCTTGGAGAATACCTTGGACTTGGTGGCAAGAAGCAGACAGGAGGATTCGGACTATGGTTAGGATGCCTTAAAGGGGATAAGAAGTCTTGGAAGTTAATGGTTGAGTATAATAAAAGAGATGTTGAACTCTTGGAGAAAGTGTACCTAAAACTCGTACCTTGGGCTAACAACACACCACCAGTTGAATTAGGAATGACCTGCCCAGCTTGTGGGAGCTTAAACTTACAAAGAAGAGGATTTCAAATAAATAAAGTATTTATGAGCCAGAGATTACAATGCACCTCGTGCGGAAAATGGTGCGTCAGCTCAAATAAGATTAAACATAATTCATTAACTTACGCAAAATAATATGGCATACAATAAACAATACTACGATAATCAAAAGCAAGAGATACAACAAGAGTTCATTAAACTCGTGTTTGAAACCTACGAAGATGTAGAAAGAGACGTGATAAAAAAGCTGAACAAGGTTCAGGAGATGACAAAAAAATTACAGGCTATTGAGTTAAAAGAAAAAGAGAGTATTGAGGCAGAAAAAAAGACCCCAGTTAAGGAGTCTGAAACCAAATAGGTTTTATATAGCTATACTAAACCACAGATAAGCAAAAGCAAAGATAGCCAATGCCGTCAATGCTTCCCCTATATGATACAAGACAGCCCCGACCTTTTCCCTCCTTATTCGGCTCTTATATCTTTTAATGTTTTCTAATGCAAATGATTTCATATTAGTTATTTTAATTTATTTCTTATTACTTCAACCATTAACATTTCTTTTTCATATTTATTGATAGCCCTTTTATCGCTTTCATCATAACCGCCCAAGCAAGATTCCCAGCCCGTGTTGATAGTTGCATTGAGTATTCCTTTTAATAGTTGTATTTCTTTTTCACTTAATTTTATTTTTATCATATTATTTAATAGAGTATTGTTAATAGATTTACTCTACGATTTAATACTACCATATATATAAATAGATAACAAGAGGTATCAACAATAGCCACTTATGCACAGGTGCATAACTCAACTAATATCAATATAAAATGAGTACTCAAAGACAACGACAAGCAATAGCAAAAGTAAAGAAAACCATAGAAAAAGGTGGCGTTGTAAATATGGGTAAAATAATGCAAGAAGTAGGATACAGTAAAGCAACCAGTACGCAACCGCAAGTACTAACAGAGTCTAAGAGTTGGATAGAAACATTCAAAAATGTTGATTGGGGATTACAATTAAAGCAAGTAGAAGACTTGGGCGATACAAGATTAAATACAGATAAAGACAATGCTCTAAAAGCAAAGGATATGCTCTTTAAACTAGGCGATAAATACCCCAAAGGAGAGACCAAGATAATAGGCATATTCAATAAGATAGACGCAATAAGCGACAAAGAACCCTAAACAGACGCTCTACAATGCCCTGCAAGGCACGTTAAAAGATATAGTCATACTAAACTACTACTATAAAAACAGACAGATAAACACATAGATACTAATATAGATATAGTTGGTTATATTTACTTATCCCCCGCACACACATACATATACACAGTATAAGAGGCCGTTAAAAGATACGTATTATAAGAGTATAAGCCCTATCTAAGCTTATTTACCTATAGAGAATGTCGCTTAACGTATATTTTGCGACATACGGGGGGTGGAGTGTGAATGAAATGATAATGATAATATATATATAGCAGTCCCGCAGTAAAATCCCAAAATAGACAAAGGGTAATTACGCCAAGCGTTATAACCCTATAAAGTAATTACGCATATGAAGTTTAAAGCAAAACTAAGAACAATAGGAAACTCCATTGGGATTTACGTCCCTAGGGAGGCTATCGGCAGTTATAACGTTGGTGACGAAGTTGAGTTTGACACCACCCAAGTAATTACAGCCGTTAATGAGAGAACCGAGCCCCTGATAAAGAAACCCTTTAATCTTGAACGATGCAATAAACACGCAGGTGCGTATAAGGGAACCTGTGGTTGTACATGACTTGGATAACCGAGGCTGGTACCAATTGTGACCTTCCAGAGAAGTCTGTGAAAAGGATAATGAAAGAGTGTCAGATACGTAGATTTATAGTTTGTGTTAAAGAACCAAGAATTTATGAATATTCGCCAGAAGATAATAGATGTCTCATACAAGGCAGGAGCTTGCCACATAGGTTCAGCTTTATCGTGTGTTGGTATTATTGAGGAAATTTTTAATAAGAAAAGAAAGAAAGATATTTTTATATTCGGGAAGGCGTCAGGTGTGGCGGCATATTACTGCCACACCTATCCTTTTAAGAAGGCAGTTGAATTTTTGAAAAAGTATCCATTACCCAGTAGCAAGGCAGGATTACCCTGGAGTGGAGGTTCTCTCGGCACAGGGCTTCCTGTAGCCTGTGGGATGGCACTAGGGAACAGAATGAGAGATGTTTATATTTTATTAGGAGATGGCGATTGTCAGGAAGGAACATTTTATGAGAGTTTATTATTTGCCAGACAACATAAGTTAAAGAACTTAAAGATTTACATCGATAGGAATCACTTACAGGCGTTAGGTGCTACAGAAGACATATTAGGAATCACAAAAGCGTTAGAAGTGTTACAAGATATTTTTCCTTTCAAGGTCGTTCAAACTATCAAGGGTGATGGCGTCCCGTTAATTGCCGATATGGGATACAAGAACCATTACTACAACTTAGATGAAATTTCATACAAGAGAGCAATTTTGGAATTGGATAAAGGATAGGGATTGTTGGCTTCTTACTGGTGATTTAGGATACCCTTGGGTAGAAACCCACAGACCAAAGCATTTTATAAACTGTGGAGTTATTGAACAAACTATGGCTGGCGTAGCAACTGGATTAGCCTTATCAGGAAAGGAAGTTTATATCTATTCAGGTGCAGTGTTTCTTAATTATAGATGTATAGAGGCGATACGAAACGCTTGGGAACAGGGAATTGATGTAAAAGTAGTTGCCGCAGGTCATTCAGGATTTTTAGGAAACTCTCACAATTTTATGAAAGGAGAAGTAGAACCTTTAGTGGCGTTAGCAAAACTTTTAAAGAAAACATATATCAGACTATGAATTTAGGTCAATTTACAAAAGGTTTTACTCCGTGGAACAAAGGGAAACCAGCTCCATGGGCTAAAAATCTTCCGCAACAATTTAAAAAAGGAGTTAAACAAAAACCCGAAACAATAGATAAGATTAGTAAAACACTTAAAAAGATATATAAAACCAAGGTTGCTCCGTTTAAAGGTGGACATCACTCAGAAGAAACCAAAAGAATTATAGGATTAGCACAGACAGGTGAGAAGCACTGGAACTATCAAGGAAGAGGAGATATTTATTCAGTAGACTGGACACAATCTCTTAAAAGAGCAATTAGAGAACGAGATAATTATATTTGCCAAGTATGTAGCCAATACGGGAACGAGGTTCATCACATAGATTACGATAAATTTAATTGCAATACAGATAATTTAATAACATTGTGCAAAAGTTGTCATACAAAGACAACGCATAAAATGAGAAGAAATTATTGGATAAATTACTTTAATGGCAAAAAATAATGTATTTGTGGTGGGAGCCGCTGGGTCTATAGGATCTGAATTGTGTAAACAACTAACCAATAAAAACACAGTAATTGCGTGTGACCAAGACGAATCAGGAGTCTTTGACTTAGAGGAAGTTATCCCCGAGATTGCGAACATAAGGAACCGAGAACGACTTGCTGAGTTATTTGAGAAGTACAAACCTAAAGTAGTTTACCACGCAGCAGCTTATAAGCATCTCTCCAACTTTGAAAGAGAACACATGGAAGAGATAGTCTTAACTAACGTAATAGGAACTTTAAATATTATAAAACTATGCGAAAAGTACAAATCAAAGCTAGTGTTCATAAGCACCGACAAAGCAGTAAACCCAACTTCCCTAATGGGAACAACAAAACTCCTGGGGGAGATAATGGTAAAGAGAGCTGGTGGAGTGGTCGTGAGATTTGGGAACGTTTTAGGCTCCCGTGGAAGCGTGATACCGATTTGGCAGAAGCAGTTTAAAGAAAGGAAACCTTTAACCATTACCGACAAGAGAATGAAACGATACTGGATGACAATACCACAAGCGTGTGAATTAGTAATCCAAGCTACTAAAATGAAAGGGACTATTATACTGGATATGGGAGAACAGAGATTAGTTGAGGACGTAGCCAAAGAAATGTTCCCTGGTTATCCAATTAAATACACTGGTGCCAAAGAAGGTGAGAAGTTAGAGGAGGAACTGATGACCTTAGAAGAAAGTAAAAGAGCAATTAAAAAAGATAAATTTTATATATTATGAAAATACCATTCGTCAACTATAAGATTTCTTATAGAATATACAAAAAATATATTGATGGCATTATTAAAGAGTGTTTAGGAAACGGAGATTTAATACTTAGAAAAGATGTTGAGGCGTTTGAAAATAACCTTGCTAAACTAGTAGGACAGAAATACGCAGTAGGACTCAACTCTGGTACAGATGCTTTATTCCTTGCTTTAAAGGCTTTGAATATCGGTAAAGGAGACGAGGTCATTACCACATCTCATACATTCATAGCAACCATAGCGGCAATTCATAATGTGGGAGCCAAACCAGTCTTGGTAGATATCGGAGACGATATGTTAATGGATTTAGAGCGGGTTAAAAGGAAAATTACCAAGAGAACAAAGGCTATTATTCCAGTTCATATGAATGGAGCAGTAGTGGATATTAAAAAATTAAAGAGGATAGTAGATAAGATTCCTATTATTGAAGACTCAGCACAAGCGTGTGGAGTCAAAACAACAGCAAATGGAATAATCAAATGTTTTTCATTTTATCCAGCGAAAATGCTCGGATGCTACGGAGACGGTGGTGCGATTACAACAGATGATGAAGTTCTTTCTGACAGGATTAAGGTTTTAAGAGACAATGCACAAAAGAGACTGAAGGGTGGTGAGAAGGTAGAAGACAACCTAATGACCGAGTTTGGATATAACTCAAGACTAGATAACCTACAGGCAGCGATTTTAAACTTTAAAATACAGTGGTTGCCAATGTGGATTAAAAGGAGATTAGAAATTTGCGAAAAGTACAACAAGGGACTAGGAATGAACTGGAAAACTCCACAGAACTACATCTACACCTCAGAAGAACGAGAGAAGTTAGCAGCTTACCTTAAAAGCAAAGGGATAGAAACTTTAGTGAGAGACCACGTTCCAAATCACAAACATCCTGCACTGAAATTAAATTGTAGTTTACCAGCGACAGAGAAGTTGGCAAAGTTAGCAATAGCACTGCCACTGTATCCCGAACTTGAAGATTTTGAATGCGATTATATTATTAAATGTATAAAAGAATTCAATGACAAAAGTAGGATACAAAATGCCAGAAGAGCATAAGGAAAAAATAAGAACTGCAATGGAGGGGAGAATGCCCACAAACATTAATTTTCTGAAAAATTATATGAAGGGAAGGCATTTATCAGATTCTACAAAAAAGAAATTAAGTGAAGCAAACAAAGGGAAATTTGGAGAAAAAAGTGGTAGTTGGAAAGATGGTAAAAATTTAAGTTCGTGGAAAAAAGCCGTTAAAAGAAGAGACGATTATACTTGCCAAAAATGTGGTAATCAGGACGGGAGAGTACTTACCGCAGACCATATTAAAAGTAAAGCAATATATCCAGAACTGATGTTCGATGTTAGTAATGGAACAACTCTTTGCCATAATTGTCACGCTATCAAGACCTTAGAGGATAAAGAATATAGAGAATATATGAGAAGAAATCATTGGAATTTAAAACCAGAGAAACCAGAGATAAAGATACATATTTAAGTCGATTATATAATAGAGCAAATTAAATTATTTGAAAACATAAAATAATATGGCAAAAAAAATAAAGAAAGCAACAAAGAAAGTAGCAAAAATGATGCACAAGATGCCTAACGGCAAGATGATGAAGAACAGTGCGATGAAGAAGAAAATGAAGTACTAATGGCAATAGCAGATTCAAAATTACAAGAACTTATAAAATATGCCAAAAGGAGTTTATAAAAGAACTAAAGAAACACGTGAGAAATTCAGCAAATTTATGCTTAATAACAAGCGTGGGGTTGGCAATAAGGGAAAAGTTAGAACGCCCGAACAAAAGGAAAAGTATAGACAAGCCAAATTAAAAAATCCAACAAGGTACTGGCTTGGAAAAGTTGGATTTATTGGAGATAAAAATCCAGCATGGAAAGACGGTAGGACTAAAAAACCTGGTTATAAATCATTTATACAAAGAAGGAGAGAATTTAGGAAAAGTAATAACGGTGGTTCACATACCTTTACAGAATGGGAAAATTTAAAGGCACAATACAACTGGACTTGTTTATATTGCCATAAATCAGAACCAGAAATAAAGTTAACTCACGACCATATTATCCCTGTTAGTAAGGGGGGTTCAGATAATATCGAAAATATACAACCGTTGTGTGGGAGTTGCAACAGCAGAAAATATAACAATATATAAAATATGATAAGTGATGAAAAGCTACAACAACTAATTTCTTTTTATCCCCACAACAAACAAAAAGAGATTCTATTGTGCGACAGTAAAGAGATTATTGTCTGTGCAGGTAGAAGGTTCGGGAAGTCAGCACTGTGTGGGTATATCATAGTGAAGGAATTATTAAACGGATTAGATGCCATACGTAAGGGCAAAAGACAATCTTGTAAAATTTGGATAGTAGCACCAACATACGAACTTACCAATAAGGTATTTGAGTATGTTATCAAGTTTTTGTTAGCATTTGATAAAGACTTTGGTAGGTATGTTTCAGGAGGTCAAGGAAGACCAGGAACATTTAAACTTTCAGAAAGCATTTGGATACAATGTAAATCTACAACCGAACCGATGTCCTTATTGGGAGAAGAATTAGACCTTGAGATTATAGACGAAGCAGCACTTATACCAGAAACAGTTTACAACCAGTACATTTATCCTACAACGATTGCCAAGAGCCGAGATACTAAGGTAGTAATGATTTCGACTCCTCGTGGAGCAAACTGGTTTAAGAACAAATTTAATATATTAAAAGAAAAAGGAGCAGCATTTCAGTTCACTACCCTAGACGGAGTAGAAACAGACGAGGTAAAACTCGAAGAAATTAAAAAAAGTACACCAGAATTGATGTTTCGTCAGGAATATATGGCAGAATTTGTCTCTGATGCAGGAATTGTGTTTAGAAATGTAGACAAAGCAATAGTTCCATATAGAGAAGAAGACGGTAAGAGAGACCATTTCTATATTATGGGAGTAGACCTTGGAACAGTGAACGACTACACAGTAGTTACAGTTATTGATAGAAATTCACACCAAGTAGTCCACTGGGACAGATTTAAGGGAATAGACTACACCCAACAGAAAGACATTATTCGTGCTAAGGCTCTTAAATACAACGGATCAAGGGTGATTATAGACGCTACTGGGGTAGGTAGACCAATCTATGACGACCTACGCAACTCAGGAGTGTTTGTAGAAGACTTTACTTTATCAGGGAAGACTAAAGAAGAACTTATAGGGCGTGAAATAGTATTCATTGACGAAATGTACATCAGAGTACCGAACATCCCAGTTCTAGTTGATGAACTAAAAGCCTACGAGTATAAATTTATAAACGAAAGAACAGGTGAGTTATTGAGAAACACTAAGTATGGTGCTCCAGTAGGTTATCACGATGACGCAGTAATTTCATTTGGGTTAGCAATATGGGGACTTAACCTGCAACTCCCTTCAACTATTGACCCAATATCACAGGAACTTAAAAAATACAGGAAACCAACAGTTAAAACATTTATTTAATTCGCCCAAAGTATGAGTACAGTAACAGTAGATTTTTTCAGAGAAACAGCTTCTACCGAAGCCCACAAACTTTATGGTGGGTGGTATTTAAGTGCTGGACAAGCATTTACGGCTTATCCTACAAAGATTTCAAGTTGTAAATTTTATTTAAAAAAGGTCTTGCTTCCAACTGGCAATGCTTACGCTGCATTATATGATATTACAGGAACTTATGGGTCATCAGCTAAACCAACTGGGACAGTGTTAGCAACATCTTCTTTGTTTGATGTATCAACAATTTCAGCAACAGATTATATGCTCGAATCATTTACATTCAGTACACCATTTAGTTCTGCATATAAACAATATGCGATAAGTTTAGTAGTCCCTGGCAAGACAGTGACAGCAACAGATTATATCCTTATAGCAAAGAGACCTGCAACTGGAACAAATGGAAGCCATCCAGGTAACTCATTTGTCTATGACACAGTAAATGGATTTGTTGCTCAGACAGGTTCTAATGATGTAGCGTTCTACGTTTATGGAGACGACTCTGGAATATACGACCCAGCTAAAATTGGAGGCAGGTGTGTTTATGGCAATACAACAAAACATACAGCAGATTCAATTTTAAAAAACAGTGTTCAACAAATGAAGAAAGCGAAAGAAGGTATGGTCAAAGCTATGGTGCAACAAGCACGAATTGCCCAACGAGATAGAGCATTAAACCAAAAAGCAATTAAAAGACTCGCCAAATAAATATGGATAGCCGAGAGATAACAGCCAAGGTAAAACAAGAGATTGATTATTGTGAACAGGCACAAATCAAAATGAACCCAGCGTTTGCAAAGACGCAAGGGAACATTATTGATTTAATTGAAAAGTATTGGTTATCACAATATCGTGATGGAGACTTTGATAGTTTTGGAAACCCAAGACCATTTTACAACATCTCTACATTCCCAGTAGACATAGCATCTAAACTTATTGAGTCTGATGTCAAAGATATAAAAGTCATTTCAGAAGACCAAGATTATTGGACAGCTTTCGTAATGCAGAAAGAACTTCATCAATGGATGAAGGATAGATACTTCGGAAACTTCTTGAACAAACTTGCATACGACCTACCAAAATATGGACATACAGTAGTCAAGAAAGTCGGAGACACTATTGAGATAGTCCCACTTTCTAACCTAAGATTCAGACCAGACGCAGTTTCGATGAAAGGTATCCCAATGGTGGAAAGACACAAGTATCAACCAGATGAGTTTATTGTAGAGGCAAAGAAGAATGGTTGGGAGAATTGGAACGAAGTAGATTTAAGAAAATACGAAACACAAGAGGATAGTAAGTTGGCAGTTTATGAAGCGTGGTTTCCAAAAGGATTTTTGGAAGGCACTGATGACAACTATTTTATAGTGTCAGCAGACGGAGTTGTCCTTGCACATATGCAAATGGCAAAGTCTCTTTATAAAGATATTTCTTGGGAGAAGGTAAGAGGTAGAACAATGGGTAGGGGACAAGTTGAAAAACTATTCCACGAACAGATTTATCTTAATAGGATAGCGTCGGATAAATCAGACGGATTAGCGTGGACTTCTAAACACCTATTCCAAACACGAGATAACTCTATTGCACGAAATCTACTTTCACAGGTAGAGAATGGAGATGTTCTTATTACTAATGACCCAGTAGAACCTATTGCTAACGAGGAACGCAATCTCTCATTTTACAATCAAGACGAATACAAATGGGAGAGCAATGCAATGCGTAAGACCTTTACTGGAGAACAGCCACAATCCAAGTCTGTCCCAGCAAACGCAAAGGCAGCAATGGTCAACTACCAGATACAGTCAGGATACTTTAAGACCAAGAGAGAAGAACTTAACAACTTTATTAAGGAGATAATCGTAGACTGGATACTTCCAGACTTCAAGAACTCAACTCGTAAAGAACACCAAGTTATTATTAGAAATATAATGTCAGGAGATGCAGGTTCAGATAAGTTATTCCAGATGGTAGTTTCACAGAGACTGAACGAAAAGAAATTTGAAAGTTTACTTAACGGGAAACTTATAATGCCAGATGAAGAAAATGTGATGAAGTCTGTAATAGCTGATGGAGTTAAGAATGAGAAGATAGAAATTCCTAAAGGTATCTATGAAGACGTAATGACTAAGATAGATATTGTTATTGGAAACGAGTCTATGGATATGGCTGAACAGATGCAGAACTTAACACTTCTATCTAATATGGCTAACAATAACCCTGGCTCATTTACCCCAACAGAACTCAAAGCAATTAAAAGAAAGTTAATGGAAGCGGCTGGATTTAATCCTCACGAGTTAGGGGGAGATGACCCAATACCGAGTATCCAAGACCAAATGGCTCAGCAAAGAATGGCTCAGCCAGGAGGTTCAATAGCTAAACCTAACGTGGCACAGATGCCAGTTATGAATAACCAACCAGCAACAGTATAAAAATTTATGATTTTCACTAATGTCGAATTATCTATAATTTCTAATAATAAAGATGTAATAAAAAGTATTCTCAATAAGAAATACGATGATATTATTGCACAACTCTTATTAGAGAAAGATGCGATTAGAAGTGAGGTACTTAAGTTATGGGCTAAGGAATGTAAAGATTTAACAGTAGCATTAGATAATATAGGAAAGAAGGTAGATAAAATAGAAGGAAATACAACAGGTATTTAAAGTCGATTGGGGGAGCAAACCCTGTAAAAACCAATTAAATCACAAAAGATTTTAAAAAAATGACAGATACAACAGAGCAGTCAGTAGACCAAATATTGGCTGCAGCGGAGACGGAAACTCCAGAAACCAATGAGGAAGTTACTACACCTAATGTAGTACAGGAAGAAAAACCTGAGAAAACTAAAGAGTTCCAAAGTATGGAAGCCCAGAAACTCCATTATAAGGAGAAGGCTGAAAGACTTGAGAAGCAGTTGTCTGAGAAGACAGTTGGTGGAACTAATCCTATGGAAGTAGTCAAACTTGCAAAGGCTTTAGAAGGCTATAATGAGGCAGAAGTCGACTTCATCACTCGTAATGCGGGTGGTGCGAAGATTGATGATGTTATCAAAGCTACTAAAGACGAGTGGGTAAAGGATGCCATAGCAGCCAGACGAAAAAAGGAGGCTGATAGTAAAAAAGTTCCTGGCTCATCTTCACCTGATTTTTCTTCGCCAAGTAAGAATTACCAGGACATCGCAAAGATGACCAAAGCGGAGTTCAAAGACTACGAAGAGAAACAGACAAGAAAGGGGAGTACAGGGATATAATATTCGCCCAAAATAATGACAATCAGTTCAATATTAGGAACTGCCCAAACGTACTTGGTCTACCGACCAGACATCTGGGCTCCTAGAGTAGATGCAATCTTCAAAGCAAGATTGGTGGCTGCCAAGTTTTTTCAAGATTTTTCCGACTACGTAACAGAAGGAGGAAAGTCTATCAACATCCCAACACAAGCTCAATATACTACAGGGTCAGTAACAACTACCACTGGAGATATTACAGCTAATATGGTTGTAGATAGCAGAACAATCTTGGATATAAACACATGGAAGTCAGTAGCCAGAGTGTTTGCAGATTATCAGGCTGCACAAGTAAGTTCATCTTACAGACTAAAAGAGATTTTCGCAGATTCAATGGCTTATGCTTTAGCAAAAGACTTGGATTCAGCAATTCTCGCTTTAGCAACAGCAACAAATCCTTCAAGAAGCGTTGCTGCAACAGTAGCAGGGTTAAAAGGTTCAGACTTGGAAACTGCCCTTGGAATTATAGAATCATACAATATTCCTAGAGAAGAGTGTATGTTCTTCTTCCACCCAAAGAGCTATTACGGTGAAGTAATGGCAGTCCAAAAATTATATGATGCTTCTCAATTCGGGAAACCATCGTTGATCCAAGGAACCCACGATACACTTTATGGTGTACCAGTAACAGTTACGACACAGGTGCCTATCGCTACCATCACAGATGGTTGGTATGCAACTACAAGAGGCCGTGACGCACATAGAAATCTATTGTTACACAATAGTTTTGCAGCCTATGCTCTAGGAAACTTACCAAATGGAACACCATCTGGAGTTAGAATCCAAGAGAAACCGTCTGAAAACCTAAGAACAACAGTTGTTGGAGATATTATGTACGGTGTCAAAGCTGTAGGTAATTCTTACAAAGGTGTCAGATTAATAGGTCTATACTAACACTTAATTAACATTTAATTGTCGTCTTATCGGGGAGCTAACTTGGCGAAGGCTTCCTGATGACGCCAGGAGAAGACAAATAAAAAATGAAGGTTCTATATTTCGGAAATTTTAAATCAGAAGTACCAACGATAGACCAGGATATTCTTTACTCGTTGAAGAAACAAGCAGAAGTAGTACAGGTTGATTTGAGGGAATTTGCTGAGAATGAAGACCTAACAAAGATTATCTTAAAGGCTAATAAGTGTGATGTGTTTTTATTCCACGCTTTAATCCCAGAGAACAATGATTTCTATGTTCAGTTGATGTTAGAAAGACTTACTACCTTACTAGAGGGAATGACCTGTAAGAAGGTATGTTGGTTCTTAGACAGAGTGATGGGAGGGAAAATGAAGATTGTTACATCTCTACTCCCACACGTAGATTATATGTATATGGTTGACGAAACTTGGACAAGAAGATTTGAGAATGAAAAGATTATACCCTTACACCCAGGTGCATCTGAGAGACTAAAGAACGGCAAGAAGAAACCAGAATTAGAATGTGATATTGCTATGCTCGGTACATTGTACGGAGATAGAGTAAAACAATTCGAATGGTTAAAGGAAAAGTTTGGAGATAAGTTTAAACTATTTGACGACAAATATGGAAAGGATTTTTCCAATGTTTGCAAATCAGCAAAAGTTGTGATTGTTCCTTCTTATCCGTTTGATGATTTCTTTTGGTCAGATAGAATTTATAACATACTCGCCAGTGGTGGAGTACCAATACACCCTAGAGCATACGGCTTACAGGAAGCAGGATTTGTAGATGGTACACATTATATTGATTACTACACAGAACAAGACCTTTTTGTTACGCTTTCAATGATATTAGATAAGAAGTCAAACGCAGTAAGAAAAGGAATAGCGAAGACAGGACAAGCGTTTGTTAAATCACAGACCTTGGGTCACAGGGTTGCAGAAATATTAAGTAAATTCAAATAATGGCTAAATTACGTGTCAGCAGTAGTGTAATTGGTTTTAAAGAGAAAGCCGAGAGAACGTGGGGACTCAAAGAATGGGATGGCGTTGATGACCCAGACACAGAGTGTGTTTTCTTCGGACTTTATCACGAAAGAGATTTTGCAGTATTTGAAATGGACTTTACAAAGAGAATAGTTTTTTGGTGTGGTTCAGATATTACAAGAGTTATTTCGGACTATGAAAGAAGAAGGATTTTGAAAAATTACCCAGAGACAGAACATTATTGCGAGAACGAGATTGAGCAGACAGAACTTCACGATGTCGGTATAGAAGCAAAAATAGTACCTTCGTTCTTAGATGATGTAAATAGTTATCAACCTACATTCAAAGTACCAGAAGACGGTAAATGGAAAGTATGGTTGTGTGCTCACCCAGCGAGAGAAGACGAATATGGACTAGCACTTGCAAAAAGATGGGCAGAAAAAGACCCACAATTAGAGTTTCACGTTTATGGGATAAATAAAGGAGAAAAAGACAAAGATTTACCTAATGTTATTTACCACGGGAAAGTTCCCGAAGCACAATTAAACGAAGAGATTAAAGGTTATCAAGCAGGATTTAGACCAAACTTCCACGATGGTTTTTCCGAGGTTACAGCAAAGAGTGTATTAAATGGTCAGTATCCTATTACTAGAATTAAATACGCAGATATTTGGAATTACGAAACAGAACACGATTTAAGAGAGTGTTGGGATAAGTTAAAGACACAGACCCAACCAAACCCAGCAAGAGAATTATACTTAACAAGATTTAATAATTTTCCATTTGTATGCAAACAAGCTTAATTATTGGTGCGGGAGAAATTGGGAAATCTTTACACAAAGTAATTGGTGGAGAGATTAGAGATAAAGAATATGTTCAAGGTCATTACGACATTATACATATTTGTTTTCCTTATGATAGTGCGTTTATTTCAGAAGTTGAAATTTACCAAAACCAACATACTCCGAAATATACGGTCATACATAGTACAGTTCCAGTTGGTACTTCAAGGAAGTGCAACGCTATCCATTCTCCTTGTTTGGGTGTTCATCCTTATCTTGAAGAAAGTTTTAAAACATTTACTAAATATTTAGGTGGAGAGAACGCAGGAGAAGTAGCTGACTATTTTAGAAGGGCGAACATAAAAGTGTACATCACAGACTTGAGTGAGACGACAGAACTTATGAAATTACTTTGTACAACCAAATACGGGGTAGACATAGAGTATGTTAAAGACGTTAAGAAGCAGTGTGATAAGTATGGAGTTCCATTTGAGATGTGGACACTGTGGACTGATAACTATAATCAAGGATACAAAAAATTATGGCAGGAACAATTTACTAGACCTAACCTTATTCCTAATATGCAAAAGATAAATGGACATTGCGTTATGCCGAACACAGAACTTATAGATACACCTTTTACCAAGATATTAAAAGAACTCAATGGCTAATGTTTTAATCACAAGTGCTGGAAGTACCAATGGGGTAAACATAATCAAAGCCCTTAAAGGACACAGGATTATTGCAGTTGATTGCGAAGAGTTATCTGCGGGGTTATATATGTCAGATGTATGGTTCGTAGTCCCAAAGGCTACCGACCCAAGGTACAAGGAAGTGATGATAGACATTTGCAGAAGAGAACAAATAGACATTATATTCCCAAGTTTTTCAGAAGAGATTAAGGTTTTGAATGGCATAGAGGAGCTGAACAATAAGTTAGTTATTTCTCCTCGAAAGGTTTATGAGATAACAGAGAATAAAATATTATGCAAAGCATTTTTAAGAAACCTAAACATCCTCACCCCAACCCAATACCCGACCCACTTCCCGATGATTGTTAAGCCGATAACTGGGACAGGAAGCAAGAACACAGTCAAAGTAAACGACCAACGAGAGTTAGATTTCTATCTAGGTAAAGATATGTTCTATGAGGAGTTTGTTGAAGGAGTAGAATATACAGTAGATGGGGTATCAGACTTTGATGGAAAGATGGTGTGTGCTTTACCAAGGATAAGACTTGAAAAGAAAGGAGGACTTGCTACTAAGTGTGTCACTGAAAAGAACGATGAACTTTATAAAGTTTGTCAGAAAATAGTAGAAAAGATGAAGTTAGTAGGAGTGTGGAATATTCAATGTATTAAAAAAGATGGTAAATATTACTTTATCGATATTAATAATCGTTTCCCTTCTGGCGGTATGCCACTTGCGACTGCTTCAGGAATGAACATACCAGAGATACTTATAAATATATTAAAAGGAATTACGCCAAGCGTAAATCTAACATATGGTAAAACAATGTTGAGATATTACGACAGCATTATTTTATGAAACAAAGAATGTTAAGTATAGATTTGGACGGAGTTTTAAGAGACTGTATGACCGACAAACCTGTGGAAGGTGCAGTCCAAGCTCTTAAATGGCTCAAGAATAAAGGATACAAGTATACCATCTGCACAGGTAGAGATGATTTAGAAAAAGCAGAAAGGTGGCTTAAGAGTAATGGGATAATGGATAAGCCTACTAATAAGAAGATTAAGGCTTTAGCGTATATAGATGACCGAGCAATTCGTTTCGTAAACTGGAAGGACACACTAAACTATTTCTAATGAATACAGAACAATTTGGATACAATCGCAAGATAGGTGAGCAAGAAGTGTTTGTACAACTTAACCCATTTGATGTAGAGGTTTTGAAAAAGTATTGTGCGACAATAGAGAAGCCTAACTGCTATTTAGAAATAGGTACAGATATGGCAGGTTCTGCATTACTAGCACGAGAGAACACACCTGTTGTATACACAATAGATATAATGCGAAAGCACAATCTTATTGTAGAGGGAATAGATTTTATTATAGGCAAATCAGTAGAGGTTGCCGAAAAGTGGGATAAACCAATAGGAGTGTTATTTATAGACGGAAACCATACTGAGGCGAAAGCAGACTTCTTAGCTTGGGAGAAACACGTAGCCAAAGGTGGATATGTTTTATTCCACGACTATATTCCCGAACCAACATTTACAGTGGTTAAAGATTGTGATGAGTTATTCTTTGGAAATGAAAATTACGAACTAATATACAGACCGTTAGACTACAATAATACAAGAATTTTAATACTAAGAAAAAAATGAGAAACGAAAAGGGACAATTTGTTAAAGGACAACCATCTTGGAACTCTGGTACACATTTAAGTGGCATGTTGGGAAAACATCATACCAAAGAAGGAAAGAAAAATATTGGAAAACCACAAATAGGAGAAAAAAATCATAATTGGAAGGGCGGATTACCTAAATGTCCTGAATGTGGTAAAGAATTATCTAATAGGGAAACTAAGATTTGCAAACAATGTTTTAGAGGTGAATATCACTTTGCCTATATAAAAGATAGAACAAAACTGAAAAAGTCAGAAGAAGAAAGGAACGATTATGCTCATAGAGAATGGAGCAAAAATGTTAAAAATAGAGATGGTTGGAAGTGTAAAATAAATAATAAGGATTGCGAAGGAAAAGTTATAGCACACCATATTTTAAGTTATACAGATTATCCAGAGTTAAGGTATGAAATTAATAATGGCATTACATTATGCCATGCTCACCACCCAATAAAGTGGGCAGAAGAGAAACGACTAATACCATTTTTTACTGGGTTAGTGTCAGTATCAAATCAACCACTTTGATAATAGTTTCAATACCATTTACAGGGCTAGGATTATTCAATGGTTATAGGGGAGATGAGTGGTTCAAACGTAGGATAGAATTATACAACAAATATACAGCCAAGTGCCTAGCCAAACAAACCAACCAAGACTTTATTATATGGATGCAGTTCAGACCAGAGGAAAAGGACAATCCACTGATTAAGGAAATAGATGTGTCCCACAAAACCATAATGACCTTCGGGGGGATATGTATCTGGGATGATAGAAAGGTTAATGAAGAAACTTTTTTAAAAATAAGATTATCCTGGAGCTTGCCCGAACTGAAAGACTTAGTGGGAACCGAAGATGTACGACTTATTAACCTAGCCTCAGACGATATGTACTCAGAAGAGGTTGTCCAAAGCGTCTGTGACGCATTGTGGAGCCCTAGGACAGCCCTTACACACCAACTTGGATATATATATAGTACTGACGATAGACTTGCAGAATGGAACCCCACAACCAACCCACCATTTTACACTTTAATGTACCCCAATGCAGACTTCCTAGACCCAGAATTACACTACAAGTTTTTAGAAGGATTCCACAGCCACGAGGATATAGTAAAAGTGTTTAACCCAGTGAGGATGCCAGACAGAAGATATTTAGTTTTAGTCCACAACGCCAACATTAGTACAGCGTTTAGTCATCCATTTAGACAAAACGAAATATACAATGAAGAAACTAAAAATAAAATATTAACTAAATTTTTCAAATAAAATGCTACGCCAACGAAATTGTTACATTGCTGTACTTAATCAAGGGACAATATCAGTAGAACTATCAAAGGTTCTTTCAATGATACAACAGCAGGATGGGTTTAGAATTAATATGACCTATCCCCATAAAAAACCGATTACCAATAACAGAAACCATATAGTACAGAAGTTTTTAGCCAGAAAAGAATTTGATTATTTAATGATGATAGACTCGGATATTATCCCTCCTCCGAACATAATGAAACTGGTAGACTTTAATAAAGATATTATTGTTCCACTTATGTTTGTAATGCAGGAAGGTAAGGTATTACCACTTTATTTAAAACAAGCTAAAGACGGACAACTAGAATTTACTCGTGAGTATTTAGACAAACAAGGATTAGTCCCAGTAGATGCCACAGGCACAGGATGTATTATACTCTCACGTAAAGTTTTAGAGGCAGTCAAACATCCATTTAGAAACGAGTATGACTCAGACGGAATCAAGAAATTAGGAAATGACCTGTCATTTTGCAATCGTGCAAGGAAGTTAGGATTTCAACCTTATGTCCACCTAGATTACGTAGCAGACCACCACAGCACAGCTTCATTAAGAGAAATATATTACCTAATACTTCAGAAGGAACGTGTAGAGCAGGAATACAGCAAAGTTATGGGATATTTGAAAGAACATAATCAAAAATTATTTAAACAATTAGTTTGATGCCGAAGATATATAAAAGGAATTGTGATGTTTGTGGTAAACATTATGAAAACTCTAACGAGAAGTACTGTTCCCATAAATGTAGAGGGATAGCCAGAGGGAAGCTCAAAGGAACAATAAATTATAAAATAGTAGTCCAAAATAAGGGTTGGTTAAAGAAAGGACATACTACGTGGAACAAAGGATTGAAGGGTTATAGGGCAGGCGAACTTAACAACCATTGGAAGGGAGGTATTACACCATTAAACCACAAAATAAGAACTTCATTAGATTTTAAAAACTGGAGAGAGTCAGTATTCGCACGAGATAATTGGACTTGCCAAAAATGTAATAAGCGAGGAGTAGAATTACACGCCCACCACATAAAACTGTTCTCATTATATCAAGATTTAAGATTTGTTGTTGATAACGGGATGACATTGTGTGAAGAATGTCATAAATTAGAACATAAAAATAATGGATAAATTTCCAAAAAGATTTAGTTTAACTTCTTGTGGCTTCATAGCTCCCACACATATAGAAGCAATCCGCCAAGCAGGTGGAGAATTTGTAGGTTTGAACACCAAAGAGGATTGTGTAGTAATAAATAGTCCGAACTATTTACATTATCAGCATATTAAAGAAAACTTAAATAAAATATGTTTAGTAGAAAAGCCATTAGTCTTGAAGTCAGAGCAAGCCGAAGAACTTGCACAATACGACAACGTCTTCACCGTCTTGCAGTTAAGGTATCATCCTTTATTAAAGGAAATAAAAGTGGAGGAGATGAATTATGTGGAGATGGACATATCTGTATACCGAGACGAAAAGTACCACCAGGGGTGGAAAGGAGACGAAAGTAAATCAGGGGGGATACTATTCAACTTAGGAATACACTACTTTGACCTACTCTTCTACTTATTCGGAAGACCTGTTAGTTGGATGTGTGACGACAACGAAAGAATAGCCACAGGGATTATTAATGGAGATAAGTTCCATTGTACATTCAGACTTAGTACAAATGAGGAACGAGAAAACCAAAGAAGGGTATTCAGGATTAATGGAACAGAATACAATTTTTCAAAACAAGACAATCTAGCATACGAGAACCTGCACAAGTATGTTTACGAAGACCTAATGCAGGGAAAAGGAGTTAGAGCGAAAGATATCGTCTGGCTCATAAAGTTTTTAAACGACCTTAAGTTCGCCTCAAAGTAATGAAGTTTATTTCAAACACCAGTCGAGATGATTCATTGTACCACTACACTCTTTACCTTTTAGGAAAGACGGCAACTGATACAACCTCATATCCATCTTCTGATTGGGTTCGTTCTGCTAAGACCTATTACAGGAAAGCAGCGTATTTAATGTGGAGACAAGACGCAGGGTGGCAGTTTGATGACTCTAATTATACAACTCTTCCGATAGCCACTGCAGACCTTGTAGATGCACAACAAGACTATTCTTTGCCGAGTAATGCACTTGATGTTCAAAGAGTAGAAGTAAAGCAGTCTAATGGAAATTATTATCTTTTGAATAGGATGGACAAATCCGAGGTTAAAGATGTAGCGATGTCAGAATATTACGATACTAATGGACTTCCTAAATACTATGATGTAATTGGTAACTCTTTACTTCTGTATCCTATCCCAGCGACAGGAAGCGTAACAACTACGGAAGGTCTTAAACTTTATCTAGCTAGAGACGTTTCGACACCAACAATGACCACGGGTTCGGGTGCTTTTAGAGAAATAACACAAGAGCCTGGATTCCAGATTACCTTTCATCCCTATATAGCCGCAGGTTGTGCAGTAGACTACGGAGTAAGCAAAAACTATACTCCTGAAAAAATGCAGAATCTACGATTAGCCTTAAAGGAATATGAAACAGGAATTAACGACTATTACTCAAAACGTGATAGAGATTTCCCAACTCGTTTTAAACCTTCAGTTCGTTCATCAATATAAATAAAATAATTAAAATATAATACTAAAAATACATAATTAGTATTACACTCATTTGGCGATCAGCTTTACAAAAGTAAATTCATTCGTAGAACACCTAGCAGAAAAAGAAATAGATTTAAGTGGTGCAGGTTTAACACTTGCTCTTTCAGCTTCTGCTATCAATACAACAGCAACATCAATATCTGGTGTGGCTCAAATTGGTTATGGACACCTTTCAACAAGGGTATGTACGGTTTCAGGCTCTTCTCAAACAGCAGGAACATATAAATTACTCTTAACAGACCTAGTCCTAACAGCAGATGGAACAGTTCCTACTTGGAGGTATGTAGCATTATTTGACGATGCTTCAACCTCAGATAGATTGATTGGATTATATGATAATGGTTCTACTGTAACTATGACAAATACAGATACCTTTACTTTTAATTTCGATGGGAGTAATGGAGTGCTTACAATTGCATAAATGGCAACACTAACGGTCTATCCGGATGCAAATCCAGAAACTAACACAGTTGATGCAACAATTTCAGAAAATACTGATGAGACTTTAGCTAATAAAATTGCTGCTGCATCAGGAACATCTGTTAATCCGTCTTCAACTAGTCTTTATGTCTATCTTGAAAGTAACGCTACGAGCCAACATTATGCTTATTTGCAAAGAACAATTTTGTTATTTGACACTTCTGCGTTACCAACAGGGGCTACAATAAGTGCAGCCAAACTAGGATTATATGTCGTTACAAGTGCCGATGGACTTACTGGCCAAACATTTAATATAGTATCTTCAGCACCAGCTTCAAACAATGATGTAGTAGTGGGTGATTATGATAGCTTGGGAACAACTAAATTTTCATCAGATATAAATGTAGGAGGGCAAACAACAAGTGCATATTTAGAAATAAGTTTAAATGCCGCAGGAATTGCAACAATTTCTGATAGTGGAATTACTAAATTAGGATTAAGATTAACTTCAGATGGATTAGGTGGAAGCGTCACTTGGGCTGCAAGTCAAACGACAATCTTACAGGTTAATAGTGCAGATGGAACAAATAAACCTTATTTAGAGATTACTTATAGCACGGGGATAGCGTATTCGATGGATTGCACAGTAGGAGCATTTACTTTAACAGGAAATAATATATTAGTAAGCAAAACGCTTAATGCGTCATTATCTGTTGGACAATTTACACTTACAGGAATTAATATTTTAGTATCCAAAGTGATGAGTATGTTTACTTCGGTAGGACAATTCGCCCTAACTGGAAATAATATAACAGTTAGTAAAACACTTCACGCGTTAACGACAGTAGGACAATTCACCTTAACTGGGATAAATATATTAACTTCTAAGGCAATGAGTATGTTTACCGCCGTGGGGCAGTTTATACTTACAGGATATGATATTGTTATGTCTGGAACTAATATAGGATGGACATTCTTAAATAAAAATACAACCACCTATACTAACCAAACAAAGAACACTACTAATTATACTAATCAATCTAAAAGTTCTACCGCCTGGAATTACCAAAATAAAAATGTCTAAAATTGTAATAGATAAATTTGACGGAATTTCAAGCATTAAAAGAAATGCTGGACTTTCTATGTTCGACGAGAACTGTAGAGACCTTATGCCTCAAAGGGATAGGGGATATTTAGTTCCTGGGTTTAGTGAAACTGTTAGGGTTAAATCAACAGACGGAATTTTAGCTGGACTGATATTAGATGCTACTCAGGAGTGGAATAATAATAGTACATTAAACCAAAATAGATTATTCGCAATAGACTCGGGAAAGGTATATAGATTAGCTGACGCTGGTCAATCTTTTTCAAGCACAGGGGGTTTCCCTCATACAGTTTCTGGTGGTAAAGAAGTTGTACAATATAATATAAAAAGCACCAACAATCTGATGTACATAACCGCCACTACTATGGGGATGTATAACGAATCTGCATTTGATGATGATTGGCTATCTACGATTCCAGTGAACGCCAGTTCTCCTGGATTTTCAACATCTGACATACACCCAAAACTAATTTGGAAAACATATCTTTGGATAGGAGATGGAAGATACGTTAATAAGCTTGATGGACAGGTAGGTGCCAACGGGACATACACAAAGCAAGCGTTAGATTTAGGTATCGAGTGGGAGATAACATCATTATTCCCAACTAATAATTATATCGGTATTTGTGCTCAAAGGAAGCCAAGACCAGTATCTCTTGTTAATGATTTAGACAGCAGGATTTTCTTTTGGGATGGAACGTCAAGTGTGCATAATTATAGTATTCCAATAGTTGCCTCAAAAATTATTTCTTCTTTAAATTTGAATGGAACAATTTATTTAATAACTGTTCGTAATGGTGTAACAAATTTAGAAAGATTGACAGAAAATGGTAGTGAACAAATAAGAAAATTATCATTTAATATTGCTGGGACAACTAGAGAATTAGTAGTTAAGAAAAACGCTTTAACAGAAATTGACAATCAAGTAATATTTGGTGGTGCAGCTTCTAGTTATAAAAATGCTATTTATTCTTATGGGAGTGAAATCCCTGAAGTAGAAAGAGCATTTAACCAATTATGTTCTAGTAGTGGAGCAGCGGCTACGGTTGGTTATGTTGGAAGGTTTAGCAATTTACCTTACATATTTGCTTCTTATCAGAATGGAAGTTCATACTCTTGGACGTTACATTATTCTGGTTACTCTCCAAATGCAGTATACCGAGGTAACTACATAGACCTTGCTCAAAAGGCAGTTCTTAATTACATAGAAGTATTCTTCAAACCATTAGTAGCCTCCGACAGTATTACGGTAGGTGTAGACTCAAATTATGGGACAGCCAATACTATTCAGCAAGATGGTGGAGTTATTTCATATACAAAAGATGGAGCAATAACTTCAAAGAAGTTTGACCTTGCACAAATAGAGTGCCACTCATTTAGACCTACTATTTCTTGGAGTGCTGGTGGAGTCGCCATTAGCAAAATCGTAATCGACTATTCATTTTTAAATACATAAATGGAAAACGTAACACAAGAAGATTTCGATAAATTAAAAAAAGACTTTGAAGAATTTAAGAATAGTCAAAAAAAAACAGACTTCAAACAGTTTGAAGATATTAAATTTTATCCACAATTAAAAGTAGATAAACTCTACGTAAGAGTTATAGATACTTCTAATGTGTAACATTCGCTAAAACTATGGCATACAATATAACAGGACGAACTAAAGACCCAAATACAGGTTTAACAACCTATGGTTTTGGTAATAACTCTGGGAGCATAAACGCATTTAATAGAAGTTTAAGTTCTATCTACAGTCCTAATTCCAAACCTACTACACAACAACCTAGTCAACCACTTTCGGTTGCATTGGGTATGTCTAAACCTTACCAAGTTCCACAAACTACAATGACACTTGGTCAAAGTTTTCCTGGTAGTCAAGGTGTTGGATTACAGAATAATACTCCACCTACTGCCTCAGTAGATTTAGCGAACATATCTGCTCAAATAGAAAGCATTAAAGCACAAGCGACGCAGCTACAAAAAGAAAAGGCAGATGCAGATAAGGCGGTACAAACTCCTACAACACCAACAGAACAGCCACAACAAAGTACAACCGAAAAGATGTGGGCTTCTTTAATGGGAAAATCAGGTGATATACAAAATCAAGTTACTACATCTCAACAGAACTTACTTGCCCAGCAAAATGCTATCTATGAAAAATGGGGATTAACTCCTGAGAAGTATAATAGGATAAACGACATCACTGCACAGGTAACTGAATATCAAAAACAAATGGCAGCAATAGACACAAGAGAAGCACAAGCAGTTGATCTAGCCCAGAATAGACCTGGGACTGACCTTGCCTTTGCTTCAGGTGAAACTGCAAGGATACAACGAGCCTACGCTATACAGAAGTCAGGGGTGGCAGCACAAGCATCAGTGTTAGCTTCAGAAGCCCAAGCCCTACAGGGTAATTGGGATAATGCTTTTAAGTCTGCTCAACTATATGTAGACAACGCTACCAAGGCTCAACAGCAAACTGTGTCTGACCTTAAATGGGGATTTGAACAATACAAAGATGTTATACAGGCTATGACTACAGACGAACAGAAGCGTATTAACGACCAGTTAGATTTCCAGACTGCAGAACTTACAAGACAACAAAATGATTATTGGAAACAAGTTGCTGCTGACCAAAAACAACAGGGAATAGATATAGATTATATTCAGGCTATGCAGTCTGGGGCTGGTTCTCTTGACATGCAATCAAATATGGATTACTACATTGACCAAGTAAGAAGCAGAAATCTTGACCTATCAACACCAACACTTCCTTCATCTACACGTCAGGCTATTGTATCTGCTATGGCTGAAAAAGGCATAGCAATACCAAAACCATTAACAGCTAAACAAATGAACGCAGCAGATGATGCTACATCTGGTTTAGATGCAGTACAACAGTTAAGAGCAATGGCTGATAGAGGAGAACTTCCATTATTAAGAACTCAAATATTGGGAGAAGGATTTTTGGGAAGACTATCTGGTAACTCGCAATTTGTAAACTTAAAGAAAGAAGCGGCAGATATTAAAACTCGTATTAGAACAGGTGCTGCTTTGAACGATAGTGAAATAGAATTTTATAGCACTCAAGTGCCAGTTGCTGGAGATACTGGAGAAGATATACAAAAGAAACTTAGTCAGCTAGAAGGATTCTATCTCGGAATGTCTGGATTACCAGTAACAGTTGAGGACAACGAAGGACAACAATTTACATTTGAAGATTTATACAGCCCACAACAAAGACTTGGATTAAAACAAGCCATTGCTGCAGGATATAAATTAGACTATTAATATGTTTGACCCTACAAAATATGGAGCTGTAAAAGTTACAACCCCAACAACAATAAAAAGATTTGTTCCTCAACAACAAACTTCAACACAACCAAAAGAAGGCTTTGCTGAAAAGTTAGCAGGATTTGCTGGAGTTAAAAATATCTCTAAGTCAATAGCCTATGCCATATCTCCAGAGGTTAGACAATATACTAAAGAATCTATAGGTGCCAAACCAACCGCAGGACAAATAGCGGGAGATATTTTACAGGTTGGAGCTACTGTCGCAATGCCAGGTATAGGTGGTGGGTTAGCAAAAACAGCACTTAAGGTTGGGGGTTTAGGAGCGGCAGCGGGTCTGGGAGCGGGATTATCTGAAGGCGAATCAATATCGGATAGTATAAAACAAGCCTTTACTACTGGATTGACTAGTGCCGCTACTGTTGGGATACTTGGTGGTGCTGGAAAAATAATTTCTAAAATATCAAGAAAGGCACCTGAAGCTCTTATGACAGATGCTCTAGGTGTTAGTAAAAAAATGATAGAAAAAGGTCAAAACCCTGCTAAACTTTTAGTAGCAGAAAAACAATACGGTGGAAAAAATATATTTAATAAGTTGGGGAGTTTATATTCTGATACTCAGAATGCAATGCTCAATCTCAATGAAGCAATAACTTCCGAGGGTTCGAAAATAAAAAAACCATTTGAAGCAAAAAACATTATAGGAACAGCATTGAAAAATATAACAGAATCTAAAGGAAAACTTTATGCCAGGAAAGAGATAATCAATGCACTTAATAAATCTAAAATAGATGCTTTAAAAACGGGCGGTTTATTTTTTGATGAAAATGGAAAATTTATAAATAAATCTATTTCATTTAATGAATTTAATAAATTGAGACAAGAGCTTGGAGATGTTATTGGAGATACGGGATTTAAATTACAAAAACCGTCTTTACAAAAAAGTATACTAACAGAAGTATGGAAGTCGGTTAGAAATAATATTTCTGAGTCCTCTCCAATCATAGGAGAACACATAACTCAATTAGGAAAATATAAAAAGGCTTTTGATGTGATAGATTCTGCAATGGCTAAAGCACAAAAACAGGGAATAGTTACGTGGGGAGATTTGGTTCTTGGAGGAGTTGGAGCCGGAGCTGGAGGATTACCAGGAGCTGTCGGTTTATATGGATTAAAAAAACTTGCCTCTAGTCCAAATGCAAAAATTACAGCAGCACAAGCAATAAATGCGATGAATGAAACAATATCAAAACTACCAAAAGACAAACTTGGCAACATAGATAAAATATTGCTTATAAATGCGTTAAAGGGTCTTTAGGTTTTTTTAAAGTATAGTGAGATAATATAAACTATTATCACTATTAATATAAACCAAAATATCATACCTTTATAATACTCTTAACAAGCCAATCGGTCAAGATGCCTTCTGGAATTTACAAAAGACAACCACAAATGAAAGAAAAGTGTCGCTTAAATAAACTTGGTAATAAAAATCCAATGTGGGGTAAGCATTTATCAGAAGAGCATAGAAAGAAAATTAGTATTGCTAATATTGGTATAAAAAATCCACATAGTTTAGAATCTGGACTTAAGATAGGGAACTA
>JALNYV010000020.1 GCA_023229785.1 Candidatus Dojkabacteria bacterium | reverse complement strand
CATAACCGGTGTGAGTACCTGAACCCATATTACCGCAACCAACAAGCAGAAATAGAAATGGAATAAATAATAAAAATTTTTTCATAATGTTTTATTTAATAAACTTATTTACTAAGTCGCAGATGATTGCATAGAAGGCCATACCGCCTATAAAGGCTAAATAATAGTTTTGTTTTTGTGTTAGTTTCATTTTTTTAATTTAATATATGTACTTAAGATGTTTGTATAGTTCATAAGGTCAATTAAGGTGTCTTGAATAGTTTCATCTTTTACTGTTTCCTGTTTATCAAACAACGTGCTAATTCTGCTTATCTTATCTACTATTCTGACAAGGATTACTCTCTCTACGGTTACGCCGGCCAGTTCTGCTCCTTCAAAGTTTTTAACCGGATTAAACTCGCCGGAAAAGTCTGCGTTCTTCTTCTTCATTATCTCCATTCCGATAGCAAAGTTTTGTTCTAAGGTGTTAAACCAGTCTTCTCTTTTAATCATAGATTTTTGCTTAATTTATATTCGTCTTCTTGGCTTCTAAGGTAGTATTTCAAACCTCTAATCATTTCTTTCATTAAGTCCAAACTCATTTTAACTTCTTCATAAGCTATGTATTCCGGGCTGGTTTCAGCCATTACCTGCGCTTTAGCAACGGACTTAATCTCTATCATATACGCTAGTTTTTTGTCATTAAAGGCTATTTTTCTTTTTAAAATTTCTTCATTAAGATTTCCTATAAGAGCTGTTAATTCAACTAAAGTTCTTGAAGCAACATCTGGACTTAAGGAAGAAGCGTCAACTAGTTTATTTCTATATTCATTTATTAATTCTCTTATAGTCATAATCTTTGCTTAGAGAGGAAGCCTCCAGCGGAGGGATTCAGCCGGACGCTCCTCTCTTATAGCATTAGAACCTTTACAGGTTATTTAAAACATTAAGTCTGCATCTCCTTGAATATCTCCTTTCGGATTCTCTCTAAGAAGTCTTATGGTATAAATCCATTGAGCAGTCGTCTTAATATCATCTTTCTGTATCTTGCCAGCTACCCAGGCTTCAAAGGCCAGCTTAATAGCCATATGTTCCTTGATGTCTTCGTTCCTATTAGCGTTAAATTTGTCAAAATTTGCCACGCCTTGAGGTTTTGGTGCTATTTTCTGACTGCCACTTCCATTAAGCCAGCATTTGTTCTGACAGAAGATTTTACCAGTTTTAGGATTTTTCACATTAGGCGCTCCACAATGTTTGCAATTTCCAAATTCCATATAGTTTATAAATCATTATTAGTTAAATAATCCTCTAAAAGTTTTTCAGCTTCTTTCCATTGGCTGTCTGTGCCTAGATATTGGTCATTGCCTAGATAAGTCAGCCCGGCTTTCTCATAGGCTTCTTTTTTTATGTATTCATAGACAGTAAGTTCCATAATGTCTGTTTGTGTTAAGTTTGTACCAAAGATGTTGTCCATATTATTTTTCTTTATTAGTTAAGCCTAGATTGAACATAGTTTGTTCCTTGATAAGGTAATCTGCTTCTTTCTTGGTAATGTCCTTTAGGTTATCTCGGCTATAAAGGACTTCTGCATCATCGTAAAGTTCAAATAGTGTATTAAGTTGGTCTATTGTCGCTTTGCCCATATTGTTCTTTAAATTCATTTATTAGTTCAAGGATTTTACCGTTCATAGTCCGGTCGCTCTTTTCAGACCATTCTTTAAGCCAGGCGTGTAGTTCAGCTTTGTCCCCCTTAAATTTTATCATTAGTGTTTTAGTCATATTGTTTTATCTTTATATTATCAGTATAGCACGTGTATTATATAAGTCAAGGCCTAGTTATCAACAGCTATTTCTTGCTATACTTAGCCTTTTTCATATTTATTAGCCTCTTGCTCTAAATAAAGTTTCTCTAAATTCAAGTCTAATTTATAACCGTTCTGCGACTTGTGGATAAGCGATTGATACCACTTTTCTGTTCTTATTTGTCTATAACCTGCTATTCTACCGAGTATTTTATCGGTAAATAACGGGTCGTGATGTGCGCCCTCTCTCCCACCTGTATGGTGAACAAAACAAAGCGCCATACCGTTTTCAATATCATACTTCAAATGCGGATGACCGCCTTTAGTAAAAAAGTGGTGAGCGTCTAGCTTGCCGTCATCTTTCCCACATACTTCGCACGCCCAGTTAGCTCTCGCTTTTACTATAAAAGTCCACAAATCTTTACACTCTTTTCCTAGCTTGCTTTTCTTGCTTTTCTGTTTTTTGAATTTTTTAATTAAGTCCTTTTTAAAATAAGTTTTCATTTCCAGTTTTTTAATTCAGCCGGAATTTCATAACCTAGTTCTTTGTTTTGTTTAAAGATTTCCGCATTAGCGTCAAAAATTTCCTTTCTTCCTTTTTGTGTTTTACAAACTTTACAATACTTTTGTGTATTACCTACTTGCTCTCCGCAATAACTGCAAAGAGTAATATAGCCGTTTTGTGGTTTTAACATAGTTTTTAATTTAGAATAAGTTATATTGTTTCCAAGTTAATGGTTTAAAGCGATAGCAAGGCTTGTGGCAATAAGTATCTGTTTCTAAGGTTGAATTGGATATAATCCACTTAACTCTATTTATTGTGTATTTGGTTGGCGAGCCTTGAATAAATAGCCCGTCTACTTTGTTAAGATAAGTTGCTTGGTTCTTTTTAAGTTCTAAGTAATCTAGCTCTATATCGGAATACTTTATTTCAGCTTCATACCATTTATTGTTAAGGTAGATTTTACAGTCCGGCTTATATTCACCTACTTCAAAAAGCCTGTCTTTGCTTTCTTCAATGATTATCGGATAAGGAATAAGGCCAGCAATTTTAGCTTCTTTTTCTTTTCCTCTAATAAAGTTATATTCAAGCTCTTTTCTAGTCCTTATGTCTTGAGCGTATTCAAAGTTCATATTCTTTAAGCTTTAATTCCATTTTACTTAATAGCTCTTTTGACTGAGTAGGCATTTCTCTGCTTTGAAAATGTTGTTTAAAACCTTTAATCATGCTTTGCATAGCTCTTTTTTTTCTGTTTTCATGTACTTTTTCCGCAATTCTTTCAAAGGGCATATTATTATTTGAGTAATTCGGATAAGTATAATTTTCTCCAACAACTTTTTCTATACGTGCTATATTTGAAAACATTATAAATTCGCCATTAACATCTACACCTTTGGTAGTTGATGAGCTTAGTTTATAAATAATTTCCTTTTGTTCTTCTGTGATTTCAAATTGTTTTCCGTCGTGACAAATGATACTGTATTTCATATTTTTACTATTAAAGGATTAGTATTCTCTTTTTTATAATAAATCATTAAATCGCCTAGTTTGCTTTTTAGCATAGCTGGAGTAGTTATAGTCGGCGCAAATTTTCGCCCCTGGATAGAAACAGCGTATTTTATAGTACCAGTCGCTTTTTCTAGCCCGTACTTTTCTACAAGCCATTCAAGTGCTTCTCTCTGCGTTTTATTCCCATAAGAGATAGATGGATTTATTTGTTCAAAAAGTTTTATTAAAGGATTTATTTCGTTACCGCAAACGTCAGTTTGCAGTATCTTCTTAATATGGTTATTATTCAATGGTTCTTCTTTGTAGCTTCCTGGTGATACCCCTTTGTCGTTTTGGTGATACACCTTTGTGTCATCTGGTGATACCCCTTTGTTAGCAGGTGTGTCATCTGGTGATACCCCTTTGTCGTTGTAAAAACTATTATTTAGTTGCCACAAATCTGTTATTTTATATTCATTTGTTTTTTGTTCTCCACCATTAGTGCTAACACTTTTTTTACCTACATAGCCTATCCATTTGTGTTCAACTAAATACTTTAATGAGGTCTTAACTCTATTAACAGATAAACCACATTTTTTTGCTAATTTTCCTTGGCTTATCCAGCAGGTTCCGCTTTCTCCGGCAATACGCTTCATTTGGATATACACTTCTCTGTCGTATATAGTAGAATGATTTAAAACATAATTTGGTATAATGGTAAAATACTTTTTATCTCCACTTTCATCTATTATATTTATTTTCTCTTTTATCATAAATTTCAATTAAAAAAACCGAGAGGCTTATCTATCGCCTACACCAAAGCTCAGGTGCTACGGGTTGGATACCGTATATAGATAAACCTTTCGGTTCTTTAAATTGTGAGCTTTTTTTAGGCATATTATATTGTAATTTTATTGTATACTAAAAAACAGACAAAGTCAAGTCTTGACAATATAATTTATTTGTGCTAATACTATAACCATAATAAATAACTAAAATATATGGGTCTTGGAGGTCTAATCATTACGATTATTCTGGGTATAATTATAGTAGAGTATTTTCATCATCTAGAATAATTCTAATCTATTTCATCTGTCAGAGCTTGAATCATTTGCGATATAATACCTTGCTCGGCCGGCTTTAATTTTTCTAATATTGGCCTTACCTTCTCAGCAAGTTTATCTAATTTATAAAGTTTTTGAGCAAATTGAAGTTTTATAGCAGGATTCTCACTAGCTTTTAAAGCAGAAAGTGTCAACGCAGAACCAACTGCTCCTCCGGCCGCTCCACCACCAGCTAAAGCCATTAAATCTTTGAGGCCTATACCAGCGCCTTTTTTTGTTCCTCCGTAAGTTCTTTGCAAAGCCTTGCTAAGAGTAATTTCCTTAGACATTTCTTCAAACAAACTCCTCACTTCTTGAGGAGCTTTTTCTTTTACTGTATTTCTAATAGTATTTGCAAAGTCCATTAAAACACTTTTATTATATGGTAATTGTTGCGACAAAAACGCTTTATCGGTTAAAGTTTTATCTAAAACTCTTCGTAATTGGTTAGCATTGGTTAAAGACCACGACTGTTTATCCAAAAGTCCTCTAGCCTGTGGCGCAAGATTATTTATAATCTTTTTTATTTCTTCTATTGTAGTCTTACCGCCAGCTTCGTTTATTTTATCAACCGTATTTTGCAAAATTGATTTTGCTGTTACTTTGTCAGTAGTTATTTTTACACTATTTAGCAAGCCGGTAACTTTATCATCTAATTCGGAAATAACCTTTTTAGAATTATTGATAATTTGTTCAGGTGTTCCAATTTTACTTTTTTCCAATAAAAACTCAGTAACATCTTTTTCACCTGTTTTCTGTTTTAACACATTTTGCGTAATACTTTTTGGAAGACTTTTAAATAATGTTTTTCCTAAAACGCCACCGACAGAAGTTAAAGCCAAATCAGTAATACCAGCACCAGCGGTAGCACCGATGTCGCCTCCTGTTTGTATGGCAGTTTTACCAGCCATTTCAAAAGCGCCTATCAAAGCTTTACCGACTTTTCCGATGCTTGATACTTTGTTCACTTTTGTAATCGGAATAAAAAATTCAGCTATTTGCTCACCTGTAAAACCTAGTTTCTGCCAAGCGTTAGAAGCTGTCCTACTCTCTTCCGGGAATAAATCTTCTCCGGCGTATTTATAATCTTCTGTGCGTTGTTCCTTAGCTATTCCCAATGCTTTTTCAGCACTCTTCGGAAGTATTGTTCTTAGAATTCCAGTTTCTAATTTTTCACCAGCGTCGCCCATATCTGAGAGAGTATTCACAACGCCCTTGCCAACGCCTTTTAATGTTTCAATAAATCCATTTTGTTTTTCTTTACTTTTAACTTCAGAAAAAACGTCTTGCCTATCGCCCATAATACTATTTAAAAGCTCTTTGCCTTTTAACCCTTCAGTTTCTGGCATTAAATTTGTATTATCACTTTTGTATTTCTTTTTTAATTCTTCTATTTTTTCTGGTGTCAACATATATTTATAATTATGTATTAAACTCTTCTTAATCCTATAATTTTATTAGCCGGTATTGTGTGGACTCTCACTTTTTCATCCAATTTCCAATTACTGTCTTTTACAGTTACAGTCCCGTCATCATTAACTCCCACAATAAACCCAGTATGCCCGGTATCTTTGTAAGGCATAACAAACACCATGCCTGGCTCAGGTTGTTTTATGTTTGTGTCCATTTTAGCTAATTTTGACTTTAAACTATCGCCTAATCCAAGTCCGGTAATATCATTTACAAATCTACCGCACTGGCCGCCTTCTTCACCCGACTTAGTGTAAACCAATTTTGCAATAGGCGAGGAGTTTTCCGACTTGCTCAGGTCGTTGTTAAAAGAGCTTGTCCCGAAACTTTGCATAAACTGCAATGCTTCTTCTTCATCCATTCCTTCGTTTTCAATAGCAGTTACAATAGTTTGAAAATTCTTGTCATACTTAGAAACTAATGGCGTACCGTTAGAAGCGCCCATTGACATCAAATAATCTCGCAGTGAATTAAAATTATACTCATTACCAGCATCAATTTTATTCTTTGCTTTTATAGCTGTAAATTTTAATTTGTTTAATTCGTTAACAAATTCTTCTTCGGTTAAATTTCTGCTTAGTTTAGTCCCGGCTCTTTCAAGAATCTTCATATCAGCGTCAGATAACACACCTTTCAACAATCCTATATTTTCAAGAATTGTTTTAGATTTGAATGTATCAAAAGCAGCCACAAAATTAGCCGCTTCAGTTCCTGGAACTACCGGTAACAAACTTGATTTTCCAGTGGCATATTGTCTGCCTGCAGAATTTAATAATTCATCTATGCCTGTAAGTATATTATCATTTTTTTGCTTTGCCGCATTATAGTCAGCTTGACTTGCAAACCCAGAAAACTGAGAAGACTTGTTAGCCTCGTAAGCCATATCAATAGCTTTTTTAGCTTCATACATTTCTAACTCTGCCATTCCGCCTTGTTCATAGGCGGCATCAATCATTTTCTTAGCTTCATACATCGCTAATTCTCCCATAGGCTCGTCAGGTCTTAGATAACTTTGACCGGAATAATCTGTAAAGATTTTGTCTTCTCCATACTTAAGCGCCATAGCTTGATAATTCTCTTGGCTAATCGGTACATAACCGGCCGCTTCTTTTTCCCACATCTGTTCATTCGCATATCTAGCGTCTTCAATTTCATCTCTTTGCATATTATACTGAGTAGCCATATCTTCTAAAGCCATAGCTCGGTATTCTTTCATTTGGTCGGCTGTTCTTTCTACTTGTCTTTGAGCTTCCTGAGCATTTCCAAGAGCCAGATTATAATCTACTGTTTTTAAATTATAGTTATAAAGATTGGTCGCTCTCTGCAAAGCCTCGGCTCTATCAATTCTGCTTTCAGTCGCATTGTATTCAGTAACTAGATTACTTAATAGTCCACCTTCAATCGCCTTGGTTATATCCTCATCTTTAACTTCTTTCATTCCGGCTTCAAGAATATCAGCCCGTTCTCCTCCGCCAGCCAAACTTAGTATGCTTTCAAAATCAATATCAGCCTTCATCTTATCAAGTTCAGCTCCAATTTTATTTACTAAAAGGTTTTTAGAGGATAATCCTGCCTGCTCGGCTGTGGCATCTTCGGCCGCTCCAAAAGTAGCCATGTAGGCGTTTATCCTGTCGTTTAGACCACCTGTGCTTAGTATGCCAGAATTTGGCGAAATTTGGCCGTCTGTGCCGCTTTCTACACCTGTTTGGCCAGTAGCGCCAGTTACGCCAGTTCCGCTTGTACCGCCTATCTGTGAGCCTGAAGTAGGGACTCCTAAATTTACCTCTGGGACATAGCCGTCAGCCATTAAAAGTTTAGCCTGTGAGCTTCCTTGGTCAGCCGCCACTCTTTGACCTGTGGTTGGGTTCACAAAAGTCGCTTGACCAGTAGACGGTGATTGACCTTCTAAAACATATCCTTGGCCAAAAAATTGTTGCGCTTGGTTGCTCCCGACTTCAACAGCCACCCTTTCGCCAGTAGCCGGGTTAACCAAAGTAGCTTTTTGACTTATTGTATTGTCTTTATTCAAATCGGAGGTTGTTATCTCTTCATCGGCTGGGCTTGGTAAGTTTGTCAGAGGAGTATTGCTCCAACCGTTATACATGCCAGCGTCAATATCAGCTTGACTAACCTGTGAAGGCTTGCCCGTAACTGGATTGTATTTTGTCACTTTGCCAGGAACGGAAGCAATCTTAAATTTATTCTCATATTCAGCTTTAATAGCCGGAGTAATCTCTTCCGGGTCTAAGCCTTTGTTAACCGCATATTCTTCAAGAGTACCAGCCGCCTTAGTTACTTCTGCCTTTGTTGGAGTATACGAAGACACCTGACCAGGATTAATAAGTTGTTGATTGACTACTTGTCCTTGCGCTTGTTGTTCTGCCAAAGCCTGAGGTGTCGGTGTTAGTTGAACCTTTGGAGTGTTTGCTATTTGCTCTTTATACATAGCTTGATTAGCTGAAGTATCTCCGTAGGATCTAGCCATTCCGGTAGTAGTGTTCACATAGTTTCTGCCCGCTACCATAGGTTCATAACCCATAGCAGAGTATTTTGCAAAAGTTTGTTTTCCGCCAGCCCAAGCGTTGGCCAGTTCTTCATAGGTTGGAGCTTTAAAAGCCTCATAACCTTTGGTCGCTTGATTCTGTTGCAGAAGATTAGAGTAATCACCTTGCTGTCCATAGGAAATAGTGGCACTTGCTTTATCAAGGTTAGCGCCTGTTCTTAGTTTTTTATTTACAAAGTCATATTGCCTGGTCGCGCCCCCTTGTGTGAATGTTCCTTTGGTTTGGTCGTATTTTTGTATAGCCATATTGTTATTTTAAAAGTTTCTTAAGAAATTTTTTAACATCGTTTATATCTTTTATGTTATCAATATCAATTAAATCAGCTTCTTTTTCTTTCAATAAAAAAACCAAATTGTTGTCTATAACTTTTTTGTCATATTTATTACTGTTCAATTTTTCTTTCTCTTCAAAACTCAGTTCTTTTTCAATGTAGCTTAAAGACGTTCGTTCTTTTTTATCAGAAACAAATTTGATATCATTCCCATTCTTTGCGTAATATATAAACATAAAATTATACTACAATTTGAATTAAAGTTCCTGTGTTGCCGTCAGTACCGTTTTCACCGTTAGCACCCTTAATAGCTCCAGTAGAACCTAAACCACCAGTTCCTTTCGTTCCGCCAGCGACTGATATTGTTCCATTATTAACTAAAGAAGAATAAGTTAAAGCTAAGACACCGCCAGAACCTCCTGCCCCTCCAGCACCTCCGCCACAGCCAGAGCCAGTAGAGCCATTACCACCGTTACCTCCGTTACCGCCGTTAAAAGATATAGTTCCGTAATTAACAATAATTTTTGCGAACACAACTCCGACACCACCGCAACTTCCAGAACCGCCACCACCTCCGCCTCCATAACTGTTGCCTCCGTCAGAAGCACCGTCTCCACCTCCTCCTCCTCCGCTAGAAGCAGAACCATTTATGTTAGCAACAGTTCCATTTATTAAACTGTGCATAGTAGACAAAGCTAAAACATTTCTAGCGTTTAAAGTTTCAGTTACCGTTCCAGCAGTTCCTCCTCCGCCGTTTCCTCCTCCAGCAGGCGTATTAGGCACTCTTCTTAATCCGCCAGTCCCCCCAGCAACGCCATTGACTCCCAAACTATTCGCTGAATTAGAACCATTGACTCCGTCAAAGCCTCCCTCAGTGTCTCCATCTCCTCCTACACCACCAGCACATCCGACTAACCCACCGACTATTGTACCATTCGCTAAAACCGCACCAGCAGTTCCGGCTGTTCCACCAGAAGCTCCACCGTTGCCGCCGTTACCACCACTATTTCCATTTCTCGCCAAAGTACCACCGCTTCTTACTAAAAGTTTGTTTTTTATATAAACCCTATAGCCAGCAGGATTAAGAACACCGCCGCTATCAATAGTAACATTATCATATTGGACATCTGAAGTAAGAGTAGTCGTTCCTGTAACAGTCAAATCACCGTCAGAGCCATCTCCAAATATATCGTTAAAAGAAAGACTAGAATTATTTACATAAGCGTTTGTGCCATCAAATTCAAAGAATTGATTGTTTCCGTCGCCAACATAAAACCTTGGTGTACCAGAATTATATTCAATCTGTACTCCGTTGTTTTCAAAATAAGGTGTAAAGGTAGGAATATCAGTTGAGTAAACAGGCGAACCGCTTAAGGTTAAATTGTTACTATTGGAAGTTTTATCATTAGCATTATTTTCAAAATTGTATAAAGCTACTAAGCCAGCCTCATCGCCTGAAAGCTGTTTATTCATATTAGCTAGAATCTCTGCAGGCGTTCTAATATCATTCCAAATTCTAACTTCTTTTATTAAACCGTCAAAAAATTCAACGGGGCTTCCGCCAGACAAAGATGCTCCAACGTAAACATTGGCGGTACTGTTGAAAACGGAAGTAGCATCAGACAAAGCAGTCCCGACTGTATCTGGTACGCCGTTAATATATATCGCCGCAGAAGGTACTGACACATCAACGGACGCCGCTATATGCACCCAAGTTCCAGCGGTTAAAGCGGTAGAATTATAAAATCTAGAGGAATGACTTGTAACAGTACCGTCATCAGAAAATTGAACATTTATCAAATCGCCAGAAGCACCTATGTACATTCGGTAACTTCTTTGAGAAGCGGCGTTCCACTTGGCCACAATATTAGATAATGTTCCGATTACACTTGGCAAAGTTTCAATTTTAATAATAGCCTCTATTGTAAAGTCCCCAGTAATATCTAAGCCTGTTTGGCTAGCATCAGTAATACTAGCGTACTGGCTAGAGCTTAATTCTAAGTCCAAAGAATAACCAGAAGTCTTTGCAATATAAATAGCTTGGTTGGTGCTGTCTAAAATAATACTGTCAGTAGAAGTAGACAAATCAGTCGCACCGATTACCCAACCTCCAATAGCTCCTGTTGTAGCTGTTATAGCTCCTTGAGCTGTAATGTTATTAAAAAATGCATCTCCCTTTGAATCAAGTTTCCAACCTGCCAAATCAGCAGTATAGTTTTCTGATTCTATTTCACCGGATGTCAAAGCTAAACCTCCACCGCTTCCGGTTTGTTTAAGATAGCCTTCATCAATCGCTCTTTTGAAATCAGGCGCTTCTATATGAAATTGTTTAAAGTTTTTAATCATCTAATGTTTCTACTTGAATTGTAATTGGAAGACTAACTGTCATTAGAGCAGAGCCAGTCCATTCTAATTGAAGATAGAAATTATTCTCCATTAACTCTTGCGGATAAATATCAACATTTCTTTCGCCTGTATAATCAGCGTTGTTTATAGTCGCTAAAGTAGCGTTGCTATCTCCGTCATTATAGTATGCCTTAACAACCAGCGTCATATTAGCGGCAACAGCGTCAGCCAGCCTTAACCCTATCTTATTTATTTTAAATCTGTCGGATATTCTGAACATTCCGCTCCTCCATACATTATAATCTCCATAAGTGGTTGAAATCTTATCAAGCCCTTTGGAAGTATCGTCGTCAAATCCAATCACTGGTTGTGTTATTTTTCCAGAACTTGTACTTAGATATTTAACAGCAGTTACCCAAGGGTTAGCGCCGGTACCGCTTGCTCTTAAAATGTTATGTATACCAAGAGGAAAATTTCTCTCTTTCGCACCAACAGAAAATACAGAGGCGCTTGCTTCGGGTGTAACTGTGTTTGTTCCGAATACCACTCTGTTTAAAATATGGTCAACCGCTCCTTGAGATATTGGCGGATAGACATCGGGCAACCAAGCAATTTCTTGTAAAGTATAACCGCCAGCGAAAATGCTTACTCTGCAACCTCCTTTAGCATAACCGCTAAACACATATAATTGACCATTAACATTCTTCAAAGCGGTAACAAGAGGGTCGTGCAAAGACACACATATTATCTTATCAAGAGCAGTAGAAGTAGTGTCCCAGAAAGATATTTGAGCAGGTACTTGGCGTATGTCAGTATCAGTTCCTTCCACAAATCCAAAAGCAATCAAATCGCCATAATCTTCTATGCAAGTTACATATTCGCCATATCCTAAAGTTAGAGCGGCATAAGTTGAACCGTCATTGGTATCACCCTCTACGGATGTTTTAGTAGTTTTTATAAAACTTATTATACCCTCATTACTAGTCTTAACATCTGCAAAGAATAATTTGTTAGACGCTTCGTGATAGCACATAACGTGGTTAGGCATTAGCACACCGTTTATTGTCGGATAAGTTGTATTTGTCAAAGCTGTTAAACTGAGAGTAGTTCCCCAATATGTTTGGTTTAAAGAAGCGGAACCGTTAAGCGGACTATATTTTGTTATATTGACATTAGTAGCAAAGTAAATAGCATTATCATAATAAGCCGCTCCGTTGCCAGAAGCTGTTGTCAAGGCGTTACCGCTATTCAACGCTGTCCCCATAATCAAACCATTGGTAATAGTATGAACCTTACCGTCATTAGCGTATAAATAAGTGCTGTTAGTCTTTGGATTAGTAACAAACCATAAAGGTACACCGGTAATTTCAGTGCCGCTAAATTTTGCCATTGAAGTCGGCCTCAACATACCACTCGGCTTTACAGAGCTATCATCTTTAGGCATATCTGGGTCAATAGCCACACTGTCTAAAAACTGCCCGGCTCCGCCAAAATATTCGCTTACTTGCCAGCCGTCTAAAATGCTCTCTATTGTTATATTCATTGTCGCCATATTATTGAAAGTTTACTCTACCTCTTTTATAATCTGCTTTAGTACACCAACCCCAGATTTCATACATAGCCGGGTTGCAAACCTCTTCAAAAGAATACCCACCGTAGACCAAAGCATTTATAAATTCAGTATCTTGTATTTTATAAATTTGATTTCTTCTTAATAACTGTCTATGCAACCAAACATTCTTAAACCGCATATTAAATTCTGCCAGCCATTCTTGTCTTCTTCCATATCTGTGATAGGCGTTAGACTTATCCCAGTTCTTAGGAAAGTACGGAGCAGGGTCAATACAACCGTGATAACCATTATTATAATTTATAACCTCTCCATGGTTAGTTTGAGCTAAGTCAAAGTGCAAATGGTCACCAGTAGTATATTTTCCAGTATTATCAGCAAAGCCTATAATCGCACCAGCCTTAACAAATTCTCCGACAGTTACATTCGCTCTTTCAAGGTGTCCATATCTTGTTCTAAAACCTACACCGCCTTTAGCAGAAAGAATACTCACATAAATACCAAAGCCTTTATCAGCACCAGCCCAGGTGATATAACCGTCGTGGCTGGCTAATACCGGACAACCAGTCTTTGTTCTGAAATCTATCCCTCCGTGACCCTTGTAGCCAAATTGTTGATAAAAGTCTACATAGTTGAGTCCGAATCCTTGGTTAACTTGTATGTCTCTTAGTGGTAATTGTAGTTTAATATCCATAAATTTTTAAATAATCTAGGGGGAAGGACTGATAGCGAAGCTAACAGTTTGTCCTATCATTTTTTCCCTCCCCCGATTTGAATCATCCCTCATCCTTTTTCCTTTCGTAGTAGTAACAGCTTGCTCCAATCCAGTCCGGACTGACAATCGGTATGTGCAATATATTGCAAAATTTACCGTCTGGCGTGTCCTTCATTCTTTGGCAAGTACGACAACATTGTCCTGTTTGCATCTGCCTTCCTCCTTTCAAACTTTTTAACCAGTTTGTCTAGTTCTTCTTTGCATTGACTGCACACTACCAGTTTACCTGCTTTAAAATAAATCTTAACTTCCGCAACACATAATTGGCATTGCATTACGCACCTCCTTTAAAACATTTTATAAAGTTTCAACAAGAAAGCACCTAAGGATATTAAGAACGCTCCCCCTAGCACCGTGCCAGCCCAAACCAATACAGTCCAGGCCGCTTTTGGAGCATACTTTTCGTCTAATTCTTGAATCTTCTCCATTACTTCTTTGTGGTCGGCTTTATCTATAATCTTTGTTTGAAAAGTTTCAGTCAATCCGTCAATCTTTTCCACAATTTCTTTGTGGTCAACATTGTTTTGCTTAACTGACTCCTTGATATATGCTATATCGTTTTGGAATTGAGCCATAGCTATTGTTAGTTTATTTAATTCTTTAGTCATATCATTAAACATCGCAAGTGTTTTATAGGCTGGCTCTCTGTTCTGGTTTTCCATAGCCTATGCAGTTAAATACTTTTGGTTTATATATTTTGTTAGGAAGTTTAAACAGGCAAGCGTAGCAGGCACCCAAGCCATATTAAATTCTCCCAGATAAGCAATAACTAGAATAATAAAGCCGTTGAAAGTCTGCCAATAGATAGTCTTCATCTTTGGTGAAGTTAATATCAGCCATACTAATTCTAAAAATCCTTTAATTTTGTCTTTCATAGATTTTAATTTATGAATAATCTTGCGAAGATGTTTTCAAATTTATTTTTCTATTTGAATTCTTATAGCCATAGTGTTTCTTCATCTTATCTTCCATCATCATTATTTTATTCATCAGCATTCCGGCCTTAGCTTGATTGTCAGGAGAATTGGCGCACACCCAATCATAGGCCACTTTTAATGGTACCAGTTCGTGAAATTGTGTATCAAATCCGGGAACGGCTGTTCCGGTTGTGAGGTCGCTTGAAGAATAAGAAGTCATACTCCTGGTGAACCAAACCCTTAATCCTCCTGTTACTGCGGATGTTGGTATCGGAAATAGATAAACGGTTTCTCCGACTAAAGCGTAATACGGACTAGATGTTGAAAAATCAGAATTCACCTTAGTGGTGTTAACTGATTCTAGGCTCTCGCCGATATTGAAAGCAGTCGCCTTGTACCAATTAGTACCGTCGTAACTAACTTCAACTCTGTCTACTCTTAGAATCTTGTTAGTAACTACATCAATATCAACTGTCTGCGTATTAGCGGCCAGATTGTATGTCTTCGGCCATTGGTTTATATTGCCGGCGGCATAATCATCAAAATTCCAGTCATCCATACTTTGTAGTATAGATATTTGGATGTCATCAACAGCATTATTTATCAATAGCGCTCTATTGGCGGCTGAAAAAGCATTGGTATTTTGCTGTGTTAAAAATGTTATTCTTGTACTAATTTCTGCTAATGTCATATATTTATTTAATAATCTTATCCCTGGCCGCCACTAGACGAGCAGGAGAAGACTGTTAAACTACTTCAACTTCCGGATTAGTCTTGCTAGTGGCTTCATTTTGCAAAGCCCTTTTGAGAACATTTTTGAGCTCTACCAACATTTCCGCATCCCTACCCAAGATTTGGGCTCTGTCTGCGAGTGTTGCTAGAATTTCAACTTGTCCTTTTGTTAGCTCTACTTTCATAGATTTATGTTAATTATTTAACTTCTTCCGCTTTTATAACGTCTAATCTTTCTTGCCAAGTAGAAAGCTCGGCTGTAAGCCTTGCGATTGTGTCTTCAAGTTCTGCCTTAGTAAAAGACCCTACTGTCTTATAAACCTGAACGTCTTTATCTGTAATGTCCTTGACTGTTTCTACCACCTTAAAAGTGTAGAAATCTTTTGGCACTTCATCTGCCACCTCGTCTAATTTTGTTACAATGTAATCCATATTATTTAAGTTAAAAATTATTTAGCTGATAATGTTCGGCTTCCAATGGTATCTTTCTCAACGTGATTATTGTATATTTTTATAACGTGTTCTAAAAACTCTATATCTGTCATACCTTGTTTTGCATAATTACATTTTTTACAACAAGGGACACAATTATCTATTTCATAACCGATTGACTCATCTTTCCTATCTATCCCATTATAAATCCATAAACCATATCTCCATTTCCCTGGATTACCATTACTGTAAGTTTGTAGTGGTTCTATTCCGCAATAATAACAATCCTGTTTAGTTAAAATCTTAAATTGTTCTTTCGTAAGATTAAATTCAATTCCTCTAGCTTGAGCTGATTTTTTATAAGAGTAGAATAGTCCATTAAAATTTGCTTCACCATATGGTAGGGGTGGTGCAACAACTTGTCCTAAATGTTTTCTTCTACTATTTTCCCTATATTCTATATCTTCCCATCTTAATTTACTTTCACAAGAATTACACATACCTTTATGAGTTTTGATGTAATCATTGCGAATAAATAAATCTTTGTTACAGACAGAACAATTTATTCTAGTTTTTTTTCTTTGTCTAAACATAGTTATATTATAATATTTATGCTCCAGAAATAGTCCTACTTCCAATTTTTTCTACCTCAATATGTACCCCTACCTGCGTGATATACACGTCATCAGCATATTCAGTCCCACCAGTTGCCGCAATTCTTTTTACTCTACATTTAATTTGTGAACCAATATGCAATCCTGTGAGCGTAACTGTGCTTGTGAATGAAGTCAGATAACTCTGCAATGCTGCCGCTCCTGTCGGAATTGTTTCTTCTTGCGTAATAGCCGCTTGTTCTGTCCAAGTTCCATTGTAATCAGAATAAGCAAATATCAACTCTAACTTTACAAACCTATTCGCACCAGTATTTTGAGCTGTCTTTATGCAAAAATGAACGTGAGCATTTCCGACTGTTCCCTCTTTCCAGCCGTGAGGAGGCTCGTTTGATGAAAGTTGTATTTTATCATCAACTGAAAAAGCAAACGCCTCTATGTTAGCACTTGTGAAAGCTTCATAAGTTGGATAGTTAGCCGCTGGTACTTTTCCTGCTTCTATCGGAAATTGAATATCTTCCCAAACAGTTTCATCTAAAATTACTGTCTTATCAGTACCGCAATCAATATGTAAATCACTCGGAGCAACCAAATCTGTCTTTATGTTTCCATTAGTCCCGTCATATCCAATAGACATATCATCTCCAGCTCCGAAATAAGCGACTTTGTCATCTGCTTTGCCAAGATAAACATTATTTGTAATTGTGGTAGTGGCGTTAAACTTTATAACCTGTGTTGCAGCAGTCGCCGCCATTGTCCCGTAAATAATAGCGTTAGCAGATTCAGTCGCTACATCCGCTCGGAGAGTAGAATCAACCACCAGCATATAATCAATTGAAGTCTGTCTATAGCCAGCTAAAGCTCCAAGAAATATACCTCTTTGGCCTGTATAGCTGACACCAGCACCATATCCGATAGCTGTGCAGTAGTCTTGCGAAGTACCGCTATATAGAGCGCTCTCTCCAATAGCTACGTTTCTAGTGGCGTCTGTTGCAGTATACATCGTAGAATTACCAATCGCCACGTTCTCATAGCCAGTGTTTAAATTCTCAAGAGATGAGCGACCAATAGCCATATTGAAATAACCTTGTGTGATGTCAGCACCTGAGTAATGTCCAATCGCTGTGTTACCAAATCCAGTTGTCAATCTTCTTAGGGCTTGGCTACCCATTGCTGTATTCTGATAGCCAGTAGTAGCCGCTACTAAGTTTAATGAGCCGATACTAACATTGTCAGAAGCTAAAGTCGCCGCTCCACCAGCAGGTGAGCTTGTGAAATTTCCTGATTGTCTTCCTACGTGTACGTTATATCCGTTAGCAGTGGCGTGCGCATAGTCGTGGATAAACTGTGTACCGTTCTTATAAATTACTCCTATATTAGCAGTTGTAGAATTATCTAGTTCTAGGCAAGCAGAACCTATATCAAGTATATTTTCATCTTCTTTCCAAGTTATTACACCGTCATTCGTTTCACCATTGAAAGTAAGAGTATAATCTACTCCTGCCGCACCAGTCCCGATTATAACATTGCCACCTACGTGAAATTGAGCAGAAGGAATAACCCCAGCACCAAGATTAATACCAACTAATCCTGCTCTGCTTATTATCATTCTTTCTACGGCAGCGTCAGTATAAAACCTTATTGAACCAGACGAAGGAGTTGTTGAACTATCCCCTGCCAAGATTAAAACATTACCGCTGTAAACATCAGCACCGACGGAGTATTCGTTTCCATAGACAAAGAATCCACCAGCACGATTATAACAAGCCGCTTCATATCCACCGCCAAACACTCCTATAAATTTACTATCCGCTCCGTCAGCAGTTGTTGTTCCGATTATTGTTCCGCCATTGTTATCTCCATCAAGTCTAAGATAACCGAATGTAGGCTTAGATGTGGTCTTGACCGCTTGGTCTAAGTAATCACTAAACTGATAACCGTCCCATAAGTCAGCATTAAGATTTGTATTTAAAGTTGTAGAGGTGCAAGCGAAAGGAGAAGTGCCTACTGCGACATTGCTGATATAGTTTGGTGCAGTTACAGTCCCGTCTGTCCCCCAAGCAGTCCCTACCGTAGTCGCATACTTACTCCAAGTGCCTGAATTGGTTACTGCCGCTAGTGTGCAATTATAAGTTATCAAAGTTCCGCCAGCCTGAACGGTTATAGTCAAAAGAGGCATATTACAACCCTCTAAAGTAAACGTAACACCAGTCGGAACGATAATAGTCAAAGCTCCGCCAAACATTGAGCAGTTCTTAAATTCAAGATTGCTTGTCAAAGTCTGGTCTGTACTGAAAGCGTATCCGTCAAATTCTGTTGTAAAGAAAGTTCCTCCAGTAAGAACAGTCCCGCCACCGAGGTTAAATACAACTGAGTTATAGACAGTTCCGTCTGTTGGTAGAGAACCAGCACCACCTAAGAAATTATTAATAAAAGCCGAACCATCGTAAACCGAAGTGATATTACAACCTCTAAAAATTGACTGAATAGCGTAAATTATAGACCCAGCGTCAAAAGTTCCACCAGTTACATAACAACTTTGAACAAGCCCACCAGTTCCACCGACAAAGTTTAAGTTTGAAATTGTACAATTTTGGATTGCAATCGTGTCTACGTCCGAGGGAGTACCGGCACTAACCGCACCAGTCAAAGTCGTATTGTAAAGCCCAGTACCGATGATATAAACAAATTGAGGTATAGTGAAATCCTCTGCGTTAGAACCGCTTATCTGTATCCCCCACCTGTTACTCGTGGAAGGTGTTTGAGTGGCTATGTAAGCAAGAGCTGAAGCTATGGTGTTATAAATCTTACCGGCTTCTTCAGTTACGCCAGTTTTAACTTGAACTATATTATCAGGCACTTTAAAATTACCAGTTTCTATTGAAACTAAGTCAAGTTTTCCTGTAAATGGGTTAAATTTATAAGACATCAAGATTTAGTTACGCTTACCAATTTATTATTGCTATCATAAGCGAGTGTTAAAGTGGCAACCGTAACACTATTTTTTTTATAGACAACCGTTTCAAGCTCGTCTACTCCGTTACCGGCCGCAACATAAGTTAAGGTAATTACGTCGTAATTTGGTATAGAAAAACCGTCAGAAGCCTCTATGCTAACACCGTAATTTTTAGTTGGTTGTCTTCCAGAGATTACAGAAATATTATTCATAGTATTTTAATTGCTTATTTAAACTATCTAATTTATTCATCAAGGCGTTTTTTTCTTTATTCAAAAGCACAAATGTATAGATGTGGTCAATGTTCCTAAGCTCGTGGCTTTTGTTGCTAGCCATTAAAGACTGCAATACAAAACCCGGGTCTTCTTGGTCTTCAAGAAAATCAGCTATTTCCTGAACCTTAGATACTGTAACCGGGTCTTTTAAATCAATCGTGCCAAGTTGCATAGCTCTAAAAAAGGTTACTCCCAAGTCTATGTCTTTAAAACCGTTTTCGGTAAAAGGATGAGATGATTGTTCTATTTCCATACTCTATTTTGTTAAATAAGGATATTCGCCTTTATATTTATCCTCGTATATTTTTTTGTTACGTTCGTAAGTATTTTTAACCTCTGGTATTTTATCACAAGTTTTTCTGCCCCAATGAACAGCCTTTATATCTTCAATAACTTGCAAGTCTATGCCATGTTTTATGGCTCTCATAAAATAATCAGTATCTTCAAAGTTTGCCAAGCCATATTGAGTATCTATATCGCCTAGTTTTCTATATGTTTTTTCGCTCATCATCCAGCTAAACCCTGCCAATCTGTTTTTAAAAATAGGGTCTTCCATAGTAGCTGTCTGTGGGAATACTATGGTATTTTTTGTAAAGTTAGCCAAATTCTGCCAATTCTCTTTATAGCACACATCATTGTCAGATAGCATTAAATTGTCTCCCATAGCGTGTCTTAGTCCTATATTCCAACCAGCGCCGTTTCCTTTATTATCAGAAGTCCTTATCATCTGGTCGCAATCTATCTGAATATGTATCGGAGAGCCGTTGTCTACTATTATCAATTCAAATTTTTCCTTAGCATTATCCTTGAGCGTCTTAATAGTATCGTTAGTCAACTGTGCTAACTCTTCATCAATAATATAGATTGGTATAATTACACTAATGATATGATTGCTATTTAACTAATTCAAAATGTATAATTCCGCTGCTATTTTGTCCTGCCCAAGTTTTAGACCAGCCTTTAAACCCGTATATTCTGCCGAACTCTATCCAATGGTGTTTCTCTTTATTAAAATAATCAAATGTCTCTACCTTAAAAAATCGCCTGTCTACTGGGTCTATAAACAAAACCTTAGGGTCAATAGACGGTACATATCCGTTCATAATTCCGCCCTTTTTTAAAACTCTCCAACATTCATTTAAAAAGAATATAAAATCTTTATTGCTTTCAATCTGTTCCATCATACAACCGCAATGTATCTCGTCTATGCTGTCGTCTTCTTCCTTAAGCCCAGCGGTTGCATCATAGTATTCATCAGCCTTAGCTTCTTTGGAAATATCTATATTTTTAAAACCCTCTTTCGGCAAATTCCCTGCACCAATGTTCAACTTTGTCATACATTTTTTCTAATGTTTTTAACTCTTTATAGTCTAAAGTATTACGCCTGCCCATACTATCGGGCTTTTTTATCAAACAATCATACTTAGCCGGGTTAGCTTCAACCCCTATGTATTTAAATAGCTTGTCTAAAGTTTCAAGCTTCCTATAAACCAAATCTTCAAGCTTAATAACATAATCAACGTGTTTTAGCGCAAATTTATGAGCCTTGCAATAAACTTCCATTCCACCGATATTACCTTCTTTTTTATAATACTTTTTTAGATATTTTTCTCTCCAATTAAATCCATTCAAAATGTTATCAACTCCGTTCCTGTACACCAGTATAATTTTAGCGTCTGGGAATCTCTTTCTAAATCTTTTTAAAAATATCATTATTTGGCCATGCTTTAACGCCCATGGCTCTTGTTCATTCTTCAAACTTTTTAAATTCTTGAAGTTCTTCTTAAGGAAAGGCATATAATCATAACAATCGTTTACTTCGCCTATATTATAACCGCAATCTTCCAATATCTGGCTAACAACCCTTGTACCACTTCCAGGATAACCGCATATTAAGATTTGATTTAGCATACTTTTTCAATAATTTCTTGAAATTTTAACTTGTAATGGTGGTGTTCTTTATTCCATTTCCAAGCATTTTTCTTAATCTTATCTCTAAAAGTCTTGTCTCTTTTGACCTTAAGTATATGGGATAATGCTTCTTCCGGCTTATCAAAATATAATTTGCAATCAGGCGGATATAACTCTTCGCAACCTGGAAATCTTTTGGTGATTGAACATCCTCCAAGCCCGGCGCTGTAAAAATATCTACCGCTCGCATACCCGTCAGCAGTCCAGCTATGGGACACATCCAATATCCCGTCAGAGCTATGGTAAATATATGGCATATCTCTCCACACTTGGTTTCTAGCGTCTACCGTTTCGGCATTCATCATTTTTAAATCAGGATATAAAGTTCTGATAGCTTCAATTAAATAATATCTGTCATTATACCAACCGCCTTCATTATGTCCCCCTATAAATACAATCCCTTTATTAAAGTCTGGTATGTCTTGAACCTTCTGGACTACACATCCATGCGTTAAATAATAAGCCGGGCATTTCCACACATTTCCCCATTCTTTAATCTGGTCTTTGTTGGATATAAAGATTGCATCATACGCCTGGTCTAACTTCCATTCATTCATATAAAAGTAATTCTCCATTTTAGGCTGATAATCCAGCATCCAGAATACCTGTTTTGACTTTGGAGAAACTTCTTTAAACTTCGTTCCTAACATTCTGCTTAAACTGTCTGTATTGCCATGTATAATCAAATCTGGCTTAAACGCCTCTATCCGCCTAACGGCTGTCTCGTCTCCATGCAATACCGGGTCAACCACTAAACCATTAAAAAATTTCAATCCTTGTCTTATTCCTAAGTGGTCTGGCGCATCCGGCGTTCTGTCAAGCTCTCCGCAATAAACTATTTTTAGTTTGCTTATACCCATTTTGTTTTAGGCATAATTACTTTTTTCTTTATACTATCCTTGTATCTTGAAATGCTCTTAATCATATCAGGCAATTCATCTTCCATTTTTCTAGCTTTCAATCCGAACTTCTTTAATAGCTTTGCTTCAAATGTAAACTTATTACTGTCCATTTCAAATCTTGGATTAGGTATGGACTGAACATCACATCCTGTTATTTTCTGGACTAATGAAGCGATGTCTCCGACTGATAATTCTTCGGTCAACTGGTGTATAATCCTATAACCATTAGCCGGATTTTTCATAATAAGTTCAATAGCGTCTATCACGTTCTGTATGTTTATATAGCCCCTAGTTTGGCCGCCAGAGCCATATATAGTCAGAGGTACGCCAGCTATTGATTGAACTACAAACCTATTAACAACTGTTCCGAAGTATTCATCGTAATCAAATCTTATCCCGTCTATATGGCCATACACTACACCTTGGTTAATATCAGTTACGTTCAACCCCCAAATCTTACAAGCGTAATCTATGTTATAGCTATCAAACAATTTGCTGAAATGGTAGAAAGAGCCTGCATATCTTGGTGTTGGTATTTCCCATAGCTTACTTTGATATTCAACCTTGATTCTAGCGTCTTCTGGTATAGTCATTCCGTTATATAACCAATCAGGATATTCTCCGGCTGTACCTAGCTTTATTATTTGTATTTCTGGATTAACTTCCTTAACTGCCCATAATAAATTCAAAGAACCAATTACATTGTTTTGCTGAGTATCTGCCGCATGCAAAGCGTCAATCATTGAAAATGGCGCTGACGGTTGTTCGGCTAAATGAATAATTACATTCGGTTCAAATTCAGTAATTGCAGCTTTCAATTTGTCATAATCACAAATGTTAAAATGCAAGTATTCAATTTCCTTTTCAGGTGTTAAACTCTTAGAGCCAATCTCGGCCACATTCATTTCCCTGCTCTTATTATCCACTCTCAGCAATTCGTGTTTACCAGATAAACTGATTGACAACGCCTTGCCTAAATATCCCTCCGCCCCTAAAATAATCACTTTCATTGTTTATCTTTTAATTTTAAGATTTGTACTAACGCCGGTGCGTACGTAGTATCAAGAGACCAATCAAATTCATATTCCGAACTGGCTTTTCTAGTAGACTGGCTAAAACTCCACACTCCTCCGCCCTCTAAGTCTCCATGCATTACCATGCTCGCCGGGCAAACATATATTCCCCAGTATTCTTGTTGCATTATCCTCTCGCAGAACTCGCTGTCTTGACCGAACACGTAGAAATCTTCATTAAACATCCCAAACTGTTTTATTCTTTTTCTACTAACCATAAAGCAAAATCCACTTACATGGTCATTCACTCGTACCGGCTTTTTACCCATGTTTCTTGGTATCGCCTGGACATGGGCAGGACTACTGTGGCCGGCTGTCGGTACTGCCATTATGCAATTATCATTATTTAAAAAACAATCAACCAAAGGCTTCAACCAATTATCACTGACATAAGCGTCGCTGTCCATTATCACAATCAAATCGCAAGTAGATTCCTTTATCAGTTTATTCCATATCTTAGACATGTTTGCTGAATTCGGCCTATTGTCATACAGATTAAGTTTGTACGGATGTTCGGTATTATCTATCAATAAATTAACGCATTTCTTTTCTGTACCAGGATTCTTATATTTCAATACTATTATTTCAACTCTGTTTATTTTATCATCATCGGTCATCGGCCTCTTTATCTGTTCTTCAAATCTGTCTATTTTTTCATCACCGAAATCCTGTCTTAATCTTTTTAATAAAGTTTTAGCGTATATGTTCATAGCCCCTTGCTGTTAAAATAGTTTTTCATTTGTAAACAAGTGTTTCGCACGTTGCCATTAACAATCGGCGCAAGTTTATGTTCATCAAAATTCCTTTTTAAATTTCCTATTCTGCTCCCATAAAAATATATCCTGTCGCTATCTTCAAAATATGGTGAGCCAAACGCTGATATTTTATAACCACTTTCAAGTATAGGTTGTGCAAAAGTCAATTCATTAGTGGTAGACATCATTCCTATCCCTGATATTTCTTTTTCAGTAAAAACTTTTAAACCTCCATTTTTATCTACATCTTTCAAAACCTCTTTACTGGTAAAAGTATAACACCCGTCCAGATTGCACATCCAGCCACGATGATTACCAAGTATTTCAAGATACTCCTGAACTAACCCTTGGCTTTGATAATATCGCTCTCTTGAAAACTCATTTTTTACACCTTCTAAAAATCTGAATTCCAGCACATTACCTACCGCCCCGACATTATTATCTGCCATAAATTCCTCGTATATCTCATCTAGCCAGTTATCTTTGCAAGGCGCATAATCACATTCTTGAAATAGATAATAATCATATTCCTTATGATTTTCCCAAAACCATTTATATGCGCCGAAGCTGAATCCTTCGTTCTCTCTCTCATAAACTTTCAATCCGGTAGACTTATAAAATTCCTTAGCCTCATCGTTAGTGGTTGTATTATCAACCAGTATCAAATCATAATTTAATTTGTTTTTAAAATAACCATGACACTTTAAAGAAAATTTTATACTATCTAATTTATTTTCCTTTAACCTTTTGCCATTAGCCCAGTCTTCATTCTCATCAATTATAGGATAATCTGTTCGGCTTTTATCTCCCACGTATACGCACATTACAACCGCTATTTTAGGGTTTCTTTTCTTTATCTTTTTTTTATTTGAAACCGAATAGTAACCTTGGAACATAAACCGCTTTATCTATTTTATTATAATGTATATCCGACAACCGCAATTCTTCTTTGCATCCGCATATTATTATGTACGCAGGAGAATATGGCGGAAAATCTAAACTTCTAACTCTGTTATAAAATTGCAACGGATTCAATTTTAAACTGACTTCCTTGTTAAGCTCTTTGCTGAAATAATGTGGTGTCCCGACTTGCGGTCTTGTTTTGAAAGTACCGTCTAAAATACTATTAAATTCCTGTATAAACATTTCATAGGCCAAATCCTGTATTCTGTCATACAACGTCTTGGAAGTATCATCAAATTTTATCTCTTCTTTACGCTCTGCTATTATATCGCCCTCGTCAAAGCCGTCAGTCATTAAATGCAAAGTACAGTAATAGAATTCTTCTTCGTTCTGTATAGCGTGAGCAAACATATTTCTGCCCCTATACTCTGGCAACTTAGCATTATGCAAGTTTACACATAGACAACTATCAAGCAAATCATTCTTTATCTTCCTAAGATAACTAATGCTGAGAAATATATTCGGCTTTAAAGCAACAATCTCATTATAGCTTGCTAAAGGCAAACTAAGCCTTTTAATAGTTTCCAAACAATCAGTCTGCCCCTCTCTATCTGTCTTAGTATCTACCCCGACTATTTCAATATCAGTTCTAAGCGCTAGATATTCCAACACTCTGTCTCCCAGTATACCGCTTGCTCCAATTGCTATCCTATTGCGATTTGATTGATTTTTTGACATATAAATTTAGCTTTTTCTTTATCAATCAATAAATGGAACGGTATGTATAAATACTGGCTTTCAATCTTATCCATGTTCTTCAACTCCTGCCTTTTGCCTCCGAATATCTTAAATATGTCGTTTCTTAAGTGCGCCATGTTAGTTTCAATACCATTCTCATTAAGAAATTGAGCCACCTCATCACGATTTTTAACAAGTATTCCGAATAACCAATAAGCTCCTCCGGAAATAGTTTTACATTTTAGTTTACGCCTGTAATAAGAGGACAACACTTCTCTATAAACCAACCACTTATCAGACTTCTCTAATGCGATTAAACCTATTCCGGCCGAGATGTCGTTCATGTGATATTTAAAGCCGGGTTCTAAAATATCCATTGTCATCTCCCTCTGTTTATAAGGTTGCCAATTATTCTTTTTCTTAGCCTCTCTGTCTATTCCAAACCATCTTAGTTTTTTAGCACGATTATATTCTTCTTCTTTTCTGACTACCAGCATACCACCGTCTCCAGTAGTAAAATGTTTAATAGCTTGAAAAGAATAACACACATAATCTCCATGTTTCTCGCCAACCCCTACACTCTGGGCGGCGTCTATTACTACCGGAATACCAAGTTTTTTAGCTAGTTTAAAAACTTTTGTATCTATCGGAAGCCCGCCCAGAGTAACTGCAACAATAGCTTTTGTTTGTTTGTTCGCTTTTTGTTTTAAATCTTTATAATCTATAGTTAGATTTTTATTAACATCTACAAACTTTATTTTGGCCTTTAATCTCTTAAGCGGTATATTCGTGGCTGTGCAAGTCAACACCGGTGTTAAAACCTCATCGCCTTTCTTAATACCTATCAGATGATAGGCAAGCTCTAAGGCAGAAGTACCGGAATTAAGGCTTACACAATAATCATATCCAAACTTGTCTCCAAATGTTCTTTCAAATTCATCTACTTTTTCTCCTTGGCCAATCCACCTGTTAGACATGTCATCAGGAAATAATTCCCCCATTAACTTTTTTATAGCCTTGCCGTCATAGCTAGGCCAAAACAAATTTATCATATATTTTAAACTTTTTTTGGTCTACCTCTCTTTTTAACAGCTTTCACGACATCATCAATTAATACTTCAGGCTTAGAAACCTTTTTAGTCTCTTCTACTTTTTCAATTACTTCCTTAACTACACCCTCTTTGTACGGAGTAAACACTCCGCCAAGACATTCAACTTCGCCCTTGGCCATTCTTTCAGTCATAGCGTGCATTTCGGCCTGTATAATATCTCCGTAGACATATCCCTCGCCCCATGAACCCCCAAGCACTTTAAACTTGTACATATTTTTATTATAAATTATTATTCCACTGGTCAATAATTTTTTTCCAGTTATAAGTATTTAAAGCATACTCTCTCATCTGTTTTACAGTCTCCTCGCCTGTCGGGCTTGTTAATTCTTGCACAACACTATCAGCCCAAGCATTAAGTAATTCTACATCATCAATTCCGAAGTCATATTGATAATCCTTGCACCAAGTATCTTTGTTCTTTCTACTCGGTAAGAAATAGCCACCATAGCCCATTTTCTCGCCCATAGCGGCGAAATTAGTGGTAACTGGTACGCAACCAGCACTCATAGCCTTAGAGAGCGATATACAGTCAATTTCAGCGAATTCTGAGGGGTATGCGAATATAGCTCCTTCTTGGTATAATTTGGCGACTTCTTCGTGGCTTATCATCCCCAATTCTTCAATGCCAACCTCTTTTAACAATGCTTTCATTTCATCTTTCCATTTCATTAGTTTAGTATTATCACCATGCGCCACATCAAATATGTCCCAGCCATAAGCCCATTTGCATTTAACATCAGGTACTTTAGCTTTTATCTTCTTGAACGCATACGCCAATGCTCGTACGCTTCTATCAGGAGAAGAAGTATTAATAAGTAAACGCCTATCTTTAACATACTCTCCATTAAATTTATCAACCTCTATTCCGTTCGGTATAATTACAAACTTTTCGTCTGGTATATCCGGATATAGATTCCTGTGGAATTTAGACTTAACAAATATCTTGTCTATCTTAGCTAGTCTTTTCTCAGTAAATTCTCCCGGGTCTATGCAGTCATGCAAATCAATATAAACCTTAGACGAATTCATCTCATAATCGCATAGAATAGTACCTCTCCAGATAATTGTTACATCTTGTTTGTCTCTATAATTATACGCCCAATATGGCTTGTATAAAACTTTGCCAAACTGTAACTCTTTATGCCCGCAATTATTATAGACAGTTACATTCCAGCCCTTTTCTGCCAATCCCTTAGACAAGTGGATGACAGCCTCTTCAGAGCCTCCAACACCTTTATTCTTGGCTATATCAGGATGCCATTCTTTAGCTGTCTGACCGCAATATATCACTAAGTCTTTACCGGAGCTTTCTTTCTTTTGAAACCTTTTATTTCTGATTAAACAAATAGCCGGATGGCTTTTAAACTCATCTTCAACCTTTTTCAGCTCTTTAGCCAATTCATTATCGTCTTTAATAACATCCAGCTTCTTAGCTATTTCAAATACTTTATCAAACTTTTCCTTCTCTACTTTCATTTTGCCTATAAGTTTCTTTAACCCTTTGTCTTTAGGATAAATCTTTAGACATCCTTCCAAACAAGTTAAGGCTCTGTCAGGCCGGCTAGTATTGAAATACACCTTAGCTAAATTCATTAAAGGTACATAGTCATAATCTCTCGGATTAAACACTATAATTTTATTGTAAATCTTATCAAGCTGTTGTATCTTCCTCTGGACTGCCACTTTAGCCAATCCCTCTAAGTACACCTCTTCGGCTTTATCAAACTGCTTCATTTCAAAATAGAGGCTTCCCAGTAAGAAATAAGCATCAGGAAAATTAAACTTTAAACCAATCGCATATCTAGTCTGTTCCACCGCCAACGGCTTTTCATTCTTGCTCCAAAAACATTCAGCTATTCTTAGTCTTATAATATACCGCTCATCATCAGAATCACTCATCTCAAGAAACTTGGTAAAACTTATAATGGCACTATCGTTATCTCCTAAGGCTTTATAGCTGTTAGCCACATTCCAATAGCTTCTCGGGTCATTCGGAAATTCAAGCATTTGTGATTTGGCCACTTCTAAATTTCTTTTTTTAGCAGCTTCAAACCTTTCGTGCTGTGAAAGATGTATCCATTCAATTCCTTCAACATATTTAGTAACAACATTCCTGAGCCTTTTAAAATCTTCGTGTAGAGCGCCTTCCCACCTGACACAACCGTCATTACGAATAATTCTTGACTTCTTATGCACGACTGTCGGATTGTTCCATTCATCAAAGGCATATAGATAATCAAAGGCAAAAGCGTCAACATCTTTATTCTCTTCAAGCACTGTTTTAATCTTATCAGCGCCTCTTATGCCGTCGTCAGCATCTTGCCAGATAATATATTCATACTCTTTAGGCACTTGGCTAAAGTTATAATTTCTAGCTTTGGAGAAATCATTGCACCATTTAAAATAACTAATAGTCGCCCCAAATTCCTTGCAAATATCCTCTACGTGGATGCACTCTTTTATGTCTTGCTTGTAAGTAGCGGTAATGAATATGCCGTCTACATATTCTTTAATAAATCCCAGGGCGTTTCTTAATTGTAACGCCTCCTGCTCATCCCCCTTGACTATCATTGCGAGTCCTAACATCATATTAACTTTGGTGTGGCAAACACTTTAAATTTCTTAGCGAACCATCTAGCTCCTTGAATACTATCAAATTCCTTCATCTCATCAGCATCTAAGGTCTGATAGATATTCATAAATAACTCTTCCGGCAATTTGTGTATTTCTCTTCTGACATAATCAGCTTTAATTTCAGCAGTATCTTCATTTAAAAGGTTTGATTTGTAAGCTGACATAAAAACTTTAAACTTATCGTATTCTTCCGGAAAAGTATAAATCCAATCCCTCACCAATTTTTCTATTTTTGCTTTTGTAGCGTCTTTCATAGTTAGCTTCCTTTGGCCTCACCTCTTCCCAAAGGGAGAAAAGGCGAGAACCAACTATGTTTAAATAAACAAGTCTATATTGAGATTGATGTCAATACCACCAGCTTGCTAATCTTTGTCAAGTCCATCAGCATAGAAACAAGAATCTTGGTTTCTAACTTCAAGGGTTAGCTGACCGACAACCGCTCGGAAGTCATAATCACCGCTAACGGCCAAATCAGTTTGGATGAAAGGCTTGCGTAAGAACGCAACTTTCAACTTATCTGGTCTTAGAGCGAGTACTCTTCCAGTAGCATCAGCGCTAGCTTGGATGTATCTGTGCTTATGAATTCTCATTGTGCCGAAAGCAGTCTCATAAGTAGATACAGTTCTGACAATTTGGGTCTGTCCACCTGGGTTGTTAACAACAACATTGGTCTTTTGAGTAAAGCCATCAGTAGCCTTTCTCAAGAACGAACCCATGAAAAGGTCAGTCGCAACATCTCCGTTGCAGTTATCCCATTGAGCTTTCATCAAGCCGTCAAGGATAGTAGCATCCCATACAGTTCCAGAAGAGTGAGAAGTGTGATTGGTTGACTTGGAAGTCGCTTCAATCAAGCCGCTCATTTTCGGAATAGTACCAGATGCGCCTGAAACTAGAGTACTTCTAACTAAATCAAATTCAGCAGAATTACCCCATTCTTTCAGGGCTTTTTCGGTCTGGCGAGATAACTCGTCTTGACCTTGATAATGTTCAATCGCTCTCTGTGTTCGTGATACCTTGTAAGGTACTGCGATTAGCTCTACAAGATTGGTTAATCTTGAAGGAGTAGTGCGCACCTTAGCAGTGTAATCTGAACCTTCTGTGATAGCGTTTGAAGCCGCAGTCTCAAGAGTGTCTGTCAAATAAGCATGGATTGTAGAGATAGCAGTAGTTTTGCCTAGCATATTGAAGATATAATCTTCAGTAGCAGTCAAAATTTCTACACTATTCAATACAACATCATCTTTGACAGAAACATCTCCGTAAGAATGCAGGATGTTTGAAGTCGCCATTGTATTTTAGGCAGACTAGCAAATTACTTTCTTTCAAAAGCATCTAATACTGCGTTTACCGCTTTTGTCTTGGATTCCTCTACCGCTAACATAGCGTTGTAATGGTCTCCTTGCATTGTCAGCTTATTGGCTTCCGCAATCTTAGACTTAGCTTCGGATAGATTATCAGTAGCTTTGCTTAGTCTTGGATTACTTTTTAAAACTGACTTAGCGTTTTCTAGCTTATCAAAGGCGATGGCTTTTTCCGCAAGCTGTTTAAACTCATTGGTTTGCACAACCTCTAGCGGATTACTGCCTAATTTACTGATAAGTGTCTGAAACGGTTTGTAATCAGGGTTATCAGCATAAAACTCTTTTTCAACGATTCTTTGCTCTAGCTTTGAAATTTTGTCTTCAATGCCGGCGCTAGAACCAGTGCCGGAAGATTTTGCTAGCTCCTTTTTCAGTTTATCAATTTCGGTAAACTGTTTACTCAGAGTCTTTTGCATCTCTACCGGGTCAAGTTTTCTTCCCTCTTGTCCAGAGGGTTGGTCGCCTTCTGAACCAGTTGAATCTACGCCTTCTTCAAGGGTGGCAGAATCAAGTGTGGTTTCGTTTTCCATAAAACCTAAATCTTAATTTGTTAATGACCTTCTAATATGTGAATATAGTGGTCTTCTGAAATTTGTCTGAAAGATGCTTTAATCTCTTCTACCTTAATCACCTCTCCTTCTATCTCTTTCAGCCAAGTTATTAGAATCTTTATAGCCTGCTGGTTAGCGGCTAATTGCAACATCAGCTTATTCGGGTCAACATCTTCAATCAATAATATGTCAGATAATGACGCCACCTTAGCGCCTAGTTTCTGTCTGGCTATTCTCCAACCTTCCGAATTAACCATTTGCTTTAGTTCTTCTCCTTCGGTTATTATTTTTTGTGTTTCTGCGTTTATGTTCATACGGCCGGTTGTACTTGCGTGGCTTGACTCATTTGCTGTGCTAATCCGGGAACGTTCGGCATGCCTCCGCCTTTCATTGCCTTTTGTTCATTCATCATTTGCTCCTTTTCTATCTTCTTAAGCCTTAACCCGACTAAATCAAACATCTGTTCAATAATTTGGTCAGCGTATTGCGGTGCAACTTGCATAGTTTGAATCAAGTCCTGTACAAGTATGTTCTTATCAAGCTGTTCATCGGAAACTGTAACCTTAACATCAAACTCATCCATGTCTATATCATCGGTTAGCTTTAGAAATCTGGCCTGGCCAATTCTATTAAGATGTTTTTTGGCCTGTTCTCTGGCTTTAGCAACTTCCATTTCATCAAGAAAGTCTCCGCTTTCATTCACCTTAGTAATATACTTGCTAACCATAGCGTCAACTAACTCTTCATCAAATTCTCTCAGCTCTTGCCCGTCTAGCATAATTCTAACTACATCTTCCTTTGTCATTCTTTCCTTAATAATAGGCATAAAGAAGTCTCTAAACATCTTTTCAATCTGTATTCCTATACCTTCACGAACAAGTTTAAATTCAGAAGAAGCTGATTGCTGTTGAATGGCCGAAGTGGTGGCTGTAATTGAAGCCGGTACGCTTTCTCCGGTAACAGTTTCAAAAGCACTAGTTACTCTTTGCCCCCATTCTAGAGCCACATTCTCATCATTATAGCTTGATTGAGTGGCTTCCTGAACCACAAATTGTTCAATATCTCCCATGTCCTTAACTTGGATTGCTCCATTAACCGGAAGAGCTGACAGCATTTGAGCTGTTATTCCTTGGCCTTGTCTAATCTTAAATAAACCAAGCTGTGCCACTCTGTTTCTAAGAATACGAGTATTGACTACGGTGTTAATCCAGGCCTGTATCATCAGAAGTTTCTCAGCGATACCTTTGCCAAACCATCTATTTGGTACTTTAGTGTACCAAAACTCTATGTAAGGTTTCTTGCCTTTTATGTTCTTTTCAATTAAGTGTACTTTTGAATCTGTACCGAGGTTGCTGATAACAATATGCCCCTCTACTTTCTCTTGTCTATCTTCAGAATTACCTGTTATCAAAGATTTCGGTATCAAACCCCAAGCCTCATACACTTCAACGTACTCTTGCTCGTTGGTTGTATTACCATAGTTGTATTCAGAATCATAAAGATTGACGTTCCTTTTGGCGAAAACATTTTCAGTATTATCCCAGCCATCCATTTCCTTAATCTCATCTGGTATCATGATTGACCTTTCAATCACAAGAGGAGTATCTTCAATAGTTTTAGCTGTCGGGTCAATATACCAATTAAGAACATCAACCTGCATAATATCAGGTACAATTCTACCGTCTACTTTCTTCTCCATTACTTTCCAAATAGCTGTACCGTCAATACCTAGCTGTCTTATCATTTCGTTCAGCTTTCGGCCGAAATCAATCTCATCTAATACCTCTCTGGTCTTCTCCCTTAACACTAGATTAAGTTTAGAACGACCAGGCTTCTTACTAATAAACTGGACTTCCTTGGTATCAATATCTATGTTTTTGCAAGCAGTCTCTACCGTATACTCAGTCAAAGGAATCCAAGTCTTCTTTAAGCCGGTATGAATATCTACCGGGTCTTTATATATTCCCCAATAGTTTTTGCGCAACTCTCTAATCAGATTGCGCATTTGAAAGCTAACTCTATCTGTAACAAAAGCTGTGGCTGTTTCCCACGATTGCTTATATTTTTGCAAATATGTGATAGCTTCCATTTCTATATTGGACAACTGTTTATCTGCCATATAGTTAAATATACTCTGTTTTATATAAATTAAAGTTTTGATTCAAGTCTGTCGCTGTCGGTTCATCCATATACAATACATATCTTAAAGGGTCAACCGCATGGTCATTTTCTTTTATTGGTTTTTCTTCTTCGTTCTTGTCAGGCTTCTTATCAGGATACCTATAAGTCTCTAGTTCCCATAAAGTGTTAACACAGTCTTTGTGTATCATTATCCTGTTCTGTTTGAACAGTTCTCTGACTGCGTTTATACCGGCGGCTATGTCTTTGCTAACTTCTCTAATGTTAAGCCCGGCTCTTCTGGCTAGTTCAAGCCTATCTGGTTCAGCCGGGTCAGGATAAACTCTATCAGGCTTGCAAGACTTAGCTTGCTCTATAATTTGGTCAGTAGTTTGTTGTGTCTTATACCATTCGCTTTCAACCCAGTAATGATTATCTCTGTCTTTAAGTATCTTTAGTACACAAGCCGGGTTAGTATACCCCCAGTCTATTCCTACTAAAACCTCAGCTATTTCAGGCTTAATTGTCTTATTATCGTATAGATGTCTTTTTCTATCAAACTCTTTATACACTAAACCTTCTGTCTTTCTAAAGTCTGCTAGATGTTCCTGCGCAAACCTGTCTTCTGTCATCTGGCTTCTAGCTATTTCAAGCTCTGTCGGTTTTATGTAAGGATTCGCAGAAGACGGATATTGAAAACTTTTAAAGTCTACGTTTTCTTTTTCAAAGTTATATAGTTCAAAAAAATGATTATAGCCTTTAGGAGTACTGATAAACATCGCTTCTCCGGCTTTATCAATCAATGTCGGTCTTAATACTTCTTGCCAATTAAGCCAAAAGTTTCTCATACTGGCAACCTCATCTAATACTAGGAAGTCAAAGTATTGTCCTCTTAAGGTGTCTACACTTTCCCAGCCTCTTAAGAATATAAAAGAGCTTCCACCATTCTTATCCATTACTTCAAGTTCAAGTCTGCTTTCGTTTATGTTCTTGATGATAGGATTCAACTCTTTCTTAAGCATTTGCCAAGCTATATCTCTGGCTTGCTGATAAGTAGTCGCTATGTAAGCAATCCTAGCTTCTGGCCTATAAAGAGCTTTACCTTTTATCTCTTCTACTGCTAAGGTTGTCTTTCCAAATCTACGCCCGCAACATAATACTCTGAATCTGTGCTTATCAATTGCTATTTCCTTCTGGGCTTGGTGCAATAACATTTTTATCACTTATTTCCTTAGCAATTTGAATAACCACCGAACCTCCTCCTTCTCCAGTAAGTTCATTTAACCTTGGCAATACAGTACCAGCTAAACGTAAAATCAACGCTTGTTGGAATTCTTTGCCATAGATTGAATTATCTTCATCCTCTAAAACTTTCTTAATTTTTCCAAGCGTTAGTCTTCTTACTTCTGCTCCTAAGTTTCTATCATTTGCTATTGGCGCTGCCATATTCTTAATTAACTATAATTATTATGTAATGTTAGCTATTATTTTTCTATATCTCTAAACGCAAAAGACCGCATTATGTTATGCGGTTTCTATTTCTGAACATGTTTAATCCTCAGCATGAGTTTAGGATTCTTTTTAAGAGTATATCAATGTAATAAACTTAGAGGGATAATAAGCCCTCTTCTCCCTAGAAGATATAAATATCTCTAATGGAACACATATCTTAAGCTATTACCATTATAGCAAAATCAGTAGTCTATGTCAAACTTTTTTAACTATAATCTAGCTTTTCGTACACCCAATTACCCTTTCTTCTTTTTACCATTCCGGAATAAAGCCCTGGTTTTCTGTACTTAGCTTCTTCCATGTACTCATCATAACTTTTACCTTCGTTTATCCCTTCTTGTTTTTTTATTGTTTTTATTTTATGAGAACCGAATGTCGGCATATTTTATTTCTTTTTATCTATTCTTCTATGAAGCTCTGTGTCTATTTCATTAAGAAAATCGCACCATTCCTTAACTTCTAATAAAGTCATATCTCTTAATTCAAGCAGTTCTTTCTTACTTGTCTTTTTTATTCCTTTAATCATATTATTTCTTTTCTGTTACCTTATACCAATTATTCCAATAGTGTGCGTTTAAAAACATACTATAATTACAGAACTTTTCTTCTAATTTTTTATTCTTTCTAATGTTTTTTAGTTTATATCCTTTGCCACAGAAGTAGTAGATAACTGCATGTGTCATTTCGTGCGATACAATTCCTACTTTTCTTGAGCTTTCTACATAAAATAAAATTGTTCCAATCTGTCCTTTAAATTTCTTGTCTGTATGCTCATAACTTCTGCATATAGCGATATAATTATGTTTTATTTTCTCTAATTTTTGTATTCTTGATATTTCATCATTCACAAAATACATCTGCTCTTTTGTTTGCGTGATTATAACTTTATAGTATTTCTTTTTATTCTTTTCAGGATATATTTTAAAGCTAACTCCAACTTTTTTATTTAACTTCATATTTAATCTACTTATTATAATTCTTTTATTTCTTCATCAGTTAACCTATCAAAATAACAACTGTGGCAGATATGCTTTCCTTTATATCTTCCTATAAACACATCTTTTTCGCTAGCACCGCAAACATCGCAAACGTCAACTTCAACTTCGCCTGTGCCACCACAATACTCACATTTTGTTTTCTTTTTCATATAAATTACTTATGTGTGTAAATTATACTCGTTCTTTACACGTATTATACACATTGTTTAAACTCACATTCTTCTTCTTCATAGATAACCCCATTTTCTTCCTGAAAAATAAACCAACCATCTTCAAAGAAATCTGCGAAACAAACACCGTACTTATGACTACCGAAATAATCATCAAGCATTATGGCTTCTCTCCATTTCTTATCTCCTTTTTTTCTAGCTATTACTTTGTAGTTTGACATATAAATATACTTACAAAGCAAGACTATTTAATACCGAATGTTATTAAGACCCTTAGCTTGTATCTCAATCGGCACGGTCGCCGGCAATGAGCAGATTGTGCTACGACAGTGAATGCCACGAATTGAGCAGTGCGTTGGTTATATCCTTTCAGAAACCGCCTTACTCTCTTAAATAGTCTTGCTTTGTAAATCTATTTTTATCAAACCTAACAATACAATCACATTCTTTACATAAATCATAATCATTTCCGTCTTCTTTTAATACGAAACCATCATCCCAACAAAGTTGATGTCCGCAACGTTCACAATATTTTCCTATTCCTGTTCCCATAATTTAAAGTTTTAGAGCAGGTTTTTGTTAATCCAGATACCTGCAAAACTGGTTACGATTTAATTACCGCTTGGAAGATTTAATAAAGCATTAACATCTGTTCCCATAACATAACTTGGTAATTTACCATCCCACGTTTCTACCCATTTAAGATTGACATATTCCTTACCGCCTTGCTGAGTGATAGCTTCGGCTTGGATTTGAATAGCACGTGCTTCCGCTTCAGCTTCCGCAACTCTCTGTTCTGCTTCTGTCTTAATTCTAACTAAGTCATTTTCAGCTTTTAAGGCATTCTGTTGAGCAACCTGCTTCTGTTCTACCGCTTTTTCATATTCATCACTAAAAGAGAAATCTATAATTGAAAACTCATCTATTACTATGTAAGTTGCAAGTCTTGTAAACAACTCAGCTTTAATCTCATCTTTTACTTTCGGTCTTTGTTCAATAAGTTCTTGAGCTGTAAATTTAGCAGTGGCTGATTTTACGCTTTCTTGAATGGCTGGGTCTATAATTCTTGATTGATAATCTTTACCTACTTCTTGCCAAAGTTTATTAACCATTTCAGGCTTAAGATGATAATTCAAAGCAAGTTTAGTTTCTACTGTTTGAATATCCTTTGAATAAGCTAGCGTGTCTGTTTCCAATTTTTGTGTTTGCACATCTAATTCAACAATTTTTTGTTTAATCGGAGTTTTCCAGTTAAAACCCTCGTTCATAATCGTGTCTGATACTGCACCCCAATTAAGAACTACACCCCTGTTTCCAGCATTGATTAAAACAAATGGTTTTGTAAAAAAGAAAACAATCAGCAAAACTACAAAACCTACGATTAAACTAATTTGTTTATTAGTCATAATTACTTTTTTCTTTTTTGATTGCGTATCACTGTAAAGACATAATACCCAACCAATAAAATTATTATTAATTCGCTAACTTCAATTAAAAATGCCATATATTTAAGTTAATAATAAGTAAATAGTGAGGCTTCTTTTTAAGCCGGGAAGCCTCTTAGACCGACTACGGAATAAAAATTCCGTTTACGTTGGTGTCGGATGCTCAAACACCAAATCTTCTTTGTCCATTTCGGTCACTGCTTTTTCGTAACAAGGTTCGCAGTAAGTGTCCGAAATTCTTTTGTCTGACAACGGTTCTTTTTCTCCAATCATCTTTAAGCATACACAGCAACGAATGTACAAGTTACACCTCCTTTGTTAGTTCTTCGTTTTCGTATATATTTCCGGTTACTTCAATGTTTTTGCAATCATTAAGCGGTATAAACTCTTCTTTGCCATCGCTCCACCATCCGAACATTCCATTATTGAACTCTATTAAAGCCTTTTCTACATACCATATATCATCCTTGAAATAATCTCCCTCGTAAATCTCTTTTCCATTCTTATCCTTTAGTCCTGTGTATTGCATAAGTTCATAGTTACCATCAAAATAACGAAAAAACATTACCGCCGATATCACTTCCTCCCATAGCTCCATCTTATTTGCTTTCTTATCCCACGCGCGAAACTTTATTGTCCTCATATAATTTAGATTAGTTATCTCTGTAATTATTTTCTCTGTTTATTCTCATAAGTCTTTTTTGCTCAAAGGCGTGAACGGCACATAATAATTCATCAATATGCACTTCTACTATTCTTTCGTCAAAATCCAATCCAACATAATTATCGTTGTCTAAATTTTCATCTGTTAAGGCAACTAATAATATTTTATTTTCTTTTATTTCTATTCTCATATAGTTTAGATTAGTTATTCTTTATAATTTATAGTTGCAATAAACACTCCAAGAAACCCCAAAATATAGCTATCATAGAATACTGCCATTGTTACTATACAAAAAGCTATTGTAGATAAAATCAGTTTAAGTTTGTCTATTTTCATATTGTTTAGTTAATCTTCATTGCATTTAACTTTTCCTAGTTCTTCCAAGCCCCTTTTCTTTCCGCATTTAATGCACCAGAAAAACAAGTTATCAAATTCATCTTTCCCATATTGACCTTCCCATTCGCAAACTTCTTCTTCCATATATTTATTTAGCTTTTTTCTTTTTAATATAATCTAAATATTTTTTTACGATTCTCATAGCTTGCCAATTCCTTAATCCGTTAAATTCTTTAATATTGGCTTTCATTATTCCACCAGTATGTAAATTTTTATTTCTTCTAAATAACGTCTTATCTAATATAGTTTCTCCATAATAAAATCTTTCAACTTCGCTTATTTCTAGCATATATATTTATTTAGCTTTATAAACTCTACTCCTTTAATAATTGGCAAGGATTTGCCGAGATAGCCAAGGTATACGTCACTTATTTAAGTAATGAAACGACCCATTACGCTACGCACTCGTATAGTCACCTTGCAGTCTACCACATTTAGCTCTTTAGGTCTTTAAGGACGGTCATAAACTAAGTTGGAATCGGACAACGACATAATATCTTAAAATATTATACGGCTCACTGTCCGTCACAATTATTAAAGGAAAAGAATCTACAAATGTCAGGCAACTTTTTATATGGAAGTTGCCGAAACCTTTTAAGTTATCTGGCTTATTATAGCTTTTGGGATAGCAGGTGTTAAGGCATTACCCAATAATGACTTCCTCACCGTCTTCGGTAATCCTGCCGTCCACCCTAATTGAAAGCCCTGCATAATCTCGTATAATTCCGGTGGACACTCTGCCAATTTCTTCCCAGTTGTAGTTCGTATTTCTAAACCTCGTCTTGCACTCAAACAATATCGGTGCTTTTTGCTTAATCCCTTCGCTAAGCATAGACTGCCCTTTGCTTCCCCGAATAAACCCTGCAATATACACTCTCGGTCTAGCTTGCGGTCTACCGAAATCCGTGCTGTTATACACGCACCATTCAACATCATACCCCAACTCATCAAGCGTTTTGATGATTGTCTTAAAAGTTTTTCCCTTGTCGTGAGATAACAATCCTTTAACATTTTCAAGCAAGACAAACTTAGATTTCTTGATTTTAAGTATTCTTGCAATGTCAAAAAAGAGCGTTCCTCTTGTGTCGTCAAATCCTTTTCTATTTCCGGCGATTGAAAATGCTTGGCAAGGAAATCCTCCAAGGAGAGCGTCAAAGTCTGGGAGTTCTTCTGCTTTGATTTTTGTAATATCTCCATAGTTTTTATGATTAGGAAAATGTTTTTGATAAACCTCTATCGCTCTTTTTTCTATTTCAGAATATCCGACACATTTCCAATGACTGGGGACTGCTAATTCAAATCCGCCTATTCCGCTAAAAGTGCTAAAATATTTCATAATTTTATTGCGGTTTTTATAGAGAACCGCTTAACTCTTTTTACTTTTCAATGTCTTTTTCGTGAATGGCAAGGTAAACATATTCCCAGTCACCGCCCCAGAATTTCTCCACTAAGTAAGTGATAATCTCTGGCGGAGTAAGATTGCTTAGAAGCTGGTGGAAAAGGTCGTGAGCCTTGGCGTCTACAATCACCACATTGCTTTTGTCATTTGTCCCGCCTCTAGAGCGAGGCCAGATATGGTGTTCGTTTTGACGTTTTCCATTCGCCATTTCATCTACCTCCTCATTGTTTGGATTGCCATAAAGCGATTGCTAGAATTGCCAGAAGAATAACAAAGATTGTGATAGTTTCCATTTTAGTCCTCATTTAATATATTTTAGCCATCGCCAGAGCCATAGCCAGAGCCATAGCCATAGACAGAGCCAGAGCCAGAGCCAGAGCCAGAGCCATAGCCAGAGCCATAGCCAGAGCCAGAGCCATCGCCATAGCCATAGCCATAGCCAGAGCCAGAGCCATAGCCAGAGCCAGAGC
>JALNYV010000019.1 GCA_023229785.1 Candidatus Dojkabacteria bacterium | reverse complement strand
GTAAATAAGTTTTCTTCTGGTGAACCTAATTATAGAGATTCAACTTTCTTTCCACATTGGGTACAACTTAATTGGCAGAATGGTTTTGACCAAGAATTTTTTGAAGATGGTGGTAAATTCTATAGGTCAGCAAATATTGATATAACTAATACAAGTAAACTTACACTTGAAAGAAATTTCAGTTCTGCTGGTTTAGCAGAATCTGGAGCAGATATTACATCACAAGAAATATGGAGGTCTTCAGGTGGCTCATCATATTTTGGTGATGGAAGTGATGGTGCATTAACTATTTCAGCAAATACTACAGAAGCACCAATTGACTCAGCTTGTACTGGTTCATCTGGTTCAACTACACTAAGTGCAACTAATGCTTCTTTTGCAGCAGGTCAAAAAGTTTTTATTCATCAAACCCAAGGTACGGGTGCAGGAAATAGACAATTCAATAAAATAATCTCATATTCTACTGGAACTATTACACTAGAAACAGCATTAAATGCAGCTTATGTTACAGGTGCTCAAGTTCGTGTGATGAAACAATATACAACTGTCACTATTGACTCTGGAAAAACTTATACAGCTAAAGCATGGAATGGAACAGTTGGAGGAATACTTGCTTATTATGCTAATACATCTACAACTGTTACTGGTAGTATTTCAGCAAGTGGTGTCACTGGATTATTGGGTGATTCAAGTAGCCCAATAGCTGGTGCTTCAACTGGTGGATTTAGAGGTGGGGATTTAATAACTAGTGCTTCAAAACAGGGTGAAAGTTCAACTGGAGTAGGCTCGGTTTCAACAGCTGCTAATGGAAACGGTGGAGGTGGTGCAACTGGTGCTGATGCTTCAAATGGTGGAGGTGGAGGTGGTGGAGGTCACGCAACAGCTGGGGGTAATGGAAGAAGTGTTGGTACAGGAGTTGGTGGTACAGGAGGTGGAACAGTAGGTGCTGCTTCTTTAAGTACAATATTCTTTGGTGGTGCGGGTGGGGGTGGAAACTCTGGAGATACAGGTAACGACAGGTCAGGTTCTTCTGGTGGTGGAATAATTATAGCAGCATCACTAGCCATAACAGTTACAGGTTCAATTGTCTCTAATGGTGGTTCTGATGGTAGTGAGGCTCATTTTGAAGGTGGTGGTGGAGCAGGTGGTTCAATTTGGATTCAAGCACAAACTGCAACACTTGGTACTGGTTTGATTACTGCTTCTGGTGGAACTGGATTTAGTGGTACTGGTAATGGTGGTTCAGGTAGAATACATATTGATTATTTAACTTCATATACAGGAACAACCACACCAACCTTAGATGCAACACAAGACGGGACTTTATCATCTTCTGTTGCTTCTACAACACCAACACATATAGTGGGAACTTCAACAGGTAAAATTTATTCTTGGGATGGAGTTACAACTTATACTGAATTATTTGATGCTCGGAGAATAGAATGGTTTGAAACTGGAACTAATTTAGATAGAATTATTGGTGACCAAGCAGCAACAGAAAGAGCACAATCACAAAGTTTCCAAGTAACCACAGCCTTACAAATGAAAGCTGTGTCAGTAAATCTAAAAAAGAATGCAGGAACTCCTGGAAACATAACAGTTAGAATTGAAACTAATAATGCAGGTGTACCATCAGGTACTTTAGTTGATGCAACAAATGCAACAGCAACTATCACAGCTTTTACAACAGCAACTTATGGATGGATTACTGTAGAATTTCCTGCTGCATTTTCTTTAGCGGCAACTACAACTTATTGGATAGTATTAAAAACCGCTGCGGCAGCTAATGACCAAAACTATGCTTGGGCTTCTAAATCTACATCAGGATATTCTAGTGGAAACGTAGCTAGTTCTGCAGATGGAGGTTCAACTTGGACAGCGGCTGCAGGAGAAGATGCCTACTTTAGATTACTTGGAAGCACAACATCAGTAAATTGTATGTTGTATTCAGATATTACAGCAACAGGAAAATTATACATAGGTACTGGAAATCCCGAAGGTACAACTGCTGGAAATGCAAGACTATATACATATGATGGTACTAATTTTGTATTAAGCAAGATATTTGCAGGAACTAATGAAGCAACAATTGGTGCAATGGCAGAATATGGAACTACAACTAGAACAGTTTATATAGGTTTGGGTTCAAAAGCAAAGATATATACAAGTACAGATATGTCAGCATTTACTCTTTCAAAGACTATTACAGTTCCTAGAAATCCTGGCTATATCTTAGCAATGGCTGAATATAATAATAAATTGTATGTTGGTGGAGGTTTCCCTGAAAACTTACCAGGAACTAATAATCAATTTGGAGGGTTCTTGTATTCATATGATGAGTTTAGTTGGGTAAATGTATTTCCATTTGACCATACTGTTATAACTGCTCTTGAAACTTACGACACATTATTATTTATAGGAACAATTAAGAAAAGACTATATGTATTTAACACTGCTTCTATTGATAAGTTACTTGATTTTCCTTGGGATGTAACTATCAAAGACATGACTAAGTGGGATGACAAACTGGTACTTACTATATCAGCCAGAGCTGGTGCTTCTACTACAGGTAATGAAGGAGTGTATCTATTTGACAGAAGTGGTTTTCATAATGCTTTTAGTGTAAGTGGTAAAGAATGGGTTTCAGCTTTGGTATTTAATAACAATCTAATGGCTGGTTCAGGAGATGGATATATATATCAAACTTCATTCACTACATATCAATCTACTGGTAATTTACAAACATCATATGATGAAGCAAGTTTACCTTCTATTTATAAAATAAGAAGGTCTGTAACTTTAATGTATGAATCACTACCTACTGGATGTTCTATTTTAGTTGAATACAAAACTGATGAATCTGATGCTTCATGGACAACTCTTGGAACTGCAAGTACAGTTGCTTCAACTGAGGCTACATTTAATTTTGCCTCAGGAGTTTATAGTAAAAAGATTTCATATAAATATACTTTAGCAACATCAGTTCCAGCAAGCACACCAACACTTAAAAAGGCACTACATAAATATGTATTATCACCAGACTTCAAATATATGTGGAAGATGAAATTACTTTGTATAGATGATATGATTTGGCAAGATGGCACTGAGCCAGCAGGACTGCTAAATGCAGATATATCAGCTGGTGTAACATCAATTACTCTTAAAAGTTCAGCAGATGCAACACCTACTGCAGGATTTCCAGACCCATCAGGTAGTACAATGTACGCATCTATCATCACTCCCTCAACTGGAGCAATTGATACATTCAGTTATACTGGCAAATCAGGTACAACATTAACAGGAATACCAAGTTCAGGTACTTATGCTTTGGCTTCTCACAGTGCAGGAGATTATGTAAAAATATTAGGTAGAGATTTTCACCAAGTGATACTTGACCTGAAACAAACAAGACAGCTATACACATATACCGATATTGATGGATTAACATTTACAGTGTTATTCCATTCGTATCAAGCTGATGTGTGGGCAATTAACCAAGATGATTATTCTGGCGGTCTAGAGAATGAAGTGCCAATTCAACTACTAGAAGCATAACCTATAAATATGATATGATTATAAATATATGAATGAAATACTAACAACATCAAATATATTATTTACACTCACTATTCTAGGAGTTATCTTTTCAATTTATAGAAGTTATCGTACTCCACAAGAAGAATTAGATAAAAAAATGGCAGTCGGTGATGCAATTTCTGAAAAAGAGTTAAGTACCAAGGCTACAATTCTCGCACAAAAAGAAGCAGAGGGAAAAGCAGGACTTTTAGCTCAACAGGTTCAATGGGAAAAAGAAGCTAACGAAAAAAAGTTTACTGAGTTTGGGATAAGGTTAGATGCTTCTCTTGCTTTGGCACAAAACCATATACATACTGTTGATGTAAAAGTTGATAACCTAACAATAGAAGTTAGTTCGTTAAAGAATGAGATAATTAAACTTTCTACAATTATGAGTGAAAGGTTACCCAAAAAAGTATGATTGACAGTCAACAGAAACAACAACAACTAAAAGCAATGGAAATGCAACGCTTTGGCTATACTCGTGCAGAGATACTTAAAGAAAAAGGAAATAAGTGTTCCCTGCCACTTCAATTTTCTGGAGACTACCATGAAGGTGATTTAGTAATAGACCACATCAAAGGTGGAGGAAGACATGATACTGAAAGAGGAATGATTGTAGAAAATCTTACCCATAATATGGATAATCTTAGAGTAGTTTGCAGAAGACACAATGGAATGATGGACAGACTTGATTTTACAAAAGGAATAGGTCACAATACAAAAGGTAATAGTAACAACCCAAGTCAGTAGTTGACATAGCTTCAAATATATTATATAATAGCTTCAAATGAGGAGAAAAGTATTCGGTATATGTAAGACGTGTAATCTAAAATACAGGAGAGAGACTTGGATGCAACGTGTCTGTCCTACTTGTAAGGAAATCAAAGTTATAGAATATAAAAAAGATTTTATCCGTAAGGCTCCATGGCCAAGGTTAAGAACTCTTATTTTTAAAAGAGATAACTTTAGTTGTAAGATATGCAAAACTGATAAAAATCTTTGTATACATCATTGGGATAAAAACAGAGAAAACAATAAACCTACAAATTTAATTACTTTTTGCAGTTCATGTCATAATAGTTTACACTCTATATATAGAAAGATTAAAATATAATGGCACACGAGACACTTACACCAGAAGAATATGCAAAAATATTAAAATCTGATGAAATAACGAAGCTATTTGATAAAAAAAATATGGCTACGACTGTTTCTAGTGTGGTTAAGAGTATCCCTGAAAAAGCTAAAGGTATGGTAGAGACTCTTACTGACTTCATTTTGGTGTTCTTTTACTTCATGTTCACTGGACTAGCTATTTTATTCAGGTCTCCTATACCAAAAGACTGGTTAAAGATAGTTCAACGACTTAATAACTCAAGAATTAATCAAAGAATTGATGCGGTGTCTGAAATAAAGAAGGAAGTTAAAAAACCAAAATACAAAGTTGTTGACCTAGATACGCACAAATCAATAAAATTACCTAGAACTTCTTAAATATTGAGGTACTCCAACGCTTTTTCTTTCTCTTAATAGTTTTTGTTTATTTTTATTCCACCATCTAAGTTTGCTTTCTCTTGCTTTTTTCAACTTTTCATCTTGTAGACTTCTTAATATTTCTGACATATGGTTAATAAACAAAATTGCTTATCTTTATATTGTGTCATATCTACAGAATATTTACCACCAAGAATACTTCTCCAATCTCTGTCATTTTTAACAGCACAAACAATTTCTCTACTTCTTCTAAGTAACATATCAAGAAAGTCATAAGTATCTTCAACTGGCAATCTGTCTATGATATTGATAAATAGAGTTAGTTTGTTGTTGGGGCAATCTTTTAAAAAGTCAGCATAATAAAAGTTCTTAAAATTACCTGAGTGCATTTCACAGTCTTTCTTTGCTTTTTTCACCCCCTCTAAAGTTTCACACACATAGGTGGTAGGAAATCCCCATTGTGAAAATTCAATAGCTAAAGGAATTGCTGTATATCCTATTACATTTATTGGAGGTAAAACTTTACTGTCATGTCGGTTAATCATATAACGCCACAAAGGATTGTGATAGCCTACAATTCCATGATATGTATCGTCTGCGATTTGACCTCTATAATCAGTTTTTGTCTGAGTCCACTCTCTTTGTTGCGGTGAATGTACCATCATCTAAAGTTGTATCCCAATTAGTAGTAAACTTTTTAGGGTCTAGGGCATTTCTTTTAATTGTTTCTGTTCTCACCCAGTTTACTTTATTTTGCCAGAACTCAGCAACCATCTGATATTCTTTCATCATTCTAAAATTAAAATAATAATCAGATTTCTCTTCTTCAGTTAAACTATATTTTTTAGTATCAATTTTATTTGACATAAAAACCTCCATCTGTAAGAAGTCTTCTAACTTCTTCTTCTAAGTTTATTTTTTCTGTAACACCATTAGTGTCTGTTACGTCTACAAATCTAGGAACAGCAATTACCTTACCTTTAAAAGAATAACTACCTACTGATACCTCAAGTACTCTACCATCAACAGATTCTATTTCAACCATTCCTTCTACAGGTTCATGTTCTGCTGCTTGTCTTGCCATATCTAATTGAACTTCTGGTTTGGCTATGTCCAAAACTGTTTTAACCTCTTCAGGTTTGATTACAGTTTCTGCTTCTGCATTTTTTCCACCATGACTTTTAATCAAATGAAGTTCTAATATTCTAGCTGTTGGCATCCTTTTATTACATTTTTCACAAATTACCATATTAAATCACCTTCTTTCTATTTTATCCACGTTGTTGTCCTTAAAAATTCTTCTTGTGTTTTATCTACTTCTCCTGCTTTTACTTGACCATCATAATCAAATTTATCAATTGACCATAGACCCTTTTTAACTTCAGGTTCTTCTGGTTTTTGAACAGGTTGTTGTGTTGGTTGATTGTTAAACATATTATCTTACTTCTGGTATCTTCTTGCCTAATATCCAATATACAATGTGTATTGGTATAACAAATAATGTTACCAGAATAATTACTAAAATGTCAACTAGACTCTTTATCATCTTTTGAATTATATATTACTTTATACAGTTTTGTTATTATTTTTTCATGCCTCTCCCAAAACTTCTTTGTTTGTTTTTCTTGAGTATTCTCAGCCATAGCCATTTCTTTTAAGAGTTGTCTGGCTTCTATCTTAGTAAGGGGTAGTGTGTATCTTTCTTTCATTTTAATATCCTACCTAGAATATATTGCTGAGCCACCTTTATATCTTTGAAGACTTCCATTTTTCTTTGGTCTGGAAATAGTACTAGAGTTATACCTGCATGACCTGGATTCATTCCTAGACCTATTCTAGATGCCCATGGGTCTTCTGTTTTATAAGTTCCTGATACTACTGCAATTATGTCTTTACCCCCTTTTGTAAAGTTTTCGTAACTTGATTGGTGTGTGTGTCCCACCCAACCTATGTCTGCGGTGTAATCTCCACTCTCGTACTCCATTAGTCTCTTAGGTGCGTTAGTTATATTTATCTTACTTTTCCCCCAGTATGTGTGATTGAGTATCATTTTATAAGTGTACCCTGCGGTTTGAATATCTAGGTGTCCACCCTCTGTAAAGATAGGGCATTTAAATTCACTTGCAAAAGTTTCAAAAAAGTCTTGTCCACCTTTTTTTCCAAACAAATCGTGATTACCATGTGCAATGACTGACACTTTATCTTTTCTGTCTAACTCTAAAAGTTTTTTAAATAGTGCTTTTGCTTGGTAATTAGGTGGTAGAGGGTTATCAAACATACCATCTGGAAATTGAACTGCGTTAAAATTGTCTACATGGTCACCGTTAGTTCCGAGAAAGAAATTAGGTGTATCTTCAACTATTTTAAAGTGTTCATCTAAAAGGTCATAATCAACATTTACACTTCCATAGTGCATATCACTCATCAGACACATAGCAAATGGAAGTTCTGGGTAGTCTAATTGAGGAATCCAAGTACCTTCTTTTTGACCTAGCTTTGCCTCTTTGGCAAGTGATTTGGCTTCTTGTAGGAATCTGGTTGTTCTGTCATAGTCGTATTCATGGGGTTTTTTATCGGGGAAAGGAGAGGTAGGAGATACTATTTTTTCTGTTCCTCGACTGTCAATTACTAATCGTTCCATTTTGTAAAGTATTGTTTAACTCATCTCTCAAGGTCTTTAAAAGTTCGTTTGTATTCTTTCTATCAGTTTCCAAAAGTTTCATCCAGACCTCATCACTTAATACTGTATCACCTTCTTGTCTTGCTTGTATATACTCAACAAGTAATTGTTCTGTGTTTTGACTGTTAAAAATCTCTGTCATTTCTTTTTAATTAGTTTACCTATCAAATATTCTTCTTCATCATATAATTGCAAAGGTTTTTTGTTTAACCTTTTACCCTCCTTAATTAACTCATTGATAAGTAGGTCATGCTCTCCCTCTCTGCCTTCTCTGGCTGTCTGTTCAATATCTTCTCTTAACTCATTTACATATTTAGTTTCTGCTTCTATTACAATACAGTCTGCTTTGTTTAAAGTTCTAAGTATTCCTTCTACTGTCATTTTAGATTATTGATTTTTCAATAGCTGGAACTTTTACATTTCCTGTAACTCTAAATCTATTTATTATGTTAAGTACTGCTGTAATTATTGCTAACACATCTGCATCTGGTATCAAGTTGCTATCAACTACAAGACCTAATACAACTGCAACAACACCCAAAAGGTTAATCCACAATGTTGATGATTCGTACCACTTTTTTTCTTTCATATAATTCACCTCCAATTATAAGGATAATTAGCCTGTGCATCTACACCTAAGACTAACCATATCAAAACTAATAATATTATAAACCAAAATAAAGTTTTCATTTTTTTTCATCCTCTTTTTTTAAATAATTTCCTATCAATTCACTTGCTATATCTGTCTGTCCTGCTTGTAAAGCTGCATAAATCATAATTCTCAAGTCAGCAGGAAATTCGTTTATATTAGGTCTTTCCTTTTTTTTTGTTTTCGCTATTTAAAGCTATTTCGTTTTCTTTCATTTATTCACCCCTTTATCTCACTATTAATTCTACTAAATATTTTTCTAAAATACCAGCTAAACCAAGATATATCGTAAACAGGCTTCAATACTTTTTTTTGTACAAAGGCTTCCATTTGGTCACTAATAGGCTGTACACTTTCAGTTACAGCATCAGCCACAGCTTCTTTGGTCTTACCTGACTGTCTAGCTATTTGTGAAGATAATGCACTTAATTGACCTTCAATATTTTCTAACTTCAATTTAAAATCATCTATGTCTTTCCTATCTTTAGCCAAATCATTATCAATACTATATATACCGTCTTCAGTTTTTTGTACTCTCTTGGCTATATTTCTAACTTCTGTTAGTAACACTTCGTATTGTTTATCTTGCATATATTTAGTGAGTAGTGTGGAAGGTTCATAACCTGCCCTGCTACAAACCCTCCTCGCTACCCATTAACTATGTTCTTGATAGCTTCTAATTTTTCTTTAAGTAAGTTTCTTTCTTGACTTACTATTACAAGTTCAGACTTTAATTTAATATTTTCTTGTTTATAGATTAAGCAAGGGTCAACTGGTGGTACATTGACGTGTGGCTTCACTGTAAACAATCTAAGACTCTTGATGTATCCTAAACTACCCCAGTGAGTATCTATAATTTCCTCTATACCTCTCCATGGGTCGTAGATAATTGCATGACCATTTGTAGCCTTCTTGGTAATCAAAACAAAATGTTGACCCTTAGAAGAACCACCTATACCTACAGGACTTACTTCACCAATAGCAATTGTGTCTGGTTTAAGTATCTCATCAAGGCTAGGTACTGTAGTCCAAGCATCAACTCTTTTAAATGAAGTGAAGACATCAAACCATCTGGGTACTATATTAGTTACATCTATTAGATTCTTAGTTGTGCCTGTCCAGAGATTCTTTACTTTAAGTATATTGTTTAATTGTTCAGGGTCATAGTCATATCCCTTTTGTCGAAGTCCATTGCAGAGTGAGACCATATAACAACCATAGTCGTATATGCTACCTTCTCCATTGCCTAGTTTAATTGACCTATACTTTTCCTCTGTCTGTTTGTAGTATGTCATTGCTCAAAGTTTACCTTAACACCTAGCTTAGTTGCAAGTTTTTCAAGCATTTCATATCTAGCGTTTGATATATTCTTGTCTACTATTTCAGACAATTCAAAGAAATTATTTTTACCTTGAGGTACATCAAAAATAATACTAGTTGAAAAATGTAATCCTTTGCCAGGAATTTCAAACACATCAACAGTTACCTTGCTATTTATTATGTCAATACTTTCTTCAATCTTTTTAACCTTTTGTTTCATGTTTATTTTATAGTATCTAATTTGACTTTATGAGTCTTCATATATTTTAAACTTAAAAATCTTTGTTTACCACTTCCATAGTCTGCTATGTGGCAATGTTCTATCCAATCACTCATTTTAGACTTCCAATTTTGTTTTGTAACAGACTCTTTAATAATTATATACTTACATTCTTTACTCAGTATATCTTGAAAAGCACTTTCAGATATTCCATAACCCCCTATTATACGCATAAAATGAACAGGCATAACTTCTTTAAAAAAAGTATTTCCAATTAAATTACCTGCTAATATATATTTATTCTTTCTTAAATCAAATGATAAAATTTTTGTCTGTGTATTCATTTGTTACATTTAACTGACCAGTCCTTTTCTATAAATTCTCCACCTATATCACCACATTTTAATCTAATTATTTCGTATTTAGTTTTAAGTATTGTTATCCGTCTAAGCTCTACTCTTTCTGTAAATCCTTGATAGGAATATAAAGCTAAAAATAGAATGATAAAAATTCCAGCTAATCCTAAAAGTGTTATTAGTTCTTTTGATTTTGTCTGTGTATTCATTTTATTTAATTAGTCCACATCTAATACACTTTATAATTCTTTCATCCCAATAACTCTTTTTTCCGTCTAATGATATTGTTCCAATCTGTCTGTATCCTTTATGTCCAAAGAATGCACATAGAACTTTGTTCCATTGCTTTGTATATTTAGGTATTTTTTTCATATTTGCATTGTGTTTATTTAATATCTTTGGCTTTATCTAAATCAAAATTTATCATCTCGTCATACTGATTCCAATTTGTACTCTTGTAATAAGCATTATTGGTAGCATCCTGCCATTTTTTCCACATAACCTTTTTTCCATTCTCCTCTCCTAGTTTGTATACTTTTTCGCATAATTCTCTAATTTTTACGTGTACATCTTCAGCAATACCCGCTTCAAGCTCAAGATAAAGACTACTAACAAATTTCTGTTTGTCTACTAATTTTTTAATTTCTTCCATTGTGTTTATTTACTTCTATCTAAAAGACTAAGTGAAGCAGGTAAGGGACTTATCACCCTTACATGAACTTTTGTAATATGCCATCCGACCTGCTAGCAATCGTGGGCATAGTTACAAAGCTAGGTTATGAGCCTACTTTCCTCCGAGAGAATAACTCTCTGCAATCTGCATTTCTGCCACTGCTTCACTTAATTTTTTAATGTTCTATTCCTTTACCTTATTTTTAATTAAAAACTAACAACTACAGTGAGGGGGAGCTGGAGTAGCTCCTGTATTTTTATTTAATGTCAGAAACGTGAGGTAGCGAACCTCTTAGCCGTCCACATACGATATTGGACATATAAAACTGACTCTCCATCACTCACTGTATGTATTAGTTTTTAATGTTCTTTCTATTCCTTTACCTTTACTTCTGGTTCATTTCTGCCTACTTCGTAACCTCTTTCTCTTAGATACTTTGCCGAACCACTTGTATAAAATATCCCGTAGCTATCGCCATCATAACCTAAATCCCTAGCAAATTGGATTAGTTCATCACCATCTACTAATACTTTTGTTTTATCTTTTTGATAGTAATATTGTTTCATATAATCTTATCTAGTTTCTTGTGTGATAATTTTAAAAACCCTCTCAAATCGTCAACAGAAATAACATCCCCGACTTCTTCATATTCATTATCACCATTAAATTTGTATTGTTTAATAAACTTATCCATTTGCTTTTTATCTTTTGCTATCTCTTTTTGGTAGAGGAGGTGGATAGAGTCGTAGGCAATATCCAAAGGTATCTCTTCAAACCATACTTTTTGTAATACATTTATTACTTTTTGTTTATTCATTTTGTAACCATCTTTCTAATGTCATTGGTTCTACTTTATTTAAAAAACATTCTCCATCTGGACAATCATAGTAAGGATTTCGTTCTACCTCTTGTAACCTTTGTAAACATTTACTCTCTCCACCTATTATTATAAGTAAAGATATTATTATTCCTAAAGCTATTCCTAGTGATATTGATAGGTATTTCATTTCTTTATATGCCTTTTAAGCCAATCTTTTCTACTAGGATTATTTTCTTTTGGTTCAAGACCAGTTAAATCTTCAAACTCTTTGTTTGTTATTTCTCCCCTCATTAGTCTTCCATAATCTATAGCATATTTCATGTCAACTCCAATTTTCATTTCTTTACTATAAAAAATATTATTATACTTATGATATACAAGCTACGCTTATAAAAAATCCTATTAAGAAATAAGCTAATGTATCGTTAGGTAGTGTCATTGGTCTAATGTTATTGTTTCTATTTTTCCACAAATTTTACAGGTTCTGTCTTGTTTTCTCTGATAGCCCGTTCCTCCGTCAACAACTATCCCATTATGATTCAAAAATGTACTTCTATATGATGTTTCATATTTTGCACCATAAGTCCAATCGTGTATATTAAAAAATCCATGTAGTTTGTTTTTCATTTTGTTTTTATTTTACCCTCTTATTAAATATATTTATTTCTGCTTTAATTCCTTTTGGTACTTCATAGTCTTTAAAACATTCTTCACAATAATATCTGTTTACTGTGGCTACATATAAATGTCCAATCTTTCCACAATTACATTTGTGCATTAAGGTAGTAAAATACTTTTATTACGCCTCAACCATTCTTCTTCTATAGGTGCTTTACCAGTAACTTCATATCTAGGAATAATTGTGTATTCAAGTAACTTAATAATTATTTCTCTCTGTTCTGGTGTAAACATATTAAGGTTCTGTAAAAAACAAGATAGGTTTTTATTCTCTTGTGCCATAGTTCCAATTGGTTTGTGTAATTGTGCCATTATTTATCTAAAAAAAATAATTATTTGTAATATTAAAGTTATAACAACAATTAATAAAATTAATTTATTTCTTAAATAATAATTTTTCAGTGCCATTATTTATCCTCCATAATCTCATACATCTTAAACTCTGTAAATTCATCAGCAAAGATAGCTAGTATTTTATTCACACCAAAGAAATTCTTTAATGCTTCATTAAGTGCAGTTAAATCTCTTGTATCTTTCTTGTTTGATTTGAAGACTAAGAAGTATTTAGCATTTGGTTTAACTTTGAAGGCATCTACCTCTGTAATTTGTATATTATTTTTTGTCATTTCGTTTTTTAAATTTAAGTCTCAAATCGTATACTTCAATAATTTTGTATAGTTTAACCTTGTCACTTTTAAGTGTTCCATTCCGCCACCAATTAGTTACTTTATTTTCTGCCGATTTAATATCTTCAAATTCTGATTTTGATAATACAAATGATTTCATAACCTAATATATCATACCATGTTACATCTTGTCAAGTATATCTTACTGTATCATTTAAAAAATAACCTCTTGTTCAGGCTCGGTTTTCTTTAATGTCTTTCTAGCTAACTCTGCAATCTCTTTAACAGATACATTATCATTTTCACAAAGAAATTTTTGATATATAAATCTCTGTTTCCAAGTATCTAATATACGCCAATCTTTTTTGTCTCTAGCTTCTTGAAGTTTAACCATGTCTGCATCATCAAATTGTATGTTCATTTTGTATAAGTAATAGTTGTTCCTGCTTTAAGTACAGATTTTACCCAAGCATTGTTGTGTCTCTCAACACAGTTCTTAGCATCTAATTTCTTTTCATATCTAGTTCCACAGCCATCACATAACCATCTTTTTAATTTTAAGTGTTTATTTTTCATTGTTTTAATTTATTGTAATAGACTTTGTAAAAATATAATTCAGGATTGTAGTATTAGCATCTACTGTTACAGAATATACACTACTTAATAATCCAACTTTACCTTTCATATCTGCAATTTTAAAAAATCTAAACCAATTCTTGTTAGGTTTACCTTGTATATTAAGTTTCTTCCAGTAATCTACTGCTAAGTCTTGCCACTTGTATATACCCCCTTGTCTTTTGTTTAACTTTAGACCTTGGTTCTGTAACTCAGTTAGTAAATCCATAATTATTCTACTTTTAGCTACGCCCCCCCTCCCCCAGCCCGTGCTGTTTCCTAACTACTATGCCTATGCTCCTTCCCTTCCTCTCCTCCTCGCCTTATCCGTATTCTTAGACAAAAATTGTCTTAAGTTCCCGTTTTGGTTTCAGAGTATGAGTATAGGTTGAGGTAAACTTATTGGTTCTTTATTGGTGTTGTTTGTATTGTTCATATGTTTAAAACATTATAATAATTCAGACTTCTTCGGAACTTCAGTAATAGAACAATACACCCAGTTAGAAATAAAAGCAACTATATCTTTCTATATCAAATATTTGACAAATAGGGTAAATTGTGTTATCTTATAGAAGTAAATCCCCACCCTAACTTCTATGTAGGGTACGATTTCAGTAGCTTAAGTCTCAGGGTAAAACTTGAGATTTTTGCTTTATAAGAACGGAAAAGGGAGTGGAAAGCATTTGACATGACTAAATCCACTCCCAAAGTTCACTTAAATCTTAAAAGTTATTCTAATAGCTTTAATTGTACTCCAAAACATTGGTAAAATGGCTATCAAAGTAAACCATAAAATACCATCATCACCATCTCTAATTCCTATTGTTACTCCAGTATACATTAAATATATTCCTACAAATAAAGAGTACCAAAGAATTATTTTTGAAAACAAACTCATCAGGACTCACCCCCTTCAAATGCTACAACATCTTTAATATGTACAAGTAAATAATCTACACCTTCATAATTAATTGGAGTACCAGCCCACATTTTGAAAAATACTTTCCATCCCGTCTCATATCCTTCACCTAGTACTACTGTACCATATTGTGGAGTGTCTGCTATCTTTTCTGGCAAGTAAATACCTGAAGCAGTTTTTTCTTCTTCTTTCTTCTCTACAGTAAGTAGTATGTAATCTTTAGTTGGTATCAACATAACTTTTTAATGCTTTTAGATATTTATTTTGTATTGTTTTCTTTTTACTCGATAATTCTATATAACATATTTTAAATATTTTGAATAACATTTTTTGTATTTTATTAAACTTCCAAGCAACAAGTATTATCATTTTAATTTAGTGTTTTTTGAGACATCTGCTACAATAAATAGCAATATTATCCTTAAAGGTTTTGCCATCTATCTTAATAGTCATTGGTTTGTGACATTTACATTTACAAACTTTTATTTTCTTCATTTATTCTTTCTATTTTTTGTATACCTTCAAGTACAAAATTCTTTACTCCATCTTTGTCTTCAGATATTAGTGTACCATCTTCTTTCAATATCAATGGTTTAATAGTTCTATCCTTAGTAATCTTCATTTTACGGTCTACATAATCAATCTTCAAGTATGCTTGCTCCTTGATTGCTTTCTCTAGGTAAGATTTAAGAAATATTAAGTTCATAACTTCTGTCGTTTAATTATTATATTGTGTATTCTTTCTTGACTCATTAAAAATTCTTCAAATTGTTTTCTTAATTCTGTTGGTAGTGCATTCAAAACTTGACAGTAAATATCTATCTTTTTACCCTTCCAATCTTTCATGTAATAAGGTAAAAATTTGACCCCACTTAACTCTCCAATTTCTCCAAGATAATTATTCATAACTTTGTGAGATAGACAGTTTCTATAGCCTCACCTGTAACGACTTCAGGGCTAACAATAAGGACTTTCAACCCCAGTTATTCTGCTTGGCTCAAGTTGTTATCTTAAACCGCACTAGTCTTATTCAACCAGTGTTATATCTACCTCACAAAACCATTAATTATTTACATTATGTAGGTGACAATTGTGCAAGAATCACCTACATATCTAAACAATTAGAATGGTATATCAGTACTTTTAGCACCTTCTACCTTAACTTTCTTTTTGTTTGCCTCTCCTATAAGTCTTGCTTTTTCAGCATCAAACTTAGGTAACTCTTTCTTTACAGGGCTGTAAGAAGTTATTTTACTTCTTGTCTTTTTGGAATCAGGATTAGTTACGTTTTCAATCGCAATCTTAATCTGTTTTCCAACTACATCCTCTTGTAAATGTTTAAATAATCCTTTGGTATCTGGTGCAAATGCACTACAGTCTTCCCAGGACATATTTAATTTAAGAGCTGAGTTCACAATCTTATATAGAATTGTTGGTGAACCCTTTTTAGTGATTGGTTTAAGAGCTAGTGATGGACTTGACCAAAGTCTTCTTCCATAGAAATCTCCATCATCAAGTATCGCAAACTCAAAACCTATGACATATTTAGAACCCTGCTTAGACTTATCTGTCTCTTGAGGTTTATAGTAAAAATTATCTTGTAAATCAGCCTTTATAATTTCTACCGTATATGTCTCAGAAGGGTCTATCGGTGCAAACTCTTGAGATTGTCCCGTAAAAACTTCTGCATCATCTGGTATGTTGTCGGCGTTGTATATTTTTGTTTCTGCCATATTTAATTCACCCCCTTTCCCATTTTCGTAGTACTCATCAATTGTATAATTGTCATTCTCAAATTTCAGTACTTTATCTACAAACTCTTTGTCAGAATTATCAAATTTTTGTGTATCCAATAACATCTTCTTTTAATAGTCTAATTGTCTTTCTTTTTCCTTCACCTAGTGAAATATCTTTACCTCTAATTACTCCAGCCTTGTACATTCTTCTTATATGTCTGATGTTGGTTTTTAGAATTTCAGCGGCTTCCCTGTCCGTAACAAATGTGTCTTTCATAATCCTTATATTACACTATCTTTCCTTCATTGTCAATACTCAAAGCTAAGTTTTTAATCATTCTAAATTGCTAGCGTACAAACTAACAAGCCATCAGTAGTTAAACCAATGGCTGTCAGCCTGTCCGTAGAGTAACAGTTTAGTCCTCCCATGTTGCAGTTTTAACTGTCCCTATCTTTCCTTTTGATAAACCCTTCCATCTTCCTTTGTTAGTGCAGGTATAACTACAGTACTTTCCTTCTCCGTTTTTAATTCTATACTTTGATTTGTAAATAACCTTTTTACAAACTAGGCAGTTTCTATATTCTCCGTTTTTTTCACTCCCTATTTTTAAATTATTTATTCTACCATCACTTTTTATATGACACGAACGACACAACCACCGCCAGTCATCTAACCTTCTTTTGTATTCCCCACTTATATTGGCTAAGTCCAAAGACTTCTCAAGTTTACAACTTTCACATATTGAAGGTTCTAAAAGTCTTCTTCTAACCCAAGAGTGCAGGGCTTTATATCCTACCCTGTCACCCTTCCAGTTTCCATTCTTTTCAGCAATGTTGATACCTTTTCTCATATCTTTAATCAGTCCAGAAAGCTCCACAAGCCGTACAGTTAAACTCATTTACTAAATCATATAGTGTTGCACCTCTTGACATTTTTGACACTTTGTGACCACCACAACTATAACAAACTGTATCAGCTGTTTCCCATTCTCCCTCCTCTATATCTTCAGCAGGCTCTGTATTTTCACCAATAAAGTCCTCTGCTGTCGACCCAGCCTCCTCTGGTTTATTTGCATCATAGTCTAATTCTTCTTCATCTTGCATTATTTTTCACCCCCTTTCCCGTTGTAAATTTCTTTTGCCGTCATTAATCCATCCTTTTTGCCTTCAAGATATAACCACATTAAATTAGATATATTATATTTGTTGTCATTAGTAGTTATAAATATATCAACCACTTTTTTTGCTTTGTTGTATTCTTTTGTCTGTTCATCTATCATATATATATCACCTCTTTCCTAATTGCTACCGCCTAGCCGTTGCTGTGCGGTAGTGTTAAAATTAAAATAACAAATTCTCTTTTGTTACATATCTCAATTCAACCCAGTGTTGCTCATAGTGCTTGCAGTCATCATAACTAACGGGGTCTGACTTGAAGCAATATAATCTATAGTAATTTTAATTCTAATTTTTAAGTCTTTAATTCTTGTTAGTATTTCTTGATTATTCATAATGATAAAAAACATATAACAAACACCCACATAATAGGAGTAACAACAATTGTCATTATTATAGGTAATACATATTCGTTCTCTTGACCTTCTAATATTCGGTTATGCCTTAGTAACTGGTGTATGTATATTTTTAATTTATTCATATATTGATATTACCCCTTTAACTAAAATCTCTCCCGTTCCCGCAGGTATTACAATACCCGCCCGCATTCAAGTTATTATGTCCACAATAGGCAAAGTTTTCTTTTGTATTTAATTTTTTGTTGGCAAAATATGCTTTCTGCCAACCGTCACGAGCTGTAGCCCCTTTGGATAGTTCTAAACATCTAGGGCAAGTTAAGTCATAGTTCTTAAATACTCTATTACAGTTAATTATGTGTTTTGTATTATTCATATTGATATATTGCTTCACCTCTTTAGTTATTGCTTTGAGTACAATGTTAAATCAACTAGGCGTGTTCATAATGGCTCACTGCATATTGTTATGTGTTTACTGCTTGTCCTTGTGACAAGATTTGCCAGACTGGTATACTTTCATGCGTACCACTTCTTTGTGCAACCTAGTTAATTTGTTAATGTACTCAAAGCTAACTAATCCTGTATCCTTAAGCTGAAGTCAATTTATTTGTTATATCTCTCAGAGACTTAATGCTCTTGAGTAGTATCTAATTAATTCCAGTAATATAAATATACCTTATATGTTCTTATTTGTCAAGGGTCAATATAGTATATATGCCTATATTGCTAGTTATTACACCTTACCCCCTTTGTTATTAATGAAGTTATACTATTATATGTATGAAGTATTATTCAATTGACATAGAGCTAGCCCGATTAATCAATGAAGTATTATCTGTATTCAATCAAACCCAAGTTATTTAATGTATATGATTATGTATTCAGATAGTACAATGGTAATAGTCTATTTATAAATTATTTATCTTATAGTTTACTTGATATAGTTCTATATAGTTAATTTCTCAAATCCAATTTATACTATAGGAGGTACTGGTACTTCAAATATGCTTAAGCAAGCTTACGTATATAGTCATTATCTATATACTTTTTGATTTAATCTATATACTTTTTTTTCAATATCTATACTTACTCGGAATAAATCAGTTAATAAATTTAAATAAATTTCTGTTAACTTGTTTGTTTAGGTTAGCACAGATGGCACTAGAGTAGCATACTTTTAATAGTCATTACAATAGGTCAAACTATATCATTTAATAGTCTAGTTGATTTATAGGTATGATTATGTTTAAGATATATGTATGTTTCAAGTAAAACCAATTGCTCCTGAGTTATGGGAGAAGATACTTCAAGAAAGTAGAGAAGGTAAGCCATTTAAGGTAGCTGATAAGTATGCAAAAGAAGTTAATATGAATAAAGTGTATCTATATCAGAAGATTAGAAAGACATTAGAAAAAGAGGAAGGGAGGTTTGATGGAGGAAATGGTAATGAAAATTTGGGGGAGGAGAAAAGAAACAACTTCATAGAAACAGCTAAAGACAAAGCTAATGCCAGAAAGGAAGCATATGATGGAATTAAATTAACTACCAAAGAAAAGAAGTTGATACAGGATATTGCAGATGGGAAGGTTGATTTAGAGAGTGCTTCTAGGGTTATAGCAAGTAAGGCTTTTGAGAAGTTATTGAAGTTTCCTGATAGTGCTAGCTTTACTAACTTCATACAGTCAGAATTACTTAAACTTAAAAGACAGGAATTAACAGACAAAAATACTTGGGCTATGGAGCTTGTTAATAGAATGTTTAATGGTGTCTTGCCTCCTAGAGTTTGTCCTAAATGTGGAGAGGTATTAGTTAAATTACCAGTCTTGGAGGGAGAAATAATTGAAGATGAATCCGTATGAATTACAGGAGAAATTAAAACTTAGAGATATTACTGTTTTTGCACATGATGTTTTGGGTATGCCAACTCATATGGGAATGGAAACTTGGTTTGAGTATTCCAACAAAAGTATAAATATTTTAAAACCTGGTAATCAGTGGGGGAAAACTACAGCAGAAGCTGTTAAACATATCTATCATGCAGTGTGTAAACCTCAACTTGATAGATTGAATATTAGCTATGAAGACAGAATGAGTTTTAAATACAAGACACTTAACTTCGGGAAGACTTATGAAATTGCCAAGGGTGTATCTGAATATATTATGGATATTGCTGAGGGTCATTATTTACTTCCTGATGGGACTTATAATAAATCACTTCTTAAGGGTTGGGCTATTATCGGCATGGATGATTATCCTAGATTACCTCAAATTAAATGGTGGAATCATTCATCAACTTTGATTAGGTCATATGACCAACTAGGAGAATCTTTTAAGAGGTTAAGACTTGCCTATGTTTCAGGAGATGAATGTGGAGATATACCAGAACTTCGTTTGTTTCTTAACGGAACCTTGCTTCCTCGTCTTTTCTTCTTTCAAGGTTCTGTGGATTTAGTGGGAACATCACAGCCTAAAGGTTTAGAGTATGAGGAGATAGCACAAGAAGCAGAGGAAGACATGGTTAATAACGGATTAGATTCTGAATATTTTGTAATTAGTTTTAATGTTGACCCAGATATGGCATCTGTTTACACCAATAAGTTTATGCCAAAAGACCACATTAAAAAGATAGAAAAAATTGCTGATGAGAATTTGAGGAAGCAAGTTATCTATGGACAATATGTTGATAATTCAGACCATTTATATACTTGGGATGAAGTCAATCAAATGTTTACTGATGATATTCCATATGACAGAGAATCTGGATTTAGTGAAGTTCCTCTTGAAAATCAATATTATGTTTTTTGGGTAGATATGGCTGCATCTGCTGATGAAACTTCTTGTACTTGTATCAAATATAATATCAAGAAAAAATTAATGAATGATAAGTTTGAGATGCTTCCTCACAAGATTGTTTTTCACAAAGCGTGGAAAGGAAAGTCATTGCCTTTATCATTACAATATGCAAAAATTAAAGAATATTACAATGCGTTTAAAAGAGTCTCGCCGCTTAGAACAAAGTTTGGGTATGATGCTGGAAGTCTTGGTGGCAAAAATGCTGAGGATGCTTTTAAAGAGCTACATGGTTATCCGTTTCCTCCTAAAGGTCGTAGCTATGCAGATGTTAAAGCTGAGGGATTTGGTAAGGTCAAAGAAGTCCTCGGTAGGAATAGGAGTTTTATTATTAACGAAGTTGGAAAGACTGTTGACAAAAACAAAAATTGGGGAGGAATTAAGGCTTCTTCTAAGTTATTTGAACTCAAAAGACAACTTGAGATTGCAAGTAAAGAAGATGCAAAAATTAAGAATGACCAGTTCAGTAGTTTCATGATGGCATTGCATTTTGTGGAGAGTAGAGCAATAAAAGTTGTACATTCTAGGGCAGTAGACTATAATGTTTTAAGGAGATAAAAATGGCAAAATTAATAGAAAAAGGAAAATTTCTAATAGATGATTCTGTTTCTGAAGAACTTAGAGATAAAATATCTGAGAAGGTTCTTGAGAGAATTGACAACATGGCAATTGAGGTTTCAGAACGAGAATCGGTAATCAAGAAAAGACAAGACTTCTATGAGGGTAGACAACAAAAATGGACAAATGTTACAGGGCAAGTTGTTAAACAACAAGAGGGACACATATCAGCAGTTATAAATTATGTTTGGAGATTTTGTAAAAAGATTGAACAGGCATTAACTAACAAACCACCAAAGGTAAAAATAGTTCCCAAGGATGAATCTAATGATATTGAAGTTGCCAGAACTGAGGCAGTGGAGCAAGCACTTTATGATACCTTCAGAGATAATAAATTCTGGACTTCAATCTTTAAAAAATTAGCAAGTAATCAGGTTAGAGATGGGGACTTCATGTTTGATTGTAAAGTTATGGAAGATACTAAAGGAAAACGAATTGTAATTTCTCCTAATGAAGATGTTTTAAAAGTTATGGTTGGATGGGATAATGCGGCAGGAACTTCATTCTCTTTTGCAGTATTTTCAGATTTAGTAAGTACACAAAAGATTTTTAGAGAATATGGATTTGAAGCAGAACCAATTTCAGAGTCTGGTACTCAAGGCGACTCAAAAGGTTCTCATTTGAATGACCAATATGGATTATTGTCAACTGATAGTGGTAAGAGTGCTACTATTCCATCAGGTCAAAATAAATTACCAAAAGCTAGAGTTGCTGATTATTGGGGATATGAAGTAATTGAAGATAAGGTAAAAGTACTTAACTTAATTTATATAAATAAAAAATTAGTTCAATTCTTTGTAACTGACTATGAAGATATACCAAAGTTTATCGGACACTCTTTTGTTGTTGCTGGTAAACCTTGGAGTGCGGGATTTATTGACCCACTTGTTGACCCACAAATAGAATTAAATGATAGGTCAGGTGAAGAAGGTGACCTTGTTAGAATTGGTAGCCACATGAAATTCTTGGCAGTTAATATGCCAGACTTTGACCCAACATCAATACTTCCAGGAAGTGGACAAGTTATCTTTATTGAGGGAGAGGGAGCAGACTTTAAACCTTTACAAATGACAATTTCTCCATTCCCTTCAGCAGATTATATTAACAGAAACATGGAACATTTATTTACTTTAGGTATTCCAAAAATATCATTAGCTGCAGGAACTGCACCATATACTGGTAAGGTTGGAGCAATTCAATATCAACCTTTTGTTGACTTAATTGATGATTTAAGAGTTCAATGGGAAGTAGTACTTCGTGATTTGTCAGTAATGATACAAAAATACTTTATTGCCTATTTCCCAGAATTAAAACAGATGATGACAGAAAGTATTATTGACCCTGTAACAGGAGAAACAACTGATGGAGAAATGATAGTTCGTGATATTGAATTTGACTGGGATAATGTTCTTCCTCTTTCAAGGTCAGATAAAGTTGTTGATGCTGCTACATTACGTGACCGTGGACTAATCTCAGTCTCTACAACTTTGGAGGAAGCGGGCTTTAGAGACCCTCAAAAAGAAATCAAGAAATTGAAGAAAGAGGGTAAGGATGCAGAGCTAATGGCACTTATGCCAAAGTTCCAACAGTTTAGCCCAGGAGTTGTACAAGCACAACTTGATGCACAAAAAGAAATGGCTAATGCACAAGAAGAACAAGCAGGTCAGACAGGACAAACATCTGATGCAATTGCTTCTGCTGTTCAAACTGCTACTAAAGCACCAATTCTTAACAGCTCACAAAATGACGGAAAGAGAGGAGTTCTAAGTGCTACAGGCACTCCAACTGGACAGACAGCCACCGCAAAAGGAGCTGTAGCCCAAGAAGGTCAAAACCTGAACGCACAAGGAGGCGTATAGCATGGCATTAAAAAGTTTGCTTTCAAGATTTAGGTCAATATCAAGACCATCATTATCGGGTGGAAGTTCTAGTGGATATTCTGCACTTGCAAAAAAGACTCAAGCAGCAGAAGATGCAATTGTTGATAATCAATATGAGGCAGGTGATTTGTCACCAGAATATTATTTAAATACACTTCAGAAAAGATATTTAAGAACTACAATAACACCTTTACAAAAAGTAAATCTATTAGAAAAAATAAATAATGTGAGAGTTACTGTAACTGATGCTGATGTTTCAAGGAAATATGCTTCAGGAGAATTAACAACAGGTCAAATCTTAGGGTATGAAAAAGAAAAGTTAAAAGGAATGACAGAACCAGGTTCTGCAGCTTATATTAAACAGCAACAGAAGGTTCAAGGATTTCAAGATAAGTTAGAAAAGGAAGCAAGAACACAAACCAGAATTGCTGAAAATCTTAGAATATCAAGAATGCCAGAAGATACTTCAGCTAATTTATGGAGCAAGGCACAACTATATCAAACCCTGTCAGAGCAAGCTAGAATTGATGGGGATATTCAACAGGCTGATACACTTTTAACTCAAGCAAATAATTACTCCAGCTCAGCAAAAAAAGCTGATGTTAATGATATTATAACTGGTGCTAGATTGTCGGTTTCGGAAACTCCAAATGCAGGTTTGGGGGTTCCATCTTCTTCTGCTGATGTGGGTGCTATGTCACCTGTTGCAAAAGGGTCGCCGATAAGTGGTGGGTCTACTGCAATGCGTGGCGGAGTAAGTCAAACGACCCCTTCTGCGGTTTCTACCACAAACACTGGTTTTGGAGGATTTCAAACTCCAGCAATTAAAAATGCACTTGAAAGTTTAGATAGACAACAAAAAACAATAGACAGATTGTATCAACAGAAACAGGACAATGAAACTTTAGTATCAAGATACCAACAGGCAATTAGTCAAGCAAGTGGTGACCAAAAAACATCTCTTACTATTTCACTTAATAATTTAATAGAATCAGGAAAAGGAATTGATAATCAAATTGATAATACTACAGCAAATGTAAATGATACTATTGTAAGGATACAAGAATTACAAACAAAGGCTTCTTTATCTAATTTCAAACAGGAAATTAGAATTAACAATAATAATTTTGATAAAGCTGAAGATGAACTTGAAGTAGCTTTTAAGAAAGGACAAATTAGTAAGTATGAATATATTCAAAAGGGAGTTATGCTGGCTGAGACTAAAGTTCAGTTTCAAAGTCAGGCTTCAGATGTTTTTAATCAGTATGGAGATGATAGTTCTGCTGAAACTTATTTACAAAAGTCAACTGAAACACAAAAAGTACACGAACAATTAATAAATGTAAATGACAATATTGATGACTTTGAACCATTAGCGGTAGAACCTGGTGGAAAAATTACTAACTTATTTGGCAAGACTATGAAACCTGGAGAAGTTGCTTTAACTAATGTTAGGACAATGAAAGATAGTGGAATATTTCAAAGACAATATGCTGCTAAAGATGGAAAATTCTTTAAGGTTAATTTTCCAGCAGAAATAACAGATAAAAATGGTGATTTACTTCCAGCTTATTTGAATAAGGATTTGTCAATATATAATGATAAGTCTTTTATTTATCAAACAGATGTCAATGGAAAGATAATCGGAAAAGATAATCCTGATAGTCAAATTAAATTTGCAACAATAAATGATATACAAAGACCATTTATAGGAACACTTCATAAAAAGATGCAAGATATAGGGTCTATAACTCAAGATGAAAATGGCTCTTGGATACAAACACCTAGCCCTAAAGGTGTAAGTAAATTAACAGAGGTTTTAGCTAAAGTACAGGGATTTGCACAAGACTTCTTTAATAGAACCCCACAGGAGAAACCACTATTTAAACCAGCAACTTTTGGAAAACAACCTGTGTATGGAAAACAAGTACAAATGCAATCTGTAAATCCTGCTATATCAAGTACTCAACCAACTAAAAAAACTGGATTTAAATTACCCAGTTTGGTAAGTGAAGTTCAGGCTTCTGACCTTATACCAGAGGGAGTTCCTGGAAGTGTTGGTAATATTATTGATAAGGTTGCTGAGGAAATGAGACCAGGAGATATGGAATTTAAGAAAGTTCTTCATGCTATTGCATTAGCTGAGTCTGGTGGAAGGTCTAATGCAAAAGGTGATGGTGGCTGGTCAATAGGATTGTTCCAAAATCATAGACGAGATGGTCGTGGAAAAGGTTACAGTGTAGAACAATTAGAAGACCCAGAATTTAATACAAGACTTTCTGCAAAAGAATTGGTAAGGTATTACGACCAAGCTGTGTCTAAAGGTTTAACAGGTTCAAAAATGGTTGCTTATGTTTCAAAATATGGACAAAGACCTGCTCCAGGAAATGAAAATCAAGCAGCTGCTAAATATGGACAATTTGTAAATAAAGCAATTGGCAATATTAAATCTGGTATTGATACAAGTAAGGCTGTTGGTAATTATAAAAATATGTCGGGTGATTTGCCAGATGAAAGAAGATTAAATAATATTGCTCTTGCCTTGGGTGGAAAACCAGGACAATATAGGTCAGACTTGAAAGATAAACAAGACCAAGGTGCAATTGATAGAGGTTTTAGAGGAGATAAAGCACAACAAGATTTGTTAAGAAGTGAAGGATTTAAGCCATCTTCTGAAATGGTTTCAGTTTCTACACCAAGTCAACCAATGGCAAGCATAGCACCTAAACAACAGTCTGCACCTCAGCAAAATAACTTCGTACAAAACGCATATAATAGTGTAAGTAATGCTGCTAAAAATATTTCATCTGGTGTACAAAATTGGGCATCTAATATAAAAATTCCACAAATATCTATTCCTAAATTTACTGCACCTAAGATTGCAACTCCAGTAGTACAAAAACCAAATATTGTACAACAAACTGTATCTAAAATACAATCTAATCCTACTGTTCAAAAGGTTTCTGGTTTTGTAAATAAAGCTATAAGTTCAATATCTAATTGGTTTAAGAAAAAATAACATGGGAACATTTAATATTGATTTTAATCAGTTTAAACCTAGTAAAAAACCAGTAGTTTCACCAACTCCTAATTCAACTCCTATGCCTTCACCTGCTCCAATGGCTTCAACTCCTCCAGTTATGCAGAGTAGTCCAGCACCCGTAGTTCAATCAACTCAAATGCAATCTGTGCCACAACAAAGTAAGTCAGGACTTCAAAAAGTCTTTGATGCTTTGATGATACCTTCTAAAGCACTTGGAGGTTTCTTACAAGGTACTAGGCAGAGTGCAGAGAATCGTGTGCAAGAGTTACGAGCAACAGGAGGTAAACCTCAAGCAATAGATTATGTTAAAGCTTTTGGTGCTGGCGTAAAAAATATTCCTAGTGGAATTAAAAACAATATTACTCCTTCAAAAGCTATGGCTGAATATAGTAGAACAGACCCAGTAAGTACAGCTATTAGTAAATTTAATACAAATAAATATGGGGCATTTGTTACAGATGTAACAGCAGACCCTCTTAATATAATTCCTTTTGGTGCAGGTGGAAAACTTCTAACTAAGGGTGGAAAATATGTTTCTAAAGTAACAGGTGCAGCAAAAGTAATTGATAAGGTAAGTGATTTTGCTAAATCAACTCCAGCAATTTATAAAGTTATTGAAAAAGTTAATCCATATTTTAGAATACCTGAATTTGGAAATGTTGTTAAGGCTGCAGAACAAGCAACTGGTACAAGAATAAGTAAATTATATAGAGAGTTGCAAAGTATGGTTAAAGGTTTAACACCAAATGACCAGATACACGTGGGTCAAATTGTTGAAGGAATTGTAAAACCTACGAGTACAAAAGCTGCAAAGATAGCTAGTAGAGTTACAGAAATTAGTAGACAGATTGGTCAAGAAGCAGTAGATACTGGACTTATGACCAAAAAAGTTTTTAATAAAATGACAGCTAAGGGTTATCTTAGCCATATTTTTACAAATGAAGTGAAAAATATTCCTAGTACTGTTAAGGGAGTTAATAGGGTTGTTGGTAGTATGTTTAAGAAAAGAAAAGGAGCTGAAGGATATGTAAAACAGTTTGCACCTGCTGTCTACAAAGGTTTGGGTTCTGAAATAAAAGATATTGAAGTTGCTAAGATGTTTAAAAATATTGCAAGTGAATTTGGTACAAAACTTGGTAGAGGTGGTAAGGCATTGCCAGGATATGTTAAGGCTTCTGAGGTCGGGATTAAAGGTCGTGCTTTTGCTAAATCTTTTCAAAGAATACAAATACCGCAAGCCATTGCAGATTATTTAAATAATGTTAGAAAGGTTAATACTCCTAATGCTTATGATAAATTACTTAATGCTTGGAAGGCTGGTAAGACAATTTGGAATCCCGCATATCACGTCAGAAATACAATTTCAAACCAAATTCTTTCAAGTATGGGTACAGGAAAAAACTTAATATCAACTATATCAGACTATATCAGTGCTGTTAAAGAATATAAGGCTGGAACTTCAAGTTTATTTAAGGTTGCCCAAGATATTGGATTGGTTGGTAGAAGAAGTTTTGGTACAGGATTAAATGAATTATTAGATACAGCAGGATTGAGTAAAGAAACATTGTTACAGAAGTTTGCAAGCAAACCAAAACAACTACAAAATATTACAGAAGAAACATCAAAACTAAATGTGTTTAAAACTTGGATACAAAGACTGGGAAGAGAAAAAGGATTAGGTTTAGAAGCTGCTTTAAAGGATAAAGATTTAGTAAGTCAAGCAATGAATAAGGCGGAAGAAGCAATCTTTTCACCATATAGAATTAGTCAAGCAGAAAGAACTTCTGTGGCAAGATATATTCCTTTTTATTCTTTTACCAGACAGGCTTTACCTTTTACTGCTAAAACTCTAGTAAATAATCCTAAAAGCATTGCTGTTTTTGGAAAGATAAAATCTGCTATTGAAGGATTGACAGAACAGCCTAATATTGAATTACCAGATTATATGAAAAATCAAATTAGATTATCAAAAACAGATAAAGAAGGTAATGTAAAATACTTTGACCCTAGTTATATATATCCTTTTGGTAATTTTGTGGAAAGTGGGTTAGGAAAAGGACAACTACCGTTTGGACTTTCGTTTAATCCATTTGCCATGGAAGTTGTACAACAATTAGCTAATAAAGATTTGTACTTTAATAGTCAAATTGCTAAATCTAATTTGACACCAAAGAGGGTTGCTCAGAGACTTGCACATCTATATCGTACTGTATCACCAGCAGTTTTAGTTACATTGACAAATACAATTTATCCAGCTTTAGTTGGAAAGAAAGATTCTCAAGGTAGAACTAGAAATGTAGGTCAAGCAATACTATCTGCTTTAGGTATAAAGACAAGTTCTATTAATCTTGAAAATCAACAAATTCAAAATCTTAGGTCAGAAAAAAGTAAATCAAGTAGTATCCAACAAGAAATGGACAGTACAATAAACGACCCTAATTTAAATCGTGAGAAAAAAGACAAAATCCTTAGAAGTCTTCAAGAGGTTCAGTAATAACTTATAAATCCACTTCTAGTTGACATTTCTTTTGAGAGTTATATATGATTAGACTGTATCAAAGTGATACATAAAGAAGGAGGTGACATATATAAATGCAAGACAATAATGATAGTAACGCAGGAGCTGCGGCAGATGGTACTCTTGATTCTTCCGCTAATGGAAGCCAAGGGGCTGACCCATCTGTAAATAGTACGACTCCCGACAATCAAAATGGCACGCCTACCACTCAAGGGAATGCGGAACTCAATCGTATGCGAGAAGAAGTCAGAAGACTAAATCAAGCAGTGGTTGATGCCAAAAGAGGTAACAGAAATAATAACCAACAGAATCAAGATGGGGCAACCGATTTTGAAACACCTGAAGGTCAGTATGGAATAGCTATTCAATTAGCAACAGGAAATCTTAGAAATAAGATGGAGAGCTTAATCTCTCTTTATCCTGAAATACCAGCAGAGGAAGTTTCTAGGATTCGCAAGAACCCTTGGGCTTTCGCAAGCCATGATACTTTTATCAATGCTGATTGGGAATCCGCTTCTTTAGAAATAGAGCAAGTAATGTTGACACGAGCAGAAGAAATTTCCGCAAGTAATACAAACCCAGTTAATAATCCTAACCCAGCTAATGTTAATGCGAACCCAGTGCAAGAGACTGCTGATGAGGCAGGTGCAGTGCCAGGTACGCAAGAAGACGAAAGTCTTTGGACAATGCCTATAGACAAATTAGAGGCAAAGAAAAACCAAGCTGTTGCTAAGGTGTCAAAATCCAAATAAAATAGATTGGAGGTGAATAAAAATCGTATTTAAATACATAATTATTAATATCGTTTAACGGCGATTAGGTTTTTATGTTAATAAATACAAAACAAATATGGCACAAATGATAAGGTCAAACAGTGCTGATGTGATGGAGGTTTATAATGTTCGTAAAACATTAGAATTTGCAAAACCAAAATTGGTTTTCCCTCAATTCGGTCAGCCTGATATGGTAATGAAGCGTAAAGGTCAGACTGCGAGCTGGTTGAAGTTTAGTAAACTTGCAATCCCTTCGGCAGTTTTATCCGACTCTCCTACTTGGTCACCAGAAACTGTTACAGATAGTACTGTAACGGCAACTCTTGAACTTTGGGGTAACGGTGTAGAATTGGTTGAGGCTTTAGAGCAAACATCTTTCCTTGACTTGCCTGATGAATATAAAAAACTCATTGGACAAAACGCAGGTGAAACCATTAACGAAAAAGTCAGAGATATTCTTATTGCAGGTACTAGCGTAAATTACGCAAATGCTAAAGCAAACAGAGGAGCAATCCTCTCAACAGATACCGCTGACCTTGATGATTTTCTTGATGTAGTTGAAAGCTTAGAGGCTGCTGATGCTCCAAAAATTGGAGATGAGTATGTCGCTATAATTTCTCCTTATGTTAAGACAAGGTTAATGAAGGACACCGCATTTAGAGAAGCAGTTAGATACTTAGCAAAGGGTTCATCAATGTTTACAGGGGAACTTGTAAGCGTTGACGGTACGAAGTTCGTTGTAACTTCTACAGCCCCTAACTTAACTAACTCAGGCTCAGCATCAGGTGTATCTAAGGTGGAGCAATCCATTATATTAGGTGATGGTGCATACGGTATTGCAAGGTTAATGCCAGGCGACTTTGATGTCGTGGTAACTCCTCCAGGAGGTCACGGTGATGAGTACAAAGTTAAAACTTCCATTGCATGGAAGGTTTACTTAAAAGCAGTAATTTTACAACAGGCGTATATGCGTAGGTTGGAGACAGCTAGATAATAGCTGGATAGTGTGAGATGGGTATTGTGCGACCATATGACTCAGCACAAGGTTTTGGGGTTAGCCTTATAACCCCACAATTTTAAATATATGAAGTCAGATAAACCAGTATTAGAAAATAATAAAGTATTCGGTAAAAGAATGTTTGTATTTCCCATGTCTTATGCTGATGCAAATCGAGATGGGAAAAAAGGTATGATGATTTCTATTGGTGCAATCAATACCTTCGTACCTTGTGAAGAACCTGTTGATTTAACATATGATATTTGGATGCTTTTGAAAAACATTGGTAGAATTGGTAGGATTGTGGTTGTACAACCAGAAGACAATGGAAAGTAAATATACAGAAAATCTTAACTTCTATGGATGGACTACACCATTTTCAGGTTATGGAATAGTTGCTTTAGAGTATATGGTTGCATTAGATAAACTTACTGGAGGCAAACTTTCAGTTGGTTGGCAGAGAAGAGATGGAGAAACTACATTAGAATATTTGACACTTACTCCAGAGCAAAGAGATTTAGTAGCAAAAAAACCATTTGAAAAAGCAAGAATTGGAATTATTAAGACTACCCCAGATTTATTCCACGAAAACAAATCAGATATAAAAATAGGATACACAATGGTTGAGAATACTGAAGTTGGAAGAAATTGGGTTGATTATATAAATGGAATGAATGCTTGTTTTGTACCTTCTAAGTTTCTGGTTAAAGTGTTTAAAGATAGTGGCGTAACTGTTCCTGTATTTCAAGTTAAACAAGGTATAAATCCTAAAAATTATCCATATTATGATAGACCCAAAAAAAATACTTTTGTGTTTGGAACTTGTGGTTGGTTGGATGACAGAAAGAATTGGAGAGAATTGGTTACTGCTTTTACGTCAGAGTTCTCACCTGAAGAGCCAGTGGAACTCTGGCTTAAGAATAGTAACAATACTTTTGGTTGGGAGTCACCAGCAGACCCAAGAGTTAAGTTTATAGATGAACTTTGGAGTTTTGAACAGATGTCACAGTTTTATAAAGACATGGATTGTTTTATGTTTATTTCAAGAGCTGAAGGTGCTGGTATGCCACCAAGAGAAGCCATGGCTACAGGATTACCAGTTATATTAACTAATTGGAGTGGTTTAGCTGATATATCAGACAAGAAATATAACTATCCAATTGACCCAGTTTCAACTGATTTAGCTGATTTTAGAAAAGAAGGTTCACAGCCTGGAAAACACGCAAAAATAGATATTCAAGAAGTTATGTATTGGATGAGATATGTATATGAACATCAAAACGAAGCCAAAGAAAAAGGAAAGAAAGCCAGTAAATGGATGCACAAAGATTGGTCGTGGGAAAGTTGTGCTAAAGGAATGCTTGATATATTAGAAAAGGAGTTTAATTATAAATAAAATGGATGACTTTATTAAATGGGGAAATTGGTTTGATGAGAAATATAGGTTTGGTCTAGGTGAGGGAACTAGATATTTTAGTATGAAGATAGCTCTAAATCTCTTTCACTTTAGACGTGGAATAAACATAGTTGAAACAGGAACTATTAGAGCTAGAGATGATATGGCTGGTGGAGGATTTTCAACATTAGTTCTTGGAGATTATGCACAGTCATATGACAAACATTTTTGGAGTGTTGATATTTCCCCTGAAGCAATAGAACTTTCAAAAGAGATAACCAAAGACTTTAATAGAAACACTAATTTTATAATTCAAGACTCTGTCTTCTTTTTAGGGGCTTTTACTGAACCTATAGACTTATTATATCTTGATTCAATGGACTGTCCAGAGTTCGATACTTTTGACTCGCTTAATTTAATAGCTTCTCAACAGCATCAGTTAAAAGAAATTGAAGCTGCATATGATAAATTACATGATAAATCTATAATACTTTTAGATGATAATAATTTTGACAATGGTGGAAAATGTAAATTAACAGTAGAGTTTTTACTCAATAAAGGTTGGACACCACTACTAGCTGATAAACAAGTTTTATTTATAAAATGAAAAGAATTTTACTTTTACCGTGCCACAGCATCCTTGAAGCAGATGAATACAAGTTATTTCTTGAACTTGGATATGATGTATTTTCAATGGGTAGTTATATTAACCCTCATCAACCACACGACAATAAAAGACCACCAATTTTAGAAGGGAAATATGATGACCATTTAATAAGTGTTGCTGGTGTTTATTCTAAGGATAATCTTCATGCGGATTTAGTTGACCCTTTTGATGTAATTATTGTGCATCATGTTGATGCTTGGATTTCAAACAATTGGGAGTTGCTTAAAAACAAAAAGATTGTATTAAGAACTATCGGTCAAAATACTTCTGCTAATGAATTTAGATTACAGCCCTTTAGAGATGAAGGACTAAAAATTGTCAGATATTCTCCAAAAGAAGAAAATATACAACTATATAATGGTGCAGACGCAATGATTAGATTTTACAAAGACCCCGAAGAATTTAAAGATTGGAATGGAGAAATAGCAAAAGTAATGACAATGGGACAATCTATGAAATCTCGTGGTGAGTTTTGCAATTATGATGTTTTTGAGAAGGCTACAAGACATCAACCAAGAGCTATTTTTGGTGCAGAAAATCAAGACCTTTTAGATTGGGGTGGTCAACTTGAATATGAGGAAATGAAAAAAGCAATGAGAGATTATAGATGCTTTTTTTATACAGGTACTCAACCAGCTAGTTATACTCTTACTTTAATTGAAGCAATGATGACTGGAATGCCAGTAGTTGCGGTTGGTAAAGAGATAGGTAATAGTTTATTTAATAAAGAACAAGACACCTATGAAGTTCACGAAATAATTACAAATGGAGTAAATGGATTTGTTTCAGATGATGTTTTAGAATTAGAAGAATATACAAAAAGACTAATAGAAGACCATGAGTTAGCAAAAACAATAGGTAAAGCTGGCAGAGAAAGAGCAATTGAATTATTTGGCAAAGAGAAAATTAAATTACAATGGAAAGAATTTTTAAAAACATTATGAATTTAACCAAATATATTGAGAAAAAGACAGGATTAAAAGTAATACAAGAACCTACTAATATTGAATATACTTGTTTTAATACTGGTGGTGTAGAATCAGAAGTTGGTGAATTTTTATATGGATTAGTTAGAGTAATTAAACCAGACAATATATTAGAAACTGGAACACACAAAGGAATAGCCTCATCATATATGGCATTGGCTTTGAAAGAAAACAACAAAGGACATTTAGATACTATTGAATTTGACCCTCAACATTATGAAGAAGACCATCATATGTGGAATAGTTTAAGTATATCAAACTATATCACTTTATATGATATGAAGTCTGAGAATTTTACTACAGATAAAATTTATGATTTAGTTTTATTAGATACTGAACCTGATATTAGGTTTGAAGAATTTATACAATTTTATAATTCTGTAAAACAAGGTGGAATTATAATAATTCACGATTTACATCCTCATTTAGGTTTAAGTAATATTACTGCTCATGGGATGGAGCATTTCCCGTTTGGAGATTTTAGAAAATATATTGGAGATTTTATATTAAAACATGAGGTTCAAGTAATTAACTTACCTACTCCGAGAGGAATAACTATCTTTCAAAAAACTGCATCTGATTTTTCTGTAACTAAATATTTGAAAGGTGAACTGTGAATATCTTTACAGATTTTCACCATGAGTCATTATTTAACTCTTTCAAACTTCTCTTTGAAAAAAGATTGGGTGGAAAAGTTTATAGACCAATAGGACTAGAATGGTTTAATGAAGGATATTGGAAAATAGCTGAACCATACAACAATGATGCAGGTACTATTTCTCAATTTTTAGTACCAAATTCACAACCTTTTCCAGACTCAAAACCTCTTAATAATGATATTGGCAACTGTATCACACTATATCAGTTTGAGGCTATGGATATTGATATTGTTATTGCTTCTATACCAGCTCATTTTATTGCATATGCAGAGTTAATTAAAAAATATAAACCAAATGCAAAACTAATATGTCATTATGGAAATAATTGGATTATGGGTAATTATCAACAAGATAATGTAATGGCTTCAATAATGCCTCAACCAATTCCTAACAATATAAATACAGTTTTTTATCACCAAGAATTTGATACTAATATTTTTTGTTACAAAGAACCAACTATATCAAACTGTATCAGTTCTTTTATTCATGTCTTTAATGGTTTTCCAGATGCACAGTTATTTTATGAAGTAGAAAAATTAATGCCAGATTATGAATTCAAAGTTTATGGTGCTGCTGGTAGAAATGGAGTAATTGATGGTGAACAGAATATTGCTAATTCAATACATGATAGTAAATTTGTATGGCATCTTAAAAAAGATGGTGATGGTTTTGGACATACTATTCATAATATTTTTGCTTGTGGTAGACCTGCTATTGTAAAACGAGAATATTACAAAGGACAACTTGCAGAGTATTTGATGGAAGATGGAGTTACTTGTATTGAAGTTGATGGACTTACTGCACAACAGATAGTGGACAAATTAAAAATATATTCTGAGCCTGAGAACTATATCAAACTATGTCAAAATGCCAGTGAAAGATTTAAGCAAGTAGTAAATTATGATGAAGAATTTGAGGAAATAAAAGTATTCCTTGACAATTTAATATAATTAGTTGATAATTAAAATAACATATGTTTAAAGATAATTTAAGTGTACAAGGTTGGACAGAGATGAGACTATTTGATAAAAATGGTAAAGCTAAAAAACTGTTCAAAGAAAATGCCATATGGAGATTCTTCAAAAAATTCTTGAATATTGATTTAGTTATTCCTTTTGTTACTGGTGTCTTTACTTATGAATTAATTAAAAGAAATACAGTAACCACAGTTGGTAAAAAAGCATCAGCTGACCAAATTGGTGGAACTACTACTACACCATTTACAGCAATTGCAATTGGAGTTGGAACACCATCAGCTACAGCATTAGGTTCTGAATCAACAACCAATGGTGGTGCTAGAGGTGCAGCTACAGTTACAAATACAACTACAACTTTGACAGGTGATACAGAACAATGGGCAAAAACATTTACCTTTACTGGAGCATTAGCTTTGACAGAAGAAGGAGTATTTAATAACAATACATCAGGTGGAATAATGTTAGCTTCTCAAACATTCTCAGCAGTCAATGTGGTAAACACTGACACACTCGCAATTACCCACCAAGTTAAATACGCTTAACTAACTCCAACAATTAGTCTATAATGGAATTATGGACATTACAAAAATTAAAACAGACACAGAACACCTAATTATACTTAGAAACAACATCTCCTATCGTCTTATTGAAGCAAAAGCAAATATCTTTTACTGGCAAGATGTCATTAAAAGGTCAAAACAAAACTCCCAAGAAATAGTTGATGCCAGACAGTCCATATCTCTCAATGAACAGAACCTTAAAAAAGACAAATTGTTTTTAAGGTGTATTGATTTGATGATAAAGGAGGAAAAATAATATGGCAACAATGAAAGTATTGGTTATAGGTGGTGGAGGTGAGGGTGGAGATGGAAATACATCTGGTGGTGGAAGTGCGGGTGAACACGCTTATAATGCAGCTTTTACCGTAACTCCTCAAGGATATACAGTAACTGTTGGTGCAGGTGGTTCAGGAGGTGGAATAAGAGGAGCAAATGGTGGAAGTTCTGTCTTTTCTACAATTACTGCTGTGGGTGGGGGTGGTGGAGGAGGAAATGCTGGAACATTAGGTAATGGTGCTGCTGGAGCTTATGGTGGTGGTGGTTCAGGTGGAGACCAAGGAAATACTGGAGGAACAGGAACTGTTGCATATAATGGAGGAAATGGAGTCAACTCTGCTGCAAATTATGGTTCTGGGGGTGGTGGCGGTTCTGGTGGAGCAGGTGCAAATGGTAGTTCAACTGCTGGAGGGAATGGTGGTGCGGGAACTTCAAACTCTATTACAGGTTCAGCTGTTGTTCGTGCAGGTGGTGGGGGTGGGGGACTTTACAACTCAGCAAGTGGATATGGTACTGGAGGTTCAGGAGGAGGGGGAGCTGGAAATGGAACGGCTGGGACTGCAAACACAGGTTCAGGAGGAGGGGGAGGAGGTTCTTCTCTTGGAGTTTCTGGTAATGGAGGTTCAGGAGTTGTTATAGTTAGTTATGTAACAGCAGACTTTGGTGTCTGTACTTCAACTGGAACTTTAAATACTGATTATACAAAAGCAACAGATGGTGCAAATACTGTCTTTACTTGGCTTACTACAGGAAGTCAAACTTTTACAGTAGTAATTGGTACAAACTACACCAAATCTTTTACAGAAACAATTACCATAAGTGAACCTTCATTTATTAAAGCTATTGGGAAAACTTTGTCAGATACAGTAACTATTACTGAACCAAGTTTTGTTAGGGCAATTACAAAAACATTTACAGATAACGTTACAATCTCAGAGATTTTTTCTAAAGCATACAATCGTTTTGTAACTTTTACAGAGTCTATAACTATTTCTGAACCTAGCTTTATTAGAGCAATCGGAAAAACTTTTACTGAGGCTATTACAATATCAGACACTCTTTCCAAGATAATGGGATATGTTAGGTCTTTTACCGACACTATTAATATTTCAGATACATTCACTAAAATTTATAATCGCTTTGTAACCTTTACAGATAGTATTACAATTTCAGAACCATCTTTTGTAAAAGAAATATCTAAAACACTTACTGACATTATTACTATTACTGACTCTGTAGTTAGGTCAATGTCTAAAACATTTCAAGAAGTTATAACTATTACAGATAGTATGGCTAGAGGTTTTGCTAAAACATTTACAGAAGTAATTACTGCTACTGATAGCATAATTAAAAGTATTACAAAATCATTTACAGACAACATAACTATTACTGATACATTATCAAGAGGTTTTACAAAATTATTTACTGAGACAATAACTGCAACCGATACAATAATCAAACTGTTGTATAAAATATCAACAGGTATCCCAGAAACATTTACAGATGCTTTCAAAAAAGTAAGTTCTGCAGTGGCTTCAGGATTTTCTCGTTCAAATAACGCACCCCGTGGATTTACAAGAGATAAAGACAAACCAAGGGCAATGTGATAATATAAATATATGGCAGTAATTATAGATTGTAGAAATCCACAAGACTTAGTGACAACGTATGATTCAATTCATATTCAAAGTGCGACAGCTGCTGCTTTTACTTCTCCTACAGATGTGGTTTTGGCTCAGGCAATAGACCAAACTACAGCCTCAGATTTATCTACAGGATACACTTCTTACACAGATGCTAATGGAACTGTAGGCACAACTTATTATCGTTTTAGATATAAAAATTCATCTAGCGGTGTTGTGTCTTCTTATTCAGAAATCTTTTTAGCAGGTGGTTCTGTATTACAAACAAGATTTAGAAGAATGATGAAAGATACAAATTCTAATAATTATTTTTATTCCACTGATGATTTAGACTTTTTTGAAGTACAAGCAGTTCAAAGATTATATCCTACTACTTGGTTTGAAACTTATACAGACACAGGTTTTGTACCAGACAATACAACTGAAATATTTAATTTTCCTATTGGGGTAACTAGAATTACTGGTGTTGATTTTCTTGACAGTAGTGGAAATAATTTAGGGAGATTAGTTAATTATAATGTGAGAGGTAGAATGTTAATTTTTGATACAGCACCAAGAACTGGAATTACACTTCGTGTGTGGACAGAAAAAATGTTTTTGAAAATGGCAGAAGTTCCAGAAATATGGGATAGTCATTTACTTAATATAATGATGCTTCAAGCATATCAAATGTTAGAGGGTAACAGAACTTTATATTATAAATATAATTCAGTAGTTAGTGCGGAGGGTGGTAATTTACCTTCAATAGGTTCTATTATTACCAGACTAGAAGCACAAATACAGAGAAGAGAAGCACAATTAAGAAGAAGTAGAAAACCTGCTTTTATAAAGTTAGTTTGACAATGGTATAATAAATGTATAAGATTAATATAGAATAAAAATATGGCACTAAGGTCACAAATTGGTTCATCACTTGTTGCAAAAGCAAATCCAGCATCTCCTCTTCGCAAAACAGAAGAGATGAAGATAAACAACCCTGCTATTCCAGGAAAAGCAGCACCTGGTTCACTTGGTAGAGAATTTATAGAACAACCATTTTTAAGACCAATTCCAGAAGGTTCAGCAAGAACAGTAAGTGTTAATCCATCAGCAGAAGCAGGGTCAATTGCATCTCCAACAAATCAAGCACCAGTTGAAACAGCGGGTATTGCACCAGGAGTAGGTCAACCATTATCACCAAATAATTTAAGAAGTGGAGCAAATAATCAAGCAATGTTCCAAGGTGGAGTATCAACCCCTCAACCAAAAACTGTAGCATCTGCACCAGCAAGAGCAGGAGTTACAGCAAAATCAGTTTCAGGAGCAGGAGTAAACAAAGGTGCAATAAATCCAAGAGGAGATATATTAAGTACTGGGGCATCAACTGAATATCAAGCACCAGAATTTAGAACTGCATCAACTCAACTTCCTCTTATTAAAGAACTAGGTGGTGGAGTTGTAGCGGGAGAAGAAGGAAAAGGTACTGAAGGTTTTCCTAAAAGTGGGGCAACAGGAACAGCATTACAACAAGTTGTTGGAAGTCTAGGAAAAGTTCTTACTAATGTTGGTACAAAAATTGGAGCAGGACAACTTACACCAGGAGGACTCGGTGCTAAAGGACAAACCTTTGGTGGGTCAGCAGCAGTAGCAAAACAGGGAATTGGTAGTGCTGGAAACGCATTGAGAAGCATTGTTCAAGCTATTATAAGTCCAGGTGGATTAAAGGGAGCTGTTATAAATAAAACAGTATCAAAACTTCGTAGTCTTTTTGGTAAAAAATAAAGTGCTATAATTTAGGGAGTATGAAATACTCATGTTCTGATTGTAAAAAAGAAATTTGGTCTGGGTCAGAAAGATGTAGAAGTTGTGCTTTCAAAATGTTACGAGGAGAGAATAGTCCTGTCTGGCGGTCTGGTGATAGGGTAAAAATTTGTTCTATTTGTAATACTTCATTTCAGGTTTTTAAATATCGTGAAAACAATGCAAAGTTTTGTTCAAGAGGTTGTTGTGGCAAATCTAAGAGAGATAAACCGACTTTCATTACTGGTAAACACCACTCAAAAGAAACTAGGAAAAAAATGAGTGAAAATCACGCAGATTTTAAAGGAGAGAAGGGAACAAATTGGAAAGGTGGAATGGGAACAAAAAGACACAGAGCAATGGGACAAGCCAAATATATTTTATGGAGAAGTCAGGTATTTGAAAGAGACACTTACACTTGTCAAAATTGTAAAAGAAGTGGAATTTATATTATGGCTCATCATATTAAATCGTGGGCAAAATATCCACAATTGAGATATACTATTAGTAACGGATTAACTCTATGTAAAATATGCCATGCAAAACAAGATAAATATTATGCTAAATTTGTTAGTAAGGAGGTGTTTCTAAATTGGGCGGTTACCTAACATTTGAAACATTACCTAAATCAGTTACAAGAAAATCAGATATTGGTCCTGGTCAAATTGGACTATCTCATTTTGACCCAGCATTATTTTTAGAATTACAACAAGTTAAACTTCATACTCATGGTGGTGCAGATTCAAGAACATTAACACCATCTGCTACACCTCAAATGGTTAGAGCATATAGACCAACAGAAAGAGAAGAACATGGTGTTGCCACATGGACAGGTGCTGCTTCTGCTTCTGGTTCTATCATACTAACTTTTGGTACAGCATTTAAGGAAGCACCAAGTGTTTTTGTAACAACAAGAGATGGAAATGCTAATATATTAGTTGGAACTAATACACCAACAGCAACTGGGGTGACAATGTATTGGAGAGATGCAGATGCTACAACTCATGTAAGTTTGGCAGTAACATGGTTAGCAAAAGGCAGATGATGATATAATAAATATATGGCAGCACTTAACTCAAAATACAATATAAAGATAGGGAACTTTGGATTTATTTTAGCAAAGTTAGTTAGAGCAGGTAGACACGCATATTCAAGAGAAGAATCACCATCTTTTGTAAATAAGTTTTCTTCAGGTGAACCTAATTATAGAGATTCAACTTTCTTTCCACATTGGGTACAACTTAATTGGCAGAATGGTTTTGACCAAGAATTTTTTGAAGATGGTGGTAAATTCTATAGGTCAGCAAATATTGATATA
>JALNYV010000018.1 GCA_023229785.1 Candidatus Dojkabacteria bacterium | reverse complement strand
TAATAATTAATTAATAAATGAATACAAATAATTAATTAAAAAAATAAATAAATTAAGGGGAGTAGTCTTGATTCTTCTGAGATTAAAGACGTCGTAAAAGATATATTGTGCGACATTCCATTACCTTTCCATTATACCATTTTGATTAGTAATGTCAAGACATTTTTTCAGTTATTTTTGTTAATTATTTTATTTTATTTTTTAAATAATTAAATTGTTTGTTGACTTCCACTGTCTCTCTTTCAACAAAGTTTTCTATTTTATTTTCATTATTACAAAATATTTTCTGGTACTCTCTCACTAGCCCATCGTCTTTGTAGTCCATATAAAACTTAGAACTTTCCAAATTCTTATGTCCCAAAAATACCTGTAAGTATCTTAAATTCATACTTCTTGCAACTGCTCTCATTCCGCATCCGTGCCTAAATGAGTGCGGACTTATTGGTCTTAAAATACCCGCCTTTTTACGCAGTGTTTCAACTAGTCTTTCAATACTTCTAGTTGAAATACGACTGTAATATTTAAGGTTAATAAAAACGGCATTAGTTATTGCTAACCTTTGCCGTTCTAATAAGTATTTTTCTAATAATGCTTGTGTTGGATTATCCCAGAGTATCATCCGCCTTTTATTGTTCTTTTCAGAAAATATTGAGGCGTATTGTTCGATTAAATGTATATTCTCAATATTAATTTTGCATAACTCCCCTACTCTAACACCTGAAGAATAAAGAAAATTGATAATTAATTTATCTCGCAACTCTTGAAAACCTGAACTCTTTATTTGTTCAAGCATTGCGTAGTATTCTTTGTCCTCTATTGCTACAAAAGAATTGACTGTATATTTGGGGATTGGTATAAGTCGCCAATCCAATTTTATCTTTTGTTGTAGAAAAAAGTATTTATATAGTTGTCTGATGATCAACATTGTATAGCCATTGTAACTATCAGCATATCCTCTTTGTTTCATTAGAATTGAGTATTTGCAGATGTCCCCTATCTTCACGTCTTTTAGTTCTTTTTTGTTTACCCATTTAAAAAACTTCTCTAAAGCTAGTAGATAGACTTCATAAGTTTTTGCTGTATATTTGGTTGACGCATACAGCGAGAATTCATTTAGGGCTTTATCAATTGTCATAAGCCCTACAGCTTATCCTCTATCTTGTGTATTGTCAAGTATTTTGATAATATCAAGTAATGGGAGTACCACACAACAGCATACAATATAATATGGATAACGACGATAATAAATCGTGGATTATTATTTTAGTTATCGGTTTTATTATATTTGTTATTCTGATCAAATTAATTGAAATGATAATCCCTTGATTTATTTTTATTTTGAATTATTATTAATATAGAACGTTAAACAAACAAGGCTGACCCCCTTTAAGAAAATAATACAGAACAATGAACTTGTTTTGTTTCATCTGGCGTAGGCCTAAAGGGTCAACGCCGTAAGGCAAAAAAACTAACTATATGTATTAGTAGTTTAGTTGCCTACGCTAGATGAAAAGAAGCAAGTTTTTTTGTATTAAAAAATGGGCCCGTAACTTAACTGTCAAAGTGGCTTTCTCCAAAAAAGTTAATAGGGGTTAGAGCCCCCTCGGGTCCATTTCTTAATTCTTAAATTATCGTTTTGGTATTATATGTCTGTCGTCTCTCAATGTCAATATATAATAGAATTAAAATGTTGTCATTGTGTATAAGTCTATTGACAAGATATAACTAATATGCAATGCTAACAATATGCAGTTGCACAACCCCACGAAAAGCTTTTCATAGCTTCCTGCTCGGGATAGTGGGGACACTTTATCGCTAATAGCGATTTTTTTATTTGCTTCTAATTGCTTTTGATGTAGTGCCATCGTGATGGCGACAGCAACAAAACGATGGTTTTGCTTTAGATAAGCGTAAAAGTGATGTGATGGGTATGTAGTAAAATAAAGAACTTCTAAGAAAAAAGAAAAGGAGGCTATGGCAACTCACCTTGTTTGGCAAGATACTTATGGTATTCAATAAAGTAGTATCTGGTTAAATAGATGTTGCGTGTTTTCTTGCAGTGCGGACACATTGCCTCAACAATGCTGTTAGTTTTTCCAAAAGGTGTCTCAGTGTTATCTGTAACAATAAAGTCCTGCGAACAATTACAACGTAAACAGTATTCATTTACGTGGAACGCCATTTTCCCCTCCTTTGCTAGGGTGCGAAAGTGCTATTCTTCTATATCTAAATTGTTTTGTAGTTTCTCTTCACGTTGATTGGGTGTTCCTTTTAAGTCGTCATCTGTTCTTAGTGCTGGTACATTCTTAATTACAAGACCATAGAAAGCTGTAGCGTAAGCTAGTATTTCAGCTATGTTCCTATATAGGCTGACGTTATCTTTTAATAACCAAGCTAACACTCCTGCGACAATACTGGCGACAATAACAATACCAGTAATTATCATTCCACTCATCTGTTCACCATACTTGCCTGTTAAGTATTTTATTAGTTGTGCGACTAAACTAATTACTACTCCGATTAAAATTGTCTCCATATAATTATTTTAATTTGATAAGTCCTACTAATTGAAGCAACCATACTATTGTCAGGATAACAATTATAATAGTAACAATTGTAGCGAACATCGCTGGCAATAATGGTATCAGATAAAAGAAGATTACTAAGAAGACTACTACCGCTATCAGTATTTGTATTAATGTGTTCATATGTTTGTTAATTATAAGACGTCGGATCTGTTTTCGGTGATTGGATATTTCCTCTCGGCATCTGATAAATGTTCACCGCACATTTTAGCTCCTAGAATTGCTATATCGTTTTTATCAGTTCCTAATTTGTATCGTTTATTATTATTGCAAATCCATATCTCACCTGTCTTATCATCAAAATTAAATCTCTGGTCTTTTGATACGAAGTCTTTTTTTAATGTTTCCAATAGTTCTGGTAGTGTCATATTATTTTCTGTTAAAAAATTAGTAAGCCAATCTTCTACAAATAATGGCATTGGGTCTATCCAGTTGCCATCTTTTTTTATTCTGAAGTCTAGGTGCGGACCAGAAGAAAAACCTGTATTGCCTGTTAATCCTATCCTCTGCCCTTCTTTAACAAACTGTCCAGCAACTACATACTTAATTGATAAGTGATTATACATACTTATCTCATCAGAATGATTGATAACAATATTATTTCCCCAGCCTGCATTATATCCAGAACCTACACTTACCACTTGTCCATCTCTTACCGCATAGACTGAAGTTCCAACTGGTGTTGCCCAGTCAATTCCACAGTGCAGAAAATTCCACTGAGGGTACCATAGAGACCACGTATCAAAATACTGCGTGATCGGATAGTCTTCTTTTAATGGTTTGGTCATTTGAATATTAAATTAAATACTGAAGTTATTAATCCACCTGCTGACAAGCTGATAACTATCCAAAAGAATTTCTCAAGAGTTTTTATACGTTCACACATAGTATTTTGACTTCCTATGATTTCAGCGTGGACTGTCTTATTATCTCCGACCAATTCCGCAAGACTTAATGAATTACGTGTTAGGTCATCATTCAAAACTGCAATGTGTCTGTTTATCTCATCTACGTTCTTTTGGTAAAGCAAAATAGAATCTGCTAATTTTTCAGTTTTATATTTATTCTCTTCTATCTTTTGCAATTCTGATATTGAAAAGTCTTCTTTCATTTATTTTGTTTCTAGTTGTTTAACACGTTTTCTTAAATCTTTTATTTCTTCAGCCAAAAGAGTTTCCATTTTCTTATCACTATAGTTTTCTACTCTTCCCTCCCCATCACGAATAGCCATTTCTGGATATTGTTCAACAATATCTTCAGCGATATAGCTTATACCTTTGCTATTATCGGATTTGAAATTAAATGTTTTTGCTTGTAATAAATCTATTTTATCTAAATCGAATTGGTAATCTTCAATGTTCTTTTTGTATCTTCTCGAAGAAGTGGCTCTGGTTACTCTGTTCGTAGAAGTATTAATATGAAGTGCTGTATGATCAGCGGCGTCTGTTTTATCTACATATAAGTAACTGTTTGAATTTACGTGGACGTTATTTGAGGTATCTATTGTGAAACATTGGACTGGACCACCTCCACTATATTGATAAAACTTAATATCTCCTGCTCCTATTTTCTCGAATGTAGCAGCACCACTGACATTAATATCCAATCCGCTTCCGAATCTAACTACTCCATTAAAATATGAAGCCAGACTGTCCATATTAATTGATAACGCAACGTTTCCTTTTGCTCCTGTCGTAGTATTCATATCAGCGAAATATAGAACGTCATCAGTGCAAAGATATAGATTTCCATCATCGAATATTCTTGAATAATAACCAGTATAGTTTGTAGCCCCGAATACTAGTCCTCCAGTATTACCGCAATTATTTCCGAATCTTATAGACCTTTCTGCACCAGAACTAAAAGTAACATTAGCGGCTATGAACAAATCACCAGAGAAATTAGAAGCTCCAACTATCGATATATAATCTCCGTCTTCTCCAAGAGAAATCATTTTTCTATTGTATAAACTTTCACTGCTATATAGTGAAGCGGCATAGATTCTGTCTGCTTCTTTAATGTGCGTACCGTTTAATAAAATCTCTCCGTTGATATAGATCACACCGCATTTTATTTCCAATCTGTTATCGGTGTTCTCTTTTATGTAAGCATCAGAAACACCCGAAGTATTTTCCCACGCAATCTTGACATCATTGCCAAATAAAATACCCGAAGGAAATACATTCGGAAATGCTTTCTGTAATCCTCTAACAAACTTATCTATTTCCCAGTGAGAGATGTTACCTACATCCAATAATTCCTGATGAGATATAGTGAATGGTTTGTATCTTGAGACAGCTTCTTCTTCCTTATGTTTTCCTTTCCAAATTATATCCATTATGATTCAATTAATTCTACTAAAGCGTGGTATTCCATACCTTCTTTTTGATTGATATGTGGACCTTCAACTCTTAAATTACTAAAGATAACATTGAACGTGGAATTGTCTGCGTCTGTAAATGAGAGTAAGGCGTCTTTATCTAAAGCTGACCAGAGTCCTGCTTCAAGAGTTGCACCTGATTTAGGTTCTCTTGTTTTATCTAATAAGATAGTATCGTTACCTAAGACAATAGTGAATTGCCATTTCTTTTTTACTGGTGGATTTAAAATATATTTAGCAACTACATCTTGAACTGTTGGAGTTGCTGCTGAATTAGCAGTTGACAGTAAAAGTTGATATTTCAATTTCTTGCCGATAGTCCCTGTTGGAAATGCAGCTGAAAAGTTAGTTGTTCCAGTGGAACTAGAACCTGTAAATGTTTGCCAAGAAGAGTCCTCATCTAGTTTGTATTTAGCGACTATGCTTGTACTTGCTGGCAGAGTGTCATGATAGATAATCAAACTGCTCCAGAGTTTATCTAAACTGAATAAATCAGCGTCAATCCAAGACGATTCAACTACTCCAGTATTTGAAGTTGAGTATAGGCTTTCATTTAAGGAATAAAGGTTGCCAGAGTTATCTCCTGCCAGTAATGAATTATCAGAAGTTGCTCCTTGGTCGAATACTCCTAAGGTTGTGAATGGATAACTTTGCGCTCCGATTGCTTGAGACCAGCCAGTTGCTTCTTCTTTGACTAATAGAGAGCTCTTTGTTGCAGAAGGATTAGCTACACAATAAAGTCTTTTTCCTGCAGCACAAATTCCTTGACCTTCATCTTGGTTAGTTGTTGGATAAATTCCTAGACCTTTCTTGCCCCATCTGGATTGAAGATTAAGTTCTCGTCTTACTTCAGCGCCGTTAAATGAATAGAGTGTTCCTCCGACTTCCATCCAAAGTTTGCTTTCAAAGATTTCTAGTGAAGGTCTGCAACCCTCGTTCCAGACATAAATTTTAGTTCTCAAATCTCCGTCATAAGAACAGAAATATGTTTCTTGATTATCAGCGTCTGTGGCTAGGTAATAAATCTTGCCTCTAAACACTTTCATTTCTTTCATATACTCGCCTGCGATTGTATATTCTTGTGTCCAAGCAGAGTTAGTTGTTGTGTCATATTTGAACAAAGCAGTCGCTGAATTTCCCCAGAGATAACTTTCCCAAGAGGTCATCCAGTTAATACTCTTAGCCAGTGAATTCCAAGCAGCTCCATTATAGTTATAGACTTGTCCGCCTGCTCCAGTTGACATGTAGAGTTTATCTCCCCAGACTTCCGAATCAATTATTGACGACATATTTGCCAATGATAATTCATAAGTCGCAGAACCTGAACCAGTCCATTTCCAAATCGTTGGAGAGACTTTCTGAACAGCCAAATAGACACTGCCATTATAGGACTTGATAGTCTTGATTGGTCCAGCGTCAACAAAATCATCAGCGACAGTTAGTTGGTTGAACAGTTTTATCTCTCCTGCCTCGTTTGTGTTTGTATATTCATTATCATAAAAACAAGCGTCATCAACTAGAAACTTCTGGTCAAATCCGTTTATCCAGTTTGACTGGGCGAAGTATTGCCAGACAGTCAAATCAGAATATCCAATGTTTCCAGTTGAATAACGGCTTTCTGTTGTTGGTTGTAATTCTTTAGTATAACTGCCCTGCTTAATAATGTAGCCAGTGTTATCTAAAGTAATGTGATATTTATCTCCTGAAGCCATATAATTAATAATTATCGTCGTCGTCCATCACTGTTGCGCCAGGTGATTGGGCGTATCTTTGTAATAATTCTTGAACTCTTTGTTGATATGAGTTTTGAAGTCTTTGAATGCTTAGGATACTTTGGTCTTGAGCATTTAACTTGACTGAGTATTGGTCGAATTTAGCTCTATCAGAAAACATCCCATCGAATAAAGTTATTGCTGCTTGCAGTATTATTATTTCAGCCTTAGCATCATCTAAGTCTATTGTTGTCGTATCTGCTGTAGGAACAGTTAGTTTTTTATTGCCAACAATTTTCATTGGATAGTTTGCGCTACTTCCGCTGACAGCGTCAAAGAATGTTCCGACCTGTGATTTCAACAACACCTCTTCATCCAAAGAAAGAATATTGTTATCAACACTCCAATTAGTAATCTCTCCATATCTATTGCTGTTTTCGTTTTCATAAAGAAATACTCTATTTACTCTATAAACATTGGAAGGCAGTCTATAATCTAGTTTAGAAGTTGTTATTGGATAGGTGGTCATAAACCATTCGTCCATTCTGATATCGCCTGAAGTAATGCTTTCTTTGGCATTTATCTTCAGCATAAAATAATCTAAAGCTGACATATCAACAGTTCCTGAAGACGAAAAGTCCTGCAAGTTGTTTACGAGTAAATTCCAACTATCAGCAACCAAATCGTCTTTGCCGACTGTCTTGTATTTGTATGCAGCAGAATGATTGCCAACTCTAAGTTCCAAAGCATCATCTTCAAAGATTGAATTATCACTTGTGTTGATTAAGTCTTTAACGTAAAACCACATATTCAAGTAATCATAATCAGACCCGTCAAATGTTGAAGCTAAAGTTCTTTCGTACGTTCCATAACCTGCTGAATATGTTAGTCCCAAATCTAAACAACCAGAACCTATTTTCTGGTTTGTTGTGTTTAGAACTGGAGCGCTTGCGTCAGCGCTTTGTAAGAACATTGCTGAATTACATAGGTCAACTGTTCTGCGGTTTGCTTGTCCTTTGAAGTTACCTTTATATTCTGTATATATATCAGGGTGGAATTGCTCAAATGCGCTTTCAATAGCAGAATCAATTTCTCTTTTGTTCCATTCATCAAGAGCTGAGACTGTAATGTTATCAGCGTGAGAAGCAACTGTTGTCCCACGTTGTCCTCTTTGGATAGTAGCTGAATTAGTAGACATTGCTGTTATTTTTACAGTCTCGTCTTCTATATCAACTAAATCATTAGCTCGAAACTTAGTGCCATCGTCTACTACAACATAAGTCGAAGCAGAGTTTATTCCTGCAGCCATATTGATAGCGTCTGTGTTTAGATACCAATCTCTAATTTTATCTCTTACCCTTGTCCTTAGGTTCGATTTTGTCATTAATTTTATCTTTAATTTCGGTTAAATAATTACCGTCTAGTTGGTATTCCTTTTTAATATCTAGCTTGTATTTCTTAATCAGACTTCCTACATAATTCTGCATTTCACTTTGGTGAATTCCTAAATCAGTGTTTAAAATATTTATTCTGCTCTGACGAATACCAATATCTCTTAGTTCTTCTTCTGTTAGTCTTTGCATTATATGTTTGAATTAATTAGTAGGCGATTGAAGTCTGGTCCAAATTCCATATTTTTGATTGCGTCACCTGTACCGAATTGAAGATTCAAAAACTGGCTCGTGGTGTAGGTGTTGTTCGTAAACGGATTCGTACCGCTTCCACCAGTCACAGAAACCAAAGTCCAAGTCGGGAACTGTGAACCGCCTTTGATGTAGGTATAAAAAATACCGCCCGGATAGCGTTTGACTATGATTGAGTACCAGCCTGTGGTGGAGATGTAGGAGGCGGCGGAAACCATCCTAGAGGTCGGAGTTCCGCTAGCAACCGAATACATCGCCACGGCTTCTGTTGAAGTAAGCCCCAACATATATCCGTTATTCCCAGTAGCGGCATAACTCCCAGGTAAAGTTGCTCCAATTTGCACATAGGTATTGTTAGTGTCATTGCCTTTGTACAAATCAAATTTTACATACCCCATTAAAGGAATGGGTAATGAAGCTATCCCAGCCGATTTACAAGTTATTTGTTTCTTTCTCTTGTCTGCGTCTGCCTGATTTTCCACCTGCCAAGAGCCTGAGATTATATTCCAGCCTCCAGAGTTGCTTAATTGTCCTGCTGTTTCATTCGCAAAACTTCTATTCCAGCCAACACCGCCGTTATCAATGTAGCAAGGATTTGAGATTGCCTGATAGGATGAAGTTGAAGGAACTTTAACAATTTTTAAGTCATCGTATTCAACGTATTGCCCTGCCGATCCTGTGACATAAAGCAAAACAGAAGCACTTGTAGCACACCTACCAACAACGTCTATGTTTTGACAGCTTGTTGATGTTGTTCCTGTAAACGCTAAAGTTCCAGTTCCAAGATATACCTTCGGAGTTGCACTTCCGTCACTTCTACATTTTCCCGTTACTCGATAACAGTCGCCAATAGTTAAAGCCGTTTGCGAAGCACTACCTGTCGCACCAGTTAAAGTGATTTTCAAGCATTGAGTTCCTTTATACGGATTTGTTGTTGACTTTGCTATCGTTGTCGCACCTGTCCACCAACTCGCGTCACTCCATTCCATGTTTCCGTCTTGAATGACGCTCACATCACTCACCGTCTTCACCGCTGGCAGAGTGATTGATTTCTCGGTCATCAGTTCATCGGAGATTTGAGCGATTGTTTGGTCGGAGAGGATAGTGGAGTAGATGATTATTTTGTAAAGACTGCCATCAAAATTTCTGTCGCTGGCATTTCTATTTCCAACAATTACATTCGTTGAGGCGGCGGCTGGTGTACCACTTGCTTGATTCCTTGTTCCACTCTGTACTCCGTTGACGAAGAAATTAACCACACCTGCGGATGTTCTTGTGACTGCACCCACACAATTTTGACTATAGGGAACAGAAGAAGCTGCATCATAAATATAAGTTGCGCCGTCGGAAGCCGCAGTCAATTTATTAGCCCCCATTCCGAACAGAAACTTTCCGTTATTGATTACCATTCCGTTAGTCGCGCCGATACTGTCGGGCTTCATAAGAACAATAACCGTAATATTTCCAGTACCTAAACTATCCACGGCTCCAAAATCAAGTTTAGAGGTTGCGCTTTTTAAGTAGATTGCCCTGCCCTTTTCTCCAACATTCCAAAGACCAGCGGTCACGGTGGGACTGGTGGAAATTGCCGAAGGACTTTGGTCTATCAATTCGCCCGAGGTGAAGTCGTAATTTCGGACTTCGTATCTCCTATTTTGATTCATTATATTTCCCATATAGTTCCTTTTGTTAAATTGCTAAGGCTTGCAGATTTGACTGCGTTATCGGTACAAGTTTTTCGCTCTTCCAGCGAAGATAATCATGATAACGATGATGTTCACCAATATCGTTGAATAAATAAAGATTTTCTGGCCGATTATCATTTTTTATCCCGTTAATGTGATGAATAACTTCAGTCTTCTCGATTGGTCTTTTTAAGATATTTTCGGCGATCAAAATATGTTCCGCTACATAATGGTTATTGTCTTGGCGACGATGATTCTTGTCCATCAAGCGAACATATCCATTAGTATTTTTAACCTTGCCACCGTTCCACCTTCCGCTTTTTTCTCCCACAAATTCTTTACTTCTGTGCTTTGAATAACAAGCGTGACTGCAAAACCTTCTTATCTTATTGAAATACCGAACAGAAGTATTCGGCTTTTTAATGAATAACTTGCCACACTCTAAACATGTTTTTTCTTTAACAAAGACTTCTGAATTTTCTCCAGTATATTTGCAGTCGTTTCTAATTTTTCTTTCTTTGTTATTCATAGCCTATTTAGTTATCATCATCATTAGTTTGTTGTGGATTTCGCGCACTTGTGTGGGATTCGCAATGTAATGCGTTGCGATTTTTGGATATTTGATTGTGCCGTTAAAAGTAATACTTCTTCCTGCATTATTCCCAATAATCAAATTTGTTGTACCAGCTACTGGTGTGCCACTAGACTGATTTGCCGTACCTGACAAAACTCCATTCACATACAAGTTTGTAGCACCTGCACCTGTTCTTGTTCCAATCACCGTATTCCAGTTCCCAAGAGAAAGAGAATTTGTTGCAGAAAAGGCATAAGTAGCTCCGTCAGAAGAAAGACCGACATTCATATTCGCCGATACATTTACAAGAAAAAAGAATTTTCCATTATCAAAAATTCTACCTCTCGCACCTTCGCCCACTCCTGTCAAATTTACCAACGCCGCAAACGTTCCTGCGCTCGTCCCCACTACATCAGATCCACAATCCAAATATGAGTTCGCTCCGTCGTACACAAACCCGTTGTATGGCGCTTGTGTTACGCCGTAGAGGCCAGAGTCACCGACTTTTACATCGGAGCCTGTGCCGAGATTTTCTGTGAGGAAATCAACTTCTTGAAGAGTTACGTCGTCCCACTCTGTATAGTTCGTATCTGCTCCGCCCAAAGAAACTAAAGTAAACCATCCAGTTGTGCCTTGAGAAACTTTATCAAAATAAGTCCAAGTATTTGTACTTGCTACAACGCCAAGAGAAACTCCCCCAATATAAACGTGAGCCGCTACCCCCGATCCGTCTGTTCTAGCCCATCCAGTGCATCTATAATATTTTAAATTTGTTATTAAGTTTTGTGCGGCGTAACCAGATCCGCCAGCCGTTCTTGCGTTTCGCAAAATCAAACTGCCACTTCCTCCTGTCCTTGCACCAGCCTCTTTTGTAAGTGTTGAGTTTGTTGGTGTCCAAGCCGCCACTCCGGCGGTTTCCATGTCCATATCTATGCCCAATGCCGCCCCATCCCCCGTATTCGCATAAATACTCTTGCAAGGCAGATGAACCACCGCTTTGGAAAACGCCATTTCTGTGAATGTGCATTTGTTGTATGCGTCTGATACTTCGTTAGCGTCCCATTTTACGGAATAGATTGAGAGGGAGTGGATTGTGCCAGGGAAGTAGCTTGCAGCACCATTTGACACACCCAAATATAAATATGCCGGTTGCCCTGTTTGCGTCCACGCCGTTGCGGAGGTGCCAATTTGAATATTATTTAAATAAATAATCGTTGAACCTGAAGCCGCACAAATAGCCACGTGATTCGGCGCACCCACTTTCCAATACGCTTGGTAAGACGCTAACGAAATCGTAGCAACTTGAGTATTACCCAAACTAACAATAAATGAATTGTTGTCGTACTTGAGAACAAAAATGCGTGCACCGGCTCCGCTCGTTGTATCAAGAATCATCCGAGAAATGTTGTCATTGCAGTTGAAACTCGGTGAAAACCAAAATTCTAATGTCAAAGCGGTTTTTCCATTAAGGACAAGCCCCGTTGTCGGATAGGTCGCATATTGCGTTGTGCCGTTCAGCGTTATGCCGTTAGCTACTGTGGGGCTTGCTACTAATGTGCCTGAATTGTCTCTCACCGAGTCTGTGTTCCAGAACAGTTCCCTAAAGAGAACTTGTTCTGACTGGCGACTTGGATATCTCATAAATTATTGTTTTAAAGTAGGGCGATGAACAAAATCCATCGCCCCTTTTGATTATTAGATTACCGCTGCGATGACTTCTTCTTTCGGTCTCCATTCGGTTTCAATCTCCTCGCACATCGCCTGGATTTCCTGACCGAGGAAATGATAATCCTCGCTGTTCGTTTCAACGTACTTGTCATCACAAGCCTTGACGATTTCGCTGATACTCATCGGCTTTGTCACCAAAGCCTTGATAAAGTCTTTCATCAATTTTGTGTCTTTTACTACTTTTACCACCTCTGTCATTTCAGCGATTTGCGCTGTGGTGACATTCGCTGGATATAATTTGTCCATATTATTATTGTGTTAAATTATTAAATCTATGAAGCAACAATTAAACCATCATCTGACTTAGGCACATAAGACACGTAAAACTTGATGTCAACATCAGTGTTTACATCTCCGTTAAATAGGAATTGGATATATGTTGCTGTGTTTAGTTTCTTTGTAACTCTGACTTTTGTTTCTGTTACATCTGTTAAAACTGCTGCGTCATTGTTCTGTCTGACCAAAGCAACAGTTGCTGAAGCTCCATTCTTGAATAAAAGGTCTCCAACATTTATTCCTGAACAATCTGTTGGAGCTCCGCTATCAGTAAGTTCTAAAGTTGCTGTTCCGTCATAAATAGCGAGTGAACAAGCAGCTAAATCTGTCGCATTAGTTGCTTCAGTGCATACTGCCCATATATCAAGAATTTCTACTGAACCAGTGACTGTAAAAATATTATCTGTTTGTGCTCCGTCTCCATTGCAGGTATTTGTTTTTGTAATTAGTAATCCGCCAGTTCTCCTTGTTATTGAATTAATGGAGTTTACTGTTGGACTTGCAGGTATCGCTGTATTGAGTACCTGCGCTGTGTCTGGTACTATCATAAGTTTATTTTTAATTTTTAAAGTGTAGTTAAACGTCCTTTGGCTTCTAAAGTATTTGTTGCGTCTCCAGGAAGAACAGCTAATCTTATAAATCTAAATGCGCAATCGTGCAAAGCAAAAGCAAATCCTGAAGTTTGAGCAGCTGATGTCGTTACCGAGTCAGCCCATACTCCATTAACAACAGAAATTGATACTCCTCCCATAGTTCCTGTTAGAGTTCCTGTTGTACCATTGATACAGAATGGAGCATCCAACCATAAACCGTTAGTTGGGTCTTCATCATTACAAATTTGAACTTTGAATAAAGTAGCCACTGCGTCACCGTCAATATATTTAACCGTTCCTGTCAGAGTTTTTTGACCTAACATTGCCTGACCTAAAGCGGATGGATAATATTGTTGAGAAGCAGCAACATTTGTGCCATCAGAAAAAGAGAACTCTATTGGTTGATAATTCATCGGACTGCCTTCGCTTGTCGCTTGTGAATTCGTAGCAAGGTTTGAAGTTCTTTCTGGACCTTGTTGGTAAACAACGAAAGTTGAAGTAGCTCCAAGAGTTACTGCAGCGATTGTGTAAACTCCTGCAGCATAAGTAATTGTGTTTTGTTGTGGTGTGAATGAAGATACAAATACACCTGAAGCGTCATACTCTTCAATCTTTACCAATCCTGAAGCACTTGGAGTAAACGAAAGACCGCTCACTGTTACTTGAGTTGCAGCTGTATAAACAACTGAACCGTGTCCATAAGAGTTTGTAGCGTCAAATATATATGTCATATATCCACCGCCGCCTACTCCTCCTCCGCCTTCATCGTAAACGTGTTGTCTACCATAAACATCAAAATAGGCATTTACTCTATCGTTTGCTGTAACTGCCGTAGGTTTTGCAGCACTTGCCTTACCGCCAATTTTGACTGGGTTTCCTGAATCTGCTGCATCGTGAGCAACATCACCTTCTATGTTTTGATTAATGACGTCTGCTGATATAGATGTTTTCAAACATCTGTTTGTTGTGTCGTAAACATCATTTAAGATTGTTTGTTCGGTAAAATTCTTTCCGCTTAGTTTTGCCATTTTTGTGCGTCATGGTTGTTTAGTTAATTATTTCTTGATAAACCTTCTCCCATTTGTGAAGGTTCTTTTTTAAATCATGTTTTTTCTTTACTGACTTATAGGCGTTGCTTCCAATTCTATGTCTTAAACTTCTACTTTCTACTAATTTCTTTATACCTTGATACCAATCTTCTTCTGTCTCTGCTAGAAATCCTGTTACTCCGTTAGTTACAACTTGGTCATATAGGAATTTTGTACAGACTGTTGGAACCCTATTAATCCCGTACTCCATCCATTTGATTGGTGTCTTTGCTTTCGTAAAAGGATTTTCAATTACTGGCGCTAGTGCTATGTCAAATTGCAATGAACTTAGTTTGTCTGGATAAACTTCCATATTAGAACCTAGAACATACTCTCGCCTGTTTACTGGAATATCTTTGAAGAGGTCTTCTCCGTAATTGTATTCAGTCATCGGGTTATCACTTGTCATTCCGCCTGTTCCGCAATAAATAAACTTTGTTCTGGGATATTCTTTAAGAATTCTTTTAAGGGCTGGTACCACAATCTTCAAATCGTTAACGTGTGAATTGCCACCTGCATATCCAATCCTGATTTGGTCTGAATAATTCTCGTTGTATTTCTTTTCCCAAAAATCTAAATCAATACAGTTAGGCAATACGTCGACTGGTCTTTTTCTGAAACGTATCCAGTCATATCTTTTCTTTAAATACGGACTTGAAACAATAACTGCGTCTGCTCTGCGAACTGCCATGAAGAATTGGTAAATTCTGACAGGATTGAATGTTATGTTTCTTGCATAGTGGTCTTTTGGAACCCACTCGACCATGTCATCAATCTCAAAGATTGTTTTCTTCTTGTTATCTCTGGCATAATCGTAAGCTCTTTTGTCAAAGACCATTTGTAATATAATTGCGTCAGCCCATCTAAGTTCTTCTGGTTTTACTTTATTGCTTGGTCTGGCTTTGATGTCCCAATTAAACACTTTGTTAAAATGTTTTAGGTGCGGTAGTACACGCCATATTCTGGAAGCAGTGTCATTCATATAACAGAGAATACGTTTATTTCTCATTTAGGTATTCGCTAATAAATAAAAATTCTGTATCTGTTGGAAGGTCTAGAATATTTGTGTAGCACCTTTCAATCGAGTTATCCATTGTATCTACGTGTCCGTGAGCTTTGATTAATTCTTGTTTAGGAATAGGCTTTTCAATTGACCAGTCATATTGATATTGTTTTAGTCCTTCAATCTTTGGGTCTGGTTGGTTTGGGTCTGTGGCTACTGTGTATCCTTTATCTCTTAAAACTTCATAAGCGTCTTTACTTGTCTGCCAGAAAGGGCTTTTCCAAATCTTCTTGTATGGCAGGTCTATGTCTTTAAATACTTTTTCGCAGTTTTCAATAATCTTGGTTGCTTCGTCTTTCGTGGTATCCATCTCCTTTTGCAGGTGTCCAAATCCGTGAGGGCAGATTTCAATCCAGTCGAAACTTCTAATAATCTTTGTCCATTCTTTATACTTGTCTTTAGTGAACTTGCCTGTGATTAATAACTGATTAGCTGCTGGTGTGAATAGTGTAACTTTGAATTTAGGAAAATGCTCTTTAATTGTTTGTAGACATTCTAGTCCGCTTCTTACTGGCGAGAAGTCATCAAGATCTAATATGAGTCTCATAATTTTTGCATTAAACAACTTACTAAATATGTAGAAACATTCTCTTCAATAATCTTGAATCCGTTTTCTTCACCAGTTCTTTCAAAGAACATCGGAGTATATCTGTAAAAATCACCTGTCTCTTCAGTATCGTGCTGGGGGTAATTCCAAGGACAGTCAACAATTAAATGACCGTCTTTTTTTAATAGCCTATTGCATTCTTTAAATGCTTCAATCGGAGTATAGATATGCTCCAGTGTCTGCGAAAGAATAATCAAATCAAAACTCTCGTCTGGTAAGTCTGTTTTGCAAATATCTTGAACGTAATCTGGATTATACTTTGAACAACAATCTAAAGTTTTGTAATCATTTCCGTTTCCGAAGTACCCATAATTGCCACCTTTCTTTCCTTCTTGATATTCTGGGTCTCCACCAATACCGACTTCTAAAACTTTAGAGTCTCGCAGTTTTAACTTGTCTGCGTAGTGTTTCATTGTTTCAAATATTTTTTCACGTGTTGGACTATACATAATGATTTATTAAATAACCAAAGTCTTTTTTACGCTTATCAAATTCAGCAATATTTATATCAACGTCTTTTCCTTGCAGTGCTGGGTGATCAAAGTGATAACCAATTGCGTTTAGTAACATCTTAGTTTTCAAACCTAATCTAGTGAGTCGCAATACAATATCGTAATCTTCTAATCCTTGACCTGGATAATCCATCGGACATCCACCGATTTTTACTAGCTTATCTTTTGGAAAAAACATCATACATCCTGAAGCCAGATACCAGTGTTCACTAAAGTTTTCATTCATATCAACTGCGTTATCTTTGGCTAAGTCTTTAAGTGTTGGATTGCCTCTGAGTCTAAAGTCTTCGTTTAACACATTGCTCTCTGGGTCTTTAATAGATTTTCTGTTTTTCTTAATATCACTTCTAATACCGAGCAAAACTGTATTCTCATCAGCGTGTTTTAGGTAAGTTTCAACCAAATCTTTACTTGGTAAAATGTCATCGTGCAGAAACATTACGTACTTTCCTTCTGATAATTTAATCCCTAAGTTGTGAGTATAAGACCATTCTCTTCCTCTCTTTTTGTGCCAGACATATTTAATCGGATAACTTCTTTCACCAACTAACTTGTAATCATTCGAACCATCATCTGAAACGATAACTTCAAATCTCTTGTCTGTCTGCTTTTCCAAAGCCTCTAATATGATTGGCAGAGTCTTGCTTTTGTAGGTTGAAATTACGATTGATACTAATGGCAAAGTTTGCATATTTTATGGTTAAAGTTTGGTTGACGTTTATCCCACAATTTCCATATATTAGTTTTCTTCAAATTTCCCAAGACTACTGTTCTCATATAATCGTTACAGCAGATAATGACATCACTATTAGACATAATATACATATCAGTATTTTGTAAATCGCAGTTTGCAAATCTAGTATTTCCGTCATTCTTTATTCTTAGATTTCCGCCTCTGTTAGAAGCCCAGTAATCTGTGGTTACGGAGAAGTCTTTAAACAATTCTTTAATTGCTTCAATCTGGTGTTTGTTGTCGTTGTGAACTACAAAGTTTATATAGACACTCGGAAATAAGGTTCTGAAATACTTTATATTCTTAATAGTATTTTCGAACTTTAATCCTTTCATTCTTTTCTCGTAAACTTCTTTTGTAGCTCCGCCAACATTAAAGTGGACTCTGGTAATTCCTGTTTCTGATAATTCCTTTGCTAACTTAGGAGTTAATAGTGAACCATTAGTTGAAATTTCTACTGAAGCATTAGGACACATTTCTCTGATCAATTTAATCTTCTTACAAATGTTCTTATCTAATAGTGGTTCGCACATTAAATATGGTGCGATTAAACCTGAGTAATCTTTACCGATGTCAGTTAATATTCTGATGAATTCTTTTTCGGTCATTTCTTCTTTGCCAAACTTCTTCATTGCCTTTTGTTGAGGGCAGATTGTGCATTTAGCGTTGCACGCATTGATTGGCTGGATGTAAATTCCTGATGGATTTTGCGACATATGTTATATCAAATTTATTTAATATTCTCTCACGATTTTTCTTGGCGTTCTCTGGATTGTATTTGCTTAATATTTCTTTTACTTCGTCTGCATTTGTTATTCCTTTTGATGTCAATCTTCCAGAACAATTACAAGTTATTAATCTATCAAAATTATCTCCAACTATTCCATCGCTTCCATAAACTCCTATTACCCATACTTCCCTTTCACACGCCATAGCTTCGTAACACCCACGTCCTACTGAAATCACTAAGTCAGATTTGTTAATTTCTCTGGGTATATTCCAAGTTTCATTTGCCCAACTTGTTATGAACCTCATATCTATTTCGATACTATTCGCTTCGCAGTAATCAACAATCATATTGATAATCTCTGGCTGGATATAGTTAAACAGCATTACTTTCTTCAGTTCTTTGTTTATTGGTCTTCTGCTTCGGTATCTTCCGCAATCTATTCCGTTGCGTATAATTTCTGCCTTGATATTAAATTTCGCTATCTTCTCTTCAATCTCTTCTGATATACAGACAAACTTATCAACCTTCCAAGAACTGAATAATTCGAATCTGGCGTTTGTATCGTTGCAGAAATATACTCGGTACCCTTTGACATTGTCTAATTCTGGGAAGTAATGAAACATTAGAATCATATCGTATTTAGAATTTGCTATATCATTTGGATTAGTGTAAACAGGTACCTCTGATATGTCCGCCATTCTTCCTGTAGAAGGAGTATAGATTTCAAACTCGTCATCTACCAGTTCGTTTATCAAAGCATAGACAAATTTCTGTTGACCTCTGCATTCACGGAAATTATGAATTGTGATTAGTATTCTCATATTTGTGGGTTTTTTCAAATTTACGTCTTTCAAAATATTCTGGAAAATGTTGTTCTTGTTCAGCAGTTCCTTCTTGGTGTTCACATCTGATATTTTCTACATAGGCTAAACAATAGCCGTTCTTCCTGCAGTGTTCTGAAAATATCCTGTCTTGTTCTCCGTGTAGAAAGTCGTTGTCTTTCCATCTGAAATCTTTATAGGCTTGCTTTGGCGCGACTACAAAGATACCGCCTAAGTGAGTTGTAATCCCGAGTAGTTCTTTATTGAAATACTTTTCAGCAACTCTTGGAGTTCCACCTGGATGGTCTCTAAGTCCTTCAACTGATGGTGATAAAACAAATTGCCTGCTTCGTTCAAATATCTCTACTAACTTTGATAACCAGCCATTAGTTAAAATCTTGCAGTCGTTATCTAATTTGATAATTATGTCGTAATCATTTCCTATTGCATCTAGTGCTTGATTAGACGCTTTTGATATTCCAACATTTGTTTTATTTCTTATTATTTTTTTAATGAGCAGGTCCTCTTCTAATTTATCTAAAAGTTTTTGTCCTTCTTTTTGGCTTCCGTTATCTATAATGAAATGGTCGTATGGATAATCTGTTAATTTCTTTAACCATTTAAACATTTCTTCAGTGTATTCTGGTCTATCATAAGTGAGCGTGAATATAGCAACTTTCAAGGGTTCTCTCTTGCCGAAAATAGTTTTGTCTGGATAAATCTTGCATTCAATCGGGTCGAACATATCCTTGCTTTTCATCTGCATTGAACCTTCGTGCAAATAATATTCTGTGATTATAATTGGAACTCGCTTAAATTTCTTATTTAATTTGCTCAATCTTACCCATAGATTCCAATCAGCAAATCTCTTCAATCCTTCGTCCCAGCCACCGACTTCATAGAGAACGCTTTTCTTCATCAACACATCTGATGTGTCAATATAGTTTCTATAAGCTAAATAGGCTGGCATATACTCCATCGCAATTCCTTTGCCTGATGGCATTTCTTTGACTGATGAGTTAATCCACCTATCACCATAAACTACGTCAAGACTTGGGTCTTTTTGGAATTCGTTGTAGAGGGCTTGTAAGTGGTCTTTTCTGTATTCGCAATCGTCATCTAAGTAAGCGATTAAGTCTGCTTTAGCTGCCATAATTCCGTTGTTCTTTGGTTGGGAGTGATTACCGAAATTCTCTTTTCGTTTAATATAATTCACTTTCTCACCGAACTTTTTAATGAACTTCTGTGCGACTTTTTCTGTGTCATCTATTGAAGCGTCATCTACTATGACTACCTCAAAATCTTTGAACGTCTGATTAAAGATACTCCATAGAGCTTTCTTTAATCTCTTGGCTCTGTTGTGCGTGGTTACGATTACACTTATTAATGGTTTCATTGTGTTCCCCTATGTGGGGCAAGGGGGTTTAGCACCATAAGGGTAATGCCAAACCTTGTCCTTGCCCCGCGTTAATTATTTTAAACTTACCGAATTGACTTCTTTTATTGGGTCTGTCTCTTCAACAATTAAATCTGGTTTTCCTGTAGCTGTCGTTGGTTTCTTTATATCTTCGCTATCTTTGTCTTTAACTTCTTCAGGTGTTACTCCTACCAATGTTTTTATTTCACCTAACTTCGCTTCTAATTCAGCGATTAATTTTAGAACTTTGTCCATAAATTTAGTAACTATTTATTAAATCCTTATGTTGTTGAAATGTTATCAAGTGTTGCTCTCTCAGGAATTTAGCTGTATCTATCAAACTTCTATGTGGAGTTCCTGACCAATCTGTATGCCTTGGGTCTTTGTGTCTATACAGGACGGGGGGGATAGCACAAACTGATTCACCTTTATAAAATATTGCGTCAACACCTCCGTGTTTCTGTTCGTATTTCTTCTGACCGCAATAATGATAGACTTCCAAGTCCTCGTTAAATTCTTTTAATATTGTTTCTAGTTCTTTAGATGTCATCTTTGTTTCTTACTCCTTGCCCCGTAAAGGGCAAGTTTGCAAAAAACTAAGCTGTTGCTGAACCTTCGATTCTCACTAAGCGTTTTGAATCTAGTTCTTTTGTAGCGAATGCAGCCTTCCAACCGACTGTTCCGTATAGGTCTAAGTCTGAAGCTGGATGAGGATTTTTGATGATTGTCTTTGGGTCATACAATTTGGAAATACCAAAATGATTTTTGCCCATAATGTATGTCTGATACAACTTAGCAGATGCTGAACCCATTGCTGAGTTGAAGCATTGTGTAGTTTGTTTAAATCTGACACCATACAATTCACCGACTTCACCTTTATATAGATTGTTGATTCCTTTATCTACATACATATGCAAATTCGTCCAGTTTGAATCACCTTGCAAATCGTATTTTGCATAAGGATGAATAACGCCTACATAATAGCCATCTGCCATTGTAGGAACGTTTCCTCCTTCTAAATATCTAACTGCTTCTCTAACTTCAGCTACATCCAAGAAGAATGAACTATCTTGAGCAACTGAGTTTCGAGCTACAGCAGTTCCAGCGTATTGAGCTGTGCCACCTGCTGTTAAGTTTGCGTTTCTAATTAATGTGTCGATTGTCAAAGCAGCGTTTTGTCCTAAAGCTTTCATAACTGCTTCCATATAACCGCTGATTGCAACTTCTTGCATTAAATCAGAAATTTCAACTGAAGCGCCTTTTTGTGTGATAGTTGCGCTTTGTCTTGATGCTGTTAAGCCGAATGATGTTGGGTCTGTGCCTTCTGTTAAAGCAGCAGCTGCAGTCATATCAGCTAAGTTCAGCCAAGAACAAACAGTACCTTGACCTTTTGGAGCGAATCCGACTAAACCCAATTCAGCTAAAACTAAATTGGCGCGTAATTCGTCCAGGAACTGGGAATGATAAATATCATCCTTAAGTACCTGTGTAGCGACTGTTGATAAAATTGCCATCGTTTTGTGTTACTAAATAGAGATACCATTATCTTTAGCGAATTTTATTTTCTCTTCCGTTGACATTCCTTTCATTCTCTGGATAATAATCTCTGGATTTGAAAATTCCTCGCCAGAAGATACTGGCATTTTGGAAGATTCTGCGGTAAGGGGTTCAGAAGTCTTTAGATGTTTCTTTTTATAGATGTCTAATTCTTTCTGAGCTGCTTGCATATTTGTTCGTATTTCTTCTTCGGTGTTACCAAAGTTGCGGTCTTTCCAGGTGTCTAATTCTGGAAATTCTTTTGCGATAAGGTTTTCTTTTACTTGAGAAATCTTAATTAGTTTTGCTTCTGCCTCGACCTTAGCTTTCTCTTGAGCGACTTGATTAAGTTGCTCATTCAAAATGCGGTTCTGCTCTGCTAATTCAAACTTCTCTCTTTCCTCATCGTCCATACGAGTTTTGAGTTTAGATTTTAGAACTTCATTTTCATGACGTTCTGCATCTATTTTGCTTTGCATCGCCCTGTACTGCTCATCTGCCAATGTTTGAGCTTTTTGTTGAGCTTCGTTTGAACCTTTAGATTCTATCTGCTCTTCGTTGGTCTCCACCATAATGTTGTTCTTTCTAATTGTGTCGATTATAGTAAACTATTAAACCGACATTTAACTAAAAAGATAATTAAAATAAAAATCGAGCTCTGTGAAGAACTCGATTGGTTATCTAAGTAGTCTTAACCATGACGAAAAGACCCTTAGAGAACCAATTGAATTCTCCAAAGTTGTCATGGTTAAAACGTAAATTTAGGAAAGGGCTTGACTTATCCACAGGGTGTGGTATACTGGCGTGCTATAATGAAATTAATTTAGCAACTAATATAAATGTATGAATAAAAAAATGTGTGTGGCACTCGTTCTAGTAGGTTTTATTTTGGGTATAGGTTGTACCCTGGGAATAGGTGCTCAAGCGACTGGAACTCCTACGATAAATTTGATATACGATAAAGTAACCAGAATATTAAATATCAATAGAACACTAAGAGAAAACATACTAGGTCCTTACGGAATGAAATCAGATGTTACTGCTATAAAAAACGATGTTTCTGGTTTTTACGGAGTTGGAGGTATCAAGTCAGATGTTGCGTCAATAAAGGATACTGTGCAAGGAGTGTATGGTTCAGGTGGTATAGATGATGATATTAGTCAGATAAAAACTGATATTCGTCATATCAAATCCGAATTAGATTATTATTGTAATTAAATATATGAACGAACAAACTTTATTTCTAATGACTTTCATTGCTTCTAATGTAATAATTTTAGGTTATATAGTTTATTATTTCTTTAAGAACAATCCAATAAAAGAATTTAGAGAAGCTGAAAATAAATTTCTTTATATCGTCAAAGGAATATGGTTTTTAGTCCTAGCAGAATTGATAGCTATCAGTGGAGCAGTTTGGTATTACATCAGCAATAGTTAATTATTTCATTCCATATTTTTCTCTTAAAGCATCATAACTTGATGCTTTTTTTGATGGTTCAGTTGTAGGTATATCTAAACTTGGTGCATAATATTCTTGAGCTTCTTGTCCACGAAATCCTCCCAATAGTTTTCCCAATCCAGTTTCCTTTCTCTTTGCTTCTCTTTTCTCATAAGCTTTCTCTGCTGTTTTTTGCAAGTAATCTTGATATTCATTACTATCCTTTTGTTTGGCGGTATCAATAACATAATTCTTAAATCCAAAATAATTCATTACTCTGGTTGCTGCATCCTTTTCCTTATTAGTCAAATTTATCCATTCGTTGACTCCTCTTGGTTTCAAGAGATTGTCCCATATATAGAAAGCTTTATCTTTAAGCTGTGCATTCTTTGGTAATTTTTCATTAGTTATTTCTGTCTTGAAAAATAAAGATTTATTCATTCTTAATTCAGCAGGAACTTTTACGAATGGAGATATACCATCTGTAAGAGTTTCGACTGGCTTTAACAATGTTTTTAAATCTTGGAACGGCATATATGGGTTCCAGAATCTTGGATTTTCTTCAGTACCTGGAAAAAGAGGATTCCTGATATACAAATCTTTTTTCATCCAATCAGGGGCATTATCACCAAGTTGGTCTTCAACTGTTCTACCTCTTGTTGCCTTTTCTAATCCTGCAAATTTTTTAGGTTGTTTAACTAATTCCTCGACTTGTAATGGAACGTTTTTTCTCATCCAAGCGTAAAAAGGGATTACTCTCTTTCCCCATTTCTTTTCCCAATCAGTTAAATCCGAATAATCAAAAATATATTTATTAGCCGAATTTATTGCATCATCAACACTTGCGCCTTTTTCCAACTTATTAATTGCGTGTGCCAACTTTGCATTGTTTTCCATAATACTACTTATATCGTGAGGAAAATTTAATACTGCACCTAAAAACTTCTTTAATTTGCTACCTGATAATTTTGTATCCAATACTTTCTCAACACCTTGATATGCCAGGTTATCTCCGAACATTCCTAGTTCTTTCAACTTCTGATAATTTTCACCTTTGAATAATTGTTCTTTGCCAGCCTTTGCATAATCTAAAGGATTGACAACTCCACCTAAAAAGTTATTCCAAAAATTACCCAGAACATTTCTAGCCATATAGCCAGGATTCGGAACTACATATCCAGCTGTTGCTTGACCTTTCCAGACATTCTGAACTTTATCAAATGCTTTTCCGAACGTGCTTCTTGTATCGCCTTTAATGAATTTGTTAAACTCGTCAGCGACTGCCGATTCTAAAACTAAATCTTCTCCTCCAATATTCTTGGATACTTTCTTATATTGTTTTCCACCTATCTCGAATAATTCTTCCTGTGTTTTTGGATTAACAAAACTCTTGACTGGTTCGTTAACCTCACTCAGTTTTTTACCGAACGAGTCAACAGTATTACTAATTAAATCGTTAAGTTGCATTTTCTTTTCAGCCTGAACTCTATATCTAGCGATAACTTGTGGGACATCTTTAATCCAACCTTCAACTCCAGTTCTTTGTTTAAGAAATCCAGGAGTGAAGTTTTTTATTGGTTTAAATTCTGCCCATTTAGCTGGGTCTTTTTTTAGATACTTTTCAAACTGATGTGGAAAATAGAAGTCTTTTCTGAATTCTTCTTTAGCTAATCCTCTTTCAACTAAGTCATCATAAATATCATCTAGTCCTCCTTTTATTTGTACGGATAATGTTTTTACTTTGCCATTAATTGGTTCAACTCCCTTATCTAAAACATCTGCTAAATTATTAATTGAATCTTTATCAACTTTATAAAATTGCTTTCCAACTTCGTCTATAATATTGCTTGTCTTGTAATCAATTACTTTGCCCATTTTTCTAAACTCTGTATAAAAATCTTTTGGAACACCAAATCCAGATATAAACATCTTGCCCAATTCTCCGCCACCTAACTCGCCAACTTTTCTACCCAATGCTTTTACAGGCTTAATTAATAAGTCATCAGCAAATCCCATTGGGATATATGTTGTCGGATCTGCTACAACTTCAGTACCAAATTCAGCAAGACCTTTTGCATATTTACCTGTTCTTGATTGTGGTTCTTGTATTCCTAATGTATCTTCAAATAATTTCTTGCCTGATAACTCTTCCGAAATTCCTTGCTTGCCTTGTTCATAATATTGTTTAAATCTTGTAACTGGATTGAAAGATTCTAACTCTATATTTCCCTGTTGTAGATTTTCGACATCGTGTTTCAAAACTCCCAATCCGAATTGAGTAGCTTTCTCAAAAGGACTCATCACTCTTGACCACCAACTAGGATTGGATTGTTTTTGTTCTTGCATTACGGAACTAAAAGTAGTCGGAGTTTGACTCTGGCTTGTATTGCTACCTCCGTCCATTCCATATTTTGCTCTTATATCTTCGTATGACATATTTTAAAATAATCCACCTAACCAACTTTTACCTTTTTGTAAAAGGCTTTTTGCTCCATTAAATATATTTCCTAATGGATTGCTTTGTCTTTGTGTCTCTTGATTTGTACCTGCTAAAAATGAACCTGGTTGTCTAATCTCTTTCTCGACTGCTTCTGGTTGCATTGATGCTTGATACTTATTTTCCATTTCTGACCAGATGTCTGGTTGGTTCATTGCTTCAGTTCCATTAAAGGTTATATCTTCTTTATTCATTCCAAAATAATCAGGATTGTGTTCATTAAAAATATCAGTGCTTAGGAATCTTTGTAAGTCGTTTGAATCTTCTCCTGTAGCCTGTGATAAAGAATTCAATACATTCTTGTCTGGGTCATACTTAGTTAGGAGACTCGCATAAGATGTTCCAACTTTAAACGCCTCATTGGTCTGTGCTGGAGTTGCAACTTTAAAATAATTTTTGTAAGCATCACTTTGGAACAATCCGTATATGTCAGAAGTGTATTGTCTGAGAAATTCTGCTTTAGCAGTTTCTAATTTGGCATCATCCCATTTCTGTTCTGTTGCTATTTTCTTAATATCACCGAAATTATTCGAAAGTTCACTTCCACTATTTTTTAATTGCGTTAAAAGTCCTTCATAATCTCTTGCGGCAGAAGCCTTATCTTCTTTTGTATATCCTGTTCCGCTGCTTGAATATCCACCACCTCCACTACCACTACTACCTCTCGCACCTGCAGCTGCAGCTTTTAACATATACCCTAAAGCTACTTCTGTTTCTCCTGCTGCCTGAGCTTTATCAGCTAGTGCTGTATAAGCTTGTGAAGCTGAAGAACCATCTTCGTCCACAGTATATTTAAGTTGAATTCGTTTATCTTCAATTCCCAGATCGTCAATGAAAGCGGTTCTTTTTTCGTTATTGAATGTTAAATCCCATTTGATCTGGTCTGCTGGAACAGTTGTGCTATTTTTAATTGCTTCAATTCCCGCAATGTATTCTTGATTTGTAATTTCGTTTTTTGCTTTGCGAAGTTTTAAATCAGCATATTGCATTTCACGCTGAGTTTGTTTATTTTCCTCGAGTATTTTCTGGGTTTCTAAATTAGAACCTACCGAGTCGGATAAGTTTCCTAATGGTAATCCAATGTCTGCACCAGCCGATGAACCTTGTATGTATGTTGGCATTTATTTATATTTTTTCTTAGGGTTATAAGTTCCTGCCTTTATTAATTCCACTGGATATTTTCCGTATCGATAGGCATATATTTCATCTTGGGTTGGGAATCTACCAAGTTTTGTAGCTAATTCACTTGCTCCAGTTCTTTCTATAGTTGGATTCTTTGCTTGCCCATAATAAAATATTTCTTGTCTTTTCTTCGGACTCAGTTTTAATCTTTGTTCAACAAATCCTAATGGCAAATATCCTCCAGCCAGTTTTTCTATTTTATCTGCTGGTTTTTTTCCAGTAATATTCTGAAATAATTTGGATAACTTTTCTTGTCGTTGTCCTTTTTCTTTTCTGGCAAATCCTTCGCCTCCGCTAGTTAGCCAATCGTTATATGAAGGAAGAACTGTAGTCGATAATCCGTTTATCAAAGCATCGTGCTTTTTCGCGATTGCTTTAAATTCTCTATCCGAAATTACTCTATTGCCTAAATCCATCTGTGCTTGTTGATATTCAGCTTCTGCTTTTGATTTTTCTAAACTGATATTATTAGTAATATTTCTAGTCCATTCTGCGTATTTTTGTTGATTGACTACGTCTCCTTGTTCAACTCTCCACGCTGATACCTGACGTCCTAAATCACCGAATTGAGAATACTTAGCCTCCATACTTTTAAGACCTTCCGAAAATTGTTGAGGAGTTATTGTTCCTTCAATACTTTGTTTTTTTAATGCATCGTATTCTGCTTCCGCTGTTGAAGTCCTTTGATCGCTTACGTTCTGCAGTAATCCCATATTGATACCTGTACCGTTGGCATATTGGTTAGCCAAGTCAGTTAGTTTCGTCAGATAAGTTTGGTCGTCAATTACTCCCTGTTGTTTTTGAGATGCTAAAGTATCCTTCAGGTAATCAGCTTTAACCTTATTGGCTACTGCTTGATAATAACCTGAGTTTCCTTTAGTTGGATTATATGTTGTTGGTGTTGCTTCCATAATTTTTTAATTATTTCCATAACCACTCCTTCCCCCTGAGTAGGGGCAAAGAGAGAACGAGAATGTATTAAGAGCACTTACATGAACTTAGTACACCTCGTCCCCTGTTTGCCTGTACTCTCGGAATTTACGAGGATGTCGTTCTTTCTTGTTGAGTCCACGCTCAGTCGCGGGTTGTATAGTGGTCATCCAGAGCCCGCATACTTTTGTGTGTACTCAACCTTATTAAGGTGATGTTTTGTAAAGCCACAACCTATACGCTTTGTAAGTGCTTTGTAATTGGTGTTTGTTTAGGTCATGGTTTATCAAAAAAATCGTTATTTATTTAATTGCTTTTCTGGCTTGTTTTCCTTGAGCAGTTCCTGTTTTTTGTGCAGTCGATGTTTTCTTAGCGTTATTTCTCTTCAAAGCGTCAATCTCCCATTTAAGCAAAGCTAACTTCTCTTTTTGTTGTGGAGTTAAGTTCTTTTTTGATTCTAGTTTCTTAATTGCCGCTTGTTTCTCTGCTACTGCTTGTTGCCAAGTTGGTTTTGAAACCGTTGGAACTGGCGCTGCTTCTTGAGGAGCTGGCGTTGTTCCTGCTGGTTCTGGTGTCGGTGCTACTGGAGCTTTAGCTGGGTCATAAGTGAATTGAGGGTTCTCTGTATTTACATTGAATCCTTCTTTCTTTTTATTAGCGAACCATTGTGCGAATTGTGCAAACTGATCTCCGCCAATTAGTTCCATTTCTTTCCATAGATTGTCTAGTTCTTGGTTATAAGCATCAGCGAACATATTTACATCTTCTCCATATTTGGCTGAATCTTCTGGATACCAAGATAAAACTTCGTGCATTTTTGTATCGTAGTTGTTGTAGTCGATTTGACCTGTCTTGTATTGTCCTTGAATAATATTCGTTTGGTCTGTTCTCCAACTTGAAGTTACATCGCTTTGTGCTTGACGCAAATTCTGCTGTTCTTTTTGATAGACAGCTTTTGGTTGATAACCTGTGAACCAGTCTGTTGCTTGTTGAAAACCTACCTCGCCATTTTTGAACTTGTTCTGCATTTCGTCTACTGGGCGTTGTCTCTGGTAAAGTTTCTGTTCTTCAATCTGCGAAGCAACATACTCATCTACTGGTTGAATCCAAGGAGTAGATAAGTCTTTTGTATTTGGTTGTATTTTCCACGGTGATATTGCCATATAATTATGCTATTGGTTCGCTAGTTGGTCTTCCGCCTCCGCCTTGAACTCCAGGCATAGACATTGGTCCAGCTGGCGCTCCAGGGTTGTTAGCCATTACTGCTCCTTGTTGAGGATTCATTGTTGGGGCTTCTGGTGGTGGTGTTGCTGTTCCCTTTTGGTTAATTCCTTGCATTAAAACTTGGAAAGCCTTTAAAGCAAAGTCAGGACTGAAGTTAGGGTCAGTCTTCTCGGCAGAGATTTTTAACATCTCATCATTAGGGTTCTCAACGCCTAATCTTGTCATTGCTGTTGTTCTGGCTTGAATACCAGCGTTCATCTTATTTAATTCGTTTGTAATATAAATCGAGTCGTCTCTAGGCATACGATTCTCCCATTGAAAGTCAACTTCATACTGACCGTCAATTAATTCAGCGTATGTAAGCTCAGTGCCGGAGATTCTTCCGCCTTTCTTTTCTAATAAGGCGAGAATAAATTTACAAATACTTTTTAAGCCGATGTCCCAGATTTCAAGTTTGTTTCGTATAATCTGTAAGGTTGGTGAAGCTTGGGCGGTCATTGCTACACCAGTTACTATGCTTCCTTGTACAGCTCCCCAGAACACTGGCACTAAGCCTGATACCATATAGTAGCGTTGTAGAATATCGTTCTTACGTTGTTGAATAGGATAAATATTACCCTTGAATTCTAGCGGAGCTAAAGTGGCGTCTTTTCTTAATGGAAGTACTAATCCTAGTGAAGAGGCCTTCTTAATCATATCAGCGTCTTTTTGAGTAATGTTCGTTCCGACAATCTTCGGATGTGAAAACAACTTAACGATTTTAGCTTCGTCTGAATTGGCGATGTTGTATTCTTCTTGAATTGTTAGGATGTCTTTTAGATCTGAATCTCCCCAAGGTCTGAATGGGCGTGGTTTATTAGGTATGTAGGTTAAAGGAATGAATGGGTATCTGTGTTTTTCGGGTTTAAGAGCGAATTGGTTGTTAATGATAATGGCGTGGGTCTCATCGTCCCAGTATTCTTTGACGACAGCGTAATCTCCGCCGTCCTTTAAGAGTAAGTTCTCATCCCAAATCGATAAGTCCATTGTGTCGTTATGAGCGTCAATATCGTATTTCTTTTTAATTTCATTGAGTGAGAGTATCTTTACGATGAAAGCATACTCAATTTTCTTATAATCGTTTCCAGCGAACTTATAACGGACGAAGTTAGGAGCGATGTTTTCAATGTGAATCTTCTTATCTTTCCCGTAGTAGTGAAAGAAACAAGTATCTCCTAATAAGGAACCTGATGTAGCTCCTTCAAAGAATTCCTGTTTGGTGTTGTCCATAAACAGCACTCTCTTTAGAATCTTGCCGATTGATTCAGCTCTGTTAATCTTTTGAATCTCATCTAAAAACATCGGTGCCTCCTCCTTCGGTGGTTTTATATAGGCGATGTCTTCATTAATGTTGTCTTTGTCTGGTACGTGCATTTTAGGAAACTCTCCCATTAAAAGAGAGGCGTACTTCTGAATAGTGGGAGCGCAAAGATTTGAAACGTACTTGTGTCCCTTAAAGCCTTCAATTCTGTCCCACTGATATCCATCATAAAAGGCGCTGTAGAGACGGTACTTCTCAAGTCTTTGGGCGGTTTCGGAATCTAAATCAGTGAACTTAGCGTTTAGTTCACTTAATAAAGTATCTTCCTTTGCTACTTCGTCTTTTCTTGTAAAGTAGTTTTGTAGAGTTTGCGATAGATTTTGTACAATAGACATTCATGTGCGTCATGGTTTATTAGTAATCCGTGATTACATATCTAAGTTAAAAGATAAAGCTGGTGTTTCAAATAAGTCTTGGTCTAATCTCCAGAGAGCGAGGGCTAAAGCCATTACTGAATCGTTTTGGAGTTTATCGTCACTTGGTTCAAAGATCGAGAGTTCTTCTTCTAAGGCTGGTATATAAAAGCTACAGAGTAGTTTCTCGCCTGAATGTAGAAACTTCTTGAGAGTTTGAATCAATGGCTTCTTACGTCCTCCTGCGAAGTTATATCCCTCGACATCCAGATCGGCAAGGTCAGTTTCTATTATGTGTCCACCTAGAGAACTGCTATCGATGATTATCTGAGCATCATTATAGAGACTTTTAAGGACTGTCAGGTCAGAGTATTGGTCCATTGGTGGTTTCTCACAGCCTTGATAGCGGAGAAAGTGAACTATCCTATAAGGAACTGAACTCTTGTCGATAACGATCATTACAGTGAAGTCTCCAGCTAAAGCCCAGTCAACTCCGATTATATATTCGTGGTTAGGTACTGGGAGCTGGGGTTGTAAATCGCCTTCAAATAAACGTCCGATTACTCTTGGTGGAAAAACCTTAGTAGTGGACATCACGAAATCACCATAGACTACTTGTCTATAAATCGTGGGGTTCACTGCTAAGATTTCTTGTTTAATACGGGTTCTAGACTCTTCAGGTATGAAAAGATTATCATCTAGTTTGCCTCTCTGGCAGTACCAGCCGTCTTTATGAGTAATGCCTGCTTTAACAATCTGGGCGTAATAGAGCCTGGAGGGACTTTCTGAGTCTGGCGTTCCTATAAGGTCGAGACTTCCGTTCATAGCTATAAGCCGTGACATAATACGTCCTGGGAGTTCTTCTTTTAAGTGGTGGCTCAAGGGACACTCATCGTAACTTATAAATGAAAACTGACTGCCCTGTAATCCAGCTCCTTGGTCATTGCCTGTAGAAGCGCACCAGAACTTAGTTCCGTTCTTAAATTCAATTGGCGAGTTAGCTAAAGCGCCTGTAGAAGGTACGGTCTTTGGTTTTATGAGAAAATCCTTAATTATACATTTATTAACAATCATTCTTCCTGAGCGAGGGTCTGCCCAGCATTGAGAGTCAGTTAGAATCTGAAGGATGTACTGATAGCATAGTCTGGACTGTTTTAGAATCGGGGATAAGTCTAACGTCTGATAAGGAATCTTATCTCGGTTCTTGACGTTACCGTAAATGCCATATCTAAAATAGTTCATATAGATATGTTTAACTGCGGTTACAAAGGTCTTACCGGACTGATTACCAGGTACGAGTATATTTCTCTTGTTATGGCATGAGCGTTTAATCCAGCGTTCCTGCCATTCTAAGAGGTCTATACCCAAATAGTGTCTTGCAAAAAATTTAGGGTCTTTCTTGGCTCTCTTATAAGTCTCGTGTGTTATCACCCTCGTTTTAAATGCCTTAGGAGTCCAGTTTGCTTTCCCTCTGACGTTTCTGCGGTACCAATAACTGAACTGGTGGTACTTGAGGCTGGGGTCTTGCTTAAGTACGTAAGAGTTAAATATCTTATACATACTGAGCTTCCCTTCCCACCTCCACGCTATCCTGGAAATCTCTGCAAACTTGGGTGATTTCTCAACTATTGTTAGTATCTTTTGAGCCATACTACTTAGCCATTCCTATATTTATTCGGAATAAAATAACCTTCTTTGTCCATTTCATTAATGTCCCTAGTTTCTAGGCGGTGGATCAACTCTTTAAGGTTTCGTCAGTATGTTCGGTTACTACAACTACTGGGATGTCCGTTTGCAATACTTTGTTCGCTTGCTCTGTTCGGTTGCTTGCCATACGGCACCTATCCGAACAGAATATACGGGGTCTGTCGCCTGTGGAAACGACTTCTACGCCACAGAATTTACAGTTTGTCATGGTCTTTTGTTACTTATTATAAGAAGATTGGGGTTATTCGAACACGATTTGTGAGGGGAAGATAACACACATACATAAGCCCGTCAATCTTTAATGCCCCCCGTTCGTGTCTGAAAATGTATGTTGTGCGACGTGATTGCCTCTATATAGTGCTTAGTTCTTGGCTTACTCAAGGGATATATATCTTTTAGGACTGACTACCCTTTGTCTTAATGTCCTATTTCTATTCTTTAATGCCCTTATATGTATAGCTTGCTTGTCTTAAAGTGTACGCTCTTGCTCTATTCGTGCTTGCTTATGCTTCTTGACTTGCTCTTCACACTCTAATCAGTATACTTATTGGAGTGTTGCTCTAATTGTCTGCTATCTTCTATACTCTTACTATCTCTTAAGTACTATTTGTATTCATTTATTCTGCTTTTATATGCGAAAATGGTTTATTCTTGCGATTATGTTTGTTCCTTCTCTTATTATCAGCTCTTACCTTCTATGTTAGCTTTTATGCGATAATCTATTATCTCTGCTTCTGTTTGTGCTTTCCTTAATTCCTCGTACCATATTTGAGTTTTTAAGTGTGCTAATGTGTCTGTTATGTTGTTGTCCAATCTCTCTTGCTTGTATTGTTCGTAATAACTTTGTGTTGCTTCTGTTAGCCTCTTTTCTGCTTCTCTTTTTTCTGTTAATAACTTATCTAACATAATTGTATATTGATAATATAACCGCAATAGCCGAAATTATAATGTTACCTATTATTATTATATCTATATATTTGTCTATAAACTGCTCTAGTTTATCCATATTGTTGCGATTATGTGAAAAATGTCGTTGCTTTTTAGACGACTTGTCGTCGTCTGCCCTTTCTTGCTTGCTAAATGATATCTTGTCCCTATAACTTAAGACTATAAAAGTTAATAAATTGTTTGTTAGTAAGCAAAGAGCTTGTGTGAGACGTGTTTTATAGGAATACCCCAGTGATACCAAGTTACCCTAGACAATCCGTCTAAAAAGCAAAAAACTCCTCAAAGATTTTACGACTTTGAAAGAGTTTTCATAAATATATATTATTTACTACCTTAACTATTACACACAATCAATTAATTCCAATGAAATGTGCGCGGATTCTCTTCTTTAAGCTTGAATAAGCCTTAATCGTCTTTGGCTTTGTGCGATTTTTGTTTTTCTCTTTTAACTATTCTATACACAATAAACCTTGATAAAGATACTAAACCAGCTATTTTAGGCGAAGATAACACTTTTGAATAACATATTATCCTCATAAACTTATCCTCGCCATATTTTTTTATAAAATGCCGAGTGTATTTGTCCATAAGACCTCCTGTTTTATCTGATATTTTTTTCGTATCCTTCTATTAAATCCTGTGCTATCTCATAAGGCGAACGCATATCAATACAACCACTAGCACAAACTCCTCCAAAATCAATATCTGGTCTTTCTTTAGAAAATGTCTCTAAATCTCTTTTTGTGTTGATATACTCTTCTCTTTCGCTTCTAATCTTCTTGATCCGATTAGTCAATGCTTCAATTATCTTCTTTTTTAGATCATTGTGCTTGCTGACATCAACTTCAAAACTCTTTTTAGTCCCTTCTCCAATAAACTCTCCGTAATCGGTTGCATCGTCACAAGAACATCCCGAAATATAAATCCATTTTGTTCTTCCATCCTTTGTAAATACTAATTGTTCAGCTTCCCATTCATAACTTCCAAGTGTCTCGCATTTATCTTCTGCTTCTCTAATAATCGGCAACTCTATTTCCTTGTCATTGCTTATTTCTTGCCATTCGATTAATAACTTTTTAATTAGTTTGTCCATATTTTTAAATTATTTTATCCAACCACCTTTGGGATTATAGCCCAATTCCTCTCTAGCCTTTGATATATCGCCCCAAGTCTGCTCTACATCGCCCAATCTAGCCTTGTTTATGATAACCTTTGTCTTTTTACCTAGCTTCTTCTCTAATAACTGGACCACCTTTAGCATTTCTATTGGCTCATTACCGCCTGAAATGTTATAAATTTGTGGTTCGTCAATCTTATCTATGTGCTCTATTGAAAGCATAATCCCTTGTATAGCGTCATCTATGTAGGTGAAATCTCTCTTCTGATTGCCGTAAATATGAATTGACTTTTTATTTTTAATTGCCTCTGTGAATATTGGTATTGCCATATCCTTACGTCCTTCTTTGCCATAAACTGTAAAAAAGCGTAGTCCGATTGACTTAATCTTGTATAGATTGTTATAAGTATCTGCAACCAATTCGCTTGAGGCTTTAGATACTGCATAAATTGATAATTGATTGGCTGGGTGTTCTGACATTGAAAAAGCGTCATTGCCATACACAGACGAAGACGAGGCATAGATAATCTTTTTAACTCCTGCTAGTCTACAAGCCTCAAAAACGTTCACAGTTCCCTCTACATTCGTTCTAATATACGAAGACGGGTTATTCAGTGATCCCTGTACTCCTGTTAAGGCTGCGAGGTGTATGACTAAATCTGGATTAAAATCAGTTATACGTTTTAATAAAAGCTGAAAGTCTAAAATGTCCTCTGGTACTCCTAAATAGGTACTTTTAATATCATATCCTGATAACTCAATTTTTTTATCTTTTGCTAGTGATCTCCAGAGATTTTTACCTATGTAACCACGAAATCCTGTTATAAAATAACGCATAATATTACATTAAATTATGTGCCGAAGTATTTAAAATTTGTATCATTGAGCTGATAGCACTCATTTTCTTTTCTTTGCATTTCATAGCTAATACTAGTTTCATTTCAGCTAATCCTGATTCTGTTCTGTCCCATTTTCTGTCTGCTTGAGCGTCTGACTTAGTTGTGAGCCTTATTTCAGTCCATTCTTTAGCCTTTTTTATCTTAACTTCAACTAATTGTCTTCCTAATTTCTCGTATTCGTCTGATAGTTGCATTTTCTCTTTTGCTATCTCAAGAGCCTGTCCTGTATCATATTGTTCTATTTTTTCCCTTGTCTCATCTTGCATAATTTTTTATCTATTTTCTCAAATAATTCATACGAACAAAGTATTGCTTTGCGTTTTCCTGACTCCAAGACGACGTAATACGGATAATCTTGATTAACTTCTTTCATCCATTTAGCCAATAATTCAGCTGGTAATACTAAATATTGTTTGGGTTTCATTTGATTTAGTTATTTTCTAAATATTTTAAAACTCGTTAATTCCCAATTCCTTTAGTCTTTGAAAAAACTTGGTTCTATATGTTCGTTCTATTTTCTTATAGTCTTTTACAGTCCTCTTTTTTGTTAGAAACTTTAATCCTTCGAACTCAGCGATTTCTTCCTGAGTATGACTTTTCAGCATAAAAAGTGTGTACGAAACTTTGTTTCCCTTCAAGAATACATTGCACTTACAACATTGCGGAAATACAATCTTCTCATTAAAAAGTACTGCACCACCTCTTCCATCGATAAAATGTCCTGCTTGCAAGTCTTTCCAGTGCATCAATGAATTACAGGTTACACATTTAGCACATCCACAATCATTTGCGTATTTTACTCGTATATATCGAGAAAACTCTTTCCACGCTTTATCTTTCGCCCTAGTTAAATCACTTTTAGTCATTCTTTATACTCCATACGAATATTAATGTTGCGATTACTACAACTACAATTAAAATTGTTTCCATATTAGATATTGTTAAAAAAGCTCTGCCATTTAATCATCTCTTCTTTTTCCTGCCATATCTTGTTTTCAAGTTCTTTCATATTGTCTTCGTCTTTTGTTATAGACTCTTGTTTTTCGTTTAAGAGTACGTCGATTAGTTCTTTTTGTGTTTTGCTTAGCATTTGTTTGTGTTAGTTTTGTTAATTTAATATCGGTTATTATTGGACACTCCCAACCTATATCAGTTTGACCCCACTTGTTTGTTATTTTGAAGTATTTCATATTTATATCCAATCTTTATTATCATCTAGCATCTGGTTTGCTACCTCCGTATATTTTTTACTGATTTCTATTCCTATAAAATTCCTTCCTAATTCTTTGGCGACTTTTAATATTGTTCCGCTACCGCAAAATGGATCTACCACTAAATCACCTTTTTCTGTTGTAGATAATATTATTCTTCTGGCGATCTCTTCAGGAATCGGACAACTATGACAATTGTTTTTCTTGCTTACATTCTTCACTTGATTTATATTCCACCAATCATAACTCCTACAAGTTTTACCGTCTTTGATTCTTTGCTTGATTCTTCTATCCTCAGGATTTTTGTAAGGTTGTGGTATTAATTTCATATCTGGTTTGCAGTTCCACCAAGTTATCAATCTGTGTTGTTTTGCTGTGTTGCTATTGTATATCCAGCTCACGACTTCATCACAATTTCCTAAATCTAATGTTGCTAATATTTTTATTGTTTCTTCTGGATAATGTATAATTATTGATTTTCTTTCTGAAAAAATCTGATATAACAAATCACGATATTCTTGTGGTTCTAAATTATCATCGTAGTTATCATAATGATATTTCTGATTGTAAGGCGGATCACTTATCAAAAAAGCATCTTTTGGTATTTTGTCGATATAGTCCAAACAATTCCCTTTTATTATTGTGTTTGGTTTCATAACCAGTCCTTGTTATCGCTTAATAACTTATCTATTTCTTTATCTGTTAAAGGCGGATGCTTCTTTTTATTTAAGTTCTCTATGTTCTTAGTCATTACGTGTTGATATTGAGCTAACGTCCATTTATGGTTCTTTAACTGACGCATACAATAGAGTATATCTTCACGCTTTCTTGTGCCTTCTATTAATAGTCTTTGTTTGATGTCGTTCATATATTTACCATTATCTTATCTTCTTCCCCCATATTAGTGGGCGAAGTTGTAGCACCTTTTATGTAAGAATAGTTTATCTAGGGCTACACCTCACTAAGCGTTGACGCCTAGCCTTCCCGACTAGCCTGTATTTATAGTTAGTCTTTTGGGTGTATGGTAGATAACTCTTTAATAAGCTACAGCTTTCGCTATGGGGTTTAGATATTCACCTATTAAAGTAGTTTGTCAGTGATGTTTTTTAAGAGCCACAACTGATACGCTCCACTATTCTATTGTTCTAACCGATTAAGCTATATCTATTTCGTAGTATCCTCTTAAAAGACATCTACACTTCTTCTCAACTTTTATTTCGGAACTGTATTTTGTCTGCCAGCCTATCTTCATACCACATTTGGGGCAGTTATATTGATGACCATATCGTTTACGTTTCTTCATATTTCTTTTGATTTAAAATGTATACAGCCGAAGTTAGAGCCGACTATTACCTCTTTCTTGGTGTGGTTAGTCTTTACGAATATGCCGTCTTCAGTGCTTTCGCATTCATCAAGTTTAACAAGCGAGCAATACTTCATATTCTCGTAATACCAATCGCAGTTTTTACAGATATGTTTAGGCATATTAGTTATTAAAATTTAACTTTAATAAATATCTCACGTGTTCATGGCTAACATTACCCATCTGATGAGCGATATTTCTTAGGGAAAATCCTCGCTTTCTGAGTTCCTGTGCTTTTTTTGCTTTTTCTCTGAGTAATCCACCTTTATTTAAAATGTTTATTTTCTTATTACTTTCATATTGTTTATATGCGTTTATAATTTTGTATTCAGGGTGTTCAAAAATAAATAATAAAACTGCTTCTCTTCTTGTAATCTCTTTTTTATTTAATTCTTCTATTCTTACATATCTTTCCGTAATTTTTGTTTTCATATTGTTTTATTAAATTTACTTAAATACCCTCTTCTAAAGTTCGCTCAACGCCATCATCAAAACCAACTTCATAAGCTTCTCTTTGAGATTCTTGACTCTTATCTATCATAAATACTTCATATTCATCATCTGTTTTTAAAAGCTCTTTTTTCATAACTCTTCTTTTCTCCTCTTCCTGTTGTTCGTCAACCCAGTAATCAAAAGCGTATTTGTTGAATAACCAGATTAAGATTTTTATAAATAATTTCTTCATATTTTTATTCGCTTAAACGCTTAGTCAAGGGCAAGGATTTGGCTAGATAATCAATCTTCAATGTTTTTCAACTTTGCGATTAACTAGCATTGTCACCTTGCAGTATTATTTGTCAGCTAGATTGCAATAACTCTAACCTAGCTATTACGTCAAATAAAAGAGTTATATCGTCTACCTATTCCGCCATCTTGACTAAGCATTAAAGAGAACTAACTTCTCATTTAGTTACAATTTGATAGAAGATAGTAACTAACTTTCACTAAGCAGAGGCTAATTGGAATTCATTCAATCGGGGATCGACTCCCAATTGAAAATTTGTAGCCCCTGCTTGGTGAGAACTAACTGCCGAAGAATAGAGTCGAACTATTTACCCGTCGCTCTTCGGACGACTGCTCTACCGATGAGCTACTTCGGCTTAACTCTCACTAAGCAGGAAACCTCAACGCCATAACCAATTACGGTTAACGCTGAACGGCTTCCCGCTTGGTGAGAATTACTATTATTTATCTATTAAATAAATCTTTCATAATATCTGGAAAATCATTATTAAGATAATTATCTGCTGGTTCTGGGCGAGAAGGATAATGAATGCAATATTTCAATTGCCTGTCGTCAAAAAATTGTATTTCTTCTCCACATTCTGAACAAAAGAATCCAGTGTATGTGTTAATCATATTTTTAAATTATTTAGTAACCTTGCATTTATCTTTTACTGACATTTCGATTTTGCACCAATCATCTTTTGTTATTTGAGTACCTTTATAATCAATATATTTCTCATTTGGCATACGAAATTGTAAACTCAGTTTGTACCATTTCCCCTTTTTTAACTGTTCATATTTGTTCTTAGATAAAACAGTAAAAAACGACTTCATAATATCTTCTTCTAATTTTGTCATTAATGTCATTTGTTTAAATTAGTTATTATCATCCACACCTAATATCTCGCTTATACGCTCTTCAATATGTTCTGTTTTCTCCCATGTCTCATTATGCCCGCGTATCTCATCAATTTCATACCAAGCTCTATCTAATTGAGAGCTCAATTCAATAATCGCCTCTTTTAATAATTCGATTTCTTGATAAATTGTTAGCATTTATTCCTCCAATATTTAATTAAGTAATATTTATAATCTCTTAGATACTCTCTCCAGCCTTCCTCGTTCTTAAATTTAACGTTATAACGGTCTTGTAGTAGTTTTAACATCCATTTGTGGTGTTCTTCGCCATCAGATGTGTTTTTGCCATAGCCTCTCTTGTAATGCATTTTCTTAATGCGTTTTATTTGTTTCTTACTATCTCTCTTATCAGTGAGATAGAATTTGTATATTTGAGAATGATTGTTTTTCATAACGGAAATTAATGTCTATTAATTTCTAAGGTTTAGCTTCTGTCAGCTAGCGAGAAAATGAAACTCGCTAGCCTACCGCTATTTTGGCGGTAGCTGTCCATAGTTGCGGACTAAGCTGATAGAAGCCAACTTGCCGTCTTGCACCCTCCCAGATACTACTTTTATGCAAAAGTGTATTGCAGACTTGGCTCGGACGTACAAATTAGCAATTTATAATTAAAGTTCAATACCGCAATTTGGACAAAATCTATAATCAGTGCGTGAATGGTTGCAACATTTCTTTTCTGTTTCATCTTCTATTCCAGTTTCAACCAATTCTCCGTATTTAATTTCACCTGATTCTAATTTTCCACAGGTGATTATCTTATCCTCTTCTTCAAGTTCTCTCCAAGTTACTATCCCAGCATAGATATATAATTTTGCTTTGAGAGTTGTTTTACATTCGATAAATAATTGAGCAAGTACCGAGTCTCCTGCTTTAATCGAGTCTTCTGCTTCAATCGAGCCTCCTGCTTCAATCGAGTATCCTGCTTCAATCGAGCCTCCTGCTTCAATCCAGTATCCTGCTTTAATCCAGCCTCCTGCTTCAATCGAGCCTCCTGCTTCAATCCAGTATCCTGCTTTAATCGAGTATTCTGCTTTAATCAAGTCTCCTTGGCAATCAATATGACCAGCTACTTTTATTTCTTTTTCAACAGTTAAATCTCCCGTTAATATCAGATTCCCTTCTATGTGCAAGAAACCATTTATATGTCCACTTTTTTTATAATCGTTCATAGTTTTATATTAATTAATATTCTGTCATTGGTGGTTCAGCACCAGGGATGGGTTTTTGCTGGACTGTTCCAATTGGTGCCATCGGATTTGGATTATATATCTCAAATGCTTTCCAGAAGAAGCCGCCTGTCTTGTAACTTCCGAGTGTGGATGTGGCGTTGCATTTATTACATCTGCGTTTGATATAGGTAAAACTTCCTTTTTCGTTTTGTCCTTTGTTACTTTCCCAAGTAATGTCATCGCTCTTGCATAGTCCGCAGACGTCCTTTTGCATAAAGACTGTTGCTTTCGCTAAGGCTTCCTTATCATCACGTTCATCAATTTCTACTTCTAACACGTTATTAGTTAGTTGTTTTTTGATTGTTAGTTTCATTATTTTAATTTAGCTGTTTTAAATTCTCTAATTCCTTTAGCTGTTCCACTTTCTTTAGGCTCATTAATACCAAACTTATTCTCTTCTGCTTTCCTTGCTAGTTCTGCTTGTTCTTCCTTTCCTTTAAGTTCAGCAATATATTCAGCGATGTTCTTTTCTACTTCCTTTTGAGCTTCTTTAAATGTGTCTGCTGTTGCTCCGATCTTTATACTCTCAAAGCGATATTTAGAGCCGAGATGTTTATCGAGTTGAGTTCCTCTTTCAAAATAAATTGTTTTAATCATTTGCGTAATCTTTATTTTTTTCAATTTCTGCTTCTACAATTTCCTGTGCGTGTTCATATATATCGCCTGTGTCATAATTAGCCCAATCCTTATTTTCATTGCATAGTTTGGCAAACACTTCGTTTTTACGTGCTTCCCAATAAGCACCAGCGTTATAATTATCTTGGCTCATATGTTTCTAGTTATTTATTAGCTTATACATTTACCAACTTCACCTGTTCTTGCTTCATTCGCTCCGTCAATTTGCAAGTCTCTTAGTTCGTTCTCTGTCATTCCATCGTTTTCCCATTGTTTCTGTTCGTGGATAATGTCTTGTGCTGTTTCTAAGTCGTTAGCTAGTTTCTCTTGTCTTAGAACGTCCTCTGTTAGTTGTTTACCTGTTTCATTTAACTTTGCGATTGCATCGTCAAAGTTTTTTAAACCTTGTTCGAACGAAATTTCTTTGCTCATTTTTTTTCTCCTTATTAAATTTATAAAATTGTTTGTGTTGTCAGCATTGATACCGCGATTATAAATGCCGTTATCAGCAGTGTTAGGAAGAAGAGGCATACTTTTAACCAGTGTTCTTGGTCTCTACTTTTGGCTTCTGTTAAGTCAGTGCCGTAACTTGTTATAAACTTGGTTTCTTTTTTTGTTTGCTCTGTTGTCATTGTGTTTTTATGTACCTACAAACCAGCGTTTGTAATGGAATCGCACAACTTGAGGCTGTGAAATTGCTGGTTTGTAGATAGATAGAAATAAGTTATCCACAGCCCTTTTTGTTTTTGCCTTTAAAAAAACCCATTACTTTATTTGTAATGGGCTGTTATATATTGGCTTGTTTGTGCCTTTTATCGCACTTTTGTGTTTGTGCGACATTCCATTACCTTTCCATTATACCATTTTGATTAGTAATGTCAAGACATTTTTTCAGTTATTTTTGTTAATTATTTTATTTTATTTTTTAAATAATTAAATTGTT
>JALNYV010000001.1 GCA_023229785.1 Candidatus Dojkabacteria bacterium | reverse complement strand
GAAAATTGCGTTAAAGAAGAACTAATCCTTAACAAAAAACAAAAAACTAACGAATTTAAGTTTAACTTCTGGATTAAAGACATTGATTTAAAGAAAAATACCAATATCTCATATACTCCATACTTCTTTGATAAAAAAGGTGATAACCTATTTCATTTTGAAAAGCCTTTTGCATATGATGCTGTAGGGAAGGCTACAACAGGAGTTACCTACAACATTAAAAAGGGACCACATGGGGAATATATACTAACTGTGACAGTAGATAAGAAATGGCTAAATGATAAAGATAGGGTATACCCAATAACTATTGATCCTACTATTGTTCATGACACTACCTCTGAATTTAGCACAGGACAGTTTAATCGTGTAACTGATACCGGGAGTGGATCTTCTCCTTCAATTGAAACATATTACAAAGAGTTACCTACAGACATTAACACTGTTGGACTGTGGCATTTCAATGAAGCAAGTGGGAATGCATTAGATTCCTCTGGAAATTCTCTTACTGGCACTCCTACTGGAACTACCATTGTCTCCGGGAAATTTGGTAATGCTAGATCCTTTGCAGGCTCTGGAAACTATATCACCTTGGGAAGTAGCTCAATTCTGAATCCAATTTCAAGCATGTCTTTTGAGGCGTGGGTAAATTTTACCTCTATTCCAGGAGAAACTTGGGTAATTGGAAGAGATGCTTCAGGTGTACGAGCGTATGCATTCGGCCCGAGCGCATCATATAGCAATAGACTTGAATTACAAATAAATGGTACTGCAGTTATCCGAGATATTCCAGGAACAGAAATGTTAATTGGACAATGGTATCACATTGCCTTTACAGGAAGTTCATCTGCTGGCTGGAATGTCTATGTTAATGGACAGCTAGCAGCAACGGCAACTTGGGTAGCCCCAGCAGCAGTGGCTGAAAACACCTATATAGGAAGAAGAGGATATGCCTCAGCTGAAGGTTATGTAAATGGGATAATTGATGAAGTAAAAATAAGCAATATCGCTCGTACACCAGAAGAGATAAAGCTTGATGCTCAAAGAAGACCATATTCCATATATACATCTGATATCATTGACCTAGCAAAGGTAATATCTTGGAATAATCTGTCTTGGAGTGAAAATGGTGTTAATACAACTGATGGAGAAACTCTTTTTTCTTCAACCAACCTTATTGCCCAATGGAATTTTAATAACACATCAAACACAACAACACTGACAAATGATGCTGGAAGTTGTAGCACAACTTGCAATGGTACATTATCTGGTTTTGGAACAGGAAGTAGTGGGCAGGACATTTTAGCTGGTAGTGGGTGGACTGCAAATAACAGAAGATGGGGAGTAGGAGCATTGATGTTAGATGGCACCGATGATTCCGTACTTGTTACAGATAATGCAAGCATTAAACCAACCTCAGCAATTACAACCGAAGCATGGGTAAATCCAAATAAAACTGGATCCTCTGTAATTTTAGATAAAAGATACGATACAACTGCAGATCCATGGAATTCATATGTTTTAGATATAACTTCCACGAACCAATGGGATTTCTGTATATCAAATGGTACTGCAGGATCTCAATCCTGTGTTACTTCCGCAGAGATAGTTCAATTAGGGGTATGGTCACATATTGTTGGTACATATGATGGTTCTAATATACGACTATATGTAAATGGAAAACAGGTTAGTTCTACAGCTAAAACTGGGTCAATAGGGTATTCTACTATTGGATTATATTTTGGGCAAAACGGATATAGTGGATATCCTCAATATTTCGGAGGAGGAATTGATTCAACAAGGATATATTCAAGAGCGTTGACCGCAGCAGAGGTATTAAGTAATTACCAAGTTGGAAATATAGAGTTTCAAACAAGGGTAGGGGCATCCGCTACTCCAGATGATGGTAGTTGGGATGATTGGGTTCCTACTACTAGTGAGGTAGCTATTGATTCATTTGATTCAGATCCAGATAACTGGAGTTGGCAAGGGAATATTGGCCTCTCCGACATCAACACTGTTTTTCCAAAAACAGAGGGTACTAGTTCTCTGAAAATCTCAAATACACTCAAAAAGGTGGACTGGAATGGTTTAGGACTTGAAGGTGGAGTTGGAGAATTCTATTGGGTTAACGCTATTGCTATAGATGCTAATAACAATGTTTATGTCGGAAGTAATAACGGAATTATCTATTGGAACGGCACTTCTTGGAATACCATGGGGGCTGGTGTAAATGGTACTGTCAGTGCAATTGCTATTTCAGGATCTAATGTTTATGCAGGTGGAGCTTTCACAGAGGCTGGTGAAAATAGTAATGTCAATAGGATTGCTTACTGGAACGGTTCTACTTGGAATGCCCTAGGAAGTGGTGTTAATAATACAGTTAGTGCAATTGCTATTTCAGGATCTAATGTTTATGTTGGAGGAACTTTTACCCTTGCTGGGGGTGTCACTAATACAGCCAGGATTGCCTATTGGAATGGCTCTACTTGGAATGCCATGGGAACTGGTGCTAATGGTGATGTTAAAGCAATCGATATATCAGGTTCAAACATTTACGTAGCAGGAAACTTCACCCTTGCGGGAGGAGTCACTAATACAAAATATATTGCTTATTGGAATGGGTCTGCTTGGAATGCCATGGGAACTGGCGCTAATGGTGGTGTTTATGCAATTGACATATCAGGATCTAACATCTACATAGGAGGAACTTTCTCCCTTGCTGGTGGTGTTACTAATACAGCCAGGATTGCTTACTGGAATGGGTCCGCTTGGAATGCCATGGGAACTGGCGCTAATGGTTCTGTTTATACAATCGCTATATCAGGATCCAACGTCTATATAGGGGGATCTTTTAGTCTTGCTGGAGGTATAACTAATACTGTCAGAGTTGCCTATTGGAATGGGTCTGCTTGGAATGCCATGGGAACTGGCGCTAATGAAGAAGTCCATGCAATTGCAATATTAGGGTCAAATATTTACATGGGAGGATACTTCACTATTGCTGGAGGTGTTGCTAATACAAGATATATTACCTACTGGAATGGCTCTGTTTGGAATAATTTTGGGGGCATTAAAAAAGGTGTGAATGGTCTTGTTCGTGCAATTGCTATCTCTGGATCTAATGTCTATGTCGGAGGAGGTTTTACGCTTGCTGGAGGCGTTACTAATACTGCTTATATTGCCTACTGGAACGGCTCCACATGGAATGCCATGGGAACTGGCGCCAACAGTATAGTTTATGCAATAGCTATATCAGGATCAAACATTTACGTAGCTGGGAATTTTACCCTTGCTGGAGGCGTCACTAATACAAAATATATTGCCTACTGGAATGGATCCACTTGGAATGCCATGGGGACTGGGGCTAACGCTTATGTTAGCGCAATAGCTATCTCAGGATCTAACATTTACATAGGGGGAAACTTCACTCTTGCTGGAGGGGTTACTAATACTGCCAGGATTGCTTACTGGAACGGGTCTGCTTGGAACGCCATGGGAACTGGAGCCAATGGTGCGGTTAGTGCGATTGCTATCTCAGGATCCAACATATATATAGGAGGAGCCTTTACTCTCGCCGGAGGGGTTACTAATACTGTCAGAGTTGCATATTGGAATGGGTCTGCTTGGAATGCCATGGGAACTGGGGCAAACGGGACTGTTAGTGCTCTCGCTATCTCAGGGTCTAATATTTATGCAGGGGGATCTTTCAGTCTCGCCGGGGGAGTGACTAATACCGTCAGGATTGCCTACTGGAATGGGTCTGCTTGGAATGCTATGGGAACTGGGGCAGATAGCAGTGTTACTGCAATTGCAATCTCAGGGACTAACATCTATGTGGTAGGGATGTTCACTAATATGGGAGGAGTTACCAATACAAGTGGGATTGCCTATTGGAATGGAACTGTTTGGAATGCTGTAGGGTACAGATTAACTTCTTCCGTATACGCAATAGCTATCTCAAGCCCGAATATTTATATTGGAGGATATTTACAAATGCCACTTGGTTATATTGGGGTTTGGAACTTAAATACTACTGCTGGCTATGAGCCAAAGTACACTACCGGTTATTGGAGTTTTGATGAAACTGGTGGAACTGGAGCATATCTTAAAGACTATTCAGAAGCAGGCAATAACGCAACCCCAACTGGAACAACAATAGTTAATGGTTTTACAGGAAAGGCAAGGTCGTTTGGAGGAACTAGCAGTGATTACATTACAGTTACAGATAACGCAAACCTTGGGTCCACACTAATGACAGTTGAGGGATGGGTGTATCCTAGATCATTTATAGGAGGTGCTCCTCTATACAACAGAAGAACAGCTGGAAATGTTGGAGGGGTGTCTGTTGAATTAAACGGAACAACAGGGTCTGTAAATTGTTATTTTTATATTTCAGGCTCATGGAGTGTTGCAGCTTCAACAAGCCTTCTATCGCCTAATAAATGGAACCATTTGGCTTGCACTTACGATGGCTCAACTATTAAGCCGTATATTAACGGAGTACTAGATGCAACTACTACAGCAATCTCTGGGACAATTAACATACCCACATCGCCTATTGTATTAATAGGACAGAACATCCCTACCCCATCAAATACCTGGGATGGATACATTGACGAAGTCAGAATTAGTAATGTCGCTCGTAGTGCAAATCAAATCGCTGAAACATATAGGGCAGGAAGTAATCATTATATAAGCAAAACAATAACTTCAACGGATCTTTCATCAAAAATATCTCTACCATTCTATATAGCAGCAGACAGACCTGGGACATATCTTTCTGCAACCGTAGGAGAAAGTGAGTTTGCAAATTATCAACTTGATACAAATACCATTGGACTTTGGCATTTGGATGATAATGCTACTATCAGTGCAACAGGCGGTACTATCACCTACTCCGGAGGCTATACAATCCATACATTTACAACCGACGGGACCTTCACTTCTCTCGGTATAACGAATGTTGAAATCCTCGTTGTTGCTGGTGGTGGTGGAGGTGGTGGGGGTATAAGTGGGTGGGGTGGCTCTGGTGGAGGAGGAGCCGGAGGTATAGTTTATAACTCAACGTTTCCGGTTACAGCTACCTCTTATGGTGTCACTGTTGGAAATGGCGGTACGGGCGGAACAGGTGGTTATCGTGGAAACAATGGCCAAGATTCCATTTTCAGTACAATCACTGCCACAGGTGGTGGTGGTGGTGGTTCTACCACCGATACCCAAAGTCAACAAAACGGCGCCAATGGAGGATGTGGTGGTGGTGCCGGAGGTAGCAGAGGAATTACTGGCGGTACCGGTTCTCAAGGCTATAACGGCGGTGGTTCTTCAGATGTCAGTCCATACCTAGGTGCTGCTGGGGGTGGTATGGGACAAATTGGTGGTAATGGTGGAAACGGAACCGGCAAGGGTGGTGACGGATTAGCATATAGCATTTCCGGTACATCTACTTATTATGCTGGAGGTGGAGCTGGAGGTAGGGGTGGCACCCCTGGAGCTGGCGGCGGCGGCGCTGATTATGGCGGCAATGGAACTGCCAATACTGGTGGTGGTGGTGGTGGCGTTTCATCTACTGGAACAACAACGGGAGGTACTGGCGGCTCTGGAATTATTATTGTTCGCTACCCTATAGCTTCATCTAGTATAAAAGACTCCTCCAACAACGGAAATAATGGTTCAACCGGTGGTACACCAACATTTTCCCAAGGAAAAATTGGAAATGCAAGAAGTTTTAATGGAAGTAGTGATTATATAGACATCCCTACCAACACCAATCTTAATTCTACAAATATTACGGTCTCAACTTGGGTGACAAGTGGGGCTACAACCGCTCTTAATACTGCAGTGTCAAGATTTGATCAAACAAATAATAATTGGGTATTAGGTCACGGTTCAAGTGCGTCAACCTATCGATTTGCCATTTATGTTAGTGGTACACAATACAACGCTCAAGCACCAACCGCCTTTTTTTCACTAAACCAATGGCATTATCTCACTGGTACATATGATGGGACGAATGTAAAGCTTTATGTTGATGGAGTCTTGGCAGTTACAACTGCAATTTCTGGATCCCTGGACACTGATGCTGCAGCTTTAAGAATTGGCAACAGAGCAGCCCCATCTCCTTATTATTGGAGCGGAGCAATTGACGAAGTCCGTATTGATAATACTGCAAGAACAGCGGATCAAATAAGACAAGCTTTCGAAATTGGTGCTAGAACCCATCCCATTACTATTGATTTTGGTGCTAAACTTGACTCTGGAAACCTAATAACAAATACCTCCGATCTAGGGTTTACTGTCGATGCCACTTACTACGGCCTCAGCTCTATGGGAAGTAACCTATACCTTGGTGATAAAATCATTGTCAAAGAAAATTATGATGGCACTGAATACATTTCCCAAGGTACTGTCAGTACTATTACTCCTTCAACTGGAGCTACAACTGTAGCTATTTGGGATGCGGGTTCTACCGTCCCTTCTGGTGGATTTACTGTTAATGCCTCTGTATTTAAATGGCAGAGAGAGTATTTTGATATTCATAACATACTTAGCACACAAAAAGATGGAATAACCAATATTACATTAAGGTTAACAGATGGAAATGAGGGGAGGACTATTTGGTTAGATGACCTTAAATCTACATCTGGATACATGAGTACAGCAGCAGGAACTGCAATAACTTCAGGAATAGACAATAAATATTTCCAATACAGAGCAATAACTACCTCTTCTGACACTAATGTTTCCCCTAACTTCACCTCTGTTACGACTGATTTTGTTCCAAACGTACCTCCAGATGTCCCTTCATTTGGTTCTCCTGCCAATGCAACAAGTGGAGTTACATTGCCACTAGCAATGACTACTTCTGCAACAGATACAAATAGTGATGATCTCCAATACAAAATCATATTATGTTTAAACAAAGAAATGACAATTGCTTGCCAAACAATTGACCAAACCCTCGATCAAACTGGCTGGAGTGGACAAGATGCTGGGGGTGGTACCACATACATCGTTGGACATACTGCAACATATACAATAAGTAATTTAACTTTTGGACAAACATACTTTTGGAAGACCTATGCAATTGACCCAGAGGGAAGCAACACATGGTCTGAAACTCAAACAACACCTAGGTATTTCACAGTTAATGCGACCTCTAGAGAAAACGGGTTTGAAACAACTACAATGTATAGTGCAAGAAGAGTAAGTGAACAAGCAACAACATCAAGTAACTGGACTGATCTAGGAGGAACTGCTGACACAGGTACAACAGGCTCAACAAATGGATGGATAAGCTCTTCTAACCTCACTGTTGGGAAACAATATCTAATCCTCGCAACAGGCTCTCACAGTACAGATAATGCTTCAGGAAAAAGTGGATTAAGGGTAGTTCATGGAACAACCAGCTTTACACACTCAGAATCAATAGACCAAACAGATCAAACAAACGCATCATATAAACAACCATACTTTTGGTTTACAGTCTGGACAGCAGTTTCAGGAGAAAGTTTAGATGTTCAACAATATTGGAACGGAACTGGAGGCCAAGGTCGAGCAGAAGATATCTCGCTACTCGCAATTGATGCAACAGATTTAATAGCAAATGGAGATTTAAAATATAATGAGGATGCGACCTCGACAACATTAACAACCTCATATCAAACGACTGCTACTACAACGTTTACCCCAGCAAACAATAATGATGTGTGGTGGATAATGGGATACAATCACACGACACTAAATACAGGAAGTGGGGCTCTTTTCCATAATCATATACTGATTAATGGTAGTGCATACTCAGAAAGCCAGATCACAATAGTAGGAAGCAGTCTTTCACCAGTTGTTTCACTTGGGTATGTAACAAATCTTGCAAACTCAAGTAATACAATTTCAATGCAAGCAAAAGAAACAAGTGTGACTCAAACATCCCAAGCAAGTGGTATATATGCACTACGACTTAACACATTTGAAGATTTCTATGCATCAAACAATACTGTTGGTCCAACAATGAGCTCCCCTGGTGGATGGGAAACGCAATTTACCGGGACACCATTTAATAAAAAGAGCAGTAATAAATGGGTTGTTATGGGTGGTGGGACAGTTAATGACAATGGGGGAAGAGTGATAGCAAGACTTATGGAGAATTCTACTAGCATTACAGATGATATGGGCGGTTGGGAGAATGGAACTGGAGATAAAACACCTTTAGTACTGGCTGATCTTGATATTGGGGTAGGAAGCGGATATAGAAACATTATATTTGATGCACAAACAACTCTTTCTGGAACATCCTCAATAAATTACCCTTGGTTAGTATCTTTCTCAACAGAAAAATATCCAAACTACACGAGTATGGACGCACCTAGTAACGCAGCAACAATGGTTGCACTTAGACCAGATATAAAGATGACTGCAATTGATCCTGATAGTGGGAATCATTTAATGTATAAGATACAAATATGCGATGACTTTGCTATGACCGTTAGTTGCTCATTTAAAGACCAAACATCTTCGCAAACAGGTTGGAGTGGTCAAAATGCAGATGGCAATACCACATATACTTCGGGGACACAAGCAACATATATACCACCTGCTAATCTAAGTGGAGGATACACATATTATTGGAGGGCATACTCAATTGATCCAGCAGGAACTGCTACATTCACACAAACCAATCCAGTTCCATATTCATTTACAACTTCAATTGCTCCAACTGCTCCAACCGCACTTTTAGCAGAAGGCTTAACAAGCCCAACACAAGTGCTTGATTTAACTCCAGAGTTTTCATCAATATTCAATGATCCGGATACAGGGGATACTTCTGCAAATTACCAGATTCAAGTTAATACTCAGAGTGATTTTTTGGGTACTTCAATGTGGGATAGTGGAAAACATAGTATGACGGTAGCAAACGGTGCAAGAGGAACCGATGTCTCATACGCTGGAACAGCTCTTGGATATGGTGGCGATAAATATTACTGGAGAATGAAATATTGGGATGTTGCTGACAATGCAAGTGCATGGTCAACTGCGGCTGATTTCACTCTTAAGCTCATCGAACCATCCATGGGCTGTCATCTTGTAAAGAGCCTTGATAGCACTTCTCTTACCCTGGTATGGAGGGATGTAACTACACTTGAAGATGGGTATCAGATTCAAAGAAAGGTTGATAGTGGCTCATTTGCCAATCTCATTTTAAAAGCAATAGATAGTACAACACATACAGATTCAACTATTAGCTTTGGGCACACATATACATATAGGGTCGCTCCAACAAGCAATAGTGAATATGGCGTGTGGTGTACAACAACTCCAGCAGCAGTTTTCCAAGGAGGGATTTCATTTGAAGGTATAGAATTTGGACCTTAATTTTGACAGTAGAAGAATGCTTTAATATCATAATAATTGGTATGAAGAAAAAGTGGGAAATGATAAAAAACGTAATTAGAAAAAACAAGATTTTGATCCTGTATGTTGTTCTGGCGTTTTTACCTTTTCTCATTTGGGTTGTATTTCCTAAAAATCCTATTCCGAAGATAACCAAAGCAGGAGATAACAGTGGGTACGAGTACCAAGCAGTAGGAAAGATATATACTGCTCTCTTTAATAACAAACTGAGTACTAAACCTACAATTGAGTTTAGTATGAATAGCTCCTCTGCCTCTTCTTTAGTCATGGAATATCAAGATTCTGGATATACTGTACAATCCCTTGGAAATAGGAAGGTTGGCTTTGTTAAAGAAGATACTCAAATTAACTACACTACTACTGAAAATGGAGTTAAAGAAGAATTAGTCCTTAACAAAAAACAAAATACTAATGAATTTAAGTTTAATTTCTGGATTAAGGATATTGATTTAAAGAAGAATACCAATATCTCATACACTCCATACTTCTTTGATAAAAAAGGTGATAATCTATTTCATTTTGAAAAGCCTTTTGCATATGATGCGGCAGGGAAGGCTACAATGGGAGTTACATACAACATTAAAAAGGGACCACATGGGGAATATATACTAACTGTGACAGTAGATAAGAAATGGCTTAATGATAAAGATAGGGTATACCCAATAACTATAGATCCGACTATTGTTCATGATACTACCTCTGAATTTAGCACAGGACAGTTTAACAGGGACATTGATACTGGAAGTGGATCCTCTCCTTCAATTGAAACATACTACAAAGAGTTACCTACAGACATTAACACTGTTGGACTTTGGCATTTCAATGAAGCCTCTGGGAATGCTCTTGATTCCTCCGGAAATGGAAATACTGGTACTCCTACCGGAACTACCATTGTCTCCGGTCTACTTAGTAATGCCAGATCCTTTAATGGAACCAGTGATGTTGTCACAATCAACAGCACAATGGGCTTAGGAAATACTAACCTATCTATTTCCGCTTGGGTTAATCTAGACTCTGTTTCTGAACATGGAGCAATTGTAAAAATTGGAACTACCTCTAACGGATTTGGCATAGGAGTTGGCGCCACAACATTCGAAGACAGCGGAAATAATTTGATATTTCTCAATGAAGCGATCCGATGGGGAGATACCAACATCAATATTGGTACGGGTTGGCATCATGTTGCTTTAGTGATAAATGACAGCGGAAAACCAACGACGTACCTAGATGGAGTATCTGTTTTTGCTGATTCTGGAACGAACGGTGTTTCTCCTACAACAAGTTCATTTATCGGCGGATATACCACTAACAGATATTTGGATGCGCTTGTCGACGGAGTCCGTATTAGCAATGTTGCCCTGACACCTGAAGAAATAAAACTTGACGCCCAAAGAAGACCGTATTCCATATATACATCTGATATCATCGACCTGTCAAAAGTAATATCATGGAACAACCTATCTTGGAGTGAAAACGGTGTTAATACAACAGATGGAGAAACTCTTTTTTCCTCAACCAACCTCGTCGCTCAATGGAATTCTAATAACACGTCGAACACAACAACACTAACAAATGATGCTGGAAGCTGTAGCACAACTTGTAACGGTACATTATCTGGTTTTGGAACAGGAAGTAGTGGACAAGATATTTTAGCTGGGAGTGGGTGGACTGCAAATAACCGACGTTGGGGGGCAGGAGCCTTGATGTTTGATGGTACCGATGATTCCGTACTTGTTACAGATAATGCGAGCATCAAACCAACCTCAGCAATTACAACCGAAGCATGGGTAAATCCAAGTAAAACCGGTGGCTCTGTAATTTTAGATAAACGATACAATACAACTGCCGATCCATGGAATTCATATGTTTTGGATATAACATCAGCAAATCTATGGGATTTCTGTATATCAAATGGTACTGCAGGTTCTCAATCCTGTATTACTTCCACAGCTACTGTTCAATTTGGAGTGTGGTCTCACATTGTTGGTACATATGATGGTTCTAATATGCGACTATTTGTAAACGGAATACAAGTTAGTTCTGTAGCTAAAACTGGATCAATTGGATATTCTACCATTGGATTATATTTTGGACAAAATGGATATAGTGGATATCCTCAATATTTTGGTGGAGGGATTGATTCTACAAGGATATATTCAAGAGCGTTAACTGCAGCAGAGGTATTAAGTAACTACCAAGCAGGAAATATAGAGTTTCAAACAAGGGTAGGGACAACAGCTACTCCAAATGATGGTACTTGGGATGCTTGGATCCCTACAAGCGGGGAAACTGCCGTTGCAAGCATGGATTCCGATTCCGCTAACTGGATCCAAGATTATTCATCAGCCCCATACACTAAAGCACTTCTTCACATGGAAGGCGCAGACACTTCCACCACATTCACCGACGAAGCTGGAAGAACATGGACAGCAAACAATCACGCCCAACTCGATACTGCTGATAAAGAATTAGGTTCATCGTCTGGTTTATTTGATGGCACAGATGACTGGGTTGATACCCCTGACAGTGAAGATTTCAATTTTGGTAGTGGCGAATTTACTGTTGATTTCTGGATAAAAACTGCTTCAGCAACCAACAAACCGTGCGGACAAGTAGATAGTACAGGTGCAGCCAACTCTGATTTTTCATTTGAAATATTGACCATGACTTCGCCAAGTAGAGTAAGAGCTGATGTTGTTTCTGGAACAACTACTTATTCGGCAACTGCAACTGTAAATGTCGCTGATAGTGTTTGGCATCATATTGCATTGATTCGACAAGGTAATACATTAAAAGTATATATAGATGGAACAGTCGGAGCCACCACAGCAAGTTTAACGGGGGTAACTATTAACAACTCATCAAAGAAACTGGCAGTGGGTCGAAGCGGTGAATATACATCGCGTTATTGGAACGGATGGATAGATGAATTTCGGGTAAGTAAAGGTATTGCTCGATGGACTGGGAATTTTACACCCCCAACTTCTCCATATACTATGCCAAATTCTATTGGGTGGGGAAATAGTAGCAACGAATCAAATATAAAGACTGAAGGATCAGGATCATTAGAGATAGCTTCCGGATCACCACAAATAGACGAGTCAGCCGTTGGCCTCTGGCACCTCGATGAAACTGGAGGCACTGGAGCATATTTGAAAGATTCCACCTATGTAAGTCCCACTATAAATACAGGAACAGGCAACGATAGTGACTGTATTATGAACAACGGCACGAAAACTTTAGACGCTACTGCCGGCTCATCCATCTGTAACAGTAGCGCCCGTTCCACTGCCTACGCTGTAAATTTTTCCGACACCACTCTTGAGAGTGCCGGCGAAACTTCTGTTACTGTCTCTACAACACCCACAGGACTTACGGCAGGTGATGAAATATTAATCATCAATCTTCAGGGTACTAGTGGCAATAACATTAACGTGGGGAAATATGAAACACACATTATATCTTCCATCAGCACTAACACCCTCAACTTCACTGACAACACATTACAAAATACATATGACGGCACCACACAAAAAATCATGATTCAAAGAGTTCCTAATTTTGGCAATGTTACCATTTGTGGAGGAAACACTGGTGGAGGTTGCACTGCAGCTGCTACCTTAAATGCCACTACTTGGGATGGAACCAAATATGGTGTTCTTTTCTTTCGAGCAAATGGAACGCTTACAGTAAATAGCGGAGGCACTATTACGACTACTGGCCTTGGATACAGAAAAGGAGCAGGTGGAGTGGTGGGAGCAGCTAGCCAAAACGGTGAAAGTTATGACGGATACGTCGGCAACGGTGGTTCAGCATCTACGATAGGTACTAGTGGTGGAGGTGACGCTGGTGACGTTACAAACGTCTCTCCCAATAACGGAGCTGTTCGTGGAGGAGGTGGTGGTGGTGGAAGAGATGGATCAACCAGTAATGCAAACGATGGTGGTGGTGGTGGTGGTGGTGGTGGATATGGAGGAGGAGGTGGAGGAGGTGGAGGTGGAGGAGATGGCAGTAACTCTGGTGGATTAGGCGGAGCAACAGGAGATACAACGGTCAACGGAGGAGGAGGAGGAGGATGCGGGCATAGTGGAGCAGGAGGTAAGGGTGGAGACGCTGGGTCAGCCGGAACTATCGGATCAGGTATTGCAGCAGTTGGTGATGGTGGACAAGTTGGATCAGGTACTACCGGCGGAAGTGGTGGAGGAGGATGTCTTAACACAAGTACAGGAGGAGCGGGTGGTGGTGGTGGTGGTTACCGTGGCAACGAACAACTTACTACTTTATTTCTGGGAAGCGGAGGAGCTGGAGGAGGAGCTTCGGCTGGTACTGGAGCAGTAAATGGTGCTGATGGCGGAAATGGAGGTGGTATTATTTATATTGGGGCCAGTACGGTTGCAATTAATGGATCTGTCACATCTACAGGAAACAATGGTGCTTCTACTACTGGTCGTAACGGTGCAGGCGGTGGAGGGGCGGGTGGGTCAATTCGTATCGATGCAACTGCAATAACCGTTGGCAGTAATTTTACCGCAATTGGTGGTTCAGGAGGAACAAGAAGTTCGATTGGTGGAGCAGCAGGTGCTGGTGGGGTCGGCCGTATTGCTCTTTACTATACTACCTCCCTTTCTGGCACTACCACTCCAGCATCTATGGTTATAGGTCCAACGCACAGCACGCCAACAGGCACCACCGTTGTAAATGGATTTTCTGGAAAAGCCAGAAATTTTAATGGGACAAGTGATAAAATTCTTTGTGCTTTCTCCCCAACCACCGGAATTGGTTCATTTTCGATTTTCTCCTGGATTAAAACCTCCACCACTGGAGCACGAAGATCAATTATTATGTATGGGGCTGCTACCACCAACAACGGAGTCTTTCTATTTCAAAATGCGAGTAACCAAATTGAAATGGATCTCTCCGTCATCGGTGGTCCATCTTCTACAGTCACTATTACAGACGGAAAGTGGCATTATGTTGGAGCTGTAAATAATGCCGGAACAGTACAAATTTACGTTGACGGAGCAGCATCGGGAAGTTCTGTTGCCATGACACCAAACATTGGTTCTTCAAGCAATTGTGCCATTGGTGCAGATGTCGTAAATAATACATATTACTTTAGCGGCACCATCGATGAAGTGCAGGTCAGCAATGTGGCCCGTTCGGCCGAACAAATTGCTGAAGCCTATCGTGCAGGAAGAAATCATTATATTAATAAAACAATTACATCAACAGATCTTTCTTCTAAAATATCTCTTCCATTCTATATAGCAGCAGACAGGCCAGGAACATATCTTTCTGCAACAGTAGGAGAGAGTGCGTTTGCAAATTATCAAACAGATACAAATACAGTTGGACTCTGGCATCTTGAGGAGCAAGCGGGAACTGGTGCATATTTTAAAGATTCATCCGGTAACGGAAACAACGCTTCAATCGGTGGGGGAACAACAACATTTACCCAAGGCCAAATTGGGAAAGCAAGAAGCTTTAATGGAAGTAGTGACTTTTTAACTCTTGGTACCAACGTTCTTGGTACACAACTCAATGGATCTTCTGCTGCCACTATCGAAACATGGTTTAATCTATCAACCCTACCCGCCACGAGTGCAACAAGTTCATTACTTAGTTCATTTATCAATTCAACAAGCAATGGATTAGCTATGGGAATATACAATAATGCTGGTACATACCAATTAAAATTGTCCACAAGAAGCGTCAGCGCAGACACTCTTCAAACTGTTTATACCAACCTGCCTTCTTTAGCTACAGGACAATGGCATTATTTTGTAGGAGTAATAGATTTTACTGGGAAAACAGTTAAAACATACTATAATGGACGACTGCTCTCGACAACATCAGTAACCCTAGGCAACAATACCTACACCCAAGGAACAGCTACTAGTATAGATACAATGGGTAATTCCAGTGGAACAAACTTCTGGAATGGTCTTATAGATGAATTTAGAATTTCCAAAACCGCTCGTACCGACGACCAAATCCGACAAGCATTTGAGGTAGGCGCTAGAACCCATCCAATTACTATTGATTTTGGTGCTAAACTTGATTCTGGGAATCTAATAACTAGCACCTCTGATCTAGGATTTACTGTCGATGCCACTTACTACGGTCTTAATGCAATGGGAAGTAACATGTACCTTGGTGATAAAATCATTGTAAAAGAAAATTATGATGGTACAGAATATATTGCTCAAGGTACTGTTAATGCCATTACTACATCTACTGGTGCTACTACTGTTACTGCTTGGGATACTGGCTCTACTGCACCTTCTGGTGGATTTACTGTTAATGCCTCTGTATTTAAGTGGCAAAGAGAGTATTTTGATATTCATAACATACTTAGTACACAAAAAGACGGAATAACTAATATTACATTAAGGTTAACAGATGGAAATGAGGGTAGGACTATTTGGCTTGATGACTTTAAATCTACATCTGGATATATGAGTAATTCTGCTGGTACAGCTATTACTTCTTCTACAGGAGACCGGTATTTCCAATACAGAGCCATTACTACCTCTTCTGACACTAATGTCTCTCCCAACTTCACCTCTGTTACTACTGACTATGTGAGCAATTACCCACCGAACACACCTTCGCTTCTTACTCCTTCAAGTGGTGCAACTGGAGTAACCCTTCCTCTTGCTTTCACTATCTCTGCAACTGATAACGATGGCGACTATTTACAATATAAAATAGAAATGTGTGATGACCTAGCAATGAGTGTAAGTTGTATAACTCCAATTGACCAATCTCTTAGCCAAACGGGGTGGTCTGGACAGGACGCTGATGGTGGGACAGCATATATCTCTGGACATACTGCAACATATACTACAAGTAATCTAACACTTGGGCATACATACTACTGGAGAACATACGCACTTGACCCAGATGGAATTAACTCATGGTCAGGCACACAAACAGCGAGAAGTTTTACCGTTAACCAAAAACCAAACACTCCATCATATGGTTCTCCCTCTGATACTGCAACAGGGCTATTAATGCCACTTGCACTCACTACCTCTGCAACTGATACAGATAGTAATGATTTACAATATAAAATGGATGTATGCACTGACTTAGCAATGACCACCGGATGTATTACAGGAATTAATCAAACACTCTCTCAAACAGGCTGGAGCGGACAAGACGCTGGGGGAGGGACATCATACATAACTGGCCATACAGCAACCTATACAACAAGTGCTCTCACTTATGGACAAACCTACTACTGGAGAACATATGCTATTGACCCAACAGGTTCAAATACCTGGTCAGATACCCAAAGTACTCTAAGATCATTTGAAATGAATCACTACCCTGATGCTCCTACTTCTATTCTTACAAACGGAGCAACTAATCCTATTAATGTCACAACCCCAACTCCTACATTTTCAGCCATATATGCTGATTATGACTCCGAAAACTCAGCTAGCTATCAAGTTGAAGTAAATACTGCAGCTGATTTTACTGGAACTGTGATGTGGGATAGCACAAAACAGAGCATGACAGTTGTAAGTGGGGCTAGAAGCTCTAATATTACATATGCAGGAACTGCTCTTCCATTTGATGGCTCAACTTTTTACGTTAGAATTAAATTCTGGGATATAAATGATTTTGGAGGCCCTTGGTCAACTGAAACAGCCTCATTTACTACTAAAAAGGGCGAGAGTGTAACTGGCTGTTATCTTTCTAAAGCAACTGATAGCTCAAGTATCACAGTAATCTGGAGAGATACCACAAGTTTTGAAGACGGATATCAGATCCAAAAGAAAATCGACGCAGGAGCCTTCACCGACCTATATAAGGCAGCTACAAACGCAACCTCATATGCTGATAGCTCTGTTTCCCTAGGCCACACATATACCTACAGAATTGCATATACAAATGGAGGTTACACTGGAAGCTGGTGCACAACCAACCCAGAGGCAATGTTTGCTGGTGGTATACAAATATATTAATAACCAATATAATTGCACCTATGAGTTTAAAAGACAATTCAGGGAGCAAACTGAGAAAGATTAAAGCCAAATGGAAGGTTGATTCTTGGGAAGAGTATGAAATAAAGGAAAAGGAGCTATTAAAAGAACAAATGTTTAGTAAAGAGCCAACAATTAAAGGGCAGGTTAGGGTAACAGCAGGGAAATACAGAAATTTCCCTATTGATATCCCTAGAGCTACCCGACCACTCACAGACAGAATGAAGGTTAGGATATTTGATACTCTAGGAGTAGATATCTTCAATAAAACAATTCTCGATCTATATGCTGGAAGTGGAAGCTTTACATATGACGCAATAAGTAGGGGAGCAGCTAGGGCTACCATGGTGGACGCAAGTAAGCACGCTGAAAGAATACTGAAAGGAAATAGTACAAGACTTGGAATACTAGAAAATACCGAAATTATCAAAGAGAAGGTTGACGAGTACCTATATAAACAGAGCAAGACAGAAAACTACTTTGACATTATCTTTCTAGACCCACCTTACAAGCTATACAACACAAAAAGAACAAAAAAAATGGCAGAGATAATAAACAAGAGTGCAGAATTACTCTCTGGCATTAGAAATCCGAAAGCGAAATTTAAAGGCGTACTAATTATTAAACATCCTCGAAGATATCATTTAGATATACTGACATTTGAAAAAGTAAAGATACTAGAAACAATAGACTTCGGACTTAACGCTATAACATTATTAATTATTGATAAAAAGAAAAAATAAATATAAAATGAACCATAATGTTCAAGATATTTGGTGCAACAAAAGAGAAGATGTTAAAAGTTGTTTATCCTACATCCAGATAATGGGTGATTTATTCATAAATTCACAAACCTCCACCTTTATTTTATTTTTTTAAGTATCAATATGCCAAGAAAAAAACAAATTATAATTGAAGAGATACCTGAAATTGAAAAAATGAGACACTCTGCTTCTCATGTTCTAGCTCAAGCTGTCTTAAAATATTTTCCAGATGCAAAACTAGGAATAGGGCCAGCAATAGATAATGGCTTCTACTACGATATTGAATTTACTTCCCCCCTAACTGAAGAAGATTTAATAAAAATCGAAGTTGAGATGAAAGAGATAATTAAAAATGATATCCCTTTTAAACAGAAATTCTTAAGTAGAAGTGAAGCAAAGAAGTATTTTGAATCTAAGGATCAAACATTCAAATTAGATCTATTAAAAGAAATACCAGATAAAAAGCTAAGTTTCTTTGTAACAGGAAATGATGAGTTTATGGACCTATGTCGTGGGCCACACATTGAATCAACTGGAAAAATAGGAGCAATAAAGCTTAGAAGCATTGCTGGTGCATACTGGAGAGGAGATGAGAAGGAGAAAATGTTAACAAGAATATACGGTTTAGCCTTTGAAAACGAAGAAGAACTACAGAAATACATCACAATGATGGAAGAGGCTGAAAAGCGAGACCATAGAGTACTGGGTCCAAAACTGGGACTATTTATGTTCCATGATACTGCACCAGGAATGCCGTACTGGCTTCCTAAAGGACTTAAAATACTAAACAAATTAATAGATTTTTGGAGAGCTGAACATGAGAAGTATGGATACCAGGAAATATGCTCTCCACTTATAAACAAAAGCGAATTATGGAAGATATCAGGACACTGGGAACATTATAAAGACAATATGTTTATCGCTGATATGGGTGAAAACGAAGTATATGGTGTTAAAGCGATGAATTGTCCTAATGCAATGATAGTTTTCCAAAGTAGACAGGTATCATATAAAGATTTGCCACTCAGATTATCTGATTGTGACAGGTTACATAGATATGAGAAATCTGGGACTTTAAATGGACTTTTAAGGGTGAGAGCTTTCCAACAAGATGATTCTCATAATTTCATCTCCGAAGATATGATTGAGAGTGAATACATGCATGTTTTTGAGCTCTGTGAGAAGTTCTACGGCCTATTTGACATGGAATACTCCTTTAGAATGGGTACAAGACCTGAAAAGTATATGGGAGACCTAGAAAGCTGGGAAAAAGCTGAAAAAGCACTAAAAAATGTACTAGAAAAATCAGGAAAACCATTCACTGTTCTAGAAGGAGATGGAGCCTTCTATGGGCCTAAAGTTGATATTTTAATGAAAGATGTACTTGGAAGAGAGTGGCAAATGGGAACAATTCAACTAGATTATCAACTACCAAAGAACTTTGATTTGAAATATACAGACAACGAAGGCAAAAAAGTAACTCCAATTGTTGTCCACAGGGTAATTTATGGCTCGCTTGAGAGATTTATGGGAATTCTAATTGAACACTATGGTGGAGCATTTCCTCTTTGGATTTCACCAGTTCACGCCGTTGTCATTCCAATTGCAGACAGACATTTAGAATATGCCCAAACAGTTGTTAATGATTTAGCAAGTGCAGGAATGAGAATAGAAATGGATAATAGAAGTGAAACCCTGCAATCAAAAATTAGAGATCATGAGATGGAAAAAGTACCATATATCCTCATTGTAGGAGATAAAGAAATTGATACTCAAACGGTTTCTGTTAGATCCCGAAGCACAAAGGAGATAGGACTAATGAAAGAAACAGAGCTAAAGGATAAATTAGTAAGTGAGATAAATAATAAGGGTAAAAAATAAATTAAATTAATATATTAATAAATGGCATATATAAATCAGCCAAGTCAGTGGAATAAGCCTAAAAGGGATTTTGGGCCAAGGAGAAATGAGTATATTAGGGTAATGGAAGTGATGGTGATAAACGAAGAAGGAGAAAACCTCGGGGTTATGAAAACTTTTGATGCACTAAGGCTTGCGCGTGAGGCTGGAGTTGATTTAGTTGAGGTTTCACCAATGGCCACCCCTCCAGTTTGCAGAATAATTGACTATGCTAAGTATAGTTATGAGCAAAAGAAGAAAGAAAGAGAAAGAAGGGCTATTACAAAGGAATTAAAGATCTTTGAGTTCTCACCAGTAATAGATGTGCATGATAAAGAGACAAAGATAAGAAGAGCAAAGGATTTTCTAACAAGAGGACACCAGGTGAGACTAATCATGATGAGGAAAGCAAGAAGAAAGAAAGGAAGAATTCCTCCTCAGCTTGCTTCATCAGTTTTCGCCGATATATTGACTAATTTTGTTGATTATAATACCATAGAGCCCGGACCTAAAGCAGAAGGGTCTCGCCTTTATATAACATACAAACCAAATGGCAAGACAGAGAACAAACAAAACAGCATCAAAGAGAGTAAGACAAAGCAACCCAAAGGGGAATCGAAAGCAGAAAGTCTTGTACAGCAAGTCAGCCCAGCACCACTTAAAGACAAAGTTGTCAAAAAAGTCAAAAAGAAGGAAAGTTAACTTAGGTGTAGCCAGCGATAAGGTTGCCAAAAGACTTTTAATTGCGGTTAAAAATATATATTAAACCATTATGAGAACATCAACTGGAGTAAGTAGAAGAAGAAGACATAAAAAGATTCTAGCCGCAAACAAGGGGTATAGAATGACAAAGAGTAAATTGTATAAGGTCTCTCACGAGGCTTTTATGCACGCAGGACAATATTCATATGAGCACAGGAGAAGAAGGTTATCTCAAATGAGAAATCTTTGGATTAAAAGACTAAATGCAGCAGCTGTAGCCAATGGCTTGAAATATAATACGTTAATTGCAGCACTTGCTAAAGCTAAAATTGCAATAAACAAGAAATTACTTTCTGAGATTGCATACTCATACCCAGAGGTTTTTACAAAAATCACAAAATCATTTTAACTCTTAACAAACCCTAGAGATTTGTTGTATATTGATACAGCACACAAGGGTTAATTTATGCTATACAAAATATGGAATTTGAGGTTAGTGAAATCAAAAAAGTATTTGAAGAGATAGAAAATGACTTTCTTAGCCTAGGTCACGACGAAATTAGCCAGAAATACTTAAGCAAACAAGGTGTTTTAAAAAAACTGCTTTCTGGAATAGGGGATAAAAAGCCCGAGGAGAGAAAACAATACGGAAAAGAGATAAACGACCTCAAAACGTATGTTACAGAAAAGCTCTCATTAATGGCAGATACTACAGATACGGATAAAGACACAATAAGGATTGATCCAACAGCACCTTTTGATATAAACACCCCTGTTGAAAAAAGACCAAAAACAAAAAAAGAAGGTGGGAGTATTCACCCAATCATGAAAGAAATGAAGTATATTTTGAATATCTTCTCTAAAATGGGCTTTGATATTGAGGAAAGCAGGCAGTTAGATGATGATTATCATATGTTTGAATCTCTTAACTTTCCAGTAGGACATCCTGCAAGAGATATGTATGATTCTTTCAGAACTGATGAGGACTTAATTCCACCTGCACAAACATCAACTATGCAAAATAGGATAATGAAGAAGTATAATCCTCCAATTAGAGTGGTAATTCCAGGAAGGTGCTTCAGAAACGAAGCAACAGATGCAAGCCACGAGCACACTTTTTACCAAATTGAGGGAGTATATGTAGACAAAGGCATTTCACTTGGAGATATGCTTGGAACAATACAAACATATCTTGAAGGCTTCTTTAATACAAAGCTAGAAATCAAAGTTCAACCATCATATTTCCCATTTGTTGAGCCTGGGTGTGAGTTTTTAATCTCTTGCCCATTCTGTAAAAAAACCGGATGTTCTGTTTGTGGATATAACGGTTGGATGGAAGTAATGGGTTGTGGCATGATTCATCCAAACGTTTTAACAGAAGCAGGAATAAATCCAAAGATATACTCTGGATTTGCTTGGGGATTTGGACTAGACAGGTTAGTTATGATCAAAAACGGAATCACAGACATCAGGAAACTACATGGTGGTGATATTAATTTCTTAAAACAGTTCTAATGAAGGTACCTCTTAATTGGGTTAGACAATATACAGATATAAAGATAAAGGATGAGGAGCTCATCTCGAAGATTTTTACACAACTTGGTGCTGTGGAGCATATTGAAGATTTAAATAAAAAGTATGAGAAGATTCTGATTGCAGAAATTGTTGAAAAGAAAGATCATCCAGATTCAGATAAACTAGGGATATATCAAGCAAATATTGGAAAAAAGGAGTTAATTCAAGTTGTCGCTGGAGATAGAAGCTTGGAAGTAGGAGATAAGGTTGCATTTCTTCCTGTTGGAACCAAAGTTCCATTTAATGCTCACCCAGAAAAAGATGATAATGTGATTTCGAAAGTAGTTCTTCGTGGAGTTGAGAGTAATGGGATGTTTGCAAGTAGCAAGGAACTTGATTTAGGAGCAGATCACAGCCATGTTTTAAAATTGGATAAAGATTTAAAAGCTGGAGCTATTTTTGCTAAGGAATTTAAACTTGATGATATAGTTTTGGAAATTGAAAACAAAGCTCTAGCAAATAGGGGAGACTGTTTTGGGATACTTGGAATTGCAAGAGAGGTCTCAGGGATAGAAGGATTGAAATTTGAATCTCCGGATTGGTTTTCAAATCCAAAAGCTCCTCAAATTGACAAGAAAAAAGAATTAGTAGTGATTAATAACGCTGCTGCAAATTGTCCAAGATATATGGCAGTGATAATAGACAATATTAACATTGCCCCAAGCCCAATGTGGATGCAGGTACTGCTTTGCGAGGTTGGAATAAAGCCTATAAATAATGTCGTAGATATAACGAACTACTTAATGGCGTTAACTAGCCAACCTATGCATGCATTCGACTGGAACAAAGTAATAGCAAAAGATGGTGGAAAGAAGGCTACAATAATGGTTAGACCAGCTAAAAATGGAGCGAAGATGTTGGGAATAAATAACAAGGTGATGGAGCTTGATGATAGTATGACAGTTATTTGTGATAGCAGAAACCCAATAGCACTTGGAGGAATAGTAGGTGGTGCTGATACAGAAATAGATGAAAATACTAAGTCAATCATTTTAGAGTGTGCAAATTTCAATCGAAACTGCACTAGAAAAACATCCTGGAAGCTAGGGGTTACAACCGATGCAGCAACTAGATTTACTAAAGCAATTGATCCAAATATCTGTCTTCCAGTTATGTATCAAGCTTTAAACCTTCTATATGAGTTTGCAAATGGAACTGTAGTATCAGAAATAATTGATGATTATCAACTACCCAGTGCTCCTAAGAATATACTAATAAGCATCAAAAAGGTAAATGCACTTCTTGGAGTTACTCTTTCAATCGAAGATGTGGAAAAGATACTAACAAATATTGAATATGAAGTAAGTAAGATAGATGGAAATTTATCGGTAACACCTCCATTAAACAGGCTGGATGTGAATATTCCCGAGGATGTTTATGAAGATATTGCAAGACTTTTTGGGTTTAATGATATTACAGTAACCCTTCCTACTCGAAGTATAAGACCAACAGATGAAAACAAAATAATTACCATAAAAGATGAAATTAGAGACATTTTTTCAGGAAATGGGGCAAACGAGATACTAACATATAATTTCGTCGGAAAGAGTTTAATAAAATCATGCAATTTAGATATTTCTTCCTCATTTCATATTAAAAATGCTCTTTCCCCAGACCTAGAATATATGCGTTCATCACTTCTTCCTAGCATCCTTACTAAATCCCAAGAGAATATCAATAGAGGATATATAAATACCTCCTTGTTTGAAATAAATGTAACACATAACAAGAGTGTTTGTGATAAAAAAGGGCTACCAATTGAGCAATGGACACTTGCCTGTGTTGTTGTAAACGAAGATGACAGATATGAAGGAAATCCATACTATGATAGCAAGGTGTATGTTGAACAAATTGCAAGGTCTCTAAACCTAAGAAGATTAACATATACACTTTTAGCAGATACTGACATAAGTAAATTGCCAACTTGGATCTCGTATTCTTCAAAAATGTACAATCCAAATAGTAGTGCCATTATCTCCTATGAGATTGAAAAAAAGACCTTCTTTATCGGAGTAGTAGGGGAACTAACAAGTAAAATTAAAAAAGGTTTTAAATTAGGAAAGAGGGCAAGTGGATTTGAAATTGGAATATCAGAGGTATTAGGGAGTATCTCGCCAGTAAGTAAATACTCTGAACCTTCAAGATTTCCTAAGATTACTCAAGATCTATGTTTTATCATAAGTAAAGACGTACTATTTTCTGATATCAAAGCTGAGATAGGAATGATACTCAAATCTACAGGTATGTATTTTGAAATTGAGGTTATTGATATATATTCATCTCCAAAAGATACCCAAAACAAACAGATTACTTTTAGAATTTCACTGCAAAGTCGAGAAAAAGCAATTGAAAGCATAGAGTATGATAGCAGTAAGAAAAAGATCATCTATCTGCTAAAAGAGAAGTTTAAGGCTGAATTAATCTAAGGAGCTACTACAAAGTTTACTTCCGAGCTATACACCGTGGTTGCACCCTTTTTCCCCACTGCAACTACCTTGTAATTTCCTGCAACTATTCCATTAAGAATTCCAGTCCACGTACTAACAGGCTTGCTACCTGGGATTGTTTGGGTATACCCTCCACTCCCAGTAACAACGAAACTTAGAGAGTCAACTTCAGGTGCAGTTGCCATAAGTGTGTAAGGGATTGACGGTAATGTCATACCATCGACTGATGGGGCATTAATCACAACTGAAAGAGGTGAGGCAGCAATTTTTACAGTTATAGTCTTACTTGCTGTTTTGCTTGACGCATCGGTAACAATAACAGTAATAGAATGATTACTTCCAGCAACAGAATCTCCTGGAATTGTGTAGTCGTAGCTATAAGGGGAAGATCCAGTTGTAACAGTATGTTTAACAACTTCATCATACATAAAATCAACTCTGGTTATTGCACTTGCTGCACTTGCATAAGCAGTAATGGTTATTTGTTGACCTGGGAATACAGTCTCATTATCTACTGGATGATAAATGGCAACAACAGGTGTTAGGTCTGGTCCAACAGGTATTGGACACTCCGCAGATTCTGGAAGAGCTGTTAGATAAATAGAGCCTTTCATCGTCTTCATATATTTATCATAATTATTCTGCTGTAAGGTATTTTCCATTACCTTATTTAGTACATATTTCGTTGTTCCTAAATTATATATTCTTGCAAAACTCTCGTTTGTAGCAACCTTACCATTTGATTTACAAATATATGCTGCTTCTCTTGTATCTTTTGCAGGCGCATGGTCGGTTAAATATATTGTTGGAACCTTTTTACACGAGGTACTCTTCGATGCGGCAAGCCCAGTATCATTACATACTGACCCAGCAGAAATGCCAGATGGCCTAATAAATGATTCTACTTTATATTTTCCTGCCATTCTTTGCATAAATGCACTGGCCATGTACAAAGGAACTGTTGTACTCCAAGCCCCAGGAGTTGGTGTGTTATCATTGTTTCCAGACCAAAACCCAACAACCAACGATTTTGTATACATCATAGCAGTCAAGTCTTTTGGTCCATCTGTAGTTCCTGTTTTACCACAAAATGCTCTTTTACCATTAAGTGAGTACAAAGAGTTCATAGGTTGGTCTCCAAATCCCCCTAAATCGCAAAGTACCCAGTTAAGCATATATACTTGCTTTTCATCCCAAACTCTTGTTCCCTTATTTTCTGGAGCTGTATACAAAATATTTGCGTTGGAATCTTTAACCGAAAGAATAGATCGAACATCTCTTTTGATTCCCCCGTTTGCAAATACTGTATATGCTGCAGTGTGCTCCAAAAGTGTCATGCCTCCAGCACCAAGTGTTAAACTTAGTCCGTAATTCTTAGTATCAGTCAATGTTGTTATTCCAAGGGTTTGTGCTGTTTTAAGGAAGTTTTCTACTCCAATTAATTGCATTGTATATACTGCAGGGACATTTCTTGATTCAAGCAGAGCCTGTCTGGCAACCATTAAACCACGATTTCTATCATCTGAGTTATTTACCTTGTATGTCCCGAATGTGAAGTTTTTAATATCTGGAGTGAGTAGCCATGGACCGTATCCTTGGCTAAATGCAGTTAAATATGTATAAGGCTTTACAGAAGAGCCCATCTGACGAGAAGCTAGTGTTACATTAACATTTCCGTCTATTTTAGGATTTTTGGAGTTATAATCAATTGATCCAACCATAGCTAATATGTCTCCGTTCTTAGGATTAATGGCAACAGCCGCTCCATTTCTTACACCCCATTGAAGTCCATGTGCAGCAATACCTTTTTTAACTTCCTCTTGTGCAATCTTTTGCATTGAATAGTCAAGAGAAGTAGTTACCTTAAGTCCACCCGAAGTCACCTTGTCTGGGCCGAACATATCATCTAACTGTTGCTTTACATAAAATACAAAATGAGGAGCAAGAATATTGGTATTAATTGACTTATATACAAGCGTTTGTGCTTTAGCTTCATCTACCTGCTCTTTAGTTACTCCAGTAATGCTACTGTGCTTTAACATCTGGTCAAGCACATACTCTTCTCTTACCCTGAGCATTTCAGGTTGAGTACCTGACATTGGGTTATATGCACCTGGTGCTTGAATTATTCCTGCAAGTATTGCACTTTCTGCAAGTGTCAAATCTTTAACATTCTTTCCGAAATATGCCTTTGATGCTGACTGAAACCCGAAGTTGACGCCCCCCATAAAGATCTCGTTCATATATAATTGTAATATCTGGTCCTTTGTAAGCGTTTGCTCAAGCTGCATCGTTAAAAGCATTTCCTTGACCTTTCTTGTAATTGTTCTTGTGTATGCTTGCTCTCCAAATGCGTCTTTAAGCAAGGTATTTCTTACAAGCTCTTGAGAGATTGTGCTACCTCCAGAGCTTCCAGAAATTATATGAAAATACTGAAGTCCAGCTCGAATTACAGCAGCAACATCCAATCCCTTATGTTGATAAAAGGTTATATCCTCGGCTGCAAGAACTGCCATTTTGGTTTGCTCAGGGATGTCCTCAATTTTTACAAACTCTCTGTTTTCATCACCATAAAATGTGTAAAGGAGAGTGCCTTTCCTGTCAAATATCTGAGTACTTAGGTTTGTACTTCTATCGATCAACTTATTTGGGTCAGGAAGTGAATTTTCAAGCTGTTTAAGATATATTCCAAGTCCGATTACCCCAACAATAAATACAAAAAAGAAAAATCCAAAAAGAATATACAGTATCTTTCTAGCGGTTTCTTTGAATGCACTTCTAGGCTTATGACTTTTCTTGTTTACCTGTTTTGCATATTTTGAAACTGTTTTATGTTTAACAAAATTCCCACTGTTAATATGCATTGTATGTAAAGGCTTCTTATTTAGCCCGTATCTATTATTTTGATTTGTTCTCATGGAACTGGCAAATTTCATATCTTATTATATCAATTTGGTTGGTAATAGGTAAAATATGTGTTTTTATATCTTTTTAAGTTTCTAGCTACTGAAATATATGCCCAATATGCTACTAAAACAAGGATTATTCCAAAAAACACATCAAATATTGTTCCAACAAGTTTAGGTAGAAGGGAAGATAATAGCTTTAAAACAATATAAATCAAAAAAGAAGCAATGAAATAAATAGCTGTTTTAGTATTAAATTGCGAGAAATATCCAGCTAATATCTCGAGTAATTGAGAATTATCTGTATTTCCCATCTTAATATTTGTAGTTAGTTGCATAAGTGCCCATGTTTTAATACTTTTAGCAGATCTTCCATTGCTTCTAACTAAGAAATATCTTGGTACTTCTCCAATGGTATTAATGCTAAGCCTTGTTAGTTCCTCTTTAGCTTGAAATTTTGCCAATTGTGACCTATTTTCATATGAATATACAAAAGTAGATTCTAAAAATAGGGGAACGATATCAAACTTTGGTGGCTGACCAATCAAGCTAATCTCCAAACTATTTAAATCATATATATCCATCTCCTCATCAAAAACAAAAAACAACTTGCTTTTAGAAATGTATAGCTTAGGAGACAAGAAATTTGCTACTCGGGTATCAAGAGGTATCACATCAATAGTGTGCAAAATTTGTTCCCCAACAGGTAAATATTTCTGTAAATTCTGTTCTAAAGTAGATGTTAAATCTCTTCTTATACTTTGCATAATACATAATATGACATTGAGATATATCAAGCAACTATAGAAAACAGTTAATAATCTATAGACAAAATTTGCAATATTTTATATACTAAAGCAACTTGGAGTTGAAATGCAGAAAGGCCCTACTGCGGGGCGAAAGTAGACTACCTCACGGTAGCATCCAAATCGTTACGATGGGGATCGCCGCCCTCCCAACTCCATTGTCTCTTATATTCTTTTAAATACTTTTCATCAACCGTAAATACTGTAACAAGATAGTTTCCGTCTTCTTCAATAGCCTTCTCAATTGAAGCAAAATACTTAGCACCGTCGATATTTTTTAAAAAACACTTTGAACCTCTTTTTCCACCTTTGTTATTGTAAACAATATCAGGATACTTAATTATATATAAGATATTTTGGAGTATAAAGTCATATAATTGAGCTGGTCTTTTATCATACAAATGTTTTAAAGTTCTCGTTGTTAAATATATTTTTGAAGAAGGAAATCCAGATCCACTAACTACTTTTGACGGAAGATTACACAGATGAATTGTAATATTTTCAACAACATCATTTTTCTTTGTATATCTAATATATTTGTTATGTAATCTAGATATACTTATCTTACTTGTTAGAACCTCCTGATTTGACATAGCTTCTATTATATTTCCAAATTTCAAAACATACTCGACAGGTTAATGAAAAATCACTTATAGGCCAGAAGTTGAATATAAAATTTGATTAATGTATAATTACTCATTATGAAAATTAATATTAAAAATATATCTGTTCATCATAACAAGACCAACTAGCCGTCTTGTTATTTAAACGTATATTTTTTAAGTTACAAGCCGGCGAAAGTCGGTTTTTTGTTCTTTAATATGGTGTGTGTAGCTCAATTGGTTAGAGTATCTGCCTGTGGAGCAGAAGGTTGCGGGTTCGAAACCCGTCACACACCCCATTATTTAAATTATTTGATATACTAAAAATATGGAAAAGACAAAACTTACAACACAACCGTATAAAGGTACTCGGGATTTCTATCCACTAGACGTCAAAAAACGAGATTACCTATTTAATATCTGGAGACAAACAGCTCTTGAATTTGGCTATGAGGAATACGACACACCAATCTTAGAAGAAGCAGCCCTTTACAGAGCTAAATCTGGTGATGAGCTAGCTAATACCCAGTTGTATAATTTTACAGATAAGGGTGGAAGAGAAGTAGCAATAAGGCCTGAAATGACACCTTCCCTAGCTCGAATGATTGCAGCAAAGGTTAGTGAGATTCCAAAGCCAATACGATGGTTTAATATTGGAAAATATTATAGATATGAAAAACCACAAAAGGGAAGGTCTAGAGAGTTCTTCCAATTAAATATAGATTTACTAGGAATAGAGACAATTGATGCAGAGGTTGAAGTCTTTGCCTTTATAAACTCTGTTATGGAAAAACTAAAAGCACCAAAAAATACTTGGTGCATTTTCTTAAATAATAGATATCTTATGGATTATGTTTTAGATAAGGAGCTTAAACTTGATGATAAATTAAAAAAATCAGTCGCTAGGGCAATAGACAATTACACAAAAGTCAAAAAAGAAGAATTTCCAGCATATCTAAAGGAAACGGGGTTAAATGATGAACAAGTCACAAAACTTGTAGCTTACCTACAAATAGATTTCAAAGGGTTAGAGAAATATACAGAAAAAACACAGGGGGCAAAAGACATATTAGAAGTACTGAATAAAACAAAAGCTTTAGGTATAACAAATGTCGAATTTAAACCTTACATTATGAGAGGGTTAGCATACTACACAGGTTGTGTCATCGAGCTTTATGATGTTGGAGGGGACAGCGCCTCACGAGCACTATTTGGGGGTGGGAGATATGATGACTTATTGACAATTTTCGGTAAAGACAAATTACCAGCTTTTGGAATAGGGTGGGGCGATGTGACAACCGAAGACTACCTTGAGACCTACAATCTCTATCCAATTTTTGAAAATGAAACCGAGGTATTTGTTACACTTCTTGATAAAGATCTTTTAGAAATGGCCTCACTTGCAGCGCAATATTTAAGAAACAAAGGCGTAAAGGTCGAGCAACAATTAAAAGAAATGAAACTTGGAAAGCAACTTGAATATGCAAATAAAAAAGGGTTTAAATTCGCATTAATTGTTGAGGAGAATGGATATCAAATTAAGAATTTAAAAACTAGAGAGCAGAAAGAAATAAAGCTTGAAGATATTCCAGATCTTGTAATGTAATAATTCTGTAATATTTCTATGCGATAATACTATGTAATGGATAAAAATTTTAGAGTGTTGTTTGTACAAGAAGAAAAGGAACTAGCAGAAATAATGTACAACTATCTTTCAACCTCATTTAAAGTAACATGTATTAAAAATATCTCTAAACTTCCTGATATTCTTTCAAGATCCCATTTTCATTTGGTGATTTTAGATACAAGGAATAAATACGGAAATTGTTTTGAGGCATGTAAATATATAAAGAGCAATACTAATTCAAAATTAATATTAATTTCTCACAAAAACGATATTGATCTAAAAGAAAAATGTTTTAAAGCTGGATGTGATGACTTTCTATCTAAGCCATTTCTTCCAAAAGAAATGATTATTAGGATAAATAAACTCGTCGGAGTATATGATGCAGAAGAAAAAATTGAATGTAAGGGATTACTACTAAATAAAAGTAAAAAATCACTTACTGTTCACAACAGTACTATTCTTCTTTCGCCCTCTGAATATCTAATTGTTGAATATATGCTAAGCAACAATGAAATGCATCAAACACCTAAATTAGCTACATACCTATCAGCACAAAATGAAAAGAAAATGACACACGGAGCATTAGCTGTACTAATAAAGCGACTTCGATACAAATTAAACAAAGGAACAGGCATGGAGATAATTAAAAACAGATACGGTAAGGGATACTATTTAGGAATTTAACTTTTTGCTTTTTCCTTTAATTTTGAAATAAGATTTAGTGCTTGTAGTGGAGTTAGGTTTTCTAAATCAACTTCCTTTATCTCTTTTGTTATCCCGTTATCTCCCATATTGAATAATGGTATTTGTACAACATTTAGATTCCTTTCTCTTTTCCTCTTGTTATTATTCTCCACAGGAATATCACTATCTCGCAGTACCTCATTCTTCTTAAACATGCTTTCTTGCTCGAAGCTTTCTAGTATTTCTTTTGCTCGACCAATGACCTTAATTGGGAGGCCTGCCATTTTTGCAACATGTATTCCGTAGCTTCTATCTGTTCCACCTTCAACTATCTTGCGCAAAAATATTACAGTTCCATTCTCAACATCTTCTTGAACAAGGACATTATAATTTTTTATTCCTTCTTCAATCTTTTGTGGAAGTTTCAAAAGCTCATGGTAATGAGTGGCAAAAAGAGTTCTTGCTTTTACCTCATTAACAAGATACTCAGATATTGCCCACGCAATACTAACCCCATCGTACGTGCTAGTTCCTCTTCCAATTTCATCCAGGATGATTAAGGAGTATTTTGTTGAACTATTTAATATATTTGCAGCCTCATCCATTTCAACCATAAAGGTGCTTCGCCCAGCACCAAGATCATCACTTGCCCCAACTCTTGTAAATACACGATCTACAAGTGATATTAAACACTTCGAAGCTGGCACAAAGCAACCAATTTGAGCCATTATGACAATAATGGCCACTTGCCTAATATATGTTGATTTACCAGACATATTTGGTCCAGTCAGTATACACATCCTACTATCTTTCACGTTTATCTTTGTATCATTACTGACAAATTGGTCTTCTGATTGCTGCTCAATGACTGGATGTCTTCCATCAGTGATTTCAACAATTCCATTCTTCTCTCCAAAATCAAACATCTCTGGTTTGCAATAGTTATTTGTTTGAGCAAGATGGGCAAAGCCACTTAATATATCTAGAGTTGCAATCTCCTTTGAAATTTCTTGCAAAAGAGATAGGTAGGGGATGCATGTACTTCTAACCTCCTGGAATATCTTGTATTCCAATTCTCCCAACCTTTCTTGTGCATTTAGTATTAAATCTTCTTTCTGTTTTAATTCCTCTGTTATATATCGTTCAGCGCTTACGAGTGTTTGCTTACGAATATAATCATCTGGAACTTTTTGAGTATTTGCATGCGTTACCTCAATGTAATATCCAAACACTTTTGTAAAACCAATTTTAAGTGTTGATATTCCAGTTCTCTTTTTTTCTTTAGCTTCAAATTCCTTTATCCAACTTTTATTATCTCCAGCCAATGTTTGAATTTCATCAATTTCCTTGTTGTATCCCTTTTTGATTATATATCCTTGGGTGATAGCTAGGGGGGGATTATCATCAATACTACTTTCCAATATCTTCACTAACTTATTTATTTCTTTTACTGTTTCCTTCGAAGCGATTTTTTCGAAATTCTTTTTTATTTCTGATATCTCGTTTGAAATCTTTACAACTTCTTCAAGAGAATATTGCAGTGCTTTCAAATCTCGCGCATTCATCCTATTCAGACCAATCTTTCCAACAATTCTTTCAATATCATTAATACTACTTAGTTGTTCTCTAATTGAGTTTTGTTTTTCGTTATTTTTAAAATAGTAATCAACAACATCAAGTCTTTTTTTTATCTCTTCAATTTCAATTAAAGGGTTTAGTATCCAAGAGAAAAGCATTCTTTTTCCCATGTTTGTTTTTGTCTGGTCAATTACATGAAGAAGGGAATTTTTGGGACTATTTCCATATGAGCTTCTAATGAGTTCAAGGTTAGTCACTGTTGCCCTATCTAGTACCATTGTTTTACCAATATTAAATCTCTGCGGCTTTTTAATATGTACTGGAGCTATCTTTTGGGTCTCAAGAATATAGTCTAGACACATAGCAACAGGAGCAATGCTGTTATCTTCTTTTTCAAATCCAAGGGAGCTAACAGTTTTTACATTAAAAAACTTTTGTAAGATCTCACTACAAAAAGAAATATTTAAATACTTTTTTGATATTGGTTGTATCGGGATATTGCTAAATACTAAATCTGTTTCATTCTCAATAATTAATACTTCACTTGGGTCGTAAGATGTCACAAGGTTGCTAAAGTTTTGTTTTGTGAATGGGAAGGAGGTGTATGTAAAATCTCCGGTTTGTATATCTAAAAATGAGCAGTAAACATCTTTTTTAATTTTTACAAACGCACCAAGAAAACTGTTTTTACTCTTTTCCTCATTATCAATTGTTGCAGGTGTTACAACTCTAACGACTGCTCTTTTAACTATTCCTTTTGCAAGCTTTGGGTCTTCTATTTGATCAACAATAACTGCACAATATCCTCCATTAATAATTTTTGGGAGATATTGATTTAATGCGTGGTGAGGAAATCCAGCAAGCGGAGTAGGGTCTGTGTTTCTATCTCTAGAAGTAAGTGTAATGTTTAATATCTTAGAAACTATCTTTGCATCATCCCCAAATGTTTCAAAAAAATCACCCATTCTAAAAAGAACAATTTTTCCTGGATATTGATTCTTAAAAGAGAGGTATTGTTCCATCATTGGAGTTGTTGTCATAACAAGGAGTATATCAAGAAAGGATATTTTCGAAAAGAATACAAAGTGTATGTGAGAAAAATTATTTTAAGAAATCCTTAGAGAAATATGATAAACTCCAAAGATAAATTCCAAATATTAACAAAATAAGCTTCTAAATTAATCCTTTCCTATGAAACTATCAATTATTATTCCCGTTCATAATGAAGAAAGAACAATTATTCAAACTCTACACGAAATTTTGGAAGCGTCACTTCCGAAAGAAATCGATAATACAGAGATTATTTTTATTAATGATCATTCCACAGATAACTCTAAAAAAATATTAAATAGTATTAAAGACAAAAGTGTCCGAATATTCCACCATGAAATTAATCAGGGAAAAGGTGCTGCACTTAGGACAGGGTTTAAACATGCGACAGGGGACATTATTTTAATTCAAGATGCAGATTTAGAATATAACCCAAACGAATATATGAAATTACTTACTCCAATAATTGATAATCGAGCAGATGTTGTTTTCGGATCGCGCTTTAGAGGTGGAGAAGAAAGGAGAACTATATATTTCTGGCATTCGGAAATGAATGGCCTTCTAACACTTCTATCTAATATGTTTTCAGATCTCAATTTGACGGACATGGAAACTGGATACAAGGTCTTCAGAAAAGACATTTTAAAAGGAATCACCATTGAAGAGAATCGATTCGGATTCGAGCCTGAAATAGTTGCTAAAATCGCTCAACTTGCACATGACAAAGGAATAAAGATATACGAAACGGGAATAACATATTATGGACGAACATATAAAGAAGGAAAACATATTAATTGGAAAGATGGTGTTTTGGCGATATGGTACATAATTAAATACAATACATCTACATTTGCCCGTATTTTTAAGTATACTATTTCTGGAGTAATTACTGCTATTACTCAATATCTGATAGTATTAATTTTAATTGTGTATCTTGGCTTTAATACGAATATTCTAGTTAACATAGCAAACGTGATTAGTATAGTATTTGCTTTATTTATTGCATTTCTCTTACACTCCAACATTACCTGGAGAAATAAGTATAATTCTTATTTACAATTCTTAAAAAAATTATTAATTTTCTATCAAGTATCAATAATTTCCATAGTATTGAGAGTAGGCCTATTTTACATACTTAACATTTTAGGGATTGATTACAGAATAAACGTTTTGATAGGTATTTTCCTAATAATTCTTATTAATTTTTTTAGTTACGATAGAATAGTATTTAAAAAAGATGGCTCAATCAACTAGAGGAACAGGGAAACTTGAATATTTTTTGTTTTTAGTTAGATATAGAATAGTAAAAAGAATCATTGGCAATAAATATAAGGACGCAAACATCCTAGATATCGGCTGTGGATCAAATCCTTTGTTTCTTAAAAAAATATCAGCTAATTATAAGTGCGGGATAGATAAAACACCTTCTCTAAAAGGCGAAAAAGGTCTGAATATCATTTCTCAGGATTTGGTTAGAAATTGTAAACTACCCTTTCACTCAAGCTATTTTCACGTCGTAACTGCATTAGCATTTATCGAGCATATTTATTGTAAAGAGGCAGAAAGTATACTTAAGGAAGCGAAACGAGTTCTGAAAAATGGTGGGATTTTAGTTGTTACAACTCCAGCTAAATGGACTAATAGTTTATTAGTAATTATGTCTAAATTAAACTTAATAAGCAAAGAAGAAATCAATGAGCACAAAGAGTTATATTCTAAAAGAACACTTAAGCGCCTCTTGATAAGTTCTGGTTTTAAAAACTCAAATATCAAGATTGACAGTTTTTTATTTATGAATCTATTTGCTGTTGTTAAAAAATAAATTATAATCTAACTCATGTATATTATATTTTTAATTATCTTCTCAATTGCTTTCGTACTGTTCTTTTCTATTCAAAAAAACGATAATAGAATTTATTTATCTACTAGGCGAGGAATCGTAAAAGCATATATATTAACCTCCCTTGTCGTTGTTTGTGTTACTGAAATATTATCCATATTTAATCAAATAAACCAATTATCAATTATTTTATGCTGGGCATTTTTAAGCATAATTTCAGTTTATTTACTAATCTATAAACTCAAAAAGTCAAAAACAAATGTTCTTGTTTTACTAAAAGAAAAGGTTAGATTCTTTCACAAACTCGATTTGAATTATAAAATACTTCTTTCTCTTTTGCTTACCCTCATATTCCTTATTATAATTATGGCTTTTATCCCGACTAATAATTTTGATTCATATACTTATCACTTACCTAGAATTGAGCATTGGATTCAAAACGGTAATGTCGAATTTTATCCCACAAACAATACTAGACAATTATTCTCAGCTCCATTTGCCGAATATTTCATTCTAAACATTAGACTCCTTTCAAACAGTGTTTACTTTCTGAATTTTGTTTCATTTACAGCATATATCGTATCAATTATTCTTTCCACTTTAATTCTTGAGAGTTTCATCCTCAATAAAAAAGCCTCTATATTAACTGCAATTATTTCTGCAAGCATTCCTATGGCAGTAATGCAGTCATTTTCTACACAAAATAATTTAGTCGTAACAGCGTTTATTTTATCTTTCATATTCTTTGGGATAACTATTCTTCATAGTCGGAAATTGAAGTACAGTATAATCTTTTTTTTCTCTTTATCTTTCGCTCTCGGCGCCCTTACAAAAGGAACATTCTATGTCTTTGCCTTTCCAATTTGTGTACTTTTTGGTATATATTTTCTTTATTTTTTTAAACTTAAATCTCTTTATATTCTCGGTGCTATATTATTAATATTTTTTACTATTAATATCCGATTTCTATACAGAAATTATGAAACATTCGATTCAATTTTAGGCCCTAGACAGACATCTTCCAATGATATTTCACTAATTAATCAGAAATTTAATGCGAAAATACTCATAATAAATAGTATGAAAAATCTAAGTCTTCATCTTGTATTACCAAATGAGAGGTATAATCAATTTGTTAAATCAGTAATTACTAAAATAGGCGAATCCATTGATATCTCCGTTGATTCTGATGTTACGAATTTTAATCATATCTCTTACGAAATGGACTTTCGTATATATCCTGATAAAATTGGAAACCCCCTAATGATAATTCTGATTGCTATAACAATTATAATTGAAATTCTGTCTATACCTAAACTCCCCAAATTTGTTCTTTATTTCTCTATTGCATCCTTTAGCTCTTTCTTATTTTTTTCTTTGATACTGAAATGGCAACCTTGGCAAACTAGACTTGACCTGCCATTTTTCTTTCTTCTTACTCCTCTTATTACATATTGTTTCTTCCTAGTTCGATGGAATAAATTTCTAGTAGGAGTAACATATCTAGCATTAGCTTTTTCTTTATGTATTATTCTTTTTTTATATCCAGAAAGACATATCTTGGGAAAGGATTCAGTATTTACATCAAAAATTAATAAAAATATTTATCAATATGATTCAGGAAAAAAAATTGAAGAAAAATTACAGGAAAACAATATCTCGAATGTCGGGTTGCTTATAGGAAGTAATGGACTAGAATGGACATATTGGTTGACCTCGTCATCAAGAAATTTTGAATATATTAATTATCCAAAAATTCTTATAGATACCCCTAATGCTGACTATAATTTCGAATATAAAGCTATTATAGTCGAAAAGTCATATCTAGATAATTCATCGCAGAGAATTCATACTTTTCTAAATTCAGGAGATATTCAAGAAATATTTACCCCAGATCCTCTTACACTTCTGTATATATATAAAACTACAAGATCCGACACAACATCATATTAACTACTATTCACATTCCTATATCCAAGGTGGTACACTATACAAACATTTAATGAGTGTTTAATTAATTTCTATTAGATTATGTTTTGCAAAGAAACTATTTAGAACTGCTATGGCAGTTTATAAAAAATGATTTCAAAATGAGGTATAAAAACTCATACCTTGGAATACTTTGGGTGATACTAAAGCCAATGGCTATGTTTGCAATTTCATATTTCGTTTGGTCGAACATTTTTAAAGGAGATCCAAATTTCAAATTCAATCTTCTTCTTGGACTAATTATTATGATGTTTTATTCCGAAATTATGTTGATGGGACTCTCATCACTAAAGAACAGAGCATATATAATATTAAAAATTAATTTCAGAAGAGATGTTGCAATATTTAGTGCAACATCAATTGCTGTTATAGATTTATTGATTAATATGGTTATTTTTTTAATTTTTAGTATTAATTCGACAGCGCATACATCACCACTTGGTATTTTATTGTTCGTCACATCAATGATTACTCTATATCTACTCTGTCTTGGGGCATCATTCTTTCTGTCTATTTGGTTTATACGACTTAGGGACCTTCAAAATATTGTTGAATTAATAAATTCACTTTTATATTGGGCTACACCAATCTTTTACCCTATAAGTATTATTCCAACAAAATTTCAGCCATTTATTCTCAATAACCCACTAACAATAGTTGTAACAGCTGCGAGAAACGGATTAATTAAAGGGGATAAAATTGGGTTTGAAAGCTTTCAGTCAATTCTAATATTACTGGCAATCGCAATTGTTATATTTGTTCTCGGATTAATATATTTCAAGAAAAAAGTTCCTAAAATAGCAGAATATTTTTAAACATGGATACAAACAAAGACGGAAAAGTAATGATAAAGGTTGAGAATGTTTCCAAAACATTCGTACTTCCGCATGAGAGAAAAGATAGTATTGTTGAATATATAACTAGCCCTCTCAAAAGTATTGGATCACCACAAGAAAAGTTTGAAGTGCTAAAAAATGTGAATTTCGAAATAAAAGAAGGGCAGTTTGTAGGGATAATGGGAAAAAATGGATCAGGGAAATCAACTCTTCTGAAAATATTAGCAGGAATTTATCTTCCTACAACAGGAAACGTTACATTGAATGGGAATATTATCCCGTTTTTGGAACTAGGGGTGGGATTTAACTACGAATTAAGCGGAAGAGATAATATTTATTTTAATGGTGTTATCTTGGGGATGAATACCAAATATCTAAAATCGAAATTTGATGAAATAGTCGCTTTTGCAGAACTTGAAAGATTTATTGATCTTCCTTTAAAAAACTATTCTTCAGGAATGAAAGTAAGGCTTGCCTTCTCTATTGCGATTATGGCTTCAGCAGATATTTATCTTTTAGATGAAGTATTGGCTGTAGGAGATGTACAATTTCAACAAAAGTGTTTAAAAGTGTTTGATAATTTCAGAAAAGAAAGAAAAACCATAATTTTAGTCACTCACACCGTTGATTTAGTTAGAAAATATTGTGATAATGCCATGTTAATTGAAAATGGAATTGTTGAAACTGAATTAGAGAAAGAGAAAGTGATTAGCAGATATAAGCAATAAGACATAATCTTCTGCCCACTTGTAAATGAGACAGCATATGAAATCTAAACTGTACGTAACTCGAAATAGCACAAGAAGGAAAAAAATAAGGCCGTCTAAAGATTCCATCAATAAAGAGTTAAGACAAGAACATCGAAAACTGATATTAACAGAAAAAGAACTAAAGCGAGCTTTGTTACAAAGAAATTATAATTGGGATTTACTCCAAAGTATCTACTCTTCGAAAGCATGGAAGCTCTATTCATTCTTCTACAAATTGTTTCTTTTTTTTCTTCCTAAAAATGGGTTTATTAGAAGCATAATTAAATATGTTCTTAATTTATTTGTAAGAGCTAAAATCAAAATCAAAAATTTACATTACAGGTTAATTACTTTGAAAAGATTCATAACATATAGATTATTTAAACACAAACCATGCGGAATAAATATTAGCTCAAAAAAAATGGTGTATATAGGACCTTCTTGTCATAAGATAACAAAATCAACAAATTTCCTGGTTAATTACTTACGAAAATTTTTCAATCTAAGATCGGTCCCAGATTTTCGCTGGAAAGGTGGAAAATCTCCTGATCTATCATTTATCGATAAGTCATACTTAGGAATCGTATTTTTTCAACATCTCCCTAAACCTAGTGAATTTCTTAAGATTAAAAATGAAAATATAATCTTTTTCCCAATGTATGATCAGCCAGGCTGGGAAAATGTTATCAATTATGATGAGTATAAAAACATAAAAGTAGTTAACTTCTGCAAGGAAACTCATAAGCGCTTCAAAAAATGGGGCTTTGATTCAATGTATATACAATACTTTCCTAAGCCAGGTAAATTTATTAGAGGGAATAAAAGAGAAGTATATTTTTGGCAAAGAACGACGGATATGAATATTCATACTATTAGCAAAATATTTGGAAAACAAAAAGTAAAAATACACATTCATAAGGCTATTGATTTCAGAAATCATTTTATAAAACCAACTAAAACTCTTGAAAGAAGATATTCTATAACGTATTCAAAATGGTTCAAATCTAAATACGAATCAGATAAACTAATAAATAGTAAGAGTATATACATTTCTCCGAGGGTAAAAGAAGGAATAGGTATGTCTTTTCTCGATGCGATGGCGGCTGGAAAAGCCGTTATTGCCTCAAACAATCCAACGATGAACGAATACATCATTCATAACAGAACAGGATATCTTTTCAACCCTGAAAAAATGGAAACAATCAACTTAAAAAATCTTGATGAAATTCAAAAAAACGCATATAAATATATGTGTGAAGGATATAGAAAATGGCAAAAAGAGAAGATAAATATTATTCGTTTCATTAAAGAACAATAGAACATGAAAAAGAAAAATCTGAAAATATCAATTATTACTCCTTCTTTCAATAAAGCAGAATATATTGAAAGAGCAATAAAAAGCGTTCTCAAACAAGATTATAAGAATTGGGAACATATTATCATTGACGGAGGATCTACTGATAACTCAGTGGAAATTCTAAAAAAATATAAACACTTAAACTGGATATCAAAAAAAGATAAAGGACAGTCAGATGCAATGAACAAAGGCTTTGCAAAAAGTACAGGGGAAATAATTGTTTATCTCAATGCTGATGATTATTTCTATCCAGGAGCTTTTTCGGCAGTAATATCAGAGTTTAAAAAAGGAGCAAAATTTGTAGTGGGAAATATTTTTGTAAAAAGCATTAGATTAAAATCAGAATTTTTAAATGTTCCGAGGACTAATTTCGAGGGTATGTTACGGCATTGGGAGCCGAATGCATTTAGCCATAACGCCGCTGGCTATTTTTACCTACGTGAAATTCAAGAGCAATGCCCATTTAACACTAAAAACCATTACTCGATGGATATTGAGTTCCTTTTAGATGCAGCTTCAAAATATTCATTTACTAAAATCGATTTTACTTTAGGATGCTTCGAAGATGGAATAAATACCAAGACATCCAACTCTCAAGAGAGATTTAATCATTGGCAGTCAGGCTCATATCCTTACATTGACAAACATATGCGAACATTCCCAGATGAGAAAAGATACAAATTTGAAGAAGATAGAAGAAAGGGATATGCATTAGTTCAAGAACATATGAACAAACAGAACGAAGAAAAATTTAAGGATCTTTTACCGAAAGAAATTCCTTTGATTTCAGTCATCATGCCTAATTACAATACTGAAAAATATATTAGCAGAGCGATAAATTCAGTTCTTTCACAAGGGCTAAAGAAGCTTGAAATTATTGTTATTGATGATGGGTCAACTGACAATTCTTTAAAGATACTTGAAAAGAACTTTGGAAAGAACCCAAAGGTCAGAATATATAAAAACAAGAAGAATTTAAAGCCTGGAGCTTGTAGAAATAAAGCTCTTGATAAAGCAAAAGGTAAATACATTTTTTTTCAAGATGCAGATGATTGGATTGAGAAAGGGACTTTAATTCATTTAGCATCAATTGCCGAGAAATACCAAGCTGATATCGTAGCATGTGGCGTAAATATGGTACACGAGGATGGAACAGTTACTCCATATCACTCACATGCTTTTGCGTGTAAAGGGGGAAGTGAGGCTTTGAATTACTTCTCTGATTATTTAATAGGGAGCATAATCTGGAACAAACTTTTTTCCCGTGAGTTAATTGAGAAGAACAAAATACGATTCATATCACCTTATATTAACGACGACGTTGTCTTTACACTAAAGAGTATCTATGCCTGTAGAAGCTATATCTCTATTGCAAATCGATACTATAACTATTTCCAAAAAAGCCAATCAATAATTAGAGCGGTACCTTCGATTACTCATTTAAGGTCATACATAAATATTTACAAAGAATTCTTTACTTTTATTAAAAATCATAAAATTAATAAAGATAAAGACGGGAAATATCTCGCTGCAAAACTTATTAGAGCACATTGCTCAAATGATGTTATTCCTAAATTAGCGATTTATACAAATTCAAGAAGCAAAGAACAATGGAAAGAGGAATGTATTGAGGCATCAAATATTGAATTAGGGGAGTGGGGATACGTGTTTGCTGATTTTCTCATGTTCGCACAGAATCAATCGCTACCAATTACTCAAACATGTTCATCTCAAGTCAAACAATTAGAAGATTATCAATCCGAACTTCAAAGTATTCATTCTTCAAAGGGATGGAGATTACTCTTATTTGCAAGAAAGATAATTAATAAATGTTTACCACATAACAGTAGAAGGAGACAACTTTTCTTAACAATCTACAGGAGGGGGAAGAGAGTTTTTCGGAATTCAAGAAGACATCCTATTTCGAAGGCTTAGCAAGCTTTATCAATGCAAGGGCATACCAACTTGATTTCAGCCAATCTACCTTTGCTGCAATTTCTTCCGAAACTTCCCTCCAAAAACCAAAAATCTCATCATAAATCATATAAGTGATAGAAACAACCTTATAACCTTCAACTAATTTTTTAACCCTTTCTTTATTGTAAAGTTTATTTATTGGAAGAACATCCTTTACCCCGTATGGAATAGTTAAAAGAAGTGTCCCTCCTGGCTTCAATATCCTTCTCATTTCCTTCATGGCATCACAATCATCACCTAAATTGTCAGCAACAACTCCATATCTTCCAATAACTCCAATGTGTTCTAAGGTGGAAATACACGTGATAATATCGAAAGTGTTCGATTTAATGTCTGTTTTCCTCATATCTCCAATTAATGAGGTAACACCTGGAACCTCATATGGCATATATAGATTCAATGTTGAAACATCTATTTCTTTGGGAAGAAGGTACCTAAACATAAATCCGACTGTAGACCCAACATCAAGAAGTTTTCCTTTTTCGATATCTAGTTGTCTAAGAATCCAAGGATACTCTAAGTCCCTATCATAATAATGTGGGGCTCGAAATCTTATTTTACATAATAAAATATTATCTTTAAGTGATTTACATTCCTCTTGTTTAATCTGCGTTTTCATCACTAAAAAAGGAAATTCTATCGCTCTACATATTTTATTGAACAAATTATATTTCATAATAAAACAATAATATTATATTAACAGTCTAAAGATATTTACACTCCGACTGACAAAGAGTATAAAGGATTTTAAAAAGGTTTTAAATAACAAAGATATTATAATCATTTATTAATGAAATATTATAAATCCGCTTACTCTGATATAATTAAATACAGTGAAGAAGAATCCAAAGATAGAATTAAATAAAAACGTGGAATTTGATGAGCAAAGTTGCATAAACCTACCTACAAATAGTCTTCCCTTAATCTCAGTTATTATTGCAAATTACAATGCTTCTCAATATGTTTGCAAGGCCATCGATTCGGTTCTAAACCAGGATCTAAAAAACTTAGAAGTTATTATAGTTGACGATGCATCAACAGACAATTCTGTTTCAATAATGAAAGAGAAATATGGCAATAATTCTAAAGTAAAGATATACAGGAACAGTACAAATTTAATGGCAGGGGGAAGTAGAAATAAAGGACTTGAAAATGCGAAAGGAAAATATATTTTTTTCGTAGATTCAGATGATTGGATAGAGAAAGGAACTTTAATCCATCTGGCATCAATTGCTGAAACATATAATTCCGATATTGTCTCTTGCGGTTCAAATATAATCCAAGAGAATGGTGAGGTAGCTACATATCACTCAGCTTCTTTTGAATGCACAGGTGGTCTAGATGCACTGAATTATTATGCTGATTATAGAATTGGAAGTATTATTTGGGACAAATTGTATTTACGAGAATTACTTGAAAGAAATAAAATAAGATTTCAGGAGACATACCTAAGTCAAGATGTAATTTTCGCTTTGAACGCTATCTATGTTTGTCAAAGATATATTTCAATATCTAATCTCTATTATAACTATTTTCAAAGTCCTACCTCTCTAATTCGATCTGCTCCTTCAACTATAAAGTTAAGATCCTATATTAACCTCTATAAACAATTTATTAAGTTCATTAAAGAGAAAAAGATTAACAAAAATCAGGAAGGAGAGCTTCTAGCTTTAAAGCTTGTCAAAGCACACTGTTCAACTGATATAATCCCCAAACTTATAAATTATATTGAAAACAGAGGAACTGACGAGTGGAAAAATGATTGCATAGAAGCTTGCGACATTGAGTTTGGAAAATTGGGATATGCATTTTCCGATTATATAATTTCTTCTCAAGAACAGTTATTATTGACTAAACAAACGTTTTCTAATCAGATACAAAAATCAAAGATCTCCTTTAACAGACTTCAAAAAACTTCTTCACAGCAGATTAGACAATTAGAAAACTCACTCGAAAAGCTTCAAAATAACTACATTTTAGCAGAGAGCAAAAATAGAAAATTATGCAAATCACAAAATCAGCTCACTTTACAACTCCAGAGCATCTATGAATCTAAGGGGTGGCGATTCATTCTCTTTGTAAGAAGATGTTCCAATAGAATATTTCCTCAGAAAAGTATTATCCGAAGGTTTATTTTCTCAATATATAGACTGTTTAAATCAGGATATCAAAAAACAAAGAAATGAAACTTAATCTATCCAATAGTATGAATTTGCTTTACTTCAGTATCACTTAATATCCTTTTAAATACTTATGTATAAAAACTCAAATATATATATTTCAGGACATTCAGGGCTAGTTGGTACTGCTTTAATAGATGAATTAAAAAATCAAGGATATACAAACATCCTAACGATTGAACATAAGAAATTAGATTTAATTAATCAAAAAGCTACATTAGCATTCTTCAAAAAGAACAAACCTGAGTATGTGTTTCATTTAGCGGGAAAAGTAGGGGGAATCGGAGGAAATAAAACATATCCAGCAGATTTCACGTATGAGAATACACTGATTAACTTTAATATAATAAATGCAGCGCATATTACAAAGGTTAAAAAACTACTGAATTTTGGAAGTATCTGTATATATCCTGTTCAAGCGCCAATACCTGTAAAAGAAGAATACCTCCTTACTGGACCGCTTGAATATACAAATGAGGGATATGCACTTTCTAAAATCGCAAGCTTAATGCTTTGTAAGAAATATAGAGAACAGTATGGGGATAATTTCATATCAGTAATGCCTGCAAATCTCTACGGACCAAATGATAATTTTCATCCTAAAAACGCCCATGTTATCCCTATGTTGATGCAAAGATTTCATGAAGCGAAAATTAATAAAGATAAAGAAGTTGTAGTATGGGGAACAGGTAAGCCAACAAGAGACTTTCTTTTCTCAGAAGATTTAGCAAAAGGAATAGTACTAATTATGGAAAAGTACGATGAACTTGAACATATAAATATCGGACCAGGAAGTGAGACCTCAATAGAGGAATTAGCCAAAACCCTTAAAGAAGTCGTTGGATATAAAGGAAAAATAGTCTTTGATACAAGTAAACCAGATGGAACTCCAAGACGATACCTAGATACGACTAAAATGAACAATCTAGGATGGAAGGCAGAAACAACTCTTAATAAGGGCTTAGAGAAAATGTATAAATGGTATTTAGAGAATAATTCCTAATTTATCCAATAGAAAGTATTAACTTCGCTTCAGTATCACTTACAATTCTTTTTGCTTCAACAACAAAATCTTCATTAGTAATAACTGCATAAACTCCCTTATTTATACAATGCCTTAAAATATCTTTATTATTTTCACAATCTACAATTAATCTCCTTTTTGCTAACTTTGTACTACCTACAATAGTATCTATTATCTTTAATATGCTTCCACTACCTAAATCATAGGAAACAGCACTTGTTGCTTTAGGAAGATTAAATATATACCTAGCAATCATTCCAGAATCTAAAATTATTCCATCTATATCAGCACTTAGAATATCATCAGCAAGAATAATCTCGCTTGGATTTTCCAGTATTGCATATATATTAAACGATGTAGTTCTTCTTAAGCCTTTTCCCGATATCTCTTTTTTTATATTCTTCATTACCTCACCACTTCCAGGTCCGTAAATTCCAAGAGATACATTTCGCAGATGATGGATATTTCTCATTCTCTTAATTAACCTAAGGGCAACCTCCAAACACTTCCTATTTTCAAGGTATCTAGTTGCTCCCCAAACATCAGCTCCTAAATCTTTGTTTTCGAATTCTCCACCTTTAGTTAATTCTGTAAACTTTCTTACTTTTTGCATTCCTATGGTAACAATGACCTCCTTGTTATCCATCCTCTTAACAAGTTCTAATACATCAACGAGAAGTTTTTCTGAGTACTCCTTGTACTTCCCTTCACTTAAAAATGCAACAGGGTGCCTTCCGTTTTCAATCATCACCTTATCTAAATCTAATATTCCAATACCATCAGAAGAAACAGCCTCAGAGGTTATATCTATGCCTTTTTTCTTAGAAACATAAACCTTAGTTGCTGTTTTAGGAAGAGCTATTATGGAAATATCGCTAGCTGTTGGGGCAGGGGACTGTTTCGCCTTTACCTCTTCTTCCTGTTTTTCTAATTTTTCAACAATCTCTTTTACAATTTTAACTTGTTCTTGCTTTGCCTCATCTAGTCTAAATACTGCACCAGTATTTCCGTCAATGGCAAGTGTGTCTCCTGTATGAAGAACTTCAAGAGCTGTTGGAATTCCAACAACTGCAGGTATGCCAAGTTCACGACACAAGATAGCGATATCACTCGTAGCTCCACCTTTTTCGCAAATAACTCCACCAGATTTAAATATCAAATCAGAAAGCGATCTTTCAAATTCAGAAATAACCAAGATATTGTCTTTGCCAATATCAACAATGGGGGATTTGGCAACAATAGCTACTCCTTTTATCTGACCGAAACTTGCACCAATTCCAGTTAATATTGCATCAACTCCAACCTGCTCATGAGCAATCATTTCTTTCTGTCTTGGTTTCTCAAATACTGGAGGAAGTTTCGAAGGTTCAGCTTCCTTCAATACATGATTAGTAGCATCAGTCATAACCTTCTCCCTAATCTCATGTTTTCCAAGAATATCTTCTATTACTCCTTTTACGCTATTTGCAACGTATCCATAGCCACCATACTGAATATGGTGAGGCAGAACATTCTGATTCTGCATGGCTTTTTTGGCCTGAAGAACAGAGACCTTTCCCCCACCAATTACCCATTCAATATCGACAGGCAAGCCGTACTTTTCCTCAATGAGAAGTGAAATCTTAGCAACCTCATAAATATGCCTATCATCTAACTTCTGCCTATGGCTCCAAGAAGGGGATATTGTAATTTTCTCAATGCCATTTTTTGAATCTGATAAATTTCTAATCTTCATCCACTCTTGTGGAGCAATATGCTTTTCATAAATAGTTAGATCTTTCTTTTCTAAATGGTATGTATCTGGCGTTACCTCACCATTACTAATCACCTCCCCCAAACCGTATACTGCTTCAATACTCATCTTTGTCATATCAAGAGTAACTGGGTCAAGAGTAAAGGCAACACCACTTACTTCTGCATGAACCATCTTTTGAACAACAACTGCTATCTTAACATCGGCTAACTCTATGCCCTCACGTGTTGCATACATTACTGCAGAATCGGTAAAAAGAGATGCATATATTTCCTTAATTGCAGTTATTAAATTGGTAAACCCTCTCACATTCAGCTTTGTATTAAATACACCACTAAAAGATACTTCTGCCCCTTGTGGGAAGGCTACAGAGCTTCTAACAGCAACCCACGCATCACTAAAGCCTGAAAGGCGAGTATAGCAAGTAAGGAGCTCTTTTTTTAGTTCATTTTCAAAATCAAATTTAGAAAAAAGGTGTAATACCTCTTTATATTCAGGATTTCCATTTTCTAAGAACTCTTTTCCTTTCTCTGTAAATACTTTTTTTACAAATTCCTCATATACAGTTGTCGAGATAACAAAGAATTCTGAAACTGGAGCATCAAAATTATGAAGTTCAAACAAACTCAACCCTTTTCTACCCACAACTGATTCATTAATGTCTTTTAAATCAACATCTTCAAAATGGAATATATTTTGTTTTTGGGCAGCTTCCATACAGCAGTTATTTCTTAAAAACTATATTAAACATTACCTTTAGCATCTATTTTTTGCAAGTCAACATAGAACTGATAGAAGATTTCAAGCAGTACTGCAACAGGAACTGAGAGTAGGGCACCAATCGGTCCTCCAAGGGTAAACCCTGTTACAACAGCAATCACCACAACAATCTTTTTAATTCCAACGGCATTAGACATAAGTCTTGGAACAATGAAGATGTTTTCAAGTTGAGAAATTACTGCATAACCAACTAGTACACCAAGCCCAACCCAAGGTCCTCTAGCAATTAACGCTGTCAATATTGCAGGTATTGATGCGACAACTGGTCCAAAGCTAGGAATGCTTTCAAGTAGTGCAGCCAAAACTGCCAGCGGGAGTGCAAATGGTACCTTGGCAATTATTAGAATTAACCAACACAAAAAGCCAATGATAAAGGAGAGGGTGAATTGCCCTATCAGCCAATTTCCTAGTTTCTCTTCAACATCAAAGAAAAGTTGTTTAACTCTCTTTCTCTTTCCCTCATCAATTATTCGTAGTAGTACTATATCAACAAAGTTGTCATGGTCAACAACAATATATACAGAAATTAGGAGTATGGTAACGACAGAAATCACTCCTCCAGCAACAGAAGTCAAAGCTCCAACAGCTGACTTTATCCCATCCGTTCCAGAAGTTGCTACAGAAGATTTTGTAATCCACGTTACAATATCATTTAAATATCCTTTAAGACTTTCAACTTCAATTGTCCTTCCAAAGATAGTTAGAGAGTTTAACCCCTTAACAAAGTTATCCACAGTTGTCTGTAAATTACTTATCAATCCTTGGGATTCTTTGATAACAGGGGCGATAATTAGGGTTAATATACCAATAAAAAAGAGAATACCAACGAAATATACCAAAAAGATGGAAAGGTTCTTAGACATTCCCTTATTAACTAACTTTCTAACAAGAGGCAGAACTGCACTCGAGATAATGAAGGCGAAAAAGAGTAGTACAACAATTGTAAGAAGTTTTGGAGCAAAATATATGGCAGCAATAACTGCTAGAATCATTAAAATTGTCCTAAGAGAGATATCTACCTTTATACTTTTTCTAGGGATAGCAGTTGACGATGCTGAAGAACTCGCCCTTGAGGATTTATTTTCTTCTTGCATGAGCAAATCCATCCCTCTTTTGTTCTCATATACTTTATATTCTTTTGCCATAATTGTATTGTCTAATTTATTGTTAATTTAGTCAAACATTATTATATATGATACCATTTATTTATGTTAAAACAGATTCTAAAATTCTTTTTAGATGATACACAAGAAAAATACTCATTTTTTAGACTATATAGCAATCTATCTACTTGGCAAAAGAGTGGACATATTCCGTACGAAAGTGAGCTACCCCATGAGATATCTTTCGAACCTTCATTTTGGAAAAGAGTAAATCAAATAAGGGTTGAAACTAAAAATGACAATCACGAAAGAGCTTTCAGTGTGTTTATGGCAGATAACGAGCTCATTTTAACTGAAAATGTAAAGGGAACAACAAAATCAGTTAGCTCGAATAATACAGTATCTGTAAGATATATTCATGGAAAAAAAGAAGGATGCTTAACAAGAGAGATATATGTAGATAGCTCTTTATACTCAAGCAATGAGGTATATTACAAGAACGTACCAAAACAAATTTCTGTATCATACCTATTCAATATCCACACCCACCCAGAATTTAAAGAAACAAAAACATATGGATACTTCTCACTTGTTGATATTAATTCATTTGTGAATTCAAAAGCACTTGTTACAGGAATGATAGGGGAAAAGTTTAATCTTCTAATGAAGAGTAATAAAAGCCCAAGAGCACTTTTAAACTATGAAGAAAGCGAGATATCTAAAGAATCACTGACTAACAAGTGCCATTTCGGCGTTTACGAAGGGGAGTTTCAAGACAATTTAAAACTCTTCGTGTCTCACCTTTCTAATAACAAAAGCACTACTTCCAACTAGACCTGCTAATGCCATTAGTCCAAATATACTCATTAATTTGTTTTGCATTAAAAAGACTGCTGCATCTTCCAAACTTCCTGCAGAATTAGGTAGTGTTGAAACACCATCTCCATCAATATTTCCACTTGCATAAATAACTGAAACTTTCTGATCGGCTCTTGTTGTGTTCCCAGCAGCGTCTCTTAGAACAACTGTGAAATTATTCTTACCTTCTACCAATGGGACATTTTTAACTTTAAACTTTCCATTTGAATCTGATTGTGCAAAATACTCTTTCCCATTCTTTTGCAAAACCACGGTTACATCTGGCTCAGCAACTCCTGATACAGAGATCTTCTTTAAATCTGTATTCTTAGTATATGAAAATAAGATATCTGATTTTGGTGCTGTCCAATCTAATGTAATAACTTGTGTACTTGACTTCAAGCTTCTGTGTCGGAGTGGAAATCCATTTATCGCAGCAACTTCAACCTTATATCCACCCTCAGCTGTCTGAGGAATTGCATACTCAAAACTTCCATCCTTTACTTCAACATTCTTATTTACTACTGAATCATTTACCCAAATCATTACTTTGGAATACTCGGAGGTTCCTTTAACAACAATCTCTTTTAAATTACTCTCTTTTGGAAGTTGGGTAACAATAGGGGTAACAAGGGCTGCATCTTCTCTTGGAGGGAGGTTGTACAAAACAAGCATTACAACTCCTGAAACAAAAAGCAATATTCCAAGGGCAACAATTACTGTTCCCATTACCATTGAAAACATTCCTTCTTCTTTTGAGGACTTAACCTCTAATTTCTTAGTCATGGGAGTTTTAGATTTTGTTTTACCTCTAGACATATGCGTCCTATATAATATCTTATTATCATAAGTTTATTACAAATTGCTAATTAGTGCAATATTTGAGTGTTTTTGATAAAATATCGCCACTAAAGGAATATTAAATACTTATGATCAAAATATTAGCAAAAATAACATCCGTTGCCCTCATTCTATTGGTTATAGCTTCAATTTTGTTTTTCCTTGTTTTTCCTAAATATCCAGATTTAAAAATATATGCAAACCAATTTAATACAAGTGATATTGCTTTTGATAGCTCACTTTCACTTTTTACAAAGATTTCTCCTCCAAACCAAGAGAGTGTTGACCAACAGATTGCACTACCAAGCTCTCTTGAGCATATCTCTCCAGATGAGCTTGCAAGATACAAAAATGAGGGCAAGATACAATTTAATATGGAGAAACAGAATACAACTCTATATATCCAGAGTGTAAACATACTTGGAAGTGTTGTTGATGGAGAGAATTCAACAGCCTTAAACAGAGGCTTTTGGCATTTCCCACTTAGTGGGCAACCAGGAGTTAAAGGAAACACTGTGATAATCTCACACAGATTTCTACATATGCCACCATTAACAGACACGTTTTTTAATTTAGATAAGGTAAAAGTAGGGGATAAGGTAATACTAAACCAAAAAAATGGTGTATATAAATACACTGTAACGGAAAAGAAAATCGTTGAAAGCAATGATAGAAACATTCTGCTTCAAACAGGAGACTACAGACTAACTCTAGTTACCTGTACACCTCTTTGGACAAGTGAGAAACGATTAGTGGTAATAGCAAAATTAGATAAGATATACGGAAATACTTAAATTTATTTAATACAATATGATTAACCCTCTTTCATATATTGATAAATACGGACGGGAAACAGACATGCCAAGATCTGATGCAATGATGTTTTGGGATATACTATCTCCTAGAGATAGCAAATTAAGTTTCAAAGGAGAAGTTGAGGGTTTTACAGAATTTTTTACTGATATTGATGAGATATCAGAAATGAATGAAGATAGATCTTCTAGAATATACGATATCGTTTTCGTATATCAGTTATTGAATTATATTCGTGAACGAAAGGAACAACAGATAGAGGAAATGTTTTTTAATGCGGTAATGAGGGAGAAAGAAGTTATAATACAAAATTTAAATAAATCTGAATTAAGTCCTGAATTAACACAATTTATTTATTCGTTAGAAACTAACCAATTACCTGAGATATTAAATTCTGATAAAGAGAAAGAACTATCAAGTGCAATAGAAAACGAAATAGAATATAGGCAAGCCCTTATGAGAGGCGAGGATTAAAATATTGCTTAAAGATATAAAAAATATTAAACTACTACACATAAATTAATAATATTCATATGGATAAAACATACACAATCAAAAAAATTGATAACAGTTCCCTTGAGGCAACTATTACAATCCCAAAAGATCTTTTCAAAAAATCATATGAGAATATGTTAGAAGCTGAATCTAAAAAGAATAATATTAAAGGGTTTAGAAAAGGAAAAACACCCAAAGAATTAATTGAAAACAAACTTAAACCTGAAATAATGTTTGAGGCTTTCAACAGATTAGCTCCTATGTATGTACAAAAGGCAGTAAGCGAGGAAAAACTTGAAATTGTTGCAACCCCAATATTTAAGGAAATGCCTAAATTAGAATTAGAAAAAGATATCGAGTTTACAATTGTATTAACAGTAATGCCTGAATTTAAATTAGGAGACTTAAAAAAGATTAAGCTTGAGAAAAAAGATGAGAAGGTAACAGAAAAAGAAATTGAAGAGATAGTTACAAAATTAGAAAGTAATGAGAAATTAAAAGAGAAAAAGAAAACAGCCAAATGGGCCATTGAAGCTGCTAAGTTTCTACAAATTCCTGAAGTAAAAGACATAGAAACTCTAAAGATAAAGATTAAAGAAATATTACAACTTGAAAAAAATAGAATTGTAGAGCAACAAACAAATGAGTATGCTATGAATAAGGCAATAGAACTATGTAAGATAACAGTTCCTGATGCTGCTATTCATGAAGAAGCACACGAGCGAGAACACTCTTTTATGCATAATCTTGAAGGGATGAAAATGACCATCGAGCAGTATGTTAAAGCTGCAAATGAGACAATTGAGCATATGAGAGAGATGTGGCACAGAGATGCACAAAAGGCACTAGAGACAGATGTTTTTCTAAAACTTTTTGCTAAAGAGAGAAAAATAACTATTACCAATGAACAACTAAATGAAGAGATTGAGAAAATTAAAAAGAGCAATCCTAAAGGAGATGCTTCTGTTTATGAGAATCCTCAGTGGGTTGAATATATTAGAAGGGTCGTGGTAAAGCAGAAGGCTTTTGAACAGTTTATGTCAGAGTTATCTCCAAAAAAGAAGTAATTTAATATATAATTGAGCATGTCAGTACTAATACCAACAGTAATTGAAAAAGAAAGAGATGGGGAGAGAGCCTACGATATATACTCAAGGCTACTTAAAGATAGAATTATCTTTGTTACTGATGAGGTAGAAAGTCATATGGCAAACACAATAATTGCACAACTTCTTTTTTTAGAAAAGGAAGATCCAAAGGCCGATATCCAAATGTTCATTAATACTCCAGGAGGAGTTATCTCCGATGGATTAGCAATTCTAGATACAATGAACTATATAAAACCAGATGTGAGCACAATAGCAGTAGGGCTTGCAGCATCAATGGGAAGTCTGCTTTTGGCAGGAGGAAAAAAAGGAAAAAGATTATCTCTTCCAAATAGTAAGATTCATATTCACCAACCTCTTGGTGGAGTAACTGGACAGGCAAGCGATATAAAGATAGAAGCAACAGAGATACTAAAACAAAGAGAGCTCCTTTTTGGATTACTTTCTAAATTTACTGGGAAAGCAATAAAAGAGATTGAAAAAGACGCAGATAGAGACAAATACTTTACTGCAAAAGAAGCACTAGAATACGGATTAATAGATAAAATAATAAAGTAATTACTGCCATCCATACTATATAAATTATTAATAATTATTTTATGAATGGCGAGAATCTCAATATTACCCCAAATGAAAGGGACGATGCTACAGATTTATTTATTTCTGAAATCTTTTATGAAATTGCGGAAAATCCAAGAAGTTTTACAAACCTATTTGTTTACCCATATGAATTAACACTATTACAAATAGACCAAGAAGAGGAGAACAAAAATTTTAGGGATTTCAATGTTATCGACCTGGTTAAAGAAATAGTGCTTAGGAATTCTCCAGAATTTGATGAACAGAAACTAGAGGACGTAGTACCGAATTATTTGAGGAACATTGTATACCATACTCATATAAACCATTTTCCAAGTATGATTTCAGAAGCCATCGGTATTTTAAAAGAGGAGCAATTAGCACCAGATATTATGGCTGAAGCAATTCTATCAATAATTATTCTCCCTTATACAAGGGATTTCATGTATGCACCCGCGCAAGACTGCAAAACAGCAATGCGAGAAGAGATTTGGAAACAATACCTAATAGCTGAAAAAAGAAAAATTAGAGAATAATTATATTTGTTGATAAAAATAATTACTAGTATAATTACAACGTAACGGGCGGTTAGCTCAGCTGGTTAGAGCACCACAATGACACTGTGGGGGTCGTAGGTTCAATTCCTATATCGCCCAAATTCTTCTTTGAAAACATCATGACTAAAAAACAGAAATTCATAAATCTTTTTGATGAGATATATAAAACAAATGTTTGTAGCAAAGATTTGTTAAAAGTAAAAAGAAATATTGGATATACAAATATTCATTCTAAGGTAATGATAATAGGGGAGGCCTTAGCTCCAAATAGTGCAAGAGTTTCAGGCATTAACTATTTTCACAAAGATGGAACAATTGGAAATACTGGAAAAAATCTTGAAAAGTTTTTAAATCCTCTTGGATACACTGTGTATCCACAAAGATCTAATACCGTATACCATACAGAGATAGTAAACAGCTTTCCAGGCTATATTGAAAAGAATGGGAAGAGAATTATTAGAAAACCAACAAAAAAAGAAATCACTGAATCACTTAAGACAAGGATTTTGGAAAAGGAGATATCATTATTAAATCCCCGATTAATTATTCTAATGGGTTCAACATCATATAAGACATTCTGTGAATATTTCTTAAAACAAAAGAAAATCCAAAATCTATCATCTAAAGTTTTGGATATACTAAAAACAAAGAAATTGGACAAATTCAAAGAAATACAAATACTCCCGATACAGCACCCAAGCGGGGCCAATCCAAGATTTAGCCAAATGCTAAGCCAATTTAAGGTAACAGACCTTGGCTGGGTTTGATTGAGGCATAAATTCGTCTTCTACTTGCCTTTATAGAAGTGTCTTTTGTTTTCTTTAATTTTTCAATCTCTGTATAGAGTTTATAAATATCAGAAATTAAATTATCACTTAATTCGTAACCCCCTCTTTTGGTTTTTACAAAATGAAATCTTGAAAGCAGGGATTCATGCATTGGCCAAGTTTCATCAGATTTCATTGCCTTATCGATTGTCTTTTTGGGAATAACAAATTTTTTACATCCCATCATTTGGGTGGCTAAAATAAAGCCATAAAATAAAGTGTTAAAACAATATTCCTTATCTCCATTAATCTCTTTATGTTTTGATCTTCCTGGCAGTTCATCAATAATTATCTTAGGCATTGAACTAGAACGAATCCTAAATTCTTTACCAACCTCTTGATTAGGGACATGAAAAGAAAGCTCATCAAGTGGTCTTTTCTTCGGCCCTGTTTCAATTCTTTGTATTATCTTGTAATTTCCATTGGTGGTTACAAATACTATCCCTGATTCTCCAAGAACATGCAAAAGGTTTGCTCGATATTCCATAACGTTTTTTTCACTTTCGGTTTCATCTTGATTCACGTAACTAGTCGATATTTCTTCAGGAAAAACGGTAGGAGTGCCTGAAACAGTAAGCGAGCCTAGCTCAAAAAGGGGAGGTTGTGTTGCATTTAAATTCATAAACATTATTATATCCCATAAGTATCAAATATTGCTACACTAACCTTTTTAATATAAACTTTTCTAATAATGACTGCCCAAATTCAAAAGAAAAATATTGATACGAATTCACTTTTTTATGAAGATGATGTTAAGTTTTCAATATTGAATTCTTTTTTAGCTTGGGTGAAGAGTTTCTTTCTCTGGTGGTATGTGTCAATGCCAGTTTGGTACATTCTTTCATTAAAGAAAATATTGATAATACTTGATGATAGGTTCTCAGTTACCCTGTTATTTAAGAACTTCTTTCTCCCCTGGCATAAAAAGAGAGATATTCTTGGATATATCTTAGGAGTATTTATGAAAATAATATTCCTTCCAATCGGAACCTCGCTCCTTTTTTTCACGTCAGTTATCTACACAACTTACATAATCTTCTGGTTGCTTCTTCCGCCAATCACCATACTTGGTATTTTCATTTCACCATTTGTAAAAATAATATGACAATTCATCAGCAATCTGAAAACAGAACAATATTAGGAGCTCTTGATAAAGAGAAAAACAAAGTAACTAATATCTCTGATAAATACCCATTGGTATTGAAAGAAAATCTGACACCATTCCTTGTTACAAGAGATGCATATTTTGAAATAGATGCAAACAGATTAAAGATTTTTTTGGGGAACTTCTTAAACGAAAAAGCCTTTAACACAGTTAAAAATACTCTTGCTAACATACTAATAATCCCAGGGCTTCTAGTTGCTCTGCTATATCTATTTAAATACTTCGGGATATTTACTCATGTTGCTCTACTTGAAACATTCTGGAATACAAATATTATCAACTCATTTTTCTGGGTTTCGCTACTCGGAGTACTAATTCTTTGGCATGATCACGCCTTTTCTAAATCTCCTTTTAGAAAGCTACCTAATGCCCCATACATCCCTGTAAATGAGGTAAATGAGATTGAATCTGTAGGATTTAAATTTGGAAGATACGGACAAATCGATTTGACAAAACATATCGCTAGTGACCTTGTAGATATATTTCTTCTTGCCACCAAAAATGGGCAAGTAGATTCAGAAAAGATGTTTGACACACTTTTAAGTAGAAGCGAGATACAAGAACTATTTAAAAGAGCGGATATCAATATTGAATTGATAAAAAATATAAATGAAAAGAAGGAGATATTTGAAAAACTCTCAAGCTCATCTATCTCTCAGTTATTAATATACTCTCTTGAAGAAGCTCTTCTAACAAATTGCTCAGAAATTCTTCCAATACACCTCTTTCTAACACTGGTCAAAGTAAACCAAGGTTTAGAAAAAATATTTAACAAAAGCAATATTAGTTTAAATATTCTTCGAGAAGTAACTACATACTTAATTGAAGAAACGGGAAGATTTAGCTTCGGAATATTTAATCCCCTAAGTACATATGTAAAAGAGGGAGGTATAGGGAAAAGTTGGGTGTATGGAAGTGAGTACATACTTGATAGATTTAGCAAAGACATCAACGAAATAGTCAGTAGAAAGGAAGAAAGATATGGGATAGGCCACGAGAAGGAGATGGACGAGCTAATATCAGTCCTCTCGAAAAGCACGAAAAAGAATGCCCTACTAATCGGTGAAAGTGGAGTAGGAAAAAGTAGCTTAATCAAAGGCGTAGCAGTTTCTATTAATAGCATAGAAGTTCCTGAGAGTTTAGTTGATAATAAGGTAATCCATTTAAATGTCTCAGAGTTAATTTCATATTTAAAAGGGAAGAAATCTCTAAAAGAAAGTATCCGAAAAGATATGGATACCCTTGTTAATGAAGGAAAAACAATTCTTTTCATCGATGACCTCTCACAATTCATTCCTTCTAAAACTGGCTTAGAAGGAGAAGCACTTTTAGATATCTTTATGCCGTATATACAAAACGATTCAGTTTCAATTGTTGGTACAACAAACTATTCTGATTACAAAAAGTATTTCTATACTCAGGAAGACTTTAGACAAAGCTTTACTAATATTGAAGTATTACCACTTAGTGCTAAAGACACAATTGAAATTTTAAAAAGCAAGATATTTGATTTAGAAAAAAACTACAAACTATATATTACATTTCCAGCCATTTTTGCCTCAGTTGAGTACGCTCAAAAACATATATCTGAGAGTATGTTACCCAGTAGTGCAGTAAATCTTTTGGAGGATTCTTGTGAGTGGGCAAACAATAACGAAATAAAGGTATTAACACAAGAGCATATTGCAAAAGTAATTTCGCTTAATTCAAATGTTGTTGTTAGCGATATTTCAAATGCACAATCTGAAACATTTTTTCAACAAGAAGAAAATGTAAAAAAACAAGTAATAGGGCAAGATGAGGGTATTCAAATAATCTTTGAATCACTTCGAAAGAAGACAGAAGAAGAGAGAAAACTTCCAACAGCATTTCTTTTTGCTGGAACAAAGGGGGTAGGGAAGGAGTATATTGCTAAAACAATATATAGCCAGTTACAAAACGGAGAATTCCTAACTTTTGAATTTAAAGAAGAATATGTTGAAGATGAATTATTAGAAACATTAGAAAATATTGGAATTTCACCATACTCATCAATATATTTAAAAAATATTGAACTAATTAGAGTACAAACACAGGAAGTATTAGTAAATATACTTAAAACAGGAGAGTATTTGAGTAAAAAAGGGAAAGTAATAGATTTTTCAAATGTAATATTTTTTGCAACAACAGAAGTGGGAAGTGTTGAAATTTCTGAAAATATTAAAGAAAGCATGTGGGAAGATACAAAGAACTTAGTAATGATGAAGTTAAAACAAGTAATAGCAAATGATATTTTTGAAAATATTAATGCTACTATAATATTTAAGCCTTATACAAAAGATAATTTAGCTAAAATAGCAGATATGCTTCTTGAAGATATACGAGTTAGTTTAGAACAAAAAGATATTAAGCTTGATTGGAATGCAACAATACCTATGTTAATTGTAAGTAAGATAGAAGATATAAGTCTTGGAGCAACTATTGTAAAAAAGTATATACAAGAAAAGATAGAGGGAAATATAACTCAAGAGATAATAAATGGGGAAATTAAAAAGGGAGGAGTGATAAATATAAAAGAAAGCTGGATTGTTTAAGTATTGTCATTCCTGTATATTTAAAATATAATCACAGATTGTAAATTAGAAAAATAATATTATGGCAGCCCTTCCAAAAAGAAAATGTAGTAGTGGTAGAAGAGATAGAAGAAGAAGTCAACAAACTTTAAACTCTCCAGCACTTTCTGTATGTCCAAAATGCAATAAAGCTAAAAGACCACATTTTGTATGTGGATATTGTGGTTTTTATGGAAAAATAGAGAAAAAAGAAACAAAAAAAGCAAAAGCATAAATGAAAACAGGAAACGACCCAAGACACTTAGCAAGAGTATTAGTACTTCAATTGATGTTTAGTGATGATTTCGATAATTTAAAGCGTGAATCATTTACCCCTGACACTCTCTCAGAAATAAACGAGATAAAAAAATATGATAAGGTGTTGTTTGGACAACTACTTGCAGGTGTTAAGGAGAAAAAAGAGGAAATAGATAAAATGATTAGAGCATATGCACCTCAATGGCCAATAGACCAAATAAAGAAAGTGGATTTAGAAGTACTTAGAATTGCGATATTTGAAAGCTTCATTGCGAAATTAACTCCTCCAAAGGTAGCAATTGATGAAGCAATAGAGCTTGCTAAGTCGTTTGGAGGCAATACTAGTGACAAGTTTGTAAACGGAGTACTAGGCTCAATATATGAAACAAAAACAAAAGAAGAAAATGGAACAGATTAAAAAATTATTAAAAAATTTAGAAATACCTTACAAGAACATTAATCTATATTTAGAGGCCTTTACTCATCGTTCATTTCTAAATGAGAACAAAAGAGAAAAGATAAATAATAATGAAAGATTAGAATTTCTAGGAGACGCTGTACTTGAGTTAATTACTTCCCACTTTCTATTTGAGCAATACAAAGATAGACCAGAGGGCGACCTAACAAGCTTTAGAGCAGCACTAGTTAAAACAGAATCCCTAGCAACCCTTGCAAGACAACTGAAATATGGAGACGCTCTTAGAATGTCAAAAGGAGAGGAAGCAACGGGAGGAAGAGATAAAGACTACTTACTTGCAAATACATTTGAAAGTCTACTAGGAGCAGTTTATAAAGACTTAGGTTATGAGCAGTGTGAAAAACTTGTTTCAAAATATCTCTTTCCTAAACTATCTGGAATTGTTGAAAGTAGGTTAGATATAGATTGCAAAACAAGATTTCAAGAAATAGCTCAGAACAAGTTTAAAGTCACACCAACATATGAGGTACTTGAGGCTGTTGGTCCTGACCATGATAAGGTATTTACAATGGGAGTATTTATCGGAAAGAAAGAACTAGGAAGAGGAACTGGTGCTAGCAAACAGAAAGCGGAAGAAGACGCTGCCAAGAACGCATTAGAAAAACTAGTCGATTATTAGTCGATTTAATATATATTTAGCCATATTGCTTGAATTACCCCATATCATCTGTTAGAATTGCACATTATGTTAAAGATAAGACTAAAAAGAATAGGAAAAAAAGGACAAGCATTCTACAGAGTTGTAGTAATGGAAAGTACCAAAGCAAGAAGCAGTAACTCAGTTGCTGATTTGGGTTCATATAATCCTCATACAAAACCTGTAACCTTTTCAATAGATGAAGAAAAAGCAAAGTATTGGATGAGTAAGGGAGCACAAACAAGTGATACAGTTACTCAATACTTTGTAAAAGCAGGATTATTAAAAGCACCTAGGAAAGGATCAGTACAGTCAAAGGGTGCAACAAAGAAAAAAGAAGCAAAGAAAGAATAATTAAATTTGGTTAATACTTGAAATGAAAGAGTTAATAGAGCACATAGTTAAGTCAATCGTAAACACACCCGACGAGGTAGTTGTTTCAGAAAAAGAGAGTGTAGATTTCCCAGGATTGATAATCTACTCAATTAAGGTTGCTGAAACAGATAAGGGTGTTGTTATTGGAAGAGGGGGAAGAACAATTAATGCAATTAGAGACCTTGTTACAATTGCAGCAATTAGATTGCAAAAGAGAGTTAAGGTACTTGTAGAAGAGGGTGAGAGAAGAGAAAGACCAGCAAGTGATAAGCCAGATGATCAAATAGAGCAGAAGGGTGAAGATATGCTTGCTGATGATTCCGATATTGAAGGGTTAGTCTAATTACTCTTGCTTGCCTTAGTATTAAATATCTCAATTACATTTGCATTTTGTGAATACAGAGTGAATGGTGCGTATACATTTAAAGCGGGTAGAGCACTTCTATCTATATAATATCCTGTAACTGTCAAAGCTACTTCCCAAGTACTTGAATTGCTCTTCTTTAAAGATATCTGGTCAGCAGAAATAATATATGGAGAGGTTGCCTGTAACTCATCTAAAAAGTTTGTTATTTGATTAATATTTCCTTGGTATTTAAGAGGCCCAGAAACACCTTTGGTAATGGAATCATCACCTTTCTTCTGCCCTGGATTAATTATTGTAATATCTCCAGTTAATATCTCTTTAAACACCAAACCATTCTTTTTTGCACTATCATCTACATACGAGAGGAAATCAGATACCTGTAATGAAAACGGTATTACCTTCCTAGAGCTTGTAAGGGTGGCATTAAAATTATTTAAATCAATGCTATTTAAATCCGTTGTCAATTTATTTAATTGAGTTATCTTTGCCAACGTTGCTTTGCTTTCCGCTCTATTGCTAATTGCAGTAGTGATCATTGGGACATAAACAAAGATAGTTAAAAGTGTTAGAGCTATTACACTTAAAATAGGCACGATAAGGTCCTCAAATTTGAACTTTTTAACAGTATTTTGAAGAGCACGCAACTCATCAAATGTTTTACTTCCTTCCCTTATATTTTTCTTTCCATCATTCATATTATTGTGCGCTTGTTTTAAATGATTCGGGTAATATCACCCCTTCGAATGTAAATCTTGCATTACTACTGTCCTTAACTACACTTTTAAGATTAACACTCTCAATATGTACATCATTTCCAAGTAGATACCACAGCTTAGAGACGTTTGTTAAATTCCTTGCTGAGCCACTAAGGGTAAAGGCTGTACCTCCAGTTAGCTTTATTACCTCAAATGTTCCAAAACCACTTGAAATTGTTTGAAAGTACAAGACTACATCCTTAGAGGATACTGTTGTAGCTGCTATTTTATTATATAGATCAACCCTTCTTAGGATCTCATCATTTCCAAGAATTAACTCACTTTTACTACCAAGGGTACTCTCTAATGCGTATAGCTTTTTCTTTTGAGTATTCAAATCTAGCTTTGTAAATATGTTTACTCCGACTATTATCAATGTCAAAAGAGCAAAAAGAACCAAAGCAACAGCACTTGTTGTGTTTAATTGAATTTTCTTCTTCTCAATCTTTACTTCTGCATGAGTAAGGTTAGGGATGAGGTTAATAGTCTTCCCACCACCACTTAGGTTTTCAAATTTCTTTTTTTCTTCTGTTTTAATTGGTGTAATTGGCTCACTCATCTTTTAATGCTAGCCCAATTGCAACAGAGTATGATGCAGGGCTTTTAGATACAATATTTTTATATTTATCAGGAATTATTATATTCTGCCATGGGTTTGCAAGCATTGCTTCAACTCCCATTGATTTTGAAATATATTCAGCTAATCCAGGAAGAAGGGCACCATCTCCATTTAAAAATATATTCTTTGGGGCAGGGGCAAGTGTCTTATTTTTATAGAACTCTATTCCTCTATTTACCTCGTTTATTATTGCATCAACTACCGGCTTTAGTGTTTGGAATATCTTCCCCTCTAGTACTCCCTCTACAACACCATAATTTCTTTTATACTCCTCAGCCTGTTGATACTCGAAATTAAACTTGTTTACAATTGATTGAGTTAAAGAATCACTTCCAATGGCAATGCTTTGAGAGAATACTAATTGTTCATCTAAAAGGATACTCATATCTGTACTGCTTGATCCAAAATCAAGCATTACCATGTGTGCCATTTTAGTAGCCCTATACATAGCCCTTCCGAGAGAAACAGATTCTGTTTCCATGTTAATTGTTTCTAAACCTGCTTTTTCAACAACAGTTAGGAATGTATTAATAATCTTTTTAGGAGCTGCTACAAGAAGAACTCTTGGCGCACTTTTCTCTACATTGAAGCCAATTTGAGCATAACTCATTTGTACCTCATCAATTGGCATAGGGATGAACTCTTTTGCTTGATAATATACTGCATTTTCTAGTTCATCTTCCTTTATTCCTGGGAATTCTAAAAATCTTGTGAATACACTTGCTTCAGGAAGAGCAATAACCACCTTGTTATTTCGTATTTTTGAAGTTGAAAACAGTGTTTTAACAGCGTCAGCAAGTTGTCTCTGATGTAATTCATCTTCAGAACCGATAACTCCATGAGGAGTTCTCTGGCTTCCAAAGTTTTCAAGAGTGGGAGTAGGGGTCGCAATTCCCTTTATTTCAACAGCTTTTACGGAATGATTTCCGAAATCTATTCCTACATGGTCTGGCAGTTTAGACATATACTAAAATGTATTAAATTAGGCAGATTATATAAATAAATATTAAACATTAAGGAGTAGAAAGTCAAACTTACTATTTTATAGCTTCTTTTAACAAAATCTCTTTTAATCCTGAATCTTCAAATATCCACTCAATATAATAATCCATAATTTTCCCATCTTGGACAACAGCATATCCAATCGGATCTTCTCTTATCATTGCAACTACGACATTTCCATCCTTTATTTCTTTTTTAAATTCCTCTTCACTATATTTCCGTTTTCTTTTATCTCCTTCTCTAGTTCCAAGTTCAATAACAGCTACATCTTCTGCTAAAAAACCATCTGCTATATATATATTTACTTTTACAGCGATATCTTTTGTAAGATATATATCTTTCATATTTAGAGTATACCATACTTAAAACAACACCCTATAGTATACTTAATTACAAAGTAATATAATGATTGTGTCATAATGGCTCTTTCAAAATCTATCCCTCAGAAAAGGAGACTGAGAAATGAATACCATAAGTTGGCAGATGTTATATCCAAACATGTTTCTTGTTCGTGACGCAGAATTGGGCGTTATTTATTCACCTCTTCTTGGAAAATTCTTTTCCGTAAATCTAGAAGGACTTGAGCTTATCGATCAGTTTATCAAGGCAGGAATGCCCCCTGATCATGAGTTTCATGCCTTTCTTGCGGAAAGAGGATTCTTTCAAGAAGTCGAATTACCAAGGAAATCTGAAATCGGAAGTTACGCACCTCGTGAGTTAACAATGTCAGTTACATCAGCATGCAATCTTCGCTGTATATACTGCTATGCTCTCACGTGTAACGTTTTTACCGATTTACCTTGGCAGATAATAGAAATCTCAATTCAACAGATGTACGAATATGCAAGAAAAAGAAAGGACAAGGAAGTAGAACTAAGTTTTCACGGAACTGGTGAAACGACCGTAAGATGGGATGTTATGGTAAAGGCTGTGAACTATGCTTTGAGCATCTTGCCCAATGGGTGGAATATTAAATTCACACTCGTAACAAACGGGACATTAATAGATGACGAAAAAGCAATGTTTCTAGCTAAACATAACTTCTCCGTAGTACTTTCAATAGACGGTATGGAAAAAGTGCAAAATCAATTGCGGCCAAAAGCTGATGGAACGGGTTCGTTCACTGAAGCTATAAACGGCGCAAAAGCACTAGTAAGACATAACGTCTACTTTGCAATGAGGTCAACAATCACAGGAATCAATCAAGATGATATGCTCGACTTCCTGGAGCTTTGTGCCTCAATCGGATGTAAAGAAATAAGCGTTGCACCTTTCTCTCTAACAGGCAGAGGCGAAAACGGTGTTCCCGATATAGATGCTCCTCGGTTTATCAAGTGCTATATAGAGACAAAGAGAAGAGCAAAAGAGCTCGGTGTAATATTCTCAATGCCTTCGGATTACCTTGATAATGCAAGTGCAAGATATTGCAATGCCGACGGAGAATCGTTTGCAATAATGCCTGATGGTCAGATTTCCTGCTGTACGAGAGTAACTCGAAGTGACGATTCACTTGCTGATATTTTCTTTATCGGCGAAGTTACCCAAGCAGGAGTATCTGTTAATGAAGTAAGACTAGCTTATCTAAAGCTTCTCAATCTATACAATTTTTCAGAGTGTACAAATTGCTTTGCAAAATTCACCTGCGCTGGGGGATGCCATCACACTCGCTTAATTAGCGGAAATAGACAGCCCCAAAACTACTGTGAAATTATGCAAGGTGTGCTCTGGAACACATTAAAAGAAGCTGCTTTAGGACAATGAAATTTTGACTTCAGGTTGTAACAAACCTATAATTAACTATTCTAAAGAAAGGAGGCACAAATGAAGACCTGCTTTGGTGTGGTCAAGACCGTGATTGTCACGACCAACGCCCATGGTTGCAAAACCGATAAACAGTGCTCATGCCGCGGAAGCAAGTAAAAGAGCCTGATTCGCTTTTGTGATCACAAAAACCCGAGATCGTTGGCAACAACAAAAAAACAACGATCTCGGGCAGTAATTCTGAGATGGATTACAAATTTTTTAAAAATTTCATTTGAGTATCAACACCTTTTTCATAATCTCCTATTGTCGTGTTAACTTCATAAGTGGGAGTGAAGACTTCTCCTAATTTATAACCTCTATATCTTAAGAAATCAGTTGAAACTTGAATTGATAATTTTGAATTTGGGAGTTCAAACTTTGTTGTTGTTCCAAAATGTGTTGGATTAGCATGAGGGATTTCTCCGATTGAAATACTATTTTTTATTCTTGAAAGAAATACTAGGTTTATAATTGCTGAAGAATATGTTTTAGATCCTGTTAAAACAACAGTTTTAATTTTCTCACATTCTAAATTTAAGAAATCAATTAAAGGTTCCAAAACATCTGAATCTCCTCCAGTATTATTTCGTAAATCTACAATTACTCTGATACACTTACTTTCCTTTATTTCTTCAATTACTTTTGAAATTGGATAGTCCTTAAGAATCTCACATGAATTGTATTGAAAATAGTATGAATTGATTTCTCCTATTTTCTTTCCCCAATATAGACTCTTTTCAGCTAATGTTTCCTCAATATTCTTCAGTCCATCAGTTATTCCGACAAGTTGCTCATTATAACTAATTGGTGTAATTACGACAGATTCTTCCCTTGCATCTTTCTCAAAAGTGAATGTAGTTGAATCTTCTTGAGTAATTCCAAAATAGTTCAGAATCACTGGTTCGTATAAGTATTTTGGAAAGTAATACTTAATGGAGGTTTTATTCTCAATTGAAATCAAATCTTTCAAAATCCTCTCAATCTCTTCAATATTCCTGTTGTCTATCTTTGTTAGCTTACCTCCTAATAGTTTTACATATTTCTCACTAACATTCGTTAAATAATATCCGTCAATAAAATATCTGAGTTTTATGGGATAGTTTAGAGTACCTAAAACATCATCAGAAGGACATAATTCAGTATGCCCATCTTTTAGTTTACTAAGTAATTTCATTAAAGAGATTCCATAATCTTTAATTGATTCTTTTTCATTACCTTTTCTAATCTTTGAAATTTCAGCATCAAATGAATCTTTTGAAATATATTTGTATGGATTAGGATGATATTTAATTAATTGTAGAACAAATATAGCTAAATCTTCATTCAATTGTTGCTCATTAATAGAAATCATGTTAATAATAAACTCATCATAACGAGAAAATTATACCACATGGAAATCTTTTATGTTTAGGCTAAAAAGCTTTAAACCCAACTTCTCTTTCAAACCCTTCTTTTTGACCACCAAAGAATATTGGTGCAAATTCAACATATCTATTATCAAAATGTACTGCTAAAGCTGGATATGAGTTATTAAATAGAAGTTTTAGGGATCTCAACATATTAATAGACCTACCTGTTGAGGCATCTGTTCCAAATGCAACTAAACTACCGTTTACTTTCAATCCATCCCTAATTTCTTGAGAAGAATCAGTTAGCGGTATATTTATTATTCCATCAGTTAAAATATATCCTTCAATAATGTCATATTTTGGATATGCACTGCTTGATGATTTATATGTTCCAGCAGCAATTGTTACATCTCCTTTAGAGATAAACAAACAACCATAGTTTGGAGCAGAAGCTGTAATATCAGGATTAATTGTTGTTGTACCACCAACTAAGAATGCTACTCTAACATCACAATTGAACCCACTTAGTACACTCAAATTCCCACTTATTTCTAATACACAGTTTTTATTGCTTGCACACTGTTTTCCACTACCAACAATATCTGATGCATTACCACTTACAGTTTTGTTTCCACTTGAAGACATTTCAATAAATGTAGCAGGGGATAGTGCTATTTTCTCCTTTACCCTCTTTAAAAGCTCTCCATACCAATAATTTGTTCGGTTATTTCCATCACTACTTTGAGTAATGGAAACTGAATGGGTTACTGAAGAATGTAGTAGGGTAGAAAGGGTTGATGTACTACCTGAAAGTAGAATGCTCGAGAAATCTGCCTCATCTTTTAGAAATCCAAACGGTGAATTCCAATAGGAATCTGCTGAAAAAGTAGTATGCCCTGTTAAATTAGGAATGATTATTGTAGAGCCACTTCCTGTGTTTACAAGCCCACCCTTAGTTGCAACCCAAGTTTCACCTAAACCCACGTTTAATGTGGCATGTGTGCTGTTACACGAGGCATCAAAGCCATATGCTTCAAAGTTTAGACTTCCACCCTCATTACTCTTTAAATCTATAGTATCGGCCCTATTTCCCAGGTTATTTACACTCCAAAGGTGAGGGGAACCAGAATATAGGTTAACGCCTGTTGCACCGCTTCCAAGGACATAGTTTGTAACACCACTTGTTGTATCGTCAATTGTGCCATTTACCTTTCCTGCAGTTGCAATTGATGCATCTCCTATACTTCTAATAATTGAAGAATTTGAATCAGTAAACCTCCAAGAGAGAGAAAATGTTGTTGCAGTTAGAACAGAATATGTAAGTGTATCAGCAACTGGGTCAGTTAAGTCTATAATTACATCTTTTGTTGAATCAGTCCATGCAGTTGGAACAGCAATGGTTGTTCCACCTGAAGGCAAAAATCCATTTGTATCATTTGCTGCAATAAATAGATTATATGTTCCATCTATTGCTTTTTCGTACAATTCAAGCCCTGATGTTTCATTAAAAAACTGTATCTTATATGAAAGTTCAACATTTGAACCAACTTCTGTTACATACACATCACTTATTCCAATTATATATTGGTCTCCAGTCCCTCTCATCCATGCCCTTTGACCTGTCCCAACTGTTCCAGCTTTTCTCCAAACAATTGTACTTGAATTATCGTCTACTCCAGGGACATACAAATCAGTCCAAACACCTCCTACTTCTTTAACTAATATTCCAAAGGAATCATTAGACAAAAGCTTTGGAGCACCAGTATCATATATTTTAGAAATAACAGGAGCTGATGTTTTAGAAAGCCATGATTGTACTGCTTTTATATCAGCTATTCCATTTGTATCAGAAAATGAAGTATATATTTGGAGTAGGTTATTTGTTTCTTTTCCTGCGATATTTCCACTTGCTATTGTACAACCTAAAGGAGTTGCTGTTCCATCCATTGAAGTAACTGTTGTACAGTTTGTACAAGGAACAGGAGGACCGCCAGTGTACCAACAGGTGGTTGAATCTGTATCAGTCTCACAACTCCCATCACCATTACAACTTCCAGTGTTATATGAACAAGAATCAGAACCAGCTACACCATATCCAGTATCATGATCAGTCTGACCTGGAGGACAAGAAGGGGAACAGGAGGAAGGAGAGCAGGAGCATGATGGAGGAACTACAGTTCCTTCACACAAACCATAGGCATCCCAATGTTCCTCTACACATGCTTCCCAATATCCAGAATCACAGTCTTCACTAGCACAATCATCCCAAACTTCACAGTCATAATAATGCCAATAGTATGCTGTGCAAGTATAAGTCAAAGGATTTCTTGATATTAGAGTACACTCCCTTCCCCAATAGCGACACCCATTTCTAACCATAACATCACCACCAACACACCAACAGTGCTCATTAGTTCCACTCTGAAAATAACAATTTCCAGTGACGTATCCTACCGAACAATCGTCACTACATTCCCAGCCACAAAAAGTAGTATAATGCGCGTTAGGGCAACCACCATTTTGAGGGTTTCCACAAGCTTGGTCATTTTCTGCATACGTTGAACATGCGTATTGTTGTCCGTTTACATTACATCTATCTGCCGCATAAGTATAATTTACATTAAAATAAATAAACAACACAAGAAAGATTCCAAAAAGAATAAAACTTGTTTTTTTAATTGAATTAACAAACATATTTATTAATTACTCTTTATATTAAAATTAAACTCATATGGAATCAGAATACCAGAATAATCATCTGAGTGATCTTCCCAAAATTTTGACATATCGCCGCTGTATCGATTAGCAAGAATTGCAACTCCACAAACAATATATCCATGATTCTTACAAAAATCATCTTTCATTAGAGAGGAATTCGGATAAGTTTTTAACAATGGGATATAAAGTAAAGCTCCGATTTTGTATATACTCTTAAATTCATCTACTTTCATATATATAGCATGACCCTTAAGAGAGTCTGGGCTACTAAGCAAAACTATTTTAACAGAATCAACATATCTCTTCCTAAATTGGCTTTTTACATAGTCAGATGCCGTTCCATTTACATTTAAATCTGCTGGAATTTCGGTTTCAGGGATATTCATTAAAATATTTACAAAATGTTCTTTGCCTTCAATAATATACATAACCCTCATAAAACTTACCCCAGAGTCAGTCACTCCATATTCAGCAATAGTCCCTTGTAAAGGAAGATATTCAGAATCAACAATATCTGAACTTTTTGTAACTATACTTTCACCAACCGGGAATGCTTGCATATTTGTCACATCAATTTCTTTTTTTATTAAGCCATTAAACCTTGAAATAAGACTACCCCTAAAAACATATGCCACTACCCCCAATGAAGCTACTAAAATAAAAACAAGTGCAACAATTGTTAATTTCTTCTTCATATTTCATAATACATTCTTGTGCTATCTAAAATCAATAGTGATAATTAACGATTTATAGGATAAATATCTGCGCTAGAAGCCCTCTCAAAATAAGTTAAGAATGTGTAATAATCGTTTGTACTATGAACTAAAGGAGCTCGTTCAGAGGCGTAAGCAATAAGTTGTTCCCAGGTATATCCTTGAGGAACTGCTATCAAACCAAAATCAGAGATTTTTGTCAAAGCTTGGTTTTGACATCCTGGACGAGTAAAAGCTGCTTGAATTGATTCTGGAGTGAAAGTTCCTATAAGGCTAAACACACTATTTTGTGTTCTCGGAATAATGTTATAGTATCCTGCAAAAAAAGTTGAAAATTGAACTGTTTTTTGTTCTGTTGGAAGACCGTCTAAATACTGAAAAACTATAGTATCCTCAGTATAGAAATAAGCCATTATTCTCTCATGTTCCCATAAATCATTTTGTGCTTTGGTCATACATACTGTAGGTAGTTCAACTGTTCCATTTGGTACGTAATTTGCATCCAACATAATTGGATGACCAAGTGTATCCGCTAAATTACTTACTGAAGCAAGAGTAACAAGTTTACCAGAATTAATTTCTGAGAATAGACTTTCAATAATTTTAGGACCCGCATTTCGATCGGCCCCCGTATCTGGCAAAATATACTGACTTATCTGAGTTGCAATCGTTTGACTCTTCTCAGATATATTTTCGCCCTCAGCTGGAGACAGGGGAGCACCTTGAGTAACAACCTGAGTAGGTTGAGATGCTTTAATTTTAGCCAGAGCTGCATCCCTTGTACTTGAATTAATATAAAACTTAAGCATAGGGTAAACACTTCCAGCCGTTTGTGCTTCTTGAGCTTCATGAATTGATGTATAAATAACTTTTCCTTGAGAATCTACAATAAAGCAGGTATCACCACATTCATCCATCAACTTGTAACCGCTCTCCAATTGAGAAATATTTAGAAGAGAAAGATTAAAAATTTCTCCATAATTCCACTGATCAGACACAAAGTCAGGATTTGAATTTGGCTCGGGAATAATAATATCATAATCAATTCTTGCATCATCCAATCCTTTAAGAAACTTTGTTAAAGCCGTCCCCATTCGATCCTGGGGAGTAAAAGCCGGATTAAAATCTAAACAAACCATGAAAGCACCATTATTTACATATTCTTTCCAATTAATCGGAGAAACACTAACTTGGAATTTTCCGTCTAATTTATAAACAACAAAATATTGCAAACTTTGACCTGGATAATCAAAATTTTTATCTTTATCTTCTAAGTTATTACTATCAGGAACAATTTGACACTCCCTCGCTCTAAGCTCGGGATTAGATGCTCCAATACTATCTAAAATTGACTTAAAGCGAGCTTTTTCCGCAATGGTAAGTAAACCTGACATCTCAACTGTTGGTGAAGGAGTAGCAAAAGGTGTCTCCCCTGGTACTGGGGTTCCATTTCCAATTGGTTCTACAACTGGGGGAACAACTACTGGGACACCAATACAACCTGCCAAGTATAAAGCTATTGCTGAAAGGCTCATAGCACCACCAAGGCCAATTGTTGTCCACATAACAGTTTTCCACGCTTTAGCAACCTTTCTTTGATGATTCCTTCCCTTTCTATTCTCAATTTTCTTAGGATCTTTTGGAAACAGCTCAACTTCTGAACCAACAACTGCCTTTTGAATCTCAATGGGTGAAGATACTGCTTCTGCCCTATATTTTCCTTCAGGATTTGATCTTTCAGATTTTTCTTTAAATCTAACAAAAGCTATCTTTCCTTTTTCAATAATAAATAGGGGAGTAACTATTCTTCCTTCTGGATTTAAAACTCTTTGTGCAAATTCTCTATCCTTTTCTTTATCACTATTACATTTATGTGCAACCCTATCAGAAACCCTTAATAATATCTCATTTAGGATATTTTTGGTTTGTTCATCTCCATTTTCAGCTCTTCTAGCAAGTTCACCTATGAAATTACCCCATTGCAAATATGCAGATTCATGTTCATGTATATCTTTTTTAGTTTCCTCCCAACCTCCTGCCTCAATGAAGCTATCTGTTACTTTCCACATACACTCAGAAAGAGACATAACATCTTTATTTTTCTCAACATCAAGATGCTCAGTCCCTATGAGATGGTCAATCCCACTGTCAACTCTGTCAAAACTAGGAGAGATTGGTTTGTTTTGCACAAATGAGGCACCATTGGCCATTTCTACTTCCTTTGAAGTAAATTTCAACGTACTTTCACCTGTATTCATCATAAGTCGATTATATCATCATAAATCTTATTGTTAATACTATAAGATTACATATCTCCTAATACTTTCTTAATCTCATCTATTAAATCTTTATATTCTATTTCACTTTTTAACAAATAACTCGCAGCATTTAAATCAAATGCTTCTTTGATCACTTTTTCACTGTTCATATTAGAAAGCACTATTATTGGCATATTTCCATACTTTTCTTTATCTTCCTTTATATGTTTTAACACTTCTAAACCGTCAATTCCTGGCATTAGAAGGTCTAAAGTAACACAGTCAATCTTGCCTACATTTTTGGAAAGTATTTCTAAGCCTGTATATCCACTTTCTGCTTTTAATACACTAAAATCGCTTTTTAAAGCATTCTCATATGAATCTAGAAGTGCTTTTTCATCCTCAATGATTAATATCGTTCTCATGCTATTCTGTATCTAAAGTTCCGTTTGCATTGTAAACTGCATAGTCAAATATAGGTAGAGCCCACTCTTGTTGAGGTAGTTGTATCTCTTTTGCCCTATATGAACCAGTACAGTTTGCTCCTACGACCATTTTTATCATTTCCCAGTTCTGGATACAGTTAGCGTTGGATAGAGAGGTCTTAATTGAAACAACCCCACCAACACTTCTTACCCTTATCTCATCTAGTGAATATGTGCCGCTACCTGAAAGAGGAATTGATATTTGTGAGCCAGAGAGTAGGGGGGTCCAGCTACTACCAAACCTGCTATCAGCGGAGCAATCACTACCATCGCTATGAACACAATATGAAACGGTATCATTATACTCATAGGCCTTATACTCCGTTGCAACTCCATTGACATATGTTTTCCCGTAGTATTTTGTAACCAACATTCCAACTACAGCCGAGCCTCTTGCCTCAGCTGTTAGATTAACAGTACAGCCCAAGGGATCTGGAGTTTGTCCACGAATAACAAAAGACCTAACGGAATCTGGCCTAATCTCTAAATCATCTTCAGGACCAGCCAGTTTTGCACTAACATCAATTGTTGATGATTCTGAGCTACAGTTATTGAGTGTCGCACTCGGGTTAGTTGTAACTCCTAAATCAGTAAAAAATGTCTGAACATCAGCACTGCCACTTGCTTTACACCCATTTGTTGAAGTTAATCCTTCACCAAATTGTGTATTGTTACAAACATTTTTAATACTTGCAACAGTTGTTCCTTTAATAGCATCCAATGCTGAATTTGTTACTTCAAATGCTTCAGCTGAAGACTTTTCATTAATTATTCTTGCATTATCCTTCATTACTCTTGAAAACATGGCCAAACCAATAACGGAGGCAATAACAAGAACTACCATAACTATTGCTAATGCTTGTCCTTTATATTTTCTCATATGCTTAAAGCTAACAAATTATTATTCCCAGGTCAATTTCTCAGAAGTAATCAAGGCTTGCTTAAAATACTCTGGAGTTATATTTCCCATCTTTTTTGGCATTAATGCTGGCTTCATTTTAATACTTGAAATCACTCTTAAATTGTTCTCAGCTGTTTTATACATCTGAAAATTTAGAAACTCTGCATACACATCATCGGAGTTAAGTACCATAGCATACTGAAGATACTGTGGATTTGTACTATCAAAGCAGGAGCTAGGGGTTGCATTATCAACTGTTGAAGATTTCACTATATATCCAATAGAAGCATCAGTTTCAGTGGGGAAATAGGCAATGCATATCCATCTACTATACCCAGTTGGTCTGAAGTGTATCTCATTTCCAACAGCTCCTTGTGCAACTGGAGTAGTGTATCCAGAGACATTTTCACTTACTATCTTTTTAGTAGTGGTATCATACGTTCGCCCACTCACATTATATATATACACATCATCAGCATATGAGTTTCTGACACTTCTTCGAATTAGCTCAATTACAAACTCACTATCATCTCGGCTCATACTTCTACCATTAGCTGCGGCTGACACCTTTATTAATGTTGTTAAAGTAGTTGTTGTTAAAATCATAATTACAGAAAGAATCACAATTGTAATTAACATTTCAACAAGACTTACTCCTTTATATTTTCTCATTTGCCTTTTCATCTTTGTAATGTTTTGTTTAAAGAATAGTATTGATAATCTGAGATATCACAAGCTCCTGAGCTAACACATACTGTTTTCCCAACTACAACCTTTCCAACAACTATTCCACTAGTTATATCTGAAGCACTTGTTATACAAAAAACTTCAAATATGTCAGTTGAACCTGATGCAAGAGAACCCTTACAATCGTCCCTTCCACCGTTATCGTAATTGCACGCAATTTTGAAGCCTCCACTTTCATTTGTTTCAAAAGAGGGACTGCTACTATTAGTACTCAATTGAAAACAATTTCCAACGTTATTGGAAATCTTAGGAAATACTGGAAGCTCTGATGTATTATTTTGCAAAGCAATTGCAGAAACTGCTGATGCTCCCTCAATTGCAATCTGGGTCATTTGATCCTCCCTCTCATTTGTAGCAACAATGGAGATAGTATTTGCAGCAAGTCCCATTAACGCAATACAAGCAACTCCTGCAACCATAATTGCTATGAGTGTTTCAACAAAACCAATTGCTTTATATTTAGTATGTACTATTTTCAACTGTTACTTTTCCTGAAATATTAGATACTGTCATTACTTTTAATACTCTTGTTCTAGGGCTTCTTACTTCAATTACCAAGTCAACAGGAGCATCAACTGGTAGTCCTGCCGAGGTGTAATTGACAATATTACCAGAGGAGTCATAGAAAAATGCTCTTCCTGAAACAGATTCAAAAACTAAATATACTGGTACACCACCAACATCTCCAGTTGCATTATTTGAGCTTGGAAACGAGATATTGAAATTACTCTCAAAATACTTATCGACTGTTCCTGTTAGTTTCACTAGTTCACTTACACTAATTCCAAGGGAGCATTCCTTGTAAAGATAATTTGCAGTCGGTAGATTTCCGTTCTGGCTTCCAACAGGAATTGTTTTATCAAAATTTGGAATTGTTCCTTTTGTTTTAGTATCCCCAAAATCATTAAATTGAGAACACCATTTGAAAGTATTATATCTCTCGTCCGAATTCATTTGAGAAAAGTCTACTCCTACACCATATATCCACCTCTCTCCAACAGTCCTATCTAAAAAAAGTGCTGATCTTTGGGCATTTCGAACATCCTGTGAAAATGTTATTAATTCCTGATTTAATGCCATTGTATCCCTTAAACCGTAGAAAGTTGCAAACCCCATTCCAGCGATGATTCCGAAAATCCCCATCACCACCAACATTTCAACAAGGGTATATGCTTTGTATTTTTTTAAGGCAGTCATATAATTCAACTTTACCACAGCGAAAATATGTATTCAACAAAATATTTTGAAACAAAAGGAGTGAGAAGAAAAGCTAATGTAATGAAAGGTAGCAGGGGGATATATGTTTTTAAATTCTTTCTGTTTTTAATAACCAGCCCGATTGCAAATATGGCACTAATATATATAGATAAAAGGAGAAATGTAATGAAAAGGGGAGTAGGGAGGATAAATGAAAAAGCAAGAAATACTATTATATCTCCAAATCCAAACGATTCCTTTATCCTATTTAGTATCAAAAGAAATACACACACTCCTGCTCCAATTCCAATTGTAATTAGTTGAGCTGATGAAAAGTGGAATGTAAAATATACAACTCCAATTACAAGTAATGTATTTGTTAAAAATGCAGGAATGGTTTTAGATATATAGTCAAAGTATGACAGAGAGAACAGTATGCAAATAATGACATAAACCCAGATATTTATTCCCCAAGATATGTAAATCAATACAAATGCTATTCCAAGGAATATTTCAGATAATGTATATACAAATGGAATATACTTTTTACACTTTGGACATTTACCTTTTAAAAATATATATGAAAATATGGGGATGAGCTCGTACCAGTGTAATGTTTTATTGCAACTATCACACATTGATCTTCCCAAGAAAAGCTCTTTCCATTTCATCTCCTTATTCAATCTATACGATGTTGCAATTAAAAAACTTGCAAATATTGTTCCTAAAAGAAAAAGAAATACATATATCAAGTATGCCATGAAAGTATTGTACTACAAAAGACCTATGCTGAAATGTATATTAAATTTAAACAACACGGACTATAGGTCGTCCCAGCCTTTTTCTGTTATAATATCTATTTGATGAGTGATTACATATACACAATATTTATTGTAGTTCTTATCTTCTCATATTACAGAGGAATTGTTGCCAACCTTAAAATTCTTTTTTCATTTAAGATTTTGAATAAAATCTATTCAAAATATCTTGCGTCTTCTAAAATTTTAGATGAAAAAAGAATTTTCATACTAATTCCATTATTGCGTGAACAAGATTTAGTTCCGCAACTTTTGAAAGTATTTTCCTCATTAAAAGGAGAATATAAAGTTATATTTATTACGACAGAAAGAGAAACTTACGAATATAAGGTCAAATTAAAAGCTTTCATTTCCAAAATTATTCCAAAGCTCACAAATGCAAAGAATTTTAATTCTTTTAAAGAATATTCCCCTGGATATTTTTCAAATAATTCTGCAAAGAACATTTATTATAAAACTAAAAATCTCCCAAATATTCAAAAAAAGGATATTTACATTAAAAGTTACAACAATATCAAAACGACAAAAAAGGTACTTGAGAAAGCTCTAAACCTCCAAAATAATAAAGAAATATTTGAAATATTACATTATCCAAAGTCTAAGGGTATTATGTCCAATCAATTGAACTTTGCGTGTCTCAAATTAAAAGAAAGGTATCCTAAATCAGAACTATTTATTTCCGTATTCAACGCAGACTCTGTGGTAGACAAAGATTATATTAATTTGGCATCATCACTTTCTTCTCAAGAATCAATAATTCAACAGTCGGCCATATTTTTGAACAATTTTAAAAACCCAAGCAATACTTGGCATGATGCCTTTTTAAAAGGAAATGGACTGCTTCAAACAAGATGGACTTTTGCTCATGAAATACCACAATTATATACCCAAAGGAAAGAGAATAAATTTTCTTTTCTTGAAGTAGCTCACGTAGTTGGACATGGCCTACTTATTAGTAATAGAGCACTAGAAAAGGTTAAATATTTCCCAACACAATTCACAAATGAAGATCTTCCACTTGGGTACTTACTTAGATTGCAAGGATATAACTTTCAAATTCTGCCTAAACTGGAATCTGCAGATACTCCCTCAAGTATTTCATCAGTGTTTAAACAATATAGAACTTGGTTTTATGGGGCATTTCACTCTCCCCTGTATTTTAAATTTTTCATAAAAAACAGCAAGAGTAATTTTAAAAATTTGATATTGGGATTCTACTGGAGTCTGCAGTCCTTTTATCGAAGTATGATTTGGTTAAGTATCTCATTTACATGGCTCTTTTTATTTATTTTTCCTATAGCCTCGAAACAATATGAATTATTATTATGTTCAATACTCTCCTTCATCAATTATTCGATCTTTAGTTGGATAATTACTGTTTTTCTTATCAATAAGAATAAAAATTTGATTTCGGGATATAAGCCTATTAGATTAAATCTATTGGATATCCTCATGACATTGCCAGTCTATTTAACACATAGCTTAGGTCCAGTATTAGCTATTCTCGACTCAATAAAATCAATTATTACTAAAAAAGAAATAAATAAACTTAAAACAGAAAGATAATGATAACGGGAATCGAAGGAAATTCATTTAGTGGAAAATCCAGCCTAGCTTGTAAGCTTGAGTTAGAATATGGATTTCAGATTGTTAATGAGCCAAGTTATTATGTAGCCAGTTTTCCACATCAGCCGAAAGATATTGATGACGCCAAAAAGAACTTAAATTTCTTTACTGAAGTGGAGCAAAGACGAAGTGCAGATGCAAATGCGCTACTGATAAAAAATGGAGGGGACGTAGTAATGGATAGAACAATCTGGACATATATTCATTATGAATATACTCTGTTAAAAAAACATCCTGAAATCCCTAACGCATACTATTATGCTCTTGATGCGCTTCAAAAATTAGCTATAAAAGGGGACATAATAATTCCTCCGGTTTTAATCGCTTTAACCCCAGGAACAAAACAAACTTTCGAAAACAGAATTGCACAAAGAAGGCCTGCTGGAATAGCATTTTTAAACGAATGGGAGACAACAACTATTGTAGATTCACTTCTAATTAAGTTAATCGGAGTGTATGGTGCAAGGAACGGGGTCATGATAATTAATGACAAAACTATCGATATACTTGCGCTACAAGCGAAAGAATTTATTGATAATTCACCCAATGATGCAATTTTTAATTTAAATCTCGCTTTTGATACACTAAGAACATTAGAATAATTACAAATATGCATATCGTTTTTTTAACAACAGAATATCCTTTAAAAGGTACTGAATATGGGGGTATAGCACAATACACAAAGAAAACAGCTCAGCAACTATATAAAAGCGGTCATAACGTCTCAGTTATTTTATCTGGTTCCAAAAACAAATTGATAAAAGATAAAGGGGTATCTATTATAGAATTCAAAGCTCCAAATCTATTTGAAGGAATAGACGGAGATACTCTACATCAACTAAAAAGATTTTCTAGACTGGTTTCTACATGTGTAAAATTTAATAGATATGTTTTTCAAATAAATGCTAAACATAAAATTGACATAGTACAAACGTCAAATTATCTTTTTCCAGGTCTGCTCTTGCTAAAGAACAAAAAATTTCCGGTTGTCTGTAGAACGTCGAGTTATGCGCCTTCACTTAGGGCAATGTTTGGTGCGAAGAAAACTTTTATAAAGAGTATTGAAGATTATTTTGAATTAAAAACCGCAAAAGATGCCAACGGTTTATTCTCCCCAAGTGTATTTATGAAACGAATATATGAAGATTTTGAGAACCTTGAGGCAGAGGTAATTCCAACAATTGTTGAGGACATGAGCAATATTAAATTAGAAGATTCATTATTGAAAAAAATAAAGAGAACATTTAAACCGAAAAAGTATATTTTATATTTTGGGAGTCTAAGTAAAGTAAAGGGAGTTGATTTATTAGTTGAAGTGATTCCAAAAATAGTGAATAAATTTAATAATGTCGGTTTTATATTTCTAGGAAAAGACTTTGGAATTCCAGGAAAAAGCTCTATGAAGAAATTTGTTCTAACAAAATGTAACAAAGTAAAAAATAGTATATTGTTTTATCCTCACGTAAGAAGAGAGCTTTTAATTCCAATTATTGATTCTTCTGTCTGTGTATTAGTTCCATCAAGGGTAGATAATCTTCCAAACACTTGCCTAGAAACAATCTCCCGAGGTATCCCGATAATAGGATCAAACAGATCCAGTGTGGAAGAATTAATAAGAGATAAAATCACAGGTTTTATTACTGAAAATTCTTCACCAACCGATATTTACGATAAAATTGACAAAATGCTAAGTATGGATAAAAATAAATATAGTAAAATGAAATCAGATGTAAAGGACTACTATATGGATATTTTGAGTGAAGACAGATTAGAAATACTGGTTAGATATTACAATAATGTTATTTATAAATTTCGACATGAACAGGCCTAAAGTAATCTTTTTTGACTGGAATGGAACTCTTTCTGATTCTTTTTTTTGGGAACACATGAGAAGTTCAAAAGAAGAAGATATAAATACCCTATATAATAAATGGGACAAGGCAATGTTTTCTGAAACTAAAGAGATGATTAATAATTGGATGAGAGGAAATCAAACAACTGAAGAAGTGATGAAATATGTTTCAGACCAAACAAATACTGAATATAAAGTTATCTTGAAAGAGTTTATAAAGGGATGTAAGTCTATGAGTTTAAGCTCAAATGATTTACCAAAAATTTTAAAAAATCTAAAAATCAAAAAAGTGAAACTTGTCATAGCAACCAATAATATGGATTGCTTCTCAAGATGGACAGTTCCGCACATGAAGCTTAATTTGCTTTTTGATGAGATAATTAATTCTTATTATCAGAAAGGATTAAAACATGATAGGGATGAAAATGGGGAAAGTATCTTTTTCAAAAATTTTTTTAAAAAGAATAATGTTAACACTAAGGATTGTATATTCATTGATGACAGCAATGATAAAGAAGAATTTATTTCTAGACTAGGGATTACATATATAAAGATAAATAATAGTAGCGAAATACCGAAGATTTTAAATTCCTATCTATGATAAATTAACGCCCAGACTTCAGTGGTTCCCATTCTGAATTTAATGAATTCGTTTTAAATTCTTTCTTTGCCTCTCTAATTGATAGTTCAGTAAAGACATATAACCATATACATTTTAGAAGTTTTGAAGGATTTATAAATACCTTGTTACAAATGAATCTAAATCTGTTTATTGAAGATTGCATAAAGAAATGATCTGAAATAATTAAATTAGTAAGCTCTGGGCGAACTTTCAATAGTTGATAACGACCACGTATAGATCTACTTAATTGTTTAATATCGTCTCTCATATTCGTTTTAAATCCCCATAATCGTGCATCAGCTATTTTAATGGGAACTTTGTTTTGTAGTCTTGCGATTGCTCCCATTGCATAGTCTTCAACTGAAACGTCTACGATATTTCTCAAGGCCCAATCAATATTCAATACCAAACTACAGCCAGACAAAGACTTGTATTTTTGATCAGACCATACTTCATGATCCCTTAGCCACATTTCAAATTTGCTTTGTTTCTTTTTATTCACCATTATTGCATAGCCACTAAGTGCAACGGTAGATTTTGTCTTAATGATATTAGTTATACCAGCGTTGGATAATGCATATATTGTTTGGGGCTCCAAAATAAAATCGGTATCGAAGGACATAACGATATCATGTTCACAAAGTTTTCCTATCTTACATACAACTTTTATCGCATTTACCCGACCCCTAGTTGAAGTTTCAATTATTTTGAAAATATTCCTTCCATTTTTAATCTCAAAATATTTTAATTTTATTCCAGAATCACCAAGTGTTTTGTATTCCCTAGTACTGAAAGATCTTGTCTCTATTTCTCCAACAGTTTTAAATGCACTTAGCAGGACAGTGAGACTATCGTCTGTGCAAGCATTTAAAAAGAAAATAATCTGATAGCTTATATCTGGATTAAAATAGGAATTCAAAAAGGAATTTATTGAGAATTTAAGAATAGGTTCTTCATTGAAAATAGGGAAGAGGATAGTAATCCCAAATTTAGGTTCTATATTTATTGAGTATTTATCAACAAATTTGGGAAGATTTTTTTTCTCTGATATTCTTTCTATTTGACTAATTATTTCCTCTCTTGAATATGAATCTTTGCTATCAGCAATCTTATATATCTGCTCAATCTCCATGAAATCATTGTACTACAAAAAAGGGGTGCTGTTGCACCCCAGTTCAAATTCAATTTCAACTACCCCTTATTCCCAGTTCTTAGCTGTTGCACTCCAGTCTGTAGCAATGAATTGACCGTCAGTACTACCTACATTTGCCACAACCTCTGTGTTAAATTCATCCGCAGTTAGATCCTTTGATGCAACCTTTGTCCCTGTTGTTGGAAGAACTCCAAATCCATTTCCTTGACAATATCCACCCATCTCTTTTTCATCTGCGAATCCTCCGTATGAAACACATGCTAACATGCTCTGACCAGTTGTATCAGCCGCAAAATAGTATGTTGCATCACTTCCTCCATCAAATGCCTTTTGATCAATGTACTCACTCAAAGCACCAGCCTCCCCAAGTGCTGCAGAGAAACTAATAAATGTTGCTGCTTTTGGAAATTCTCTCTTATCTGCATAGTATGCAGCGAATCCTTGATGTAGTTGGTTAACTGCATCTTGGTGCTGAATCTTGTTTGCTCTTTGAATTGCAAACCTTCCAGCAGCAATACCCAGTGTCATAAGAATAATCAAAATACCCATTACTACAAGCATTTCAACAAGTGTGAATCCTTTTAGCGTTTTCATATATTTTAAATTTTTACATAATTAAGTTTATATACAATTACTAATTTACATTAGTAATATTTCCATGTCAACACTAGCTCATAAGACCAGAAAGGTTAAGCATTGGCATATATACAGCGAGAGCTATAAAGGCAACCACCCCACCCATTAGAAGTAGCATTACTGGTTCCATAAGAGTAGAAAGGTTGTTGGTAGTTACTTCAACCTCCTCATTGTAGTACTGCGACACCTTAGCAAGAACCTTGTCCATTTGACCGCTCTCTTCACCAACCGCAATCATCTGACTTACTATCATTGGAAACACCTTAGCTCTAGCAATTGGCAGAGCGAGTGGTACTCCTTTTTCTATTTCGACCTTAGCATTCATTACTGCATCTTTGAAAACGATGTTTGTAAGAGAGCCTGCTGTAAGCTCGAGAGATTTTGCAATTGAAAGGCCGCTTCCTAAAAGAAGTGCAAGTATTCTTGTAAATTGAGCTATTTGCATCTTTATAATGACAGGGCCAATTATTGGCACCTTGAGAAGAACCTTATGAAATGTTTTCTTTCCATTTTCACTATCTAGATATGTTTTAATGGCAATTGCAGCAGATGCAATAACTAGGAGTATCAACCACCAAAATTTAATTGCAAAATTACTTACAGCGATCAAAAACAGTGTAAGTCCTGGAAGCTGTGCACCAAACTCTCCATATATCTGTGTCATAGCAGGAATTAGAACAAAGATCATAAGTACAATTACTCCAATAACAACTGACAATATTACAGCTGGGTATATCATAGCCCCACCAATCTTTCCTTTTAATCTATTCTGGTTCTCAAGCTCAATTGCTAACCTTTCTAATATTCCCTCTAGGTTTCCACTCTCTTCACCAGCTGAAAGAAGATTAATTGTAATATCATCAAACACCTCACTATTGCTCCTAAATGAAGTTGCAAGAGACTTTCCTCCTTGTATATCACCAAGAACATTTCCAAGAGTTTTTTTGAATTTTGGGTTAACTGCCTGTGTTTCAAGTATCTCAAGTGCCTGAGTTAATGGGAGTCCAGCCCCAATCATTGTTGCAAGCTGCCTCATGAACACAACTTTTTCTTTTAGAGGAACTCCACCAATGTTTATCTCTTTAATCTTTTCTAATGAAAATCCAATCTCTTCTTCAACCCTTGTGACAACTAAGCCTTTTCCTTGAAGTGTTTCAATAACAACCTGAGAGCTTCTTGCCTCCATTTTTCCAGTAACTACCTTTCCTTTATTATCTCTTGCGAAGTATTTGAATATTTGCATATTAACTCTTTAATAATCTTACAACTTCTTCTGGGTGAACAGCATAACTTTGAGCAGTGTCCATTGTAATAAGGCCATCTCGCACCAACTTCACCAGTGATTGTTCGAGTGGAATCATCCCAATGTCCGCACTAGTTCGTATCACATTATCCAGTTGATGTGTTTTACCTTCTCTAATCATGCTCCTTACTGCTGGAGTTCCAAGCATTAATTCGCATACTGCTTTTCTTCCACCACCATCAAGAGGTATTAATCTTTGAGCAATGACTGCCTCAATAATATTTGATAATTGAGAACGAATTTGTGATTGTTGATTTTCTGGGAACACATCAATAATTCTATCTATTGTCTGAGAAGCACTATTTGTGTGGAGTGTGGCAAATACCAAATGGCCAGTTTCAGCAAGTGTTATTGTTGCAGCAATTGTTTCATAATCTCTCATTTCTCCAACAAGGAGAACATCTGGAGCCTGTCTTAGTGCACTTTTAAGTGCAACAGTCCAAGAGTGAGTATCGTCATGCATTTCTCTTTGATCAACTACGGCCTTTGCACGAGGAAATATATACTCTATTGGATCTTCTATCGTAATTAGATGTGCTGCTCTTGTCAGATTTATATTTTGAAGCATAGCGGCCAGTGTAGTGCTCTTTCCATGCCCAGTTGGTCCAGTTACAAGAATAAGACCTTGAGCGAGCCTAGTTAACTGTGTGAAAATTGGTGGCAATTGAAGCTCTTCAATCGTTCGAATCTTCGTTGGAATGAGCCTAAAAGAAGCCGCCAGATTTCCCTTTGCATAGTACGCATTAATTCTAAATCTAGCTTGATCATTCTGAGCTGATGAGTATGCCAAGTCTACCTCTCTGTTTACCTCTAATAATTCTTTTTTCTGCTCAGAAAGAACTGGCATAATCAATTCTTGTGCATTCTCTTCAGACACAAGATGGTCATTTACAGCAATTAGTGAGCCATCAATTTTAATCATGACTGGATATCCAACAGATATTTGAACATCCGACGCATTTCTCTCTGTAGCAATATCTAATATCTTGTTTATATTAACTTCATACTTACTTCCAACTGACTTAACTTCAACCTCGTCACTTTTAACCTGACTATTATCTCCTTCATCTATTACCTTTACCTCTTCACTTGCAACGGGAGGAGTAGGGGTAGAGTTAATCTCTGGATATAGCTGATCTAGTGTTGAAAGAGGTGTTGTTGAAACAGGAGTAGCAGGTGCATCAACAATCGGGATATCTTTAGGAACCTCAGGAATTGGAAGAACTTCTTCTTTCTTTTCCTCTTTTGGAAGAGGGGATTCAGGAACAATATTTATATTATTTATCTCTTCCTTTTTCTCCTCAACGGGAGCTTCTGGAAACTTATTTTCGACAACTGGAACTGCTTGCTCTTGTGGGATTGGCATCTCTTCAGGACGCTTAACTTCTGGTTTCTCTTCAACCAACTCCTCTTTTAGTAGTTCTAATTTTTTTGCTAAGGCCTTTAGAGGGCTTTCTTCTTCCTCTTTATTCTTTGAATCTCCTTTTAATGGTACCTCGGGGCCAGAAACCTCTGTCCCTCTTTTCTCCTCGTCAATAGGTTCATTTGAAACTGCACTTACAGCAGGAGTTGCAGACACTGGACCTTGAACACTGTTTACACCTACTTGATCTTGACTTGGTTGGGCAGTCATAAATAATTTGGGCAATATTATTAGTAGAAAATTACATTATTTCAAAAGAAAAAGCTAGACCTATAGATACAAACTATTCTTTAGATACCCTTAGTACTTCTTCAATAGTAGTTATGCCTTCAAGGGCTTTTAGATACCCGTCTTGAATAATTGTTATCATTCCCTCATCAACTGCAACTTTTGCCACTTCTGAATCAGGAACATTCTCCATCATCATCCTTCCTATTTTGTCACCAACCGTTAAAACTTCAAATATGCCAATCCTTCCTTTATATCCGGTATCACCACATCTTTGACATCCTTTCCCCCTATAAAGGTAGATTGTTTCTGCACCATTTGGCTCTTTTTTAGGGGCAACTATTTGTATCTTCTCCTCCTCAGGTTTTGTTGTATTTGAAGAGAGTATCTTTGTTAAATAGTCAACTGGATCAAACCCTTTTATATTACCTAATGTTTTTTTAATATTTTCCAATACCTCTGGATTCGCAACATAGGCTTCTTTACAATTTGGACATATTCTTCTTGGAAGTCTTTGAGCAGCCACACACCTAAGAGTTGAAGCAAGAAGGTAAGGCTCAACACCCATATCTAGTAGTCTTGGGATAGCCGCTGATGCACTATTTGTGTGGAGAGTAGAGAGGACTATGTGACCTGTAAGAGAAGCTTGAACAGCAAGTTGAGCAGTCTCCTGATCTCGGATTTCTCCAACCATTATTATATTCGGGTCCTGTCGCAAAATTGACCTTAAACCATTTGCAAACGATAGACCGACATCACTTCTAACCTGCACTTGGTTAACACCAGGAACTCTAATTTCAACAGGGTCCTCAAGAGTAATTATATTTACCTTTGGATCGTTAAGTCTCATAAGGGTTGCAGCAAGAGTTCTAGTCTTTCCAGATCCAGTTGGTCCAGTAACTAGTATGATTCCATTTGTTAGTTTTGTTGCATCGGTAAACCGCTGATACGCCATGCCACGAAGCCCAGTATCTTCCAACCTAATTCCACTGACATCTGTCTCAAGTAACCTCATAACCACCTTCTCACCATAAATATCAGGAATAATTGAAACACGAACATCTACCTTTTTATCTGTGACCTTTAGCTGCAACCTTCCATCTTGAGGTACTCTTTTTTCATCAATTTTAAGTCTGGAAAGAATTTTAACTCTTGAAACAACGGCACTTGCAGTAGTTCGTGGAAGCGATAATTTCTCCATTAAAATACCGTGGATTCTAAACCTAATTCTAAGCTTAGTTTCCATCGGCTCAATATGGATATCGCTTGCTCCACTTGTAACAGCAAACCTAAACATCGAGTTAACAATTCTAGCTACAGGGGCGTTTTTAAAGTCCATTTTTGCTAAATCATCATCTCCGACATAGGCGTCCCCAACAGCGTCAAGATCATTAAGAGGTGTCTCGTAGTCTTCCAAAGCATCTGACACCTCACTTCCTAATCCTTCGGAGATTTTTCGTTCAAGGATATATTTCAGTGAATCAGGGGAGGTTATATGAACCTGTATTGTTTCGCTAGCTGGATATTTAAGTTCAATTGCTTGTATTGCTTGAACATCAAATGGATCAAGCATCGCAAGCTTAACGATATGCCCAGTATGCTCAAACGGAATGACTGAAAATTGCTTCATCACATCGGTGTTAAGCTCGGCAAGGGTAGCCTCAGGAATTTCAACCTTTCGAAGATCTATGAATGGAATATTGAAAAGCTCACTTCGGGCCTTGATCAAAGACTCGTTATCTAAAAATCCTAAACCAATAATTGCTTGCTCTTCAGTTTTGGCATTCTTAGTTCTTTCCACTTGTACTGCAGCAGCCTGTTCGGCAGTGAGAACTCCTTTTGATAGTAGATATTCAAGGATAGACTTATTCAACTTGGCAGTTTTACAAATAATATATATTAAGGTTACTTAAATACTAAAATATAGTCAAGAAGTATCACTTTTCATTAAAATTTTGGTTGACAGAAAGTTGCGCTCAATATATAATTTCTCATTATCGGCATTGTCCGCGACCCTCTTGATGAAAATCGGGAGGGGCAATTAAAATGTCTTCTTAAATTTTCTAATGATTCGCTTTAAGTCCTCTTTAGAAATTTCTGTAATTCTGTTTTCAATTCTAAGTGAGCTAAAAACCTTTGCCTGAGATAACACACATGATTGTCTTTCTCTATTAACTAAAATAGGAATATAATAATTTTGTGAATACAATTTTGTACTTAATGGAATTCCTAAAAAACTATATTTGTTATATTTCTTTATAACTAAGACTGGCCTTGTAAAATTCCTCCCTTTACCACAGATTTCAGTTCCTAAATTTACTCCAATGCTCGTCCACCATATGTCACCTTCGTTAAAAAGTGCCGGAATATGACTATCTTTTTCAAGCTTTATCTTTACTTTCCCCCAATTTTTAAAATCTTTAAAATATTCCATACCTATATTTTAGAGTATGAAAGTGAATAAAAAATTAAATAAAGCATGATATACTTACATATATGACACATATTGTTATTCATACAAATAAAGATGTTAGAGAGAAATACCTTGTAAAACTTCTTTCATTCATTCTTAAAAGAGAAGGCTTAACCCAAGCTCAGCTATTTAAGATTCCAGATATTCATTTACTTAAAACAGATGAAAATAGCATTGGAATTGATGATGTAAAGAAGTTACAAAAAGAGATGGTCTATCAACCATTTGAAGAGGAATATCAGATTGCAATTATCTCCGACTGCTTCAAATTAACTGAGGAAGCACAAAACTCTCTTCTTAAAACTTTAGAGGAGCAATCAAATACCACTATATATATTCTGATGTTAGATAATGAGAGAAATATTCTCCCAACAATTTTAAGTAGGGGGGTGAAGCACTATGTGAAAGAGAAAGGTGAAGAAGAAGAAACAATAAAGCCTAAAATATTAGAGCTAAATCTAATTGAGAAATTTAAAGAGATAGAAAAAGTATCAAAGGGAAGTACAAATGATGTTGTCATATATCTAACTGAAATTCAAAAATATTTTAGAAAGTCTCTAAGAGAGAATATTGAAAACGAGAAGAAATCAAATGAGTATTTTAAAAAGATTGAAAAGGTTGAGACAGCAATAACAAGAATAAGGGGGAATGGGAATAAAAGACTGGTTTTGGAAAATTTGATGTTAAATATATAGATTAAAGCGAAATTATAACATTTCACAAATTGAATAATTATCTGATATACTGATTTCCGCATCGACATATAACTGATATAATTAACTATGAAGAAAGACACATACGATTCATCAAATATTAAGGTATTACAAGGACTTGAAGCTGTTCGAAGACGACCAGCAATGTATATTGGAAGCACAGATAGAGAGGGTCTTCACCATCTTTTTACTGAACTACTCGACAACGCAGTAGACGAAGCAATTGCTGGATACTGTGATCTCATACAAGTCACTTTGCACAAAGACGGTTCACTTGAAGTAATAGATAATGGTAGAGGGATCCCAATTGATATTCACCCACAAACAAAGGTCAGTACACTTGAAACTGTTATGACTAACCTTCATGCAGGAGGAAAGTTTGATAAGGGGGCATACAAGGTCTCAGGGGGTTTGCACGGAGTAGGAATGAAATGTACAAATGCACTCTCGCAGTGGATGGAAACAACAGTCTATTTAAATGGAAAAGAGTATAAACAAAGATATGAGAGGGGAATTGTAAAGAGCAAATTAATGGAAATTGGGGGAACAAAACTTCATGGGACAAAACACGTATTTCTACCAGATCCTCAGATATTTAAAGAAGCTACTAGATTTAGCTTTAAAAAGGTGCTTGAAAAGTGTAGACAACATGCATATTTAACAGGCGGACTTCGCTTTACGATTACAGATGAGAGAGAAGAGGGAACCCCACTTGTATACCAACTATTTTTTGAAGATGGAATTAAGTCATATATTAAATTTATGAGCTTAGGTCAGAAGACACTTTGTGATGTTGTGTATATAAAAGGAGAAGATAGTGAGGTAGTGGTTGAAGCAGCAATTCAATACGGAGATTCTATGGAGGAGATTGTTAAATGTTATACAAACAACATCATTAACCCTGAAGGTGGTACACACCTAGCAGGTTTTAGAACAGCAATAACCTCAGCAATCAATACGTATGCTGAAAGCAATGAAATGCTTAAAGGTGTTAAAAATACAGCACTAACTGGGGATGATGTTCGAGAAGGGTTAACTGCAATAATTAGTGTAAAGGTTCCAGACCCACAGTTTGAAGGACAAACAAAAATAAAGCTTAATAATCCAGAAGTAAAAGGAATTGTACAAAAAGTAGTAAGAGAAGGGTTAACACAGTATTTCAATGAAAACCCAAATGAAGCAAAATCAATTATCGGAAAAGCTCTACTTGCATTCAAGGCTAGAGCAGCTGCAAAAGCCGCAAGGGATGCAGTCATTAGAAAAGGAGCACTAGACAGCACATCTCTTCCAGGAAGACTTGCTGATTGTCAAAGCAAAGACCCAAGTGAGTGCGAGCTATATATAGTGGAGGGTCCAAGTGCCGGGGGTTCGGCAAAACAAGGTAGGGACAGAAGAACTCAGGCAGTTCTTCCTCTTAGAGGCAAGATTATTAACTCACATAAATACAGAGTAGATAAAGTTTTAGCAAATGCTGAATTCAAAGATATAACTACCGCTCTTGGAGTTGGAATAGGGGACAATTTAAATATGGAGAATTTGAGATACCATAAAATTATTATTATGAGTGATGCTGATGTAGATGGGTCACATATCACAACCTTAATACTTACCTTAATTCATAGATTCTTTAAACAATTAATTGATGGTGGATTTGTATATATTGCTCAATCACCTTTATATAAAGTTGAAGTAGGGAAAGAGAGATTTTATTTTCTCAACGCTGCTGAAAAGAATGCTTTTGTAACAATGATTGAAGCAAAAGGCAGGAAAGCAGTAGTAAACAGATTCAAAGGATTAGGAGAAATGGACCCAGATCAATTAAGAGACACGACAATGGATAAAGATCACAGAGTTCTAAAACAAGTCCATTCAGAAGATGCTATTGAAACCGAAAAGATATTTGAAACACTTATGGGAATTGAAGTAGGACCAAGGAAGAGATTTATTCAAAAGAATGCAACACTTGCAAACTTAGATGTTTAATTTTTAAAATAAAAAAAATGGACATAATAACAAAGGCAATTGTGTATCCATTTAAGGATAAAAAATGGAGTGAAAAGTATTTAATAATTGTAGCTATTGTTTTTGCGTCATTGATTATCTCTACAGTAGTTAGTTTTGTGGTTACACTTCCACTACAAATGTTTTCAGCTATTGCAGATTTTGTTTCATCCTCGGCACAGAATGCCTCAAGTACAGGAAGTACTATATCATCAATAACTTCCTCTTTTTCATCTATGTTTGTTTCAATAATAACTCTTCCTATGATCTTCTATTTCCTAGGGTACTTCACAAAGTTGATAAAAGGAATGATCAATGAAGAGAAGGATTTTATTCCTGCTCATAAAGATATCTTTCAAAAGATTTCTCAAGGAGCACTACTTTACCTTCTCCAAATAATTATCTCTTTTCCAATCGGTATTGTTGCGATGATAGTAATGGGAGCAGGTGGGGTTGGGATATTTGTTCTTGCCCGATTAATTAGTAACAGCCCAATGTATATTGCGCTTCTGGTTTTAGTCATTGTTATTCTCTTTGCTGTATTTATTGCCATAGCAATTGCTTCAATTCTGATTAAATTAAGCAGTGCGTACATATTCATCTCAACCTCTGATTTTGGAAAAGCCTTAAATATAAAGAAGATATTTGAATTAATTACAAAATACTGGAAAGAATTTGCAAATATTTACGGATACTTTCTGTTATTTGGTTTCCTTACCATTCCTGCATTTTTCATTTCAATATTCACTGCCTTTCTAGGAGTTCCTGTTATTACCACAAGCTACTACTTTGCCATTGCATATACAATCGGCGTGTATTTTAAAAAGATTAAAGAGAAAGAGTAATATTTAAAAATAATTAAACCATTATGGACGAACAACTAAAACTAACTCCTGAGCCAGAAGAAAAAAAAGAAGAGAAGAACGAAGAAATTAAAATAAAAGGAGAGGTAGTTATGGAAGAAGAAGAAACTAAAACACCAACTGCAGTTGGAAGTGATGATGGAGATGATGACATATCTAAAACATTTCAAACAGAGTACAAGCCAGGTACTGTTAACGTTCGCTCAATTATTGACGAGATGAAAAGCGATTTCATTGACTACTCAATGTCAGTCATTGTTTCAAGAGCACTTCCCGAAGTAAAAGATGGATTGAAACCATCTCAAAGAAGAATTCTTGTTGCAATGAATGATTTAGGCTTAACACCATCTGCTCACTATAGAAAAAGTGCAAAGATAGCAGGTGATACCTCTGGAAACTACCACCCACACGGTGAGGTAGTCATCTATCCAACAATGGTAAATATGGCACAAGACTTCTCATTTAGATACCCACTAGTTGATGGCCAAGGAAATTTTGGATCGATAGACAATGACCCACCAGCAGCAATGAGATACACCGAGGCGAAAATGAGTAAGATTACTCTTGAACTTCTGAAAGATTTAGAAAAAGGAACAGTAGCCTATGTTACAAACTATGATGGAACAAGGCTTGAACCAACTGTTCTTCCTGCCGCTATCCCTCAGCTTCTATTAAATGGATGTAATGGTATTGCAGTTGGAATGGCAACAAAAATACCGCCACATAATCTCGGCGAATTAGTTGCAGCTCTTCGAGCAATGATCAAAGATGGAAACGCATGGGAAGGAAAGGCTATATACGATGAACTAAGACTAATAAGGGAGAAGAAAGAGAGAATTCCAATGACCCTTGAAAGTAAGCCTCTAGACTATCTAACCAATTATGTAAACCTAACAGATTTAAAATTTGATGAGAAGATTGAAGCTCTCAAGGAGAGGTTAACAAAAGGGGAGTGTTTGTACCCTGAGTTTAAATCCAATTTAACTCCAGAAGACCTAGTTGAATATATACAAGGTCCTGATTTTCCTCTAGGGGGAATAATCTATGATAGAAAAGAAGTATTGAATGCATACTCAACTGGAAGAGGAAGAATATTACAAAGAGCAAAAGCAAGTATTGAAGAAAATAAGAAAGGGAAATTTGAAATTGTCGTTACAGAAATCCCATATCAAGTTGTTAAATCATACCTAATAGAAAAAATTGCAGATTTAGTCAAAGAGAAGAAGATTGAGGGTATTTCGGACATTAGAGATGAATCAAACATCGAGGGAATGAGAATTGTAATAGTGCTTAAAAAAGATATCCAACCTAAGGCAGTACTCAACAAGCTATACAAATACACCCAAATGCAGATGACATTTAGTGCAAACATGATAGCTCTTGTTAACCAAGAACCAAAAACACTAACTCTAAAACAGATGTTAGAGTACTTTTTGAGCTTTAGAATTTCGGTTGTAATTAGAAGATTTGAATTTGACCTTGCACAAGCCAGGTATCACGCACATATCCTTGAAGGGCTACTTAAAGCACTAGATATACTAGACGAGATAATTAAAACAATTAGAGGCTCTAAAACCCAAGAAGATGCAAAGACAAATTTGATTAAAAAATATGATTTCACTGAGGTTCAAGCTCAAGCAATCTTAGATATGCAACTTCGAAAACTAGCCGCCTTAGAACGAGAGAAGTTACAAGATGATTACAAGCTCACGAAAGAGCAGATAGAAAGCTATATTTTGACGCTTGCAGACCAAGGGAAGATTTTAAAGGTAATTGATGCGGAATTAGAAGAAATCTCACAAAAGCATAATGATGCAAGAAGAACAAAAGTTGTAAAAGGAAAAGTAGATGAGATTTCCGAAGAAGATATGGTAGCAAGTGAGGATACCTTGGTAACTATTAGTCATGGAGGATATATCAAGAGAATTAATCCAAATGTGTATAAGCTACAAAACAGGGGAGGCAAGGGAGTAATTGGTGCAACAACAAAGGAAGAGGATTGGGTAGAGCATATGCTTCTTTGTAATACTCATGATGATCTTATGCTATTTAGTAACCAAGGAAGAGTATTTAGAATAAGGGTATTTGAAGTTCCTGAGTTTGGAAGAACAGCAAAAGGCATACCTCTTGTAAACTTAATTCAACTAACTGACAACGAGTTAATAACAAGCCTACTTACAATGTCAAAAGAGGGAAAGGTTGGAAATAGGGAGATTGATGATATAGATACAACAAGGGAATTTAAATATCTCTTTATGGCCACCAGAAAAGGAACTGTTAAAAAGACTGATATTGCAGAATTTGACAAAATTAGAAGCACTGGGTTAATTGCCGCAAAACTAGATGAGGGTGATCAACTTATGTGGGTAAAGCCATCTTCAGGAGAAGATGATATCTTGCTCGCAAGTAGAACTGGAAAATGTATAAGGTTTGGTGAAAAGGATGTCAGAGCAACTGGCAGAAATACAATGGGGGTAAGAGGAATAAAGCTAAGTAAGGAAGGAGACGAGTTAATCTCAATGGATGTCATTTCAACTAACGAGGCGTTTGTATTTTCACTAAGCCAACACGGATATGGAAAAATGACAAAGCTCGATCAGTATGCCCAACAAGGAAGGGGAGGACAAGGGGTATTTACATTTAGGGCAACAGATAAAACCGGAACTCTTGTTGTGAACAGAGTAATAACAAACTTAGAAGCAGAAATTGTTGTAATATCTGAAGGTGGTCAAGTAATTAAAACTGAGATAAAAAACATACCAGTATTAATTCAAAGACAAACAAGTGGAGTTCGTGTCATGAGTATGCACGATGGAGATAATGTTACAGCTTTAGCTCTAATATAGTATGCGAGGGATATATGTAAATAAAATGCTCAAGAAGAGCAATATAGTAAGGGCATTAACTCTTTCTGATTTAAGTGTATGGAGTGGTTCAGCATTAATTACAGTAATTGCTCCACTTTTTGTTCTATCACAAATTAAAGGGGCAACCCTAACAGACTATGGAGTTTCAGCAATGATATATACAGCAATAGGGGCACTTGTTACTGTTCCAATTGGAAGATTCATGGATGCAAAGAAAGGATATATTGATGAGATGGTTATCCTCGCAGCAAGCAACTTTATCCGTGGAGCAGCCCTAATATATCTTGCATTCAGTCATGAACTTTGGCAGTTATATGCTGTACAGATAGTTACAGGAATGGCAAAATCCATGAATCTAAATTCTTGGAGAGTACTTTTTAGCAAATCTCTAAACCCAGACCATGCTGGGGTTCAATGGGGAGTGTATGATTCAGTAACATCAATCGGACTTGGTATTGCAGCATTTCTTGGAGGATTAATTGGAGATAAGGTCGGTCTTCAATACGTTGTTTTGATTGGAGGAATTCTATCTGTTATTGCAACAATATTTCCACTTATGGCATTCAAGAGCGTTAAAAAGCTCAAATAGTCGTAAAATGATATACTCAATTTATGAAAATCCCATATTTTAAAATATATCTTTGGTTAATATTAATTTCTGGTTTAGTCATAATAGGGATAGAAACCTATGACTATTTTTCAAAAAAAGGTACTGATACAAAATATATTGAACCTGGTGTTACAGACGATATTGAGCTAGATGATGTAGATATCGATACTCCAGATAAGCCATTAATAGAAGATGAAGATACAACGACAAAAACGGAGACTAAAACAGATACATCAACTTCTAAAACGACAACAACCACTTCTGCAAACTGGTGGGAATATCCAAAAACGATATTACCAGTTACTAAAAGCGGAAATGACTTATTGGTACTAGTAAATAAAACATATAAACTTCCAAGCTCATATTCTCCAAGTGATTTAGTGGATGTCAAAGGAAGTAAAATTAGAACAAAAAATAATGGAACATATTTAGTTAGAAACATAATAATTAGTGATTTAAAAAAGATGAATAAGGCTGCAATTGCAGAAGGAGTAGATCTAAGCGTTGCATCTGCTTACAGGTCATATTCAACACAAAAAAGTACATATAATTACTGGGTTAGTTATAATGATGGATGTGTTTCTTGTGCTGACAAGATATCTGCAAGAGCAGGGCATAGCCAACATCAACTAGGTACCGCAATTGATTTTAGTACAAGTTCAATACATGATGCCGTTGGAAGTAGCTTTACTAATACAAAAGCAGAGCTTTGGTTAAAAAGTAATGCATATAAATATGGTTTTGTTATTTCATACCCTAAAAATAAAGAAACTATAACTGGATATAGTTATGAGAGTTGGCATTATAGATATATAGGAGTGGTTAATGCATTAAATATGCATAATGAAGGGGTAATTTTAGAATTATTTCTAAAATAATATTTAAAAAGATTTTCAAGTTTTGATTCAGTGAAGGTGGATATGCATACGCAAGAGTTTTCGGAAGCCCCCGAGGATTTTTTATTTCCTCGGAGGCCCGAAAAACGCTTTATGGTATGCAGTCACCTGCCTCCGATCGAAGAGTAATCCATTTGGTGCTGGCGCTTGTCGCGTTATCAAGGTTATTCCATTCTACAATAGTAGAGTCAGCTGGGAGGATTAAATCTCCATGCAAGGAATCCTGATAAACGAACAGCGTTCCCCAACAGACAGTATCTGCAAGACGAGCTTGCCATGCCTGCTGGTTATGTCCCATGTGAATGGAGTAGGATTTACCTTCGACCAGGATGGTATTAATGTGCGTGCCAGCGGCCGCATCTAACTCGGAAACGTAACCAGTCTGCCTTTGAACCCACTCGGAAAGAGCAGGTGTGGACGCGTCAAAATTGACGACGTTCCCAGACTGGAGGGTCGGAACCCATTGACCATTGTTGGCTTCTGGGATTGGGGTGGACTTGCTGCCACACGAAATCAATAACATGGCTGCCAAAACGATGGCTAGTACAACATACAGGATACGAGTTTTCATTTGCCTCTCCTATTGGGAAAATTGAACATTTTATCGTAGTAAACATCACTACGTACATATAAATATTCAAAATATTCAAATGCTTATATGTACGTAGTGTTTCCACCTTCACTGATAAAGTTAAGAATATCATAAGATATACTTCTTAACCTTTTTAAAGAACATTCTCATAAGAGAATATGCATAATTATATAATGGGGGATAAAAGAAGTAAATACTATAGGGCTATCTGAAGTTTCCGTTTTTTATATTGTATATAAACGTATTCAAGCTCTTTTGTGTTGTGTTAACCCTCCACTGAGTAATAGTACTAGCATCTTGTGCATGCTCAAGTGAGACAACTCCTACAATGTTTGGGGTTTTCTGAAATAGATATAAACAGTCAGAAATCCATTGCGATTTATCTCCTCCGTTTTCACTTGATCCAAATTCAACAATAATCACATCTTTATTCGGTAAATCTATACTTTCATATTGGGGTACAAATTGTATCTGACAACTTTTCCATGTAGGATCCTTCTTTGTATCCGTTCCATGATTAATTACTGTGTATCCAACATAATCAACGTAGGCGTTTCCTGGATAGTACTTCATAACAGCTTCATCCCAGTTGGCATATGGGCTCCACATATATTTGAGATTTGTTGCACTTTCTTGTTTGAAGATGTCATGAATATGTCTGAATGCGGCAATATATCTGGAAGGATCTCCTTGCCATGGATACCATATTAACGAACCAACTGGAGTAGATTGCTCTTGTGCAAATCGCAAAATAATTGGGATTTCTGCCTCTTTGACATCTTTTGCCCATTGCCTAATGTAATCATCATGTTTTCCATCAGTGATAGATTGTAGGGTATATTCTTTCTGTATTACTGTAGAATGTACGAAGTCTCTTTTCCACGGCTCCCAAGTAATGATAGGGGTGATCTCTAAATCCTTCCATCCTTTCACAAACTCTTTAGGAAATTGAGGATAAGGATCTCCCCAAGCAATGAATATTAATTGATATGTAAGTTTATGTTGTATTAAATCTTCATAGGAGAGTAGTTTTTTAAAACTTGTTGGATCATCATTTTCAATAGCTGCTCCAACACCGATTCTTTTTGTATCATCAATTTTGTATTTAGATACATATGTTTTAAAAGAAATATACTTTTCAAAAACAGTTTCAATTTTAGGAAGAATACTGTTTGAAAACCAATTTTTAATTGCAGTTTCTTTATTTAATCTAAAAACAATTAAAAATGAGAACAAACCAACTAAAAGTAGGAGAAGGAGGATGAATTTAAGCTTGTTCTTCATAATTACTATGGGTTGTTATTTAAATTGTCAAAATGTATAATATCAATGTTACTTTATGAAACAAGCATTATCAAGAACAATTGGGATAATAGCAATAGGAAGTGCAATTCTTTATGCTATTTTTGTTTTAACATCATTTAACCAAAATGCTTGGGAGTTGTCACTCTTTTTTACCGTTACAACAATCCTCGGAGTTATCCCAACAATTATCCATGTGATAAATAACTGGACATATTCAAAACCTAAATTCCAACCTTTATCTAAACAAAACAATCTTCCTTCAATTGCAATACTAATCCCAACATGGAAAGAGCCTTTATATATTCTAGACACAACTATTAGATCAATAATAAGCCAAAACTATCCTATATCTAAAATGCTAATTATTGTCTCAGATGACGATTATAACAGTGAGGTTAAAGTCCTTTGCCACTTTTTAGCAAATAAATACTCAATAAATCTCATATATGTAAATCCTCCACTTAAAGATGCAAAGAAAAGAAGGGGAGAGGGGAAGGCAGGAAACTTAAATTATGCTTTTGATTTGATTAAAAATGAACCATCTATCCAATTTATCGAAACAAGAGATGCAGACGATATTGTAGGGGACCCTGACTTTCTAATGCAAACAATTGGGAAATTAGTAAATGACGAAAAACTTGCCTATGTACAAACAATAAAGGATTCAATGATATCTCCTGGAGACCCCTTTTCAAATAGAGAAAAGGTTTTTTATAGAAGCTTAATGATAAACAAAAACAAAACAAATTCTGTTTTCCCATGTGGTTCAGGACTTGTTTGGAGAAAGAAAGCATTAATGGATATTGGAGGATTTCCTGTTTGGAACATTGTTGAAGATGTTGAATCTGGAATTACCGCACTAAGAAAAGGATGGAAGGGAATCTACTTACCAATTGTAGGGGCAATTGCTCAAGTAGGAAACGAAAATATTCCTAATATGTACAAACAAAGGGGTGTTTGGGCAATGGATTCAATTAGATCGCTATTTTGGGGTAAAAAAGAAGGATTAACATTTTTACAAAAAATCCAATTTTCTGAGGCTGGAATATTTTATCTCTTTTCTGCAATGATGTTTTTTCAAGCATTCGTTCCCGGGATAGTACTTATTACTGGAAAAGGCACGATAATTGCCAACCCCATTATTTATTTTCTACACCTACTTACATATCTTCTAAGTACATACCTATTCATTTGGTCAATCAAAAGAGATGAGCAGATTAAAGAAAGAAACGTTGTCAAAAGCATGAGGATATCTTTTGGACTAGGACCTGTATATTTAAATGCCTTATTTAATGTTTTAAGATATGGTAGAAGCAAAAAACCAAAATATGTTGTTACGAAGAAAACAATTGATAATGGCTTATATATCCATCTTGTATCTCCTCAACTTTTTTTAATTATATTTCTCGCTTGTGCAATAACCTTGGGGATTTTTAACAGTATTAGTTACAAAGTACCACTTGATATTGCATCAATATTTTGGAGTATATTCATGATTGAGGTTTACCTGGATATTGTTAAATTATCCTGGTTTAACTTCAGACCGCAGTTAAATATAAATAACCTATTACAAAAACTTAATCTGGTTGAAGCAAAATAAATCTTAAACACGATAATGTCCTATATAATTAACATTGTAATATCGATATTTCTCTATTGACGTAGTCTATGGCTTATATTAATCTGATAAGTAGAAACTATTAAATTAAATTATAAAATAAAATGGCAAATCCAAGTGAATCAACTATTGGAACAATGCTTAATGCATCACAAAAATTTGGACAAATAATGAACCAAGAAGAAAAGGAATTTGATAAAGCCAGTAATATGTACGGAACTACTAAACCAGGTACTGTAGCTCAAAGACACGCAAAAAATCAAATCAATGAGCATGCAGCAACATTTGGAACAGCACAAGCTTTACGTGGAGTTGTAGATTCAGGGATAAAGGGATATCAAGAGGAGGACAAAGCAATACAAAAGCAAACAGATGTAAATAATAGATTCAATTCTAATACACAAACAGCAGCTACTTGGGGCAAGACATCTGATAAAATGACTGATTCTTAACGGGAAGTTGATGCAAAAAGTGAAGAACTGAAAACAAACCAAAATTCAAAGTTTGATGACAAAGGACAAATAATTGGTACAACAAGACCTGAAATGACGGGGAAGGAAAAGATGGATTACAATGATAAATTGAATTCTGGATTTTCTGCATCAATGCCTACAGATATTAATTCAAAATCCAGAGATGTATTTATTGGACAGGATGCTATCGCTGGGATAGCAAAACAGAATGAGCAGGATATGAATAAATTAAGAGACTCATTAAATAAAAAACATTCAGAAGAGCTTGGAAAAGTGACAAAGAGGGAACATGACTGGAAGAATATTGCAAATATTGCAATTGACAATTTTGAAGGTCAAAAGCAAGAGTTGGCAATATTAGAAAATGAGCTTAAAGATTTAGAGGCCAAACAAGCCTCAGGAACATTAAATACAGATGAATTTGCTAAGTTAGTAAGTATTATTTCTCAAATACAAAAAACTAGCATTGAGATTACAATTAACGGGACTCAAGTATCGCCAGATAAAAAAGATGAAGGAGAAGTTAATACTCCTCCAAAAGAAGTGGAAAAAACAACCAAGGAAACACTTACGATAGAATTAGAAAAATTAAGGGTAGAATTTAAGAGGGCGGTCGAGGACAAAAACGAATCCCTCATATTAGAGATAGGTCTGAAAATCTCAGTCACAAGCCAAGCATTGCGTGAAGCAGAAGGAACAATAAAGGTTGAATTAAACGATAAAAATACAGACAAGGTTTCTATAGCAATAAAAACTAAAATAGAAATATTAAGAGAAAAATTACATGATAATTCAACGCCAGAAGAAGAGAAAACAAAGATTAGAAATGAGATTGCTATATTACTCACAGTATCAAGCTCAGAAAAAGATTCTTCTGTAGCACTCAATATAGAGATTACAAGAATTCAAAATGAGTTGAGAACTGGGAAGAATGTAACTGCCGAACAAAAAACTAGACTAGAAATTGAGCTACAAATATTACTTGAGATTGCCAATCAAACAGGAATCCTTGTTATTTCCGAAAACAGACTATCAGAAGAAGAATTGGCAGCAAATAAAAAAAGAGATGAGGATATCTCAGCACTTAAAAGAAGTGTTGAAGAACTTACATTAAAATTAGAACAAGAGATGAGAGCAAGGCAAACTATGGAGGCGGAGCAAAAAGCAAAAGAAGAGGCTATGGAAAAAACAAAAAAGAGAAATAAAATAAAGCTAATTTGTGGATTGGTTGGAGGAGCAATAGGTCTTGGAGTTGGACTGCTTGTTCCCCCTGTCGGAGTGGCAGCAGCAATAGCAATTGGTGTTGGGACAGCTGGTGGATCAATAGGTCTTAATTTGGCAGGTAAAAAAGGCGAAAAATACCTTAGCAAACTAGATCAAGAAATGGCAGATATTGACACAGAAATTGCAAGGATTCAAAGAGATGCACAAGCCGAAGGTATTCAAAATAGTCCAACATTGACAACATTATTAGAATCACATGTAGCAACACAAGCAGAAAAGAAAGCTAAACTAGAAAAGAAGAAAAAATGGTTGAAACCATTGGTAACTGCAGCAATTTATGGAGCACCAGCATTAATAGGACTTGGTGCAGGATTTGGTTTAGGTAACGCTTTACATGGATTAATACATGCCCATAGTGCAGTAACAAATGCCGGTGGGAAAGTTGGAAAAGGTGGTTTGACAAGTAACTCTGGAGGAACTGGAATACCAAAAGGTCCTGGTGGAACTTCAGGATGGAATGTTGACATTAGGCCTGGAGACTCTACAGATTCCATAATCATGAGGCTTGCACAGCAACAAGGTTTAGACCCTGCAAGAGTTGATGGAGAGTTCATGAGGAGAGGAATTGATGGTGCAGTAAGGAATGGAATGGGATGGAACAATCCACTTTTGACATCAAATCAAGGTGGAGATTTAAGTAGAGTTCCTGAGGTTGTTCAATTAATAAATGATTTCAAAACAGGTGTTGTACATTAGAAATAATTTAAATTTACTGCCAAATATAAAATGGACAAATTAAAAGAATTAATACAGAAAATGATTGATTTTGGGTATACGCAAGATCAAATTGACCAGATGCTTGACGCAAGTGCTATGGATATTACAACTGACATTATTTCTGATGCTATTGATGTTTTATCAGAAGAAAAACTTAATGAATTAAAAACAAAATTAGAATCCGAAGCTACAGTTGAAGGAAAGAGTGCTATTGTGGATGAAATAGCAAAATTAACATATGGAGACCAAGCAGATGAGAAAAGAGCACTAATTGTTGTAAAGATATTGGAAGGCTTATTTGAAAAAGGTAAAGAGGTAAAGGAGTTATATAACAAATATCAAGCTGGAGACCCTGATGCTGTGAATAAGGTTCAAGCCGCAATGAAGACCGATGAGTTCACGCAAACGGTAAAAGATATACAAGAGAATAAATAGAAACTATTTTAACGGGTGTTTATCCTTCACAGTGTCTTGTGCGTATTTATCTGATGCATGTACATACCTAGTAGTCGTGTTTAAGCTTTCATGACCCAAAAGTATCTGTATTGCTGCGGGATTTGCTCCATTTTCAGCCAAATATGTTGCAAAACCATGTCTTAAACTGTGTGCAGAGGTAGGTACTAATATCCCAATTCTTTTCCTATATATAGCAATCCTTTCTTGAAAATAGTTAGTGGATATCCTTGTATTTTCTTTTCCGCTTCTTCTACCATTAAAAGGGATAAAGAGAGCAGGGGAACTGAACTTTGTAATATATCCACTCTTTCTATACTGTTCCAGCATTTCAATATACTTATACTTATCAAATTTCAATTCCATATTATCAGACGTTCTATTTGCATTAGACGTTTCACGGTCTTCTACAAATGCATGTTTAAATCTAACCTCTAAATATTTATCAAGCCAACCCAAAGCCCTTGGCGTTAAATACACAAATCTTTGCTTTTTACCCTTTCCTAGAATGAATAATTTACCCTCTAGGTTTATTTGATCAAGATTCAGATTAACAAGCTCAGAAATTCTCATTCCAGTCGAAAAAAGCAGCTCTAGCATTGTTCTATTTCGAATTCCGACATCTTTCTTGGTCTCAAATTCAATTGGGCATTCTATTAGTTTTACAAGCTCAGAAAGTTCCGCAACCTGGGATTTCTTTTTCTCAGCCTTAATTAGTTTTATCGCGTCAGGTGCAATTGGAATATCTAAATCAAATTCAATTCTATATTTTAAATAGCTTCTAAGTGCAGATAACATTCGATTAACACTTCGGGCATCCAAACCAGAATTTGCTCGTGATTTTGAGTTACTTGGTTTGCTCAAAACTCCTAAACTTCCATACACCTTCTTATACACGTTAGAAAGGAACTTTCCCGTATTTAGACTGTCTTTTCCAGGTGTTGTACCAGTACTAACCACCTTGTCATTTGTTTTAGACCCCTTGTAGCCCGTTGTGGCATTTATCTGCGCTGTATCTATCTTTTTCATACTTTCACCCCTTATTTTGTCTAAATCTTTCAAATGATCTCCATTTCGAAGATATCCCTTGTATAAGGTGATGTGATCTTTGCTCAAATCCTTAAATTTAATATTATTTGCATCAAGGAAAACTGCAAAAATGCAGAGGTCACGCGCATAGTTAAATACTGTGAGCATACTATAGTTATCATTCTGGAGACCAAGTAGGTATTTATCTTGTTGGGGCAGCTTAATAATATCTTTCATCAGAGTAGGGGGAGGTAAAAATTAAAGTGTCGTAAGTTATAAAATATTCCCATAAAATAATAATAAAACAAAGCAGAGAAAGAAGAAAGGGAGGAAATAAATATAAATAATTCAACTTTTGGAATATATAGATTTATCATAATTATAGTGTAGTAATAAGTAGACTTAGTGTCAACCGCATATAAGGACGATTATACTCGATATATTATCGTAGATTTTAAGGCATATGTCAAGCAGTGGGAAGTATCCTCTTCTCCACTATGGATATATGAAAATCTATACTGAAACTAATCTGAATTATTTATTAAAATAACAGTTATTTATGATATATGGTGCTAGGAGTAGATAATGTTATCCACAAACTTACTATAAGCTTCTGTCCACTATGGGACAAGGTAAGGTTTCACTCTCCCCCCTCCTCTGCTAACTACCTGCCAATAAAATTGATACCTAAAGCAATAATTGTAAAGAAGAAATACTCAATTAACTGAGCTTTTGATATTTTTTCATTTGTCTGTAATCCGACCAAACAGTAAAAGAGAACCACTGGGGTAAAGGCCATAATAGCAGAGTTTGCGCCAATAACTATTAGTAGTCCAATACTTATCATCAATATTCCCAGCGTTAGAAAAACTACCTTCCACAAGATATCCCTGCGTATTTCCAAGTGCCTTAGATGGAAAATTATGAGAAGGAGATATGATACTGCAAGAATTAATACTGTAAACAGAGGGAAAAACCCGCTTTCTAAGACTGAAAACGAAATAAAGTAAATTGAGATTAATGTCAGAAGAAAAGACATTGTCTTCCCTACTGCAATTAAAGGAATCCTTTTAAAATAAGCTACATTAAATATATTTGCAGTTGCAAAAGAGATATATGTCATTACCGTAATGACCCCAAGGACCAAAAGAAGCAGTAGAGCTTCATAAATCCTCCCTACCCTCCTAAAAATAAACAGTTCAATAAACAGTGTTTGATTAAAAACCAAAAGAGCGGCTTGTGTTAATACATAAGTTAATGTTCTTGGTGCTACCTGAAGTTGAAATGCCCAAAGAAGTCCTACATAGGTCACTACAGCGGCTATAGCTGCCCTTAGATATACAAATGGAAGTGCAGCAGTCTCTTCAGCCTGCAGAAGCTTTAATGCAAGAATCAGAATACTAATAACAACAGCAAGGGCAACCATTCTACCCTTTTTAAACTCATCGATATTATCTGTTTTAACCATAACTATATTATTGATGTTAAACCTAGTATTTCAATTGCTTTTCTAATTCCATTTTCTGTCAAAACTCTACCACGAAATGTTCTTTTTATTAAACCACATTTCATTAAATATGGCTCGTACACCTCACTAAGTGTATCCACATCCTCACTTATTGTAGCAGCAAGTGTCGATAGCCCAACAGGTCCTCCATTGAAATCTGCATAGATAATGCTGACTATTTTCCTATCTATCTGTTCTAAACCTTGCTCATCAATTCCCAGTTGATCAAGAGATTTTGTTGAGCATTTTAAATCAATTGATTTATTCTCCGCAAAATCTCTCACCCTTCGAAGAAGTCTAAGGGCAACTCTTGCTGTTCCTCTTGACCTCTTTGCAATCTCCTCTAACGCACCTTTTTCATACTTTATTGACCAAAGTTTTGCCGCTCTTTTAAGTATATTTAACAGGTCATCTTCTTTGAAGTAGTCCAACCTCTGTATTAGGCCAAATCTATCTCTCATTGGGGAACCAATTTTACCAATTTGTGTTGTTGCCCCAACTAAAGTGAATGGTTCAAGTTGAAGCCTAACTGTTTTAGCAGAAGGGCCTTTTCCCATTACAATATCAATAACCCTATCTTCCATCGCAGGATATAATACTTCTTCGACAACCTTTGGAAGCCTATGTATTTCATCAATGAAAAGAATATCTCCTGGAGCTAAATTGGTTAGCACCGCAGCTAAATCTCCTGCTCTCTCTATTGCAGGTCCACTTGTTATTTTAATGTTTGTTCCTATCTCATTAGCAATTGATATTGCAAAGGTTGTTTTCCCAAGTCCAGGAGGGCCGTAAAAAAGGATATGATCAATTACTTCTCCCCTACCCTTTGCCCCACTTATCATTGTTAATATAGTGTTTTTCTCATTTTCCCTACCAATAATATCTGAGAATTTGTTAGGCCTAATCTTTTGCTCAACGAATGTATCAGTGACACTCTCAAGCGGAGCTTTTTTCACCCTTCTCTTCCCCTTTTTCTCTTCTAAGCTTGATTCTATCAATCGTGTTTTAACACTAACTTAAGTAATTGATCCAGTTCTGTAACATCTTTTGATAACTTTTCTCCTTTTTCTAAGTAGCTTTTAAGAGCTTCACCTTTAAAACCTAAGGATTGTAAAGCCTCTTTTAACTCCCTAATTATGAGTTTGTTTGCGACCTTTGTATCAGATATCTTAATGTCCAATCCACTTATTCTGTTTTCAAGCTCTAATACAATCTTTCCCGCCCCCTTCTTTCCCAAACCAGAAACCTTAGATAGGTTAGTTGCATCTCCAGAGAGAATGAATCCTACAATCTCGCTTGGACTATACATTGAAAGTACCGCTAAACCAATCTTAGGCCCTATTCCTGAGACGGTAATGAGTAGTTCAAAGAAGTCTCTCTCTTCCATATCAGGAAATCCATAAAGAGATTGATTGTCCTCTCGAACTTGGAAACTTGTGTATAGAACAACGTTTGCACCCTCATTAAACGAGCTTCTTTTGCTAACAAATATCCTATATCCAATTCCAAGGCTGGTTAAAACGTCAACAAAAGAATACTTCTCGCTTCCAGAAACTTTTGCAACTTTTCCACTTACAATACTAATCATATTATTTCTTGTTTATATTATTACTCATTCTACTAATTTTGTAACAATCATTACAGCATATAGCAATTGCTATAGCATCTGCAGCATCATCGGGTTTAGGAAGTGTTGATAGATTACACATTCTTTTAACATTCTCCTGCACTTGTCTTTTATCCGCCCTACCACTACCTGCAATAGACCTTTTAATTTGTGGAGGGGTAAACTGAAATGTTTCAATACTCATTTGTGAAAGCAACAAAAGTACTACTCCTCTTGCTTCACCAACATTCATTGCTGTTTTCGCATTATTATTAAAGATAAGCAGCTCTATTCCAGCTAAAGTTGGCTTAAACTTATTGATAATCTCACTCAAATCTTTATATATTTCTGAAAGTCTTATCTGTTGGGTATTCTCTTTTGATGTTGTTATTACACCAAAATCAACCACTTTTATCTCTTTATCAAAATCAACAATCGCCCACCCTGTAGTTGCAACGCCTGGATCAATTCCTAGAATTCTCATTAAAAAATGTATACAAATATTATTCTCTTGTTACTACGCCACTAGATCGGTCCAAATATTTTGAACATCTTCATACTCCTCTATCCTGTCTAAGGCAGTAAGTGCCTTTTCTAACTCTTCTCCAGCTAATTTCTTTTTTGTTTTGGCAATTTTAGCAATTTGTGCCTTATTTACAACATATCCAGTTGCTAGAATAGCATCCCTTACCTTCCCTAAGTCTTTGAAGTCGGTATATACATCAATAGACCCATCTTCACTATCTCCCATATCAACAACTCCCTCTATTCCCATCACGTTTAATTCCACCTCATCTTTGTTTTCAGGAGTATATATATCTTCGGCTCCAAATTTTTCTGACTTAACCATCTTCCCTGGCATAATATTTACCCAACCAACTACATCAAAATTCCAAGATATAGCACCATGTTCAGCCATACTTCCTCCGACATCAGCCATTAATGAGCGAAGTTCTGCAACAGATCTGTTTGTATTTGAGGAAAGCACATCAACAATTATCTGTATTCCACTAGGTCCAAAGCCCTCATAACTTGCCTGCTCATAGGCCTCTCCCTTTTCTCCACCTCCACCTTTTTCAATGGCTTTTTTAACATTATCTGCTGGAAATCCTTCTCTTTTAGCTTCATCAACTAGAAGTCGTAAAGCTGGATTCATATCTGGATCAACTCCTCCCTGCCTTGCGGCCAGTGTTATTTGAACTGATAATCGTGAAAATGCCTTTCCCTTTTTTGCGTCATTAACTGCTTTCTTTCTTTTGATTGTCTCCCACTTGCTATGTCCTGACATAGCCTCATTTTATACCTCTTTCTGGCTTTGGACAACTGAGCAAAAAACATAATATTTAATTCTTTATTCATTTCTATTCTTTAAAATATATCTATGGAGTATTTCAAAGATTTTGAAAATTGGAATGAGTTAAAAAAGAAAATAGATAGCACTGACCATAAACCTCCGTATTTTAACGAAGGAGATGTGTGGTGGACCTATGTTGGAATAAACATAGGATTTGAAGAAGATGGTAAGAAGCCTTTATTTTTAAGACCAGTATTAGTAGTTAAGAAATTTAATCCGTTCCTTTTCATAGGAATATCTATGTCTACCAAACTCAAAAACATTCAATATTACCGCCCCATAAAAATCAAAGATAAAAAAGTGTCGGTAATAATTTCACAGATTAGATCATATAGCAGTAAGAGGTTGTTAAATAAACTTAGTGAAATGGAAAAAAAAGACTTTAGAGACATTACAAACAAAGTGAGAAAATATTTTCCCTCACTCTAATCTTTCAATCAGAGTGAGTCGTGGGAAACCCCAATTGTTTTTTATTATATAAAAACGACCGCTATTCTGTCAATTACACTTTCTCCACGCCTAAAATTATAGGTGATTTTGCATTCTTCATCACCGACCTGTTTCCCCCGTCACTATATGTTTGTTGGCTCCACCTGTTAACCTTATCCTCAATTATTTCTTTATTCATTCCGTACTTCTCCCTTGATTGCTCAATTATTTCATTCTTAAGATTAAACTTGTTATATCTAATATCGAGAGATTTTGCAGAGAATGGCTTTGATGTCATTCCATTTATACAAAGTTTTACATACATAGCATGCGCTTCAAGAGAAACTAAATCTTCCTGAGAAAAGATTGGCGCAAACTCATTTGCAAGTATTGCTGCATCGCTTTGAGATACAACAAACGATCCTATTGTTCCGACATTTCCAAATATAGCCTGCCTGACAGCTAGAGGAATTTGATCTATATACTGGTTTGTCATTGTAAGATTAAGTCTGAACTTTCTCGCCTCAGAAAGTATTTTAGCAAACGCTTCAGTTGCAAAGTTTTGAAACTCATCAACATAGAGGAAGAAGTCTGCTCGCTGGTCGGCTGGTATATCTACTCTCTCCATTGCAGTTGATTGAAGTCGGGTAATTATCATTCCTCCTAGCAGGGCACTGCTTTCTTCTCCTAACTTCCCTTGTGCGAGATTAACAAGAAGAATTTTTTTGTTATCCATTATATCTCTTAAATCAATTGTTGATTTGACCTGTCCTACTATATTTCTAATTACTGAGGAAGAGATAAATCTACCAACCTTGTTTTGAATTGGCGCAATTGCCTCTGTGACCAACCTCGAGTTTGTAGACATCTGCTGGTACTCTTCTTCCCAGAATTTATAGAGTATTGGATCTTTAACTTGTTTTAAAATGAACTTTCTATAGTTCTTATCATTTAGTATCCTCATAACAGATAGTATTGTTGTTCCTTGGGCCTCTAAACATGTTGCTATGGCGTTTGCAAGAAGATACTGAAGTCTTGGGCCCCATGAGTACTCAAACTGCTTTTTAAACACTTCCACTACTCCGTCTACAACTAAATCTCTCTGGGAAGCATCTTTTAATTCTAGAAGGTTAAATCCAATAGGGTGAAGAGTATCTGCAGGATTAAAGTACACGACATCATTCTTCCTACTTTCCGGGATAAACTCAAGAATCTCCTCTACAGTCTCACCGTGGGGATCGATAAAGCAACAGCCAGCGCCAGATAAAACATCTGAGATAAACATATTCTTAAATACTGTTGACTTACCAACCCCAGTCTTACCCAAAAAATACATATGTCTTCTTCTATCTTCCTTCTTAATCCCAAATTCAATCTTAGCTCCTCTATAGTCAGTTTGTGCAAACACATTTACTCCCTCTATTCCATTTTGTGGAATATCCATGGGTGGCTCTGCTTTTCTCGCCCTACTCCAAAGTATATTTGGGGTTTGAACAGAGATATTTGGAAGATGGAAAACTGAAGCAAGCTCCTCAATATTAAGAATGTCTGCTGTGTCTTTTGAAAGTATTCTACTTGTATATTCATTATATATCTCCTCTCCCTTCTTATCTTGCGAACCAAAGATAAAGCAGTTTAGATGAGCGGTTGTGAACTGTTTAAAACTCGCAACTACATCATGAAGAATCTGCTCACTTCTAGCCTCAGTACCTGCTTTTGCTATCACCCTTATTCCTACCTCAAACCCTACCTTTGTCATCTTTAACTCAATTTGATTTAACTCTTCCTGTTGTCCTGGAGCTAGTTTTACTACTTCTTTTTTTAACGCTTCATTTTTTGATTGGCTCTGTAAAGAGTTTGCCATCCCTTTTATTAGTGATGAAAAGACATTAAATATTGGATTTCCTCCCATGCTCTTTCCTTCTTTAATAGAGGTGATATAGGTTTTTGAATACTCTTGCCAATAGTTGGCAATTGGTCTTGTTACTATCTGAATCCACGCACTCTCTCCTACCTTGAGCCCACTTATAGCAGAAGTGATTGCTGCAAGTGGATCAACTTCAAAACTTCTAAAGGTTTTAATCGGGAATATATACTCTTTGTCATACTCAATTATTCCTGTTGATACAAAAACAGAATTACTAACAGGAACCTGGCAGTAGTCGGGCACTCCTTTTATCTCAGCGTTTGGATACTGTGCATATATCTGCCCTTCTACAAACTTAATGAGGTAATCTGGTGCTATTGCAAAAAACCTTATTCCTTCTTCCCCAGAGCTAACAATTTCAAACGAAATTGTATCGAGAGATTTTTTTGCATCTCTCATAATCCCGTGCAATGAGGCAAACATCTGCTCAGCCGCAAGTGGGGTCTTATCATTTTCTCTTGGCACAAGTATTTGTATAACAGAGGGGTTTCTCATCTGTTCGTACACATTTACAGGAGCAATCTTCCTCTCCCTTGTAAATACAAAGGCTAAAAACCCTAAACTAACAATTAATAGAAAAAGAATTAACCATATCATGATAATGATGATATATAAAAATGGAAATAGTTACAATTACTTCCAAACGGCTTCTTGTTCCATATCCTTTCCAAGAACAATGACAATATCACCTGTTGTCATAAAATCTGGTCTACTATTTATTATTGTAGGAGTAACAACCAGTATCCTCTTTACCAAATCTAGGGAATATATATATTTAGATTGATCAGGAATATATATCTGTGTCTTCTCATATATTACTGGAGCATTTTCATATCTAACAACATCAAGCCCAGCATTTTTAATCTTTCGGAAATATCTTGAAGCCAGGCCATCTATATCACTACCGTTATATACTTCAACTTTGACTTGTTCTTTTTCAATATTTCTACCTTTTAATATGTTTATTACATTATCTAGCCTCGAATCTATTTCAGGATAGTTTATTACATTGACTTCTCGCTCATCACTTGTTGTCTCAATATTAGTTGCCCAAAGTTGGGACAAGTTAAACATTGTTACTCCAGACACAGTAATGTCTCTATTTATCTCCTTTATCCTTTCTAAAAGTGCAAAGCTACTCATATTAGTATCTATTCCTTCTGCGAGTTTCTTATACTGTGCAATATTAGTTATCAATGGAAAAAGAGAGTATTTTGAGGTAATTGAGTTTATAGCTAATGCCGGTTTAGTTATTTCGTTTTTTGGAAGATACAAAAGATTGAAGTCATCAAGTGAGTAATCTGATACATCATTAAACAAATTTGAAAATGGAGCTAAGGAATCTGGTTTGAACCAAATGTATGAATCAACGGTAATTCCAGTTAAATTGCTGAGTTGCCAGATTGAATACTCAATTTCTCTTGTATGATTAATAATGTTTCCAGCATATTTCAAATCACCAACAGAGACATACTCACTAACCTTCCCCGAATAGTCCCTCATATATACCCCCGGGGGGACATAATATACAAAGCTGGTATTAGTTTTTTGATTACTAACTACATACCAAGCCCCAGCAATCTTATCGTTAACTAGATCTTGTAAGACTATTAATGTGGATTTAACATTGTCTCTTTTAATCAAATACTTACTTAATGCTTGTTTATCAACACTACTTTGGGTCTTTATACTCAAAAAGCGAGTAAATTGAATGGCAAATATCGTTGTTATTACAGTAATAAGAAGTACTCCAGCTACAGTTAACGATTTTCTAATATTCAAGCCCTTCTTTCTACTTCTCTCTTCTTTCCTCACTATTCTTTTTTTACGAGACCTATTTGTCATATAAATATTTTAGGTGATATTTTCCATATAAACAAATAGCCTAGAGAGTATTTTAGGCATATTTTCAGATTTTTTGTACAACCTCCCCTCTCCATACAGATGTTACGTACATGGTACAGCATTCGCCCACAACCAGAGCTAATTAGGTGCATATAGAACTGCGGGCTTAATCCGAATAGTGCAAATTTAACTTTGTTTAATTATTATTAATATTCAATAGTAATTGCGGGTATCATGTACAACTATATAGTTCACACGATTATGGTTGGCAGAACAGCGGAAAAGTACAGATGTAAGAAAATATTTATTTTTAGGAATTCATAAATAGAAATTGAAAATTTCCCGATATAATACTTATACAAGCTTCCATGTTTTATTAATTCCTTCGGAAACTACCAGTGAGAGCAATACTTGTTCAAGAGCAATTTTGCCTTCCCCTTGCTCATCACCATACAGTTTATCACCAACTATCACCCAACCAAGGTATCTCACGCTTGCTCTAGCCTGATGCATTCTTCCAGTTTCAAGTTTTATTAATAGTCTACTTCCGTCAATTGGTAGAACATAAGAAACACAGTTTTTCCCTTTATAATAGTCGTTTATTTGCATCATCATCCTGTTATTTGCTTGCCTTGCGATATACCCCTCTACTTTTGTCCATCTATTATCTACTTCAAAACCACTATCAGTAAATTTCTTAATCTCCTCTTGGAGATCATTTTTAGATTCTGGTACTTCTGATTTTAATTTCTTTATTTGCCCTAAGTATAATTTGGTCACCCTTCTCTCTTCAAACTGTTTCTGGAGGTATAGCTGGGCATTTCTGTTTTTTGCGATGATCATGAGCCCTCCTACCCCTTTATCAAGTCTGTGAACGATTCCAGCACGTGCTACAGTTGGATCAAACTCGTTTTTGTTACTAAGATAGTATTTGACCATATTGGCAATTGTGTTATTCTCATTTCCAATTCCAGGGTGTACCGCCACACCATGGGGCTTATTTATCACAATCCAATCATTACTCTCTTCGATAATGTTTAAATCCTCTGCAAAAGGCTCTATTTTATCAGCCAAGCTCTCAAGCTTCTTTGATATTTCTGAAATTAGTCCCGATATGTCTATTTGCACATTATCTTGCTCTCTTATCGAATATCCTTTTTTAACACTCTTTCCATTTACGACAACGAATTTCGGTATATATTCGGCTATTTGAGAACGTGTAAGGGAAAGGCTCCCTCCAGCTTTTTTAAGCTCTCCCAGTACAAGCAGGTCTATCCTACTTCCTACCATTTCCTTTTCCAAAACGATACTCGTCATTTTATAGCTTTATTGGTTGGTTAGTTGAAATTGATGTTGACCTCACCTTGTATCTAGCCTGCAATATTACATTCTTTCTAAATATATCTATGATAAATACTGCAAATGAGATTATCGAAAAAGCTATAAATATATACATATTGTTTCTATCCCAATCAGTAATATCGCTATTTAATACCGAAACTGGAAGATATATTGATATAGATAAAGAATATACAAAGACAAGTAAGTAGTTTAACTTTTCAAAAAGCACTGCCTTTTTCTCTTTCAACCTTCTTTTCAAACCTCCATAGAGAATTGAATATACAAGGGAGATACTCAAAAGAACAACACCTTGGATAAAAAGAGATTTAACGCTATTTACAAAACCAATTATTGAAAAAAGTGTTCCTAAAAATACTGTTGAGCTAAGAATTATGGTTGCCATCATCTCTCTCCATCTCCATTTTTTAATTACTGTACAATATAGAAATGAGGCAATGACAAAAGCAATAAACAGACCAGTAAAAAGAAATTCTCCATCCCAAATTCTGAAATACCTCCAAGGAAGAAGCCTAAATATATACAATCCATCAGGGTATTTTTCATACGGAACTAATGACCATACAAGCCCCTCATAGTTGCTTGGATTGCTAAATATATATGAAATCCTTCCCCAGATAACCATGAAGAATGAGGATATGAAGAAGCCATCAAAGATAGAATTTTCATTTTTATTCGCTCTTTTAGATTGTTCCCAATATACATATAGACAAACTAAGAAAGCAAAAATAACTACAGGCAGAAAACCAACATCAGAAATAAATTCTCTTACAATTTCAACAATATTCATCTCTTTTTCTTATTTTTCTTTGAAACTTTCTTCTTGCTAACTACTTTTTTCACTACCTTTTTCTCTTTCTTTTTAAATATCTTTGATATTTCTCCTTTTATCTTGCTTAGTATCCCATGTCTATCTACATACTTTGTTTTATTTCCAGTCACTACACTTATAGCCTCTTCCTTTGATTTATTTATCTCCTCTTCCATTTCCTCATTGCTAGCAATAACTTCTTCCCCCTCCTCTACTTGTCTTGTTGCCTTGGCACAGAATGGACAGTATGTATATGTTTTATCTATCCACATCTGACATCCTTTACAGTTTATCTTTATCTCATATTTGCATTTAGGGCAAATATTAAATCCAGGCTGCAAGCTAAAACCACAGTTTGGGCAATCTCCAAGCTCTGCGGTCTCATACTTTAAATATCTTCTCTCAAGATCTGCCCAGTATAACTCCTGAATTGTTTGTTTTGGTCTTACTATTAAATAAATAATTAAACCTATTATATTTAAAACAGCAACCAATATTACTCCAACTAATCTAGTCATCTTGTTTGTAGTTCTCTCTCCACTATCAATCCAAACCCAACCTAAAACAAAGATCCAAAATACAATGAAAAGTGCAGAAACTACATATATTATAATTGTGAAATCTGCATTTCCTATACTATTTGAGACCGTGAGTAATATTTGTTCTAAATTCATAATGTAATAAATAATAATTAATATGGTCGAAGAGGGAATCGAACCCTCACGCTATTGCTAGCACGGGATTTTGAGTCCCGCGTGTCTGCCAGTTCCACCATTCGACCGTTGTTGCCGAAATTATATCGCGAACACGCCTATTTGTCGCTCTTTCTAGCCTCTTTCTCTTTATACAGGTTCCTGAAACTTGCCAATTCTTTTATGAATGCAAGCTGAACATCCCCCGTCGGGCCATTTCTATGTTTGGCAACAATGATGTCTGCAGTTCCTTTTTTACTTGAATCCGGATTATACGTATCCTCCCTATCAATAAACATAACAATGTCTGCATCTTGTTCAATTGATCCAGAATCTCTAAGGTCAGATAGCTGTGGTCTTCGTGATGTTCTACTTTCAATAGATCTATTTAGCTGGGAAAGAGCTATTACTGGTACATTTACTTCTCTTGCTATGTTTTTTAACCCTTGTGAAATCTCAGATACCTCTTGTGTTCTCCCCTCGCGACTACTTCCGTGAATTAACTGAAGGTAGTCAACAACAATAAGGTCCACACCTTTTTCTAAAGCAAGCCTTCTAGCTTTAGTTCTAATCTCATTAATATGCTGACCTGGGGTATCATCGACATAAATCTGTCCTTCAGCAAGCTCACCCATTGCGGTTGCATACTTCGCAAACATCTCATCTGTCATTCTTCCCATCCGAGTATCCCAGAATGGTATCCCAGACTGCATACTTAGAAATCTTGAAATAATTTGCTCTTTGGACATTTCTAATGAAAATACTACAACCTTTTTCTTATCTACTAGTGCAGCATTTTTTGCAATATCTAGGGCGAAGGAGGATTTTCCAACTGAAGGCCTTGCAGCAATAATGATAAGGTCTGACTTTTGAAATCCTCCAACTAGTGAATCTATGTCCCTAAATCCTGAAGATATTCCAAGGTATGTCTCTTCCTTTTCGGCTTTCTCAGCTCTTTCGTATGCTTCTTTAAGTAGATCCTTTATATGTACAAAGTTTGTTTTAACTCCTACCTGCGCAACATCAAAAATTAGCTTTTCTGAATTATCAACAACATCTTTTAGACTTTTTCCTTCATCACATGCAAGCTCTGTTATGCTACTTGCCGACTTAATCAAGCCTCTCCTTACTGCACTTCCCCTTACTAGTTCACCATATTCTCCCGCGTGGGCCGCTGTTGGTACCATGGATACTAAATCTGTGAGATACGCTCTCCCCCCAATTTTACTTAGCGCTTTTTTACCCTTCAGCTTATCTGTAAGAGTAACAATATCTATCGGTTGACCAGCCTCAAAAAGCTCAATAATATTTTCATATATGATTGCGTGTTTCTGGTCATAAAAATGCTCAGGATATAGCCAACCAGCTACATTAATTACCGCATCCTTATCTAGTAGCATCGCTCCTAGGACGCTTTGTTCTGCTTCAATACTTTGTGGTGGTAGTTTTGTCATGTTTTATTTGTTTAAAAATACAATATCCATTACTTTCTCATCATTTTCTGCTTTTCCTGTGACCTTCAATGTTTTCTCTTCTCTGAAATTTGAATATCCAAAATGATGTAAGAACTCTTCTTTTGTTTTAAGAGATAATTTTTCATCAATCCCCTTCTCACTATATCCACAAGGAACAAGAATTGTTGGATCTATCTCCGAAATAATGTCTTGCAACATCTCAAAATCTGGAAACATCTTGCTATCTCCAACTGGAAGTATCAAAACCTCAACATCTCCCAAATCCGAGACCATCTCCTTTGTTATGCTTTTGCTTTCAAGTCCAACATATACAATTCGCGTGTACCCGCTATCAATAACATAGTATGGCATTCCCATTGGTCGCTGAATCAGAAATTCTGCTGATTCAAACTCTCCACATCCAGTTATCTCTAAAACTCCTTCTCTTTTAGTGGCTGTAACCGTATCTCCAACAATATTTAACTTCCCAAGATGCTTTTTGTCTGAAATGATTGCAATCTCTGCCTCAACCTTCCCTATCTTTAAACCGATTTCTTTTGGAAATAGTGGGTCTGTAACAATTGTTGATTTATCGTTATCTATTAAAAAGGACGTAAATCCAAGAGATTTGATTTTCATATAAGTAGATTGGAGTTGATTTAATTTATTTTACCCCCAAGTATATCAAAGAATCACCGAATACTCATTAGTTTTGAAATAATTACTAATCTATGTATTGGATTAAACAAAGGTGTGCAGGTAAACAGAGTTAGAGTATATCCACTTCCACTTTCTAATATCCAATTTTCATCGTTTACAACCTCTAATTTATCTGCAACTTCGTAAACATATTCTTTTCCATTCCAGTAAACATAAATATTATCTTTAATATCAATATTATTTAAGCTAAAAAACGGCGCCCTCCTCCCAATTCCGTATACAAACCTATGTGCTGATAACACAGTATTTCCAAAAGTGTCAGGAGTTGATGTGTTTGGAAGCAACCATACCCCTAAATCTAAAACACTATCTGAGTATCCTGAATATATTTGTTCATTTATCCCTATTTTGGGAATATATATGGAATTGCCTGATAAATAGTTATCAAGTGATCCTGTGTTAGAAAAAAAGAAAAAAACTACTAAAGATATTACTTCAATAGTGAGACAGAAGCGTCTATTTGTGCAAGAAGGCTTCTTTTTACTTCGTTTTTGACTATTTCTAATTTCAAACTTTGTACTGATGATATTACTGCCTCTACTTGAACTAATATTTTAGATGGCTCCTCACCATTGTTTATTTGACGTTCAATTGCAGTTAGCTGCCCTTGTACTCTATGAATTCTATCTTGAAATGTTGAAGGTCCACTCTTAGCCATAATTATACTAAACAAAAGTTAAATATTTATTACTTGAGATTATATACCCCCATTAGTATATGTCAATTAAAATAATGGCTTGTAATATATTAATATTTGGTTATATAATTTAATATGGAAGAAATAAAAGAGCAGATATATAAATATTTACAAACTCAAATTTTAATGTCTATCTCTACATTTGGAGAGTATCCATGGCCCGCAATTGTATATTATGTGGTTGATAAAGACTTAAATTTGTACTTTATAAGCGGTCCGGGGGATCAACACTGTAAAAATATCAAAGAAAACAACAAAGTATCATGTGCAATTTATAATTCCTCTCAAGTAAACGAAGGCTCAAAGGTAGGGATTCAATATAGTGGAGAAGTCTCTGAGGTTAATGACCTGTTGCAAGTGAAGTGGATGGTGAAGTTATGGCTCAAATTAATTTCTGGAAAGAATGGATACAAGCCAAAAGCTGAAGATTTACTTAATGCAAAGGATGCAAGAGTCTATAAAGTCGCTCCTAAAAAGATAAAATTCTATAACTCTAGAGATTTTAAAGAAAAATTTAGAATATACAATAACTAAAAACCTTTTCCATGCTTGTAATACTTAAATTTAGGGATATACTTTTTAAGTACTCTGGTTATTTATTATTCAAAAATATGTTACCTAATACTTTCGAAGTAGAAGTTACAGAGGAAGAAAAACCAATCCCCCCTACTGCTTATGAGGAATTGATGGGAATACTAAGTGAAAAAATCATAATAGCAGCTAGGACCAGAAATAGAGGACGACAACCAGAATGGAAAACAGACGAAACCAATCTACTAATCACTGACCTAAATAACAATCATAAGGCAATTAATGCACTCCTTGGATATCCAACGAAAGAATTGTCCTAGGAATCCAACTTTCCTTTACACATATTATACCCTCTGATATAATCGAGCCCGATATGAAAAAAGATATACACCCAAAATATAATAAAGAATGCAAAGTGACATGTTCGTGCGGTAATACTTTCGTTACTGGTTCAACCCTTGATTCAATAAACACTGAGCTTTGTTCAAAATGTCACCCTTTCTATACTGGTGAGCAAAAAATCGTAGACACAGATAACTTGGTATCTAAATATCAAGCTAGAGCAGCAAAATCTTCCGCTATGTCATTTAAAACAAAGAAGGCAAAGATGGAAGCAAGAAGAGAAAAGACAGCAAGTTCTCCAAAAGCAAAGGAATCAACACTCACACTTAAAGATATGCTTGCTCAAATCTCAAAATAGAGGAATTCCACTTCAATTTCATATACAATACCTTTTATGGATGTATTAATGTTAAAGGAAAAATACAATTTAGAGCTTGTTAAACAGAAAAAGGAAGATTTAGAGGGAAAGCTTGCTACTGGCTACAGTTCAGGGGCAAATATGTCTTCCCTTTCAATGGATCTTTCGTACTACTCTACTCTTTTTGCTCAAATAACGGAGCTTTACAAGAATATTGATAACTGGCAACAGGCAAATTCCATTCTTAGCTCAGAGACAAATGGTGATTTAATTGCCATGGCAAAAAATGATATTGAGACTTCACAAAAGAGAGTTGGAGAGATTGAAAAAGAGATAATGGATATAGAAATAAAGAGGAAATTTAGTGATCCAGACGATAATAAATCAGTAATTTTAGAAATTAGGGCTGGGGCTGGTGGACAAGAGGCTTCGCTTTTTGCAAGTGAGCTATACAGAATGTATTCAATGTTTGGAAACTCAAAAGGCTGGAAATTTGAAGTAATTGATAGTAGCGTTGGTGAAGGTGGCGGTTTTAAAGAAATTATTGCTCATGTTATAGGCAAAAACGTTTTTAAACTCCTCAAATATGAAAGTGGTGTACATAGAGTTCAAAGAGTTCCAGTTACGGAAAGTAGTGGAAGAATTCACACATCAACTGCTTCTATTGCAATTATGCCTGAAGCAGCTGAAATCGATGTTAAGATTAACCCTGAAGATATCAAACTCGAGGTAATGAGGGCTGGAGGAGCTGGTGGGCAGTGTGTAAACAGAACTGATTCTGCAGTAAGAATAACCCACATCCCAACTGGAATAGTTGTTTCATGTCAAGAAACTAAACACCAAGACCAAAACAAAGTTAAAGCAATGAATCTTTTAAGAGCCCGTCTTTACGACAAGATGAAACAAGAAGCTGACGCAGCTAGAAGTAAGGACAGAAAAGACAAAATTGGGATGGCAATGAGAGCCGAAAAGATTAGAACTTATAACTTTCCTCAAAACAGAGTAACAGACCATCGAGTAAAGGTAAGCTGGTTTAACATCGAAGGAATCATGAATGGAAATATCGAAAATATGATACTCGAGATAACAGATTGTATACAAAAAGGGAACATTTCAGTAGGAGAAGATATTGATGAATAATATTGATATACAGCTTCTTTCCGAAACCATTTCTTTCCTTAATTCTATAAATCATCCTGATTATTTGAGAATAGCAAAAGAGATAATTATGTATTCGAATGGGGATAAAAAAGTAATTAAAGAAATAGAAGAAAGACTGTCAAAAGATGAGCCTTGGGAATATATCAAAGGTGAAAGTGAGTTTTGTGGTTTAAAAATAGCCGTAAATAGAGATGTACTAATTCCAAGAGTTGAAACAGAGCAAATTATTGAAATTGCTAAAACATTCAAAAAGAAATTCCAAAATATTATAGATGTAGGTTGCGGAAGTGGTGCAATTTCCATTGCACTTGCAAAAATATTTCCAAAAATAGATATAACAGGCATCGATATCGACGAAAAAGCATTAGGTATCGCAAGACTAAATGCAAAAAACAATAAAGTAGATCTTAAATTTATTCAATCTGACCTACTATCAAACATTTCTATAACCTCCCCTACCCTTGTTGTTGCAAATCTTCCATACATTCCAACTGAGGAAATAGGAAAATTACAGACCTCTGTAAAGAACTTTGAGCCAATAATAGCATTGGATGGTGGAAAAGACGGACTAATGCTCATCCTCAGGCTTTTAGATCAAATTAAAGATAACAAGAGAGTAATTGGAGCAATTCTAGAAATAGATCCAAGCCAAAAAGAGAAATTAGAAGAAAAAATAAAGGGATTTAAATACGAGTTTATAAATGATTCTTTCGGACTACTTCGCTTCCTCAAGCTTTACCGTTAAGGTAAGTGTTTTTCCATTCCTAATCAGTTCAACCTTTATCTCTTCCCCTACTTTATGCTTTTGAATCATTGTTACTAAAGGCTGGTTTACAGTAACATCAGCAATCTTTGTTATCAAATCACCTACTTTAATCCCAGCCTTATCAGCTGGCCCACCTGCTACAACCCTAACAATTAGTCCCCCAGGAGTTGTTGAGTAATATGGATATTGGTAAAGAGGGTCCATATTATATTCAATTCCCATGTACGGCTTTATGAACTTTCCATACTTTCTGTACTCGTCTAATCTCTGTTTAACAAGGTTTATTGGTAGCGCAAATGAGATATTTTCAGCTCCACTTGTTGTTGCAAAGTTTACGCCAATTACATTGTTACTTGAGGAAAGAAGAGGACCTCCTGAGTTTCCTGGATTAATTGCAGCGTCTGTTTGTATTACATTGTCATATTGCTTTGCTGTTGAGCTCCAGAAGCTTCCAGATTGGGTTGTGACTGACCTTCCAAGGCCCGAAATTACCCCAGTTGTAACGCTTCCAGCATACTCTCCTAGGGGATTTCCAATGGCAATGACCAACTGTCCAACTTTCAGTAAATCTGAATCTCCTAAGGTTAGTGCTGAGAAGTTATCTCCACTTATTTTGAGTATTGCTATATCAAAAGTATCATCAATTATAGCTTCAGTAACATCATGGCTTTTACCATCAGAAGTTATTACCTGATATTTTTGATTTGGAACAGAAACTACATGCTGATTAGTTATAATTATTCCACTTTTATCAACGATAAACCCAGTTCCTATTGTGTCTTTTGATAGAGCAATTGAGACAACAGCATCTTTTGATTTCGAAACTACATCAATAACTACATTTTCTTCAGAGGTAACCTTTACCTTTGTATCATCGGTTGCAGTATTTGTTTCCTTACCGGTTAGTCGGTTATAAAGGGAGGTGACTTTAGGAATTCCCCATACTCCTAAGAAGGTTCCAACAGAAAGAAGAATTATAACCCCTACTCCTATGCCTACAGCTAAAAATGTTGTCTTACCACTTTTGTGTTTTTTTACCTCTTTAACTTCTTCCTTCGGTTCTGTTTTTTTTATTTGTTCTTCCATATTTGTTTATTAAATTATTTTATTTTTGAATTTAATACTTCAATAGCTTTCTTCATTTGTACATCATTTCCTGCAAGGAAATCCTTATCAGTATATATGACTTCTATATCGGGCTTTATTGGATTATCACTATTTATCCAATTGCCATTTGGAAGTAACCACTTTGCAATTGTTATATGTAGGCTTGAGCCATCATAAAGGTCAATTACGCTTTGAGCAGTTCCTTTTCCATAGGTTTTCTCTCCGATTATTGTTGCTCTCTTTGTTTGTTGTAAGGCACCTGCAAATATTTCTGAAGAAGATGCACTTCCACCGTCAACCAATACCACAACTGGAATGCTTTGTAATTTTCCACTTCTGCTTGATTTGAATACTTCTTGTTTCCCTTGTCTATTTTCCTGCTTTGCTAGAGTAACTCCTTTAGCAAAGAACTCTCCTGCAGAATATATCGCACTATCAAAAAACCCCCCAGGGTTACCCCTTAAATCAACTATTAATCCCTTTGCACTGCCTATTTGAGCAACTGATTTGTCCCAATTCGCGTCCCAAGCTGCAACTGTTTCGTCAGTAAACCTAGTTACTCTCAGTAGTTTAATATCTGGATTCCCTGCTACACTTTTTACCTCACTACTTACTACATCAACTTCACCCCTAACTATACTCATCTCATTTACACTTGTTGCTCCTTTATGAAGTACTGTTACTTTAACCGTTGTTCCTGCCTCTCCTCTGATTTTGGCCACTACATCATAAATGGTTTCTGTCGATTTAATGGCAACATCATCAACCTTCACTATTACATCTCCAGCTTTTACCCCTGCCTTTAGTGCAGGAGAGCCGTCAAGAGGTGCCACAACTATTACTTGACCGTTCTCATATCCAAGCTCAGCCCCTATTCCACTAAACGCCTTTCCCTCTTGCCCGTTTATAAATGCTGTTGTTTCTGTTGGGTCTAAATACACAGTAGCTGGATCTCCAAGTGCGCTTACCATGCCTTTAATTGAGCCATAATACATTTCCTGCTCATTAACCTTTGAAGAATCAACATAATCAGACTTTAATGTGTTCCAAACATTCCAAAAAAGATTAAAATTCTGCTTACTAGGAGTGGAATTGTTTGCTGAACCTGAAGGATTAGTCAATCTCCCAGTTAGCACTCCTATCCCAAAAAAAGATACTACAAGTATAGCTACTCCTATATATTTAAATATCACCTGATTTGGAATTCTCCTTTTTATTATTCTGTTTTCCATAGTCGAAAGTATATCTCCTTTTGAAATGACAAGTAAACTAAATCTTAACAGGCTGAAGTAATTCTTCACTAAATAGGCCTCTTTGTTGATCCCCGAAGTCTACAGTGTAGTATCCATCTCCATTGGAACCATCTACAACCCTACCTATTCTATTCAAATTATCATTTCCTAAAACTCTAACAAGGTTATTTATCTTTATATTTCCTGAAACCAATTCCTCGTTTTCTTCAAGCAGATATCTGCCTAAATCAGGCCAAAGTAGCCTGTTTGCGTCATACACAACATTTAATCCTTTCTGGGACAGGAAGAACTTAGCATATTTCTCGTGATAAGGAATATTCCCAAACCCAGATACAACATATACCCTCCCAGGGATATCTGAGAGATCTTCCCAATTTGCCGCAAACGTCACTACAGCCTTTGCTCCAAGAGATAGTATCTTTGTAATTAAGTCTTGATATGCAAACCTACCAACATATACTATTTCACCAATATAATCTTCTTTTAAATCTTTCTGGGAGTACACTGAACTTGCATCCCCTAGTACAGTGAATTTTCCAGTTATCTTTTCTTTAGAGTTGGAATATATACATGGTATCGCCAAAGCATCTGCGTTAATTGTAACCCCAGTTGCCATATCAATATCTTCAACTTTTCCAAACATATCAGAGTACACCTCTTCTTTTTGGTGCTCTGATAGAATATCTAAAAATCCCAACGCGAGCCTCTCAAATGATAAAACTCCATCTCTTGTTGCAAGTACCTTTCTAACAGATAACCCTCCACTAACCATTCTCTCTGCTAAAATCTCTCCTGTTGTTACATACTCACCATTTATTCGTGTGACATACTCTCTTACCTCTTTTAACGGACATCTCAGCTCAGTGACAAGATTGTATGTTTCAATGGCTTTTTTATACTCTTTTACAAAAAGTAAGGTGTTAGGTTTTACACTCTTTCCTCTTTCAACAATATTAGTTGGTTTACCATCAAATGGAATATGAAATTCATAATTTTTTACTCTTCTTACTATCTCTTTAATTATTTTCATCTAACCAACTATTTATCTTAGATCTGTTTTTTAATATGTCAGGGCCATAAACCACTGGTTTAGCCCTTCCATCAATAATTATTCCAGTGTACCTAATCTGCATAGGTAGATTTTCCATTTCAAACTCTTTTTTCTTGTTTCCAAAGTATGCCCCTTTGACAAGCTTACATTTGACTACAGAATTTCCTAAATTTAATGGAATATATGTAAATTCAGGGTAAAGTGAAAATAAATCACGGCTTTCTTGTTCACTGCTTTCAACTCTCCCTGTAAGGATAACTGACTTTTTACTTCCACTTACTCCTTCGCAAACATATATTTTGTACATCTGCTCATATATATCCCCTCTTCCTACAACAAACTCATCATTTTCAATTCCTTTTATATATTTCTCGCCTAAAGTTAGAAACTTTGAACCTTTATCAACCAAAACACTAATCTCTCCTCTTGCTTCAAGCCCATCAAGTATTGAAATTAAGAACTTTTTATTATTCTCATTACTTATACTTCCAGATAGAACTATCAACGTCTTCCCTTTATACCCACAATCAAGATATTTTCCTTTGTTTTCATTTAGAATTGTCAAAAGTTGTATTGTAATATAGCTTCTAAGCACATCTGAGATAATTGGACTATCAGTTTTAAGAGAAGGATTTAACACAAAATTCGCCCACATATTCTCTCTCTTTGTTTCTGGGCAATCAAAGGCTAAAAATGCTTTTAGTTTTGTATTGCTAATATTATTTATTAGGTTTTCGCGTGAAAGCCACGATATTTTAGAAGAATTATACTTTCCATATTCATTCTCACTCTTCAGAGATATCCTACCAGTGTTTTTTGTATATCTCCTTACTGTGAATTCAAAAAGGTCTAAGTTAACCAGAAATATATCCTCCCAACCATCTTTTTTTGAATATGATTCAAGAAGTTTTTCAATATATTTTTCAGAGATAATTTCAAATTTTGCCTCTAAACATACCTCCCGTATTCCACTTACAACCCTTTCTTTTGATGATCCACTCTCACTTACATATACTGTTACTGCACTAACCCCTATTCCTTCTGCTGCGAAGTTAATGATTTCCTTTCCACGAAGAATCTCCCAATTAAACTTTTTTTGTATCTCTTCGAAATACTGTTTCCAAAATCGTGTATCGGAAATCTCAGGATTTTGAAAATCTAAAAGTGTTGTATCAGAGAGTGTATAGTTTCTTCCAGAAACATAGTCTGCATATATTAAATGTGCATTTATCGTACTATCTGAAATATATATTGCTAAATATGCATTTTTCTCAAGTTGTGGCAGTTTCAAATTTTGCAAATGCTAAAATATTGATATATCTCAATTTACAGCAGATGCCAACTATTTTCAATGAAGATATATTACGGGTTAGTCCATTGCAGCATAAGGCATTAATGCCATATACCTTGCCCTTTTAATAGCAGTTGCAAGTTGTCTTTGATGCTTGTGACATACTCCTGATTTCTCAGTAGAGATAATCTTTCCCCTCACAGATGTAAACTTTTTCAATTGGTAAACATCTTTATATGTAACACCCTTAACTCCGCCTTCGCAAAGAGGACATTTAAGATTTAAAACTATCTTCCTTCTCTTTCTCTTATCCTTCTTTTTTCCCATAGAGCCACCAGTTATAGCACCCTCATCAAATACGTCTGCTAATGTTGTTTTTACTTCTATTTCACTCATATTTCGCAATTAATAATTAAAATGGCAAATCTTCTGCTAATGGATCAGAATTCTCTTCTTCTTTTACAGGCTCTTTTGCTGCTTTTTTAGAAGATTTCTTTTTTGGTTGCTCTACTTCCTCTTCTTTCGCAACTGGAGCTTCTCCCTCATCCATTCCAGCTCCTTGCCTTCCCTTACTATCTAGAAGAATCATATCGTCAACTCTAACTTCTGTTTTATATTTTGTAACTCCACTTGCCTCATCAACCCAATTTCGAGTTGTAAGTGAGCCTTGGATATACACCTTCATTCCCTTACCTAGTAATTGCTGACAAATCTCTGCTAACTTTCCCCATGCAACAACATTATGAAACTCTGCTAGCTCTTTAAGCTCGCCTGCTTCATCTTTCCATGATTTATTTGTTGCAATTCCAAAAGTTGCAACTGCACTTCCACCTGTTGTGTATCTAAGCTCTGGATCTCTTGTAAGATTTCCAATCAACTGAACTAAGTTTAAACTTCTTGCTGACATTTTTTGTTATTTAATAATTTAATAGTTATATTCTAGTATATAGAAATGAAAAAATCTTTAACTACACTTCAGCCTCGATTTCCTTTTTCTTAATACCTTTTCCAATTAATTCAGGATGCTCTTCTTCTGAAATCATATATCGAAGTATCTCCTGTTTTAATTCAAATCTTCTTTTCATCTCACTTATCTTTTCTGGAACCATTTTGAAGCTGTATACAATATAGTAGCCCTCGCTGTGGCCTTTTACTTCATAAGCAAGATATCTTTTTCCCCAGACATCAACGTCTACTACTTCTCCACCAAACTCTTTAACTAATGCTAGGAAATCTTTGTGAATAGTTTTTCTTACATCATCGGGTAACAAAGGTTTGAGTGCTACCATTAATTCATAATTTTTTATCATTTTTCTTTTCTTTTTTTATATAAATTTCTAGATACTTATTCACCAGCACGAGGATTTTAGCAGAAAGAGAAGAAATAGACAACAGAAAATCTCTTAAATAAAGAAAAGTAGTATACTAATAAATTTTACTTAATACTAATAAAAAACTCGTTATTAATTGGATGAATATCAATACAATAATAATAGATAGACCAAACTCTACAACAAAATCCGTTAATTTATTCGGGATACTACGAACAAGTTCCCCACTAAAAAAGGTCCCTTTAGAAATATTTTCGAATACTTCAATTGGTGCTCTCATATGGAAATACTTATACAACAATCCTAAAAAAACTATTAACAATGATAGGGAAAGGGACAAAATAAGAAAAGTTTTTTGGTCACATTCATTAAAACTGTTTCCAAAAGCAAATAGGGATATCGCAGAAGAAAGAGTTGTGTATAAGGCAATAATTGCATTTACTAACTCTGATGCTCTTAAGCTTGATTTCGCAGAAGCTTCATTTGCCATTTTAGTAAATTTAGCTAATTGTTTAAGATTTATCTCTTCTTTCATAATTTTATCTCATTAAAATTAACTATTTGCATAAACAATCATATAGTCTCCATCTTGCATAATATAATCCTTGCTTATTTTTTTAACCAACCCTTTCTCTTTTGCATTTACCCAACCCCCTACTTCGATTAATTTTTCAACATTTACAACGTCAGCTGTAATGAAGTTTTTACCTATATCAGTATGGATAACTCCTGCCGCTTCTTTTGCTGTTGCCCCTTTTTCTATAGTCCAAGCATTAGTTTCTTTCTCACTTCCAGTATAGAAGGTAAGAAGATTTAGTCTTTGAAAAGCTATTTCTATTATATCTTCCAACTGTCTTGGTTTTGTATCTAGCATTGAGAGATATTCTTTCTTTTCATCTTCACTCATATTACTAAGTTCCCCTATCATTTTTACATCAACTCTTAATACATACTCTCTGTTTTCGGAATGCAACTTCTCTTTTAAATCATTTTCCCATTTATCGACCTTCTCTTGCTCCATTCCCTCCCTTACATTTAATATGTACATCATTTTTTTGTTTGAAAGCAAAAAAAGATCGTAAAGCATCTGGTCTTCATCAGTATTTCTTTCCATATCTATTGCAGGTTTACCTTTACCTAGAAAATCTAGCAGCCTCTCAAGAAGAGAAATGCCTACTTCGGTGTCTTTAGTTCTCATAACCCTTGGTGTCTTTTGTAGCTCTACAAGCTTCTTTTCTACTACCTCAATATCTTTAAGTATTAGCTCGGCAAGAACAATCTCAAGGTCATCAGCTGGATTAACTCTATCGTAGACGTGTACAATTGTTTCAGAGCTAAATGCTCTAATTACATACATAATTACATCGACTTCCTTAATATGAGCAAGGAATTGATTGCCTAAGCCCTCTCCTTTTGAAGCTCCTTTAACCAGTCCTGCGATATCAATAAACTTCATAGCGCTTGGAACTTCCTTCTTACTCTTAAAAAACTCACTCATTAACTTAAGTCTTCTATCTGGGATTTGTACAACTCCAACATTCTTATCTATTGTTGTAAATGGAAAGTTCTCGGCTGGCACAGAATTCTTTGTTAATGAGTTAAACAGGGTTGATTTACCAGCATTTGGTAATCCTACAATTCCAACAGAAAGCGAGTGAGACCTAATTGCACCCATTTTTGTAAATATTAGATAATAATGTAGAATTATACATCATGATGAAACGAATCGTACAATTTATATTAATATTCACACTCATTCTATCCCCTTTCCTATATATACAACCTGTAAAAGCAGCCGCTGATTTTGAAATTAACTCGGACCTAAACATTACTTATGAGAGTGGAAATGATTTTGTAAATGTTAAAGAAAGCGTGGACATACAAGTAAATAACAAGGAGTACTTCTATAAGCCTGGAATTATTCAATACTTTTATATCTCCGATTCTGCTGGAAAAAATAAAGTTGCTGAAAGAAAATTCAAATTAAAAAATCTTTCCATTGAGAACAGCTACGGAGTTAAAATGGATTACAAAAAGTCCGAAGAAACTAATGGGATCTCAATACAAGTAACTATTCCCACTCGTGTAGATTCCTCCTCCCCTTACACCTTAACAATGAGATATAAAACACATGACTTGATAAACAAGAGTGGAAATATAATAAATATGTATGTTCCAGCACTTCCAATTGACACAAAATTTAGTGAAACTGGGAAATTTGGTTTAACTACATCATATGAATACAGTGCAAAGCTAATACTTCCGACTTCTTTTCCAACTCCATCATATACTCAACCTAGTACCCTTAAACTAAGCAATGGAGCCAAGAACTCAACTGTAAATGTTCCTGCTTCCAGTAGAATCGGGCATACCAGTTGGTTACAGTTTGGTGATACACAATATTATAAATTCAAAATAGTACAGATTGCTAAAAAAACAGACAACCTCACTCCAACGGCCATCTCAAATATCGCTCCAATATCATCTACAAATATTTACAAACTAGCTCTGCCCAGAGAGTATGATGAAACAGGCCAAAATGTACTAATTAATAGCATTGATCCAAAACCGAAATCACTTGAGCGAGATGCTGAAGGAAATTTAATTGCCTCTTTTGATGTTGCTGCTAATGCTGACACAAAGATAATAATTGAGGGGTTAATATCTCTTAAATCGAGAAAAACATCTCCAACCGAAGCCAATTTGACTGATTATAAATCAGCCATTGCATCCCTTCCAAACCTCACAACATACACTCAAAGCGATAAGTATTGGGAAAGCAACGACCCATTGATTATAAAGACAGCGCAGGAACTCCTTGCGAAATCGTCATCAATATTAGAGTTAATAAACAATGACTATAAATATGTAATAGATAAATTTACTTACAGTAATGAGAAACTCGCAAATGGAAATCAAAGATTAGGAGCTAAAGAAGCCCTAATAACTGGTCAAGCGACATGTATGGAGTATGCTGACACGTTAATTGCTATTCTGCGAGCCCAAGGGGTGCCAGCAAGAGCTGCAATTGGCTATGGAAACGACCCGACTGGTATTGAAAATAACATATCAAATACTGAACTTCTTAAGCAAACAATTGGACATCAGTGGGTACAGGTTTGGATACCAGATTACGGCTGGCTATCTGTTGATCCCACCTGGGGAGAAAGTGGGCGTCAGTATATTGGAAGTGATTTAGACCATATTCTTTGGTACACAATAGGAAGTAACGAGCAAAATATTGCTGATACAACAATATATTCAGCTGATGTTATAAACAGTGAGGAAAACAAAGCCGATGAGGTATATCTTCAGGCACTAACAGACGATGAATATAACAAGCTAAAAGATGATGGACAAACAGCAACTGATTTAATAACTAAATATTCAGATAAAACATCTATACTTGATTTATATATTAAGACAACGCTAGTCGGAAGAATATTTGTTTATCTAATACCAATATTTGTTGTAGTTATATTTAGTTTAACAATTTCAACAATTATTTTTAAAATCGTTAGACGAAAGTATAAAGTAAAGAAAGATCAATAGCGCCTTTAGCATGATCTAGCCTTCCTTGACTTACTGAGTACATGGTGAAAAGCAAATCTCCTTTTTTAACTTCATCTCCTGGCATTTTATGTATATACAACCCAGCTCCTTTTATATTAGGGGTTCCTAAAGAGTGGGCTATTTTTACAATCTCCCTATTATTTATCATATCTACAATTCCTCCCCTATCCGCAACAACATCAAACGATATGTCAGGATATAATACTTCCTCTGATTTAACTTCCTTAGTTGCTCCTTGTGCTTTTGCTATCTCCCAGAACTTATTCAGCGCTTCTTTTGAGTTAAGCTTAGAAATAGCTAAAGACTTCCCTTGCCCTTTTTCTGCCTTTCCAACCATCTCTAAAACAATACCTGCCATATCAGTTGCAATATCTTCAAGATGATTTGATCTGTCTGCTTGTCTTTCAAGTATTTTAAGTGTTTCTTTCATCTCTATATTAGGGCCTATGCTATTTCCATCTGGCCCTTTTGCTACCCTACTATATACCTCACAAATAATTCCAAATTTCTTAAAAAGGTTTGTAAAGTCATTTTTAAGCATTTCTGCATCTTCTGGGTTTTGTACCTTTGTACCCCTCCCATGTGGGATATCAATTACAATATGAGAAATCCCCATAGAAATCTTTTTAGCAACAATACTAACTAAGACTTTCTGGAAGCTCTCAAGATGCAAACTCCTCTCTGCATGAATGATAACATCATCAGCTGGTGCTAAATCAAATGCGCCTCCCCAAACCATGCAAGCACCGGTCTTTTTTACTACCTTTTTTATCTCTTCTACCTTTAAATTTACGGGCATGACTGTTTCTAAGATATCACTTGTCCCAGATGGAGAGGTTATTGCCCTTGTAGAAGTGTTCGGAACTACAAGATCACAACTAGCCAAAATCGGAACAATGATCGGTGTCGCGGCTTTCCCTGCAATTCCCCCAAGAGAATGTTTATCAACAACAGTTTTTCCATTATTTCTAATATTTTCAAAAGAAAGGATATCTCCAGAATCGGCCATTCCCTTTGTCATCCAAAAAGTCTCATCTTCATCAAATCCGGGATTAAAAAATGTCCCCATAAAAAAAGCTACATCTACCTCTGATAGCTTTTTATCACCAATATCCTTCATTATAGTTATTAGTTCATCTTCCGTTAATTTATGCCCTAGTATCTTCTTTTTGATATATTCCATTGATTTTGGTGTTTCTAAAAGAGCAATCGAAACCATTTCCCCATTTTGAATCTGGTTATTCACCCAAATCTCCTCATACACACCAACCTCCCCCTCTTCTACTTCAGTTGTTGATTGCATTGCCTTAGCATAAAGAACCTGATCCTTCCAATACATCTCGACCATCTCTCCCTCGTTAATCCCTAGCTTCTCAGAATCTCTTTCATGAATAATTATTCCTAGTTCTCCCCCTGCTCCAATGTCTAATTTTTTTGCTTTTAAATATAGTGACATAGTTTTATTTGTTAATTAAAATATCCAATCATACTTCTCGTGAACTGTTTTTGCCAAATCAGAAGGGAGAATAATCCCTGCTTCAGTTATATATCCTGTTATTAATTTATTAGGAATAACCTCAAACGCTGGGTTATACAGCTTTAGACCCTTTGGTGGGTTATCCCACACTTCTTGTTGGCTTCTCATTTCTATTTGCACATCTTGATATGCAGTCTGCGGATTCACTTTTAGAAGTGAAGCAACTACATATAACGGTTTGCTTGCAAAGTATGCAGCAAGAGCAATTCCAAAGCTTCCAATCTTATTTATGGCATCTCCATGTATTGTAAGCTCGTCAGCACCAGTAAAAACGACATCAACTGGCTCATTTCCCCTTCCAATTATTACTGATTCTGCTGCACTATCGACAAGTAGTGTAGTATCAACTCCTGCATTAATTAAATTTGTCGAGGTAATTCTCCCCTGAAGTAAAGGCCTGGTTTCTGTACAGTACACATGGAACTTCTCATTCTTTTTTGCAAACGATATTAATATACCCTCCACGGTACTTGAATGACAGTGTGTAAAAGCATTTCTAACGTTTTCGCCAATACTTTGAGAGTTAGAAATCATTTCTTTTTTAGCAGTAACCAAAAGATTTAGAAAATCACTAGACAGTTGAGATATTAATTTGTTCACATCCCCTTTTCCTTTAACCTTAACCATTGTGTCTACATATTTAACAGCATTTTTCGCAAGAGGCTCATTTGGTCTCATGTTTGCAAGCTGTAGGCCTACAGAGATAACTTCCTCAATGCTTTTATCACTTGAGGCCAGTTCCATCCCTCTAAAAACTGCAAGTGCAACGTTTGTTGCCCCCTGTATCTTAATTGATTTGATATCCTGAGCTATTTCCTCATTTGTTTTGTATACGCTTAAATCTAGTTCCATTACTCTAATACTACTTCTTCAAATAAATTAGGGATATGAGTTTCAAGGTTAAGCTCATTTCTAATATGAGCAGAGAATTCTTCACATATTGACGCTTCACCATGCATAATGAATACCTTCTGTGGTGAGTGTCCAAAACTCCTAAGCCAATATACTAAATCGTCTCTGTCGGCGTGGGCTGAAAATCCTCCTAAGGTATGAATCTTTGCTCTTACATCATACATTTTGCCTCTGATCTTTACCTGAGGAGCACCATCAATTAGCTGCCTTCCTAATGTCCCTTCAACTTGAAAACCAACAAAAAGAACGTGGGTTTTGGCATTCTGTATATTATTTTCTAAATGGTGAACAATTCTCCCCCCAGTACACATTCCACTTCCTGCAATGATAACCACTCCTCGTTTTTCAATCAATCTCTTTGATTCCTCAGTGGTCTCTATCTCATGTAACCCCTCAAATGCAAAAGGATCCGTACCCTTTTCAAGTTGTCTAGTTGCGTCTTCATCGTAAAAACTAGGGTATTGTCTAAACACAGCCGTCGCTTTTGATGCCATTGGACTGTCAAGATACACAGGAAGTCCTGTAAGAAGCCTATTTTGAACAAAAAGATTAAGCTCATAAATAACCTCTTGGGTTCGTTCAATTGCAAAAGAAGGAATCAATATGTTTCCTCCATGTGTTTGACTATCTTTCAGTATTGAGAGAAACTCAAGAAGCGTTTCATCTTTGTTTTTGTGCAACCTATTTCCATATGTACTTTCGATAAAAACAAAGTCTGCTTCACGAATTAAGTCTGGATCTCTAACTATTCTTTCTCCTTGTTGTCCTATATCTCCAGAAAATACCAACTTCCGCACACGTCCAGCATCGTTTTTTATCCAGAACTCAAAAATACATGAGCCAAGTATATGCCCTGCATCCCTTAGTCTGTACTCAACCCCATTGTGTAAATCGACAGAATCACTATATGGATACAGATCAAAAAGGGTAAAAAGCTGCTCAACATCCTGTTCAGTAAAAAGAGGCTCTCTCTTTTCAAAAAGCGATCCTTCTTTTGGAGCCTCTTGATATATCTCCCCTCTTTTAACCTTAGAACTCCATCTTTTAAACCCCTCTTCTTGAAGCTTTGCTGCATCCATTAACACTATCTTTGCTAAATCTCTTGTTGGTTGAGTTGCAATAATCCTACCTTTAAATCCTTGCTTAACCAATATTGGAAGCCTTCCACAGTGATCAAAATGAGCATGTGTCAGAAAAACATACTCTATACTTGCTGGGTCAAATGGAAACGGCTCGTGGTTTAACTTTTCCTCCTCCCAATTTCCTTGAAAAGCTCCACAATCAACAAGAAATTTTACTGTTCCCGTGTCTACAAAATAGCAGGAACCAGTAACAGATTTTGCAGCACCACAAAATTGTACCTTCACTTAGGCAGTATCCAAATTAAGATATTTCATATTAACAATTAGAATGTTTATTAGCAACTAATATTGATGTATAATTCCCATAGTAATTTAATATTAGTAATTATAAGACAATGAAGTATCTTCAAAATGCAATCGAAATGTTTAGATATGTAAAACATTTCTCTCCCGAATCTGAAAACTCACATACAATAGACAGAAAAGACACCTTACTTAATAACGAAGAGATTTTACAAGTTTTTGGATATGAAGTTCCAGATACTGACTGTGCTAAAGATGTAGCTATCGACATCATCCTAAATAACTCAAAAGACAGACAGTATATTACATTGCAAAATTGCAAATTTGATACACAGATTCAAATCGAAATTCTTGAAGACGGTGCAATATACATATCATATTCCCCTGAAGATTTTAACGAGGTCGGGAGACACACAAAGATAGAACCAAATATGCCTGATTATTTTACTTTGATAGATAAGAAAGTTTTTAATAACGGGGAAACATTTACACATGAGAGACCTTTCCAAATTAGTGATTCAAATGATGTAATCAATCCAAACGTTCCAATTCCAATAACTCAAGAAAGGTTGATTAAATCCATATTTGATTCGCTTTATAAAGGGGATAGTTATATCACTATCACTAAGGAAACAACTTAACAAAAAACTACTAATTACAAGAAAAGAAATTCCATAACAACAAATATTGTTGTATAATTCCCATAGTAAACTCATTCGTTAAAATCAAATGGCTAAAGATTATTTTCAGTTAGCAATAGAAAGATATAAATCAACTAGGCCTCCATATGTAGTTGAAAAACTTCAGACTGGGGAAATAGACAAAGCTTTTCTTAGCCCTGAGCAAATTCGACAGATTTTTAATTATGAAATTCCCCAGACTAGAACTACTCGAAAAGTACAATTATATATTGCTTTAGAGAAGCATAACGAGAGAATTATCATAGAAGATACTACTAATGATTCAAGCGCATGCATTGAACTTCTAGATGATAAAACAATACTCGTAACAAAAGACTCTGATGACTTTGATAATCGAGGAAGTCATACAAGGATAGTACCAAATGATTTTAATATTTTCACAGTGTGTGATAAAACTGTTTCTGAAAATGGGGCATACGAAATCAATGTAAGACCTTTTCAAATTAGTGATTCATATCAAATAACAAATCCTAAGCTACCGTTTCCAATAACCCAGGAAACATTATTTCGAGCATTGCTTGATGCATTTTATGAAGGAAGAGACAACATCAATATAGCTACTCCTCTATAATCCATTTCTGTTTTAATAATATTAAATTAAGCTTCACTACTTCTTTAATGTCCTATTATATGTTTATTAACAACAAATATTGTTGTATAATTCCTATAGTAAACTTATATCAAATAAAGTGAACATATATAACGAGTTATTATCAATAATTTCAGAAAAGGAAGGAAAGAAATTTGAAATTCGAGAAGACACTAGTATTGGATATACTGTATCTGCGTTTGAACTCTTGAATCGTCTATATAAAAATACCCCCGATTTAATCAAATCTTCCGACGAAAAAACACTAAAAGAGATAAACCTTTGGGTTGACCATAGGAGAGGTTGTGATGTTGGGTTAGAAATTTTATTTCCTAATCATCTTCGAGCAACTGATCATTATCTAGCTAATATATCAGTCAATCAAGCAGGAGAGCTAAGCCATTTTTCTATACAAAATGAAGTCGCAGATTTTCGAAAACTACAAAACGAATTAAATTGTAAGGGATCAGGTCTTAGAAATTGGATACAAGGAGGAAAACCGAACGGACATACAATTACAGAATTTAAGAGACAATGGATAGAAGGAAGTGAAGGCGGTGGAGTAAGGGAAACCTTAGAAAGAAAAGTTATTGTTGATGGCTCTGAGGACGCAGTAACTAATCTAAATACTGATTTAATAAGTGGGGCGAGAATAAGATTGGATGATTTAATATTGAGTTTAATATATGCCGAAGCAATAAACCCTGAAAAACCAGACCCTTTTTCTGATATGAAATTATTATCTTCAACCGACGTATTATTTCCAGACTAAATAATCATTTAATAGTTGTTTTTACCTCTTTTTCTAGTATTTCTTTAGTATTTATACTTGGGTCATCTAATACTTTTTCTAAAAGCTCGTTTAAAATCCTCCCTATTTTAGGTCCCTTGGGAACACCCATTTTCATTAGGTCATCTCCAGTTATTTTTAGGTCTGATATCTTTAATGCCATATCCTTTGCCCTAACTTCCGATATCCTTTCTTGAAGGAGTGATATCTCTTCAGGTCTAAATGCAGTTTTAGGATTACTTGTTGCATCAGCAATTCTAACTTCAAATAAATCTTCAAGATTTTCCTCCCCTACTTTCGCAATAAAGCGCCTAACTGCACTATCCGACCACTCCTTTTCTTTTATCTTTTCTTTCTCTTCTTGCGTCATATCATCTTCAATATGTGGGAAATAGAACATATGACTTCTAACAAGAGCTGACACTCTCCTAATCTCTGATTTTGAAAATCGAAGCCTCGTCATAATCTCTTCCGCCATTTTTGCACCCTCAACATCGTGCCCATAGAAATGGCCATTTCCCATGTCTTTTCTCGGTTTTCCAATATCATGAAAAAGTGCTGCCAGTCTTATATCCTTTGGTGCACTATCACAAGTTTTAAGTATGTGGTGATACACATCATCGGCATGGAAAAGCTTCTGCTCAACTCCAAAACCTTCTAAGAGTTCTGGGATGAATAACTCAAGTAGTCCAGTTGTTCTCATCAATTCGATTCCAACAGATGGTTTCGGAGAGTTCTTAATCATTTTTACAAACTCATCCCTTACTCTTTCCGCTGATATCATTGCTACAACAGGAAGGGACTTCTTTATAGCTTCAAATGTATCTTTTTCAATCTCAAAACCAAGCTGGGAGGCTAATCTACAAGCTCTCATTGCTCTAAGTCCGTCTTCTTTAAATCTCTCAAGTGGAGTTCCTACAGCTCTAACAACTTTGTTTTTTAAATCAGCAGAGCCATCAAACGGGTCATATACTTCCCATTCCATTTCTCCCTTCTCTTCCTTAACCTTCGTCAAATCTAAAGCCATGGCATTGAACGTAAAATCTCTTCTTCCAAGGTCCTTTTCTATCTCTTTTACAAACGTGACCTTACTTGGCCATCTACCATCGATATAGTTTTCTTCACTTCTAAAAGTTGTTACTTGAACCTCATTTACTTGTCCATCTTCTCCTGTAACAAGAGCACTGACCATTCCAAATTTTGCTCCAGTTGAGACAGCTTTCGGAAATATATTCAACATCACTTCTGGAACAGCGTCAGTTGCCAAATCGTAGTCATCAGGAGTAATTCCTAAAACAACGTCCCTTAGTGCTCCACCAACAAGGAAGCATTCATACCCCTCTTTAGAAAGGATTCTTGCTACCTTAATTACATAATTTGGCATTGTAAATTTCACTTTCATGTATTCATTGTATATTCATATTCACACATTCACAATATTGGTATATATTAGGGATATGAAAACAATACTAAATATTCTGCGTGGGATATTAGGATTAATATTCTTTCTAGTATTAATCATTCTCTTAGTATTAACCCCTACCCTCATTTCTACTGGAATAATTATTTCTCACAAGGAAAACCCGAAGTCTTGGCTTGCCAATTCCGGAATATATGAGGAATTACCAGGAATTATTTCAAAAACAATTACTGGGGACGGGACAAAAGATGAACATGGAAAAACAAAAGTAGTAGATAAGACACTTCAAAAACTAGTAAATAAAATTGTTACCAAAGAGTATGTCAGTTCAAATGTAGGTCTTGTTATTGATGGTGCTTACGATTGGTTATCTGGGAAAACTCCCAACCTCGTTGTAAGAACTGACGGTTTAAAACTTAGTGAGATATTGAAAAACGTAGTCCCAACAGACCAAGCAGAAGCAGCTGCGTTTCTTGGAGGCTTAAAGCCATGCACAGAACAACAAGCATATAAATACGAACAGGCAGGAGGATTCTCAGATGCAAAAGAAATGTGTATCCCTCCTCGTTTGAATTTAGTAAGCGTAGCCACTAATGCATATAATCAGAGTACCGCAGAGAAAACGGCAGTTAGTTTTGATTTAGGAATGAAGATAGATGCTAACTCATATATGTATGCGAAGTTAATATTTACTGTACTATTTCACATTGCTTATATACTCACTGGGGTATTAGTTTTCATTGCTGCACTCTATCTTCTTATATTCCCAGGAAAATATTTCAAACTATATATGTTAGGCTTTTTCACCATAGGGATTGGTGTTATAAATTACATAGTTGCGAAATCAACCTTCATTCTCTCCTTGATTGTCTCGGTAATACCAGCGGATTTTTCTGTAGGAGATTTTCCAATCAAGTATGCAACTCTGCAATCGTTAATTGAGGAGGTTCTCGGAAGTTTCTTTAGAGTATATGCAACTGCAAGCCTAGTAATTGCAATTGTTGGAGGTGCAATCTTCCTTACTACATTAATAATCAATATTATTGTTTCGGCTTCAAACAACAAAAGCAAGAAACCAGATGATCCCAAACCAGTCCCACCGACTGAGCAAACGCATAGCAAATAGTTGAGCCTACAAATTTAAAGCCCTCTTTTTTTAGCTGTACACTCATTAAATCTGACATCTCTGTTCGTGCTGGAATCTGCTTACTCTCTTCCCACGAGTTAATTATCGGTTTGTAATTAACAAACTTCCAAATATACTTATCAAAACTTCCATAAGTTTTCACGATTTTAAGAAACATTTTAGAATTGTGGATTATCGCCTCTATTTTCCCTCTATTTCTAATTATTCCAACATCTCCCATCAGTTCAGTTATCTTCTTTTCATCATATTTTGATATTTTTTTAGGGTCAAAGTTATCGAATGCTTTCCTAAAATTCCCTCGTTTATTTAATATCGTTCTCCAACTTAAACCAGCTTGCATACACTCAAGACAAAGCATTTCAAACAGCTCCCTGTCATCGTGAACTGGTACCCCCCACTCGTTATCATGATAATCACAATATATTTTGTCTTCTCCTGCCCAAGGACATCTTTCCATACTTGATTATACCTGTTAATATCTCAAAAGTGGAAAATAAATATACAATTTCAGAGATTACAGAGAAAAATCATTTTGATAACTTTCTATTAAATTCTCAAGCATCGAGCTTTTTACAAAGCTGGAATTGGGGAGAATTTCAAAGTTTAGGGCTTGGAAAAAAGATATTCAGATTAGGTGTATTTGATGGAGAAAACCTTGTTGCAACTTGTCTTTGTTTAGAAGAACAAACAAAACTTGGAAAGTTCATATACTGTCCTCGTGGTCCAATTTTAAACTGGGAAGTTGATGCAAAAGAAATAATTGGCGAGATATTTAAATTCTTCAAAGCAAAAGGCTCCTACCTATTTGTAAGGATGGATCCCTCTGTTAGAAAAGATAGTTTGGAAATATCAAATATCTTTAAATCGTTAAATGCAAAAGATGCAATAACCTTCTTACAGGTTGAAAGAGCTTGGATACTAAATATTGAAAATAAATCAGAAGAACAACTACTGTCAGGGATGAGAATTCAGACAAGATATAACATAAATAAGTGTCAAAGAGATGGAAAAGTGAGTGTAAAAGTATCAGATTTAAATGAAACTGACCAAAATACATTCATTGATTTATTAACAAATATGTCTAAACAGAAGGGGTTTTTTACACACCCTTCTAAGTATTTCCAAGATATGTTCAAATTCGGAAAAGAAAATGGAATAACTAATATTATCACTGCGTATGCAAACAATACTCCTGTTGCTAGTGCAATCATTACAATCTTTGGAGATGAGGCCTGCTATATTTACGGCGCAAGTAATAAGGATGATACAAAATTAAGAGCTAGCTACCTACTCCAATGGGAATCAATTAAATATGCAATGAGCAAAGGTTGTAAGAAATATAACTTCTGGGGAGTTGTAAGTGACCAAAACTACCATGAAGGATATCCAGGTTATGGATATAGCAATTTTAAGAAAGGATTTGGAGGAGAATTAGTAGAATATACAAGGGCAAAAGACTTTGTGTTCAAAGGTATTCAATATCAAGGATATAGACTACTTGAATGGTATTGGAAAACATTTTTTAGGAAAGGAAATTGACAGAGGAATGTATTAATTCTATTATTTTTTCATTGGAGGGATGCCAGAGTGGTTTATTGGAGGATATTTCGCAAGAGATATCTGCACGCAAGTGCCGTACGTTCAAATCGTACTCCCTCCGAAACCTCAATTAACAAGTATGTGATCTTCTTTAGTCCAGCCTGGTTTTGAATATATTTCTACCCAACATTCGGTTTCACTTTTTCCCCAATGTATCTTTGGTGGATTAACGGTATATTTATCTCCCTCTTTCAAAATAATAACCTCATTATCTACATGTAGTTCCAAGATACCCTTCAAGATTGTATATTGTTGAACCATTTTTTCATGTCTATGAGGTTTACTCCAAATAATTACTTCAACTGCTTTATCATATTCCGGATGCTTATCGACTGGTTCTATTTCACATACGAAGTGTAACCCTCTACCATCTAAATCATAAGATTTCTTACCAGGGAATTTTTCGGATAACTCCTTTAAGATTCTTTCTGAACGCTCTTTTAAAGTATCTCTCGTAGTATTTGAAATTTTATATTATTGGCGGAGAGGGCGAGATTCGAACTCGCGATAGGGTTTCCCCTATGACGGTTTTCAAGACCGTTCCATTCGACCACTCTGGCACCTCTCCACGAACTTGATGATTATACTATTCTTTTGAAAATATTTCTCTAACCACTCCGTCTAAACTCATCTCATCAATATCCAAATCCTCTATTGGAAATGATGCTAAAAGTTTTGAAGAAGCATTTGCAACTACATTTCTGTCAACCTTAATAAGGCCCGTGGTATCAGTTAAAGATACTACCTCCCCTATCTTTTCTAAGTCCGATCTTTGTATGGGCTTAGAGAGTACAAACGATATTGTTTTGTACTTAACATGCTCTTTGATTAAATTTTTTACACTTCCATCATAAATAATATGGCCATCGTCTATCATTATTACCCTCTTACATAATTCCTTCACATCCTCCATATCATGACTTGTCAAAATTACTGTAGTCCCATATCTTTCATTGTAATCCTTGAAGAAGGTTCGCAGTCTCTTTTGCATAACTACATCTAGACCGATAGTTGGTTCATCTAAAAATACTATCTGGGGGCTGTGAAGAAGTGCTGCAACAAGTTCACACTTCATCCTTTGTCCAAGAGACAGCTTCCTTACTTGTATATTTACTACCTTTCCAAGATTAAGAAGTTCAATTAACTCATCAACTTTCTTTTTAAAATCTGACTCATTTACTTCATATATCTCTTTATTTAATACAAACGAATCATACGCAGGCAAATCCCACCACAGCTGGTTCTTCTGTCCCATTACAAGAGATATCTTTTTTAAATATTCTCTATTTCTTGCCCAAGGGGTATATCCAAGAACATCAACCTTTCCACTTGTGGGATATAGAAGGCCTGAGAGGCATTTAAGAGTTGTTGTTTTACCAGCACCGTTACTCCCAATAAATCCAACGAACTCCCCTTTTTCTATTCCAAACGATATATCATCAACAGCCTTTACTTCAAACGATTTCCGTAAAAAGAAGCTTTTTACCGAGCCCATTAACCCTGCTTCCTTCCTATATACCTTGTAATACTTCTTTAAGTTTTTTACATTTACTGCCAAACTCATATGCATATTTTATCACAAAATCATTTGACTTAATTGAAGGAAGTAAACATAATGGAAATATGAAAAGGATATTGCTCGTGATGTTTGTTTTTTCATTTCTCTCCTCCCCTATCTTTGCTGAAGATTTAACCTCTACGAATTATAAGATTAATGGGGCAACACTAAACTCAGGGGGTGAGGCAACAACCTCTGGAACTGGTAATACCAAACTTCTTAATACAATCGGTGACTTCTCTGGAGATCCTAGAGCCTACAGCACAAATTATCGGGCATCAGTCGGAGAAGTGGAAATATTCACTGCACAAGTTCCAAAAATCTCTTGCTTTGAAACCACAACAGACGGAAGTTCTTCCTGCACAACAGGCCCTGCCTATTTAAATAGTGGTGGAATGACAAGGGTATGTGGACCTAGTGGCTGTTATGATAGAGCTAGATTTGAAATTGATGCACAAGGCAATCCTGACGACGCTCTATATGCTGTACAAATTTCGGATGATAATTTCGTAAGTGATATAAGAGCAATCGATGGTGTTACTCACCTACCAAAGACCGATGCGAGTAAAACAATTGATGACTATTTGACAAAAGCCGACTGGGAAACAGATGAGACTAATGTTGAAGGGCTTGTTGAAAACACTCAGTATTGGATTAGAGCAATTGCACTCCATGGGGATTTCACAGAAACAAACCCAGGAACTATTGCAACAGCAACAACTGCCCTCCCTACTGTAAGCTTCGATTTAGATATTGCTCCAACAACTGGAGGTAGTACTGAAACTTCTAGTCCATACAATATTTCATTTTCAAATAATACTAAGCTAATTCCGACAGGTCCTACTCAAACTGCCGATGATTTAATATGGATTGATGCACAAACAAATGCAAAGGGAGGATTATCTGTACTTATTAAAGGAATCAATGGTGGGCTCTTTTCAGCAACTGCAAACTACACGATAGATTCCATTACTGGGGATTTGGATGGTACTACTGAAGGATTTGGAATACAAAAATACTCTACATCACAACTCTATGATACTGGGAGTGGAAACGGTTCGCTTTCTGCATACACCACTCTAAGCTCTTACGGGCAGGTGGGAAATACAGTAGGGATTGTTGATACAGTATTTAGCAAAGTATTTGATAGCACAGGTCCAACTTATACTGGTAGATTATCACTATTTTTAAAAGCCAGGGCATCAACCTCTGCTACTCCAGAAACTGATTACACCGAAAGTGTTATTATAGTTGTTGTTCCTAGGTATTGACCTATAACAAAACAGTTGACATGATAAAAACAATTTTATATTCTGAATAAGTTACATGAATTAATAATTATTTATGAAAAACTTTAAACTGCCGAAAGTAATTTCTCCAAAAGCATTGATTGTGTTTTTTATCGTCGTTGGAATCTTTGCATTAATCCCTGTTTTCTTTATTAAAGCAAATGCTCTAACTGCTGTTTACTTCTTTCTAAGTAGAATGGCAACTAGTATTGATGGAAGCACCAATACAGTTGTATATACAATTGCAGTTGCTCCTAATCAAACCATGGCAACTGGTGGAACAATGACCATTAAATTTCCTGATGCTGATGATGGATTTTGGTGTCACACAAATGGAAGCTTAACAATTACTGGAGTAGCTTCAGCTCTACCTGATTTAGCAGCAACAAACTGGGCAATAGATTCCGCTCTTCCAAATAGTGGTTCAGCACTAACAGCAACCTGTACTAAAGGAACAGGAGCAAGCTCTGTTGATACTATTGCTATAGCAAATATTGGAACTCTTACAGGAGGAACTACATACGGATTTACCCTTGCTAATGGAAGCTCTGCTGGAGTAATTGGAACCGATGATACTGCTGGTTCTCACACAGTCACTCTTGACGTTCAAAGTGGAGTTATAATAGATTCCGGAACATTTGATTTGTACTTGGTATCCACAGATACAGTTACAGTCTCAGCCACAGTTCAAGCGGTACCTACCGTTAACTGCGCCATTAGCTCTACAAGTGTAAGTCTTGGTACTCTATTTCCTGGAGGTGCATTTAACTCCATAACTAACACTCTTACGACCTCAACTTCGTCCTCTGCCAACGGATATTATTGGTCCGCATTTGGTACAGGTGATGGGAGTACTGATGCAGGATTGTATAAATCTACGTCGACAACATATTTAATTCCGTCAACAGGAAGTGGCACAATTAACCTTAATACTGTTGGTGTGCAAGGATTTGGAATAACACTATCAGACCCTGACGCAGCTGGTGCTGCTGTTGTCCCAGCCGATTTTAGTGATTCTTCATTTGGAACAGTGGGTGCACTTGATAGACTTTACACAGGAGCTCAGATTGTTCTTTACCAAAATGGTGCTCAAACAAGTTCAGAGAATTCTACAGTAACCTATGTTGGTAAAGCTGGAGGAAGCGCTGAAGCAGGAAGTTATCAGGAAGTCATTTACTTCCAGTGTGGAGGATACTATTAGTATTGTCAGCTAGACTATGAATTATGACAAGAGAAAGATTACATACAAATTACTGCCAATTGCTTTAACCCTAGCCTTTTTCTTTGTTTCCCCAGTTAGTGCACAAAATCTTCAAACATCAAGCCTGTCCATTGGGTACGCACCAACCGCACAATTCCTTAAATTAAATCCAGGAGAGAAATACAAAGGGGAGATTAATGCCTGGAATCTAGCTCCAAGCACAACAAAGTACAACCTGATTATTAAAGGGTTTTCCCAAGTAGAAAACTACCCCGGAACCGCTAAACCTAATACTGACGAAGAAGAGGCAAGAGACGTATATTCAGCAGCCTCTTGGGTAAAGATCCCTTTCACTTCTGTTGCACTTGTTAGTAACCAATATAACAAAATCCCTTTTACTATAACGGTACCTAAGGATGCTGCTAATGGGGAATTTCATGCAATAATATACTTTCAATCACAAACAGCAAGTGTTAACCTAGGAACAGCTTCAGGTTCTTTCACAAATCTTGGAGCAGGCCCTGCCCTATTCATTTCTGTTGGGAAAGATAGAATTGAAAAGGCTGAAATTGAGTTCTTCAAAACAGATAAGAGCTTTTATGAGTTACCACCAGTGACATTTCTAACTAGATATCTAAACAAAGGAAATACACATATAACTCCAGCTGGAGATATTGCAATTACAAATTTCTTAGGACAAGAAGTAGATAGAATAACATTTAATAGTAACCAACAGAGTTTACTTAGAGGAAATGGAGCAAACTACCAAGATGAATGGATGCATAAGGGGATATTTTTTAGAAATGGGAAGCTTGCAATTGGACCCCTTAAAGCACAACTTGTTACAACATACCTATCTGTAAACCCAGGCTACGCACCACTTTCTGCATCTACCAGCTTTTGGGTATTACCATGGAAACATATACTAGCAATCCTAATAATTGCAGGTATAATGTACAAAGTTATATTTAGAAGGAAGAAGAAAAATGAAAAGAAAAACGTTAAGGATTCTCTTTACAACAATTATCCTAAGTATAATTAGTCTTACATTTACCCCCCTCACTTTCGCAGAAAATTCCATAAATGTAGTTAAAGAAAAAGTAATAAACACGGAGGATTTGCTTCTTGACCAGATATCATACAAAAATACTACGAAGGTAAAAGAAACTATCAAGGTCACTGTATCTACATACGATTCAAAAACCGAAACAGTACTTACCACGAAACCTTTTGTGGGACTTTCCAAAACAACATATACAGTAGCAGCAGGCGCAACAATTAACATCCCTTACGCTATTTCAATTCCTAAAGACACTCCAGCAGGAACATACTCTAACGTAATCTTCATTCAAAAACAGAGCACAGGAAAACCTACAGGAAATGTTGCAGTCATACAAGCAATCGGAACTCTCCTTGTATTCCATGTACAAGATTCAACTATCACATTAGATCAAATATTCTTTAACCAAAGCGATATAAAACTTGTGGTCGTAAAAAAAGGACTGCCATATATTTCGAAAACAGAGTTTATCTATAGCTATACGAACAACTCCAACTATATCTTCACTCCTACAGGGGAGATTAGAATATTAGATAATAATGAAAAGCAGATATTAGATAGAATAGAAATTAACCCTGAAGGAAAAAGAATATACCCAGGGGAAACGTATGAGCAAACATATTCAGTAGATGTTTGGAAGAGCTTAAAAGATGTTATGTCTCAAAAGAACATTGTTGCTAAAACATATGGAAACGAATTTACCTCACCTATTTTAAACAAGGTCCCTATATCAATAATGTATCAAGTTGGATTAATTGGAATCATTGCACTGGTAATAGTTATTACACTATTAGTAGTGTTCATAAAATCAATTATCTCTCTTGTTAAATCAAGGAAACAACAGACTTTGTAGTCTTAAAAGATATTTTTGCAACGTTTGTTAATTCATCGGTTCCAAATTTCTCAACGAACTTCTTCCCACTGTTTATTACATCAGTTGCCCCTTTTGGGAATTTAAAATCATATTTCTCATTCATCTTCTCCATCTGCTGTAAAAATACTGCTCTTGCAATGACTGAAGCGCATGCAACAGCAATATCGCTCTCACCCTTATGGAATTGCCTCATGGCAACAGGAAGCTCTTTAAACTCGCTAGAAAGCCTCCTTTTGTCTAATGAGAACTGATCAATCACAATATACTCTGGATTAATATTTTTCTTTAGTATCCCTTCTACTGTTCTTTTATGAATATTGGCTAAAAAATATGAAATATTCTTAAATTTTTTAAGCTCTATATTGTATTCAGAAGGCAAAACTACCGTTACATTATGGATAATTGTGTCTTTTATCTTATTATAGATATCTGACATCTTTGAATCTGTCATTTTTTTACTATCCATAACCCCTAGTCTTTTTACTATTCGCGCAGAGTTATTATCGAGGAAAGCGCATGCTACAACCAAAGGTCCAAAATAGTCGCCTTTTCCTACTTCATCACTTCCAATATGTGGATGAAATACTCCCTCATTTTTAGAAATCAGGTTCGTTACAACTTCTGGATTACCACTACCTTGAATAACTAAAGAACCTGAGGTATAGAGCATAACCACTAAATCATTACCTACAAACCTTTTACTTACATACTGATTATCTATGGTCTCTTCTTTAAAACCGATATCTAGAAGCCCTATGGCTACTGTTTTTTCCTCATCTTTCGATATTTTTATTGTTGTGGTTGTTTGCATATTAAAAGGCTAATTCCCAAGTACTACCACTTGGTGTATCTAAAACAGTAATTCCCTTTTTAAGTAAATTATTTCTAACTCCATCTGCTTTCTCATATTCCTTATTCTTTCTGAATTCATTTCTCTGTTCAAGAAGTCTGGAAATCTCATCTCTTTTCATTCCAAGATTCAGAATGTATAAATCTTCTATTTCATTAAGAACATCGGCTGGATTCAAATCAAATAACCCTATTACACCACCCGTTTTTTGAATAAACTCAATATATGTTGCAACTTTGATAGTATCTCCCTTCTCTATTACCACACTATTTATCTCATTTATTAACTCATTATATTTAGCTATCACAGGAACAGTATTGAAATCATTGTCCATATTATCTTCAAAGAATCTCATAAGTGAGTCAAAAAGCTTCTGATCTAAATCCTCGGTTCCATTTATATATTCCATACCTAACTTTAACCCTTTATATGCTTGATATACTTTCTTTGTAGCTTCAACATACCTTTCAGGTACAAATTGAACATGAGATCTATAATGGTTTGTCAAAATGAGATACCTAATAACTTCTGGATGATACCTCTCAAGCCATGTAGATATATCAATATCATTACTAAGAGATTTGCTCATTTTTTTGGTTCCAACCATAAGTAAACCGTTGTAAACCCAATAGTTTACAAATTGCCCATTGTTTAAACTCTCACTTTGGGCTATCTCATTTTCATGGTGCGGAAATACTAAATCCATTCCCCCGCCGTGGATATCAAAATGAGGTCCAAGTATACATGTACTCATCACTGAACACTCTATATGCCACCCAGGACGTCCCTTTCCCCATGGACTATCCCAACTAATTTCTTCATCTTTTGATGACTTCCATAATGCAAAATCCATTGAATTCTTTTTGTCTTCTTCTACCTCTTTCCTTGTCCCTATTTTAGTTTTATCCAATTTCTGTCTTGAAAGCTTTCCGTATGTCGGAAACTTACTAATATCAAAATATACATTCCGTTTCTCTGTTGTATATGCAAAACCTGTATCTATAAGCTTTTGTACCGCAGAAATTATCTGGGGAATATATTCAGACACCTTTGGTTCAAAATCAGCAATCCTAACTCTCAATTTTCTTAAATCTTCTCCTTCCTGTTTTATTATCATTTTAGAATACTCTAACGGTTCCATTTTAAATTCTTTTGCTTTTTCAATAATCTTGTCTTCAATATCGGTTGAATTTCTAACATACGTTGTTTTATATCCCTTATACTCAAAATATCTACGGATAACATCAAAAATAATGGCCTGCATTGCATGTCCCAAGTGGGCTGGTTTATATGGAGTAACTCCACATCCATAGATCTTAACTACATTAGGGGTAATTGGGACAAATTCCTCCTTTTTTCTACTTAACTTGTTATATATCTTTAACATATTTTTAGTATATCAAATTATTTAAGGTGATGATGGGGCTCGAACCCATGCATAACAGTTTTGCAGACTGTTGCCTTAACCAACTTGGCTACATCACCATATTATATTGGCTTTGCTCTAATGTTTGTTTGGGAAAATTTTTTGAAAATTAACAGCAGAAAAAACCAATATATTAAATTATTGGTTACAACAACAAATATTTCTATCTATTAATTTCATGATTGGATTATATACGTAGTTATAATTTTTTGTCAAATTATATTTTTCTTCGTCCCTCTAGAGCTCTTTTCAATGTGAGTTGATCTGCATATTCAAGATCTGCTCCGAGTGGAAGGCCCATTGCAAGTCTTGTTATTGATACCTTCCCTTTTTCGACATCAGCTTTAAACATGTCGTAGATATAGTTTGCAGTTGCTTCACCCTCTAAACTAGGATTGGTTGCTACTATTATCTCTACATCTCCCTTAATACTGTTTACCAACTTCTTTAACTGTGGAAACCTTAACTCATCTGCAAGTATTCCTTCGGCTGGAGATATCACCCCTCCTAATACAAAATATTTTCCATGATACACACCTGCTTTTTCAAAAGCGACAACGTCTAATGCCTCTTCTACAACACATAGTTTAGAACTATCTCTTGTTGTTGAGCTACATATATCACAAATATCATCTTCTGTAGCATTAAAACACTTAGAACAAAACTTAACAGTTTCATCCATTGCTATTAGTGAATTTGCTAATTTCGTAGCATCTTTTTTGGGTGAGCGTAGAAAATGATACGCAAGTCTCGCTGCACTTTTTGGTCCAATACCTGGAAGTTTACTAAATTCATCTATTACTTTTTCTAATGATTTTGGAAGTGCTGACATTAGTTAAAAAATTTCTTAAGTTGGTCCATATCTAAATCTTTTGCCATCTCCTTTTGGAGCTTTTTTTGATAGTCCTTAAACGCTTCTTTAAGCTCATTGTTAATGAGTTTTAATGTACTCTCATCAACAACTGCTTCATCTATTTCAATCTGCTCTATCTCTTGAGCGGCATTCATCAGTAACTTTAATCTTCCACTTCTACTCTCTCCAAGTATCTTTTTCTCTTGCATTTTTCTCTGCATTGCAGTTGCTTCGCTTCTCATTTTCAATAGTTTTGCTGGGTTTATCATAATTAGTCAAATAATATTAGACAGAGCAATTGTATCAATAATATGAAGAAATGGAAAACTACATACCTGCAAATACTGCTTCAATCTTCTTACTTACTTTGAAAGCTGATTTTGTTTTTTCCTGAGGTTTAATTACATTTTGAAGTACTACATCCGCACTTACTTGCGTCTTCCCTTTAACATCGCCATTTACATCACATACAATTTTAACACCACTCTTAAAAAGTCTCCTGAATACCTCATTTATGGCATCCCTTCCCCCTACTGATTCAATTCTCTCTTTATGGAACTCGTAGGGAACTTCTAGTTTTAATACTCCCTTTTCAAAACTGATCAATTTAGCTCCTCCAAGGAAGGCAAAAAGATGTCCGTTAGCCGGTTTTATCTCCTCTATAACCTTGTTCCAATTTTTAGTAATTTGAACAAAAGAAATGCTACTTTTTTCTTCAGCCTCTTCCTTATTCTTTATGGGCTCAATCTTATCAATTTTCTCCTTTTTCTTGCTTTCTTGTTTTCCCGTTTTACCAACCTTTTGTTCTTTCTCGTCTCGTGGAACACCATGTTTCTCATTTCTCACCTCTTTTTTATCAAACTCAAACATTCCACAAACTTGTGGTATTGTCATTTCCAATACTAAAGAAGGTATTACTGCGAAACGTAAATTTCGATCTACTCCTAAGAAAATATTTATTAATTGAGAAACATCATTACTTGTCATTTTATTTGCAAAAGAATACTCGTCATCTCTCCAATCTCCCCTAATTTTCTTAATTAGGATATCCTGAAGCATAGAAAGAATATATTTAACAAACTGTTGGAAGTTTATTCCTTTGCTTTCAAGCTCTTCAATTAATTCAAGTGATTTAAGTGTATTTCCGTAAATGAGGTTGTCCAGAAGATGGTAAACCATTGTGGTATCTGGAATCCCAAGCACTTTTCTTACTTCACTTTCAATAACTTCTTCTGGCTTCTCACTATTTAATTGACCGGAAACAACAACATCTAACAAAGAAAGAGCATCACGATAACTACCATTAGCATTTTCAACAAGAAGCTTAACTGCCCCTTTGTCTAACTTAACTCCCTCCCCTTTTGCCACCATTTCTATTGTCTGTGCGATCTCTTTTTCTGTTCCAAGTTTAAAATCATACCTTTGACACCTTGAAAGAATTGTTGCTGGGAGTTTATGTACATCTGTTGTTGCGAGAATGAATATGACATGCGCTGGTGGCTCTTCTAGAGTTTTAAGAAGCGCGTTAAATGCTTCTTTTGTAAGCATATGAACCTCATCAATTATATATATCTTATACCTTCCTTCTACAGGGGAGAACTCAATTCTCTCTTTTAATTCCCTAATCTGATCAATCCCCCTATTCGAAGCCGCATCAATTTCAATAAGGTCAAGAAATCTGCCTTGCGATATTGCTAAACAGTTTTCACACTCACTACATGGGTTACCATCTTTTTTAACTTTCTTGCAGTTAAGTGACTTTGCAAGTATCCTCGCAGTACTAGTTTTACCAGTTCCCCTTGAGCCTACAAACAGGTATGCATGGGAGATTTTTCCTGTTTTAACAGCATTTTTTAAGGTCTTGGTGATATGTTCCTGGCCAACTAACTGGTCAAAGTCGCTTGAGCGATATTTGTTGTAAAGCACTTTTGGCATATCTTTAGGATATGTTTTTTTCACTAGGTTATACAGAATGTGTTAGAAACAAGCTCTACTACTTATAAACGATATGTATATGCTGGTTGTACTTTTATACACTAATAGCTTCCGTCCTGTAACCTTTCAATTTCACTCGTTAGCATCTGAGTATATAGGGCATAACCTACAGAGTTGATACTTCCACTCTGTGACTTTCCAAGTATATTACCAACACCCCTAATCTCTAAATCCCTACTTGAAAGTATGAATCCAGAACCTAGACTATGAGCTTCTTCCAACGCATCTAGTCTCAGTAGTGCATCGCCTATTAACTTTGAAAACATAATGTATGCATATGCCTGAACATCACTTCTCCCAACCCTTCCTCGAATCTGATACAGCTGTGAAAGACCGTATCTGTCTGCATCATCAACTATGAGAGTATTAACATTTGGTATATCCAAGCCATTTTCAATTATTGTTGAGCAAAGAAGTAAATCAAATTTTCCATTGCTAAAATCACTCATAATTTTAGCTAAAGCTACCTCCCCTAATTGCCCATGCCCAATTCCAACCTTAATATTTTCAATTCTACTCTCAAGTTCGGCCTTTATTCTTTCTAAATCTCGTACTCTGTTGTGCAGATAATACACCTGTCCACCTCTTTTTATTTCAAATTTAATTGACTTAACAACCGTTTCCCAATCAAACTTTCCAATCTTATTTATTATCGATTTTCGGCCACTTGGAACAGATGCTAAGATGCTTAAATCTCTAATCTTACTCATCGCCATATTTAGTGTTCTGGGAATTGGTGTCGCTGTTGTCGAAAGAACGTTCACTGAAAGCTTTTTCTTCTTAATCTTCTCTTTTTGCTCCACTCCAAATTTCTGCTCCTCATCAATAATTAGAAGGCCAAGGTCTTTAAAATGCACTTCATCACTAAGTAAAGCATGAGTTCCAATTACTATATCAACCTTTCCACTTTCAATATCTTGTAGTATTTCTTCTCTTTTGTGCTTAGTTATAAACCTCGAAAGCATCTCAATTCTAAAAGGATATTTTTCAAACCTCTCTTTAAATACACTGAAGTGCTGAGCAGTTAAAACTGTTGTTGGGGCAAGAAGAGCAACCTGGAAGCCTGCATTAACACAAAGATATGCTGCTCTTGCTGAAAGTTCAGTTTTACCAAAGCCAACATCTCCAACAATGAGCCTATCCATTGGTGTTTCTTTTTCTAAATCTGCAACTATTTCTTCTGTAATTACTGCTTGATCTTCAGTATCTTGGTATTGAAAACTTAAAACGAAATCTTTAAACGACTTAATATCAAAATTAGCTGAGATACTCTCCCTTGTAACAAGTTTTCGCATTGCATAAAGAGATGCTAACTCTTTTGCAATCTTTTCTACATCATCTTTAACCTTCCTAGTTATCCTTGTCCAAACTCCAGAGGAAAGCCCTGTTAACTTCGGCTTATTGTTTTTTGCTCCCACATACTTACTTATCCTGTTAGCGCTGTTTAAAGGCACAAGCAGCCTATCACTTCCTGCATAGTGTATATCTAGATACAAAACCCCAAACTGCTCCACAACCCTCTCGTAGATACCAATACCATGGTCTGCATGTACTATATAGTCGCCTGGGGCAATTTGCTTAAATATCTCCTCTCCTTTTTTTACATCTTTCTCTCCATATTCACCCAAATCAATATCTCCATACATTTCGAAGTCAGAAATAACCATAATTTTAGCTTTTGAGCTAACAAAGCCTCTATTTATCTCTCCTGCTATCCTTTTAGTTATGTATTTTGATTCAAAATCATCTTTTGTAGATAGAGAATATATGGCATACCCTGTTGTAAGGTAGTTTTTTAAGATACTTTCTAAATGCATTAAGCTCACGCCAGGAAAACTCCTTATTCCTAAATCAATATACTCATATTTCTCATTCTCAAGATCACTCAAATCTCTCACAAAAAACGCCCTTCTTTTTCCCTCTCCTCTATCTACATTATATATATTCCTGACAGATTTATTGATTTCGAATATATACACCTCATTTTTCTTTTCAATCAGCATCCTTGTGTTAAAATCAAGAATCGCAATTTCTTCAATGAGGTTTCCAATTAGAGAAATTCTAACGACATTGCTGTTTCCCTTTGGCCAAAATGTGATTATATCCCCAAGGATTGAATACTCCCCCTCCTGCCAAACCCTAGCTACTCTACTAAAACCGTAGCTTGAAAGAATATTGATATCAAAAACATCTCCCACCTTCAACACTTGAGAATTATCATTTTTAATCTTTGATAATTGCTCTATATCATCGACTACCTCAATGGAAAAACCTGAGTTAAGTTTTAAAGACAACACCTTACATGCCACATTCAAGTTGCTCTCACCAGTCCCCACAACAACCCAAGGCTTGTATGAATCATATTTAGATAAATCTAATACCTCAGCTAATTTTTGTATCACCTCATCCATGCGTATGATTGTATCAAGTTGAGCATAGTCTGTATAATGGGAGCATGTTAATAGCTCACGGACCAATTGCAATTATAGGAAGCTGGTTGCCTTTTAGAAAACAAATAGAAAAGAAAAGAAAGAGCGCGAAGCCATTATTGCTTCTTTTTTTCTTTCTCGCAGGGATACTTCCTGATTTTGATTTCTTTTTCTTGATACTTAATAGTAACAAAAGCATTCAACATCATGAGTTAATTACCCATACACCAATCTTTTGGCTCATCTGCTCAATTGTTCTCTTTCTCTCTCTTTTACTGATTTCAAAAAACAAAAAGTTAGGAAAAATATTCAGAAAGGAGAATATTATATTACTCTCTACAACCTTTTTAATTTCAACTCTTTCACATGTATTTTTCGATTATATTACTGGGTATATCATGCTTTTTTACCCCTTCTCCCTTCATGCATATACACTCTTTGGAAATATTCTCCCAAGCAACATATTTTCTGGGTACCTTTTTAATCCTCTATTTGCAATTGAGCTACTGATTACAACAATCTCGGTATCAGCCCTACTTGTAACAACAAAATTTAGACAAAAGGTATTAATTATCACCTTAATTATTCTCCTACCTCTAACTTATATTTTTTTTAATTTCTATCTTTACAACAATAACTACCATCCAGCACCAATGCTTAATACAATTGGTATGCCAATTGCTGATTTAGATAGGGACGGACTACTTAATCAAGATGACAGCGATGCAGATAACAATGGAATAGATAACTTCAAACAAGCAGATAGAAAAGAAATTAGCAATGTTGCAAAGGCAATCTCAGAAAGTAAGGTTCCAATATATTCGACTAACACTAAAAATATTCTCAGTAGATTAAACCTTCTTTACGGAGGAGTTACAGTTAGAAGATTGATATTTGAGAGCTTCTGGGATCAGGGCAATCCTCTTGAACCTGTTATCATTGATTTTGCAAACAAGAATGGAATAAAGACAATTAAGGATGCAACCAATCAATTCTTTATTCAAAATATTACAGGCTTAAAATTACCGGTCGAGGGTAGTTTGATATTAGTTGATTATGGCGGGGAAAGATATGGAATTGGAATATATATAAACAAAGAAAATGTTGTTTACGAAGATATAGATGGCAACCCTAAGATAGATAAATATGAAAATCTGAAAGGACTTAAAATATTTACAGAGAATTAATTAGCTGATTGCTAGCCTTTTCAAATGTTCTTCCTAAGATCTCAAGCTCCTCTGCCTTCATCTTCATCAGCACGTATTTCTCTCCAGGTATTGGAAGACCATTCCTATTATCTACCCCTATCCTAACCATCACAGCCTCGCCTATATCAACCTTTGTTGCTATGTTATTAACTCCATTGTGATCTTTAGGTTTCTTTCCAACTTGTATCTTAAAGGTTCCGAATTTTAAATCTAAATCGTCATGAATAATGGATATTTTGGAAAATTTCATTTTTTGACATATCTTAGAAATGGAGATACCAGAGAGATTCATAAATGTCTGTGGTTTTAGTAATACATATTCTATTTCTCCACTCTTTCTAACCTTACATATCTCTCCACTAAAAGGATTACTTGTTTCCCACTCGCCAACTTCAAACTCTAATTGCCCAAGTTTGTTTCGAACAATATTTAGCATCTCAAAACCAACATTATGCGGTGTATCTTTATATGCTCTTCCTGGATTTCCAAGTCCAACTATTAATTTCATTTCAATCTCTTCATTAGATTATTTAATATACTCTCTTGAACAATAAACATATTCTCGATATTTTTACTGTTTATGTCAACAAATTCATGCTTATGGTCATATCCTAGTAGATGTAATATCCCGTGAATTATCACCCTATATACCTCATTTTCATCTTTACTTGTTCTTGCAATATAATCGTAGCATATATACACTTCTCCAAGTAGGTCAGGTTTATCAAAATTAAAAGAGAGCACATCGGTAGATTCATCTACCTTCCTATACTCTTTGTTTAATTTCTGAATCTCTTTCTCTGAAACAAAGATTATGGAAACCGGCTTTACTTCAAATTGGGTCTGTAGTGCTAAAAGCAATTTTGAAGAGAGTAATGTCTCTGAGATTCCTATACTCCTGGGATAAGAAAATATTGATATAAGTTTCATTTATTTTCGAAGATTCTTTTAACAACCATACTTACGACCCCTCCATCTGCTTTTCCTTTCAACTGTGCCATAACACCTCCCATTACTTTACCAATCTGTAGTGCAGCGAGACCATCCATTTCTGCCATCTCCTTTCTAACAAACTTTTCTATCTCTTCTTCACTCATTAGCTTAGGCAAATATCCAGATATTACTTCTAGCTGTTCCTTTTCAATTTTTGCTAAGTCCTCTCTTCCATTCAATGTATACTGTCCAAATGCATCTTGAAGCTTCTTCTCTTCTTTTCTAAGTATTGAAATTATGTCCTCATCAGTTAGTTCTCTTTGAGCTTCAATCTTGAAATCACCAATAGAGGCAATGGCAATACCTAAAATGTTTGCTTTGTTAGCATTCGAAGCCTTTCTGGCTTCAAACATATCTTTTCGTAGAGTTTCTAAAAGAGACATAAGAGTTTATTTTAAACTATTTCTTTGCTTTTCTTGTAGCAGATCGTCTTCTTCTTTTTGTTTTAGCATAGGCCCTTCTCTTTTCAGAATCGAGGTAGCTTTCAGTTACTCTGTAAGCCTTAGCTCTTAGAGTTTCCAAAATCTTCTCTCTCAGAACTTCTCTGTGAAGTCTTTTAAGAGCGCTATCTATATTTTCACTTGGATGTACTATTACAGACACAGTGGTAATTTATTAAGTAATATAAAACGGAGAAATTATAACACATTGGCTATTTCCCTGCTACCCTATTTTCAAATTTTCTCTTCTTTACTTCTGCTCTGGCTTTTCCACTTAAAACAACCTTTCCTCCATCATTAACTACGAGAGAAATCTTGTTAAATATGCTGTTTCCAGAAGAGAGATATATTACGCCTACAAAGATTAAACCAATTCCCAGTACAACTTTTGCAACAATTGAATCAAACAGCCCTGTATCAGGAACATCCTCACACGTAGCATACGTAACCTCACTTGAGGAGAATGTGTCCCCAGCTGAGGGCGTTCCAACTACTGTGTTTGAATACTGTCCAAATGCACTTTCTGGAACAATTATTGAATATGAATACTCTTTAGAGGTAGAAGGTGCAAACGTTGCTCCAGCCCCACTTAATGCCCATGTTATTGAATTACCAGATACAACCGCACTTGGAGTAACTGTACTATCTTGAATATATGATTCATGCACCTTTGTATCTAAAGTGTCCTCTATCTGTGTTAACGTACCTTCAGCAGTTCCAGTGTTAGTAACTGTTATTACATAGTCAACTCTGGCTTCCATACTTCCAGCAGTTTGATCAATACAAACATTAGTTCCTGTCTTACTCATCTCCCAATCAGGATTCCCAGTTACATCAGCAGTAATAGCTCGTGTTACTGCACAATTAGTACCAGTTAATCCCTTAGTATCCTCCCAACTTATATTGAATGTCTTAGTTCCAGCAGTTGTTACTGTATAGTCATACGTCCAAATAATAGGCTTTTTGGCGGCAGTTTGAGCAGTACAAATGGTTGCATCTGCATTATCAGGTGCACATGCTGTATGAACAGTTGCGTTTCCAACTGTTACACCATTAACTTTAACAGCTACTTTACTTACATTAATTCCATCGGCGTCAGCTGCCCATCCCTTAATATGTACTACATCTCCAACTTCATACGAGGCAGATGCTACAGGTGTTGTTATTCCTCCTGTCTCACAAGTATTTTCAACAACAGTTTCTGGTTTACAATACCTATAGATATATGATGGATTACCACAATCTGGATGATACACAGTATCGTATATACTATCTTGTCTAGTGCAAGAGCTACCACTTTCATGCTGAGTAGAATCACCACAGGATGTTTCTCCATCTGGACAATCTCCTAAAGAAGCATCAGTTGGTGGGTTTCCAGAACATGAATATGGATTGGATGTTACTTTGCCTGTACACTTTTCGCATCTGCACAGTTCTTGACCGGCAGTTGCCCTTCCACTCATTAACACCTTCGGCCACTCACAAGAAGTTCTATTATCTGCTATCCACGAGTTACAATTATTAGTAGAATCATCATCTACATCACTCTTAACGCACGTTCCTGTAGAGGAATCGTCCTTTGGACTACAAGATCCACTGTATCCGTTTTTAGCAGAAGATGCTACATTACACTCAAAGAAACTTCTACATTTAACGGTTGCTCCAGAGCTATTTTTTCCACATGATTCCCCATAAAAAGAGGTTGAAGGACCTTCACTCGCACTACAATGTTGTGAGGTCTTGCATGTATACCCAGTTACACAACCAATACTTGGATCACAACAGCTATTTCCCCCTCCTCCAGCATCGGCTCCTGTTGGTGCAATTGTTTTATTTTGATTTACTCTCCACCATATATAGCCACCGGCACCTCCACCGATGAGCAAAAATAACACAACAAGGAGAATAATAGCTTTCTTAGTTAACCTATACTGTGCCATGGCAGTAATTAATATTTAATATACTAATATAATACTATTTAAATAAGGATTGCAATACTTTTATATATACTACATCTTTAATAGCCACTACTATCATTAAAGCAAAAAGCAAAATGAAAGTAAAATTTATTAGTATAAGCTCTAGCTTCCAATTTATCCTTTTTTTGAATAACAACTCAGGGAGAATTAACAGCACCCTGCCACCATCAAGAGCTGGTATTGGCAATACATTCATCACCCCAAGAACAAGACTTAAATCTGCCACCATAAAGAGCATAGTTTCTAGCCCATATTTTTTTAAATTATCAATTGCTACAAATATCCCAATAGGACCTGATACTGTATTTACCGCTGTTGAGTAATCACCAGTACTCTTTGCTTGTTTAAATATATTACCAAGTCCAACAATTGAAATTTTCAATACATTTATTGGGTGGGCTATCCCACTTGTTAATTTATTCTTTTCATAACTTAAAACATTCACATAATTTTGCACTACAGAAATACCAAGTTTCCCCTCACTACTCACTATTGGGAAATACAGTTTACATTTATCTTCGTTACAAACTGATACTTCAACTTTCTGCTCCTTTTTATTCGAAAGAATCCCTGAAATCTGATTGGAGTATTCAATTTTTATCCCATCTATCTTGTCTATCGTTCCACTACTTGGCATACCTGCAGCCTTTGCCCCGCCATTATCAATTAAGGCATCATACGTGACTTTTTCTTGAATTTTTTCAACATACATCTGTGCTAGTACTGGCTTTACATTACTTGCAGCTTCAGACAAATATATCTTATATCCAGAAACGGGAATTAAAACGTAATAGAGGGAGATTGCTAAAACTATATTCATAAACACTCCTGCAAGCATTACAAATATTCTTGCAATTGGAGTTTTGTTTTGTAGATTTCCACTATCCAATATCTTGTCATCATTTTCCTCCCCCAAGATCTTCACATACCCACCAAATGGTAACCAATTTAGTCTGTATAACGTACCTTTAAAATGCTTTGAGAACATTTTCGGTCCCAGCCCCAGTCCAAACTCTAATACTTTTGCCTTAACAATCCTTGCTGCAAGAAAATGTCCAAGCTCATGAATAAATACTAGGCTACTAATTATGGCCAAGAATATAATAACATTTACTAAATTGGATGAAATTGTAGAGATAATATTTTCCACTTTATATTGTCATTAATTCTTTTTCTTTTTGCTCTTTCATTTTTTCAATCTGTTCATTCGTTTCCTTTGTTTTCTTTTCAACCTCTACCCTTAATCTTTCTCCTTCGTCTTTGGGCAAGCCCTCACTCACCTCACCATCTATCTCTTTCATGGCCTCGTGTCTTACATTTCTTACGGATATTCTTGCTTGTTCAACTTTCTCTTTCATCACTTTTACAAACTGATCTCTCCTCTCTCCTGTTAACTCAGGTATTTTAATTCTAACAACAGCTCCTTCTATTGAAGCAAAAAAACCTAAATTACTGGAATCTATTCCTTTAACTATAGCTTCTTTCAGTGTTTGATCCCAAGGAGCAACGACTAAACTTCTAGAATCAGCAACAGAAATACTTGCTACGTTTTTAATAGGATTGTTTGTTCCATAAGCTTCTACTACAACTCCATCTATTAGCTCTGTATTGGCTCTCCCTGTATGAATATGGGAAAGGTCCTCTGCTAAATGGGTAACACACTTACCAATATTTGTTGAAAATTGATTAACATCCATAATAAAATTTCTTAAATTATTTATGAATATTTTACAGGAAATAACCCTACTTGCCTAATTCCCAGAAAATAATTCTGGTTACCGTAAGTGGCTCTCCTAATTTTTGCTGGGTCTCATCTAAGAGATTTCTCATTGTCTTGCTCTCATCTTTAAACCACTTCTGTTCAAGTAAACAGTTCTCTTCATAAAACTTTGCAAGCTTTCCTTCTACAATCTTTTCAGCAATCTTTGCTGGCTTCTTTTCCATCTCCATCTCTTTCTTGAAAAGTATTTTTTGCTCTTTCAATTTTGCAGCAGGAACATCTTCCTTTGCAATATATCTAGGCTTTGTGGCTGCAACTTGAAGTGCTAACTCATGAACAAAGGCTTTAAATTGGTCATTTCTTGCAACAAAATCAGTTTTACACGTTACCTCAATAGCTGAAAATAGTTTTCTATCAACTCCGTGAAGATACACATCAATTGTTCCCTCTTTTTTCTCTCCACCAGCTGCTACAGGATTGTCCCAACCCCTCTCTTTTATTAAATCAGCCGCTTTTTGGAAATCATTATCACTATCTTCTAATGCAATTTTACAAAACCCAATTTTAGCTCCAGTTAAGTCTCGAAGCCTACTAACTGCATCACTTTTTTTATTTATAAATTCAATTGCTTTTGCCATATCACCCTTAGCTTGCTCCAAAGCTTCCTTACAAAGGCCCACTCCAGCACTAGTCTTTTCACGAAGTGTTTTTATATCTTCTATATTTACCTTCATTTTTGTTAAAAGATGAATTTATTTTATTATTTTCAATATCTCTTCCAAGGCTTTTACACCAACTCCTTTAATTTCAGATATCTTTTCCTTTCCTAATTCTTTTGCTTGCTCAACAGTTGTAATCCCACCCTCAATTAATGCTTTCTGGGTTCTTGCTGTCAGTGATGTATCAGATATTAATTTAGTTTTCACTTCTTTTTTAGCCTTCTTTGCGCCTTTTTCAATATCCTCTTTCTTCTCAATTCTTAGTACCCTATTCTCAAATTTCTCCTGAGCCCTTCCTTCTCTAAGTGCCTTTACTCTTTCCTTTTCCATTTCAGCCATTGCGGCAAGTCGTGCCTCTTCTTGCTCAAAATCACTTCTTGCTTTCCCAAGTGAGGAGGTATTGTTTGTTCTAATTGAAATTAAATTCTTTGCAAATTTAGAATTTTCAATGGACTTTCCAAATAGATTAATGAAAAGTGCTAAACTTTTTAGTGAATCATCGTTTGCTGGAATTGGATATGTGATAACTGTTGGATCACAGTTTGTATCAACAAGTGCTACAACAGGTATATGTGCAATCTTTGCTTCTCTGATTGCATTCTTTTCAACCTTACTATCAATAACAAGCATCAAGGTTGGGATCTTATCCATAAACTTTGTTCCTTCATATACTTGATTCAATCTCTCAACATCCCTTTTCATCAAAAGCTCTTCCCTTTTAACCATATCTTTAGCACCAGTTGCTAAAATATTTTCCATCTTTACAAGGTTATCAATACTTCTTTTAACTATTTTAAAATTTGTGAACAGCCCACCTGGCCATCTCTTGTTAACATAGAATGCACCCTTAGCAATTGCCATAGCAGATACCAAGCTTGCGGCTTGTCCCTTTGTTCCAACAATTAGGATATTGCCAGTTTCAGCTGCACTTGAAATTGCTTTTAAGGCTGTCTTTAAGGAACTCATTGACTTAATTAAATCAATAATATGAACTCCGTTTCTTTCACCATAAATATATGGCTTCATCTTTGGATTCCATGTGCTTGATTTATGACCAAAGTGACTTCCAGCTTTTAGAAGTTCATCTAATGTTGGCATTTCTATTTGTGGAGTTTGTTTTAAGTCCTTCTCAACTTCGGACTTCTTTATTGTTTCTTTCATTGTTTTTCCTTTCTTCACCTACTCTTCTTAAATATTTCTATTCAAGGAAAATTAAAGAGTATGAGAGATAAATTAACAAAGGGATGATACCAGAAAATAATGAGGTTATCAATCCACTTGGACACTTTCCCAACTATTTTCACAAATAACTAGATTATCTATCAAAGTTATTCCTACTAAATCTAGTGCATATTTCATTCTTTTAGTTATTTCCACATCTTCCTTACTTGGGCTTGGCTCATTTGATGGATGATTGTGAGCGAGTATTACATATGCACTATTTACTTCCAGAGCTTTAATTATTATATCTCTTGGTAAAACCTGTACCCTATCAAATGTTCCAATCCCTATTGTCTTTCTAGCCACCAGCTCATATCTCGCATTTAAAAAGACTGCTACATAATGTTCCTGTTTAAACCTTGAAATATTCCTAAGAAGTTTATATGCAGCCTCAGAGGTTACAACTCTTTCCTTCTTCTCATTTTGCAAAGAAAGCCTATATCCTAGCTCTATTGAGCAGAGTAGTTTCATTGCCTTTATACCCCCTACCCCTTCTATCTTTTGCAGGTTTTCATACGTCATCACTCCCTTTTTTAATATTCTTTCTACATTACTTGCTACTTCAAATACATTACTATTTCTATTTCCAGTCGAAATAATAATTGCAATCAAATCAGAAATATTTAGGGATGGTATTCCCCATTGTGCAAACTTTTCTCTTGGAAGCATACTTAAGTTTAGCAGGTGAAAATGAAAAGCGAATTAACTCTTCTCTTCTTCTTTCTTCTCTTTCTTTGGAGCTTTCTTTATGTATTTACAATCTGGATACCCACTACAACCTGTAAATGTTTTGCCCCATCTACCCTTCTTTTCTACAAGATGTTTACCACACTCAGGACAAACCTCTTTAAGTAGGAGTGGTTTTGCATTCTTACATGTTGGATAGTCTATACACGACCAAAATTGTCCATATTTACTGCTTTTGAGAACCATTTCTTTACCACATTTATCACACTTTTCTGCAGGGAGGAACTTCTTTTCATCAAAAATCTCCGCAGGATTTAAGCTAATAATCCCTTTACACTCCGGGAATTTGGCACAGCTTAAAAACTTTCCATTTTTACCAAGCTTTACAATCATTGCACCACCACATACAGGACACTTCTCATCTGATTTCCCAAGTACAACAACATCTTCTTTACTTACACTCTTATCTGTTTTAGCTATTTCAGCAATAAGTGGCTTATATTGAGAATCAATAAAAGGAATATATTTAACCTTTCCATCTGCAATATCATCAAGTTGATCTTCAACTCCTGCAGTATACTCGTAATCAACAAGTCTCATGAAGTTATTTTTCAAGAAATGACACACAACCCTCCCAACCTCTGTAGGCCAAAGCTGTTTTTCTTTCTTTTCTACATAACCTCTATCAATAACCGTACTAATTATTGTTGCATATGTTGAAGGTCTACCAATTCCTAACTTTTCAAGTGTTTTAACTAGAGATGCCTCATTATATCTTGGCTTTGGTTTTGTATATTTTTGGTCAAGGAGAAGTTCAATAAGCGCACATAGGTCACCTTTATTTAAATCTTCAATTATTGCAATATTTTCGTCTAAAACCTCGTCATTAAAGACTTTTCTAAATCCGTCAAAAAGAACTTTCTCTCCTGAAAGTGAGAAGATATATTCTTTCTTGGTATTCTTAGGCTTCAGAAGAGCTGATATTTGCATTACCTTCTTGCTCTCCATTTGAGAAGCTACTGCCCTTCTCCAAATGAGACCGTAAAGCTTTGCCTCATCTGCAGAAACCTTCTTAGAAATCTCTTTTTGAGTTAAGTATACTGATGTTGGCCTAATCGCTTCGTGAGCTTCTTGCGCATTTTTAACTGTTTTCTTGTAAAAGTTCTCTTTTTCTGGAACATACTCTTTTCCAAATACTTCTTTAATATATTTTCTCATCTCAGCAATAGACTGACTACTTAGGTTTGTAGAATCTGTTCTCATATATGTAATATATCCGGCTTGATACAAGCTCTGAGCTATGCCCATTGTTCTTTTTGCTGAATATCCGTAAACCATGTTTGCACTCTGTTGAAGTTTTGACGTTGTTAAAGGTGGATATGCGTGCTTGTTTACTTCTTTCTTGCCAACTTCCACTACTTCAAAATCATTCTTACCTATATCCTCTTTAATCCCCTTAGCACCTTTTTCATCTTTAATAACCTCTTTCTTCCCATCTATCTTAGAAAGTTTTGCAACAAACTTACTGCTTTTGTTTTGAAGATTTGCGCTAATATCCCAAAATTCACTTGGAACAAAGGCTTCTATTTCTTCTTCTCTTTCAACAACCAATCGAAGAGCAACACTTTGCACTCTTCCAGCAGATAGCCCATACCAAATCTTTTTCCATAGAAGCTCGCTTAGCTTATATCCAACAAGTCTATCTAATATCCTTCGTGCAAACTGTGCATCAACAAGTGCTTGATCAATATCTCGTGGGTGGCCAATTGCTTCAACAACAACATCATGAGTAATTTCATTGAAACTAACTCTTAAAGCTTTTTTTAGTTTTAATGCGGAGGCAGTATGAAAAGCTATTGCTTCTCCCTCTCTATCAGGGTCCATTGCTAGAAACACTTTTCCATCTTTTGGAATTGCCTTTTTAAGTTTCTTGACCAGTTCTCCCTTACCCTTAATAACTACAAATTGTGGCTCGTAATTATTCTCAACATCAACTGCTAAACTACTTTTAGGAAGATCAATAATATGGCCAACTGTAGCCATAACCTTGTAATCTTTTCCTAAATACTTTTCAATTGTTTTAGCCTTTGCAGGAGACTCAACTAATACTAGGTTCATACGTTTAAGATAGCATTCTTTTTTAATTTATCAAACAACGCAAAATACAATGAATGTTTTTGCTTGTCAAATAACGATATCACAAAAAGATGAAAAAACTATTAAATATGAATCTATTTTTTTGAATACATCCAATTGATAAATTCAGAGGCAACCAAGCCTGCGAAATGGCTCTCACCACCGTCTTCTAAAAATACAACAAATGCATACTTTGGCTTGTCGTAAGGGAAAAATCCAGTTACCCAAGCATGAGCATGAGAGTATACTCCCTTGGAATTAACTTTTCCAAATTCTGCTGTTCCAGTTTTTGCAGCCACTTTAACTGGAGAGTTTGTAAGCGAGACTATACTTCTTCTGTCTCCATTTACAGCCCTATACATTCCTTTTCGTACAATTGCTAAAGCTGAATCTTTCACAATATTCACTCCCTCTGGTTGCCAGTTAAGTACTGTCTCTTCTCCCAAAGCTGTTATTGTTTTTGTTGCAAGATGAGGAGTTAAAAGAGTTCCTCCATTTGCAATGGCAGCAATCCAATTAACCATTTGAATTGGTGTGACTGTTGTTATCCCTTGTCCTATTACAGAATTACATGAATCTCCCTCAGGATACCAGACGGTGCCAAGCCAAGGACTGGTTGTCTTAGCAAGCTTTATCTTGTTTTCAGGACTTGGCAGTCTCCCACTTCCTTCCCCTGCTAAATCGATACCAGTTGGACTTCCAATTCCAAATTTGTAAAGGTATGGAACAAGCTTATCCATATCCCAGTGCCTAATTACTTCGCAAAAATATATGTTAGAGGAAACCTCATAGGCAGAAAGAAGGTTTAAAGTTCCATATGCTTTGTTATGATACTCCTGAAAATGAATACCATTAGAAAAAGTGTAATTCCTACTACTCACATATGTTGTGCTAGCCTTTAGTGCTCCTGCATCAAGAGCTGATGCTCCAACAATAGTTTTAAAGGTTGAACCAGGTGGAACTTCCGCTGATATTGCCCTATTCATAAAAGGGTTTTTTCCAGATTTTAAAATCTTGTCATAATCTTTTTGTGAAATACCGCCTACAAATGAATTATCGTTGAAACTTGGAAAGCTTGCCATTGCTAATATCTCTCCAGTGTTAACATCCTCGAGAATTGCTGCCCCTCCATCGGCATGGAACCGGGTTACGCCTGAGCTTAAAACCTCGTACAGCTTCTTCTGATACTTTGAATCTATACTCAGCTGTACAGTGCTTCCAGAAACAGGTGCGGTTATTTCAAGCCTACCATTTTCCAATATTTGACCGTTTGCATCTCTTTCTTGAGCGACCTTCCCTTTTGTTCCGAAAAGAATCTTATCATATTCCTTTTCAAGTCCAGTTTTTCCAATAATATCGTTAAAAGAAATATAGTCTAAATTTTCTAAATCTTCAGCAAATACCGAGCCTGTATATCCAATCACATGAGAAAGGCTGGCTCCTAGTGTATACATCCTTTTATTCCCATTTTCTGTTGTCACAAGAGGCACTTTGCTCTGATTACCTTTTATTTTCAAAGCAGCATCGTTACTCATCTCTGAGAGTATCTCAACTCTTTTAACCCAGTTTCTATCCGCAACACTCATTCCATTCCAAATAGCTTTAGCCTTATCGTACAGAGTTGGAAACGACAAGCTCTCTTTTGATTTCTTCCAACTATCCCCAAGCAGGTTTTCTAACTTACCTGTTGTATCCAAAAGAGTTGCATCATCAATAAAGGCACTGTTACTAAGAAATATTGAAACAGCAGGGATATTGTATGCCAACATTTTTCCATTTCTATCAGTAATAACCCCTCTATTTGGTTTGACTTCTTGTATTTCAAACTGGTTGTTCTTTGATCTATCTGCATACTCCTCATATGAAATGACTTGGAATTTAAAAAGAAAAACAAAAAAGAGAAGGAATATTAAAGAGAAGAACAGAATCGGAAGAATATAGTATGTAGGCCTTCTTTCCTTACTATCCCCTAAAGTATTTTCAAAGAAATTAATCTTTTTTAAGTTAGGCAATACAACACTACCATCTTTAGTTCGTTTTAACTCCTTTTCTATTTTGTTTGAAAACTTTATACCCATCGTTATTTTTTAAATTTTAGACCTACACTACTTCCAACGACGGTTCCCCCAAGAAGGGATGTTACAATTCCCACAATTATTCCAGTGAATATACTTTTAAAGAATATAACTCCAATCATTTGGGCACTGAATGCAAAAGTGGGGAGGACTGAAAATAATTTAAGAATTAAGTAGAATAAAAATGATGCTATTGTATATTTCAAAATTGTTTGAAATATTTCTTTTCCAGTTAAAAAGTACGAGAGAAGTACCGACACAAAATATGAAGCTAAGAAAGCAAAAGCATATACCCCCAGGGGATATTTAATTGTTACATCCAGTAGCAGGGAGATAAATAGAAATGTTCCAATTAGAAGGTATGTCTTATGCTTTTGAAAAAGGAGAATAAAAGAGAGGTAAAAAAGTGAAATACCAAGAGTATTAGCAAGCAAAGGCTCTAGAAACGAGATCAGAAATGTAGATAATACTGCTAATACATATTGCATATTATTTTCTTACATAAACAAATTTAATATCTTCAATGTTTACAATTTGAGATACAATTCCAGTGACCAGAGTATCTGCTTTGTAATTTTTAAGACTAGTTAGTTTTCCTAGAATTAAGTATTGAGAGACAAGAGGATCATTTGTTAAAACAATATCCCCTTCTTTTGCTTTAGATAGAGATGTCAAATTTTCTATTTTAATCTCATACTCATTTCCAACCGCGACAGCATTTCCTAAGTTAGTTGATATTTTAGATAGTTGATCCACACTCTTATTTGCATTAGCATTACTCACTATAATTACGGATATTGAATTGCCCATCTGACTTGGAATGTTTAGCTTAGAATAATCCTCGTCAACAAACGATATCTTACCTATATAACTATTTCCTAGCACAACAACATCTCCTACTTTAATTCCATCTTTAGTACCAACATTTAGCAAATATTGCCCATTTGATTTGAAAACCTCAGCCTGAGTATATGTATACTTCTTACCTGCTAGCTTATTTTGTATAACCAACGAGTTATATTTTTCAAGCAGTAGTGAATATCCCGCATTTTCACTCTCCAGCTCCTGTACCCTAAGCTTATTGGCTGTATTCTCATTTTTTATCTTCCCTAAATCCTTGACTAACTGAATATTTTCAACAATTCCAGCTCCAAGCTTTGCTCCAAAAAATGATATTGGCTGATATATGGTTTCGAAAGGAATTCTAACTATTTTGGCAAAAGAAAAGAGATTAATTAGCAAAAAGAAGATTGTCAGTACAATGAGTACCAACATCTCACGAGATTTATTTTTTTCAAATTGTATATTCATATTTATACAAGTTCATCCCAAGATTTTTGAATTTTTTCAAGAAGAGCTATGTGGTCTAACATTGCAGCTGTCCCTCTTGCAACTGCTGCAATCGGATCGTTTACTACCTTAACTGGAAGGTTTAATCTCTCTTGAAAATACTGTGCAATACCCGGAAGAAGTGCAATACCGCCTGCTAAATTAATTCCACAAGTTAAAAGATCTGTTAATAACTCTGGAGGGGTCTCTTCAATTGCATCTTTCACGGCCTCACCTATTTGGTCAAGCGAGTTCATTATGGCTTCTCTAATCTCTACACTACTAACTTCTACTGATTTTGGAAGACCAGAGAGCAGGTCTCGACCATTGATCATAACCGTTTTCTCTTTTGCAAGGGGTGAAGCCGATCCACTTGAAATCTTTGCATCTTCAGCTGTTCTGTCACCAATTAAAAGGTTATATTTATCCCTCATGTAGTTAACAATATCTTGGTCCATCTCGTCCCCAGCAATCCTAATTGTCTTATCTACAACAATATCTCCAAGAGAAATAACTGCGATGTCACTTGTTCCTCCTCCAATATCAACAATCATGCTTCCACTTGCCTGCTCAACTGGAAGGTCTGCTCCAATTGCAGCAGCCATCGCTTCTTCAACAATGAATACCTGCCTAGCACCAGCTGTTTTAGCAGCATCAATCACGGCTTGCCTCTCAACTTCAGTTACAGAGGATGGCACTCCAACAATCACCCTTGGTCTTGGAATCTTAAAACTCTTCCCGAAATATGCATGCGCTTGAGAAATGAAATGGTGAAGCATTGCTTGAGTTGTATCAAAATCATTAATAACACCATCTTTAAGAGGGCGAATCGCAACTACGCTAGCAGGAGTTCTGCCAATCATCTGTCTTGCCTCTTTCCCAACGGCTAAAACCTTGTTTGTTTTCTTATCTATTGCTACAACCGAGGGCTCGGAGACAACGATTCCTTTGCCTCGGAGATACACCATAGTGTTTGCAGTTCCAAGGTCAATTCCAATGTCATATGTGAGAGATTCCCAGATTGAATCAAATATTTTCATAGATATATTCAAAAAATCAGATAGCTGATTGTATCATCATTACGCACTTTATGGGAGATACTATTTTACTTCTGGCTTTTCTTCTTTTCGAAGTTTTTTGTAGCACTTCATACAAATATTACTTCGAACAATACCATTATCTGTTTCTAAATCAATCTTTCTTAGGTTTAGTTCAAACATCCTTGCTGTTGCAGGAGCCTTCATTCTCCATGCTACGGAGTGCTTATGCTGGATACTTCTTCCAGCCATTCTCTTTTTTCCACAAACGGCACATGTTTTTGTCATAATCTTTTTAATTGAATACAAAATTGCAAGGTGATATTATCAGAAACAGTTTGTTTAATCAAGAATATACATGAGTTTATCTGATAATCTACTTTGGTACATATTTGCAATTCCGGCTCTTATCATTGCCTCAACTATCCATGAGTACGCCCATGCATTTGTTGCCTACAAGCTTGGAGATGCTACAGCGAAAGCTAACGGTAGGCTCTCTCTTAACCCCCTTAGCCATATTGACCCAATTGGAGCAATATCAATGATTATTTTCCGCATCGGTTGGAGCAAACCAGTACCAATAAATGAGTATAACTTCAAAAACCCAGTTTGGGGAACAGCGCTTGTATCAATTGCTGGCCCACTAAGTAATGTCATACTAGCAATTATAATCGCCATCCTATATAAATTCTTTCCTAATCCTTTTTTCTATGTATTCATTATTATTAATATTTCAATGGGTGTTTTTAATCTAATTCCCATTCCCCCACTTGATGGTAGCAAGATAGTTCGAGCTTTTCTTCCCAAGGGTATTAGATACTTCTGGGAGAAACTTGAGAGATTTGTACCTTTCATTTTTCTTCTCTTTTTAATACCATTCTCTCCTCTCTCCTCACTTACCAGTAATCTAATTGGAAATGCATTAGATTTCTTCCTTAGAATATTAGGAATCTCATAAATTTGTTGACAATTTTCAAAAAAGGTAGAATGAAATGCTCTGATAGGACAGAGGGTTGTTTGTCCTACATTCGTGCCTTGGGATTTCAAAATTGTCTAGTCCCTTGGGATTAGATTGAGATAACCCACTTTACATTTGTTAGGGCATGAAGACATTCCTCTCTGTCAGAGCCTTTCCTTTCCTCAATTTAAATTTCTGATATAATATCTGCGACTTATTGCCGAAGTAGCTCAGTTGGTCAGAGCTACGGTTTTGTAAACCGTGGGTCGAGAGTTCGAATCTCTCCTTCGGCTTGTTTATCTGCAGAGGTGGCAGAGCGGTCAAATGCATCAGACTGTAAATCTGACGCCTTCGGGCTACACAGGTTCAAATCCTGTCCTCTGCAAATTCATAATGAAATTACAATGGTTTTAGAGAAAGCAAAACTAATCTTAAAGACTAGTAGACCAATACTTTGGCTAATGCATTACTGTGAGTTTTTATTAGCAATGCTCTTCATTGATTCTTGGCATTTGCTCTCCCCAATCAATTTGTATTTTATAATTTTCTTTGGCCCTATTCTCTCAATATTTATATACGGCTTAAATGATTATTCAGATTATGATTCAGATATAATTAATGATAGAAAAGATGGCATTTTTGGATTAAAACACAAAGAAAATAACAAAAATTTCTTGCTCTATTCATCACTGATTATAGGAGGGATTTTCATTGTTTCGACACTGTTCTTCAATATTTACGCCTTCCTTCTTGCACTATTTATTTCATTTCTCCTTATTTTCTATTCCATTAGACCTCTTAGATTTAAAAATATCCCAATACTAGATAATATCACTGGAGGAGGTTTATATGGTTGCTTACTTGTTCCCACTGCATTCCTAATTGCGGGAGGTAAAGTTGAGAATCTTTATCTGCTAAAGGATGTCATTATTTATCTTTTTGCAGGTGGTTTCGCATTTCAAGCTTTGGGGGCAATCTTTGATGAAGTTCCCGATAAAAAAAGTAATGCAAGAACTAGTGCAACTTTTTTTGGGAAAAGAGTTGTCATTATTTACACTTCCATAATTTTGATCATTGCGATATTTATTTTGAATGTATTATTTTTCAAAATAGTACTACTTTCACTACTGATTTATAGTATTACAATAACATTTACAAAACTTAACGAATCGAAATTTATAAAGAAATGGGCTACATTGTTAATCTTAATAGCTGCATTTGTTTCAAACCTGATTTATTTACTAATTAATCGATAGTCTATTTCAAGCCTTTAAACCACACTTTTAGTTCATACTTTGCTTCTTTTGCACTCCCAGATCTATGAACTACATTATATAAAGCTCTTTTTTCCAAATTAGACGAAATAAATGAATCACTTGAAAATTGACCGCGAATTGTCGATAAATCCGCTTCTGAAGGATTTGATGATCCAGTAATTGCCAGCACTTTATTAACTGCATTCACACCACGAAGAGCCATAATTATAACTTCTTTCCCTTTTAATTGATCAACGCTCCAATCGTAAATTGCTTTTCCAACCTTCTTAGGATTGTCCGTTCCTAAGTTCTTTATCGCTTCAGAAGTAGTTCTAAATGCTGCAATCGCCTTCTTACCTACCCTTTCATTCCAGCCCTTGTTTTCAATGTAGTGTTCAAGTGCAATCTTTTTTGAAGGTTTTTCCATTCTCATCGCAACAATTTTAAGTCCAACATCTTCAAACTTCTTGATTATTTCTCCAACCAATCCTCTTTCAATAGTCTTATTTTTTATTATTACTAACGTTGTTTCAACGATTTTCATAGGAGAATTATACAATAAATATTGAAAAATGAGTATAAAAAGGGTATTCTTACCTGTTTGCTGGATTAGCTCAGTTGGTAGAGCATTCCCATGGTAAGGGAAAGGTCCTGAGTCCAATTCTCAGATCCAGCTTTTTTAGTTGCTTTTAATCAATATATTAAATATAATCAGCAAGAATTCTCATAACATCAATAATTTTTCAAGGAATTTATATGGCAAAAGTAAAAAGAAATATCATCTCTTTAAAGTGTGAAGAGTGTAAAGATAAAAACTACACAATTTATAAAACAAAGAGTGTTAAAGAGAAGATAGGTTTAAAAAAGTATTGTGGGAAGTGCAGAAAGCACACATCACATAAAGAGACCAAGGCTGCTTAAAAAGGAGGATAAATAAGGACCCATAGTTTCAATGGTAAAACTACGGTCTCCAAAACCGCCGTTCTGTGTTCGAATCACAGTGGGTCTGCCAATTTAGAGAATAAAAAATATGTTTAAATGGATAAAAGGAACAATTAGTGAACTGAAAGCAACAACATGGCCAACATGGAGGCGACTTGGGGTTTTGGTTCTGTACACAGTAATAACTTGTGGTATAATCACCCTACTAATACTTGTATTAGATCTCTTCCTAAATAAAGGTGTTACATGTTTTTTGGGAAAAGATAGTATTGTAAATATGTTAAGATGTTTAATAGCAAAGTAAAAATATGGCAAAAAAAGAAAACGAAAATTTGAAATGGTATGTATTAACAGTCCAACCAGGACATGAAAACAGTATTGCTAAAGCAATTCAACAAAGAGTAGATGCTACCAAAAACAACGATAAAATGAGTGAATTATTAATCCCTACTCAGAAGAAAATTGTTGTTAAAGGTGGAAAACAGAGTGTTAAAGAGGAAAGAATATTCCCAGGATATGTGCTAATCAAGATGGATCTAAATGACGAAACATGGGGGTTAATTTGTGGAACAGATGGAGTAAAAGGGTTTGTAAAAACAGATAAATACCCACGACCATTACCAGAAAACGAGGTAAAGGCGATTATGAAGTTCATGGAAGTCGAACAGCCATCCTACCAAGCCTCTTTCAGTGTAGGTGAAGCTGTAAAAATAGTAGAAGGAGCATTTGCAGATTTCATTGGTTCTGTCACTGAAATTGACGAAGCTAAAGGAAAAGTAAAGGTTCTCATATCATTTTTAGGTAGAGAAGCACCTGTCGAATTGGATTTCTCACAAATTAGTAAATTTAAATAAACGATTATGGCAAAGAAAGTAATAAAGCAACTTAAATTATTAATACCAGCTGGAAACGCTACGCCTGCTCCTCCAATCGGACCAACTCTAGCACCTTACGGGATAAGTACAGCACAGTTCTGTTCTCAATTTAATGAGAAAACAAAAGAGATGAACGGAATATTAACTCCAGTCATTCTCTCAATTCATGATGACAGAACATTCACATTCATTTTAAAGACTCCCCCTACTTCTGAATTAATCCGAAGAGAATTAAACATCAAAAAAGGAAGTGCTAAACCAAATTTAGAAAAGGTTGGTACTTTAACAAAAGCACAAGTTGATAAAATAATTGGAATTAAAAATCCAGACCTAAATACAACAGAAATAGAAAAAGCAAGAAAGATTGTTGCTGGTACTGCAATGCAAATGGGCATTGAAATAGAAAAATAATATTAAGAATCATAAATATGGCAAAAAGAGGAAAAAAATATGTTGATATAATCAAAAAAAAGGTAGTAAAAGAGTACTCCCTACTTGATGGTATTAAAGAAGTAAAAAAGCTTTCATACTCAAAATTTGAAGGAACATTAGAACTACACGTTGCAGTAACACTACCTAAAGAAAAAGATGCAAAAGCAATCAAAGGCTCTATAAGTCTTCCAAACGCAAGTGCTAAAAAAACAGTTAGAGTTACTGTTTTCACAAATGAAGCAATGGTAAAGAAAGCATTGGCCGCTGGAGCAGATACAGCAGGGCTTGAAGATTTAATAAAGGAAGTACAAGGTGGAAAAATAAACTTTGATATTGCAATAGCAACTGGAGATGTTATGGCTAAAATGGCAGTTTTAGGTAAAGAATTAGGACCAAAAGGATTAATGCCAAACCCAAAAACTGGAACAGTAGCAACCGAAGCAAACCTTGAAGAGACGATAGCATCATATAAAAAAGGAAAACAAACATTTGCAGCTGATGAACAAGGTGGAATACATATGAACGTAGGAAAACTAAGTCTCGAAGACGCAAGATTAAAAGAAAATATTGATGCAGCAATATCTGCAATTGAAGAAGTCATTGGAAAACCGTACAACCAAGTATTTAGAAAAGTAACTATTGCTCCAACAATGGGCCCAAGTGTCAAAGTAAGATACGAAAAGTAATAAATAATGGCAAATCAAAGTGAATTTGCTGCCCTTCAAGAAAGATTTCTTCGTGGTGAAATTGGATCAATTGACAAAGAAAATCCCCATATTGCGACTATCTTAGTTCCATTAACTGCAAAGGAAATTATTGATCTTCAAAAGTATTTCAAAATATTGGTACTCATGAATGTAGCAAACGGTCATTTATATGGAGCTACTATAATTGCAGAAGACGAAGATGATTCTCTAAATGTTTACTTTGATCCATTTTGTGGAAATCCTAGAATGGTCCATTTTTACTTTCCATCCGTGCTTTGTTCAATGAGAATTTCGAAAGAGAAATGGTACCAAGTACTAATGGCTCAACCCAACGATCTATCATATGAAATTCCACTAAAAACAATGAGGGAGGAATCAAGCGAAAAAAACTTAGTTGAAAGTAAAGACATTTTGTCTGCTCTTTCAATACCCAAAATAGATACAGAACGTTTAGATTTATTGGCTACTCCACTTGACGCATCATCCAAAGAATAGTATTATCACAACGCAACCGAAGAAGTATGGTATATAAATAAATCCATATGAGGTAAGTTAGTTTTCTAAAATAAAAATAATAATTATGTCAAAAACAAGAACTCAAAAGGATGAGTTGCTGAAAGTTTATGAGAATATCATTTCAAATGGGAGTGGATATATTCTTGTAGATACAAGCAACTTAAATACAACAGTTATTACTGATTTAAAAAGACAGTTAAAAGAGATTGGTAGTACATTCACAGTTGTCAAAAACACAATTGTTAAAATTGCATTCCAAAACGGTAAACAACCTCTTCCAGTACAAGATTTTGATGGACCAACCGCAATTATAACTATTGGAGAAGATCCTTCTATTGCTGCAAAACTTGTAAAAGAGGTTCAAATTAAAACAAAACTCCTCAATGCAAGAGCTGGAACATTTAATGGAGATTTTCTTTCTGCTACAAGAGTTATGGAACTTGCAGAATTGCCAAGTAGAGAAGTATTACTTGCAAAACTACTTGGATCAATGAATGCTCCACTAACTTCCGTTATGAACGCCTTTACGGGAAACGCCAGAGGACTTGTAATGGTCCTTTCTGGAATTTCTGAAAAGAAACAATAATTAAATTAATTAATATAAATAAAATGGCAGATCAAAAAGAACTTCCAAAGTTAACTGAGAATGCAAAAAAGGCTCTCGAAATTGTCGAAAAAATGACAGTATTAGAGCTCGCAGACTTAGTAAAAGTCATGGAAGATAAATTCGGTGTCAGTGCCGCAGCTCCTGTTGCTGTTGCTTCTGCAGCTCCTGTTGCAGCCGCTGCAGTAGAGGAACAGAGTGTCTTTACACTAGTTCTTAAAGACGCAGGTGCAAACAAGATCAATGTAATCAAAGCAGTAAGAGAAATTACTGAACTTGGATTAAAAGAAGCAAAGGATCTTGTTGATAAGGGTGCTGGTAGCGTACTCAAAGAGGGTCTTTCAAAGGACGATGCAGCCGCTGCTAAGAAGAAATTCGAAGAGGCTGGTGCAACAGTTGAACTTAAATAGTTTAACTCTTCTTTTCTAAAGAAAACGATACCGGAGGCAACTCCGGTTTTGTTTTATATATGTTTAAAAATATATACAGATTCGTTTAAGAAATCCTTGCTCGAAAGCAGTTGATACCCCCTACTCTCTATTAAAGGAATATACTTATCATAATATGCATTTCTCATTCCCTTCTCTTTTCCACCAAGTGATTTACTTGGAAGAGTAACTACAATATATTTTGATTTAATTTCTTCTAACAATTTGCTCGCTCCACCATTTTCTTGCTGGTCTAGTACAGGAAGAAGCTTAAAGAGAAAAAAAACATCTACATTATAGTTGGATATATCATTTGCACTACCTACAACTACTTCAATATCATCTCTTTTTTCACTCTTAACAATTGCATTTACAAAATCTTGCTGAGCAATATCGATATCCAAACAGGTGTACTTTTCCCAAAGTTTCGGAATTAAAAGCATTAAAATTGGGTTCAAGCCAGATCCAATTTCAACAATTTCATTGTTTTCCTCAATATTCTCAAAAATATATTTAAACATTTCCTCAAATGAGGAGAGCCTTTCTCTGGTAGAGCTGTGAATTCTAGCAATATCAAGAAGAGTAATTTGCTTGTTCTGATATTTCTTCAAAAGCTTAGAAAAATCAGGCCTAGCTGTATAGTATGCACCCCATATTTGATGAAGTTTACTTTTTACTTTGTCTATATCCTTATATTCAAATACGAGTTTTTCAATAACGCGCCGATCTATAGCCTTGTATTTTTTATTTCTTAGTATTTCTTGTATGGCATCCATTATTATTCTTTTATAACATAGTATGTTTTTCTTCCGACGCCTTTTCTTTCAATAATTCCAAGTTTTCTTAGCTTATTAAAATCAATTACTCTTGTAGCCTTTGCTCTTATTGTAATATTCGCATATTCCCCATCTGTTATATATCCATTATTTCTAATATATTTAATCATTTTATCTTGATCTTTTAATATCGAATACTCTGGAGTTGAAGTAACCTTATCTAATTCTTTTTTAACTCTTTGAATCTCATTAATAATTCCTTCTGTGAAAAATTCAAGCCATGCAGTAAAATCTATTTCTTCAATGATATCGTAATAACTACCTCTTTCACCTACATATTGAAAATATTTTGATAAATTTTCATTATAGTAGTTTTCAAAACTAAATAGATTAAAAGTATTTAACCCAAGATTTGCGAGCAATACCTTTGTAGCTAATCGACATGTCCTTCCATTTCCATCAATAAAAGGATGGATAACAACAAACTGCTTATGAAATATTCCTGCAAGAATTAGAGCGTCAACAACTACATTCTGTTCATTAATAAAACCTATCAATTCACTAATTAATCCAATTACATCTTTAGAATCTGGAGGTAAATATATAGTTTGACGTGTTTTAGGATTATTAACAAATACAGGTTCCTTTCTGTATTTCCCAATTTGATATTCTTGCAAAAGCCCTTCTGTAACTTGTTTATGAATTGAAAGAATCAACTCATTACCAAATAAGATATTTCCTGCATCAATCTGTTTATTTAGAACTTCTAACTCTTTGTTGTAATTTAGTACTTCCCTCTCGGAATCTCTAATATTAATAGGAGTTGATTTTAAAAGCTTTTTTACTTCAGTTAATGGAAGGGGATTTCCTTCAATACTTGTTGAAGCATATGAGCTAAGTATGTCAGCTTCTTTTTCAAATTTTGCCTGAACAATATTTGGAAAATGTTTATTATTTAGCTCAAAAACAAACCTATTTACTTCTTTGATATTTTCTAATAGCTTATTTGTTATAGTATATTTAGGATTGAATTTCATAGTCTAATTATAGTCTAATTATCGACTACAATCAAATACATATTTAAATTGTGATAAATTTCAAAAAATTATATAATTACAAGCATTTTTAACAATATTTTAAATATAAAAAAGGAGAAAAAATGAATATATTTGCGATACCTTTTATGACAAATATTCCTAGGGAGTTAATCGAGCTAATAATCTTCATTCCAATAATTGCAACCATCGTAAGCATCGGGAGATACCTACTTGGACTAAAAACACTAAGCATATATGCACCAATTATTTTAGCAATCGGTATAAAGCTTACTGGACTAAAATATGGACTTATCATTACTACATTTGTAATCATTGTTTCAATTATAGGTCACGAACTATTGAAGAAGATTAGGATGCACTATATTACCAGAGTTGCTACAAATTACATCATTCTGGCCTCATTTATCATTGTTACCCTCCTCCTTCTCTCAATTCTTCCAATAAATATCAATATTATTAAAGACATTAATCCAATTGGATTAATACTCATTGCAACTCTTTCTGATTCGTTCATAAAGATGTATGTGAAGAAAAACTTAATTGCATCAATTAGGTCTCTCTTAGAGACAACGGTAATTGCAATAACTGGTTGGTATATCATCTCCTCTGCCAGTATTACTAATTGGCTAATAAATAACATCTGGGTGGTTGCAGTTCTAATACTAATTAATCTTCTTCTTGGACAATACACAGGATTTAGATTAAAAGAGGTTTTTAGATTTGGAGGAATAAAAAAAGATGATAGGAACAAGTAACGAAATACTTGGGATTAACAGGAGAAACCAAGAGTATGTAAGGGCTTTTAACCCCGTAGGCCAGAGGGCGATTGCTGACAACAAGATATATACTAAGCGAGTATTAACCAAAGCTAAAATCCAAACCCCTACCCTTTACAAAGTAATCAGAACAAAAAAACAACTAGAATTTTTAGACTGGAGCAGTATTCCAAACAGCTTTGTACTTAAACCCAATCAGGGAACTGGTGGAAATGGAATCATTGTCTTTTATGGAAAGAAGAAAGGAAAAGAAGAATGGATAAGGCCAAGTGGAGCCACTATGACAAAGTCGGAAATAATACTTCACATAGAAAAAATCCTTGAAGGAACATTCTCTATGGGAAACAGAGTAGATATAGCAATCATTGAAGAACGGGTTAAAAATGATAAGCTGCTAGCCGCATATACATATAAAGGGGTTCCAGATGTTCGAGTAATTGTATTTAACAACGTTCCAGTAATGGCAATGCTTAGACTTCCAACGAAAAGGAGTAACGGTACAGCAAACCTTCACTCTGGAGCCATCTGTGTAGGTATTGATATGGCAAGTGGAGTAACAACCTCTGGGATGTATTTAAAGAAAAGGCCTCTTGTTGAAGATACATATATTTCAACAGACACAACACTTGATTTAGAAACAAACCTCCCCCTCTACGGAATTAAGATTCCATTTTGGGAAGAAATATTAAAAATATCTGTAACATGCCAAGAGATAACAGGTCTTGGATATATCGGGGTAGATATTGCTCTTGATAGAGATAAAGGCCCTGTTGTATTTGAAATAAATGCAAGACCAGGACTTGGAATACAGGTAGCAAACAATGAGGGTTTAAGATTTCGTCTTGAAAAGGTAAAAGGACTCAAAATAAAAAGTATTGAGCATGGAATAAGGGTATCAAAAAACTTGTTTGGAGGTGAAGTTGAAGAAAAAATCGAATCCCTTTCAGGAAAAGAGGTCGTAAATGTTGTTGAAAGGGTCTTAGTATTCCACAAAACAACAAAAATTTTAAAAGAGCAGGATAGAAAGAAAGAAACTATGAATATTATGCTTGATACAAATATTCTTTCTTCAAGAATTGATGAGGGTTTAGCTTTAGAAATAGGATATAACCAGAGTATAACCAAATATAATAAGCTCTCACTTCCCTCTTTTGATTCAATTGATAAAGCATCTAAGTTTCTAGAAAAGGCGGAAGCCGATATTTTAAAAGAAATCGACATAAAAAGAATCGCAAAGGTTGAGAAAGATGGTAAAGTAATGCTAAAACCAGTAATTGAAGTTGAGATAAAGATTGGAAAAGAGATAAAGAAAATTGAAATGATACTTGGAAGTAGAAAAGATATGGGCTATCCTATTCTCATTGGTCGAAGAGATCTTAAGGACTATTTAATTGACCCAAGTAAAACATTTACAAAATAACATGGAAAAAAACTATTTAGATATCGCAGGCAATATACATCTTTCATATTTCCTTGCTGCAGCAGACAAACTTGGAATCGGCTACCAAGTGATAATCCCGCACATGACTGCAAGATTTACAGTTGGAAACGTCCACTGGTTTATCAACAACACAGCTATTCCACTTAATAACGCACCAAGTTGTAGACTGGCAAGAGCAAAAAACTTGGCAAGCCAGATAATGAGAGACGCTAATATCCCCGTTCCTAAACAGAAGATATTAAGCAGCGAGATAGATGCAATATCGTTTTTTGGGCAGTATAAAGAGATAGTAATAAAGCCATCACAAAACCTTGGTGGACATGGAGTATCAATACTTCCTAAAAATGAACATGAGGTAATCGAATCATTTAAATTTGCACAAGAGAATGACAAACAGAAAAGGGTTATTGGAGAGGAGTTCATACAAGGTGATAATTTTCGACTTCTAGTATTAGGAGATAAAGTAATTAGCTCAATAAAGAGAAATCCAGCAAGGATAATTGGAGATGGTGTAAATACAGTTGCGAAGCTAATTGAGATGGAGAATGAAAGAAGAAGCAGCCGGAATTTGATGGCAATTAAAATAGACACTGAATTAATGCATAAGCTAGAATCCCAGTCTTTAACTCTTGAGAGTATTCCCAAGAAAGATGAATTCATCCCGCTTCGAAGCAACGCAAATATGACAACTGGAGGCACAACGCAAGAGATTGAAGAGGTTAATCCGTACTATAAAAGTCTCGCAATACAGGCTGTGATGGCTCTAGATTTAGTGTACGGAGGAGTTGATCTAATTACACCTGACATAACAAAAGAAGCAAAATGTGCGGTAAACGAGGTTAACTATAATCCGGGACTTCGACTTCACTATATTATCGATGAAGGCACTCCAAAAGATGTCGCACTTACTATTTTAGAGTATATTAAAGAGGAATATACAAAATAATTTATTATCTGCCCACATGAATATTGCCGTACTACAAGGATTAAATAAGCAACATCCTGGAACAACAATAAAAATTCAACTTGCCTCCCCTATCTTCCCTGAGATTATGGAAAAGATTAAAAACCTCCATCCAGTATTTATGGAAGATTATAAAATAAATGGAAACATTCTCATTGTTCATTCAAAGCTAGCTCATCTTTGGGTAGAAATTGGTAATGCATTAATAAATCTTTCAAATAGAGATTGGACAGTAGATTTTACACAGAAATATATTTTTGAAACCATTATTTGCTCACAAATGAAGTCCATGAGCATCATTCCAGTAATAAATTCAGCAATTGAAGAACGATTAGAAATAACTCAATACTTTTTTAAAGAAGGCATACAAACAGGATTTGGTGAGAAGCAGTTTAACTCGTACTACTGCATCGGGTGTGGCAAGGAATCTCACATAATAAACAATATTGCCTCAAGTAAAGACTCTCACTTTGCTCAAAAAACTCAAAAGAACAAATGGACTACAAACCTCGCAATTGAAAGATTAGGAATTCCAGTTGCTAATTGGCAACCGATTTCAAGTGAAGAGCAGATAAAAGAAATTTGGGAGAAATATACAAAACCAGTGGTGATAAAACCTGTTGGCCTTAGTGGAGGAAACGGTGTTACTACAAATATCAACTCTCTACAACAAGCTATTTTTGCTTTTAAATCAGCAGAAAAAAGAATCGCAGAGAAAGAAAGACCTGTTTGGCAGCAAAAGATAATGATGCAAGAGCAAGCAGAGGGTGAAGACTACAGAATTCTTGTTATTAATGGGAAGTTCGAGATAGCAACGAAAAGAATTCCAGCTTTTGTCACTGGAAATGGAAAAGATACTCTTGAAGAGCTGATAAAAGAAACAAATAAAGACCCAAGAAGAGATACCAGTAATCCAACTCACATCCTTAAGCCAATCGTTATTGATGACGATTTAAAACAACTCTTAAAAGATCAAAATTTAAATCTTAAATATGTTCCTAAAAAAGACGAAAAAGTATCTGTTCGAAAGGTTGCAAGCATGAGTAAAGGCGGGATTACAGAAGATTTTACAGATAAAGTATCTACTCAAATAAAATATGTATGCGAATCTCTTGCTACCTCTATCCATGCATATGTACTTGGAGTTGATATATTATGCAAAGATATATCGAAACCACTAACACGAGAAAATGGAATAATCATCGAGTGCAACACAATGCCAGAGGCGTACCTAAACGCCTTTCCAGTTATTGGAAAGCAATACCCCAATACTGGTAAAATCTTTTTAAATTCTCTAATCGAAAAAGAAAGAACAAAGAGAATTGTGTATATAGGACAAGACAGTAAAAAGGTTAGAACACATATTAAAGGGCTAATAGACACAGACGAAAGAATCGGCCTTTTGTCAGAAGGAACTATATATATTAATGAAGAGATATTAACTAGAAACGAAAATATAATCGAATCTTTTGAAGCAATGAAATTAAATAACTCACTCTCCTCCATTGTATTTCACCTCTCAGAAGAAGATTTTGAGATGTATGGAACTGGCTTTGAATATATAGATATTGCAGTTGTTTCAGACAAAGTATCAAAGAAAACAAAAGATATAATCCAAGGATATGGAAATCTCGGATATATAACTAAAGTAATGGAATTTTAAATGAGATATTTGATAATTGATAAAAAGCAAAGACTTGAAAAGTATAAAGATACATACTCCAAAAATAGAATCATAGAAGAGCTAACAAAATTAAATATCGAATATACTTTCGCATATAATGATGAAATTGATCAAAAGGATGGAAATCCTGAAATAAAAGTCAAAGGAATTGATATTACTAGTTTCACACACATTATCCTGAGAGGACACAATTTACATAATCCAAGCGAGTATGAAACAAAGAGAATCATTGCACACTATATCGACCAATATAACGCACATAACGCAGAGAGAAAAATACTCCTTCAAAATATCGAGTCCTTAAATATGATAGAACAATACAATAAGTTATATATGTATAAGATGTTTACAAAAATGGGGATACCTTCACCCGTCACAATATATAGGCCAGATGGTATATATAGTAACACTTCACTGCCCTACCCGTTCATACTTAAAGATTTTACAGGTGAAAATGATATAAGAATTATCAACGGAGAAGAAAAAATAAAAAAGAATGTGTACCTAATAGAAAAGGAAGAGGATTTAAAACAAGAAAATTTAATAAATAAAGATTTAACCAAGTATATCGCTCAGAAATTTATTCCTACAGGAGAAGATTTCAGAGTATTTGTTTCAAATGGTATTGCAATTGGAGGATTTAAAAGAGTTGCTACAGAGGGAATCATGACTGTATTGAAAGGGAAATACACGTCAATAAGTAGAGAAACCGAAAAAGAGCTTTTCGAACTCGCAGAAAGAGTGGGAAAAGAACTAAAATCAAATTTTATCGCTGTTGATTTAATGATTGATGAGCGAACACCAGTAGTAATCGAGATATCTCTTAATCCAGGATTTAAAGCATATGAGACAAAAACCGAAGGAAAAGTAGGAAACATTGCACAAATACTGATTAATTCTTTTTAAATTCCAGCTTTTAGAAATGCTTTTTCAAAAATTTCCTTTGTAGGAAGTATTTTAGGCATTGGAATTAACCCCTCCCTAACCCATGAAGTCATCTTGAAATCAATTTTCCCAGCATAAAGTAGCTTATACAATGATTTGTCTTCCTCAATCATTCTCCTAACTTTTTTAAATCCCTTGAAATATAATAGATCTTTTGAATATATACCTGGCTTTGAAGTATCACTCAATCCTCTTTTAACTCTATATGCGATATTAAATGCATTAACCTTAGGAACAAACCCTAATAAAATATTATGTAATTCTCTAAATGACATTTTTTCACCAATATATATGGCGTACAAAAGAAGTGCTCGATATTTTAAATAATCAGGAGTTAAATGTCCGAAATATTCTTCATTATATAAGGCCAAACCTTCTTCAACTTCCAAATACGATTTAATATTAGGTTTTGCTAGTGCGTTGTAACCTGAGAATTCACCATTTACTGACCTTAAAACATGAGTTCCTACCTCATGAATCATTGCTTTTTTTACTCCAAATCGAGACCTTGAAATATCGGGGTCAAAGCGAATCATCTTTTCTTTAAGCGCAGTCCTAAATCTGTTTTTTGGGATATTTTTTGATGGTTGAGCACTCCAATCCTTTAAATTCAGCTCATCAAAAAGGATTCTAAATGCTGAAATAACTTCTTGTTTATGGAGAAATTTCGAACTCTTCTTTACTTTAACAGTATTATATTGCTCCGTTTTCCCTTTTAGAACAAGACAAGTCGATTTATACAACTTGTATGAAGGCATACCAAATCTGTCTTTTGATAATTCGGACATTCGCCCATTATCTCCGATTGCATTCATTAAATTATTCGCCTCCTTTTTATCTTGGATAAGTTGAATATAAAAATCGGAAATCCTTGGATCAACATCATTTATCCCTGTAATATTTTCTAATTCTCTTAAAATCTTCCCGTTGTCGTTTCCAACTCTTTTATATTTGAACTGTGGATTGTACGAATCATTTTCTAAGAACTTCTCTTTTTCTTCTTTTAGATTTATCGGTGTTATACACAATGCAATTGGAATATGAAGCATATTAAGTTTCTCTGAAACTTCTTTAAGTGAAATTACTTTTTTAGTATTAAATATTCCCATGTTTAATTATTTTTAATTGTTTTAGAAAAATTTCTAGCACCACTTGCTATTAATTCTAGAGCCATTCCACATCCTTTGGCAACACAATACATCGGCTCGTCTGCAACATGGGCTGGAACACCTGTGGCACGTGACAGTAGCTTATCTAGATTTCGTAGCATTGACGTTCCCCCACTCATTACCATACCACGGTCAATGATATCTGCGGATAGTTCTGGAGGTGTTTTTTCAAGTACACTCTTTATTGCATTTATTATCTTTGATATAGGGAATTTCAAGCTTTCAGCTACTTCATTGCTATCAATGACTACTGATTTTGGCATCCCACCAGCGACATCCCTTCCTCTGATTGTCATTTCTTTCGGTCTGTCAATCTTCATAGCACTACCCACCCCCACCTTTATTGCCTCTGCCGTTTGTTCACCAATTAAAATACCCCTTTTCTTTCTCATATACCCAATTATGGAATCATTTAATGCATCTCCTGCAACCCTAAGTGAGCTAAACTCAACAATCCCATCTAAAGAAATAACCGCCACTTCAGCAGTTCCTCCACCTAGGTTAACAATCATATTTCCACTTGATGTGTTTATTGGCATCTTCGCTCCAAGTGCCGCAAGAAGTGGCTCAGGTAATAAATTCACCTTTCTTGCCCCAGCTCCAAGAGCTGCTTTAATTACTGCTCTTTGCTCAACTGAAGTAATACCCGCTGGAACAGAAATCATCACTTCAGGTTTTAAAAATCTTCTAACCCCAAGTGTTTTATTTAAAAAATATGACAAGAGAGCCTCTGTTACTCTAGAATCAGCAATTACACCGTTTCTAAGAGGTCTTTTTGCAACAATATTTTCAGGAGTTTTTCCAATCATCTCTTTTGCTTCTTGACCAACAGCAATAACTGTAAAGTTATTTGTATCAATAGCTACAACAGTTGGTTCCATCAAAACTATACCCTCTCCCTCAATAAAGACTATTGAGTTTGCAGTACCAAGATCAATTCCTACCTTTTTAGATAATGTGAACATGGCTAATTTTACATTATTTACACAACAACCTAAATAGCCATATAATGAAAATGTAAATTAGCCTAAACCAAGAAATTGGCATGGCACCAAATCCACTCGCATGTAATGACGGTCTTCCGTCTTACTACCATGCGAGTGGTCATATACCGAAAGGTCTATGGGTGGTGAAAGCCGCCGGTGAGCGGGAGACCATTTTTGTTTCCTACTCTCCACTAACTCAATTAAACAACATTTAAATGAAATCATCCTTTCCTATTAAGATTTCATTAGATCAGTATATCTTCATACATAGAACGTTAAGAGATGCACTGTTTAACAATAAAAGTGAAGAAGATATTTTAAGGCTTATAAAGAAAAGGTCGGAAGTAATCAAAGTAGATAAGCAAGATAACAACTACCTCACAGAATTACCTACTCCAAAGAATCCTTTAGATTCAAAATATGTATGTATTGTTTTTAAACCAAAACGACTTTTATACACCCTTCAGTTAACTGAAAATGGAAGTTATATTTTAAACTGTTGGGTTAACAGAGAAGAACAAAAAATCGTACAAAAACATATTGATTTAAAAACTCAATCTATTTCAAAACCTTTTAAACAAGTTTCTTCTCATAAAAAGGGCTTATTCCATTTACTTTCTTAAAGATTGACATTAAATCACCAGCTCCATTAGGAATACCTATTATTACTCCAGAACAATTCTCGCTAGGTTCGATTCTCGCCATTTTTACACCTTGGAAATACGCTTCTAAAAGGCCATAAAGCTCAGATAAAATTGCGAAATCTTCCGAAAGGTAATATTTATTGCGGGACGAATCCTTCCTATTTCTTGCCAATTCCCCTTCAACTCCAGTGTCAAATGTCTTTTTAGATATTCCTAAATTTTTTATATACTCTATTTTCTCTTCGTCCGTATCTGATTCGTCAGGAACATATCCTTCTGCGAAAGGATCTCCAAAAAATGACAAAGAACTTACAACTCGAAGTTTGATATTTGAATCCTCAAAAGATGTTGTATATTGAGATAGTTCTTTAATGAATTGCATTATCTTTAATCGATTTGTTTCTGTATTCATAATTTTAGGTCTCAACAATTCATTGTCCATTACGGGAATTATCACCTCTACTGAAATTCCAAAGCTAGACAATACCTTAGAAATAAATAAACTGTTTTCTAATTCACTAGTATATCGACTGCCACTTTTGAAGTGCCCTTTATTATCTGCACCAATGTAATGGAAATTCCTAATTGTACCTATTACCTGTTGATCCCCTTTTTCATCATAGTAATAACGCATGCATTTCGGAGAGTATATTCTAATAATACGATTATTCGTAATAGCATCTTTTAATATCCTGATAAAATTCCTTCCTCCTTCCTCAAAATTCATCACCGCACCTGAAAACAGTAAAGCTTTTGCGTAATTTACTGCTTTCTCAATCTCATTTGGAAATAATTCACAAGAGTTGCCAAAGACAGTAATCAATAGATTTAGTTATAGAAGCGAATATTCTATCAAAGAAATAATTTCTGATATCCTCCTTAGTAACACCCTCTCTTAGATGTTTCTCATACACTACCGAAGCCTTTGCTACAGCTGTCCGATACTCTATTTCTGCTTTTGGTATTTGTGTAATACCTGAAAATCTTAAAGATGCATCAGTATACTCATCCCCAAGCGGCCTTTTCTTCTTTATAACCTGCTTTATAATTGACTCGTCAGGCGCCTCTATTTTTGCCTTATATTCCTTGTTTCTTAATTTTTCATTTGCAAGTCTAAATGGCAAATTTCCAAAGGTAACTTCCAACCCAGGAATCACACCTCCAAAAACTTGGGCTTTAACTTCTTCTATGTATTTTTCTTTTTCTGTAATTTTCATTTCATTATCCATAATAATTTAATAATATTTTAATTAATTAGGCCGAATGGGGCTTGAACCCATAACTACGGTTTTGGAGACCATTATTTTAACCAATTAAAACTACCGACCCAAGGTGCGGTATATAAAAAATCCTAAGAAATATATTTATAACTGTGGAAATATTTATATAACAAAACACCCTCTAAATTTTAGAGGCCTCGCCAAGAAAACGAATTTTTGTTTGTTATATATTTTTGCATATTTGCATTATACATTTTTAGCTTCTAAAAATCTATCATCATTGCTTTTTTCATCTCTTTTACAATTCCACTTGCTATCACTCTAACCTTCTCACTTCCTTTCATTGCCTTCTCAAACAATTCAGATTTCATGCTTTCGGTCTCTTTTCGCTTCTCTCTAATTGGAGTTAAAAGAGTGTTCATTGCAACAAAAAGTTTCTCCTTTACCTCTACATCACTTACTTTTCCCTCAACATACTTTGCTTTTAAGTCTTCAACTTCCTCTTTATTTGGGTTAAATGCATCGTGATAAATAAAAGCAACATTTCCTTCAATATGACCTTTATCTGTTACCCGAATTCTTTCCGGGTCAGTATATATTTTAAATACCTTCTTTCGTAGCTCTTCTTCACTATCTGACAAATATATACAGTTATGTAGACTCTTACTCATTTTTGCATTTCCATCTATTCCAGGAAGATTCCTATCGATTCCTAATAGCTCTTTCGGCTCGTGGAATACTTTTTTCCCATAGGTAGCATTAAACTTTTTTGCGATTTCCCTGCAATCTTCGACCATAGGTGCATTATCTTTTCCAACAGGGACTAAATCTGCGTTTACACATAGAATATCTGCAGCTTGATGAATTGGATACATAAAAAATCCGAGTGGTGTACTCTTTTCCATTCCATGTTGGGCAAGCTCCGTTTTAATTGTTGGATTATGTTGAATCTGTTGTACAGTAGCGAAGTTTGCAAGATATACAAACATTTCATGAATCTGAGGAACTTCACTTTGAATAAAAATAGTAGTTTTTTCAAAATCAATTCCAACCGCATAGTAGTCACAAAGAAGTTCCAACATACTCTCTTTTACAAGCTCAGGGTTATCAAAGTTATCACTCAAAGCTTGAACATTAGCAATGATTATGTACTGTTCATACTCATCTTGTAACTTCACTCTGTTTTGTAATGAGCCAATTAAATGCCCAATATGGAGACCACCAGTTGGTCTATCCCCAGTTAATATTCTTTTTTTGTTCACACTAACTCTATTCGACTGCTCTGTGAAGTCAGCAACAGTGTCTCCACAAAGTTTTTGTAAATCTAAAGGGGATATAGATAAATCAGTAAATTCATCTCCAGCACCACCATAAACAATATCTTTCTCTAATAGGCTTTTATCCATAATATATTTTAACCTTGGATGATATAGTCCAACTGCTCCTACTGTATACCCAAATTCTTTTTTAACCTCGTCAGGAGAAGCTAAACTAATACTATTTTCACCCAAGAATTTCTTCAATTTTCCTGAAATTATTTTTCTATCATCTCTCCTATGAACACCAATATATCCTTTTGATGTTTTAAATATCAAAGTAGATGCTCCTTGTCCAAAATCAATCCCAACCTCCTTTATTCCTTGCTCTACAGAAAATACTGCTTTATGAGTCGAATATTTAACACTTTTCAGACCTAATTCATCAACCCTCTTTTTTAACACTTCAACGTTATTCATAATATGTATATATAAAATAAAATCCCCACACAGCAAATATTACTACAAATATCTACTGTATGGGGACGATGTGCATCGTGGTGCCACCCCAACCTTTACAATTGCATTGCTGCAACTGTCTTTGTACTGACGCAAGTTGACTTCAGTTAAGTATTTTACGGTACTTTTCCGGTCCCCCTACTTGTTTTACTTTCAGGTTTCTGCTCGCAGGCCCATTCTCCTGGTCATTGCATTTCATCTCCATTATACCATATCTCTTTTTTCTTGTGATATACTCTCGTAATATGAAAAAGAGTGTTTTTAGCAAAATATGGACTGTTGTTTCCTCAATTTTAATTACTGCTTTAGTTATTGGAGGAAGCATATTAGCTTACCTTTATGCAAACGGGTTTAGAATCAATTTAACAGACGGAAAAGTAAGGAAAACGGGTGTTTTAAGCGTTGAGAGTATCCCTAGTCGTGCGACAGTATATGTAGATGGGCAACAAGTTGGAAAATCTCCAAAGGTTATCGGGTCTCTTGATGAGAGCATTGAGGAAGTGAAACTAACAAAAGATGGATATTTCGATTGGCTAAAGAGAGTTCCTGTCTTCTCTGAGAAATCCTCTCCTATAAGCCCTTTCTTAACTATGAAAAATCCTCCTAAAGAGAGTGTGTATAGCAATCAAAATGAAATAGATAAAAAATATATTAATACTGATCTTAGATATTTCCTCATTGTTACAAAAGATAAGACAGATACAAATATCAGAAATATATACAAATACGATATAAATAGACAGTTCTGGGATGTAACAGATAATCCCCAACTAATTACAACAATAAATGAAAAAGGCCTCAAAGACATCACACTAAATATTTCAAAAGATGGGAAATGGACCTTAGCAAAAATCGCAATTGATAATGGAAAAACTACAACAAATAAATATAGATTGATACACCTACAAATTCCTATCAACGTTGTTACCGAAACAGAATTAGAGCCTTTTGGTAGTGAATATGCAATCACTTGGAGCAACAATTCAAGCTATCTAGTTCTTGAATCCAAGCTTGAGATTCTTACCTACAGAGTTGAGGATAAAACGAAATTCCTCCTTCTAAAAAAGAAATCTAACATCCAATATGTCTGGACTACAGATAGTGATGGTTTCTTCTATTACAGTACTCCTACAAAAGAAAAAGACGATACAAAATACACAATTTATCAAGAAACAATACAAGGAAGCGGAAAGAAGGAGTTGATAAAAGACATATACTTTGCAAACACTGATAAATTCATCCTTGAATTAAGGGCTAAAGGAATTCCAGAATATATCCCGATGACAAATTCAACCGAGAATACAAACTTCGCAGGAGAAATAACATCATTCTCAATAAATCAAAAGACAAATGGCTTCTATATTAAAACTACACTAGCAACATATTGGTACGATAAAGGACAACAAAAATACTTCCTTCTTTCCCCTACTCCTTGCGATATAGTATCTGTATCTCCAGATAGCTCAAAGATACTTTTCATAGATCAAAATAACAAATATTTTGTATTTGTATTTGTTAAGGAAGATGTTGACCCAATAACCAAACTTGGTGTTCAACCTGTATTCGAAGGTGCAAATATTGATAATATACTCTGGCTTCAAAATGGAAATAACATTTCATACTCAAAGGATAACAAAATTAGAATCTCTGATTTTAATGGAGAGAATGTGTATGAAGTAATGGATAAATCTTCAGAATATCTAACAGATAAAAATGATAAATATCTATATCAAATAGATAATATAACAACCTCTGGGTTTGAAATTGTAAGATATCAAATAAACTAACCTCGCACCCGGCCGGAATTGAACCGACAACCTACACGTTAGGAGTGTGTTGCTCTATCCAATTGAGCTACGGGTGCACTTTTGTAATTTTATCACAGATGATAATGAGAAAGTAGAAAAAGATGATATAATATCCCTTATGCAAGAAAACATAGAAATTAGAGGAGCAAGGGTTCACAACCTTAAAAACATCTCTCTAGATATACCAAAAAACAAGATTGTAGTTATTACTGGAGTATCTGGAAGTGGAAAATCTTCTCTTGCTTTTGATACCTTGTACGCTGAAGGTCAGAGAAAATATGTAGAAAGTCTTTCCTCCTATGCTCGTCAATTCCTAGGTCTTATGGAGAAACCAGATGTCGATAGTATCACAGGGCTTTCTCCAGCTATTTCAATTGACCAGAAGACCGCAGGAACCAACCCTAGAAGCACTGTTGGAACAATAACTGAGATTTATGACTACCTTCGTCTTCTCTACGGACATATTGGTATTACACACTGTCCAAACTGCAAAAGAAAAGTAAAAGCTCAAAGTATTGATGAAATAGTAAAACAAATTGAAAAAAATTCTAAAGTTGATGATAAGATCCAAATCCTCTCCCCCATTATTCAAAATCAAAAAGGACAATTTAAAGATCTTTTTGAAAGCCTTCTTTCAAAAGGATTTTTAAGGATAACTATAGATGGCAAAACCCACAGTTTAGATGAAATAGAGAATTTAAAATTAAATAAAAACGTAAAACATAACATAGATTTAATAATTGACAGACTTGTATTTACAAATGAAAAAGATAAAGAGTTTTCAAGAAGAGCAACCGATGCAATAGAACTTGCAGGAAATATGAGTGACGGAGAAATTAAGGTTCTCATTAACGAAAAAGAGTATTTCTTTTCACAAAATAACACATGCATTGTATGTAAAATATCGTTTCCAAAGATAAAGCCAAGTTCATTTTCTTTTAACTCACCAATTGGAGCGTGTCCAACATGCACGGGTTTAGGAACAATAAAAGAAATCGATGTTGCCAAAATATATAACCCACGGCTTTCAATCTATGAAGGAGGAATATTCCCGTGGTCAAATATGACAACAACCGATTCCTGGACTCTAAAATCTCTTGAAACGGTAGCAAAAGAACATGGCTTTACCCTCTCAACACCGATTGGAAAATATCCAAAAGAGATTTTTGACTTAATCTTTTACGGAGTAGGAGCAAAAGAGAAATATCCAATCAACTACACCAACAGACAAGGGTTTAACAGGATGTATGATGCAAAATATGAGGGCGTAATTACTCAAACAAGCAGAAGATATAGAGAAACAGATTCTACCTACATAAGAGAGGAAATAGAAAAATACATGATTGAGCACGAATGCTCAGATTGCCATGGGAAAAAACTAAGGCCATACTCACTTGCAGTAACAATTGATGAAAAAAACATTGATGATATGACAAATATGCAAATTGATGAGTTAAAAGGCTCCCTTTCAAAATTAAAGTTAAGTGGAAATAAAGAGCAAATTGCCAAGCCAATTTTAAAAGAAATTCTTTCTAGATTAGACTTTCTAACCAATGTTGGTCTCACATATCTTACACTTTCTCGAAGAGCAAACACTCTTTCTGGTGGTGAAGGCCAAAGAATACGACTTGCGTCCCAAATTGGAACAGGTTTGACAGGTGTTTTGTACGTCTTAGATGAGCCATCCATCGGATTGCACCCAAGAGATGTAGCAAGGCTAATAGATTCACTTAAAAATCTTAGGGAGTTAGGAAATACCGTTGTCGTTGTAGAACATGACCTTGAGACCATGGAAAGTGCTGACTGGATTATCGATATAGGACCGTATGCAGGAGTTCACGGAGGAAAGGTCGAAGCCCAAGGAACAATGAAGGATGTTAAGCGCTCGGGTTCTTTAACCGCCAAATATCTAAACAAGGTCCTGTCTGTAGGCAAAGACCTAAAGGACATACCCTCCCCCCTATTCGATTCTACAAAAAATATAGAAATTGTTGGAGCAACTACTCACAATCTAAAGGATGTGACTATAAATATTCCACTTGGAAAGTTTGTATCAATAACAGGAGTTAGTGGAAGTGGTAAGTCCTCCCTTATAAACGATACTTTGTATCCAGCACTTATGAACAGAATTATGAAAGCGACAATACCCGAAGGTAAATACAAAGAAATTAACGGTATCGAAATAATTGATAAGGTGATTGGAATAGATCAAAGCCCTATTGGAAGAACACCGAGAAGTAATCCTGCTACATATACTGGATTTTTCACAGATGTTAGAACAATCTTTTCACAAACCCCAGAAAGTAGAAGCAGAGGATACACACCAAGTAGATTTAGCTTTAATGTTAAAGGTGGAAGATGCGAAAAGTGTAAGGGAGACGGACAAATTAAAATAGAAATGCAATTTTTAGCTGATATGTATGTCACATGCGAAGAGTGTGGTGGTAAAAGGTACAATAATGAGGCATTGCAAATAGAATATAAGGGAAAAAATATATCTCAGGTACTTGATTTAACTGTTGAAGAGGCAGCAGAATTCTTCAGTGCCATTCCTTCTATAAAAAGAAGGCTAGACCTGCTAAATGAAGTAGGTTTAGGCTATATTAAGCTTGGACAGAGTGCTACAACACTATCAGGGGGTGAGAGCCAGAGGATAAAGCTTGCAAAGGAGCTTTCAAGATCAACAAGAGGTCACACAGTATATATTCTTGATGAGCCTACAACAGGTCTACACTTTCACGACGTAGATAAACTTTTACATATACTCAAAAGATTAGTAGAAAAGAATAATACCGTAATAGTAATAGAACATAATCTAGATATTATAAAGTTCTCAGACCATATTATAGATTTAGGGCCAGAGGGCGGAGACATGGGCGGATACGTAATTGCACAAGGGACAATAGAAGAGATTAAGAAAGAAAAGAAGAGTTATACTGGAAGATATCTAAGCTAACTCTTTGGTTATTTTCTCATTGTGCACACTCGCCGCATTTATAAGAGGTACTGCAAGTTTCTGCCAAGTAATTAAGTTCAATTTTTCTAAATCACTTACCTCCTCTTCTCTTAAAAGTGGAAAAACATCCACTATACCACTATTCTCACCACGACCTAATATTTCCCTTATCTTATCTTCCTTTAGAGAAGGATTATTCTTAAGGAAATAGAATGGAAAAGGGATTTCTTCAGGCGTTAAAAGAAACGCACTGTGGACTGATTCCTTCGCATCCTTCGAACGCTTTGTTTCTGAATACAAAATACTTCCCAATTTTTCTTTATCAAAAAAACCTTCATATGGATTTCCTAACGCAAGACCCCCTTCTACTTTTGGAAGTCTTAAATTGTATTGAAGAAAGGAAACTTCACTAGTTATCGGGTCGACCGATAATGACGAATTCAAAACTGGGGAAGAGATTTCAGTTTCATTAGTCCCCCATATCACTTTTCGCTTAATCTTAGGGCTTATTTCATCCAACGAGAGTATGACTTGTGACTCCATTAACCCACTGTCTACAGTTGAAAACTCTGAAAGGGCAATATATTCTATGATTCCCTTTTCATCGAATTTAAATCCGTAAACAGGAAAAGATCCTTCTATATTAAAAACACTAAGTTTAGGTTCAAGAAGTATCCACCCATCGTCTCGATTGCGAAATACTAGATATTTTCTCTCAAAAGGATCTGTGAATATATCCTCCGAACCAATGAGGTTATGAAAAGAAAGGACTGCTGATTTAACTAATCTTTTACATGCTCCTGAGAGCCTCTCAAGCGTTTCACTATTAATTACCGGTTTACTCATACTTCTTAAAAAAAACTGGGGCAGAAATTACTTCTGTTTGATCGCTATTTCTAAGCTTCACTTCTACTCCACCCATTTCCATACTCTTTTTACTTATTACTACCCTAATTGGTATCCCAATAAGGTCGGCATCATTGAATTTTGCTCCAGCCGTTACATCCTCTCTATCATCCCAAAGCACTTCAATTCCCTTTTTAATCAGGTCATTATACAATTTTTCAGCCTCTTTTTTAAATTCTTCTCCCAAATGTATCAAATGTATTTTATATGGAGCTATATTTTCTGGCCATATAATTCCTTTGTCATCATGAAATTTTTCAACAATAACTCCCATTACTCTAGTAGTTCCAAGACCATAACTTCCCATAAATATTGGTTTAGCAGTCCCATCTTTATCTGTAAAAGTATAATTAATAGCTTTTGTAAACTTAGTATTTAATGGGAAAATATTTCCGACCTCACTTGCTTTAAACATGACATATTCCTCTCCCGTTTCTGGGTCTAAATCTCCCTCTTTGGCCAGTTTAATATCAAAATACTTCTCTGGCCTTGCAACATCTCTACCCCAGTTTACATTTGCATTATGATAATTAGTCTTATTTCCACCGGTTTCAAAGTTAACAAGAGCTTCTGTGGAATCATCTAAATATACAGGAATGTCCTTGGGCAGATTACATATACCAGCATATCCAATTATTGCTCCAGTTACCTTTTTCACCTGTTTCTCATCTGCAAATTGTAACCATTCAACCCCGGCTATTTTCATTAGTTTGTACTCATTAACATCGTAATCTCCTCTAACAGACGCCACTAATAATCCTTTGTTTGAATCATAAATTATTGTCTTTGTTGTTTGATACGGTTTAATATTCATAAACTTGCAAAGATCGTCCACTCCAACAATATCTGCTCCAAAGATTTCTTCTAGAGGCTTAATATTATCATCTTGTTTAAAATCTTTAGCTTTTGATGGGGCTACCTCCCTATTATATCCAAACTTTTTGCTTTCATTCCAAAATATCAAATCTTCCCCAGCTTCACATTTAGTTTGGAATTCGTGAGAATAGTCTTTAGTAAAATCACCTCCCGAGGCTGCTACAAAATATGTATCTTTCCCTATCCCTAACCTATCGAATACCTTTATATATGCTTCCTTCACAACATCATAAAACTTTTTTAAATCTTGTTCATCTCTATGGAAGGAATACAAATCTTTCATTCTAAACTCTCTTGTTCTCATTACTCCTGATTTAGGTCTTGCTTCATTTCTAAACTTTGTTTGTATCTGATATACAGAAAAAGGTAAATCCTTATAGCTAAGGTTAAACTTTTTAGCTATTGGTGTAATTATCTCTTCATGCGTTGGATTAAGAATATACTCTGTTGGATTTAATTTTTTAGATTTTTCATTAGCCCCAGATATTTTGAAAAGCACATCTATTGCTTCTAATCTATCAGTTTGTTGCCAAAGTTCGTAAGGTGCCATGGCGGAAAGAAATAGCTCTTGGCTAATCTCGTCCATTTCCTCCCTAACAATATTTTCAATCTTCTGCAATACTCTAAAACCAAGTGGTAGATATGTATATACCCCAGCCATAGTTTGATCTATAAAACCGCCTTTTAGAAGCAATGTAGCACTTATTGAATCAAGTTCCTTAGCCCCCTTATTACTTCTTCCAAATAGTTTTGAATATTTCATAGTATTAATATTAACATAATTTAAAACAAAAGTATTTACAATATTACACATTCTACTGTAATATAGACCTCAATTTAGCTAATTCATTCAAAAATGCAAATGCTATTTGAAACTGAACTCCAGATATCGGACCAAAAGATTCAATTTTTGGCAGATGGAGAAAAGAAAAAAGAAAAGGAAGATTGGGATGAGAGAAATCCAAAGAAAAGTGGGCAGCAACAAGAACCAGGGTCAGAAAGGAAGGTTGGAAACCACCATAACGGAAATAACAAGAAAGAAGATGGAACCGAACATAGTCGAATTCCTAAAGGACCATGTCCACAAAAAGGAAGTTACACTTAACTATCGGGGTGACCTGACTTGAACAGGCGACCTCTACGTCCCGAACGTAGCGTTCTAGCCATCTGAACTACACCCCGCTTATTTTTGATTATACCCCGAAGTGATATAATTGAATATGACAAAAGTAGAAGAAGAGCTTTCACTACCCACTTTGAAGTATCTGGTAAAAGACCTGAGAAAACACGGAAAAACGATAGGTTTTACCCATGGAACATTTGATTTGTTTCATGCTGGCCATCTTCATTTACTAAAAGAATCGAGCAAAAAATGTGACTTCTTAATCGTAGGAATTGATTCTGATAGTATGGTTTCGAAGTACAAGGCTAAAGGGAGACCAATTATCAAAGAGGAGGATAGGCTTGATATAATAAACAATTTGAATATTCCTGGTACAGGTTTTATCCTGCGGTTTGACAAACTTTTAGACAATAAATATGCGAACCTTTACCGTGATTTACAGATAAATAAATTATTTGTCGGATATAATTTCCCATTCATAGATAAAGCAAAGAAGCGATTAGACAGAATTGGAAGTAAGCTAAACGTTATATATGGATACAGAAACCATACATCATTCATTATAAATAATATATTGAAGACACAATCCTAATTACATCTTATCTACTGTCTCTATTCCCAAAATATAAAATCCATTTTTTAGTATAGTCGTTGTTTTTTCTAAAAGTACCAACCTACTCTTCTTAATTAACTCGTCCTCAAAGTTTAATATGGGACATGTAGTATAGAAGGAATTAAAGGTATCGGCTAATTCGTATAGATAATTACAAAGTATATGGGTTGCCAATATATTTGCGGAAGTTTTTACAATATTTGGATACTCCAATAATTTTTTTATCAAATCTATCTCAACTTTTTCATTAAACACTTTTCCTAATTCCACTGCAGTTAATTTCTCAACCTTTCCTTTTGATAATATAGCCACCGCCCTTGCATAGGAATACATAATATATGGAGCACTAAATCCAGATAAACTCATAAATGTATTTGGATCATAGTTAATATCTTTATGTAATTCGCGGGAAAGAATATTAAATTTAAACCCTGCAATAGCAATTTTCTTAGAAATATTATCTATATCATCTTTTGAATATTCTTTTAATGCTGATATTTTTTCCTTAGCAATTGTTATTGCTTCGTTAATCATCACATCATATGTAAATGCTTTATCCCCTTTTCTTGCGGATGTCTTTTTGTTTCCAAAAAGTAGCCATCCAAATCCAATATGTCTGTATTTTTTTCCAATCTCTGGAAATATTAATTCAAGAACCTTTATTAATACATTAAAATAGTCGTTTTGTTCTACTGATGTTAATACCAATGAAAATTCAAGTTTTGGGTATTCTTTGAACTTCAATACTGCTAAACCAAGATCTTTTCCAGAATAGGTTGGATTGCCTTGCTCTGTTAAAAATACATATCTGCTCATTTTGTACTTTTCGCCTGGAAAAATAACGGCACCCTTATCTTCAATGAAGACCTTACCAATATTTTCTTTAACTATCTTCTTTCCGTTCTCGCTTACTTCACTCTCAGGATACTGTCTATCATACTTAACTCCTAAATCACCAAAGAACTGATCTTGAAATTGAATACAAAGCTCTCTTGTGTATTTATATATCTTATTTAATGGTTTACTTCCATTTTCAAACAGCAAATTATTAATATCCTTTATTACCCCCGTTAATCCGTCTTCATCTTCACAGAGTTTCGTTGCCTGGGCATATAATTCACTAATTAATGACATTACTCCTTTCAGACCTTCTTTCTCTTTAATATCTTCTATATAAGCAACCGCCTTGTTTACATTCTCATCATTTAAATCAGATATTGAGAAATCTTGTTTAACCTTTAAAAACAATGCATATAAGGTCTTGGCAACATATGGGCCAAAATCACCAAAATAGTTTGCATGAACAACATCGTATCCGACATTTTCATATAATCTGGCAACTGCAAGCCCTGTAATTGCACTCTTTACATGTCCCACTGTTATTGTTTTATGAGTATTAGGCTGTCCGTACTCAACCATTATTTGAGAGTCCTTATGTTCATCGCTTTTCCCAAAGTTTTCATCAATAGCCAATAGCTCTTCTCTAATTAGTTCATTAGAAACAAAGAAATTTACAAACCCAGGCTTAATTACTTCAATTCTTGACACACCTTTTATATTTCCAATACCCTCTTTTATCTTGTTTGCTATGTCAAAAGGGTTCTCTCGCCTTTCTTTAGCAAGAGACATTGCAATTGATGTTGTTAAATCACCAAACTTTTTATCTTGGGTCATAGATATCTTGATTATGTAAGAATCAACTTCTAAAATTTTAGAAATGTTTTCTTGAATATTTAATTCAACACTTCCTTTTGGATATGTGTATGTTGTTTCTTTCATATTTTTATATTATCACAAACTTCTCTCGCACTCGGGGGGAGTCGAACCCGCAACCTATGGTTCCGAAGACCATTGCTCTATCCAATTGAGCTACGAGTGCATTTATGTATTATACAACCTAATTAATAATTTTTTCTAATTCTGACAATATTTCCTCAAGATTATTCCCGTTATATTCCAGTAGGTAATTTGCTTCTTCTTTTGTTGGAAACTCCATCCTCTCAATCTGCTTTTTATGTAAATCCATCCAAACAGGTTTCTTACCTTGGACAATTAATGCTTCATCCTCCTTCTTTGCTCTTTCTAAAACTAAATTTTCATTTGGATATACAAAAAGAATTACACTTTTCATATTTGGAACAAGTCTTTTCATTAAAGAGAGTCTTTCCTTTCTCTCCTTTTTAACTTGATTACAAGAATTAGAGATAACAGAGATACCTTTTTTCCCAATCGTCGAAAGCAGAGCGTCTTGAATTGCATCTGTACTGTCTTGCCTTAATTGGTAAGCAGGCCCATTAACCGAATTATCATCTTGAAATATATCGATTGTATTAAGATAGTCATGAATTGGTCTTGTATCTAAAACAAAAAACCTCTTTGGATACCTCTGTGCAATTTGCTTAACAATGGTAGTCTTACCAGATAGCGAGTAGCCAACCATCATTAGAAAAATTGTTTTCATGAGCATATTGTATCAGAAAAACGTACCTGGCCGGAATCGAACCGACAACCTTTGGTTCCGCAAACCAATGCTCTATCCAATTAAGCTACAGGTACAAAAACGCAAAGGAGATTATTAAATGGCGTTCCTGGCCGGAATCGAACCGACAACCTACTGCTTAGAAGGCAATTGCTCTATCCAATTGAGCTACAGGAACATATTGCTGAAATTATATCAAAAACGGACATATTGACAAGGAAAGAGAAAAGTTTAATCAATTTAAACTTTGTACTCAAGGCTGGCAACCCATACATTCCGTTGCCACTCTCCAATATTTAGCCCCAGATACTAACGTTCTATCAAGGTTAACCTTTTATTCTCGTACCTGAATACCAAATCTCCAGTATCGTACGTAATAAAGTATTTAATTTTTAATCCTTTAAACATTTCTATCTTTTCTTCTGCTGGGTGTCCAAACTTATTATCTCTTCCCACACTACAAATTACATATATTGGATTAATTCTTTTTAAAAACGCTTCATTTGTAGATGTTTTTGAGCAATGGTGCCCTGCTTTTAATACCTCTATATTGGAAATATCTTTTACATTTTCTTCCATATCTTCTTCTAAATCCCCCATTCCCAACACATAACTGTCCCCAATCCTTATCTTCGTAACAAGCGAAAGATCGTTTAGATTCATGCCTTTTTCACATTTGGTGCCATAATTTTCAACACTAATTGATATGTTTTCCATATTTATCCTTAGACTACTAACAATCTTTGTCTCTTTTGGCAGAAGAGAAATTAACTGCCTATACGATTCATCTTTTATACAAGAGCAGTCTGGGACAACTAAAGCCCCAACTGAGTATCTTTTAAAAATATCAATTAATCCGTAAAAATGATCACCATGAGGATGTGTTAGTACAACTACTTCAATATCTCTATCAAAAAGGCTTTGATACTTACCTAAACTGTTAATTAGATAGTCTCCAGGGCCACCATCCACAAGCATTTGAAAATTGCCGTATGTAAACAGCATAGAATCCCCTTGTCCAACATCTAGAAACACAATTTGAGGATCCCTAGGGTGGCTAAAAACCTCAAAAAGAATGAATATTACACTAATTAGTATGCTTAACGCTTTTGGCATTTTTAAGAAAGAATAGAAGTGAGATAATTGCCAGAATTAAAACAATGGAAATAATTACTGAAACTGGCTTTGATATTGTTAATATTGAGCTAGGAAAGGAATATATCGCATTTGACACTACTTCCATATACTTCAATGCCCCCCAACAGATATATAAAAGTGGTTGAAATGCTAGGCCAAAAACCCCAAGGATCATGACAATTTCAATTAAAGGTAATACTAAAATATTTGAGATAATTGCATACGGAGAGAAGGTATTAAAAGTAATAAGGGTTAAAGGAAGTGTTGTTAATATACAAGAAATCGTAGTATATGGAATCCATTTTATCTTAATTAGTCTCTCTAATTTTGGAGAAAGAAACATAATCCCAAATGTTGCACAAACAGAAAGAAGAAACCCTATATCAAATATAATTAACGGATTAATTAAAATTAATATTGCTACAGCAAAGAAAAATATTGTTTCGGATGAGATTTTTAAATCAAATATCTTTGCGACTACAGCAGCCGTAGTCATACTACATGCTCTTACCATTGAAGCAGCAAAACCTGTTAAAAAAGCATAAATCCAAATTAATGGCAGTATTACAATACTTCTAGCCTTTGGCTTTAAGAAAGAAAATAGATTATCTATGGCCAAAACTACAACACTTACATTAAATCCTGACGCTGCAATCACATGAGAAAGCCCTGCTGCTTTAATAGAGCTCGAAAAACTTTCGGAAAAGGATAATTTTTCTCCAAATATTATTCCAACAAGAAGCGACGCTTGGGGCTCAGAAATTTTTTTAAAGATTATATCTTTTGCCCTATCTCTTAAGTTCAAAAGAGAACCTAATATTTTATTCTTCTCCTCACACTCGATAATCGGGTTATTTGCAATTAGAAAAATCTTCTTCCTTTTCAAGTAACTCACATAATCAAAATCTGTTGTGTTTTTTGGTTTTACAAACCTGCCTTGGATGTTACACACACTCATATACGGTGTGCCACGACCATAAGGTAGTCTTATCAACACGCCAACACTACTATCCTGTAGAATACAGTCCTCAAGTACAACCCCTTCATTGTTATAGGACCTCGAGACACTACATCTTACCTCCCCATTCACCCAGTTTTCAGTGAAACTATTTGAGAGCCTCTCGAGTTTCGCTACTTCCGCAAGCCCCGAATCAAGGGAGATACCCACAACAAGTACCCCCAGCAACGCAGATATATATGGTACTAATAAAATGAACGCCCTTCTCCTACCCCGTGAAACCACCGCTATAAAAATAACTATCAAACTAGCCCCAAAAACGACCATAATTGGCACAAGTATATAGTTTGATTTCAGCCAGAGTAATAATGGTAGCCCTATAAGTAACAGTGTTGTCCCAGATATTAATATCGAAAGAGAGAATGCTTTGACTATCTTCTCTAAAGACATATCTGCTTACTTATATTTGAAAACACGCTATCCCCTATTCCACTGACACTCTTTAAATCAGTTAACTGCTTGTACGGTCTTCCCTCAACTATCTTAGTTGCAGTTGCAGGACCAATCCCGGTTAGAGAATCTAGTTCTTCAAGCGTTCCACTATTTATACTTATACACGAGACATTTGAAGTGCCACTTTCAGATATCGGCTTTAAATTAAAGATACTATTTTCTTTGATAATCTCATCTTGAAAAGGAATATATATCTTTTTATTTGGGGTAAGCAATTCTGAAAGATTTATATTTCTAGAAACATATCTCTTAGCATACAATTTATTAAGTCCTTGAGCTTTCTTTATCGCATCAATTACCAAAGAACTTGCTTCCATGCAATACACATCTGGCTTGTTTACTGCCCCACTAACCTCCACATACAATTCGCACTTAGGCAGATTGTCAACAGAACCGCTCTGTACCTCGCTATTTGTGACAGTATCTAAAGAACTCGGTGGGGCAACTAATTTTGGTAACACAATATTACCAACTAAGCACCCTATTATTAAGGATGTTAATATCAAAACTGCGGATATTATTCTTTCCTTTGTTACGAAATGTACCACATAGAAATATTAGAGCATTGAGATGAAATCCGAATGACCTAATTTTCTAAAATGGTGATTGAATTAATGACAACCTTAGTACTTGGAGCACCATTTTGGTCAGTACTCACATTTTCTATCTTATCAACAACATCAAATCCATCGGTTACCCTTCCAAACACAGTATGCTTTCCATTTAAATACTCTCCTGTGAAGCCTCTGCTGGTTATGAAAAACTGAGAGCCATTGGTGTTAGGTCCAGAATTTGCCATAGCTAAAACAAAAGGAGCAAACTTAGTTGTTCCGTATCCCTTTGTATATGTATAGCCTAAATCTTTTTCATAAAGATACATGACAGATCTATTTGCGTAATCAGCTAGAACACTAGCAGAGAAAAATGAAGTAAGGTACGAGGTATCCTTTACCTTGATATCATTAAGCCCAAGTACCTGGGCATCTATCTCATCATTAAACTTATATCCAGGGCTACCTGAGCCACTTCCAAGTGGGTCTCCACCTTGAATCATGAAGTTTTTTACTATTCTGTGAAAGGTCAGATCATCATAAAACTTTTTATCAGCAAGCGTTACAAAGTTATTTACTGTTTTAGGTGTGTCTTTTTCAAAAAGATCTACTGTAATATCACCCTTACTTGTTTTAATTATTGCTTTATAATCAACACCATTTTTAAGTTGCATAGTTGGCGCACTAAGATTAGTTTTTGATTCTCCATTTAAGTCTGTTAAATTACTATCAAAGGAAAATGGAGTTATCCCTTTTGTAGAAAATACTCCAAGTAGTGCAGCTAGAACTAGTAAACCCGCACCTGGTAATAGTATTTTTTTATGTTCTTTAAATTGGTCTTTTAAACTGAATCCCATATACAGATTTAATTAGGTTATACTCCTATTTTATCGTGCTATTGTTAATTTTACAAATATATCTTTATTTGTTGTATTAACTATCCTAATAGTATTATCATCAGTTGCTTCAAAGTAGTAAGAAGTTCCAACACCTTTTGCTGTGAACCCGTTACCATTTGAATTCTCACTCACAACCATATTAACCTCACTTGGCTGCTTCCCAAAGTTATGTGCAACATCCTTTTGGCTATTTGCGTCAACCTTTATCCAATCGCTCTTATACAACCCTTCTCCCCCTACTTCTCCTTGGGAATCTACACTAAACACCGTCTTTCCATTTGAGTTTTGCACTGCAAATAAGTCCTTTCCAAGACTATCCCCAAGAGAGATGAGGACACTTCCATCCTTGCCTTTTAGCATTCCTGATATAACCATATCCCCCGCTATCCCAACATTTCCTCCTGTATCAACGGAGAAGTTCCCATTTCCAATATTCAATATCCCACCAGAAAGAATATTGAACTGCCCACTATTTGCACTAAAACTATTCGCAATAATATCTTTTGAAGTTGTAAGTTGAGTATCTGTACTTACCCAATTTGCGACATCACTTCCATTAAAGTTATTCACCATTTGCTCTAACCCCTCTGTCATCCAAGTTGGTTGATACCATGAAACAGAAACATATCCAATTATTTTTCCAACATATAGATAATCGCTTTCAAGAAGGGATAAATCCTTTGCTAAGCTCTCTCGTACATCTTTAGTGAAATTTAGTAGTTGTATCTTAAAGCATGGATGCTCATCATTTTTACCTGTATCTTTTAGCCATTTAAGATTATTTAGAGTTTCTACTGTTGGACAAGTTTGCTCATTCCATAAAAGAGTATTTTCCAATGACTTCGCAACTGTGAAACCAGAGAACTTCATTGTAGTCCCATACCCTTCTATCGGTGAAACACCTAAAGGATCGCCAACTTTAATATTTAAACTACCAGCAATCACCTTTATTGGCACTCTTCCAATTAATGCCACTGCTCTACCATTTTCCTTAAGACTGTCATTCATAACTAGTCCCGGAGACGTGGAAATTACACCCATTATATTACTTTCATTTGATGGATTTGATTTAATAACTTCTGATAAGTTTGCGGTTGAAACACTAACTACATCTCCAGGGGCAATGCTGTTATCGCTTACCTCGTAATTTTCAGCTAGGTCAGCGCTTTGAATCGAAAGATTGTTAGCATATATTGTTCCAGCAGTACTCCCTGCGCAGTTGTTAGCATCACTTTTTACACACAACGACCCCACAACTTTTAGTGTTGTATCGGGAGTTGCATCTCCTATACCAACATTTCCAGTTGCCCTATATATGTTTCCTCCAGCCTGCGTCCAACCGCTATCAAGCGATCCAGCCCCTCCTCCAGAGGCAGAAACTATAATTCGCAGTGTCTGTGTACTTCCAGAGTAGTTATATAGACGAGTCGTATTTACGTCTGTGAGCTCGATTTTATATCCAGAGTTATATTCAATAGTGATGTTTAATAGAAGAGGAATGTACGAAGTATTAGTTGTAGTAAATATTACTCGATACTGAAGATAGTTATTTCTCGTTGAAGTAATCGCAGACCCACTACTAGTTGTTAATAGTACTTCTCCTCTGACATTGTCTAAATAAATTGTATTACTTGCAGTAGTTAGATTTGTAAGTCTGAGCTTAGCAACAGTATCTCTAGAGCCAGAGGATATTCCAGATATATCCCAATATACTTTTTGCCAAGTGTCTGCAGCATCAATTGTTATAGTCATTTCCTGCTCAGTTGCAACCGTCTCTCCAAAACCAAATTTCACAGTATTGCCCGTTTGCGAAGCTCTAACCCAAAAAGTTATATAATCGTATGTTGATAGGTTTGCCGTAGATACGGTATCTGCTCCAGCATACCCACCGTTAGTTGATGAAGTTATTTTAGTAAGGTTACCTGCTGTCGCTTCATCTTCATCTTCAAAATAGTCTACATTTCGAGTTACATCACCTTCTGCAACAGTTGCATTTGTTCCTGTCCAGTCGGTATGAGTATCTGCACTCTGCAAGACAAGATAGTTTGTAGTTACTGTATACGGTTTCCACCCCTCCCAAGTGCCATCAGTTGGAGTTGCAGTATTACCTGTTCTAGTTTGAACAGCTATTTTTCCATAGGCAGTTGTCGTTGCATCCCACCTTATATTCTTGAGTTCCATGGCATTTGGTATTGCTAATGGGGCTGAGTGATACAGGCCGTATGGATAGTACGGCTGTTGTGCATAAGTTGGCGTTGGAGAATTGGATGAGCCTGAGTAAGAAGTTGTATAAGAAATTGCAACTCGGCCATACCCACCATTTCCTCCATTTGAGCCACCATTACCAGCACCACCATATCCCTGAGTTGCAGTAACAAGGTTTGTTCCCAAAGTAATGGTATTTCCCAATATATAGACGGAACCTCCAGCAGCACCGCCTGCCCCACCCTGACTGGCAGAACCTGCATTACTACCAGTACCACCTGTTGAAGATATTGTGCCGCTAACTGAAACTGAGCCACCAGAAATATAAGCAATACCCCCTCCAGTTCCACCGGGTGCTGCTCCAGCACCATAGCCATATGCAGCCCCCATAAACCCACCGCCAGAGCCAAAAAACAATTTGGTTAAACCAGCATTACCGTAGCTTCCTCCACCACCCGCTATTGTGGTCGAACCGTTATTTGAACTATTGGCCCCAGCCTGAGTAGCACCTCCACTATTGTACCCACCAGTTCCGTAACCTCCACCTCCACCTCCACCTCCACTGCTACTATTTAATTGTCCACCAGCTCCTGCACCTCCCTGATTAGCAGAACCAGTACCACCGCCACCACTTCCGGTACCACCACCACCACAGTACCCATTACCACCAGTGCCACCTCCGGCACCAGCTGCACCATTTGCTCCAAATGTTTGCCCCCCAAGTCCACAAAAAGATTCTCCCCCTCTACCAGCATAATTGTTAGTTCCACTGGTCAGAAGACTATCTCCACCCTTGTAACCAAGAGTATTCACACTAACCGAGCCTACCACACTAATAGCACCTGTCGCTCTGAAGAAAAGAACACCACCCTTTACCCCATTCCAAGCGGAAGAAGTTAATATCCCAGTTGAAGCGACACTCACGGTAGTATAGTTTGGAACTCTTTGAAGCATAACTCTTTGGGTTCCAGCAGTTGTTCCTATGTTTGAATCATCAGTCGCATTATCACCATAATAATTAATTTTCGAAGTAACGAAATTAACCGTACTAGTTGAAACACTTAATACTCTTAATGTTTCGTAGTTACCTACATTAACAAAGGCACTATTTGTTCCCTGAAGATTAATTAGGAGAACTTCATCTCCCGCCGCAAGACAGTTAGTAGCCGGTGTTGAAGTTAGGGTTGCCGATGTAGAAGTTAGTCCACTTGTCGCAACATTATAGTTAATTGCGTCTGCACAAGCCCTAGCAACCATTGTCCCTGTATCGAGAGTGATTGTTGTTGATGCCCCAACACTTCCTGCTCCATCAGCTCCAGTACCAACATCTACCGAAGGCTTCAGTTCTAAGTTTGTTAATCTCGATTGAGTCCTTATTAAACCCCCTGTTGCTGCCTTATCCCATTGATTTTGCAAATTTTCTTTAAGTTGTTTTGAATCAGCATTTATCTCTTTCCAAACTCCAGCTTCTGACAACCATCCACTAGCTAGAAGGTCATTTGTATTGAAATTGTGTGTCAATTCTAAATATGAACCATTTGAAACACTTCCATTTGTTGACGCTACCTGAGCTGTTGAAATTGCCCTCCAAGTCGCCCCGTCATATACAAAAAGACTTCCCAAAGCGGTATCATAAACCATTGCTCCAGCTCCTATTCCAGTTGGTTTTGTTGCATAGTTACCTACTCTAACTTGCCCTGTAGCTGTAATATCTGTTCCATCATTTTGAAGTGCACTACTTGCCTCCCAATCAGTTCCATTATGCCTAAATGTTTGATTTGCTGTACCAGTATATACTTTCCCAACATCTGCCCAACCTGTATCTTTGTAGTAGTAAAGCTTTTTATCTGTAGAGTTATAGACTATTGAGCCCTCTCCTACTGCTGTTGGGTTCACTGCATGATTGGGAAGTTGTATCTGACCTCCGTTTACATTTATATTTCCAGAAAAGGTTGCATCTAAAACATTACTTAAACTATCTCCAGCAAACGAAATGTATCCAGAATATGAATCAATTGTAATATCTCCTGCTGCATTCGAGATTGTTGAAGATGTTCCCGCAATATCAAGCTTAGCTCCCGGGGTGGCTGTCCCTATACCAACATTTCCGTCTGCATCAATTACAAATGGTGTCGTATCGCCCGACACATCATTTACTCTAAAGCTAAGACCAGCAGTTGTGTTTGTCAAAACTAACAATTCATTCCCTTCGTCAAAAAAGAATGGAGCAGTACTATCTATTCCCCCCAACGCAAGATCATCTGATGTAGAGGTTAGATATGTAACATCTCCCGCATCTGTAAAAAGGCTTCCAGTTCCAGAACCCCCAGAAAGCAGGTCAGTATTTGTAGACCCGTCAAAGAAATACAAATTTGTTCCGTTCCACCACATATCACCGCTATTTGGAGCGCTTGGATCTACTCCCGCAGAGGTAGTCAAATTAATCTGAGCAGAAGAAGTAGTCGCCGCCTTAATTCCCAAGAACGCCCCTGGAGTAGCTACTCCAATGCCAACATTTCCTGTATCAAAATTAACTGATGATGTATCCCAGTAGAATTTCATGAAATTCCTTGTTGTGGTACCATTAAATGCAGTTATCCAAAAATCTTTGTTATTTGTTTGACCGAGCATTTTCCATTCAATATGGGTTGCATCTGTAGTCGATCTTTTGAGTATCAGTCCACTTTCAATGCTATCACTACTTATACTAGTCATTAGTCCACTATCTGCTACTATAAGCCTATCATTACCTCCTGTATTTTTGAATTTAAGGCTCGGTGTTGCAGAAGCATCAACCCCCAACCAATATTTCCCAGCTCCACCGCTATTCCCTATTCCTAATGTATACTCCTCACTAGCTGCAACTAATACTGTCCTACCACCCTGGACCTCGAGTTTCGTTCCAGGAGTAGAAGTTCCAATTCCTACATCCCCATCCGTATCAATCACAAAAGGTGTTGTATCGCTTAGTTGGTCATTTACCACAAAAGACAGTCCCCCTGTCGTATTTGTCAGAGTTACTAACTGTGCACTATCATCAAAGAAAAATGGTGAGGTTGATGTGCTTCCACCCATCGCAACATCAAGACCTGTATAGCTAGAAATTATGTCTGGCGTAGGAGTGGTGTTCAAAGTCCAAAGTGAGGAGTAACTCCCAGAGTAAGCAACAATAGCTAACCATTCACTTCCATTATAAACACGTAATACATTGTCATCACTATCATAAAAAACCTGGCCTGAAGTTACATTTGAATACCCAGTTCCATCTGTTGCGGGATCAAATTGAAATTGTTTACTCGCGCCTCCAGATGTAAATGCAAAAGCCGCAGCACGTGCCCCCATTCTATTTCCGCCAGCATCAAGAAATGTCTCGGTGTAAGTACTCCCATCAGGAGCAAACTCAACTGAAAAATATATTGATGAATTATTAATAAAAACATTCCTGAAACTAGTTTCTGTCCCAGCAGAAAATGTCCCTGTTCCTAAAACAAGGTTGAATACTCCCAAATAGGTACCAATCTCAACATTACTAAATACCTCAGTCCCTAAGGCGGAGCCTCCTGTTGCCACAGAATAGTACTTAATTCTGAAATCACAAGTATCGTTTGATACTCCTGCAACAACACAGGCTGGGGTTCCGGTTGTAACGTTCAATCCTTCGTATCCAGTATCATTTCTTACTATCTTTCCTTGGAAGTTTATCGTTTCATCAGTAGTAGCCATTACTGGGGATGTGAGCAAATTGGAAAAAAGAATAGCAAAAAGTGCTACTATAATGATATAAAGTTTAGATTGTAATCGGGCATTTTTCATTTTTTGGACAGTGCTATTACTAACCCCAAATTTTGTTTACAGGAAAAGAGTTTTTCCCATCTATATATACTAAGGAATAGACTACTGTCTGTCAAAGCATTTTACGAGGTTTTTTTTTTATCGGTTAATGTTATATAACCACATTTACAATTTTACCTGGAATATATATAAATTTTTTGATCGTTTTACCTTCTAAACTCTTTACAATACTCTCATTTTTCTCAACCGTTTTTCTAACATCTTCTTGTGATAATTGAACAGGAATTTTAATTTTTCCTCGAACCTTTCCATTTACTTGAATTGGGATTTCTATTTCGGTTTCACAAAGCAGATTATCGCTATATTTAGGCCATAATTGAGTGTGAACAGATTCCTTATGCCCTAATTCCCTCCAAAGTTGCTCAGTTATGAAAGGACCAAAAGGAGCAAGCATCAATACAAAGCTCTCTATATCACCCTTTCCAACGTCTCCCGCACTAGTTTTTTCCAAAAAGTTAATTAATTCCATAAATTTTGCAATCGCTATATTGTACTGAAAGCTCTCAATCCTCTCTCCCACTTCTTTAATTGTTTTACTTACGGCTTTTGCAATCTCTTGTTTAGATTCTTTAGCAAAGTTATTAATATTTTCTGTAATATATTCATAAACTCTGTCATAAAATCTTTTTACCCCCATTTGAGAATGGTCATTCCAAGACATGGTTGCATCAAACGGACCCATAAACATCAAATATGTTCGAAGAGAATCTGCCCCAACTTTTTCTATTGTGTCTTTTGGAGTAATTATATTTCCTTTCGACTTACTCATCCTCTGGTTATTTGGTCCAAGTATAACTCCATGAGATATTCTTTTTTTATACGGTTCAGAAATTGGAACAACCCCAAGGTCGAACAGAAATTGATTAATAAATCTAGAATATAGCAAATGAAGGGTGTTATGCTCATCGCCTCCTATATACACATCTACTGGCAGCCAATATCTCTGTTTGCTAACATCCGCGATTTCCCTTGTGTTACTACTATCTAAATATCTAATAAAATACCAGTCACTTCCAGCCCAGTTTGGCATTGTATCAGTTTCTCTCTTTGCTTTTCCTTTGCATTTTGGACAAGTAGCATTTACCCACGAGGCAATATTTGCCAAAGGGCTCTCTCCAGTATCGGTTGGCTCGTAATGTTCTACCTCGGGTAGAATAACTGGTAGGTCTTTTTCATCAACTGGAACCCATCCACATTTCTCGCAGTTTACCATCGGGATTGGCTCTCCCCAATAGTGTTGCCTACTAAATATCCAATCCCGAAGATGATATCTTATACTTTTCTTCCCCCACCCTTTCTCCTCAAGATAATCCATCACTTTTTTTGTAGCCTTGTGAATATCCATTCCATCCAAAAACCCGGAGTTTATCATTACTCCCTCGTGTTCTTGTACCTGAGATTTGTCAGTTATTTCGCCTTTTTCTCTGTCCTTTCCTACAACAACTCTAATAATCTCTAAGCCAAATTGTTTTGCAAATTCATAATCACGAGTGTCATGCCCAGGAACACCAACGACCGCTCCTGTACCAACGGAAGAAAGTACAAAGTCAGTTATCCATATAGGCATCTTTTTTCCAGAAAGCTGATTAACCGCATAAAGACCTGTAAATACACCAGTTTTATCTCTTCCTGTTACCTCTTTTTGTCTATCCAGTTCTGATTTATTCCTAGCTGCTTTAACATACCCCTTTATTTTTTCTAAATCTTCTTTTGTCTCAATTTTTCCAGAAATAAGCTTACTTACAATTTCGTGCTCTGGAGCTAAGACTATAAAGGTTGCACCAAAGTTAGTATCAGGCCTCGTTGTAGCGACTGTAACAGTGTCTTTTATCCCCTTTATTTCATAAGTGATATCAATCCATTCTTTCCTATCTATCCAATTAATTTGGGCTGCTTTTACCTTTCCAATGAAATCCGTATCTTTTAGCCCATCTATTAATCTATCAGCATAATCTGTTATTTTTACTATCCATTGACTAATATTTCTTCGCTCAGTTTGAGTTCCACACCTTTCACATTTTCCATTAATAACTTCTTCATCTGCTAAACCAATTTTACATGAGGGACACCAATTGATTGGTCTCTCTTCTTTGTAGGCTAAGCCTTTTTCAAAAAGTTTTAAGAATATCCACTGGGTCCATTTGTAGTAGCTTGGATCTGTCGTATTTATCTCTCTACTCCAGTCAAAAGAAAGCCCTATCTGTCCCATTACCTCTTTGTATGCAGAAATGTTCTGTGGGACTACAACTTGTGGAGTTTTTTTTACCTTAATTGCGTAATTTTCAGCTGGAAGACCAAATGCATCCCATCCCATCGGAAACAACACATTCAAACCTTGCATTCTTTTAAATCTAGCATAGACATCTCCACCAATATATGTAAAAACATGCCCAACATGAATACCACTCCCACTTGGATACGGAAATTCATTTAAACAGTAATATTTCGGTTTTGTGCTCTTGTCCTGAGCTTTGTATATCTCGCTTTTCTCCCATTCTTCTCTGTATTTTTTTTCTATTTCCTTCGGATTATATTTCATAATTTCAATTATACGATATTTATGGACCTGGTGGGATTTGAACCCACCACCCCTTCCATGCCATGGAAGTGCTCTAGCCAAATGAGCTACAGGCCCAAGTTTTAGCATTATATCAATGGACTCAGTCGGAGTCGAACCGACGATCTTCGCAATGCGAATGCGATGTTCTACCAACTAAACTATGAGCCCAATTGCTGAAATTATATCATTGCGTATATTTTTCTACCAACAATAACTATCGTGAGACGACAATGTACTATTTTTGAAGAAGTATGCTGCATTCATGTAATCATGAGTATAATATGCTCCTGGCGTTTTCTTAGAAACCATGAAGTGAAGATGTGTTCCGGTTGCCGTTCCTGTATGTCCCATCTTCCCTATTACCTGCCCAACAGCAACTGTTGATCCGCTTCCAACATAGATATCATCCAAATGCCCGTATGTTGTAATATATCCATTCCCATGGTCAATCATGACTGCCCATGCAAGACCACTTCCTCCCCAAGCTTTCTTCCCTCTCACTGGACAATTTCCACTCTGACACCCAGCAAATACAACCTTTCCAGGAGCAACTGCAACAATTTTTGGAAAACTAGGATCTTGAATATCTAATCCATTATGCAAAGACCCTCTAAAACACTGGCTTACAGACCCTTTTCCTCCTGCAATTGGCCAAGATGCAAACCTTATTGTACCACTCGGTACTGAGCTACTACCCGAGGCATACGTTGCAGGTTTGTTAAATACTCCTGAGTATATTGTGGTCTTTTTCTTTGGTAAATTAATAGGAACTGCTCCAGGAAGAATAACCTCTCTTCCTACTTCAATCTCATAGGGATATTCAAGCCCATTTTTATCTGCGATATTTTGCGCATCTACTTTATATTTTTTCGCTAAACTATATACTGTATCACCCTTTTTAGCGGTTACTACAACACCATCAAATGTTGGAAATCTAAGCACATCCCCTGGATGAATCATCTGTCCAGAAATATATGAGTTTGCCCAAATAATTGTATCAACAGAAATATCATTTCTTTTTGCTATCCCAGCCAATGTATCTCCCGATTTAACAACATATGTTTTGAAATCGACATTTACATTTTCCGCAATAGTTTGTGTTACTGTCGAGCCACTTTGCACTAATAAATCGTAGCTACTTATGTCCTCAGAACTACTTTTGGCTAAAACAACTGGTGTTGATATTTTATCTGAAACAGATCTATACCCATAAGATGCAAGTGCGAAAACAACTAGAAATACAGTTATTACTAAAATTGCATATTTAAAAAGATTCCCTCTTCCCCAGTACAGGTTTCTTATTATAGCCTTCTTAAAACCCTCAAAAAACACTCCAAAAGCTTCAGAAATGACACCAAGAAGTACATAGAGTATCCTCGTTCGCATCGTAATATATGCACCTAGGTCTGCGAAGAATACCGCTAATTGAATCTTTAAAAAAGCTTTTTTAAAGAAATTAACAAATTTTGAGGTTTTTGGGGCATTATCAAACTCAATAGTCTCGTCTGCAGCAAGGGCGTCACCATCCTCGATTGAATCAACAAGCTTTCTAAAACCTATATGCGCAATCCTTTTAATAGAAGAGTTTTCACTCATGGTTTGAAATTATATCATAATTAAGCCTCATGCAATGTTGCAAGAAACTCGCTATTTGATTTTGTTTTCTTTACTTGAGAGATCAATACTTCTGTTGGATTTTCATTTTGATCAAGCAACTCTAGCATTCTCCTAATTCTCCATGATTGATTTAATACATCCTTTTTAAGTAATAGTTCTTCATTTCTAGTTCCAGAGCTAACAACATCAATTGCTGGATAAATCCTTCTGTTTGCAAGATTTCTATCTAAATGAAGCTCCATGTTTCCAGTACCTTTGAACTCTTCATAAACCAAATCATCCATTCTAGAACCGGTATCTACAAGGGCTGTAGCTATGATTGTTAGGCTCCCACCTTCTTCAAAGTTTCTAGCTGCACCAAAGAATCTTTTTGGAGGGAAAAGAGCTACTGGGTCAAATCCTCCTGAAAGGGTTTTTCCCGAAGTTGGCATAGTTATGTTGTATGCCCTAGCTAGCCTCGTAATACTATCCATAAGAATAACAACATTTTCACCCCATTCAACCATTCTTTTTGCTTTTTCTAAAGCCATTTCAGCAACCTTACAGTTGTTTTCTGGCATTTCATCAAAGTTACTCGCAAATACCTCCCCTTTAACACTTCTTTGCATATCAGTCACCTCTTCTGGTCTCTCTCCAACTAAAACAACAATAATTTTAGCTTCTGGATGGTTCACAGCAACACCGTTTGCAATCTCCTTAAGCAATATTGTTTTTCCTGCTTTTGGAGGGGAAACAACCATTGATCTTTGCCCAAATCCAATTGGACTAAGCAGGTCAATGACCCTAGTAGAGATAATTTCTGGTTTAGTTTCTAATTTAATCTGTTTATTTGGAAACACAGCTGTAAGTTTATGAAATATTGGTCTCCCAGCGGCAAGATTTGCTGGCTTTCCATACACAGTATCAACTCTAAGTAGGCTTAAATACTTCTCTTTGTCCTTAGGTAGTCTTGCAGGACCGGCAACTAAATCTCCTGGTCTTAAGCCAAATTTCTTAATCTGAGAACCTGATATATATACATCATTTTCACCCGCTAGAGGACCGTCGGTTCGAAGTATTCCATGAGTATAGTCATTCATTATTTCAAGAAGTCCTTCAACAAAAATGAAGCCTTCTTTTTCGGTAGAATGTTTAAGTATCTCTATGATTAAATCACGCTTTGGAAGCTCCATAAAATCCTCCATACCAATATCCTTGGCTTTTGCTCGTAATGAAGCTAATGTTTCAAGCTCCAAATCTCTTATCGTTACGTCCATAATTTGGGAAAAATAATTGAAAAAATATATTTACATCTGCAGTATAAAAAAATCGGAATAATATGTCAAATGATTATAAAAAAGGAATGGGATCGGTACTGCCCCGACCGACCCCGATCTCTTGGTATCAAGATACAAACAAATCGGTGTGCAATAAATTGCATCCTCAATCCCCTTTTCCGAGGGCCCAGTAAATGGGGACTCCAAAACCAAACCCTGGGAAAAAAGGACTGAATATGTGGATTTTTCCTATTGCCCAGCAGTGTTTAGCACCCCAGACAATGGGAAGAACCCACATATTTATACACAATACAATCAAAGAACAAGTAAGTATAACGCCACAGACTTTGTATGTCAAGCCCATAAAAAGTTAACCACCGTTCAGTATACAATAATAATATAAAGCCTGGGTAAAGAAAACCTGTAAAATTTCACTGATAATGTTACGTGGGCGAGTAGCTCCCACAGATGTTACGTAATTTGTGGATTGTGCAATTTAAAAAAATTAAGTATTAAACATCTCTAAGATTTTTGTATTTCGCTTTTGACGAGGAAACAACTGTATATCCAAGTCTTTTAGCCTCTTTATCAATATCTTTAATTGATATCCCTCCCCTTATTTCCCCGGTGAGCCCAACTTCTCCATAGTATAGTTTTATATTACTAAGCACCTCATCTTTCGCAGAAGCCTTTATTGCCATACAAATGGCAAGGTCTAAAGAAGGGTCATCAACAACAACTCCCCCAACAACATTCACAAACACATCCTTATCTCCTAAATATGCCCCGCCCCTCCTTGAAATAACTGCACATAGCATATCTAGTCTCGGTTTTTTAATGCCGTTTGCTACCCTTCTAAGTGGCCCAGCTTCTCCACCGTGCTCAACAACAAGAGCCTGTACTTCAACTAAAACAACCCTGCTTCCTTTATGAATAGCTCCAATTGCGCTCCCTACCCCCCAGCTTCCACCTTCTAAAAATGCTTTTGACGGATTTGGTATCTCAATTAAACCAGTAGATTGCATTTCAAACACACCTATTTCATCCGTTGCGCCAAACCTATTTTTAGCACTTCTTAAAACTCTAAATATATTGTATTCCCCGCCTTCAATGTATAAAACAGTGTCAACTATATGCTCTAAAACTTTTGGTCCAGCAACGCTTCCTTCTTTAGTCATCTGTCCAACTAAAAATATTGGAATCCCATTATCCTTAGCAACACGAGTAAGCTTAGCCCCACATACCCTGACCTGCCCTATACTACCAGCATAACTTCTAAGAGTTGTTGAGAAAAGAGACTGAATCGAATCGATTATAACTAAAGATGGTTTTTCTTTAATAATCAGGCTTTCGATATTTTCGACATTTATCTCATCTGAAATAAAGAATCCCTTCAACTTACTATCTGCGATATTATTACCTAGCCTTTTAACCCTTGAGTATATTTGGGAGGTCGATTCTTCTCCAGATATATACAATACAGAAGAACCAGTCGATAAATTAATGGCTATTTGAGTTAACAATGTTGACTTTCCGACACCTGGCTCTCCTGCAAGAAGAGATATGCTTCCAGGAACAATTCCACCTCCTAAGACCCTATCAAACTCAGCAAATCCAGTTGAAATTCTATTTTTGGTATCCACTCTCTTGCTTATCTCATTTATCTTGTACGACTTGACATCTTTTTTATCCTTCTTTTCAACCTTATCTTCTGCTTCAACTTCTTTCAGAGATTCCCACTGCCCACATGACGGACATTTTCCAGACCATTTTAGAAATTCAGCTCCACAATTAATACAAAAATACTTCATACTATTTAATAGATATCTTATTATTTTTAATTATTAATCCAATTTCTTTTATCTCTCCATTTTTTGCTGGCAGGTCGTGAGCAAGAATGTAGTCAGCAAGTATATTTTCAACATTATCTTGAAGAGTTCGGCGAAGAGGTCTTGCTCCATACTCGTGGCTAAAACCAGTCTTTACAACAAAATCTAGCACGTCTTTTCCAACTTTGATTTTAATTCCCTGGTCTTTCAATCGAATATTTAAATCTGATACTAGAATTCCAACTATCTTTTTTGCATCAACCCTAGTTAAAGCCCTGAAGATCACGATATCATCAAGTCGATTTATTAACTCTGGTCTAAGAGTTATTTTTAGCTTTGTAATCAAGCCTTTTTTCATCACATCGTATGCGGCATCTATTTGTTTATCTGTTTTTACATCCTTTGCTTCTATCTTCTCATTTGTGAATCCAAGTATCTTGTCCTGTCCAATATCCTCGGCACCAATATTTGAAGTCAAAATGACAACTGTATTTTTAAAATTAACCCTTCTCCCCTTCCCATCAGTTAAATGTCCATACTCAAGAATTTGGAGAAGAATGTTTAATACTTCAGAATGAGCTTTTTCTACCTCATCAAAAAGTATTACACAATGGGGATTCTGTCTCACCTGCTCAGTCAATTGTCCTCCCTCCTTGTATCCAATATATCCAGGAGGAGAACCAATTAGCTTAGAAACACTATGAATTTCCATGAGCTCACTCATATCTATTTGAATGAGTTTATCACTATCTCCGAATAGTTCTTTTGTTAATGCTTTCGCGAGCTCACTTTTCCCAACCCCGGTTGGCCCTAAAAACAAAAAACTTGCCCAAGGTCGTTCCATATCAGATATTCCTGTTCTTGCTCGTTTTATAGCGTTTGCTACAGCATTAATCGCCTCTGTTTGACCAATAACTCTTCTTGCAAGCTGCTTATCTAAATTCAAAAGAGATGACTTCTCTCCGCTTCCCAAGGTATCAACAGGTATCCCTGTCCATTTAGAAATAACCCCTCGAATAGTATCAATACCAACCTCATATCTTTTACTCCTAGAGATTTTCTCTTTAGCATGATTCCATCTTTCGATTTCTTTTTGTATTTTTAGTTCTTTTGTTTTTAATTTTGAAGCCTTTTCTAATTTTCCACTTTTTATCTCATCTTCTTTCTCAATCTCAATTGCTCTAAGCTCATCAGTTTTCTTTGTAATATCACCATACTCACCTTCCGCCTCAAGTTTTCTTGTCGCACAGGCCTCATCTAGGAGATCAATTGCCTTGTCTGGCAAATATCTATCGCTCACATATCTATCGGCTAGTTTTACCGCATCTGCAAGTATCCTATAATTAATTGTAACTCCATGATGCTCTTCTAAAACTGGCCTCATCTTCTTTAATATTGCAACAGTTTCTATAATTGAGGTTTCTTCCACCATTACAGGCTGGAATCTTCTGACTAATGCATTATCTTCTTCCATATAGTTTCTATACTCAGAAAGGGTTGTGGCACCAATGCATCTAAAATCATTTCTTAAAAGTGCAGGTTTGATTATAGTGACGATATCGCTTGGCATCCCTGGGATATGAGAAGAAAGAATATTATGAATTTCATCGATGAATACAATTGTGTTTTTCGAGTTAATGACGTCCTCAATAATTGCAAGCATTCTTTCTTCCACATCCCCCCTCATCTTGCTTCCAGCCATAATACTAGCTATATCCAAAGATACAATTCTGCAATCTTTAAGTGATGTTGGAACATTTCCACTTGCTATTTTGAGTGCTAAAGCCTCAACAAGAGCGGTTTTTCCAACTCCGCTTTCTCCAACTATTAATGGATTATTCTTCTTCCTCCTACTTAATATGTTTATTATCTTCTTTAGCTCCTCTTCTCTTCCAACTACTGGATCTATCTTCCCTTGGTTGGCTTGAAGTACTAAATCCCTCCCAAAAGTAGAGAGTGAACTTTGCTCATCAATTCCAGGATTTCCTATATTTGGCTTTGAGAGTATTCCAAGTGGGTATGTTGCGAAATTGAAAAGCGTATCCTCAAATTTTTTATAGTCAATACCTATTTTTCCAAGTCTTTTTACAAAATCAAGATCTGTTCTTCTAAGTATTGCTAACATAATATGCTCTGTTCCAACATATACATGGGAAAGCTTGTTTGCCCATGAATATGCACTCCAAATGATTTCTGATGCATCTTTTGATAGGTTTATTTCTTTTGACAACCTTCTTTTATCAATTTCTATTGGAGAAGAACCAACTATAAGTTGAAAGATATTTGATATATCCTTACCCATAGTTTTAATGGTCCGAAATCCAAGTGATTCCTCATTTGTTAATATCCCTAAAAAGATATGGTCTGGGCATATTTGTGCTGACCCAAGTTGTGTTGAAATTTGCGAGGCTAGTTTAACACTAAGTTTCGCGTTTTCACTTAACTTTGATAGATTATTTTCATCTTTCATGATTAAAAAGCATAATAGTTACAGCTATTATTATATCACAAGGAATATTAAATCATTGTTAAGTCTAGCCTTCTTTTGGTAGCTCTGCTTCAATTGCTTCATCAACAGCCTGCTCCAATTCCTTCTTGCTAATCTTCTTCTTAGTCTTAGGTGTTTCAAGAGCTGCTTTAAGACTTAGTCCTAAATGTCTCTCTGTTGAAGATATTGAAAGAATCTTAACTTTAATAGGGTCTCCTAATTTCACAATATCGCTAGGATCTTTTACAAGCTTGTCGCTCATCTCTGAAATGTGAATTAATCCATTAAGACCTTCTCCTAGTCGAACAAATGCTCCGTAAGGAACAACTCTTTGAACAACTCCATCAACGATATCTCCCACTTTAAATCTTGAAATCGCCTCATTCCAAGGGTCTTTTTGCATTCTTTTTGCACTATATGCAACTCTTTTTCCTCCATCTAATATTCCAATTACCATAACCTCAATAGCATCTCCGACCTTATACACACTGCTAATATCGTCTACCTTGTCCCATGAGAGCTCTGACAAGTGAACAAGGCCCTCTAGACCTTCTGCATTAACAAATACGCCAAATGGAGCAAGCCCACTTATATGGCCTTTCAAAACATCTCCTTCTTTAACTTTCTTTAATGTATCTTCTCTCTGTTCCAAATCTCTTGCCTGCGTAACCATCTTTTCAGACAAAATAATTCTATTCTTCTCTCTATCAAGTTCTATAATCTTTGTTTGAATCTTCTCTCCAATTAATGATGTTAATTTCTTTTGAACTCTTTCTGAAATGTCCTTTCCAACCTTCTTAGCTCCTTCTGTATATACTCTTGAGGCATCAAGCTGAGAAGTAGGAATGAATCCTCTGATATCTTTTCCTAGTTCTACAATTAATCCTCCGTTATTTGCCTCAGCAACAACTGCTTCGACAACATCATTGCTCTTTTTAGCTTCTTCAAGTTTAATCCATGTTCCAGCTTGCTGAGTTCTTCTAACTGAAAGTACTAATTGGCCCTCATCGTCTTCAGGTTTAACAACATATACAAGTAGTTTATCTCCAACTTTATGCTCTTTAATATCAAATCCCTCTGCTTTTAACTCTCTACCCGCAACAATACCCTCTGACTTAAAACCCACATCTACAACAATAGTTCCTGGTCTAATATCAACAATCGTACCCTCGATAATATCTCCTTTATGTAATACTTTTAGTTGATTTGCACTTCCTGAAAGAAATTCTTCAAGTTGTGAATATAATTTTGTGTTATCCATAACGAATAAAAAACGCCCAGATCGTGCGGAACAACCTTTGGCTTCATTCAAATATTATTTATCCGCAAATGAGAGTATATCACAGAAACTATTCGCTTGGAAGATTTTTGCAGTAACTACAGATATCTTTAAATATACAATTACTTTTGTGCATGTTCGCCCTACAAATATATCGTCCATAAAGGACAAAATATCTATTTATTTTCCACCAATCCTCTTTTGGATATAACGTCTCTAGATCTTTTGCTATCTTATTCGGGTCTTTTTCTGTTGTTAATCCAAGCCTTTGTGCAACTCGCATAACGTGTGTATCAACTGCAATTCCTTGGTTTGCTTTATATAGATCATTTAAGAATACATTTGCTGTTTTATACCCTACTCCTGGTAATTCCATAAGTTCATCAACAGTTTTGGGTACTTCTCCATTATATTTTTCCTCAATTATCTTAGCCGTTTTTAATATATGTTTTGCTTTTGTTTGATAGTAGTTCACTCCTAAGATATATTTTTCAATTTCAGATTCGGAAGACTTAGCAAAATCTTTTGAGTAAGGATATTTTAAAAATAGCATAGGCGTAAGGTTATTTACTTGTTTATCTGTTGTTTGAGCTGAAAGTAGTATGCAAATGAGAAATTGAAATGGAATATTCCAATTTTTTAATTCTGTTTGGGCATTAGGGAAGAGTCTTTCAATGGAAGAAAGGATGTATCTTGCCTTCTGTAAATCATTCATGGCCAATTATATACTAATATTGACTATGAACTAGAAGATAATATTTCCAATCCTGATAAGCGTTCCCTCTGCTCGACTATATGCCTTAAGATAAAGCCCATTCCTTCAATTCCAAACTCTGTTAAATTACCTGAACCAGGTAAACCATTAATTACAAATATTTGTAACTGTTCTTTAGGTGGCATAATAATAAATATAAAAAACAAAAGCCCACAATCGGGCATATGTATGTATACAACAAAAAACCCACTATTTCTAGTGGGTTACTTGTAAGTCCTGGCGATGACCTATCTTCCCAGACCCGTGCGGATCAAGTATTTTCGGCGCTGGAGCATTTTACTTCTGAGTTCGGGATGGAATCAGGTAGTTCCACTCCGCTACAATCGCCAGGCAGAAATATTCAAACATCTGTTTTTAATTACTTCTGCCTGGAGTTTTCTTACGAAAACCTCAGGACTTTAAATTCATAAAGAGCAATTAAGTGTTTGCACACTTAAAACCGAATAGAAAATATATTAACCAAATCAAAAGCTTTTAATCTATTAGTACTTCTAGACTTAACACATTACTGTGCTTACATCAGAAGCCTATCAACGTGGTAATCTTCCACGAATTTTTCGTTGAGTCAAGCTCAACAAGCAAATTTAATCTTGGGACGAGCTTCGCACTTATATGCTTTCAGTGCTTATCTCTTAGCAACTTAGCTACCCAGCGATGCCCTTGGTAGGACAGCTGGTACACTAGGGGTTACCTCGCCCCGATCCTTTCGTACTAGGGGCCACCTCCCTCAAATTTGCAACGCCCGCACCGGATAGAGACCGACCTGGCTCACGCCGGTCTGAACCCAGCTCACGTACCGTTTTAATGGACGAACAGTCCAACCCTTGGGTGCTTATCCGCACCCAGGATACGACGAGCCGACATCGAGGTGCCGAACTGTGCCGTCAATATGAACTATCGGGCACAACCAGCCTGTTATCCCCGGGGTAGCTTATCTCCGTTAAACAATGGCGATTCCACATTCTGCCAAAGGGTCACTTAGACCTGCTTTCGCAACTGCTCGAGATGTCTCTCTCACAGTAAAGCCTCCTTATGCCTATGCACTCTTCATCCGATTTCCATCCGGATTGAGGAGACCTTAGTGCTCTTGCGATACGCTTTCGCAAGAAACCGCCCCAGTCAAACTGCCCACCATGCACTGTTCCCCTACTAGTTAATAGTAGCGGGTAAGAAATAAAACGTTAAAAGGGTGGTATTACACTGTCGCTTCAGTTAGACCTGACGATCCAACATCCAAAGCTCCCACCTATTCTCTACATCCAAAGCATTATTTCAATGCAAAGCTGCAGTAAAGCTCCACGGGGTCTTTTTGTCCTTGTGCGGGTAGGCCGCATCTTCACAGCCATTTCAATTTCGCCGGGCACGTTGTCAAGACAGTGAAGGAATCGTTACGCCTTTCATGCAAGTCACTAATTAAGTGACGAGGTATTACGCTACCTTAGGACCGTTCACTGCTGTTACAAATTCTAAAAGAAATTTTTAGAATCGGATATATATTTCTATATATCTCTATATATCGCTATATAGGTCGGACTATATCATTACTAATTCTTATTTTTAGTATTTGGCGTATAGTCTCTGAGGATTTTCCTTCTTTCTATTTGCCTTCTCACGTCGGCTTTCGAATATTTCCTTTTTCTTCCTACCTTTATCTTTTCTCGTATATCATAAATCTTCAAAATACCTTCTGGAGTTTTGTGTTCACCAATTTTCATTAGTGACACCATCTCTTTGAATATCTTAAAAACTTCTCTTTTACGAGTTAGTAATTGGTACTTATCAAAAAAAGGAATAACTATGTTTATCAGGTCATCAATATTCGTTACTTCAAAATAGTAGACACCATCACCTCTGTGACGGATTGTTCCACATTGGAATATGTCTTGGATAAACAGAAGAATCTCTTTTTCCTTTTGGGAAATATTAAAACTTGCTGTTACCTTAACTCCAAATGTGTAATCATCTCGAATTTTAAAAGATATATTGAAACTACCTTCTCCATCTGTGAATCCACAGATGTAACCATAGTAGAAAGGAACCTTTCCTGCTGATTGTCCGCACTTTGAGATTTTCACTTTTAACATTTTATACAAATATTAATTAGTACTCAAAGATACTCGGGTTTTCCAGCATTTGGCCAAATTTTACAACTACATTTGCGGTAGAGGGTTGCCCCCCTACCGCGTCTATAGTTACAGCCGCCATTGACCAGGGCTTAAGTCGCGAGCTTTTCAGCAACTAACACACCGAAGTGAGTTAGGAGCCAATCACAAGCTTCCTTAACCTTCTGGCATTGGGCAGGCGTCAGCACTTATACATCTTCTTACGAATTTGCAAGCACCTGTAGTTTTGTTAACTAGTCGTTCCTTCCGATTTCATGCTGCCATAATCACCGCTAGATAAATCTTGCTGTGTATGGCCCTCCTTCTCGCGAACTTACGGAGTAAATTTGCCGAGTTCCTTAACAACGCATCACCCGTACGCCTTGGTGCATTCACACCAGTCTACCAGTGTCGGTTTGCAGTACGATTACTTATAAATTTAGTATCCTTGCGGATACAGTTAGGAGCTTTTCCTGGAGGATTAAATCCGACAGATCAGCAATCTTGCGATCACCTTTTATTCGTAGTTCGTATTCATCTACACAAGGTAGAAACGCCTCTCCGGATTTACCAAAAGAGACTCACTAGCCACTTAAACCCCAATCCTTAAGGGGCCTGCCTTTTCAATCCCCTCACTCCATCACAATATAAGCAGTACAGGAATATTAACCTGTTATCCGTCGCATACGCCTTTCGGCCTGTGCTTAGGATCGACTAACCCATAGTTGACTGACATAGCTATGGAACCCTTAGACATTCGGCGAGCGGAGTTTTCATCCGCTTTGCGCTACTCATCCCTACATTCTCACTTCTATGCGCTCCAGAGACTCCTTTCGGGCCTCCTTCACCGCTATTTCCAGTTTTTCAAACTGGCATGCATAGAACGCTCCTCTACCACCCACACTAACCGAAGTTAGTGCAGATTCGCAGCTTCGGAAACTACCTTCAGCCCCGTTACATCTTAGGTGCAAAGTCTCTTGACTAGTAAGCTTTTACGCACTTTTTAAAGGATGGCTGCCTCTAAGCCAACCTCCTAGCTGTCTGAGAATCTTCACCGCCTTTCCCACTCAGGTAGTATTTAGGGTCCTTATCTGACGATCTGGGCTTTTTCCCTCTTGAGCACAGGAACTTAGCTCCCTGACTCTGACTGCTGTAATGTGCATACCGGTATTCGGAGTTTAACAGGATAAGGTACAGTTACCCGCCCAAAATCCTATTAGTGCTCTACCCCCAGTATTTAAATTACAACGCTAGCCCAAAAGCTATTTCGAGGAGAACCAGCTATAACCAGGTTCGTTTGGCATATTACCGCTAACCACGTCTCATCTCACAGATTCGCAAGTCTGATGAGTTCGGTCCTCCAGTTTGATTTCTCAAACCTTCAACCTGGACGAGGTTAGATCACCTGGATTCGGGTCCAGCGCACGCGACTATAATCGCTCTATTCAAACTCGCTTTCGCTTCGGCTCCACCGTTTCCGGTTTAACCTTGCCGCGCACGACTGACTCGCAGGGTCATTCTTCAATAGGCACGCCGTCACGGGATATACCCGCTCCGACTGTTTGTAAGCACACGGTTTCAGTTACTATTTCACTCCCCTAACAGGGGTACTTTTCACCTTTCCCTCACGGAACTTGTTCACTATCGGTCGTAGAAAGTGTTTAGCCTTGCCAAGTGGTCTTGGCAGATTCCCACAGATTTTCACTTATTCCGTGGTACTTAGGTAAGTTAAAAGAAAGACATAAATATTTAATGTACGCGACTTTCATGCTCTATGGTCGACCTTTCCAGATCTGTTCCACTATATTTATATTTTGTAAAACTTTCCGAGAGCCTTGCTGGGCTCTCAATTAACTCCCTACAACACCTATATTGCACGAACAGCAATCTACGGGTTCTCTTTTCCAATTGTCGCAACGCGACTCTCGAATCCAATCCCCCTTACACAATATAGGTTTAGGCTTCTCCCTTTTCGCTCGCCACTACTAAGGGAATAATCCTATTGGTATCTTTTCCACCGGGTACTGAGAGGTTTCACTTCCCCGGGTCTCTTTCCTATCAGCTATGTATTCACTGATGGATAACTAGATATAAGTCTAGTTGGGTTACCCCATTCGGAAATCTCCGGGTTCTAATGTTTGTTGGCAACTCCCCGAAGCTTATCGCAGCCTACTACGTCCTTCTTCAACTTTCTACGCCAAGGCATCCACCGTGTGCCTGAGTTTTCGCTTTTGAAATGGTTATATTTTCTATTCAGTTTTTAATGTGCAAAACAACAATGGACCTGGGTGGCCTCGAACCGCCTACCTCTTCATTGCAAATGAAGTGTTCTACCAGTTGAACTACAGGCCCTAATTTATAATAGACATCTGGGCGCACCAGGAATCGAACCTGGGACCTCAGTCTTATCAGGACTGTGCTCTAACCAGCTGAGCTATACGCCCAAGACTTGGTTACTCTGGCACTAAACCTCCTCATCTCGGACAGTGTCTAATGTTGTTATTTAAAGAACATTACCTCTGATTGAATATTTAAAAGTGGTAGGAAGGAGCTTTGGGTAACTCCTTAGAAAGGAGGTAATTCAGCCGCAGATTCCCCTACGGCTACCTTGTTACGACTTCATCCCAGTCATAAGTCTTACCTTCGTCATTCCATCCTTGCGAACAGAACACCTTCGGGTATGGCCTACTCCCATGACGTGACGGGCGGTGTGTGCAACTCCCGAGAACGTATTCACCGCACCATAGCTGATGTGCGATTACTAGCAAATCCGGCTTCATGTGGTCGAGTTTCAGACCACAATCCGAACTGAGGTCGGTTTTATTGGATTAGCTCCGCTTTACAGCTTGGCTGCCCATTGTACCGACCATTGTAGCGCGTGTGTTGCCCAGGATATAAGGGCCATGCGGACCAGACCTCATCCCCACCTTCCTCCTCGTTTTACCGAGGCAGTTTCCTAAGAAAAATATAACATAGGATAGGGGTTGCGCTCGTTACGGGACTTAACCCTACATCTCACGACACGAGCTGACGACGGCCATGCAACACCTGTGTATCACCCTCGAAGGCGGCTAATGTTTCCAAAAGCTTGCAGATACATGTCAAACCCTGGTAAGGTTCTTCGATTACCAACGAATTAAACCACGCGCTCCTCTGCTTGTGCAGGAGCCCGCCAATTCATTTGAGTTTTAGTCTTGCGACCGTAGTTCCCAGGCGGGATGCTTATTGCGTTAGCTGCGGCACTGAAAACTTCCATATAAACCCCGAAGGGAATAAACAGTTATTTCCAACACCTAGCATCCATTGTTTACAGCGTGGACTACACGGGTCATCAACATCACATACGATATGTGAATTTCCTTTGTTACCAAAGGGATTGGACTATATCTTTTTCTGTATGTTAAACATCTTTAGTGAAGATTTCCTTTGAAGAATTGCTTCTTCAATTTCTTTTCTTCCAAAGTGTGTTAGCCTAACCATTTCAGAAATCCAGCGTTCCTGAAGATTATTATCTTTATAGAGAATTAGAATCTTATACATCATCGACTTTATCGTTGTGTATGGTGCGATTATCCTGAGAAATTTCTTCAACTCTTCGGAAGATTGAATATATAATCTAAAATATCTTCTCTTTTGAGAATTACTTTTAGATGTTTTTCCAATCTTTGTATCTATACTCCAAACTGTCTTCAAGTATTTCTGTATTAAGATAACTTCTTTTTTCAAAAAAGCATCTGTACAAAAAACTCCTTTCCTACAATTTGAAATAATAGAACCATCGTCCATCCACCAAGTCGCCAATGATATTGGAGTTAAAAAGCTTAACCATTTCTGATTAATCCTTTTCTTTCCTCGCTTTACAACTAAATTATAAATGTTTGTTAATTCTGGTAATGCTAGACTTTGAAATCTATACTTAACCGAATTACTTTTACAATATTCATTATCTTTTGTATTCTGCATCCAAATATTCTTTTCAGAAGATATCTCTTTTAATATTGATGTCTTCCAATCGAAATACTCTTTTTGCTTTTGCGAGTGTCGAAACGAAAATCTTGCATTTGTATAGCCTTTATTCAAAGTTATACAACCATCTCCAAGTAACGATCCTAATATTAGCTCTATAGAAGATTGTGATAAAGGTTTATTTACTCTCATATTTTTGAAGTAACATAATAGTTATTTTAACCTAATCACCTACCAATCTCCAAAGTCTCTACGGGGTCAATCTTATTAATTGTATTAACAAGACGACTTCCCTCGGGGTTGGCCTATACTGTGTGTAGATACAATATTTGTATAGGTGTTCTCCGATATAAGCTAGATCCACCTCTAATATCACTACTAGAGTAGACACCCATTTTATTAACTTTGGGAAGTTAACACGGATTAGAATACAAGAAACAATCGTAATTATTTCCTCTATCTAATCCGTTTTGCTCCCCACGCTTTCGAGCCTCAGCGTCAGATAAGGACCAGCTAATCGCCTTCGCCGCTGGTGTTCCTCTCGATATCAACGTATTTCACCACTCCACCGAGAATTCCATTAGCCCCTTCCTATCTCAATTTTAGTAGTTTCCAATGCAATCCCTGGGTTAAGCCCAGGTCTTTAACAAAAGACTTACCAAAACGCCTACGCTTCTCTTTACGCCCAATAAATCCGGATAACGTTCGTGACCTACGCATCACCGATGCTTCTGGCACGTAGTTAGCAGTCACTTATTCATGTGGTACTGTCATTTATTCATCCCACATAAAAGGAGTTTACGATCCTTAGACCTTCATCCTCCACGCGGCGTCGCTGCGTCAGGGTTGCCCCCATTGCGCAAAATTCCTAATTGCTGCCTCCCGTAGGAGTATGGACCGTGTCTCAGTTCCATTGTGGCTGTCCGCGCTCTCACGCCAGCTACCCGTCTAAGCCTTGGTGAGCTATTACCTCACCAACTAGCTGATAGGGCACAGGCCCTTTCTGAAGCGATAAATCTTTACCCTTAAAAACTCTCGTTTAAAAGAGACCATCGAGCATTACCTTCCCTTTCGGAAAGCTATTCTCGTCTTCAGTGTAGGTTACCTATGTGTTACTCACCCGTTCGCCGCTAACCAAGCAGATCAAATCAACCGAAGTTTCAAAGATCAAATGGTTCGCTCGACTTGCATACCTTAGGCACGCCGCCAACGTTCATCCTGAGCTATGATCAAACTCTCATTGAAAAACGTACTAAATATACATCAGTATATTTAGACCATTACCGTTACGTAATGGATTTAAATTTGCACGACTTCTAAAACAAAAAATGAATTTTATTAAAGAAAGTCCTTAAATTACTTTTTTAAAGACTTCCTACCACTCTTAAATTTTCAATGTGCGAAAGGTAAAAGCACTTAGCATACCAAATACACATATTCAATTTCTTTGAAGGAATTCGTTAGAGCTTGTCTAAGAGGAATCCTGATTGTTTTCCCAAACTCGATAAGGGGTATTATATACAGAGAATTAACAGATTGCAAGGGTTATTTTCCAAACATTTCCTCTAATTCCTCAACACTTGTCGTATCGGTGGCAATTGCATCTCTATCAAACTCAATCATCCTAGGAAATCTCATAGAAAGCCCTCTTGCAGGCTCATTTTCTATACCATTCACTACACTCCTGGTAATATCGTCTGCCTCAATAGTACAAACAACTTCAGGATATACTAAAACATCAGGCATTAAATTCTTAGAAATAACTACATTTTTGGGAACCTCTTTTACAACTAAGGGCGCAAGCCTATCTAAAATCGTCTTCCACATATCATCTGTTATACCCGTGCCCAGTTTTGTAAAAGATTCAAACCTGTCTCTCTCCTTATTGTATACACCACAAAGAAGTGCTCCTATACCAAACTTAGTTCTCTTTCCAGACCCTGAGTAGTAACCTAAAATAACAGCATCAATAGAATCATTTAGGTCTGACATAAAAGACCTTTTAAGTTTCACCCATTCAAAATTCCTACCCCCAGGGGTATACCCACCTGCTCGTAGTTTAGCAATGAGGCCTTCTAGCTCCATACCCACCCAGGTATTAAAGTTCTTCTCTAGCTCCTCCTTTTTGGAAACTATATTTGTTTTTGCCAAAACTATATCGTTTTTAGTATCCTCATTAATAAGTTTCTCCAGCATTTTAATCCTTTTTTCCAAATCAACCCCTATTAAATCATCTCCTTCAAAAAACAGAATGTCAAAGGAAAATGCTTTTACAGGAACGTTTTCGGATGTTTGACCTATGGAATATTTCCTCTTTCTAGTCATCGTATCCTGATAACTTTTAAAAGTATTCTTTTTAAAATCCCACCCTATTACCTCACTATCTAGAATGAAGCTATTACTCTTAATTCCCCTTGCCGCCACAGCTATTTCTGGAAAAGTGGCGGTAACATCCTCTAAATTCCTAGTAAATAGCCTGATATCGTCTACCAGAGTATTTCCAAAAAGATCTGAGGAATTTTCCTTCTTATTTACATATTTAAACCAAATTCTATCCTGGTATGACTTTTCAAAACCACCTTCTGACTTATGAATTTGAAGTCTTAAACCATCAAATTTTGGCTGTACAAAGAACTTTTCTCCCATCCTTTCCATGACCTCATCAAAGCTTTTTGTTCTTTCGACCAACCTTGGGAGTATTGGAATGCCTGGGGTTGCTTTTATACCCTTTAATGCCTCATGTGGGCCGTTAGAATATACTGCTTTTGCAATATACCCAGCATCAGAGCACACCCCATATGCCCGATCAAGCTCATCTCTTAGTGATTTATCGTCTTGAATCGATTTTGAGAAAGAATCTAGCAAGGTTCTAACGCTCGAGCCTAGTCTCAGATTTCCACAAACTATTCGTGCAAAATATTTCGCCTCAATTCTTGAGAGTTTAGAGAGCGTATCTACAACCAGAATAGACTTTTTTTCGACTGATTTGTTACCCTGGATTTTGACTATCTTCCAGAGTATTTCGTACATATTTTCAAGAGAAATGCCCGAATCTTTCTTCTCCTCATCAATTACCTGAAACGCCACCTCCCCTATGTCACCAAGCTCCTTTCGTAACTTCTGCGTATCTCCTTTGTAAAATGATGAAATTGTGTTCAAAAAGCTCTTTTCAGAGTAGTTAAACTCACTTTTAACAAAAAGGGGGGCAACTCTACCCAGAAGTAGGTAAGAAACTATCTGGGTTTCAGTCAAGTTCAGATCTTTATACAGAGATACTAGCTCACCCATCATCTCATTTCTGGATGGAATTCCTTCTATTTTTTCAAGCTTTTCGGAAAATTTCTTAAAATTCATGTTATTTCAATGTATAGTGAACAGATTTTGTACTTCCGCTTCGAACTACCATCCCCTGTTTTTCCATTTTATTTAAATCCCGTCGCAAGGTCCTGTCAGTTATATTAGGGAAAAGCTTCAATAGCTGTCCAACTGTAACCTTTTTGTTCTTCTGTAGATACTTTAATATCTCGTCTTGTCTTGGATTTGCCGTTTCCTGTTTTCTACCACAACAATCATCATTTTCATTACAACAATTGGTATTACCAACAAACTCTTTTAATTTGATTACTAAGTAGTAGATAACTATTACTGGCGCTAATAAACAAAAAAGTATAAATGAAATTTTGTTTCTCTTCATACCCGATTATATCACTTTATTTTAGCTCACTCATATTGTTTCCAATAGAAACATGCACTCCAAGTGGGACAGAAAGTGGGAACACATTTGTCATAATTTTCTCAATATCCTTTGCAAAATCCTCTACTATTTCACTCTTTGCTTCAAAATTAAGCTCATCATGTATTTGCAAAAGTATATACGCTTTCTCTCTATACTTTTCATCTATTTTCTTCTGTATATCAATCATGGCTAGCTTCATAATGTCAGCTTCTCCTCCTTGTATTGGCATATTTACAGCCTCCCTTATTGCCGCATTAACAATGTTTCTATTCCTTGAAGTTAAACCTGCTACATATCTTGTTCTCCCAAACATTGATTGCACATACCCCACATCAATTGCATCTCTTGTTGCGTTTTTAATATATTTCGCAACACAAGAATAGTCCCTAAAATACTCATCTATATACTGAGTTGCAAGTTCGACAGGTATATTTGCCAGCTTACTCAACCCATATTTGCTCTGCCCAAAAAGTATTGCAAAGTTAATTGTTTTAGCAAGATATCTCTCTTTTTGAGTTACTTCCTTTATATCTTTATTTAATACCCTACTTGCTGTCGCAAGATGTATATCCTTCTTGTTTGCAAAATCAGAAAGAAGCGCTGGATCTTTTGATATATCCGCCATAATCCTGAACTCCATTTGAGAATAGTCAGCACCAACAAGTTTAAATCCAGGTCTGGCTACAAACATTGCTCGTATCTTGCTTGCCCAATCTCCTTTTGCAGGGATATTTTGCATATTTGGATTGATTGACGAAAATCTTCCAGAGGTTGTTCCCATTTGCTTAAAATCGGTATGCACCTCACTCCTGTTTATCTCAATTAAAGGCTTTACATATGTCCCAGAAAGCTTAGAAAGCTCCCTAAAATGCAATATATGAGGGATACATCCATGCATATTTATTAGCGAGTGTAGAACCTCTTCTCTTGTGCTTTTATCTTTTCCAGAAGCTGGAAGTTGAAGTTCATTGAAAAGAACATCTGAAAGCTGTTTTGGGGAGTTGATATTGAATTCATGCCCTACTTCTTCCCAAACCTTCTTGCTCTCCTTGGCTATTTCACCATCAATTTCAGTATCTAACTTCTTTAGATACTTTAAATCAAGTGCTATTCCCCTTTCTTCCATACGTGCCAATATCCTCGCAACTGGAATTTCGATATCTTTTACAACCATTTCAAACGAGTTAACATCTTTTTTCTTAATCTTCCCCTTTAATACTGATATCTTTTCGGTTACATACTCCCCATGCTTCATACTAACCATTTTTTTAATCAGTTCAGAAACAATTTCAAGAAGAACATTCCCAACATTTTGGAGATCGAAAGTAGAGATTTTTTCAGGAAGGGTGTGTAAGGTATGATCAAAAGCAAGAGAACTTAGTGTGTAATTTTTCTTTCCAGATGAAAGGTTGTACGCCAAAAACCTTATATCAAGCCCATTTCCATACGCAATATAGTTTCGTGAAACCATCTCTTCAATATTATAATACCATGTTTCACATTCTTCATATTTGGTGAAACTACTAACTTTTCCACAAAACACTTCTCCCGAGTTATCCACAACCACTTGAAACAACCACTCTATCCCATTGCTCGATTCTTCTTTTGAGATATATCCATAAACAACCATTTTTACCCTATTTTTAAGGCTCTCCCAATCAATTTCAACTTCTTTTTCTAAAACTGGAGCTCCAAACAATCCAAATTGGCCAACAGCCCCACCCTGCTCAATATGGTTATCTGATTTCGGTATTTTACTAATTAAAGACTTAAATTCTAGCTTTTTAAATATTGTTATTAATGAATTTTCATCAAAATCCCGAGCTACACAGCCTTTTAAATCTAATTCGAGATCCAAATCTGTCGAAATAGTAGCCAAATCTTTACTAAATTCAGCCTGTTCTATTCCTTCTCCTATTAGTTTTGCACTCCTTCCACCAATTTCTGTAAGGTTTTTACAAATATTGTCTAAAGTTCCATATTTTGAAAGCAAGGTTATCGCTGTTTTCTCACCAATTCCCTTTACTCCAGGTATATTATCCGATGGATCTCCTACTAAGGCTTTGTGATCGATGACCTGGCTTGGCAGATACCCATATTTTTCCAACGTTTTATGCTCGTCATAGATTCCAAGGTTACTAAAACTACCAACTGGCATACAAACAGTAACATCATCCCCAACTAGCTGTAGAAGGTCCCTATCGCCCGTTAGAATGTACATTTCGAACTGTTCATCCTTCCATTTACCATTTTTCCTCCATTGAGCCACTGTTCCAAGGATATCATCCGCTTCAAATCCAGGTTTTTTAATAACTGGAATGTTAAAGGCATTAAGAACTTGCTCAACTATTGGAAATTGGGCTAAAAGTCCTTCATCAGTCGGCTTTCTAGTTCCTTTATAGTCGGCAAACTTAGCATGCCTGAATGTTGGAGCTTTGGTATCAAACGAACAAAACACATATTTAGGATCAAATTGTTTTAATGCCGCAAGGAGCATAACTGTAAAGCCATAAACCGCATTTACAGCAAGGCCATCAGATGTAGTAAGGTTTTGAGGATATGCGTGAAATGCTCTATGTACTATTGCATTGCCATCTATCGCCACAAACAAATCTTTTTTATTAGAAGCCATACGAGATTATACCTTATTTAATATATTGAGAGTATTTTGCATATTATTTATTTTTTGATACTATGGGAATATATAAATTAAGTAATATTAATATGACAACAGTAGCAGGAACTCCTTTTCCTGGAGATCCACAAGAAGGTCTAACTTCACAAGATCTCGCACAACCAAAACAACCTACGGTTTACGACCTAGACTTTATGAAAAAGCCAGATGACCAGCTTACTGGGGAATTAATTAGAATTAAGGGGTTAGTTACAGAATTTCCAAAGGCCTTCTTAGTAATGAATTTTGGCGAACACTGGATGTTAATAAGTAAGGCAAAAACAGTTCCCATCTGGCCAAACTCATCAGATCGGAAACCAGGAAATGTGCTTATAACCAACAAAGGTTTCGGTTTAATTAGATTTAGTCCAGGATTGCTTATCGGAGGAGGAAATACATCAACAGAAATAGTTCATCCATTTAACTCTGTAGAAATTGCGCAAACCTTAGAATCAGAACTTGCTAAACTCCAAAAAGATGTTTCAGAAAACTCGGTTATAGGAAAAATGGAAATTTCATTTAAACGAACACAACTTGGAGGCACTCCTTTCAGTAATACTTGCATTATTGAACCTCTCACATTCGCTGGTGATGGGGAAATGATGATAAGGAATGCCTGTAGTGAATCTGAAAAACTGGAAAAGGCAGAAGCAGCTACTTATTTACTTTAGGAAAAGAATAATAAGGAGGTATTATTATTTTACTTTTCGAATATACTATTAAATTCCTCTCTTGTTACTTCTTCTTTTTCTAGCAACATTTTTACAAGTTTCTCAACATACTCTTTATTTGTCGTTAATATCCTCTTTGCTTCTTTTTGTGCAGCATCAATAATACTCTTTATCTCATCATCAATATCTTGAGCCGTTTTATCACTATAGTCCCTACCACCCCCATATGAGTATCCAAGATTACTTGTTTCCTCTAGATCCCCATATTTAACAAACCCGAGCTTATCACTCATTCCAAACTTTCTCACCATTAATTTGGCATTATCTGTTGCATGTTCTATATCACTTCCCGCACCAGTACTCATTTCTTCGAGAAACATCTCTTCAGATATTTTTCCACCTACCGCAATTTGGATTGACGCTATTAAATCTGATTTAGTATGAAGCGTTTTATCATCTTCTGGCACATACATAGTAACCCCACCTGTTAATCCTCTCGATATCATAGAAACTAACTCTACTGGATGGTCTCCAGGAGTAAAGTGAGCAACTATGGCGTGTCCACTCTCATGATATGCAACCCTCTTCATATCGTCCTCAATTTTGTTACTCTTCTGTTGTCTACCTAAAAGTACTTTTAAATATGATGTTGTCAAATCCTTTTGAGTTATTTCCTTTCTATCGTCTGTTGCCGCCTTAATTGCTGCTTCATTTAGTACATTCTCTAAATCTGCACCAGAATGGCCAACCGTTTTTTTAGCAAGAGTTGATAAATCAGCATCTTTTGCAAACTTTTTGTTCTTTGCATGTACTTCAAGTATTGCCAATCTCTCCTGATAATCTGGCATCTGTACCGTTATCACTCTATCAAATCTCCCTGGTCGAAGGAGTGCTGGGTCAAGAACATCTGGCCTATTTGTTGCTCCCAGTACTATCACATTTTCTCTTTCCTCAAGTCCATCAAGCTCAACAAGTATTTGGTTTAAGGTCTGCTCCCCTGCTCCAGAATGTAGTACCGTTCCTCTTTTTTTGGCAACAGCGTCTATTTCATCAATGAAGATAATGCAGGGGGCTGCTTTTCTTGCTTTCTGGAAAAGATCTCTAACACGAGACGCTCCTGCTCCAACCAACATCTCTTCAAATTCGCTTCCTGAAGTGTGAAAAAAGGGAACATTTGCCTCTCCTGCTACCGCTTTTGCAAGAAGAGTTTTTCCGGTTCCTGGGGCACCAGCAAGCAATACTCCCTTTGGAATTCTTGCTCCAATCTCTTTATATTTCTTTGGGTTTTTCAAAAAATCTACTATTTCAATTAACTCTTCCTTCACTTCTTCAATACCAGCAACACTTGCAAATGTTATTCCACTCTTTTTTCCAAAAAGTAGTCTAGCCTTGCTTTGTCCAAAGTCCATTATCTTTCCCCCATTTGCTTGCATCCCTCGAACCATATTAAACATAATTACCAAACCAACAGTTAGAAGAATAATCCAAATGATGTCAGAAATTGAAATTACAAATGATGGAGAATAGTTATCGTTTTTTAATGTCTTTATATCAATTCCTGCATCTTTTAATATTTGGTAGAAGTTTGTTCCAGGCTGTACTAATGAATATTCTCTTTCAACAACTTTGACCTCTTTCCCATTTACACTCTTTGTTACTTCTTTATTCAATATTATCATCTGATCCTTAATTGCTACTCCGCTATAATCACCTTTAGAGATATCATTAACAATTGTTGAGAGAGGGACATCTTTTCCTTTTGACTGAGACGAAGAGTACCAACTCCAAGCACCAAAGATTAATGCAAATACAACAATTGATATGACAATATTTGTTATATTGAAAACTTTTACTGTTGGTTTAAACCTAACTATATTTGCTCCACCTTCTTTCTTAACTTCTGGTTTAACTTCCTTTGCTTTTGCTTTTTCTGACATATTCTTAATTATACTTATTAAATATGGTGATAACAGGAATCGAACCTGTGACCTTGGGTTTATGAATCCCATGCTCTAACCTTCTGAGCTATATCACCATTAACATTGAAATTATACAGATTTTTTTTAATTTTCTCTACCTGTGTACTGCCCGCTTTCAGTGTTAATGATAATCATATCCCCAAGTTTTACAAACAGAGGAACGTTTACCTTAGCCCCAGTTTCAACTGTTACGACTTTTGTTGCACTGTTTGCTGTGTTTCCTTTTACTGCATCACTACTTTCAGTTACTTTTAGGGTCACACTGGGCTTTCTTCTGACAGAAAGTACCTTATCTTCGTAAATAATTATTAATGTCTTTTCTCCTTCTTTTAAGTATGGGATATAGTCTTCAATTACTGGAAGGTTTATTGTAACCGTTTCAAACGTTGTCGTATCCATAAAATATGCGCTTGCGCTATCACAATATAGGTATTGAACCTCCTTTGTTTCAGGCTCAATTACTTCAACCTTCATTCCAGCCTTAATTGTTACCGTTGAGTTATTTCCAGTTTCCATATTTCTAAGTTTCATTATCATTAGCCCACCCTGTCTTCCTTGGGTTTTGTAAGAACGATCAATAATATAGAAGATCTTTCCATCTATTTTTGCATAAGTGTCCTTATGTGGTTGGTCTGTGAAAGGCATATGTTTGTCTTAACAATTTATGAAGTTCTTTTGGTTGCGGGGGTTGGACTCGAACCAACGACCTTCAGGTTATGAGCCTGACGAGCTACCGCTACTCTACCCCGCGTTATCAAAAGACTGGTGGATTATATACCTACAGAAGCTTTTGTTCAAACAGAACGAGGCTTTAAATTCTAATCTGTCTAGCCACTCCGAATTTAGACTGGTATTTTTTTCTAACGTACTCAACCTCTCTTTGGAAAGTTATCTCGATTCTATTTTTATCTCTTTCGCAATTAGAAGATATGATAAACTTTGCTTTTTCAAATTCACTTTTAACAATTTTTGACTTTGTTTTTTCAGATTCTTGTATTTGTTTTCCTTTTTCCTGTCTTTTCTTGGGATCTTTTTCTGTTTTATACAAAATATCCATTTTCCATTTACTCTCAATCCTTATTTTTTCAAGTTTTTCTTTATATATTGTCTCTGATTTAATAATATCTAGCGTTTTCTTTTCACCTAATTTCTTAATGTCTGCTTCTTTCTTTTTAACTAACAAGGATTTCTCCCTTTTTGCATCGTTTTGAGCCTTTCCAAATTCTATTTCTGAGACTATTGGTATATACATATTTCAACAAATCATATTATTTATTTCTTCAAGCTTCATAAATTAGAAAATTTACCCATTCTTGCCAAACCTTAAGGGTTACTTTCTCTTCGACTGGTGGTTCTAAGATATTTTTAACCTTTATTTCTGCTTCTTGTTTTGCCAAATCTGTTATTACAAATACTATTTCATTTGATTTAGAATAGTTAAGCCTATTTCTAATATCTGTTTCTAAATAGTCATTCGTTTCAATATTACTTTTTTCAAGTATTAATTTAATATTTTCAAGTCGCAGGTCTGTTACCTCACTTTGTGCTTGTGCAAGTATCTGTAGCTTACTGTTTTTAATTTGGAAAGCTCTAAAGCTATTAAAGAGAAGAAATATTGAGAGTGCGACAAATCCAAGGCTTATGAAAAACCTTACAACTCCACCTACTTTCGGCTTTTCCTCCTTCTTTCCAAACGTATTATGTTTTTCCTTAAAAAGCACTTTGTCCATGTTATTTACTAGTATATTTTTAATCTTTGATTAATACAATTCCTGTATTTATATTTCTTTATTGACCCGCCTATTTGAGGGTGTTATAATTCCCATAGTAGAGGCCCAAAGGTTAAGTTAAATCAAACCAAAATGAGTGCTATTAAAAATCCAGAGTTCGCTAAATTACACGGTATTTTCGAGGAAGAGTTAAAGAAAAAGAGTAGATCAAATTCAACAGTTATCGCATATTCCAAAGACATCGAACAGCTTCTAATGTTTTTTTCTAAGCGAGGAATATTAGACCTAAGAAAAACAACTATTGAAGATTTAGAAAGCTATAAACTAGATTTACAAGAGAATAACTATACCCCTAAAAGTGTAAGTAGAAAAATAAATAGCACTAGAACTTTTTATAGATTTTTAAATGAAAAGAATATTCTTTCAGACAATCCTTCAGAGAAATTATCACATCCGAAATTTGAAATTAAACCTCCAAGGGTGTTATCTGAATTAGAATACAGAGCTCTAAGAGATGTAAGTAGGATAGATACAAGGCTATATACAATCATTGAAGTGCTTCTTCAAACAGGAATCAGAATCGGAGAGCTAGCCGCACTAACTCAAGACGATGTAAGAACATCTTCAGACAGTAAAATTCCTTACTTGTATATTAAACCACTTGGAAGCCATCCAGCTAGAAAGGTTCCTCTAAACCAAAGTGCATACAAAGCTATATTAGAGTACCAAAAGGTAAGGCCAGAAAGTGAAGATGAAACACTCTTTATTACTAAAAATGGTAAACCCCTACTCGTTAGAAATATCAGGACTACTATAGACAAGGCATTTGAGAAAGCAAGTATTAAAAATGCAAAAGTAAATGATTTAAGAAATACATTTATCGCTCATCACCTTGCAAACGGAATGAGCTTAGTAACAGTAAGTAAGCTTGTAGGTCATAAAAGATTATCAACAACTGAGAAATATCTTAATCTTGTAAATAATAAGCAAGAAGATCAAGAAAAAGGTTTACAAGAGCTATAAAATATGCCACCACGAATACCTATCGAAACAATATTCCCTGAATCTTCTCCTTCCTTCAGAATAGAATTTGACATTATAAATATAAAGGCTGGAAATGGACTTACAAAAGAATTTGAGGAAGGATTTCCTTCACCTGCACAACTTGCATATGGAGAGTTAGATACCAAATGGAAAAAAGGTTTGTTTGCGAAGGTCCAATCAGAACATTCAACAGCTTTTATACTCTTTTCCTGTGCTGATAAAAAAGCACCTTCAGTTGACCTAACAAAACGAAGAGACGAACTAGATATTCAATCCCCCTGCCTTGTTCTAACAGAGAATCCAGAAACAAATAGGTTAAATAAAGTAGAATTATCCACAGAACAAGGTCTTTATACTGTAAAAGTTTCCGATTTGGGAGGATTAGAAGAATTAACACTTACTCCATGGAAGTGGTGCAAGAAATATAAGTCCCTTTCAAGAGAAGCTATTCCTCTAGAGATAGGCGAAGAACTAGATTCCCTTCTTGATATGTTCACAATCAAGAAAGGAATTGGGGAAATCACATTCAATTCACAAGAAGCTGATACATGGTATCGTGCCTTTTTCAATTTATTAACTTCATTAAAACCTTATAAACGGCAAACGTTAGTCAGCCAATTTCAATACTAGCTTTTAACTCAGCAACACTAATCCCCCTATTGCAACAACCGCTCCAATTATTTTCCAAAATATTCCTTCTCTTTCTTTAAGAATAACTATTCCTAGTATTACAGTTAAAAGCACACTAGCAAGGTTTATTAATACAACCGCAGAGGATTGTGGAGCAGTTTGTAACGCATAAAAGAATGTGATTGCCTGAAATACTGCAAGAATCAAAAAAGTTAATAATACAACGACATTATCTTTTTTAAATAGCTGAGGGATTTTAATCACATCCTTGTAAAAGAATATCCCTGAAAAAACAAATTCTAAGAAGAAGGCAATTGCGACCATTGGATACAATCCCATACCAGATAGCAATACTTTATTATTCACATTAACCAGTCCAAAGGCTACACCAGCAAGAAGCGCAAATATCTCCCCCTTACCAAATGAGATTTTTAGACCCTTCTTGTTCGCTAACAATATTCCAATTAGTACAAGTATTCCACCAAGAATCAGGTTTAACCCTACCGATTGATGTAGAACGAATATAAAACCAATTACAGAAAAAAGTGCGTTTGAGGAAAAGATAATCGTAAATTTTGATGCAGAGGTAATTTGAAGAGACTTAAAAATAAATATATTTCCTACTGAATATAGCAACACACAAAGAATCATATTAGGAATAAGTGCTGTTGGAACTATGAAAGGCTGTTTAATAATAAACAGATTAATTAAAAAAAATGAAATACCCATAAACAGCTGAAACAATAACGAAAATGAAAGTGCTGAGCACTTGCTTTTTACTAAAAACATTCGTTGAAAAATTGAACCAAAGGCAGTTATAAAGACACTTGCGATAATTACAATTAACCAGTTCATACGGTATTGCTTTAATCGAATATGGGGATGAACAGAATCGAACTGTTGACATCGGCTTTATAAGAACCGCGCTCTAACCAACTGAGCTACACCCCCAAGCATGTGTGCATTTTATCAAATAGAAAGAAAATATTCACTATTTAAGTGTAAGTCCACTCACATCCCTACCACTCCCACTTTGTGGAATTGAAAGCTCTGCTCTTTGATTTATCTCTTCTTCGACAAGTTTTACGTCTTTTCCATACTTCAATCTTGATAGGTTTCTAATTAACGCCGACACTTCTTTATTTACTGGGATATCAAATCCAGACTTTGGAAATGCACTTCCATATGTTGGATCAAGAGAAAATGGAGACGGATATTTGCCTCCGCTAATCATTTTTACATAGTAGTGCATGTTTGGCTGATTCATTAAGTCATTTGCTGTTAGTACAGGTGCAAACTGGCTTTCTAGGTATTTTGCATCATCTGGGCCCGCTCTAGCAATTAGTAGTGTACCAACATTTCCAAATACTGCTCCTTTAACCTCCTCTGTAAGCTGTCCAATATACTGGTTAGCAACACAAAGATTTAGCTTGTATTTTCTAGCCTCAGATAGTATTGATGCAAACTCCTCTGTTGCAAAGTTTTGGAACTCATCAACATAGAAGAAGAAATCTTCTCTCTGGCTTTCAGGAATATTCTCCCTACTTAATGCTGCGGAAATAATCTTAGTAATTAACAAAACCCCTAAAAATTGTGCATTCTCCTCCCCTATTAATCCCTTAGAAAGGTTAATAATCAGTATCTTCTTGCTATCCATTACCTCTCGAATATTAAATGAGGATTTTGATTGAGCAACAATATTTCTAATTAAAAGATTTGTAACAAAACGGTCAAATTTTGAAGTGATATAACCCAACGTTTCTGATTTATGAAAATCACTTGTTTTCGCAATCTGGTCTGTCCAGAATCTCTTTACCAAATCGTCCTTAATTAATGGCAACCATTTTTCAGTTACCCACTTATCATCTGTGAGAATCCTCATTACTTCAAGAAGTGTTGAACCCTCTTCGGACATTGCTGTAAGCATTGAATTTCTGACTGCTCTTTCGAGAATTGGCCCTACAATCCCTTGGTTATGAGGGTCAAAAAGCTTCTTAAGAAGACCTATAAAACCATTTACAATCCTATGCTTATCTTGCTCGTTTTGGAATTCCATTAGGTTAAATCCAAACGGTCTATCACTATCTGCGGCATTAAAATATATAACGTCTTCTGCTCTTTCGTGAGGGATTCTATCAAGAAGCATCTCTGCAGTTGAGCCGTGTGGGTCTATAAAACAAAGACCATCACCGTTATATATATCTTGAATCATCATTCTGACCTGTAGCCAAGACTTACCCGAACCTGTCTGTCCAAGAATATACGCATGTCTCCTCCTATCATCTCTTTGGAAGCATATCTGTTTTGTCTTCCCCCTATATACGTTATTTCCCAACCAAACAGTATCTTTTGAGTTTATCTCCGAGCTTATCCATGTAGCAGCTGGAAACTCTTTAGCAAGCAGCCAGTTAATATTTGGAGTTCTAATATCTTTGTTTGGCATATGGTACATTCCAGCTAACTCTTCGACATTGAGTATTGACCCACCTCGAAGTGGCATTCTTCTAAAGAGAACATCATGCATGAATTCTCTTTCTTTAAGCTTATTAAGCTTGTCTTTTTTGAGCTCATTAATTCCTGGGTTTTTAAACTGCTCAAACGCCCCTATTACTTCATTTAAATGCATATTTGCAATCTCTGCACTACTTGCGCTAGTGACTATTCTTATCGCTGTTCTAAATCCAGTTTTAGAGGTTTTCTTTCCTATCGCCTGCAGTTGCTCTTGGCTTACACTAATTCTGCTCTTTTCTGGATTACCATTGTTCTCCTCCACTCTTGAAACAAACTTCCTTCCGTTCTTTTGCCACTTACTTCCTGCTGGAGATATCACAATCTGAATCATAATCCCCTCTTTTTCCTCAACTTTTGAAAGTGCAGAAAGCACATTTGCAAGTGGGTCTCCTGTGAAATCCTCCGCCACCTTTATTGGATAATAGTTCTCATCTGTTTGAATTAGGCTTGCATAGGCAACTTTTGCATCATCTTCAAATATATTATACTCATCAGAAACTGATACATCTGCATCTTGGTAACTTCCTAGTATTTGCTTTTCAACTAGTTCAGAAAGCTTTTTTGGTGCATATACAAAGAATCTAATTTCTCCTGGAAGTCCAACTATCTCAAAGCTGATACTGTTATTTACTGTAATATGCTTTTCTAAACCTTTTCCCATCCCCCCTATTCCATACAAATTTGCAAACATCTTTTCTGCTACACCTATCTCTGTTTCATTTTCTCTTTGTACTCTTACTTCAAAAAGCACACCATGCTTTGACTTCTCGTCTCTATCCTTCTTTTTGAGCTTATTTACCAAAAGCAGGGCTAATCCGACAACTGCACTAATTACAAATGTAACAACAATTATCCCCGTAATTATTCCTGTTATATCAATATCTGTACTTCCACTACTTAGACTGTCATTTCCATAATTAACCACCTGTCCTGGGACAATGTTATCCCCAGGTTGTACTGGACCAATTGTTTGAGAAAGAAGTTGTGAATCATTCGGATAATTATTCATATTCTTAAAAAGAATATCACATAGGAATATATATTTCTATTGGAAGAGACTAAATATCTTGGCAATTAATGTTGCTGCCCACGTTTTACCATCACTTACAGGATTGTTATCAGAAATAGTCTTAGCATTTGTAATTGTTGCGTTTTGAGGCTGGTATCCAAAGAAATTATATCCTTTAATATTTGCGGCTTGTGCTTTCTCAGACCTAATTCTTTCTAACTCATCCTTGCTTAGTACTGGTTTCTTCTCATCTTCTTCCTTCCTTTCCTTTTCAATCTGCTTTGATTCAGATACAACTTTATCAAACTCCTCATTTACAACTTTTTCAACAGAGTTTTGAGCCTTTTCAACTGTAACTGTATGTGCAATTTCGGCAATATTCTTCGAGACTTCTGGAGTATCTTGAACAACTACTTGCTCGGCATCTTTTTGACCAAGATATTTATCAAAAATATTGTGGTGCCTTAACATTTCCTTTTTTTGATCAAGGGTTAACGTGGACCAAACCATTTCTGGAAGAACCCCTTTAAGCTCTACTGGAAGAATTCGAAGAGCCAAATCTTCCTTTTCCGCTAGAGTTTCTACTGTATTTGCTTGACTATTTATTGCCTGCATATCGAAAGATTATACCATATACTTCCTTTTCTCAAGGTGGAGCTCTCTTTCTAAATCTCTTTCTTTCAATTTGTTCTTCTTTTCAAATCGTTTTCGGCCACGAGCAAGACCTATCAGCACTTTTGCCCTTCCATGCTCAAAAAATATCTTTAAGGGAACTAGAGTTAGACCACCTTGTTTGCTTTTAGAATTAAGCATCTCCATCTCTTTTTTATGAACAAGTAGCTTTCTACTTCGTGTTGAATCGTATCTATCGTCGCTACTAAATTTGTATTTTGCAATATCGGCATTAATTAAGTACATCTCTCCCCCTAATACTTTTACAAAAGATTCAGATATATTTATTCTGTTATCTCTAATTGCCTTTACCTCAGCCCCTGTTAAAACAAGACCCGCCTCTAAGGTTTCCTTTACTTCATAATTTAATCTTGCTTTCTTATTTTCTATCATAGGAGGATTATACCATTGAAGAAACGGAATACTACTTTCTTCTTTTTTCGACCATATTACAAAGGTTTAAAATTCTTTTCATTAACATTGCATCCCCGCCTAATAACTCAGCATTCCTAAACATGTTAATAACATAATTTCCAGAAAATTTTGCGAGTGCAAAGGAACTTGACTGTTCAGCAAATGTAATAAATTGTATTGGAATTATATCCAAAAAAGCCGAATATTCTGACATAAGATTATTAAAATCAAATATTTCATCTTGGTCAAGAAAGGTCATTCCTCTAAGTTTTATTCTTTTATCTGTTAACACACTTGCCGCTTCACTTATCCTTGAAAGTATTCCGTTAAGTTCTTCTTGGCCGTTCCAATCCATAAAAACCACTAAATCTACATCATCTTTTTCATGAGCCATTCTTCTGCCATCGTAAATACTTCCCCTTCCCAACACTATCTTAACATGCTCATCACTTAAAATATGATAAACAAATGGTGCTACTGCATCTACCCTCTTTTTTTTCAACTCATTACTTACAATAACTTCTCTTTCCCAAGCCTTTTGCACAATTTCGGGAGATTTAGCAATTAGTATAGAATCAACAATGAAAGGTTCCTTGTCATGAATGCTCCAAATAGCTGGTGTTGAATGAATCATGTAGAAAACCTGCCCCAAATGCACAAATTTCCTTGTTAAAGAAGCTTCTTCTGGAGACCAATCAATATTTTTGTATGCCGTATCTAAAACTCCTCCATCAAAATCTTTAATCTGGAACGGATTGTACCGATACCCATTATCTTCCAAACTAATCTCTGGATCTGAAAAACAACGATGAATAACCCCAACCTCTTTACCGAATTCCTCTTTTTCTGTTTGTTCTCCTGTTATTCCATCCTTCATAGGATAACTAAGTTACTTTAGCTTCATCTTCCAAATCGTGTTTCCATCCAATATATATGCATAGTTGTTGTTATAGTCCATAGCAACATCCCTAACATCATTGAATATGTCTGTTCGACTTCCCCTATACACGAATTGTTTATCTATTGTCATATCATTTGGACTTGGTTTTTTTAGTAGTATGAAGGTTTTATTTACACCATCAAATACAATCATTCTTGAATCTGGCTTTGCTCCTATAAATCCACAATCAAGGTTTGTTAAGTCTTCTACCATTCCAGAAATTGTTACTGGATCAGAAACAACGGTTTTCTTAGTATAGCTATATGAGAACCTGTTTATACCTGGAGCTCCTTTTGAGAGCACATAAATACTAAAATCCCCCATTATATCTGTGGCTGTTGAAAGTGAAGGCAGAGATAAATAGTTAAAAGGAAGTCCATACCCTGTCCCATATTTTAGCGATTTGAAAATGGCTTTTTTATCTGAATTTACTAAATATACATTATCACTACTTCCAGAGGTAAATATCCCAAGATCAACAATGCTTCCGTTACCCATATCTTCTACTCCAAGACCTGCTAACTCCTCAAAATCAGCATTGCCACTTTTTGTAAAAGCAGACCTTAGTACACCCTTCTGGTCATCGTATACAAAAAGACCATAATTTCCATAGTCTATATATCTAGGAGCAGAGAGTAATTTTCCCTTATCTGGAACTGCCTTATTTGTTTTATCTTCTAAACTAATCTTTACCACCTTCTTATTCCCGTTATCTACAACAAAGAGGAATTCGTTTTGAAAACTGTCTTTGTACGAAGTGAGATCTGTAAGATTGCCTAAATCTCCAAACTGGATACGCCCATCAATGAAAAGTGAAAGGGTTCCGTCAGATTCCGTCACCCCAAACCTCCTATTTACCTTGTCATCAAGGCCACTAAGAGTTGTTTTCAAATCATTAAATCTCTTTGTATCATCTACTGAAAGGACCTTGTCTTTTAATTTCTCTACTTCTGCATTTGCATTATATATTGCTACTGCGGCATCATCGTCATTACCACCTGCTATCTCATTTTGGGCAGTAGTGACAAACGAGCCTATACTATCCAAAATAACTACTGCCTCCTTATGGATATCTCTTCTTATCTTTGCATTTGCACTCAGTTTTGCACCCATTAAAACAAGAAGAATTAGTCCAAAAATTAAAAGAACTATTAAAATTCTCTTATTTCGTTGGTTTGCAATTTTATATCCATCAATCTTCATCCCATACGCCCCACTTCGCTTTCCAAACTTTATCGATGATAGTTTTGCGGCAATTCTTTTATACCATCTCTGTCTGCCATACTTGTCTAAAACAATTGAACTAGTCTTTTCCCTCACTTTTCCAACGAGGTTTGCAAGCTTATTTAAAGCAGGAGAAATCGCTAAAGAAGCCCTTCTAAAAAAGAGTTTTATCCGTTCAAATACTTTGCTCAAATCCTCTCTTCCGAACCTCTTTTTTTCAATCTTTATCTCTTCTTTTTCTTCGGGAATAGGTTCTTCAATTGCTTCCTCTTCCGTGGTAGCTGAGATTATTGGAGCAATTATTTCTCGATTCTCTACTTCTTTTACCTCTAGGTCCTTTCTAGCAAGGAGTAGTACTGACTGATGATTTGTTAGATTTTGAGTAAATTCATCAATGTTTTCTAAAAGCTCTACTTGGGAGTTTAAATCTTCATTAATTTCGACAAAAGCATCAAGAAGAGATGGAGAACTCATTAGAATTAAATCGTTGTCACTAATTGCAATACTCGCAACAACACCTTTATTCTTTTGAATTATCTCAGATATTTTAACAATCCCGTTATCTTTGAAGAGAAATAGCTGTTGCTCACCAAATACCCCAAGGTATGCCGTCATTCCTTTTACAACCGCTAGGGAAAAACTCAAATTAATCTCGTGCTCAACCTTTTCATTTTTTATTAATTCAACAACCTTCCTACTTCCAGCATTTATCGCGTTTTTAAGTAGCTCTACTGTTGCAATATTCTTTCCATATCCGTATGCATCAACCACCCCATCCCAAACAAATTTGGCTATTCTATCAGCATTTAGGCCTTCTTCCCCTACTACGGTTATTAGTCCGTGCAATTCTCCCTTCTGGTCTATTTCATGAGCACTACCTGGAATATACCTAAAAGCACAAGTGCTAGCATTTGTTGTAACATCATCACTGATGTATCTTCTGACATAAATTGGCATGTTTTTAACCTAGTAGAATTAATATCACAGCAAAAAAACTTCCGATAACAGCTACCAGTAGGTGAACATATGCAAGTACTCTTGCAGTCTTATTTGATGGCGTTTTAACAGTATCAGCAAGTATTCTCACACGAAGAGTTAAGAGGATTACATATATTACATATCCAAATATCACTACTAGAAACAGAGCCTTCAAAATCCCTGTTGCTCCCAAGAACGTTATCTGCATTGTATTTATATTGTTTAGTATATCCATTATATTTTCTTGTTTTCTTTTAATTCTAATAGATCGAGAAGTGTATCTTGAACATCCCTTGGCCTTGGAACGCTATCGAATACGAACTCAGGTTTTGTTCCAGCTGTTTGAATATACACATCTCCAAAATCAAAAACTGTACTTAGAAGCCCTACTGGTTTATGGCTTACATCCTCAATCTTTTCAAGTTGCGCTTCAGCAAATTTATGGTAAAGGATATTACTAAAATCAACATCAACGATTCTTTCATCAGTTATAATATTTACAGAGTAGAACCATTTGAAAAACGAATCTGCTGAAACGGTTATTGCTAAAAGAATAAATACAAGGGAGCCACCCATCCAAAGAGCCATATTCATTTTTCCTTCCAATAAAGAGTTTAGAACTGTATATAAAATTATTGGAGAGAAGAGAAGAAATATCACCAAAAGAGCCTTTAATATATATACCGCAGGATGTTGCCTAGTCAGAAGTACAATATCTTCTTTATCATCTTGACCATTAAATGTGATTTCAGGTGGGAATGCACAAAAAGACGACATTGGGCTTGAGTTGATATCATTTGATATTCTATCTACGAATGTTTTCTTTGTTTTACTAAATTTCTTTGGGATCCTACTTTTCATTAACAAAAGATACCATAATTAATAGATAAATTACAAATACACCAATCTTTACTTTCTAATCACATTAATAAATACAAAACCATTTTGAGGTATAAGAAGATATCCTGGTGCCCTCATATTAAATACTTGCTTGAAGTCTTCCCCAGAAATATTTATTGCTCCCCTATTTGTAATAAATCCGACACTTGATGTATACCCATGTGAGTTTTGGGTTACTACTGGGTTTCCAGAAATTGAAGTAACAGGGTTATTTACTAAATTCTTAATTTGAGCCATAGAATATGGGTTTCCCCCACTTCCGAAATTACAAGAGTTAAATGTTATTGGAAGAATTCTATAAGAATAATAAGGTCCTTTAACATCTATCCCCTTCATGACCAAATATGTATTCAGAAGATCCGCCATCTCTTCTTCGCTCATCCACGGCTTTCTGTTGCATGTCTGTGAAGAATCATTTGCATACCCCTTTGTATACCAAGCCTTATAAAACCAAGGTATTCCAGTTTTCTTCTCCCATGCATTATTTATATTTCCACTTCCATCCGTTGTATCCCAACCACTTGTATTTAAATATCCACCTGTTACAGCAGAATATTGAGTAGAAATACCAGAAAGAATCATGCCTTCAGTTTGCTCAATTGCTGTTTTCCAATTTGGTGCCAAACCATGTTTTACATTGTCATACTTTGCCCTACTCCATACCTGACAACTTTCAGTTGCACATATTGGTTTTTCATTTATGTTATTCTTCTGATTATAGTAATAGTAGTAGGCATAAGTTCGTGCGGCAATTGCCTGTACCTTAAGTGCTTCAACAGGCCAATCGCTTGGCATTTCAGCAATTCCCCAGAGATATTTTGTTTCAAAATTCATGCTCTCATTCCCACGGTCAACTGTTGCGACTAAAATATTTCCAGATGTGCCTCTGTGTACGGGCGCTTTGTTATAGTAGTCGTGCAGTATCTTAATATATGTTTGACCTGCTTCAGCCCGAGCTAATGCCCCATATTGGCTCATTCCATTTCTGTGAGTGTATGCTCCAAAAGAAAATACAGCAAAATATCCAGAAGGTGCCGAGGCATTAAATCCCTCAAGAGAAGCGTTTCTACATACAGAATTACTTCCACAGGCTACAGATATATCGTCAATTGTAGTATTAGCACTCCCACTTTTAGCAAGTAGTATTGCAACTTGTAAATCACTAATTTGGTTTTTCAAAAGGGTTATTTTCTTTTTTATACTTGAGGTCTGAGTATTTTTAGCATAAATCTGATTATTTAGCTCATTTTGCTGTGCTACCAAACCGTTCTTCATGACCTTAAATTGCTCAAGCTGACTACCTAATTGATCCTCTTCTTTATCTAGTTTCTCTTTCTCACTATTTATTTCTGCATACTCTTGTTTATTATTTTTTAATACCAGTAACTGTTTGTTTATTAAAAATCTCTTAAACAAGACATCTCTTAAACTGGCATCTGGGGAATTTGAAAAGAAATAGTCAATTATCCCCACCCTCATCATCTTATACATTGATACTGATATTTGTTGTAACTGTTTCTCCTTTTCAGTCAATAGCTTCTCTTTCAGAGCTAACGCCGTTTTCCTTGTATTAATACTCGTATTAACCTCGTTTATATATTTGGTCACATTTGCCATCTCCCTCTTTATTATTTTCAGCTTTTCTTCTGTACTTGCACTACTGCTTTGGATTGCAGCTATTTCTTTAGCAATCCTATCTAGCTCTGTTTGTTTTGATGATATTTCAGAATTCTTCTGGTCTATCTGGTCTTCTAAATCATTAACGTTTTGTGAAAATACTGGTGAAAATACACCTAAAAGAAGAAAAATTGAAATAAACATGATAACTAACTTTTTAGTCATATCTAATGATATCAGAGGTTAGTTCCCAATGAAATCAAAGACAAGTTTTAGTACCATTCTGATTACAAACAAGAATACTAAGCCAAGTACAGCCCAAGTGAGTGTTCCTTGTGCTTGTTGGGTCTTTTGAGCGTCCCCACCTGACATAATCCACATATATCCGCCATAAACAATCATAATGACTGCAATGAGACCACCAACGGGCATTACAAGAGCGAAAACCTTATCTAATATCCCACCTATTTCAGATAATTGAGGAGGAGCAGCATTAACAGAGGTTGCAATAACAAACGGGATTAGGCTTCCAGCAATATATTTAATATTTTTTCTCATATTAATATTTAACAAGTTACTTAAATATTGTAACACTATATATAACTATATACAAAAAAAGGCAGGGTCTCCCCCGCCTTTCCAGTTCCTAATGTAATTATTACTTGATTAATTTCTCAAGTACAAATCTTACTACAATTACTGCAATGAAACATATTACTAATCCTACTACTGCAAATGTAATTCCTTTTGTTGCCTCTTCAACCTTTTTCTCGTCTCCCGCAGCAACAATATATCTAACTCCAGAAAATATTAATACTCCAACTGCAACCAAAGCTGCAAGTGAAATTACTAAGTTCAAAGCACCCTGTATGAAGGTTAAAAGGTTTCCTTGCCCAGTACCGGCAGTAATACCAGAAATATAATCTGCTGCACTGGCTGCAAAAACTGTTGAGGATACTAACATAGATGTAGCAAATGTAGATACTCCTGCTATTGCTTTTGTAATTAGTTTCATTTTTATTAAAAATATATTTAATTTAATCTTATAACAATTTGATTATATTATACATACAACCAATATTGCAATACCTATTTAATAACCTGCAAATATTTTCTCGATTACAAACTTTATTATTAAAGATGCAGCAAACACAATCACCATTCCAATTATAGCAGCTCCTATTGCTTTTGATCCCTTTTCGACCTTTTCAGCATCTCCTGCTGCAGTGATTAATGTTATTCCACCAAATACAATTACCCCTACTGCTACCAATGCAGAGAGTGCAATTGCTCCATTAACAACAAATGTTACCTTTGCAATTACTCCCACAGTTGTTGAAAATGCATCACTTCCCCACGGATTTGTTATTCCAAACCACGTTGCAAATAGATACGGCTTATTTTTAAAATATTTTAATATTTTTTTCATAACCTAAGTTGTTGGTAAATTAAGTGTATTTTTAATTAGCAGTAATATAGCTACAGAAAGAGCAATCAACGCAAATCCTATTATTGCGTTCGTAGCTATCTCTTTTGCTTCTGTTAGCTTTTCTGGGTTGCCTTGACTTGTAATCATATTATATCCAGCAACAATCATAAGACCGATCGCGCAAAGCACACCAAGGGGAATAGCTAAACTGATTAGTGAATTAACGAGGCCAGGAATGGTTGTTTGGTTAGTCACATTTGTTATTTGAGCTGAAATTTGATTGCCAAGTGCATCTGCATAAACTGGGGTAGTTTTTATAATATTCAAAATGTTGTTAATCATTGTTTCGATTATACACTAGATAATTGGGTTCTCACAAATATCTTTGAAATTACAATAATTACATTCATGACCAGAAGGAAGAGTAAAATCTCCCCTCCTTATCTTACCTACAATTTCTTTAATATGCTCTATCACCTGCGAGATCTGCTCTCTTTCGATTGATATATCTACTCTACTTCCATGCTCTACAAAGATATATGAAGCTCTTTTCACTCTATATCCAAACTGTTGCTCAACTATATACGCATAGAGTTGCAACTGCCACTCTTTTTGAACTTCTTTGATTTCTTTATCCTTCCCCGTTTTGTAATCAATGATTTCAACCACTTTCTTTCCGTCTTTATCAACACCAACTAGATCAATTCTATCTATCCTTCCTTTAATCTTGAAGTCGTCAATAGAAAATTTAAAATCCTTCTCTATCTCAAAAGGCTTTTCATCTTCAGAGAAGATCTTTTCATAGTAGTCTTTTATCACTTCCTTTCCACTCTCAAACCGCTTTGCCTCATGCTCATTACTATCAAACCCAGTACTTATCCAGTTTTTCTCATAATTATCTAATACCTGCTTCAATGTCGGTACTGAAATGAAGCCTGAAAGCCCTTCTTTTGAAGCTTTTAGCTGCTCATAAAGGAATTTAAGGGTGTTATGGATAGTGCTTCCAAAAGAACTGGCACTACTTTGTGGCGTTGGAATTCTTAATACATACTGATATTTATACTGTATTGGGCACATTTCATATGTATGGATTTGAGTATAGCTAAACTCATTTGTAACTTTTAATCCAAGTTTTTGGTAATCCAAAACTGAGTTATCTTCTAGTGCCTTAATATCCTCTACTTCAACAACTTTGTTTTTATTCGCTAAATCAAAATCTTTTTCGAAATCCTCTTCTATACATTCGTACAAGAATATACTTGGCTTCTTCCTCCTCTTACCGTCTGCATAATAGTTTGAGGAGGTTAGGTACAACAAATCCTTTGCACGAGTGAGGGCAACGTAGCAGAGCCTTCTTTCCTCCATAATATGCTCATTCTCCTGTCCACCACTTGGAAGAACTTCCTTAATTAACTCGTCAGGAATTGGTATTACATCCTTTCTGTTTCTACTTGGAAACCTATCTGAAACCATATTGGCTACAAACACCACTGGGAACTCAAGACCTTTAGCGCCATGTATTGTCAATATATTAACTGCATCAAACTCCGTGAATGCATCCATATCAACGGTTGGTCCCTCACCTACTTCTTGGCTATACGCAAGATAGTCAAGGTACTCATAAAGCGTTGTAGAAGGATTGTCTTGCCAAAAACTCTGTAACATATCGAAATATTTTGCGGTGTTTTCGGTTGCAAATTGATATTTACCCGTTTGCTCATTGATGTACTTCTCTTTAAGTCCAGATTTCTCAAAAAAAACCATTAGGATTTCACCAGCACTTCTTCCAGCAGTTAGCATCTTCATTCCTTTATCATAAATATCAACAAATAATTTTAATTTTGCCTTTGATTTTGTGGAAATTTTCAAAACTTCTTTTTTCTCTACTTCTCCTCCAGCTTTCTTTCCTACAACTTTTTCTATTGCTTCAAATGTGGTAATTCTGTTTTCTCTTGCATATTTGATTGTCTCAACGACCTCTCGAGGAGCAAGTCCCCACTCTTCCATTGAAAGAATATTAAAAAGTGATATCTCGTCAGAGTAGTCAGCAAGGGTTTTAAGAAATGATATTAGTTGAACTATCTCTCTTCGAGAGTAAAGGCTTTTGGCATTTCCCAGTTTATACGGAATCCCAAAATGCCTTAGATTTTGAATTATTTCTTCTGCATGATTGTTTGCTCTGACCAAAATAGCGATATCACTGTTCTTATACTTTTCTCCGCTTTCTTTAAAAGTTCCTTGTCCCTTCTCGTCAAATTCTGTATTTATCTCATCACTTCTTCCTGTTAGCTGAAGTATCTCTTTTGCAATTCTTTCAGCTTCAACTGCTGATTTATTTTCAATAATCATTCTCACTGCATCACTTTTAGGTTTAGCAATAGATATTAATTTCTTTTCAATTTTTTCTGTTACTTCTAACCTATACGGGTTGTTGTTTTTCACCAGCCTATATGCTGTATCTAATATCTCCTGGTTACTTCTATAGTTTACCGTCAGCACAACACTTTTCGCTTTTGTATACACCTTCTTAAACTGCATTATATTTGAAATTGCTGCCCCTCTGAACTTGTATATAGCCTGGTCATCATCTCCTACCACCGTAATGTTTGCCTTCTTTTTCTCTTCATCAGTTGCTTTCGACTGCTCTTTCCCAAGAACCAAAAGGTTCACTAAAATATTTTGCGTATAGTTTGTATCTTGGTACTCATCAACTAGGATATATTTAAATTGGTTATGATATTTTTTAAGGATATTTGGTTTTTCCAAAAACAGTTTCAGTGTTGTAATTATCAAATCTCCAAAATCTAACTTAGAGTTTGCAATTTTCAAATCCATATACTCTTTATACGTATTTGCAAGTTCTAATGTTTCGTTTTTGAACTCTTTTTCACTTTCAGTTGTCACAGGAAGCTTTTTAGCCCATTTCAGGTATTCCTCTGGTAGTACTTGCTCATCTTGAAGTCTGCTGAAATGTGAGAGAATATCTGTTATGAACTTGGTTGGGTTTCCAAGGGGTCTAAAGTGTTTCAATGGAAATTTAAAAATATTCTTTCTAAAAAGAATATAACTAGAACTTGGGGTCATAAGTTTGTAATTACTATCCATGCCTATATAGCTTGCTTCTTGTCGCAATATTTTGTCACAAAATGAATGGAATGTTGAAATCCACGGCTCTTCATAGTTAATCGGCAAGAGTGCGTCCACCCTTTCTTGCATCTCTGCTGCTGCTTTTTCAGTAAAGGTTAAGGCAAGTATCTCACTTGGTTTTGCCCATTTCTCACCTACTATCTTGGCAATTCTTTCAGTTATAACTTTTGTTTTACCAGTTCCCGCTCCAGCAATAATCAGAAGAGGTCCAGTTTTGTGATTTATCGCACTAAGTTGCTGCTCGTTTAACTCCATAGCTAATTATACACTCTAAATCTAGATAATATATGATTTTAAGGTATCAAATTCCTTCTTTATTCCGTCCAAATCTCCAAGTGCAGGGGTCTCTAAAATAAATGGGATATCCTTAAGTTTCGGATTATTTACAATTTTCTTTATCCCTTCTTTCCCAATACTTCCTTCTCCAAGATTTGCATGCCTATCTTTATGACTGCCCATTTCAGTTGCAGAATCATTTAAATGAAAACATTTTACATTTGATATTCCTAAAATTTTATCAACCTCGCTAACTACTCCCTCCAGATTATTTACCCAATCATACCCACTAACAAAGGTGTGTTGTGTATCAATCACATATCCAACTCTATCTTTTTTAACAACACCACTGCGCATTGAGGCTAACTCTTCAAATGTATCTCCCATTATATTTCCAGCTCCAGCAGAGCTTTCTAAGAGTATTGGAATCTCTCCATTAGAATTATCAATTATCCAATTTAACCCATACGATATTCTCGCTAATCCTTCTTCAGGGGTTAGATCTATCGCACTTCCTGGATGGAATGTTACTCCTAAAACTTCAATGTCTTTATTTACTTTTTCTTGAAGCTTAGCAGCAAAATTAAGATAGATAACAAGAGATAGTTTGCTCAAATGAAACATTTGCTTATCTTTCCTAGCCAAATTGATTAGATATATCCCATGTATTAACACTTTTTTTATGTCCGAATTATTCAATTGTTCTGCTAGACTACTTACTAAATCGTCTGGAATTTCCTTTGATATCCATCTAATCGGGGCGCTTGGCATTATTTGGATAGAGTTAATACCAGCGCTTTGAGCCATATCTACCCCATTATTTATTGATACATGTGCTCCTAAATATCTCATATTAGAATTCTTTTAATTTATTTTTTGTGTAAGTAGAAACCGCTGTAATTTTCAATATTTTTCTGAGAAATGGTAAAAGAAAGAAAAGAAAGGTACTAACAAAGAAAGATTTGGATTCTGCCCTACCCTTTTCTTCTCTTTTATCATTAAATTGATCCAATTGGTCAGCTTCGTACAATACAATATCTAGATTACTCATTCCCTTCTTATTAAATATCATCCAAAGGAAATTATTATGCCTTCGTATTGCTTGCCCAATAATTTGTTTTCTTTCAGGAGAAATCATATCCCCTACTTCTTTATTAAACATCTTCTCAGATTTAACACCTTCTGAGAGTATTGAACCTAAGGTATCTTTATCTGTTATGGATTTATAACAATCGTGCCACCAACCCGCTATTTCAACCATATTTCTATCTAAATCGCCAAATTGAGGATATATTTTTAACGCATGGTTTACTGTATTTTGAGCATGTTCAAAATCATGCGTCTTATTTATAGATTTCTTCATCAATATTTTTCCCAGTTCTATTACTTTTTTCTCATCTATTTCCATGTTTAATTATATCAGTAATATGAAAAAAATTGATATAAAGGGATGAAAATAATATAATGATTGGCATTGGAGAGGTGACTGAGTGGCCGAAAGTACCTCACTGCTAACGAGGCGTAGGCTTTAAAACCTACCGCGGGTTCGAATCCCGCCCTCTCCGCCAAGATTTTGCGGTAGCGACAAGACCCACTCACTATCTCTAGGAAGGGTTATTAGGTCTACACAATTCCATCTCAAAAACCGAGTTTTCAAAAAGTGACCTAAAAAGGCTTGAAAGCATCAAATTTCGAGACAAATTAACACCCCTCGGTTCGAAGAAATTATCCTTTACTAGCACAATAAAATATGGCAAACAAATCAGTTCCAGACCCATTTAATGGTTCTAGAAATGGTATAATAGTGTTTATGACAGGTATAAGCATATATTCAGGAATTTCAATATTAGACTCTTATCTAAGTAAAATTTCTAATACTGACAGACAAATGAGGTGGGCACAACCTGGAGCTTCTTATATAGGAAATTTCATACTCTCTTCCATCGTAGATACATATGGAAGAACGAGTATTAGATTTGAGCCTGTCTTTTCATTCCCAGATGGTAGTTTGAAAACCCAAACGATTTTAGTTAGAAATGGAGGTACAATCGAACCTGTTGGGTCTTCTAAGTACAATCTCTATACATACGACGATCTAGAATTAGACAATGGGTTAACAAGTGCAAGGCATAATTTCAATAACCAAAGAATTTTTAACAACTTTGTTGCTGGGGTTACTTCGGTCGATTTGTCTTTATTTGATTTCAAAAGTTGGACGGGTTGTACTACTTACGCGACTTCAAAACAGTTCTAATTTCCTATTTGTAAGTCGGAACTTTGATTTAATTCCACACAATATCTTTATCCTCTCCTCTGGGGATCCAAATTGCATTATGTGAAGTAGATAATCTTGGAGCATTGCAACCTCAGAATTGTTAACCTCGCTTCTTTTTAAACCTTGTGTATTGTGAGGGGTTAATTCAATCAGTTGTTCTTGTTGTCTAATCATTATCCCTTTTAGATTATTTAATCTTTTTATTTCTTCATTAAATTCGTGCCAAAGATATTTAATATCTAACTTCACTTGTGGAAGGTAAGATACAATTTGTTTTATCAATTCTTCTTCTGTTATATATGGTTGTTCACAATCATAATCTCTTACTCTATTACAGTGGTAGTAGATATGAGTATTTACCACATTAGTTTTCGTTACTCTGTACTTTATTTCTGCCGTTACATTTCCTCCACATCCTCCACAGATACATAGCTTTTTGAATGGAAATACCTGTTTGTTCCATTGTTTAGGGCAAACTTGAAGTTGTATTTGTACTTTATCAAATATGGCTTTTGATATTAAAGGTTCGTGAATTCCTTTGTACCATTTATCGCCGTATTGGAACTCTCCATAGTAGAAGCTGTTGTTTAGTGTTGAATATATTCTACTTAAACTTAGCCCTGAATTAGTTCGTGTTCTAAACTTCTTTTCTTCTAACCATTTTCTGATCATTCTTCCAGAGTATCCTTCGTTTGTTACTTTAAGGAACATTTCTTTTATTGTTTGTGCTCTTTCAGGGTCTAATTCTACAGAAGCAATTCTGTTTGTTTTTATTACATTTATATATCCTATTGGAGCTACTCCTGGTCTTATTCCAATACTACATTTATTCCTTAACCCTCTTTTTACATTTATTCCTCTATTATCATTCTCTAGTTTAGCTTGAGAGCAAAGTATCATTAGCAGGAACTTTTCGTTTGGATTATTTGAGAATGTTTGTGAATGGCAGTTTATTAAATCTAATTTTCCTTGATCCATTAGATCTACTATTCTTCCTAGATCCCCTGCATTTCTTGATAGTCTATCTGGAGCCCAAGTCATTATTGCATTGTATTTACCTTTGTAGATATTGTCTAAAAGGTAATTGAATTTTGGTCTTTGAGCTGTTTCTTTTGCTGAGTGAGATTCTGTTACTATTTCTACAATGTTTATCTTTTCTCTTTTTGCTTTTTCTTTCATTTCCATAAGTTGACCATCAATACTCATGGCTTGTCTTTCATCTGATTCTGAGGATTTCCTTGCATAGAGCACGTATTTAAGTTCTTTTGTGTCTTTCATAGTGACATGAAAGTACCGCAAGAATATGAGGAAGTCTAGGTAATTAATCGCTTAAATACACGATAGAAAATTCAAACAGGAAAACCACAAAGATAGAATCTTTATTGTATATTTGCAATATTTAAGGCTACTTCCGCTAGACTAGCTTTTGATACAGACGAAAGAATTTTAGATAAAACCAAAAGATTTTCTTTTGTTGGAGAAAGTTTCACTCGATCAACTAATTCAACTAAATCTTCTTTCATTTCATCTTCTAAATCTCCACTTTCAACATATTCTGATACCTGCTTTAATAATTCATCGATTTGATTTTGCATATTTTGGTCCATAATAACTAATACTAAAATTATTTAACAAAAGCTTTATATTGTGATTCTGCAGTATTTTGAGTTGCAGTTGCTTGCGCCTTTGCACCTTCAAGATTATTAGTCGCATTTAGTTCAGTTCTTTGTACTGTTCCGGCCATTAAATCATGGAACGCTCCTAACCCAGCAGCCGCAGTTTTAAAATATTGTGCTCTTGTTGACAATTTCACCATTCGATCTCTTGCATTATTATATCGCAACTCGGCCACTCCTAACGTTACAGATTCCTTAAGACCTCTAAAGAACTTCCTCACACCTAAAAATCCTTCATTTTTTCCGGCCTCACCTCTTCTGTAATAATCATTCTTTCCAGAAACTTCTTGAAGCATAGTCTGCATTGCAGTTGACTCAACATTTGCTGCTTGTTGTCCAAAATCCTTATTATACCGCATATCAACAACCTTTCCTTCTAATCCTGCTACTGTTTGAGCTTTTGTATTTGCTCTCGTACTTAGGTTTTCTGCTTTCTGTTTAAGCCTCGTTTCTAAATTCGAAATAATTTTGAGTCCAACATCCAAGACCCCTTTATCAGCTCCTTGCACAGATTTAACATCCGCAGCTTCTTTTTGAGCATTAAAAGTTGCATCACTTGCTACTCGCATAGCATCAACAATTCTTCTAGCTTCTACTGCAGTTTCTCCGACCCTTACTTCATTAACTGCTGGTAAGTTTGATTCAGTAGCCACAGGTTCAGGAGTCTGAGGAACAGCATTAGTTGTTTCCATTTTAACTCTATTCAAATCTGGAGTTTGAGATGCTTTAACTTCAAAACCTACTCCTTGTTCTGTTTTATTAAAGGATACCATTGCTGGATTTCCACCTGTTTCACTTGTCATATTTTGGCAGATTCAAAATTTATTTGCTTGATTTAAATATATATATATATATATATATTGTCAACAGAACCGAAATTGGACTATAAGGACATTTTAGACTCATATAGTAGCAGAGCAAAGTTTATAGATGTTTGTATATAACAAAACGATATTTTTAGCCACTTCGTTAAATTCTTCTGGTCTCTTTCGAGATTTTCAAGACTTTCCTTTTTTAGGTGTCTCATTTGTCTCATTCTCATTTTGTTGTATCATATGGCTGGAATATTGGGTTCCAGACCCGTATGTTCCGCCATAAAAACATGAATAAAATAAATCCAAAAACAATCCTATTCGATTTAGATGATACCCTCATTGAAACACATGAGGTGTTCAGAGCAAAGATTGATGAAGCAAACCAAGTTATTGCAGATGAGCTAGGAATCCCTTTTATAGAGATACACGACGCATTTAACAAGGAAAATGATGAAGCCCATTATATTGTTTACGTAAATCCAAAGAAGGTTTGGCCATTGGTACTGGATAATTTGAATAAAAAATATAAATTTTCGAAAGATACTCATCTAAAAGCCTTATCAATTATTAAAAGTGTGTTTACTACTCCTGTTAGAACAATAGATGGAACCCGAGAGCTTCTCTCTTTTTGTAAAGACAGGGGTGTGCAACTCGGACTAGTTACACATGCACAAAAAAGATGGACAAATTTCAAATTGAAAAATACGAATATATTAGAATATTTTTCACATATTGAGGTTGTAAATACTAATAGGGATAAAAAACCAAATGACTGGCTAAGAGCATTTAAAGCATTAGATACTTCTCCAAAAATGGGCATGATTGTCGGTGATAATAAAAAAGGAGATATTCTTGCCGGACACACAATAGGAACGAAACATTTAGTTTGGTTTGATAGAACAGAAACTTGGTCGTTATATAAAACAGGTGATTTACCGGAAAGTGTGATAACTATAAACTCATTATATCAACTCAAAGATTTGCTTTCCTAAAAATAATAATTGATGTTTTACTACTATAAGTACGTATATCATGTTGAAATATTGATGCCCAAATGTTAAACTAATGTTTAACAATGGACAATAAAGACTATACAAAAATAAAACTTAGAGATTTCCGAAAAAATTTAACCCAACTAAAAGACGGGTTAGCTTTTGGGGTAAAATATGAAGTTTTAGAAAGAGGAAAATCCATCGGTTACTTCATTCCCTCTCAATATGAAATAACACTAAAGAAGAAAGTAATAAGTCAAGAAGATTTTAATAAAATTCTAAATGAAGTAGCTGGAAAATTTGAATTTAAGAAGCCAAAAAAGAAGGTGAAAAGTTACAAAGATGAATATCTTAATTTACTTTTGAAGAAATATAATCCAAAAAATTAATGAAACTATTTCTTGATGCGAATATAATTATTGATTATTTAACAAATAGAAACGGCACTATGATGGATTTAATCTCAACATTTGACAGTATAGGGAGTGGGAACTTATATATTTCAGCACTAAGCATACATATAACCAACTATATTTTAAAAATTAAATTCAAATCCGAATTGCACGAATTAATGAAACATTTTTTGACCATCGTGGAAATAATTCCACTTGGGAAAGACATTGTTTTGGAATCAACGAATAACCCTTTCAAAGACTTTGAAGACTCACTTCAATTCTTTAGTGCGAGTAAATACTGCGATACTATTTTAACTAGAAATCCAAAAGATTTTAAATATCTAAAAGAAATCTCTAAATCAGATATCAGAATAATTAGTTAACAAGTAACAAAAGGCCTCTTTGCAGAGGCCTTTTCCAAATTCAAATCAATACAGAATTATCTTCTGAAATCTCTTCTGAATCCACCGGTTGAACCACCTCGATCGTTTCCACCTCTAAATCCACCTCGGTTTGCACCGAAATCTCCTCTTGGTCTCTCTTCTCTTGGTCTTGCGATATTGACGTTTAGTTCTCTTCCGTCAACTGTCATTCCGTTCATTCCCTCGATAGCAGCATCAACTGCTTCTTTAGTTTTGAATGTAATGAAGGCGAATCCTTTACCCATAGGTTTGTATGATTCTGCTACCTCACCATATTTAGAAGCAATTTCAACAAGTGCTTCAATGGCTGTGTCGAAATTAAGATTTCCGACAAATATTTTGAACTGATCGTTCATTAAGAAAAAATAAAAAATTAAAACTAACCAACACAACACTAAAATATGATTTAAACCACATTAAAGAGATATGTTAATCTGGGGTCATTATAGCACATAGGCACAAATTAAACACCAGGGAGAACAAGCGGGTACCCAACAACGCTTGGCCATCCCTTCAATTGCCCTTTATCCCCATTGACTGTTCCAAGGGGAAAGACATCGGCACTTTTGATTTTCCAGTTTCCATTTTCATTTATTATCAATAGCTGCTCAACATTGGAGGAGCTTTGGAAATATTGATAAGTGTCTTTTGAGCTATCCCACGAGTACTCAACATTGGCATCAACAAAAATACTTGCCGTTGGTGAAAGCCACTCACTAATGCTATACGTTTTCTCAACTGGAGTAAAAGAGAGTATTCGGACGGTAGTACCATCAAGATCTACTTTTGCTGCCGCAGTCGTCCAATAATTCGCATAAGCATCATCAAATTTGCCCTCAGCCATTGTTGCAATATATCCTTTTATAAAGAGGTTTAATGAGTCCTGGGCCTTCTGTATCCAGTCGGTATCCCCTATTTCATTTTTAGCGTCTTGTTTATTCTTGTTAAAAAGAAAGTTAATTCCCTGCCATGGAATCTTCTCATTCTTCATATTCATCTTATACCTGTACTGTAACTGTGCCTTAACAATATCCCTCACTCCCGCATCAACTTTATCATTCCTACTAATCTCAATTAGTACTGGAACTGCCTCGTCTGATAGCGAATTCATATAGCCAAAATCTAATTTCTTTGTAGTTAGATATCTGTTGTAGTTTAACTTTGCACTTACATAGTCCATTGGAACAGCAATAAACATTGAGAATACGACAAGAACTAGCACAGATGCGGAAACATTTGTAAACTGTTCTCCCTTTTTAGAAAGCAAAGAAATGTAGAGAAGTATGTACATTAGCGCAATTACTGCAATTGCAACATGTACCAATAATCTTGTATTTGTAAATCCGTAAACACTCTCGTAAAGAAGTAGCCTACTTGTTGCAGAATACGTCATAACAAGTACAAGCAGAGACATTAACACATGATTTATTCTGTAGAATATCTTCTTTAAAACCGTATCTGCATTTACTTTAAAGTTAAGAATGAACGAAAGAAGGAATACCAAAGAAGAGGTGACAATTAGCTCCAAAAACCCTCTCCTAGCATAATCTGCATATGTGAAATTGGCTTTAAGACCAACTACATTACTTGCTCCTCCAAACAGATATACAAACTGAACTACTACAAAAGCAATAAACAAAAGATTTATGAAAAACATAAAAGCCGAAGTAATTGTAAAATCCCAATCTCGCTTCCAATTCTTAAATGACATCCAATCGATCTTGTCCCATATCTTAGAAATAAAGCTATCCCTATTGAATATTGAATAGCTAAATACGGAAGTAAACATAAAGACAAGAAATCCAACAAATATCTTTCCTAATGTTGAAAATAACGCATCAATAGTCCCAAACCAAACTCCAAAAGTATTTTTAATGAAATCCCCTACAAACCTTGCAAATACATCATCTGCAGAAGATAACAAGATAACAAAGAGAAAAAGAAAAGGAATGGCAATAAGAAGCCCTAAAAATATCTTCCCAATAACTGATCTTGCACTCTTTGACAATCCTTTACCAAAATCTAAGTTTGAAACGAATTTAAAGAGGTCAACAAACCAAGAGATCAATATTGATATTGGTAAAGCAATAAAGGAAAGAAGTCCGAAATTCTTAACGTAACTTTTGTTAAAAAGGGAAATCAATGACGATAGATACAGAACAGGAAGAGAGATAAATGCAAATATTTTAATATTTTCAGATAGTCTGTAGGTAAATATTAATGAGAGAAAGAGAAAAAGAATGGAAAAAATCAGAGAAAAGTTAATTCTTTTAAATCCGCTCTTCCACTCTACAATTATCACTGGAAGAAGGATAAACAAAAAAAAGGTTATAGCAAATATTGGAAAAGATATCCCGACTGGTTTCCATGCAAACAGAACCGTGAAAAGGATTCCGAGGATAATGCCTTCAATAAGAGCTATTAAGGCATATATTTTAGATGTTTCTTTCATTTCTTTATAAAATAAATTTATTTATAACCATTTACCCTCTTCAAACACCAATTTGTCATCTATGTATATCTTACTCCCTTTCTTCCTCATGTCTTTTACCATATCCCAGTGTATAGCCGACTTGTTACCACCCGTTAATGCCCCTCCTCTTTCATCTTCATATGAATTTCCTAACGCCATATGAATTGTACCACCAATTTTCTCATCAAATAGAGTTGTTCTCATCGGACGAGTAATCCCGTAGTTTAAGCCAATTCCAAGCTCACCAAAATATCTTGCCCCGGCGTCAGTATCTAGATTTGAAAGAAGTACATCTTCCCCTGCCGTCGCACTCGCCTTAACAACCTTTCCATCCTTAATAATCAATTTTGCATTAACAACATCTACCCCGTCTTTGAAATTCGGCAGGTCAAAAAGTATTTCCCCTTGTACTGTTTTACGAACAGGAGCAATAAATACTTCACCATCTGGGATATTCTTATCACCAGCCGCATTATCTGCTAATCTTCCATCAATGCTCATTTTAATATCTGTCCCCTCACCAACAACTCTGACGGCCTTTCCTTTGTCCAGTAGCTTTAATATCTTTTCTCCAGATTTCTCCATCTTTTTATAATCAACCAACGTTGCGTTAAAATAGAAGTCAGTAAACTGTGAAAACGACATCCCACATTGCATTGCTAAAGCCGGGGTTGGGTAGTATGTTAAAACCCATCCTTTCTTTATTATCTCATGAAACCAAGTTTCTCTGGCAGAAGCTCTTATCGCTTTCTTTTTAGCATCTACCCCGTTCATATTTGAATAGTTATCAAAGGTAGTTATCCTTACGAACTTATCTCCCCAATCAACAATGTTTTTATATATAGTTGGAATATTCTTCAACTGATCTTCATTTGCATAATCATAAAAAAGCTTAACAAAATCACCTTTCGAAGACCTATCTATCAACCAATTCCACCCCATTATATCTAGATATAAATATGCACCTTTCTTTAAAATCAATTTCATACACTCTCTTACAATATCCTCACAGTCCAAATCTGACGTGCTAATAACAACCTTATCTCCTTTTTTAACTTTTAGTGAATGCTCCACAAATACTTTCGCAAGGGCTGTATTTCTTGGGTCGTTAAACATTTTATTTTATATTTAACTAAGTATTATATTCTAACAGAAATTGAAAAAAAACGAAGGTTGTCCTATAATATTCGCAAGAGACGTTTCGTTGTCTCTCCTCCTTAAAGGAGACTAGGTTTTTTTCATTGGTTGCGCCGGCCAATAGACCTAGTCTCTGAAAAATTGTCGAGGAGAGTTGTATAAGAGGTAACGCAAGTTACTTCACCATTTTCATGGTATATACAGCTCTTCTCGTTTTCTTTTTGAAACTTACTCTTCTGTTATCCCCATCTGCTTTTTAGCAAACTCACTAAGGTTCTTTCTTTTAGACCACTCTCTTGCGGTTTTTGATAGAAACACTTTCCTAAGTCTTAAATGCTCTGGCGTTACTTCTAATACCTCGTCTTCAGCTAGAAATGAAAGTGCGTACTCTAAAGTTAATTGTTTTGTGGCTTTCAACTCTGTTAGTGTTACTTCTGCATGGCTCATTCTCACACTTGTTTTATGTCTTTCTTTACAAGGATTTACCTCCATATCCCCCTCATATTTGTTTAATCCAATAATCATTCCTTCGTAAACCTCTTCTCCTGGACCAGTGAATAACTCCCCTCTCTCCTGTACCATGTTCAGTGCATATCCCCTTGTTACACCATTTTCAGCAGACAGAATAACACCTTTTCTATATGGCGAAGGTGCATTAGAGGTTTTAACATATCTGTTAAATAGAGTGTTAAATACAGCCATACCCTTTGTTTCAGTCATGAAATAGTTTCTAAGTCCAAATATATTTCGAGTGAGCACTTCGTACTCGAAATACACTCTACCACCTTCATTTTTCATATCCTTCATCGTCCCACCTCTTCTACTTAACTCAGCAGTTACAATCCCTAAGCTTGCTTCAGGTACGTCAACAAAAACGGTATCCAGTGGCTCATGCATCTTTCCATCGATTTGTTTTAATATTACTTCTGGTTTTCTAACCTGAAATTCAAACCCTTCTCTTCTAAGTGTTTCAATTAGTATTGAAAGCTGAAGTTCTCCCCTTCCAGCAACAACATACGAGCTTCCATCGCTTGCCCTAATTTCTAAACTAACGTTTGTTTCAATCTCTTTTTCTAGTCTTTTTTGGAGAAGTTTTGCAGTCACGAACTTACCATCTTTTCCAACAAGTGGAGAAGTATTTGCCTCAAATTTAATACTTACAGAAGGAGGTGATATCTTAAATGTTGGAAGTGGTTCTGGATTATTTAGGTCACAAATAGTCCCTCCAATGGCATTAATATCAAGACCCACAACAGCAACTATTTCCCCAGCAGAGGCAGATTCTACCTCAACAAAATCCAAACCCTCTTTAACATACAACTTTTTTACTCTCCCCTGCTCCTTCTTTCCGGTCTCAATTGCAGGAAGCAAAATAATTGGATCATTTGTCTTAACAACCCCTCTATTAATTCTCCCTATTAATCTTCTGCCCAAATGTTCATCATATTCAATTGAGCAAACTTGCATCTGAAAAGGGCCGTTTAATTCCCCTTTTGGAGCTGGTACTGTTTTGACTATCAAATCTAAAAGTGGAGAAACATCTCCAGTGGTGCTTGATGCATCGTTTAAGTTTCCACTTGGAAGAGTTGTAAACACCTTTCCTTCTCTAGCAATTGCATAAATAATTGGGAAGTCTAATTGATCTTCAGTTTTAGCTAAGTCTAAGAACAGTGTTTGGATTTTATCTATGGTATTAGATATATTTGCCAATTTCTTATCTATCTTATTTACTACAACAATTGGCTTTAAACCAAGCTCCATAGCTCTTTTTAAAACAACTCTTGTTTGTGGCATTACTCCTTCTTGTGCATCAACCACTAGCACACAACCATCAGCCATATTAAGTGTTCTTTCTACCTCTCCTCCGAAATCAGCATGCCCTGGAGTATCAATAATGTTAATTTTGTACCCTTTAAATCTAATCGAAATGTTTTTGGCAAGGATTGTAATTCCCTTCTCCCTCTCAAGTTCTCCTTTATCAAGAATCTGCTCTTGCTTCATTTCGTCTTGGTTGTCTCTGAAGAGATTACTCTGCTTCATAATTGCATCAACTAAGGTTGTTTTCCCATGGTCAACATGCGCAATAATGGCGATATTCCTTATATTTTCTTTCTTTAGGATTTCTGACATAGGGCTGATTATACCAACAAAAGAGATTCAGAGATACAGTAGAAACTATCACATATCTAAATAAACGTTAATAAAGAGAAAAAGCTTAGAAATAATGCGAAAAGTTATAATTTATCAAAAGAAAATGAGACCAGACCCAAAACCTACTGGCCCAAAAGTGGCAAATCTCCTGAAGCAAAGGGTTAAAAATATCCAGTAGAAAACGCCACTCTTACCTATTTTTCATTTAGATCAATCTAGTAATAGTATATGTAGTCAGAATATTTACTTGATGTATTTCCAACCGCATCCTTAAACTGTACATACACATATTTCTTCCCTTTGGTAGTATTTCCGCCATAGGTAGAAGATGTCATTTTCCAGTTTAATCTTGTCTTATTATATGCTTCCCATGCACTCCAAGTTGACCTATTGTTTGAAAATCTCATCTGTTTTCCACCGTTGGCTTCAACAATACTCAAATTCAATGTTACATACTTACTGTGAGTATGTGATGCTCCAGCATTTATCTTTATTGTTCCAGTTGGAGCTTTAGTATCATAAACTATTGTATCCGAGATTGCTGTAGATGCATTTTCCGCTTCGTCTCTAAACTCTACATAAACTGTTTTTGTTCCTTGAGAGGTGCTTCCTCCAAATGCGGAACTTGTAATATCCCAGGACATTGTAGTTGCATAATCGTACCAACCAGACCAACTAGATCCATTATTAGAAAATCTCATTGAATCAATTCCCGAGATAGCATCTGTTGAAAAAAGTCCTAGTGTCACTGCTGAAGCTTTTGTTCCAGTAGCATCGCTGTTTATTGATATTGTGTTTGAGGTTGGGGCTTCAATATCTCCCCATGACCCTAAAACAGAAATATCGTCGAGAAAGAATGATGAATACTCAGCATCTTCCGAATTCCAACCAAATGCTTTTATGGCAATATCGGTAACACCATGGTCTTCCACAAATCCCGAAATATCAAAACCATCAGATAACCAACTATTGTCCGAAATATCATCACTCGTATAGTTGTTCATTGCCAATATGTCTTCGGTATGTCCGCTCGTTTTATCGTATACTGCAACCCTGAAACTATCTTCCGCATCTGCCTCCTGGGTATAAACTCTGTAATAGTAGCTAACAACATATTTATCTGCAGTACTATCCAGAGCAATGGTTGAGGATGTTAATGTATCGTTCCTGTCTACCCTCCCACCCAAAAAGGCGGTGTAATCTCCGGTATGAGGAAGGTTGGAAGCAAAAATGACTACCCCACACCCGTCGGGATTACAATAATCATATCCAGGGTTAGACGCTTTTACTGCAGTAGATGCCCAATCAGCATCCCTTGTAGCTGCTTCAAAACTGCCGTTAATCATAAATTCCTTGTTCCAAGAAGAGACATAAGCCGAGGGCTCAACAGCCAATACATTGACTGCAATTCCCAGTATAGCCGTCACTGTAATTACAGAAAGAATAAAGGGTGTGATTGCTTTTTTAATATTCATCATTGGTATAGAAATAAAATAAGGTTATATTTTCATATTATGCAAATAGTATATAAATAGCAAGAATGCAGAGAATCTGAAATTAATTAGTGGTATATTATCTATATATTAACTTTTATGTTTTTTAATATGAAAGAAGAAAAACAAACAGAAGCAGTAAAAATATCTCCCGAAACTCCTCAAGCTCCAAAGGAGGTTGTAAAACCGAAATCTAAGAAACCTTTAATAGTGTTTTTAATTATTTTAGCTATACTTCTCTTCTTAACGGCCGCTTCTCTTCTCTGTGTTCTTCTATACAAAGAGGGAATTATTAACATTCCAAAGATAAATATTAGTTTTGATAATAAAACAGACGATAAAACCACTGAAGAAGTGAAAGAGACAGCTACCGACGAGCCTAAGGTCGAAACCCCAACAGAAACCACCTCCACTGGAAAGTATGTAACAACCCAAGTTCCAACAGGTTGGTCGGTAAAAGAATACTACAATGGACAAGGTACTGATTCACTTCCTTCTGGAACAACCTATACAGGATTAACTGGTTTAATCATTAGACACGATGGCAATAAAATATTCACAATGAAAGCAGTGTCTGGGATTGGTTTTGTTGGCTGCCCTGCTTTTGCAGTCTTTGAAGATAATAGTGCTACTTACCAACAAGAGATGGTAGATGACAATGTAGAGGTTGGGATGAATATGGTAACAACTAACTATATTGGTACTACATATTCTGAATTTGAGTGGCTAAACACTACATTCAGGAGAATTGGAAAGATATATTTCTACGATACTAAAGAAGGGAATAATTTCTTTGAGCCTCCCTGCCAGTCTGGAATAATAACCCTTTCAACCTTGAAATTTAAAGACGGAAATAACTATACTGGACACTCATACTTCTTTGGAGCAACAACGAATGCAACAGAAGCAGAATTAGTAGTAGTAGATGGAATATTGGGAAGTATGGCATTAGTAAAGTAATTCAGGTTTGTAACCTAAGTACTTATACTTTAAATAAAGTATCTTTTTTACACTGTTATCTACTTGTGAAATTTGTATCTCACCACTTTTAATTGCGGATACAATCGAATCGTATATCTCAACCTGATCTTCAGGCATATTAAGGGTTAAAATTATATCTACTCCAGCTTTTACAGCTTTAATACTAGCATCTTCAACAGTTTGGTCTTTTGTTATAGCCCCCATATTAATATCATCAGTAATTGTTAAACCAGTATATTTAAAAGAATCCTTCAACTCTTTATATGTGTAATCTGAAAGCGAGTACGGCCGGTTTGAGGTTTGCTCTGAAGACATATGGCCAATCATTATCATTTTTGATATTGGAAGAATCTTTTTCCATATCTTTTTTTGGGATTCCAACTCATCACTGCTTATTTTGACAAAGGTGTCGTGGGAATCACTCTCTTGACTGCCATGTCCTAAGTAATGCTTAGGAACAGCTATTATTTTTGCATTCGTGTAGCCCTGTATCATTTTCTTACCTAGTAAGATATGGTTTTCAATTGTTGTGTTAAATGCCCTATCTTTCATAAACCCTTTCCCTAAAGAGTAGTCTAAAACAGGTGCAAAATTCATGTTTATACCCAATGACTTCAACATATTGCCCCGCTCTTTTGCAACCTTATATGCAAGAGAAATACTATTGATATCCTTTTGAGCCGTTAGGTCAGCATTATCAAACTTTATTCGTGACACTATCCCACCCTCTTGGTCAATAGCAATAAAAAGGGGAATTTTTTGACTATTATTTTTAGAAAGCGCTTGTAGGTCACTAGTAAACGCGGTTACTTGTTTGGCATCAGTAATATTACTTCCCAAAAAACAAACTCCTCCAATATTTCGCTCATTGATCATTTTAGTCACATAGTAGTCTGGTTTTGTACCTGACACTCCAATTATTATCATTTGTCCAACTTTTTCCTCAATAGACATACGAGAAACTTGGAGATTTATTTTCCGCTTTGTACTCCAAGTCGAAATTAGAATAAATGAGACAATAATTACAATTATTGCTAGCACCACTAATGAAATGATTTTGAGCATCTTCTTCATAGTAAAACTATATCAAGTAATTCAAATTAGAAGTATAATATAACTGAAAATATTTATAAAAAACTATATGGACATATTAAAAGAATATTTAATCACACTAGGTTGGGCCGTTACTGGAACAATTGCTATGTCGCTAGCAATACCAGTGCTAATTTTTATTTTCGACAAGTTTACTCCTATAGATGAATGGGAGGAAGTTAAAAAAGGAAATATAGGGGTTGCAATTATTATTTCATCCCTAATTATTGGATTTGCTATTGTGATAGGATTAATAGTGAATGCTTAAGATGAAGAAACCTTTATTTGTTCTATTAATTATTACATTCATTTCTTTCAATACTCTTTCTGGGGCATTAGTATACGCACATTCTGGGAAAACAAATAAAGATGGATGTCATATATGCAGAACGAATTGTAAGAAATATGGCCTAAAAAAAGGACAATATCATTGTCATAAAAAAGTTAGAGGGAAAACAATTACATATATTCCTCAAGCTTCATATTCATGCACAGGAAAAGACTTGGACTGTAAAGATTTTCGAGATAGGCTCGAAGCTCAAAAGTTTTTCAATAGATGTAATTTTTCAGCAAGTAAAGACCCGATGAGACTAGATGCAGACCACGACAATATAGCTTGTGAGTAAAATTAAAGGAAAATTCTATCTTTATCAAAACATATTTGCACTAACTTATCTCCAAGCTTAATATGTTACATCAACCGAAAAACCTTATGCTGGTTCAGACCCTTTTGCAATAACAATTATCCTGTCTTCATACGTCTTAGTTTTTTTATTGTATTTACCTCCGCACGTTACTAAGTTAAGTTGCCTGGCTATATCAGATCTCTTTCTATACATTAAATCAAAGGCCTTCTTCAAACTTAACTGTTTAACCTCAACTACTTTAAAATCTCTTACTGATCCATCCCCGTACTCTATAGAAAATGCATCCCCTTTCTTTAAGTTTTTCAAGTTTGCAAAAACACCTCCTATTGTTGAACCGTCTTTATGTCCATCCATAATACTAAGGCCTACATCACCTGGTTTTACGCTATTTACATACCAACCGGCAATATGGACATTTGTAGGAACGGCAATATCCTTATTTTGATCTATACCAACAGATTGTATATATCCTACGACATCTAAAGTTGGGATCTTTATTCTTTTTGGAAGGTCGGGAGCAACATAAAACTCTTCAGGAATTTCCTCATCTGGGGTCTCCGTTGAAATAGTTACTGCCTGAACTGCAGAAGTATTCCCATCTTTAGTCTCTTCATTTGGTAAAACAATATCCTCACTTGGATGACTAACAAAATAGACAACAAGAAGAGAAGAAAGAATTACAACAATTACAACCAAAATGAGCTTCCATTTACCTCTTAACGCCTTAAAAATCCTGCGCAGGAAAGGTTTAATTTTAAATGGTTTCCGTCCTTGACCTACTTTAACCATTCCAAAAGATTGAATAACCAGTTATTACTTAAGCCTCCAAAACCAGTATCTGGAACTCCTGCTCTGAAATTAGCTGAGAAATAGGATGCGTGGGTTGTGGTGAATCTACATGCTGGTCGTGGATCAGGAGGAATCAATCCAAACTCATCTCCACCTTCTTCATGATCAGGCTCTTCTGCAACATATCCAACTAAACAAGTTGTTTGATCGACCCAACCATTCCCGTCAAAGGTTTGTATGGCAAACGTGGTTCCTAAATATTCTGCATCAACTCTTAAAGTAACTGTCACTGGTTTACTAAAAAGTAAGTTTAAACCTGGAATACCCATCTTTATAATTTGAAGGGGTTGACCCACAAGGTTGGAATCGTTTAGAACTGTAGCCACACAACCCTCAGATTCGTTACACTCTTCTATATCAGTAGTTTGTTGTCCATTAGCTTGGCTAAAAAGAGTCCCCAAACCAGCGTAGTCTTCAATATCATAATTCAGCCCGACCATTCTATTAAATGCGAAAGACCCACCCGCCTCTTTTGTAACGACGGTATCAGCATCAAATTTTACCGATATGTCAGGATATACAACGTTATGACTTTCATCTCGATAATAACTTTCTTCAAGTATCCACTTTTGTTCAATTGTAACTTCATCTGCAAGAGCCTGATTAACCAAGTAAATTTCTAAGTCTGGAAGCAGAGCTGCTAAATCAAGTGCATCATAGGTAGTTGAATTACCTAAACTATCTGATACTGAAAAAATCCCAATTGACCACAACCCTACTTTGCTATCCTTAGGAATTGTAAGCCCGAGGGTAAAAACACCATCATTTATAGTTCCAGAAATTCTTTCAAAAGATAAGGATTGTGCAGTTTGAGAACTGATTAACGGCTTTATAGACATATCTGCGCTTAAAATTCCAACTCCGGCATCTTCTGCCCCAATAGTTACCGTAATCGCGACGTCCCCTTCACTGGCGTCGAATTCTGTGGGTGTCATCGATAAAGACTTTAGCACAGGAGGAGTAATATCCTCGACATCAGCTGCATTTGTAAAGGTTGCTGAGAATGATTCGTCGGAGCTTTGATTACCCAGATTATCACTTAATACTAAAGGCTCTGCATTCCACACTCCTTTTGCCGAAAATTGGGGAATAATTGCAGTTGCGATATATATTCCATCCTTATTATCTCCGCAACCAGTCAAACCAGAAACATCTATATCTGCATCTATTCCTACACAATCCCCAGTTTGCAACTCAAATGTGAAATCAGCCAAATGAACGTCTGAAGGTGAGTAGAACCTCACATATTGATTTGTAGCTACCCCAGACATATTGTCAGAAATACGTGCAGTTAATACCAACGTGTCAGTTCCTTCTTCAGTGTTTATACTGACTTTGTCAAATGAATAATCCAACATTACTGGACCAGTAGAATCTTCTGTAGAGGCAATGTTGTCAATCTTTGCACTGCCTACTCCAAACTCACTTTCTAAGCTAGAAAAAGTAATATCCCCATAGTTTAGCAATCCATCAGCCGTTTGGAATGAAGTTCTCCATTCACCAATTGCAGACCCTCTCAAAAATGTAACAGATGTTTGATATATCCCGTCCATAGCATCTCCACAACCAACCAACCCTTCAGTACTAATTGCTTCATCTAAATCATCACAAGCTCCTTCTAATAGAATTGGTTGGAAACTTAACACCTGTGTTTCATGTACCACAGACGTGATGCTCCCGCTTATAGAATCAATTCCAGATATATCATCACTTGCTCGAAGTGTTATTGTAACAGTGACATCTCCACTTTCAGTGTTTACTTCGTTTTTATCTAAAACAAATGATGTTATATCTGGAGGCGTTATATCTTCAGCGGAATTGGTTTTGAAAACAGGGAAACGAGAAAGAATTAAAAAAGAAGAAATCGCAATGAATATCACGACTAAGATTTTTATTTTGCCCATTTTTGATGATATTAGGTTATAAATTACAATATACATAAAGAGTATCTGTTTTTCAATAGACAACCCTCTACTCAAAACTCATACCTTCTTTACGATATAAAATTTACACTAAACAATGGATTAAAAGACAGATTTGGTGGAGATTGTAGGTAAATATTTGAACCAACTTATCTCCGAACTTAAAGAATTATATCAATTAAAGAGTTTTTAGTTAATCCCGTATTCTACGGCCTTTTTATATAACTCCAACAATTCTAAGCATCTCTACGCAATATGCACGCCCTGCTTCAAAATCATCTCCAGGGGATAATTTGTTTAATACGGAAATCTCCGAAATGGATTCTTTATGAGTTGTGTCCGTACAAAATTCTAAAATGGCTAAATTATAATTAGAATCAAAGGGATAAAGAACGTTTTCGTCTTCTCTTCTCAAGAGAGCTATTATTAAATTATCCATTTGTACAACGGGAGCCATTGATCTTGCTGGTTGCGTTTGGTATCGAGACTTATAATAATCTACATACATCTCCCACGCTTTTATTAATTCCTTTCTGGTAGTATCTCCATTTACTATCTGCGATAAAAACTTTTCTAAATATGATTGAGTCTTTTCCCTATTAGAAATGGTTTGTTCAAAAATTGGAGAGTTTACAGCTGACATACGCCTTATTAGTAAATTTTATTTTGGGGCAACTTGTTTTATGGAGACGGTGGGATTTGAACCCACGTCCAAAAGTCTAATACTTTACCATTATACAAGCCTAAATATTCTAATTCTTTGTAAATTATGTCTCAAGAATATTACAAAAACATAACTTCTCGGTAGTGTTTTTATGTTAAAGAATTTACCGACAGATATCTATAACCGTACCCAAGTAACGAACGGTATATGTCCTGACTTGGGACAAGAGTTTATACCGCTAATCAAACTTAATTGATTAGACTAAAGCAAAATTGTAAATTGGCTGTGCAAAAGCATTTGCCAAAAAACTCTTAGCCTTAGCTGTAAATGATTGTGTTACACTTAATCTTGTGAGTGTTTTAAGAGAACAACTCTGCTTGTGATAAAATATTAAAGAACGATTGTCGAGTACCTTACGTCCCCAAACAGATGTATTATACCAGCTTTACTTGTTTTTTTCTAATAAGGAATGGAAGTATATACGAAAGGAGAATAAGAAGACCAATAATTATGGATATTACGATTGTTGCATATTCAAATGATAACTTTAAAACCAACACACCAACTATTGCAATAAATCCAAACTCCAAAAGCTTAGCAATTAAACTCCTGTAAGAAAGTGCTGACGCCCTAACAGAGCCCTCAATAAACTTATTTATAACAATATCCGATTGGAATTTATAATAACCAAAGATTAGATAAATAATAAATATCATTGGGATACTAATAAACTTAAACACAACCAGAACTGAGGCAATAAAACATACCAAAAGTAATATCCATTCTTTAATATGCCCTACTCTTTTATATATTTGACCAGCTTGTCCCATGACTAAGCTGAGTGCTGCGAAAATCAAACCGTAATACTCCACACCAATATTTATTCTTTCAAAAGACGGAGTAATTATCCATTTCTGACTAAGTCCATACATAAGGATAACCGCAGAAGAATATATAATAAAAGAAACATTCCTATTTGTATTTACCTCAATTAACCCCTTCTTTGCAGTTGAAAAGATATTTCCTTTCTTCTTTTTAACAACCTTATGTTTTATAAAAAAGATAAATACCGCCGAAGCTATCGTTGTAGCACCAGACAAAAAGAATGTTATAGGTAAACTCCATCTTCCTATAATTCCAGAAAGGGCAACAGTGACAGGGAAGATTATCCCAGTAACAGAGCCAATCCATGCGGAGTCTTTCTTAAAGTCTTTTGATACAGAATATAGAAGTGCTATATCGCTTCCTGAGGTTAATGCCCCTCCAAGAGAAGTCAATGAAAAAACAAGGCAGTACCCCCAAAATGGAAGATTGAGAGAGACCAACATAAGCCCAAGCCCTGTGAAGATATATCCCCAAAATACAGATGTTTTATGTCCAAAATAGTCTCCAATTACTCCTGTTGGATATTCTAAAACTACAACTAAAAGAGATTGCAAACTTACAATCCAATACATCTGTGAAAGAGAAAGTCCTCTATATTGGAAATATAACACAGCAACAGGTATCCAAAAAATCATAGAAAAAAATACACGGGAAATCTTTACTTTCATTAAATCAGATATAGAGGCGATTATACTTGAAATAGGGAAACATTTGAACAGAACCTACCTCATACAAGCTTTAATAAACCCAAGAAATATTGGATGAGGGTTTATAAAATGGGATTTAAGTTCCGGGTGATATTGTGTGCCAATAAAGAATGGGTGTACTTTTCTATCTAGCTCTATTGCTTCTACAAGTGTATTATCTGGACTAATTCCGGATATATGTAAACCATTCTTTTCAAGTATTTCTCGGTATTTATTATTAAATTCATACCTATGCCTATGTCTTTCAGAAACAATCGGAAGATTTTTAAATAGTTCGCTCTTGTTTTCTTTATACATCTCTTCCAGAAGAGATCCTTTGATAACCTTGCACGGATACGCACCCAACCTTATCGTTCCACCAAATTTCTTATGTGATAGGTTCTCCTTTTGGTCCTCCATTAAATTAATAACTTGGTTTTTTGATTGTTCGTTTACCTCCTGAGAACTGGCATCTTTTAAGCCTAATACATTTCTTGCGTATTCGATTACAGCCATCTGCATTCCAAAACATAACCCTAAATATGGAATCTTTTTCTTTCTAACTATCTCTACTACTTTTATCTTCCCTTCTACTCCTCTACTTCCCCATCCTTGAGGAACAATAATTCCATCATATTTTAACAATTCATTTTGCCTCTTTTTATCGTCTTCTAACCCATCAGATACTATCCAATGAAGCACTGGCTTAACTCCACAGCTCCAGGCCGAATGATTTATTGCCTCAATTACGGAGGCATATGAATCTTTAAGATTAAAGCCACCACTTTTAAAATATTTGGCAACAATACCAACATGTACCTCTGTTTTAGTACTATCAATTTGCTTTATTTTATCCTTCCATTTATTTATATACCCAATATTTTGTTTCCTTTTTCCATCAATTCCCAGTTCTTTTATTAACACTTCCCCAAGCCCTTCGTTGTAGAAATTTGTTACTACCTTATATATATTATCGACATCTGGTGCTGAAAATATGTTCCCAGGTTTAACGGTACAATACATACTCAGCTTTTCTTTTCTAATGTCGTCTACCCCACCCTCACTTCTAGCAAGAAGTATTTCTGGGCTAATCCCACTACTAATTAATTCTTTTACAGAAAGCTGTACTGGTTTACTTTTCATCTCTCCAATATTTCCAGGAACAGGAAGGTATGAAAGGTGAATATGAATAACATCACTAGGGTTGTTTACCTTCATTATCCTATTTGCTTCCAGAAACAATTTGTTTCCAATCTCTCCAACAGTTCCCCCAATTTCAATAATTGTTACTTCGGCTTTTGTATCGTTACTTACCTTTTCAATCCAGTCAATCATTCCAAGTGGTACGTGATAGTCAATACTCACCCATTTTCCCTCGTAGGCTAGGGATCTTTCATCCTTGATTACTTTTTCAAAAACAGCACCACTTGTCATTGAATTTGCACGAGAAAACAACTCACCTGTAAAGCGTTCGTATGTCCCAATATCCATATCTGTCTCAAACCCATCTTCTAATACAAATGTTTCTCCATGCTCAAGAGGATTCATTGTCCCAGCATCAACGTTGAGATATGGATCTGCCTTAATCATGGTTATTTTAAGTCCGTAGGACTTTAGAAGAACACCAATTGATGAGGAAGCGATTCCTTTGCCCAGTCCAGATATAACTCCACCAGACACAAAAATGTATTTTTTCATAATATATACTCAGAGGTTATTCAATACTATACATGGAAGAAGAAATTTTACGAATGCATGGGTAAGAACAGGCGTTGACACAATAGAATATGTAAGAGGCTATTTGTAGAAGTTTATCTAATGGAAATGTAGAAAAGAGTATTATTTGTAAAACCCATTTTCTTTAGCCAAAGTCGCATATTTGTAAGCGCTTTTTCTAATTTTTCTTTCCATTGTATCTCTATTTACTTCAACCAATCCAAACTCAGGCCAAAATCCACTGTCCCACTCAAAGTTATCAAGAAGTGACCAGTGCATATACCCCTTTACATCAATACCCTCTTCTATTGCTTTATGTACCCCCTTCAAGCTCTCAGTTATATACCACTCTCTCAGTTTATCCTTTGAATCTGGTAACCCATGTTCAGTGATATATACTGGTTTTTTATATTTCTTTGTATCAATTAAGGCTAGATACAAAGAATCTGGGAATAGCTCTATTCCAAAATCAGAAAAAATCTTCCCCTCGTTAACAAATCTAAAATTGTGTATTCTCGCAATAAAATAGTTATTTACACCTAAGAAATCTGAGTGTTTGTTGGTGAGATCAAAAATTAATCTATTCTGCCACCAATTAATTATCTTCACTGTTAAAATATCAATTGTCGATTTTGTTTTAGAGACATACCCAAGACTATGATTTGCGAGACCTACCCAAGCATTACTATCTATCTTTTTAATTGCTTTATATATTCTATTGTGCATGAAGGGAATTCTTAAGTACGCAATTAAAGGCTTAATCCCAAACTTAAACATCCAGCACCTATTTTGTATTCCGTAAAGTAGAGCTTGTGGCTCATTAAATGTTATCCAATATTTAACATCATCTTTATACTCACTAACTACTTTTTCAACAAATTTTAAGAAATAGTTCGAGAAATTTCTTGAATATATTCCCCCCTCTTTCTCAACCCAAAGTGGTACTGTCCAATGCCAAAGGGTTACAAACGGATCAACACCAATTTTCTTCAACTCTTTTATATATTCTCTATAATGCTCAACCTCTCTTTGATTAAACTTTCCCCTTTCCGGTTCAATTCTCGACCATTCTATTGAAAATCTGAAAGCATTTAGGTTGAGTTTCTTTAATAGCTGAAAATCACTTTTATACAAATTATAATGATCAATTGCTTTTCCTGAAATATAGTTTTCTGGATTGGAGATAATCTCAGGTATTTCCTTTGTATATTTATTCCAACTCAATCTTTCTTTAGCTGTCTTAGCTAAATAATCCGCATTTTTATGCTCCCACTCCGACAAATTATTTATATTTCCACCTTCAACTTGATGAGCGGCTGTACTTGCTCCCCAGAGAAAGTTTTTAGGGAATATATATTTCATTATTTGTTTATACTCTTTGAGAGGGAATTCCAAAACCACAAAGGAAGTATTTTCTTAAAAAACGCAACAAGTTTCGAATCAATTCCAATGAAATTTTGAAGAGGAGGGTTATTTTTCTGGCATAATTTGTATATTCTATTTGCAACATGCTCTGGATGTGAAAACGACTTCGATATCTTCTTTTGCAACCTAATAAATATAGAATTCTTACCCTTTGTAATATCTTCCCCTATATATTTAACATTATCCCCAAAGTTGGTTTTAAAACTTCCTGGTTCAACCATAGCAACCCTAATATTGTATTTAGAAACTTCTAGTCGTAGTGCGGTTGTTAATGCTTCAATTGCGAATTTTGAAGAGCTATATGCTCCATACTTGGCAAAAGTGGATATCCCTGCAACGGACGAAACATTAATTATGTAACTCTCTTTTTCTTCTTTCATTATGGGTAGGAAGGCTTTTATCATCCTGAATACTCCAAAGAAGTTTGTATCAAACTGCATTTTAATATCCTCTTCACTCATGTCTTCAATTAATCCGAACATTCCGTATCCCGCGTTATTCACCAACACATCCAAATGATTAATCTTCTCCTTAGCTTGAGTTATAGTTTCGTTCTTAGTTACATCCAATACTAGCCATTCGATATCCAATGTTTCTTTCTTTGCAATATCGAGCAAACTTGTTACCCCCTCCTTGCTCATATCTCGGGTGGTAGCATAAACTTTGTATCCGTTTCGAGCGAATTTAAGTGCGGTCAAATACCCAAACCCAGAATTAGCGCCAGTTATTAATATTGTTTTCTTCATATTTCTTGCTTTACACTTACATAAATTGATATAGCTGTAGCTATACTTAAATTCAATGAATCTATTGTTTTAAGATGAGGAATGAACACTGTTTCTCCAAATTTGGCGTATTGCTCAGGCAGTCCACTACTCTCATTTCCCATCACCAAAGAGTATGGTTTTTTAAATTGAACCTTTTCAATTTCTTTCGCTCCTTTTAACATTAGCATGTACTTATTATGCTCTTTATACATTTCGAAATATTTTTCAAAAGAATCAAAATACATAAATCTTGTCTGAAATAGTGCTCCCATCGCACTTCTTACAATCATGGGGTCAAATATATCCGCAGCAGGTCTAATTAATGCCAAATCATTTATTCCAAACCCACTCATTGTTCTAATTATCGTTCCAATATTTCCCATATTTGAAGGGCAATCTAACACAACGTGATTTTTCTCAGGGTCGAATACCTCCTCCTATTTTTCAAAAACGCCAACTACATAGGTGTTCTCCTTGACTGCTATCCTCTCGATTGCGCTATCCATCACCTCATATTTAATTCCTTTTTCATTACATAGTGTTACTACCTCTTTAATCCCTTCGCTCTCCATTCCCCTACTGTTTAGCAAGATCTTTAGTATTTTTTCTGGTTTAAATTTTAGTAAATCGATAGTTGGATATGTTCCCATTGCATAGGAATACGGAAGCTTTTTGATATATTTCTTTATTTTTGGCTCATACATGCTCTGATTATATCACTTGTTTTAATGCCTCATTAATTTCATTTGAGGCCAACTCTACATTCATGCCCTTTGGGATATGTAAAAATGTATATTTAGATTTCAGCTTTTTCTCTTTTATCAACTTACATATGTTGTAACTGACTAGATTACAGTACGAATATTTAATATGGTTACTTTTTTTAATTGGCTCCGTCTCTTTTAAAAACGGCTCTATTCTAAGATGTTCGATATCATTTTTATTGTTTCCAAATCTACTACTACATTCTGTTTCCATCCAAATACAGTCATTATCTCGCCCAGTATATTGTCCCAATCCTAATATATATTCGGGTTGGTCAGCTAAAAGCTTCTTTATATACTTTTCTATACTAACCTTCCCCCAAAGAAGGCACCTACTACCAAGGTTCTTTATATTGTACAAAGTTTGACAGCTAATATTCCTCTTTGTAAAGGCAAATGCATAAATCATAAAGATAGTATATCAAAAAGGTAATACTACATATTCCATTTGATAAATGTTATAGGCTGTAGTAAAATAATTCCCATGAATGAAACAGAAGTAAGACAAATAGAAGAGATTGCAACCACGAAAGAAAGTCGTCCCAAAGAAGCTTTTACACAAGTTTTGGCAGGTGCGGCATATATATTATGGACGAAGACAGTTGAAAAAACCGAAGAAAATGCTTGGGATAGAATGATAACCGTAAGCGATGATGGTAAAGAGGTTCAAATGAGAATAGTTGAAGTATACGCACATCTTAAGTTTATTGGGAAGCTGCGAAATGGTAATAACGCCGGAGTGAGTAATGGCGTAAGCCTTTTCATGACAACAAAATTTACTGACGAAGCTATGAACTATGCTGGAAATATGTATGCAGGAATTGTATGTGGTAGAAGTACTGGAGTGACCCTAAATAGGGTAAATGAAATGAGAGAGCTTCTAAAACAAATTTGTGCACTTGATTTAGGTGAGCAAGAAACCTTAGCTCTAAGTATGGTTGCATTTCTAGCCTCTCAATTACCAGAAAGACTATGGAGTTTTATACCTCTAAACTTGCGCGAGCACCTAGTGAAATGTGAACACTTGGAGAAAGAAGATTCTGAAAAAGCAAGGAAGAATAATTCTATAATTATAGAAATTTATTTAAGAAACCTCTATCCAAGACTTCTTAAAAATACGGCTTAAGAATCTTAAACTTCTTCTCCCAAGTATTATTTTCTAATGTTTTAGCATACCCCTTCTCCCCCATTTCTTCTCTTAACTTAGGATTTTGTATTAATTTTAATAATTTCTCAGATATTTCCTTTATATTATCAAATTCAACTAAGAACCCATCTACATTATTATCAATTACCTCGCTAACAGACCCAATATTGCACCCTATTACCGGCTTTTTATATATCCATGCTTCTAAATATACAATTCCAAAGCTCTCACTTTTCGAAGGAAGGGAAAAGATATCCCCCGCATCATACAAATCATATCTAATCGAATCACTTGGTTTATCAAGCACAACGGTGTTCTTTTTAATTATTTCCGAGGCATTTTCCCAGTAATTATCAAACTCAACTGTTTTATTTCCAGCTAAAACTAGCTTTGCCTTAATTCCTTGCTTCCAAAGTATCTCCATTGCTCCAATTGTTCCCCTTACCCCTTTTACAAACGACATAGCTCCAACTGAAAATACAATTGGGGTTCCTTTTGGAATGTCATACTCTTTTCTAAACCTATCCCCTCCTCCATGCACAAACTCATCTGGGTATATCCCAAGCCCAACCTTAACCATTTTCTTTGGATCAATTTCTCTTCCCTTTAGACTTCTTCTAAATGGAGAGAGAACAAAATTAACAATGGCACTTGTGAGTTTAACAAAGAAGATAAATACTTTAGCAGTAGCTACCAATATCTTGGGCGTTTCTTCCGAATATGTCTCTTCCGTGTTTTCTTTTGAAAACCCAGCTTTCACCACTTGGAAAGGAAGGGTTTTATCCCCATATTTTTTAAAGAATTTTGTTAACTCATTTCTTTCTGATTCAGTGTGAACAAATATCTTATCTGCGGCCTCAAAGAATGGAAGTACTCTTGGATTATAGTACTTGTCCTCAGTAACATATTTCCCAGCAACACCAACGTGCTGACATGGGGTCATGTAAAACTTAGCTCCCTGCTTTCTTGCCAACATCATCCCAACGTAGAAGATACTACAATATGGCATTGCAGCCACGTGGATTATGTCATACTTAGGAAGTTTCCTATTTAGAAGTTGCATATACATCCCTATAACCATTGGAGGGCTTCCAAAACATTGTAAAAACCAAGATGGGCTATGCCAAAGGATATACCTTAACCCTTTATTGAAAAAGAAATTGTTTAATATCAGTGGAGAGACTTTAAATCTAGTGATATTAACTCCCTCTACCACTTCCTTTAAGAGCTTTATCTTCCTCTTGGTTGGATTCCACAGTGCATCAGTATCAAGAGCGTCTGTTGTCCAAACGTCAACGGTATGCCCACATCTAACATTCCACTCTGCGACTGTTCTCATATACAACTCAGCCCCACCAAATGCTGGAGGCCAATACCTCTGGGATATATGAAGAATCCTTGCCATTATTTACTCAAACTAATATCAACTTTCTGCTCCGCTAGTGGCGCACAAACCGTGACCACCCCACTTATATTTCTAACTACATTATATCCAGTTCCTAGTTGTGACCTATTTTTTGGATCGATAGGGATATTTGATAAGTATTTATTTGTCCTTGTTAGTAGGTTTAAATCAACTAACCCTTCGCAACTGGCAGAAGACGTTTTACATATCTGGTTTTCACTCACTTTGCAGCTATCCCCGACAGGTATCTCTGCTAAACTTTCCCTACCATTATCAGAAAGATATAAAGATATTGCGTTGGAGATAGTATTAACATCTTCAACTCTGGTCTCATTTCTTTTTTGAGTTATCTTTTTACTTGGATTGAAAATTACCAATATTGCGCTTGATATGGCAACTATTACTAAGATACTTATCCCTACTTCAACAGAAGTTGCGGCTAAATACCTTGTATTGATTTTTAATTTATTCATATTTTGATTATATATTATATATTACTGTTTTAATATTACTCTCTATCTAATATACTGAGTAATATGAAATTTAGAAAAGAAACTAGTATCCCTCTGTATGAATTGTTTTGGATTCTCCTTGGGATACTCTCAATTATTTCTGTAATATTACTAACATTTGGAGTATTTAAACCTCTTTATATTGTTATCTCCACCCCAATATTTTTCACTCTCTTCCTCTTAGTATTTAAGATTCGCCCGGAAATTAAGGACTACAGATTTACATGGATAATCCTAGTCATTCTTCTTTTTGGTTTAATACTACGTATTGTTCCCTGGCAATATCTCGAGGGAGGACAAGATGAGGGTGTGTATATGGTCATGAGCAAGCAGTATGAGACTAGTGGGAAGTTATCATTTGATGATATATCTAAGCCTTTTTTAAATGAAACAACAGAAAAGCTGTATAAAGAGAAAGGTGCTTGGTATGTACTTGGATTAAAAGAAAATGCAGATTCGGGAGCACTATATTTCGATTTTTACCCTCTACACCCACTTTTAATGTCTGTCACTGGATTTATTCTGGGGGATGATTTTAGGGCATATTCGATTACTATCTTTTCCATTCTATCTCTAATTGGAGCCTATCTTCTAACCTACGAGCTTTCAAAAAGTAAGTATGCTGGATGTGTTGCAGCTGGCATACTAGCAGTTAGTCCCCTCCATTTATATTTTTCGAGATTTCCTGTCACTGAAATAATTGGACTGGCTCTAACCTTAAATATTCTATACTTCCTTTTAATTGCGTTTAAGTCGAAACGCTTCATCTACCTTGCTATATCACTTCTTCTAATCAATATGTTTATGTATCTAAGGCTTACCTGGATTATTGCCCTACCCTTCTGCTTTATTACCGCAGGAGTTGCAATACTGTATTCAAGAGAAAGAAAACAACAAAACAAATGGGTTTTGTGGGGAGCCATACTCCTTATCCTCTTTTTGCTCTCTACTCTCTTCTACTATCTTAAAATTAGATTTCTATACGACCATTTCTACGACATGATATTTCAATATATCCCAAGTTATCTATTCTATATAGCAATACTCTCAACCCCAGTATTAATACTAATATTAACTAAGGTTTTGAAGGAGAAGACAAAGAAGATACTACAATTCATTTACGAAAAGAGGCTTATCTTTATCTGGGCAATCCTCATCATTCTCTTCCTTTTCTCCATATATAACTTCTACCTCACCGCTTTTTCAGATGTATTTGTTGGCACATCAATGCAAACAAAATGGGAACTAGCTCATGGTGGGTGGTACACAATAAAGGATCAAGCTCTCACAAGTATCATCCTATATCTCACGCCTTTTGGATTTCTCCTGTATCTGATATTTTTAAAGAAGATCAATACCCCACAAAAGCTACTTGTAACATTCTTTCTCTTTTCATTTTTAGCCTTCAATATAATAGAAACTAGGTATATTCCTTACCAATTCTACTATGCTCGTTACCAATTCTCAGAGATTGTTCCACTAATGTACGTCTTTGTCTCAATGTTTCTAATTGATATATATAAAAAGCATAAATGGATATTTGCGATGCTGTTGTTTGTAATAATTGCATATAATGGGTTCTTCTCTGCATATCAATTTCAAGGGTATGTAGGGACAACCCCAACATTCTTTCATGAGTTAGAAAAGAACGTAACCAAACAAGATATGATTATCTACTATGACCCAACTGACTGGCCCAAGAGCTTCTTCTTCTCTCCTTTGAAATACTACTACCAATTCCCAAGCATACTGGCTACAAGCATAGAAGATGTGAAGACGTACGGAAATGAGGTTAAAAAGACAGATACTGTATATGTACTCTCTACTGTTAAAATCGAAGAAAAGGGATTTACACTAGTTAGTTCTTTAATCTATGAGCGAGGCTTTTATGCTAATGCCAACGAGGGCATACCACCACTAACTTGGCAGGTAAATGATAACCAAATTCCTCTTTGTAACTTAGTTATTCCTTCTAAATATTGTGGGGGGTTAATACCAATAAAATATAATAAGGGGAGTATTTTAATGTATCTATATAGATACTAAACCTTCATATTCTCTTTTTACAATTTCAAGTCTTTTCTCCCATGTAAATTCTTTCATTACTTTGGTATAGCCACTCTCTCCAAGTCTCTTTGCTAATATCTTGTCTTTTAGTAATTTCTCGATATTACTAGCAATCTTTTCTATGTCACTAAACGTTGCTAGAAGCCCGTCAGTGTTATCTAAGACTATTTCAGCTATGGAAGGGATGTCACAAGCAATTACCGGTTTTTTATAAAACCAACTTTCAAGATATACAATTCCGAAAGAATCACTTTTACTCACCATTGAGAATATATCTCCAGCATCGAAAAGATCTAATTTATCGTTTTCTTCAATATTGTTAATTATCAATATCCTCTCTTTATACTTTTGCTCAACTGTCGCAAAGTAGTCGTCAAAATCACAAGCATTCATCCCTGCAAATATGAGCTTAAACTTTTCTCCTTTATCCCAAAGTGTTTTTGAAGCCTCAATTAAGTTTATAGATCCTTTGTTTTTAGTTCTTAGCCCTACTGAAAACACAATAGGCTCATATATTTTATATTTTCTTCTAAACCTTTCCCCTACTCCACCTTTTGTTTTATCTGGGAATATTCCCATCCCAAGTTTTACAAACTTTGAATCTTCAATCGTCTGCCCATTCTCAAGACAGAACTCCTTTATTGCTTCTTTTTCTGCATTTGTTTGTTTAAAAATTAGGTCTGCATTTTTATAAATTGATACCATTGGTTTCTTGAAATATATGGCTCTATCCGCGTCTTGTTTCGATTCTCCTAAGTGAATAAATGGAGTTACTATTAGTTTTGCATTACATCTTTTAGCAACTATCGAAGCTATATGAAAGAGTATTGTGTACGGAGCCGCAGTAACCTGAATAATGTCAAAATCGAATCCTTTGTGGGTTTTCGCATATCTATACATCCCCAGTACAAACGGGAATGAGAGAGGAATATTTAAATTAAAATCAAATATCCTCCAATATAAAAAACGAAATAGTTTAGAAATTATTCTATATTTTAAAATCGATGGAGAGGAAGAAAACCTTTTTACCAACACATTATTTATTCTTTCTTCCCTTTTTTCAATTCTCTTCTTACTAATATCCCAAAATGTATCTAAGTCATAGGCGTCTGAGGTCCAGACCTCTACCTCGTTATCTTTAGCTAGATATTCAGAAATAATTTGAACATATCTCTCACTTCCTCCCCAAGCTGGATAATATCGTTGAACAATATGTAATATTTTCATTGAATTATTGTAACAGAAATATCTACCTCTTCCAATTTAAATAAGGAGCAAACAAATTGGCGGAGAGAGGAGGATTCGAACCCCCGATTCAGTTTCCTGAATAGCGCTTTTCGAGAGCGCCCCATTCAACCACTCTGGCATCTCTCCTCATTTATCTTTCTTACTCGGTCTTATTCCAAACTTTACAAAGTTCCTGAATCTCATAATAACCTCTTTATATTTCCCCTTACTTTGGGCAATGAATGTCTTGGCTAATTCATTTTGGCTATATCGCAGATTGTTTAAATATCCAGTTTTCTTTTGTAAGGAGGAGAGTAATTCGTCAACTTTTTTAGAATACATCTCCGCTTTTTCAAAATCTTTTATATGTACATAATACTCTGTCAAATGCGTAGCGATAGTTAACTGATGTGCAGTATTGTTTGTAACTTCAATTATTTTTTCAGCAGCAATTAGATATTTTTCTGCTTCAGACTCGTCTGAAATCGTGGAAAGTATTTTTCCCTTTTTAACAAAACATAGTGCTAGCGACTGTAGAGCTTTCTCGAATCGTATAGAATCTGTGGCTTTATCTAATAATTCTAAGGATTCTTTATATTTCCCAAGGTGTTCGTATAGTAGTGCTGTATCTCGTAAAACATTAGAAATCTGAACATTATCTCCTGCTATTTTATAATGGTCAACAGCTTTCGTCCCAGCAAGTTTACCATTTTTCAAATCCAGCAACTGTTTATAACAAAGTTGTTTCCAAAAATACGCCCTTCCTAACTCCCAATGATTTTCATCTGAAATAGTCTTAATTATTTCATTGCAAAGACTTAGTGCTTCGTGAGGATGTTGAGTATCTAATAATTTTTCAATTTCTTTAAACCCCTTCTCTACTTTATTATTTATTTTATGATTATTGTTTATTTATATATCTTCTAACTTTATATATTCTCCAAAACTTTTTTTCTCTAACCACCCTTGTTTTCTAATGTCTTTGTAAAGTAGTTTATCTTGAAGAAGTGCAAATACTGTTTTCAAATCTTTCTTTTCAACAATTAATAGCAGTCTTGCAGGCATTTTTAGCTTCGTTTCAATCTGTAACATATACTCATCCCCCTTTTTACTAAACCAAAAGCTCTTAAGCATAAACCACTCGTACAGGGTTCCCATTGAATCAACCCCTTTCATATTTATCTCGTGCTTTGCCATCATAGGCTTTGCTGTTCCAGACACATACACAAAGAAAAGAAGGGCAATGATTGCAGCCATTAGCCCGTAGTGTCCAAGTACTGCAAGGTAAACAATAAATACCATACACAAAGCTACAATTATCAGATATGTTCTAATATCAAAAGGAAGTCTAAATCTAACAGGTACCTCCCATTCATACAGTTTTATCTTTTGTACAATCTTTTTTGTTTCCTCTTCTGTCTCTAAAACCTCTTCTCCCTTAATTATCTTCTTTCTTCTAACATCTTTCTGTTTCTGAATGTTTTTAACTTTTACCTTCTCTACCTCTTCTTCTTTCTCTCGAAGCTTACTTTCTCCTGTTAGATATTTAGCTAAATCTTCTATCTCCCCTTTAAATGTTTTCTTCTCTTTTTTAACTTTCTTTTCCATTATTAAAATATTATTAGATTAAGGATAACCAGTATTATAGTACATGCAGGCAATCCATACACCAAAGGAATTACATTAAAGATATTTAAAAGTATTGAAATAACTAAAACTACCCCCATCCCTATCCCCCATCTTAGTGAAAAGGTAAGTCTGGGGAACTCTTTCCAGCCATATGATATGAACTTCTGAAATAGATAAAAAAGTAAGGAGACGAAAGATTGAGCAATTAAAAACAGAATTCCCAAAACAGTGATTGTGTTGTACCAGTTTATACTCGCTTCCCCCATTGGATGAAAATAAGCAAGAGAGAGTAAATATAACAGGAATATTACACTTGAAATTAATATAAATAATTGTGTAACGATGTATTTCATCTTTTCCTAAATATAGGTCTTTGTGAGTTCATGCCTGAAAGATAACCTAATTACAATAAATTTAATGTTAAGTATATGAACATACTGATTATAGAAGATTCTAAAAGTGTTGCACATATTATTGATGCAGTATTAATGAGTAACGGTTTTATGACAAAGATAATCAGGTCGAAGGACTTTAAACTAGACCTATTTAAAAATAATCTCTTCGAGATAGTCATCTGTAATACAAGTACGCAGGAAGGAAGTGTGAGAATGATCAAAGATATTAGAAGAGAAAGTAACAGAATATTACTTTTAGGAATATCTACTAAAAGCACGTGGAAGGAAAAAGTAGAATTTTTAAATAACGGAGGAGATGATGTACTAGACTACCCATTCCCTATGCAGGAGCTACTAGCTAGAATATCGGCCCTTTTAAGACGTCCAAAGCAAAGTGATAGAGGAATTATTAGAATGAACGATATCGAAGTAGATACAGATGGAAAGCATGTTTCGATAGGAAAGAAAGACCTACCCCTAAGACGAAGGGAATACAACTTACTAGAGTATATGATTAGAAACAAAAACAGAACGATAAGTAGAAGCGAGCTACTCGACCATGTATGGGATTATAGGAGGGCAACCGGAAGCAATACGGTTGATGTCCATGTAAAGAGATTAAGGGATAAGATGAAAGATAGAGACCTTATTGAAACAGTACATGGATTTGGATATATGGTTAGAGACAGGGGAAGAAGAAAATACAAAAAGTCAAAGTAGGTCCTACAGCATCATCGGCATAATGAGGTGTATGAAAGAATCGTCCCCTTTTATCTTAAACACTCCTGGTTTAACAGGCTCACTACTCTCAAATTCAATCTCCTCTCCATTAATATTGTTTAACATATCCCCAATAAATCTTGCAGAAAATGCCATCTTTATATCATCTCCCTCTACTTCTGCCTCGCATACACTCTTGTTGCTTCCAACATCAGATAGGGTTGAATTCATTGTAATACTGTTTTCCTTAGATGAGATATCTAAAATAATCTTATTTCCAAGTACACTTCTAGCAATAATATTTATTACTTTTAAAGAGTTTGCAAAGCTCTCTCTATTTACCGTTGTTTTTGTCTTAAAAGCTGTTGGTAATATCTGCTTATACTCAGGAAACTGTCCATCTATCAACCTACAGACAATATCTATATCGTTATATTTAAATAGAACCTGATTTCTGTCTTCAATTAAATATACCGCTACTACATCTGAAGAATCAGCACCACTAAATTCAGAAACAACATAAGCTACCTCAAGAAGAGCCTTAACTGGAACAAGGAGATTAATTGGTTTATCTATAGCTGAGGACAACTTGAATGTTTGTCTTGAAAGTCTTAATCCATCAGCTGCTACAAAAGCAACATTCTTACCCTCTATCTCAATTCTAACTCCAGTTAAAACTGGCTTTACATCATCATTTGCCGCTGCAAATGCCACTCTTTTCACAGCATTTAGAAGATCATCCTTCTTTAATTGTAAAAGAGGCTTCTCCTTTTTAATAGATACAACCTTTGGAAAATCATCTGCTGGAATTGTATGAAATTCAGCAAAGTTTTTAACTGTACTTACATTTAATACCTGCTTTACAAGCTCTATATCAACTCTTTCAGATGGAATAGTATTAATAAACTCAGCCAGTTGCTTTGCTGGAACTGTTACACTACCCTCAGATTGTGTCTCTACCCCTATCCAACAATTAATACCAATTTCAAGGTCTGTTGCTATCAATGTCAATTTTCCTTTCTCAACATTAAACAAAATATTATTTAATATTGGTAGACCAGGTTTACTATTAACTATTCTACTAACAACATTTAGATATTGAGAAAAAGTATCCTGATTACAAGAAAATTGCATATTTTATATAAGTTTGAATTTATATTATTTGATACTCTTAGTATACAAGATACCCTCCTTTACTTCAAAGGTTTTTATTAAATATTTTTCTATTTTCTTTTTGTTGTTTGTATATATATTATTTAAATAGTAGCAGTAGTAATAGAGAGTATGGATATGTAGATATGTCTTAAATTTGACAATTTTTTCTTTTATATAAATGATTATTTAATTAATTTTTATTGTGGATATTAATATTTAATTATTTACACTTAACCTTAAATTTATATTGTTATATTAATTAAAAGTTAATGTGGATAATATTTATGGATAAGTTTTGGGTAAGTTTATAAGTAAGTGTATAACTAAAAAGGTAAAAAAGGTTATTGAATCTATAGTTTCTTGAAAATATTGGCAAACTATATGTGCAAAACTCAACTACTTTTCCACCCCTATCCAACTCTTATCCACCGGGTTATCCACTATCTCGAATATAGAGGTGCCGCTGAGAATATAGTATAATAAGCTATAATTTTTAGTAAGCTATTATGATTAATGAACAGCTTACTGCCCAAAAATTAATTGAAATCACAGGATTGGATAGTGAAGGGTTAAGGGCTTTTGCTGATTATGCGGTTCCCCTTTTTGTGGTTGAGGCTGTTGATGACTGCATTTATCCGAATTTGAATGGAACCATGCAAAAGAATTTTGATACTGTTTTGGAATCTTTAAACGGGAACGGTCTATGCGGAATTGCGGATGTTCCGACAATAAATGGAGAAACATCGTCTATTTGGATTATGGACAGAGAGACAAGAAGGTTGCTACTAGATTTAATGCCACAAGAAAGGTATTTAGAAACAACGAGGAAATTGAAAAACTTCTTGGCAGATATGTGGCTTAATCCAAAACAACTTATGGTAGCCGAGGAATGTGATTGCTTTATTCTTTTAGGAATTTATTCTAATATCGTAGACCTAACTATGGGCAATCCTGAGTTGAGGAGCGTTTCTAACTCTGAAATTGAAAAGTTGGCTTTAGAGAAGTTTGTAAATGAGCTGGTAATATCTTTTAACATAAGTCCTCGTATCATTAGCAATTTAATACACACATTCGACAGATATTTTCTAAAGAATCTTTGGGGTGAAACGGATTTATACCTTGCCTTTTAAAGCCGTTGGATAAGTGTTCTCCTACGCTAAATACTCTTTGCACTTTAAAATCTTCTCTCCTGTTCTTCCGTTTTCTCTTACTAATTCCCCTATTTTCTCACATGCATGTATAACGGTTGTGTGATCTTTTCTGTTTACTTCTCTTGCTATCTTTTCAAGTGGAAGTTGTAATTCTTCTCTAAGTAGATACATGATTACTTGTCTTGCAAGGGCAAGATATGCCGTCCTGCTTTTGCTCTTTATTTCTTTTTGGGTAACATCAAATACCTCACACACCGCTTCAATTACTCTTTCAGGCTTAATTCTTCTCCTTTTACTTTCAATATCAAACTGAAGCATCTTTGCTACTTTTTCTGGGTTTGGGATATCTCCGAGTTTCGTCATTGAGATAATCTTGGTAACAGCCCCTTCAAGTTCCCTTACATTACTTTCAATATTTTTAGCTATCATTTCTAGTATTTCCCCTTCTACCTCTACTCCCCCTGCTTGAGTTAACTGTTGAAGTATGGCTAGTCTCGTTTCTAAATCTGGTGCTTGGATATCCGCAACCATCCCTCCTTCAAATCTAGACCTTAGTCTATCAATTAAATTTTTAATCTCTTTTGGAGGTCGGTCACTTGCTAAAATAATTTGTTTGTTTGATTGGTAAAGAGCATTGAATGTATTAAATATCTCTTCTTGAGTTTTGGGATATGTTTCAATAAACTGAATATCATCAATAATTAGTAAATCTACCTCCCTATACTTTTTTCTGAAAGCTTCATTTGTTCTTGTTTTAATTGAATCTACAAATTCATTTAAAAGTTGTTCAATTGGTACATACATTACTTTAGCATCAGGGTGTTTCTCAATTACCTCATTTCCAATACTTTGCATTAGATGTGTTTTCCCTACCCCTGTTGGGCCGTAGTAGAAAACTGGGTTGTATGCTTTTCCTAGATCATCAACAACAGCCTGAGCAACAGCAAATGCTAATTTGTTATGTGCTCCAACTATAAAGTTACTGAAAAGATATTTTGGATTTAGTTGAGACTTTCTCAGTTTAACTTCTTTTCCATCATTTTTGGTAGGAAGAGAAAAAAGACCAAAATCACTCTCACTTTTTTTTGAAACATTCTTCCTTATTGAAAATATTAATTCGAAATTCTGTCCAGTTGCCGAAAGCAGAGCTTTTCTAACTAATGACTTATGGTACATCTCAATCCACTCTCTTTTGTATGCACTATCACAACTAATCTCAGCTATCCCGTTATCTATCTTTTCTAAGTATGTATTTCCAAACCAAGAGGCAAATTCACGATCTGACATATATAACCTAATATTCTCACATGCAATTTTCCAAGTTTGATTAGCATCTAGTTTAGTAGTAGAGATTTCGGGTATATCCATAATTTAAAAAATGTATGTATATATAAATATGGGGGGCAGTACCAAGGTAGTACTTCACGGTATTTAACAGAAATGTGGATAACTTGTCTAGTATACTTGTGGATAACTATTTATAGATAAGCAAAATATCGCATTAGAGAAAGATATAATTGAGAGAGAGAATTAAATTTGGTAACCAGGGCTGTGTCTTCATAAATAGAATATGAAAGCTTTCACAGCCCTGGTTTTTGCCCTTATGCAGGTCTTTTGCAGTAAGGGCATATTGACCTGTCCGGTGGAATTACTTTTCCACACTTTCCACATCTTCGTGCACCTGGGTTTCTATTCGCTCTTATGCGTAACAGGATGTATCGACGATGATCAGGTTCCATTTTAAAATAACCTCCGCCTAAAATTTTCCATTACTGGAATGTGATATTTTACTTTATTACACGTTCGTTTGCAATATTCTTCTTTCTGTAACTGTCTTTTTATTTGGTAGGGCTTATAGTATAATCTCTTTGCGCTGGATTTGCTAAGGAGAATTCACTATGTATAAGAGGACAGTCGTTGCTACTTGCGGTCATCAAATAAACGGGTTTGGTAATACACCCGAGGAAGCACAGAGAAATGCGGAGGAAAATGCTTCATATCATGAAATAAGCTGTCCAGACTGCGATGAAGACGAATAATACCTCTGTGTAGGAAAATACCAGAGTAGTAATTTATTTGCCAGCGCCGGTAGAGGCTAATTGATTTATATCTCAAGCCTCTACCGTGTTCCACCCTTTAAATAAAATATTCCATCTATATTTGTTTACACCTCTCCCCTCTTCATATATAATCCCAAAGTAAGAAATTATTAAAAATAATGAAAAGAACATATCAACCAAAAAAGAAGAAAAGATTAGGAAAGTTTGGATTTTTAGCTAGAAGTGCATCTGTTGGTGGTAGAAAAGTATTACAAAGAAGAAGATTAAAAGGAAGAAAAGCCCTATCTGTATCAGAAGAATTTAAACTTCTAAGAAAAAAACCAAAAGCAGGTATTAGATAAAATGCTTAAAAAAAAGTTTCGATTATCATCAAAAGAATTTCCAAAGGTATACACTAAAGGTCTTAAATCAAAAGGTGTATATGGTGTATTAATCTCCCTGCCCTCTGAAAATGAGATTCCTCAATTTGGATTCGTTGTAAGCAAAAAAGTTGGAAACGCAGTAATTAGGCACAAGGTGACTAGAAGACTAAGAGACCTTTCCAAGGAAATGATTGAGAAATATGAAATAAAAAATAAGGTATTTCAGTATGTTGCTTTTACATATACTGAAGATTTTCAAGCATTAAAAAATGAATTTGAAAAACAAATAAAGAAATTGATATGAGATATATATTAATGTTTTTCATTAAAATCTATCAAAAGACCCTCTCTCTTGACCATGGGATCTTGGGAAAGATGTTTCCAAACACCAGATATTGTAAGTTTGTCCCTACTTGTTCGGAATATAGCTTTGATGCCATAAAAAAGTATGGAAGCATAAAAGGGACGGTGTTGGCAGTAAAAAGAATAGTAAGATGTAATTCCAAAACACAAGCTGGAACATACGATCCTGTTTTGTAGTTAATTTGTAGGTTATACATAATCTCTTTTTTCTTGTATAATCCAACTCGATTTACTTTTAGACAAATATTATGTTAGCAACAATTTGGAATACGATTCTTTTCTTCCCATTCTTAAACATCCTCACCCTTCTGTACAAAGTCCTAGGTGAAAACCTCGGTCTTGCCGTCATTGTCATTGCAATAATCATTAGGCTTGCACTAATCCCCTCATCAAAAAAGCAGATGGATATGTCTAAAAAATTGGCAGAGATGAAACCTAAACTAGATAAGATCCAAAAACTCTATGCAAATAATAAAAAGAAATTATCTGAAGAACAGGTAAAATTATATAAAGAGAGTGGATATAATCCTGTTGGGTGTTTTACAAGCTTTATTCCTCAGATCCTTGTTTTATACGCTATTATTGGAGTAATAAATGTTGTAACTAAAGTAAATGTTAATGGACTAGGTCTATACATTGGCAATGGGTTGTATCCGTTTGTTAGTAATTGGGTTTTCCCACATGCTAATTCCGCGATGTGTGTTGTACCTTACGATGCAAATATCACATATTGTATTACATATAATTTGAAATTCTTCTTCTTTGATCTTTCTAGAATAGCAAAAGATATTGTGTTCAAAGTTGAGGGAATTCAATATGTAGTTCTTGCCATCCTTGTCGGATTTGTTCAGTACATTTCCACAAAGTTTATGCAGATAATGCAAGGACAAGCTCCTGTTGCTAGCAAGAAACCGCACGAGAAAACACCAGAAGAAGCCCAGGCACAGATGATGAACTCTATGAACTACCTCTTCCCTCTTATGACTATATACTTCACAATAATCACACCTTCAGTACTTGGAATATATTGGCTAATACAGAGCTTAATGATGGTCGTTCAATACTATATTATTGATCCTAAGAAATTTATGACAACATTAAAACAGGTGTTTACATTCAAATTTCCGAAACTAAATTTTAAGAAGAAATAATTTAATGGACAAGAAGCTATTAAAGATTGCCCAAAAAGAAGTAGAGACACTAAAAGACCTTTTAGGTGTTGAGGCTACAATTGAATGTAAGATGGAAGATGCAGAAGATGATTTGAAGGTTTTAAATATTGTTTTTGGTGGAGAAAATCTTGGCTATATGATAGGAAACAGAGGAAGGCATTTAGATGCATTACAATTTGTACTTGGAAATATCATTAGAAACAAGGCAAGAGCTTTGGATGAAAACCTCAAACTTGCTGTTAATGTTGATGTAGCCGGATATAAGCAGGAGAGAAATGAGAGAATTGAAAAACTTGCTATGCAAAAAGCAGATGATGCAAGAATATTGGGAGATTGTATAGATCTTTTACCAATGTCTGCAGCCGACAGAAGGGTTGTTCATACAACACTTTCCAAATTTGACGATATTAAAACTGAAAGTCAAGGAGAAGGTTGGGACAGGTTTGTAAGAATAATTCCAAAAACAGAAAAAGAGATAGGAGTTAAAGACAGTAACGAGGGATTACAAGAAGAAGAGTAGTTCTGATACAATCTGTTTGTGAAAAAATATCTACCACTTTTTATTTCATTAACATCTTCTATTTTTTGTTTCTTTCTAATACAAGAAAATCTCCTAAAAGCAATAATTATTTTTCTTCTAATATGGATTTGGTTTGTGCTTGGAAAGCTACTTAAAAGCTATTTCCTTATCTCTGTTTTACTTCTTGCTGTAGTATTTCCTTTAAATATAACTAAAAGCTTGCAAGGCCTCTCTAGCCCGTTTGTTAACGGGGTGGTTGTTAACTACCTAATCCCTCATGTCTCAATTTTAGATATATTCTCTGCATTACTGATATTCTCAGTAATTTTTGAAAACAAGTTCACATTTCCAAAGAGAATATTTCTTCTCTTCCCCCTACTCCTTCTTTTCTCTAATATTATTAATCCTTCAATTCTTTCCGCAATCTCATCGCTTAGATATCTTCTTTACTTTCTAACCGCCATTCAAATTTACGGGAATATATCTGAAATAAAGAAGAATATTAAATTGATAATTTATCCCCTTCTTTTTTCCGTTTCCACTCAGTTGGTAATTTCAATACTTCAGGTATTAAAAGGGGCTGTTATTGGTATCCCATTTTTAGGTGAATCCACAATCTTTTCAGCCTCTCTTGGCGCAAGTTTCGTTTCCCTTGGTGGAAACCAGGTTTTAAGAGCATATGGAACCTTCCCACATCCAAATGTTCTTGCTGGTTTTGCCCTCTTTTCCATTGTTTTTCTTCTTTTCAATAAAACAAGTATATTTACACATTTAGTATATATATTCTCATTAATACTTTTAGTTTTAACATTCTCAAGACTACACATTGTATTGGGAATTATTTCAATTCCAATATATTTAAATCTGTTTAAAAGATTTAAAATGAACAAGAATATCTTCTCTTTTATATTCTTAGATAGGTTCGCCAATATATTTAGTGGAAGTGATGTTTCTGTTTCAGAAAGAATGTTATTAGTGAAGGCTTCGTTTACAGAAATAGCTAAATATCCTTTTGGAGTTGGAGTATCGAAATTTGTAAAAGGCATGGAAGATTTCGTTCCAAGGACAAGTTCTCAAATCATGTTGCTTCAACCAGTTCACAATATCTTTCTACTCCTTATTGCTGAAAATGGTTTGGTTATTGGAACAATACTTATTGCTTTGTTGCTAATTCAAACCGTAAAGAAGTATGTGTTAGGAAAGCTTGGGATACAAGGGTTTTATACCCTACTCTGTATATTGTGCGTTTCAATGTTTGATCATTATTTTCTAACCATTCCGCAAGGGATATTTATGTTCTTCCTATTAATTATTTATTGATACTTATTTATAAATAGTTTAAAGTGATAATTAAATAATTTATAAGAATAAATAATAATGGCAAAACCAACAGAACACGCACCTCTTATTTGCACGATTTTAACAATATTGGCTATTGTTGGGGCATTTATAAGCCTCGCGACTAAATCCCCTATTGCAGTAATTCTCTTTTTACTACCAACGGTTGGATACGAGATATATAGAACAGAAGGAGCTTCAACAAAGATATCTTCAATTGCAATAGGAGTAATCTTGGTTTTAGAAATAGTTTTGATTGTTTTCCATATTGATTTTGACTTAGCAAAGTATCTCGGACAGGAGAGTAGTTATATAGCTGGCTACGATGTCCCTTTGGGATCACTAAAGATAATTGGCCCAGCAGTAATTGCTGTTTTGTCTGTTATACTGTTTCTTAGGACATATGGGGTGTTTACTAAATGGCTCTCTGTCATTATCTTTATTGCTGCCTTTGTGATTGTTTACTCACTGGATCCTGTCGCATTCCAAGGATTTTTAAAGCTTGGAATACAAAAAGTAGTAGATAGTTTGAGGTATATATAGGGTGTAGATACATATTAAATTTTAAGTGCATTAAAAATGTTAGGAAATAGTCAAGAGAATATGCAATGGAAAGATTCGGAGCCTACATCACTCGCAACGGAATTAATAACGAACAAAATTGTAGTTAAAGGATCTCATATATTAGATTTGGGTTGTGGATTTGGAAGAAACTCAAATTATCTTGCTAGCCAGGGCGCTATTGTTGATGCGATAAATATTAATAGCGATGAGTTAAGAGAGGCGCATATGAGAGCTGAACAGTCTGGGGTTAAAGTTAATTATATTAATGCAGATGCGGGAAAACTTCCGTTTAATGATTCGTCTTTTGATGTTTTGCTTGATGCCGGTTGTACTCATATGTGTAACAGAGAAAAGCAGGAAGATTCGGCAAAGGAAGCAGCAAGGGTCGTTAAAAAGGATGGTTATCTACAATATTTTGGTTTTAATAAGGAACACCCTTCATATAAGAAGAACCCTGACAATCCACAATTTAGAGATTTAGAGGATATTAAGAGACAATATGGAGAAAATTTTGAAATTATTACTGTAAAAACAAAAAAATGGACCCATGAAAATAGTGAAAATGTAGGATTTGAAATAATGATGAAAAGAAAGTAAAGATAAAAGAAAAAAGGAACACACAAATCCAGAACCCAACATTTCTTCATAACGAGACACTAAAATTGGACAAATGAGACAGATTACAATCCTTTTTTATACTGTCCCACGTGTTATGAACTCATACAATATATTGAAAATTTCGAAACTTTTCGATATAATATCCTATAATAATTTTACATTGTAAGTATATGAGAACAAATTTAGCAGAAATGAAAGAGATCTGTTTGCCAGCATATAATAGGGAAAGGGTTGTTAGTGCTTTACTAAATCCTGAACAATATAGAGGCGGAGAGATAACTTCTGAGGAAATAGCAATGTATTTAGCAGGTGCTATGGAATATACAAGTATTGCCATAAAAACTCCTACAAATCCTTCTATCAAGAAGTATAGATTTATAAGTCCTGACGGGAATAGAGTTCTTGACTTTGTTGAAGATACTGAGAAACTGTTTGAATTTTATATCCTTTTACATAACAGAATTGGTAGGCCGTCGACAGAATTCGGAACAGTTGTTGGTATGCGTGAGGATGAAAGATATGGAAAAACTGATACACAGGAAGCATATCCTGTATGTACTGGGAACATAGTATTTCCACGAACAGACAAAAGTGTGAGGGCGGTCATTGACAATTTAATCACATTTGGAAATCCGAGCGTCATGGTCGCGATAGAAGGAGCGATATAAAACTATTCACAGAGGTTTGTAAGGAGTAATACTTGTATTATTTTATATCTTTATATCCTCTATAATACCTTCTCCATACTTCAAATCCTAATTTTTTATAAAAATCTATTTCATGGGTCCAGCCAATATAAATATACTTTGCACCCATTTCTTTAATCTTTTCGGTCCCCCATGTTTTCATGGCAAGACCAATTCCCTTCCCTCTCCAACTTGGAATAACTCCTAAAGCGCTTCCACCTCCGACATTATTTTCAAAGAGTAAATCCCAGGTACAATCTTTGTACCATAGTTCACTGAATGCAATAATTTTATCTCCTTTATGTGCAAAAAATGCATTTTTATATTTTCTTTCATTAAGATCTCTTTTGTAAAACTTATACCAACCGTAATCTGAAAACTCCTTTTTTAATACCTCTAAAATATTTTGTGCAACTTCTGGGCTGGAAAACTCAATCTTTACATCATATTTATCTAAACAATCATAAATACCCAAAGGTGGATTCCAATCTGAAACATCTCTCGCCATATCAACAGGCATGTCTTCTTGCAGAACAAAACCATTTTTAATGAAGAAATCTTTACAATTTAGATTCTCTGGAATACCAGGCCAAAGATAACTGTTTCCTAATGCAATCTTTTTAACATTTATACTTTTTAGAAATGTTTCTAATTGTATAAGGAGGCTTTTTCCAACCCCCTTCTTCTCATATTGCTCCTGTATAATAATTAACACTAATGTAGAGGTTTCTAGGTCGTTAGGAGAGTATTTACAGACTAAATATCCAATAATCTCTGAATTATCTTTTGCTACGAATATCTTTGTTAAATCATTTATATCACCCTCACCTGAAAGAATTGTCAGAAACTTTTCTTTTTTAACTGGCCAAAGTTTGAATACATCAGATGATTCGTACAATTTCCATAAGTTCTCAAATTGATTACTCGTATATTCTTCTAATTTGATATCCCTCATGTCTATTATTGTACAGCATATTCGTGTCTGTATTAACCACATAAGAAGTATATTTAGCGAGGAAAATCAAAAACGGAACATACGGGTCTGGAACCCAAGTAAAAAGGAATCTAACTTATTTCGACAATTTTATGCCCAAGGTGATTACTTCTTTCCCATCCATTTGGTACTTGGTATTTTCTTGTATCAAATGGTCTTAATCCGATTTCTGGCTTCGCCTTTACATTTAGGAAGGTTACAACTTTATTATCATCCCGATTTAAAACTACAAGCACTGGGCTAACTGCTTTTTGTATTTCTAAATTAGATGTAACAAAAATCGCTTGGCCACCATTTCTTGAAGCTATTTTTGTTTTAAGTTTAGGATTCCCAATAATACTTAATATTCCGTCTGTAAATTCATCCTCTGTTACTCCAAAGTAAGTAGTCATTTCCGGAGGTGTGTCTTTTAGAGCTATTTCTCTTGTAGGTACAAAACAAATCATATCGTTTATTGGGCGTTCCTCTTCCCCCGTAGTAGAAACTTTTTTCCTTTGGGTTCTTCCATAGAGTGTATATGTGTAAACTGAGCCCTTTTCAGTTTTAAAAGAACTTACTTGATTAGGAATTTCGTGAATATCTCCCTGAAAAGCCATTGGGTTGACCATAGTCTCATAATAGCAAGAAAAATAATTGAAGCAAACGGGTCTTGTCGCTACCCTGATACCTTGGCGGAACATACGGGTCTGGAACCCAATATTCCACACTAATAATACATCAAAATGAGAATGAGACAAATGAGACAGTATAAAAAAGGAGTCTCATTTGCGTTATGCATATTAATGAAATATTCTTTATACTATGGATATTACGGAAGTTGAGCCATCAGATTCCTCAGCCGAGCCCACTGTAGAAGAAACAGGCGTGCCTCAACCACTTGAATCTAAAGCGCAAGAAAAGACTGTTGAAATAAAACTAGATGTTATTGATTCCCAGAAGGTTGTTGAAATTCAAAACATTTTAACCCCTGAGGTACTTTCTGAGAACAGGAAACATGCTCATGGAATGAATGTTTTAGGTGAAGGTTCTGTAGGATATGATTATATCTCTGACGAGCAATCGGCTGGGTTATTGAAGGATCCAAAACAAACATTAGCAAATTTTAGACAAGAACTTCAATTAGATGAAAAATACATCAAAGAGATACCTGTTGAGCATGCAGTAGATATAATAAAGATGGAGATTGAGAAAAGGAATTCTCAAAGTGCAGAAAAACGACGGGCTGAGACAGAAATGTTGAGTGAACTCGGTGTGGATGGATCTGTAAAAATCCATATGTGTAAAGGATCTTTTGATTCTAGACATCTAGATATTACATCTGTAAGTCCTAAACAAGAGGAAGCTTTTACCTATGTGAGAAAGGAAATTGAGAAAGGAATCAGAGTTCAGATAGCTTTGGGTCCTGGAATTGCGGAATATCAAAATGAAAGCGGGGGAACTGTTAAAAACATGACCACATTCATAAATCCAGAGACAAAAGTTTTAGAGGAAGGTCAAACCAATTTTCATATTCCTTCACATAAAGATGAGTTAGAAAAATGGGGCAAATATTGTCAATTTGTTGCGTCTAAATGTCCGAATGCAGAATTTGATGTTTGGGTGGAACCAAATCATAATCTAGATGATAATGGACATGGAAAATTTAAACATAACGCTGATTCTGGGAGGCACGGAGAATTTTCATCTGAAGGTAGAAAACCTGAAGAATATGCTCTGGCAGTTATTATGGCTTCATATGCGGTTAAACAAGAATCCCCAAATTCTAAAATAGGGATTAATGTGGCTTTCGCTGATGTGGATTATATAGAGAAAACACTTGAGGCTATAAGAAAGTGTGGGTATGATCCTACGAAAGTTGTTGATTATATATCGTTTAATCCATATAGATTTGGTAAAAAACCTGAGCTTTGTGGACCAAAATGGAACGAAACTTTGGAAGGTTTTCGTGGCGATAGTGCTCCAAAGGGACGATTTGATTGGGGTGTGGAAGGATCTTATGAGGGAGAGGTACTCTCTTTAATGAAAAAAGTGTCAAGTTTAGGAATAAAAGATATACGAACTAGTGAGTCAGGCTATCCAGCTGGTGAGTTAACACGGCAGCAACAGGCAGAATATAACTTAAGAGGGTGGCTATTAGACAGGTATTTAGGACTACCTGCAAGCCCGTGGACACTTACATCAGAAAGTGAAGATTTTTCATTTATCGATAAATTTGGGAAGAAGACAAAGACATATTTTGCGTATAAAAATTTTAATTCAATTTTCTCATCTTCCGTTGTTCCTAAAGGTGAAATAAAAGTTGGCGATGAAAATATTATATGTAAAGTTTTTGAAGACGAATCTGACAAGAGTCAAATTCTCGTATTTTGGTCCCCTACCGATTATTATTCAGATAATAAAGATGAGAATCTGCCGATAAATATCTCGTCAGTATTGGCAAAAGATACTGAAGTGGAAGTTATAACTCAACTAACAAGGGCTGTTCCAAGTAATAAGAAATATATTTCTCAACAATTGCAATTTCAAGTAAGCGGGGAACCAATAATAGTTAGAATTAAAAATCAAAGTATAGTTCCCCCTAAATAGAATTTTCATAATAGTGAGTGGGTCTTGTCGCTACCTTGAAACCTTGGCGGAGAGAGCGGGATTCGAACCCGCGGTACATTTTCATGTACGAACGATTTCCAATCATTTCCTTTCGGCCACTCAGGCACCTCTCCAAATATGTGAAATTATATCCTATTCTGCAGAAGAATCTACTTTTTCAATAGAAATGTATATCCTACCTTGCGTTGTTGGGAAGTATCTAAGGAATGCTGGGAAGTATGTAGGTTGAAATGTAAGCTCAGCATCTTTTGCCATATATGATTTACTTTTTAGTACATCAATCCCTTTATTCCATCCTTTTCCTTTAAGCTCTTTTATTAAATCTTCTTTGTTTATTTCAGGTCTGATCCATGAGGATGCTTTTACGAATATTGTAGCTACTTCTTTTTTTACCCCTGTTACCTTTATATCTTTAGTTATATTTTGACTAAATACTAATGTCGAATTATTTCCTGTAAAAAGATTTTCATTATCTGCCTTATCAGTCAACATCTTGTTTATACTTCCATCTAATAGCCCAAATTGATAGAAAAGCCCTGTAACCTTTGTTCTAACGGTTACATTTACGTCGTCTGCCTCTGCTCCAATTGGGATATCGGTTACTACCTCCCCATCTAGTTTCTTTACAATAGTTGAGTCTATTAATTTCCACCCTTCAACATTCAATACGTTTAAATCTTCTACCGACTGGTCGAAAAGTAGTTTCTTAAGAGCATCAGACGATTTTGTAACATCAGCAAGAGAAAGAATTGTATATGATGTTTTTGTCCCTCCGGTGAAATCCGTATCATTATTAATGGCGGAAAGAACGGTTTGAGTGTATCCAGTGACAGTAAAGAAATCTCCCTTAATTATGTTAAACTCCTCCCCTACCGCTGTTGCAGTAACTGGAACTGGACTACTAGTTGGGTCTCCTCCCGTTCCGATTATTACTGCTGTGTTTGTTGTATATGTATAGCCTTTACTTGAGGTTATTTTTGTTTCCGCAGGAAGGTTTAAAGGAGTATTGGTATGAATTAAATCCCAATATGTAAAGACCACCATCCCTTGTGCTTTCGTTCCTTTATACCCCGTTCCTGATGCTTTTATCGTATCTGAGGTATCTTTTGCAACAGTCTCTTTTTTCACAGGAACTTTTCCATTTTCGATACTTAGTTCTGTTACAGTTATGTCTCCAGTAAAAGTTTTTTCTATTGCTACTTGTTTGCTTTGTACAAATATATTTAGTTTTACAAAAGGTAGAAATATGTATGCTAGGGCAAGTGCAATTATAATTACAGAGATTATTGGCAGAAATATTTTAAGAAACAAGCCCATTTTAAATTTAGGGAACCTTATCTTTTTAAAGTTAATCTTTGGGATTTTAACTGGTATATTCCTTTTTGTTTGCACCCCTTCCTCTTCTACTGGGAGCGTTCTAATGTTTTTTCCAATCATACTTGGACCAGTTCCCTCAGGTTGTGTTTTTTGTTCAAGCTCTGAATCTATCCCTATCATTAACCCGTTTTCGTTAATGACTTTCTTTTTCCCTTCCGTGCTTTTAGTTGATTTAGAAAGAGCATCTTCAATATTTTTCTGAAATTCGCTTTTAGAATCAATCTTAGGTTTTACTTTTTCAATTGCTTCAACCTCTGGAACTATCCCAACAATCTCCCCTTCCCCACTCGCTTTCTTCTGTATCTTTCTTTTTTTCAAACTCACCTCCTTTTCCTTAATTCTTTCGTTCATTTCTCTTTCGGCTTCCTCCCAAAAAGAATCTAATATTGACCCACTCGTTTCTGTTGCGGTCATTCCAATTTCTCTTGCATTCCTGATTCCTGTTGGATTTTGGACAATGAGGGCTATTAAAGGCTTGGTAAGCTCATCGGCTTGCTCTAAAATAACCTTTAAATTAATTGGACTAATCAATATATCTGTTGGTTCAGTGAACGTGAGTATGATTTTTTTTGAATTACTCTCTTCTAATTCTTTTAATATATCGATTAACTCATCGTCCCCAGAAACGACAATTTTTTCAATTTCTAAAACATTTTTACCTTTAATAGCTTCCATTATGCGTTAAAGTTTTCTGGATTAAATATTTTTTCATAAGCAAAAAGCGTCAGTGCTGTTGGTGTTACATCGTAAATATGATCTAAATCATTTGAATTATCAACTAATTTCTCGAACTTACTTGGTGAAAAGAAGGATATCTTAGGAACAGTTGGGAATGGAAGAAACTTAGTCCATGGGAATTCCATCATAACCTCTTTTATCTCAGGAAGAAGTGCACCCCCTCCGCACAGATATATCTTTGGAGGGAAAGACACTATCTCCTTGTTCATCTCAAAAGCTGCTTTCAGTGTTTTCATCCATGCCTGTGCAACAGGATACATAATCTTTTTTACTTCACCTTGGACGCCTTTTGTTAATTCCTCTTGAGAGTATTTAATCTTTCTACTTTCTGCGTGTCTATAATCGAGCTTTATCTCTCTTGCAATTTCCTTTGTAAATACTCTTCCCCCGAATGCAAACATTTGAGTATCAATAACATTTCCTTGGTCTAGTACTGCAATATCTGTTGTCCCCCCCCCAATATCAATGAAAATAGCACTGAAGTCTTTTGATTTAGCCCCTGCAAATGCTCTTGCAATTGCAAAAGGTTGGCTTACAATTCCAATTAAGCTTAAGTTCAGTGATTTTGCTACTGTTTGCAACGCGGAAACATATGTTTTTGGAGCAAATGATGCAAAGAAAAACAGCTTTACACTCTTTCCTTTAAATCCAACAAGTGAATCAACCGGCATTCCCCCTATCTCCATGCCCGTTACTGTTATATGTAGAATCTCTATATCTTCTTGTGTTAGACCTGTTCGAAGTGCTAAATCCTCTTTTCCTCCTTGTAGAATTTGTGCGTGTACTTTGGAAATAATTTTCTCTTGCTCTTTAATATCAACTAATTTTTCGAAGTTTACCTCCCTTTCGTAATTTACGACAATTGAAACTCCCTGAACATACTCTCCCGCTATCCCCATGACTACGCTTTTTGGAAGGTCTGCCTCGTTTAAATCTTTTGATATTTCTCGAAGTGCTAGGTGGCAGTTTTCTAAAACAGTTGAAAGGTTTGTAATAATTCCTCTATTCATTGCGTTTTGCTGTTGCTCAATTCTAGCAACCTTTATAGTCTCAACTCCTTCAGGAGAAACTTTGAAAAGTATCGTTTTTAATACCTCCGTTCCAATATCAATTGCAACGATATTGCTCTCTTTATTTATCTTACTTTTTGTTTTGAAAAACGGTAGCCTAACCATATAGTTCAGTATATCACAACTAATTAATTGCGTTTTTTGATTGCAACCTTGTCTGTAATGTATAACACCTTTCTTGCATTTTTACCGATCATTAACTCTGTGTGAGCTTGAATATACGGAAGAAATCCAAAGCTAAGCATGTTTATTGAAATTAGAAATGTCTCACAGTAGTCCCAAATATGCCTCCAAATACTCCAGCCCTTTGGAATTGGAGCAATCTTTCTTCTAAGGTAAATAACTGGTAGGTTAATGAACATTAGTGATGTCATGATGTAGCTAAGAAGTTTTGGGAGATTATATGAAGCGGAGCTAAATACATATTTTGGGCTTAATATATTAAGGATTGGAAGGGCAAGAGTTAGCATATATACAACAGTTAGGTAGAGAAGTCTGTTTTCAATAAGAATCCATATGATATCTAACTTCTTATGTATAGGGATCTTCTTGTTTTCAAATAGAGCAGCTAAGGTTATTGGGAAAACAATAATCCCCCACCCCCACCTATGTTGTTGCTTATAAAGAGAGGTGTGTGTTTTAATCCTATTTTCATTTTCAACGGCATCATTGTATGTAGGTATATATACTTCCTCACCCGTAAAGTCCCCGTTATATCTAATAAGTGCATTCCAGTAAAAGGCTGTATCATCATTTTGGATATCTGGTGCCCAGTACTCAGTCTCGTGTACAGTTCTCAAATTTACGACATATGCAGAGAATGTCTCTTGCGTTCTTCTTGCTACTACCCAGTTATGAAGTATAGCCATTGGGGTTGTCATAGAGTGCATTCTAACAAGTGGTGGAACCTTCCAAAGATTGTTGTTGTACGTATGAATTGCTGAAACATAATATTTATGGTCCCTGTTCTCACTGCTAAAATATTTATATGCTATTGCTGAAAAAAGCTTCTTGTGTGGTCTCCAATCACTATCAACAGGGGCAATGAGATATCTCCCAATATCATCACCTTTTTTAGTTAGATATTTTACATACTCTCTTGTTGCCCAGTTAATATTAGCACCCTTCACTCCAATTATTTCTCCCGGAATATCCGCAGGATGAATGTAGCACAACATCTCTTTAAACTTGTTTCCATACTTCGCTTTAAGCTGTTTAAATATAGGAATCTGGGTTTCTGAAAACATTCCCTCTATTGCAAATACTACAGAGATCTTACTACTACCAAAATCTGATTTAGCAATTTCAATAAGGGAGGATTCCATAGTATCCCTCCCTTCCTTTGATATAGCTGGTAAGTACACAATACTTAAATCCTCATACTCTTTTGGAAATTCTGCTTTGACTTTTCCAATCCAGTCAATAGCCATATCCCTTTCCATTCTTCTAACTCCAATTGCAAGTCCAATCACAAACCTTATTCCTCTAAATATCCAATATACAGTTAAAAAAGCAATGTAGAAGACTAATACTTCAGGAATCCCAAGAAGAGAAACAATAAGTGGGGAAAGTATAAACGTCCAAGACACAATCCCTGGAATTAGTTCAAGAAGCTTTCTAGTCCATTTTTTGGTAGTTATTGGATAACCGTCGATTCTATCTTTTGGTTTTACATCCTCCAGAGTTATTTTTTCTCTTTCTAAAATATAGTCTTCCATATTAGATAATTGAGATTAGAACAATTGGTTCTCTTTCCGTTTTCTTTGCAATTATTTTAGAAACTTTCTTTTCAAGTGTAAAACTGAAATCGGACAGATCCTTTTTTGGTTCTTTTAGCCATTCTCTATGAGTATCTAAAACGATATTCTCAATTTCTTTCAGTATTGCTTGCCCAGTTTTCATATATATGAATCCTCTTGAGACAAATCTCGGTCTTCCAATTAACGCTTTTGTCTTTGAGTGAATGTTTAAGACAATTACAAATATTCCGTATTCTGCAAGCTGTTTTCTGTCTCTAAGCACTATATCCCCCGTATCCATTGTTCCAAGTCCATCAATCATAATTGGTCGGCTTTCGATATTTTCACTCTTTTTTAAATTCTGTCCATCAAAGCTCCACACCTGCCCATCCTCAGTTAATACAACCTTGTCTTCAGGATGCCCCCATGCCAGATAGTTTTTCTTGCTTTGGTATCTCATAGTTAGACTTCCGTGCACTGGCATTACATATTTAGGTCTAATTAGTTCATAGAATATCTTCATATCCTCTTGCATGCCATGTCCACTTGCATGAACTCCATCTTCTTCACTATTTTTTACCAAGTCTATTCCTTGTTTAATCAGGGCGTTTGTCATATGGTCAATCTTGCTTATGTTTTCTGGAATTTCAGAGCTGGACATGATTACTAAATCTGTCTTTTTAGCTTGTATGAACTTATGCTCTCCAAGCGCAATCCTGTTTAATGCCGCATATCGTTCAGCCTGAGAACCAGTGGTAATAAGCATTAGCTGGTTATCTGCATATTTCTTCATCTCCCTTTCGTCAATGATTAGATTTTCAGGAATTTCTAAATATCTTTGATCTACAGCAATCTTGATAATCGTATGTAAGCTTCTTCCAGAAAGAACAACCTTTCTTCCGGTTTTCTGCGCTATCTTTAGGAGTGAGTATAGTCTACTAACAAGAGAGGCAAATGCAGAAACAATCACTCGCCCTTTATGTGCAGAGATTATTCGCTCCAAGTTAACAGCCGCTTCGCTTTCGGATTTTGCCTTTCCTGGCTTGCCTGCATATGTACTTTCTAAAAGTGCGATATCCACTTTTCCTTGTAATGATCTGAGATAGTCAGTATTAATCCTTGGCTCATTTACTGGAGTATCATCAATCTTATAGTCTCCTGAAACAAGAATATTTCCCTTTGAAGATTCAATAAATATTGAACTTGAATCTGGAATTGAATGGTTGATTCCTATGAAGGTTATTCTAAATGCCCCAAGTCGTAGAACCTCTCCTCTTCTTACAGCGTTTATTTTTACCTTTGAGAGGAGATTTGCCTCATCTAACTTTTCTGCGATTAAAGCACATGCAAACTCTCCAGCAAATATAGGGGGAAATCCAAGCTCTGGGAGAATATATTGTAGGGCCCCTATATGGTCAAGATGTCCATGTGTAATCAGTATTCCTTTTATGTCTCTCTTTCTATTTGCTAAGTATTTAACATTCGGAAGTAGATAGTCAATTCCATACATCTCTTCGCCAGGAAAAGAAAATCCAGCATCAATTATCAATATATCTTTTCCCAGTTCGATGAAATTGCAGTTTCTACCAACCTCATTTGTACCAGAAAGGGTACAGAGTTTTAATAACTCTTCATTTTTGTTCTTTATCATAACTTTGGATTATATCATTAAATAAATGCAAATTGTTGATATAATACAAAGTGGAATGATTAATACTGTGGAAGAGACAATTCCAAAAGACTACCCAAATTATCAAGAAGATGTACTATCGCGGTGGAAGAAAGTTGGCTTTTTCTTTTCAGATGAGAAGCTCTTTTGGGAGAACTCTCTTAATCACTCAGAGGATAGTGCAATAGCATACTCTGCAGATCTGCATTCTAAGGGAGATAGCGGGATCTTTTATTCTCGCGAGATTCTCCGCTATCTATTAGGGGATTTTTACGAGCAATTTCCGCCAGAAAACAGGCTAATCTACGATAAATTCTCTCCGATTCAGTTTTCAATAGCAGTGAACTCGTACCCAGGATTTGGCTCATATTTATATTTATCAGCACTTGGTACTAGTTTTGATAATGGAAGAGAGGAAAAAAGGCTTTTAATGTTTGAAATTTCACAGGATGGATGTGTAGAGTTATATGATGTGGAGCCAGATTCTTTTAAGAATATTGAAATATGTACAAGAATTGAGTATGTGCCGATTCTAGTTGAATAAAGAAAATATCCTGACATAATACTATAAGTTAATTTCACAATAAACAACCATGCCTAGGACAAATTCATCAGAGATGCGTATTCAGCGAGCCATAGAGTCATTGACTATTTTAGGTTTTAGTTGGACTTTCCAACTTAGGTTGTACAGATCAAAATTGAAAGACATTTTGAGTGATGACAATAATCCTACTCAACGTTTAGCAACAAATGTTTTAATGGATAGAGGAACGATAATGCATAGGGAGGTTAAGTATATATGTACCCTTTTACCTTTTCCATCACAAGATATGTCTGGGATATCTAGCTTTGCACTTGAATTTATATCAAAAGAAGAAGATACAGATATGGTAAAAAACAACACGATGCTTTTATATGATTGTATTGATTCAAGTTTTTGTAAGGATGCTCTCTTTAATAAGGTCGCGCCAATTTGGAATGAACGATTCAAAGATAAGGGAGGAGCAAGGTTTTTCTTGGCTCTGCCCGCAGATTCCGAGCAAGTTGCAAATAACGAATCTGCGAGAATGATTGTGCTTTCAAAGACAACGGGAGAACATATGATTATAAACTTCGATGTTACTCATCCTGAAAATATGGTTACATACTTCACTCCTCAGACAGTAGAAAAGTTGGAACCTGTTGCACAATAGTATATAATCCCCTAGCCGTTACTACATAGCTTGTCACTATGAAGGCATCAGGAAGAAAGAAAATACTAAATATATTTTTGATTAGAACCTGACAGAACTTAAACTGTAAATATGGAAAAGAAGCTTAAATATATAATATATTTAAGGAAGTGAGGTGGTACCACGGGTTTATCCGTCCTTGCAAATACATAATTTGATTTATGTATTTTAGAGGGCGGATTTTTGTTAATATATAAGAATATGAATAAAAAGATAGAGGAACAAATACCAAAAACATATGATTCTTCAAAAGAATTAGATATTTATGAGCTTTGGGAAAAAAGCGGGTATTTCAAGCCTGAAATGGTTGAGAAATATTTAGAGGACAAAAAGATTATTCCTAAGCATCCCTTCACAATGACCCTCCCTCCTCCAAACGCCAACGATAAATTGCATGTTGGCCATACTTGTGGATACTCATTTCAAGATTTAATGGGAAGGTATAACAGGATGAATGGAAGGCCAACACTTTTAATTGCTGGAAAGGACCATGCAAGCATTCAAACTGAAGCTGTTTTTTCAAAGAAATTGTTAGAACAGGGTGAAGATAAATGGAAGATGGGAAGAGAAGAATTTTTTAAGAGATGCTACAAATACTGTATGGATAATGCACAAAATGCAAGAGAGCAGGAAAAAAGAATAGGTCTATCTACAGACTGGGAAAGAGAGTTTTTCACACTAGATCCTCGACTTACCGATACTATATATTCAACTTTCTTTAAAATGTTTAAAGATGGTTTGGTATATAGAGACAAAAGGATTATTAACCAATGTCCAAATTGTAAGACTGCTCTTGCGGATATCGATACAATTCATGTTGAAATGAGGGGGATATTTGCTTATATAGTCTACCCGTTCAAGGAGGAGAAAGACAATGAAAAAGCGTATAAACTTTGGGGCCAAAAAGGAATTGTTGTCGCAACTACAAGACCCGAGACAATGCTTGGAGACAGTGCAGTTGCCGTAAACCCTAAGGACAAAAAGTATAAAGAATTTATTGGTCATACTGTAATATTGCCAATTGCAAACAGAGAAATACCTGTAATTGCAGATGATAGTGTTGATATTGAAAATGGAACCGGAGCTTTGAAAGTAACCCCAGCCCACTCCCCTGTCGATTGGGAAATAGGGAAAAGAAATAACCTTGAAGTAATCAACGTTATCGATTCGGAGGGGAAAATGGAAGGAAAGATTCCAGAAAGATTTATTGGAATGAAAACAATAGACTGTTCAAAGGCGTTAGTAAAAGAGTTGGATGAATTGAAACTTTTGGTTAAAATTGAAAATATTAAACACGAAATTGCAGTTTGTGAGAGATGTCAAACTCCAATTGAGCCAATAATTTCAAACCAATGGTTTATTGATATGTCATCGCTTGCTAAAAAAGCTATAGAAGTTCTGGATAATGGAGAAACCAAGGTCATTCCTCATGGTCAACAGATAGCACTGAAGAAATTCTTTTCAGAGATACAGCCGTGGTGTATCTCGAGACAACTTTGGTGGGGCCAAGATATTCCAATTTGGTATAGCGGAGGAAAAGAGCTTTATGATTGGTTAAATAACAATAAAGATAAAACGATTAGCGATTTTGAGAAAGAAACAGGTAAGAAAGCGAAAGGAAATGGAACTGTAGAAGCTTCAGTAGAAAAACCTGCCTCAGATTTAAATTGGGAGAAAGAAACTGACATCTTTGATACTTGGTTTAGCTCAGGTCAGTGGACCTTCTCAACTCTAGGGGGAATAAAGGGAAATGATTTTAAGAAGTATTTTCCGACAGATGTTATGGAAACAATGAGAGATATTCTCTTCTGGTGGGTCGCAAGAATGATGATGCTTGGTATTTATGTGACTGGGAAAACACCATTCCACACAGTATTTCTTCATGGAATGATACTTGCAGCAGATGGCACAAAGATGTCGAAATCAAAAGGTAATGGTGTGATGCCAAAAGATATATTTGATAAATACGGGGCCGACGCCCTACGAATGTGGTACTACATCGACGCCCTCCCTGGTGCAAACACTCCGTTAAGGGAGGAAAAAATAAAGGGAAATAGATTCTTTGTAAATAAAATATGGAATGCAAGCAGATTTGTAATATTAAATATTGAAGATTCTGAGATTGAAAACGTAAATGAAGCAATTGCGAAATTTGAAAAAAAAGAATCAGAAACAGAAAGAACAAAAAAGAATGAGAAATATATAAATAATGTTAAAGCGTATATAGATAATTATAAATTTCATTTAGGAGCTGAAGAAATAAGAGAATTCTTCTGGCATACGTACTGCGATAAATGGATAGAAGAGATAAAAGAAGAGATAAAATCTCTTGAAGTTGGGGATAGTAAAAGAGTAGAAAAGCTTGCAGAATTAGTATATTTGCTAAAAGAAAATCTGAAAATAATGCATCCTTTCCTTCCGTATGTTACAGAATCGATATGGCAGGAATTGGCAAAAATAGGGTTGGCCCAAGAACTATTAATCATCCAACAGATTTAAGAATTATTTGCCTTGCTTACATCCACCACATCCACTACAAGGATTACACCCTCCACTTTGTGTTTGTGTAGGTGCTGGAGCTGCAGGTGCCGCTGGGGTACTACTTTGTGCCATATTTAATTAATATTAATCTTATTAATATATCTTAACACCTGAGTGTAGATATAAAAAAGAGTAATGATTAATACAGTTATAAATTGATCTCCTTTAGAAGTTTCTCAGTTATTTTGTGGTAGAGAGTAGTCTAATTAACAGGATTATCTGCCTTGTCTATATCTTTTAAGTCTTGTGTATATTCAACCTTTTCAAACAATATTTCAGGCTTATTTATCTTCCTTCCGCCTTTTATTTCTTCAAAATTCCATTGATCTACATATCTACTTACTCTCCCTTTTTCTTTTACCTCTTCTGTTGGATCATAGACATTTTCAATATTTAGTATTTTTTCTAATTTTTTACTTGCAAATGGAGTGTATGGAGAAATTAAAACTCGGAGTGCATTAACTAGTTGAATAGTGTTGTAGATTGTTCTTTCTGCCACACCCTTATCACTTTTTATTGTTATCCAAGGTTGTTTATCATTGAAATATTTATTTGCAAAATGCCCAAGCTCTAAAACATATTCAATAGATTTAATGAACTCACATTTTTCAATACTCTGCGCAACATCAGTAAAGGTAGTATTTATTTTTTCCTTTACCTCTTCATCTATTTGGCTGTCAGGAACAACCCCTTCGAACTTTGTGTAAAGGAAGGTAAGGGAACGATTAATAAAGTTTCCAATATTAGCAACTAATTCATTGTTATTCGCCTCAATAAAGTCTTTCCAAGTGTACTCTCTGTCGTGATTTTCTGGGGAGTATTTAACGAAAAAGTATCTAATTGTGTCTGGATTATATTTCTCCAAAAGACTAGCGACCGTAATTCCAGTTGCATCTCCTTTTGACATCTTCTTCCCTTTAAAAAGTAACATCTTGTTTGCTGGGACATTAAACGGAAGGTTTAATGCTTTATTTTTTGTTTCGCCAGGTAATTTATATTTCTCTGATAATTCTTCATTTTCGTATTTTTTTGAATATGCAATTAGCTCTGCAGGCCAAATTATTGTATGAAAAGGCACATTTCCACCAGCAATGAAGTAGTAGTGTTTACAATCTTCATTTTTCCAAAACTCCTCCCAAAGTGATATATCTCCTTGTTTTTGCGCCCATTCAATTGCAGCAGACAGATATCCAACAACTGCCTCAATCCAAACATATATTACCTTGTTATCCCACCCATCAACTGGAACAGGTACCCCAAAACTTAAATCTCGTGTAACACTTCTTGGCTCTAAACCTTGTTTAATCCATCCTTTTGAAAACTCTCTTACCCATTTTCTCCAATTCTTTTCGTTGTTTTTTACGAATTTTGAAAGCTCTTTTTGGGTTTTTGCAAGGTTAATATAGAAATGATTGGTTTTCTTTAATTTTGGTTTTGAATCAGAAAGGGTGCTGTAAGGATCAATTAAATCTTCTGGATTTAGATATGCACCACATTCTGGACACTCGTCTCCTCTTGCATTTGTTGCCCCACACTTAGGACAAGTTCCTCGCACATATCTATCCGGGAGAAATCTTTTAACTTTTGAATCGTAGTATTGCTTTGTTTCCTTTTCTTCTAGATATCCAAGCTCTTTTAATACTAAGAATATATTCTGCACAACAATTTTGTGATTTTCGGTGGTAGTTTTAGTGTAATTTTCATAAACAAGTCCAAGTTTTTCAAAAGTTGCAACAATTTTCTCGTGTGATTTCTCAGCATACTCACTTGGGAGTATTTTTTCTTGCTCTGCTGCGAAAATTACTGGGGCGCCATGGCTATCACTTCCAGAGACCATTAACACATCTCTACCTATCAGCCTGTTGTATCGAGCAAACACGTCGCAAACGACATTCTGGCCCGCAAGATGACCGATATGAATGTCTCCATTGGCATATGGCCAAGAAACACCAATAAATATTTTTTCTGCATTATTAAATTCCATAGTATTCATTATATATTTTTATATATCTAATTGTCTATTAACAACTTCTCCAATAACTAAATCAATTGTGCTATACTTTTTTAACTAAAAATATTAATTCTGCCCATGCCCAAAAAACAACAAGGCATAAATCTATTAGAACCACTTAATCCCCCAAAAGATGTTTGGACAACAATTTATACTTGGGTATTTAAAGTTGGACGATATTTGTTGGTAGGTATTGAGATAATGTTGCTTGGGGTATTTTTCGCAAGATTTGTGATGGACGAGATAAACAACGACTTAACAAAATCTATAAACGATAAGACAGAAGTGCTATCAAACAAAGAGTTTAGAGCAGAAGAGATTCGTTTTAGAAATCTAGGTGACCTATTTGTTGAGATAAACTCAGTAGATGCAAATCAACAGATTAATTCAAAACTTGTCTCAGAGATTACAAGTGGTATTCCATCTACCTTAACACTTAAAAATTTCTCATATAATAATAAGCGCGTGTCACTATCTATTGAAACAACAGATTTAACGGCAGTAAAGAACTACGAATTCTCCCTTAGGCAAAACACAAAATACTCTGGTGTATCTATTACGATTACGAAGAGTGGCACAAATAGTAATGTATTCAGCGTATCAATATCCTTTAATATAACTACAGTAAAGAAGTAAAGAATGGAAAAACAAATTAAAAGACTAGATTTGATAAAAATGATTAGTGGTACCGTACAGGCTAAAACATATAGTTTTGGTGCTTTTACAATTATTGTTGCAATAATATTAATTGCATTTGCAATCAGGCCAACTGTAATAAAGATAGCGGAAATTAATCAAGAGATTAAAGAGAAAAACCAAATAGAGCAGAAACTAAATGATAAACTTACCGCTCTTGCCTCACTTACAAATGAGTATGCGACAAATGAATCTGATATTAAAAATCTCCCATTGATATTTCCTTCTTCAGGAAACTTCAGTCTTCTTCTCTCAAATCTTGAAGAAGTAGCAAGCATAAACGGATTTAATTTAATTGGAATTAATTTCCAAAAAGCTGATAAGTTTGAATCAAATCTAATAATTCTCAAGCCTTGGAGTGCACGAGTAACAGTAAAGGGAAATCGAGCAAATTTAATTAAATTGCTTGAGCAGGTAGAAAGTATGCCAATGTACCCAACAATTACAAAGGTTTCATACACTGACGAAGTTGATAATAACGGTCAAGCTGTATACTCATTTGAAATAGTAATATTTAAAATAGATGATTCTAAGTTTTACAATTAACAATTATGGATGTTAAAAAGTCGTGGTCATCAGTATTAATCTTTCTCTTGATTGCAGTCGTTGTTTGGGTTGGATTCAGTGTTTATTTTAAAATAACAGATGTTTCTGTAAATCCTAATGCGACAAATTACACGAAATATCTAAATCCTACTTTTGAGTTAACAGGGTTCAAAAAGGTTGTTACTAAAACAAATGCACTCCCAGTTTCTCCAAGTACTTTCACATCTTTGATTCAGAAGAGTAATTAGCCCCCGATATAACTTTCCAGTTTCTTTTGAAGAGATTTATCTTTCAATTTTTTGAGCGCTTTTGCTTCTATTTGTCTAATCCTCTCTCTCGTTACGCCAAATTCTTTTCCAACTTCCTCTAGTGTTCTGGTTACCCCATCTTCAAGGCCAAATCGTAGTGCTAAAACCCTCTTTTCTCTGTCTTGTAGAGAATCCAGTATCTCGTGGATTTGATTTTTTAAGTACTCAAGAGTAGCAAAATCTTCTGGAGATTGTGACCAATCATCTGGAATTACATCTTGTAGCTCACTGTCCTTCTCTTCCCCAATTGGGGTTTGAAGTGATTGAGGATTCTGTGAGATCTTTTTAATCTCTTCAATCTTGCTCTCATCAATTTCCATTTCTTGAGCTATCTCTGCGTCAGTCGGCTTCCTTCCAAATTTTGTTGTTAGTATGGCATTTACCTTGTTAAATTTGTTTATGGTCTCAATCATATGTACTGGGATACGAATAGTTCTTGCTTGGTCGGCTATAGCTCTTGTTATAGCTTGCCTAATCCACCAAGTTGCATAAGTTGAAAATTTAAAACCTCTATGATAATCGAATTTCTCAACAGCTCTCATTAATCCCATGTTTCCCTCTTGGATTAAATCAAGTAACTCGAGGCCACTTTTTGCATACTTTTTTGCAATACTCACTACCAACCTGAGGTTAGCGGTAATCAATAGCTGTGTTGCTTCGGCATCTTTCTTTTCAATTCTTTTTGCAAGGATTACCTCTTCCGCTCCAGTTAAAAGTGGAATCTTTCCAATTTCATAAAGATATGACCTAATTGCGTCGGTTGAGATACTACTTTGAATGGTTTTTAAAATCCGAATCTTTTTTTCAAGAGTTAAGGGTTCTTCATTTGTCTCTTGGCTTACAGTGTCTTCGATAACCTCAATTCCCTCATTTTGTAATTCGATAAACACCTTATCTACTAGCTCTACATCTTCCTCTATTGTTGGAAGTGCGCTTAACAAATCATCTTGGGTTAGAAATCCTTGTTCTCTACCCTTTGCAATTAACTTCTTAATTGCGTTGTTTTGTTCTGCAGCCATTTATTTGTGTGATATAATAAATTAATGGAAAAGAAATCTGACAGTTTGTTAAATGACAAACTAAAATTTTATATTGATGCAATAGCAAGATTTTGTGATAAATGTGGAACTCCATATACAACTTCCGATTTATCCATTATCTCTGATATGCAAGTGACTAGCATTATACACTTCTCGTGTAGTAATTGTAAATCTCACCATATAGCAACATTTATTAAGCCAATGGGAATTAGTAATAGAATGCCAATAAATACAGATTTGACAGTAACAGAAATAAAAAAGTTTGCAAAATCTAAGGAAATAAGCTCTGATGATGTATTGGACTTGTACGACAGTTTGAAAGAACAGAAGATAAAGAAGATTTAGTCTACTTAGCTTTCCAAACAATGTTAAATTCTTTTGGTGTGTCTAGGTTAAATGTGCTATCTAAGGAATTTGTTCCTCTTTCTAACCCAGTGTTAGTTACAATTGCCCATGTATCGGGATAAACGATACTCAAACCGTAAACGTCAGAACCCATTCCGGCTTGTTTAAATATATTTAGGTCCATTGTATATCCATTTCCATCGGTTGTTATTGGAAAGTAGTTATTGCCAGCTTCTTTGAGTAACGAGTATTTCAAATGCAGATTTTCTGTTGATCTAATAGGAACATTGAACCATCCACCTATTACCTTAAATCCGTTCTGGTTATATATTCGATATTTATTATTTACAAAACCAGAGATAGAGGATATCTGCGCATTAGTGGGAAGATATATTCTCAAGTAGTTCTTGTACTCTCCCTGTGGGTATGTATTACTTGTTGATTTATTTTGTAGAAATATCTCGTAGTCGAAGTTAATGGTATTTGCATTGGTAATTGCTAAATCAAGTGAATACGACCTTTCCAAGAATAGATTTGCCTTATTTCCTCCCCAGTTCCATTCAATTGGAATCGGAGAAGATAGATATTTCTTTCCAATCTCTCCAGACCAGTTATTCTCTGTAAAGAAATCGTTTGCGTACTTATTGTTTGTAGATATTTGGATATGCTTTTGAGAAAGAGCTCCTGCTATTATTTCTGCAATATCTTTATATCCTTGAATATCACTGGTTAAGATTTTTTTAAGTACCTCGTTTCCAAGATTTGCTAAAAATGCCGATTTAACAGGCTGTCCTGGGACAAACGCAGTATGCAGTTGGTATATCTTTGCGTCTAAATTCCCAGCTGTTATCTTCTCTGTTTCTCCTTGGATTGTAATTCCGTCCCATTTTGTTAGAAGCGATTTTAAAAACTCCGTATCAATTGTAATTATCCCGTCAAACTCAACTCCAGGATCTAATTTTGAAAGGAAGTTTTCAGCTACCACACCAGTTTGAGATAGGCTTGGGCTCCAGTTGGAAAGGGAAACACTCCATTTTGATATCCCAAGAGCCTTTTTCATGTCACTTGGTGCGTCAAAATACTTTCCAGCAATTTTTAATTGTCCTTCGGCGTTGTATATATCATCTACCTTCAGTTCCTTCACCTGCCCACCATCTAAGGCAACTATTCCGTAACTACTAAGCCATCCACCCGTTGATCTTATCTCACCTGGATTTTCAAATAGAACCAAGTATCTAACCCTCCCATCTACTCCTAAAAGCTTTGGCAGGAAGGAGATAATTTTTTGTGCAGGGAGTATGTTGTTTAAGATATTTTCATTGGTTGTTTTGAGCTCCACTAGATATTTCTGAAATAGCTTTGGGAATGTTGAAATATCTAAATTTGAAATAAGTGAGCTTGCTAGTTGAATATCGTAGGCTGACTTCGAGATTGAAGAAGAGTTTTGCTCCAGCTCTTTTAAGTATAATCGATAGTTTTGTGTTGAAGTTGGAATGTCGTTTTCAAAGTTTATTGCAGGCTTATACTCTTTGATAAAGGATGTAAGTGGTATAAGGTCGTGAGTTAAATCTTTTGCGCCAGAGAATGCATACTCAGAAGCAAAGAGTAGTTGTGAAATTCCATCATACGTCCCTCCTTGTTTGCCAACATCGAAAACCCACTTGATTTTTGAAAAACCCTCCTCGGTCTTGGAGGACATATTGTAAGCGGTAGAAAGCTTTTTTGAGGCCTTTTCAAACTCAAACTGTGTTATGTTTCTATATGCCCCCTTGGCATTTGCATAGAGTGAAATTGCACTTATTGTGATTCCAATTAACGGGGCTATCAAGAAATATACTAGAGCAAGAAGGAAAATTGTTGTGGCAATATATATTGGGATAGTTCTTGAGTTCAAGCTCTCTTTAAAATTTTTGAAATTAATTTTAAATCCTTTAAAAAGCTTAGTAATTGGAGTAAAAAAAGTTGAAAGAAATTGCCCTGTTTGCGTTTTTGTTTTCTTGCTCTTGATAATAATTCCCTCATTTTCAAACTCAGACTTTTTAGGCTTGTTTGAAAGCTGTTTTGCTTTATTAGGGTATATAACCGAAATTGCTTCAAGAAGAGTGTCCTCTAGGGGCACTTTCTGCGCCCAGCCAAAATCTGTAGCACTGGGTGCTGGTACATAATTATTTTCATTTGAGATTCCGTTTCTGTCTCCATTTACAAACTTAATTTCAAGCAGATCTCGATTAATCTCAAGCAGTTTATATGCAAGTGACAAGGTCGAATACTCGTTTGGGTTTGCTAATGTTATGACTTCTCCTTCCGTTTTTGAGGCAAAAGTGAGTTTCAAAACTCCGTATATCGCATCCTTAATATTTAATAGATAATGGCTATCAAGCCCTTCCCCTTTAATGGTTAGAAAAGTTTTGTTTACTGCCTCATCAATTAATTGCTCTACAATTGGGTCAGAGATAGTAGAGATTGCACTCCCAAGAAGTGTTCCAACTCGAATAATCCTCGCATTAATTTTCGACTTATCTCGGTACTCTGCAACAAGAGTTTCACAATACTTCTGTAGCTCTATTGGTGAGTATGGACTAGGAGCACTTAATTTTGTGTTTAGTATATGCTCGGAAAGCTCAAGATTGAGTTTAACTGTAGTTATCAATGAAAACTTTGCATTGAAATCTCTACAATGCTTGAGAGAGTAGTTGAGTCTAGTCGTCTCTTCAAGAAAATCATGGCTTGCGAAGGTAGACGAGTTTGTTAAATACTCATTTAGAAAATAGAAGAGATAGTCAACATTAGGAAGATTTTTGAGAAGCTCTTCTAAGCCCTTGAAGTCAACAAAATCTGCCGAACCAATCTCTTTAAGAGAGGTAATATACTTTTTACTTGCAGTATTGTAGTTATCAACAATGATTACTTTTCCCCCTTGTGCTAGTAAAGCCTGCGCTATACCGAAAGAAAGTTGATTGCTTCCATGTACAAGTACAGATATCGGTCCTTTAAAATTGTTTTTCTTTTTAACGTCTTTCATTATTTTATAATGTTTATCGGAATTGGGTACAGATATGTATTAATATTTAAGTTATACCCATTTCTAACCACAATTGGAAATTTTATATCTTCATATCCATCTTGAGTTACTTTAACATTGAAGTCTCCTGCTTTAAATTGAAATACATTTACGGGAGCTTTTTGAAAGAACTCATCGTCAAGATATATGTTTGTACCCGACGGATTTGAGCTAATTGTTATGTATCCTGAATCACTGTTTTTTATTGGAGATTGGGTGTAGTACAAGACATAGCCAGAGATTATATCGTTTGGGCCAATTTCAACATCAACAATTGCTTCAGTGTGCCTTTGAAGTTCTACTTTTACTTTCTTCTCTTTGTAAAAATCAGAGCTTGTTGAAATTCTTGTCATAGAAATTTCGTACTCACCTGCAGATAAATCACTTATTGTTACTGGTGTCTGTCCGTAATCTTTTCCATTTACAGATATTACGGCTTTACCATTTCTAGAATTGACTGTTAAAGAAGTGTTGTTATACAGTTTGTTTATAAACGGGATATATGAAGTTATCTTTTCGAAAGGGATTAAATATACAATTAAAGAAATTGCAACTAGTACTACTAGAATGATTGTGGCAGTTTTAAGTATTTTCATACTTTCCCATTATATTAGTATGTTTGTTTGATGTCTATATGGTTAATACGAGTATTTTGATTCTGGGGTTTGTTTTGGTCGCTTTTTCTTCTCTAGTGCTTGTTTTTTAGAAGAAAGAAAGTGCATCAGTGAAATTATAATTAGAATTACAAGCAAAACCGCAAATAACCCAAAGAGTTTATATGCACCTGTTGTTAAAACGGCAATTAAACCAAAGGCAAGTGTTAACGCTGATTCAACAAACAATACTCCTTGCGGAGTAAACCCAACTCGTATTAGTTGATGGTGTAAGTGAGATGAATCATTAATTCTCATTAATTCAACAGGGTTTTTAGGCCTGAATTTTATTGCTCTGTATCCTAGAACAAAGAATGCATCAGCAATTGGAAGTGCAAGAATGATTATTGTAGTAGGGATTTTGGCTCCATTTACAAGAGCAAGGCTGGCAATCAGAAACCCAATGACTGTTTTTGCGGTACATCCAGAGTGAATTTTCGCGGGTGGGAAGTGATAAACCATAAATCCTAGCAATGAGCCCAGTGTCACAATTGATGCTACAGCAATCAGGGAAGACTCATTTCTAATTCCTAGAACAAAAAGGAGTGCAAATATTACAATTGAGTTACTCTCCAAGACGCCATCACTTCCAGCCGTCCATTTTAAGGCGTTAATACAGAGTATTATCCATGGAATTATCAATAAATCTCCAGGAAAGACAAAACTACCAAGCATTCCTAAAAACTTAAAATTCGAAGTGAAGATATCAAGAGAAAAGACCCCTCCAAATGGATTTGTGATAAATGAGAAGTTGATTACTGAGAATGCTATTAGTGAAGCGGCAATGATTTGAACTATCAATTGTACTGTAGCGGGGAGATTGAATGCATCATCTAAAATTCCGGCTATAGTCAGAAGGATTACACCAATGATTATTGGAGTTAATTCTGGGGATGGTTTGAGAAACAGAAACATGGCGATAAGTAGAGGAATAATCACTGCCAGTCCACCCAAGAATGGAACACTCACTTTGTGTAAGTGTCTGTTTGGGTCGTCGTATTTATTTAGGCCTTTTCCTCTTTCACTAGCTGGCCTATCCAATATGTTTAGTTTTTTAGCAATTAATCCAATAACAGGGGTTAAAAGAAGTGTTGCAATAAATCCTAGAACTAAAATAGGGAAGAAGTGTAGGTATTTATCGTAAACAACTGGAATATCATTTGGATATTTAAGAAGATCTAAAATCTTGTCAAGAATAGCCGCGGTATTAAAAAGCAGATTATCCATTAAATGCAAGAATTATTCTAAATAAGTTAATGTAAATAGCAAGAATAATCAGAGAAAAGAGAAAAGACAAATAAATTGAGATTTTCTTGTCGTGATAATAGTTTGTTCTAGATAGCCTAAGATTTAGTACAAATAAACCAAGTGAAAGAATTGGGTTAAGAATAATAAAATACTTACTTAGAATTGAATATATTGGGTTGCTGACAAAACTAATTAGAGGGAGCATTGTTGGAAGTTTACCTATTGAGTTTAAAATCAATATTAGTTGTAAGAGGATTAGTACTATTTGAAATGAAATTAAGCACCAGATAGTTTGGTCTTTGATGTACTTATTGCTTTCAAAGTATACAATTCTCTTTGTGAAAACATTTTTTAGATTAAAAAAGACGTTTACAAAGGGAGATTTCAAGCCCAATGACAATTGTTTTACTTGAACTTCCTTTTTCTTTTGGGCTTTTCTCTTCATTATTTTTGATTATAGCACTTAGAAAGAGTTACATATTCATCATATGTTAAATCCTCTGGTCGTTTATTAAGCATCTCATCTGAAATAATACTATCAAATAGCACGCCTTTTAAATTGTTTCTCAGCGTCTTTCTTGGGCTTGAAAACGAGTGTTTAACAATATATTTAAATGTATCTATATTTAATCCCGTCATATTCTCGTTTCTCGTGAAATGAATAAACGAGCTCACTACTTTTGGCCTTGGGAGAAAACTTCCGGGATTAATATCGAAAAGGATTTTCGTATTAGCATATGCTTTTGTAGTAATTGATAAAAGTGACGAGCCGAAACTTCCTGCATATTTTTGCGCAACTTCTTTTTGCAGTATGAAGTACATTTCTTTAAAAAGCCCACTCTCTAAAAGTAATTTGATAATCGGTTTACATACATTATATGGAAGAGAGCCAAATACAACGGAGCTGTCGATCTGAGAAATAGTATTTAGGTTGAAATGAAGAAAATCTTGGTTAATCACTTTGATTTCTGGAAACTTTATTTGAAGGTTGCTCGCAAGATTACTGTCTTTTTCTATTACAATGATATTTTTACACTTTTCCAGAATTAGTTTTGTAAAATACCCATCTCCCGGCCCAATCTCTAACACGAACTCTGGATTAGATTTAAGAGCCTCTGCCACAATCTTAATTGCTAGGTTGGGGTTATTAAAGAAGTTTTGTCCCAAAGATTTTTTTAATATCATTGCACTCTAAAATCCCATATACCAGCAACTTTCTCAAATTTCGACTTACATGCTGTGCATACGGATTCTTCCTTTTTAAATATTAAGTTGTTCTTACACTTTGGACATACAAGGATATCTTCTATCTTGCTATAATTAAGCTTGTTTTTACCAGCTTTTTCAATTGTTGTGTCGAAGAAAATACTAGGAGAGAGGTTGGCGAAACTAAACAGCTTTTGACAAATCCCTTCACCAAAGATCAATATCTTCATTGGTACAAGTTTCTTTAATAATTCACTTCTAAAAAATGAGGTTCCAATTTTCTTTCTGATGGTAATTCCATTTGAAGAAAAAATGTTCTTTAAATAGTTTGGGTGGTAATTTAAAAACACAGATTCAACCCCGTTTGATCCTTCGAATTGGTGTTTTGTAGGCTGTTGATACGGTTCTTTTGTGAAATATGAAAAATTAAACTTAAGGGCATTTCGAATTATTGCCTTCAAATTCATCTTATTTGGAATCTCTTGTATATAACTTCCATTCTTCTTTAGGATTCTAATCAATTCTGAAAAGTATCTTTGAGGAGTATCAATATGATGAAGAACCCTCACCATCATTGCCCCGTCTATACATGATTCTCGAAAAGGAAGGAAGTATGCATTCGCTGCAATAAATACTGTTTTAGGGTATTTATCTACTATTCTTTGCTTATTATTAATTAAAGTATTCAGTGAATAGTCAAGAAGTATGGGGTTGGTGTATTTAGAATAGTAGATTGGCAGATGTCTTCCATAAGAGCCTCCAATATCGACAAACCATTTTCCAGTTTTATTAATAAAAAGCTTTTTTAAGGCCATTACCTCGCAAAAATGCTCGTAATTCCTATTTTTCCAATACGTTGAATAGTCGTATTCAAACTCGTCATAATCTGATATTTTCATCATTTGTACTTCTTAATCTTATCTGCAATTTCCAAAATTTCCTTTAGTGTTTTTTCTACCCCGCTAGTATCTCCTTTTTGTTCGCTTATCGCAACCTCTGTTCTAAGTTTTCGCAACTTCCTCTCAAGATATGATTTTTCCAGTCTCCCATAGATATCTTCAATCTCTATTTCATCCTCATCTGTCATTAGAAGTTTCTCAACATAGTCATAAATCTCCTTCTCTTTTGAAAACAATTCGAGTATATCTTTCGCACTATCAAAGCCCTTTCCTTTTAATGCATTTAAGATTCTTACTGTGTTATCCTGAGAAAATATTTCAGTGTTGTGAGACTTTGGAATGGATATCGGGAAAGTAGATAATAACGATTGAATATACATATCCTCAAGGGTCAAATGCACAGGTGAAAAGCTCACCTTCATAGTGTATTTCTTTGTTGGAGCATTATCTTTAAAGTCTATTTCGGTAATATTTGCCGCTTTTTCCAAATAGAAAGATCTTAATGTTTCATCCTTTACTTCAGATAGAAGTGAAAACACATAATTTTTTAGTTGGGTGAAAGAAGCAAGTGAGGAGGAATCAAAATCGGCCATTTTAGAAGCTACGAGGTAGCTAAAACAGTCCGTTTTGTTCTTGATGAGGTTTGATATATTCTTAGGCTCATGCCTGTACATCTCGTCTATATCATTATATTTCTCTGTGTCATTAGCGTATGCATTCAAGTTGAGTTGTGAGGACATACTAAAAGCTTTCTCCAAGGCTTTTTTCCCTGCATTGTCATTATCAAAAATGAATAGAATATTTTTAGTATACTTTGAAATTAACTCAAGTTGATGGATGGTCAATCCAGTTCCAAGTGGGGCCACAGCAAAAGGAAATCCGGCTTGAAAAGTCGCAATTACATGCGTTGTGCCTTCAACGACAATACATAGATCCTCTTTCCTTATATTACTTTTTGAAAAATTCAGTGCATATACAGTATTTCTTTTTTGATATATTTCAGTTTCTGGACTATTTAAATATTTAGGTCCGAAGTCATTATTGGGAAGTATCCTTCCGGTATATGCAATAACCTTGTTTGAAGTATTAAATATAGGGAACATTACTCTTTTCTTAAACTTCTCTTTTATTATTCTCTCTTTATATAGAAATAGGCCACTGTCAATTAACTGTTTGTCCGTATACTTTTTATACTTCTTAAATGATGCGAACATCTTTCCATCTCCACTTGCGTATCCAATCCCAAACATCTCGATCATTTTGTCATCAATTCCTCTCCCATGGATATATTTAAGAGCTTCAAGATTTTCCTTTGCATATAGTTCTTTTTGGAAATATCTTTTAGCAAGTTCATTTATTTCTTCTAGTGGGTTTCTGGTATTTCTTGTGTTCTTTACAATAGTAACACCTGCTTCTTTAGCTAGTTTCTCGAGTGCTTCTGGAAAGTCAACCTTTTCTATCTCTTGAGTAAATGTAAATATATCTCCACCTTTTCCACAACCGAAGCATTTAAATATTCCTAGATCAGCATTAACGCTGAATGATGGGGTTTTTTCTTGATGAAATGGGCACAAGCCGACAAAATTCTTTCCAGCCTGTTTCAACTTTACATACTTTCCTATGTACGAAACTATATCAATCTTTTCTTTTATTAATTCAATATTTTCTCTGTCGTCCATGCCTTATTTTACCTCATTCCTTATCACAATTCACTACGTCGTTGTTAATTGTACACGAAAGTGTGCCACTCCTGCTTACCGGATTAATTACAAATGGTCTCAGAATACCATCAATATATACCTTTGTTACAGACGGTATCCCAGATATTACCTGTACTGATTCTAATGCACTGAATCTCTCTGACTTACCTGTTGCCATATGTGGATCTAGAAACTTTTGCCTGTCGTCAATGATTAATTGAACCCAAGGATTGTTTCCATCTACGATAATTCGAACTGTATGTGCCTTCTTTGTTTGTTCTGAAAGAACTGCGGGTTTTTCATATTTAATATTTATCTGTTGTCTATTTTCTACCTTGCTGTTTTTCGGGTTTTTTGCAATGACCAGTATTATATTATCTCCTTGGTTTAGCTTAATTTTGGAAGAAAACACTCCTAAGTTGTTTTCTGCTGAGACATTGTTAATTGTTAGAATTGATCCTACGGTTGTCTTTCCACTCACTTCTATTTCTTCAGTATTAACTATTAATCCGTTTTTTGGCTGTAGAATTTCAAGCGATGGGATTTTCTGGAAACTATTGTATTGAATGTAAAGATAAATTAAAGCCATCAAAGCGATTAGCAAGATAGATGCAATTGAAATTATCTGGGGAGTGAGAAGTTTCTTAAAAGAGTATTTCTTCTGTTTTGTTGTTTGAGCTGATTTCACGCTTTTCTCTGAAGCTCTTCGAAAGAGGGCAAGAAGTTTGTCAACGTCCAAATCAAGATATTCTCCATAAATCTTTATGAAACCACTTATGAACACTGGGGAGTCAAAAGATGAAAACTCATTTACCTCTAATGCTTTTATATATTTCTCCTGAATTTTCGTTTCCTGTGAAACCTCGAAAACTGTCTTCCCAAGCGCTTTTCTTTTGTTTTTTAATATCTCTCCTGATGTTATCATATATACAAATATTGGGGCAGAAATTAATACTACTTTTTAACTATTTGATTTGTTGAGGTAATCAAAACCTTTCTTGCATTGCTACCATCTGCTGGCCCAACAATTTTAGCCTCCTCCAATTCGTCCATTAGTGTTGCTGCCCTATTGTAACCAATCTTCAATTTCCTTTGAAGAAGGGATGCTGAGGCTTTCTGCGCATTAACAACAACATTTACTGCGTCCATAAATAATGGGTTGTCACTGCCCCCGTTGCTTTCAATTGTCTTACCGTTTTCACCTCTTGGTGCGACAACTTCCTCTGAGTAATCGACTTCGTATGTTTGATCCTTGATAAACTTAATGATCTTATCTAGTTCCTTGATTTCACTTAGTGCGCCTTGAATTCTAACTGGTCTCATATCCTTTGGAGATTTAAATAGCATATCACCGTTTCCAATTAGATTTTCTGCACCTACCTGATCAATAATGACTCTTGAATCTGTACCACTTGCGACGCTAAATGCCATTCTTGCAGGAATGTTTGCTTTGATAAGTCCTGTAACCACATTTACAGAAGGCCTTTGTGTTGCAAGAATTAGATGTATTCCAACTGCTCTGGACATCTGTGCAAGTCTGACTATCTTTGTTTCGACATCAATACCAGTTGAAAGCATTAGGTCGGCCATTTCATCAACAACGATAACGATATATGGCATTGCAGAGTATCCCATCTTCTGATTATATTCACTCACTTTTCTCACTCCAGCCTGTTTTAACATTCTATACCTAACCTGCATCTCCTCGAGTGCCCACTGCATCGCATTAACAACTAGTTCCATATCAGTAATAACTGGAGTCAGAAGGTGAGGAATTCCGTTGTAAGGATTCATCTCGACCATCTTTGGATCAACCAAAATTAGCCTTAGCTCATCAGGAGTTTTTGTCATTAAAAGTGAAATCAACATCGCATTTATTCCGACAGACTTACCCGTTCCAGTTGCTCCAGCAACAAGCAAGTGAGGCATTTGAGTTAAGTCCTTTATTATCATTTTTCCAGCAATATCTTTACCAAACACCAAAGGTAGTTCATATTTATCTTTTTCTGCGTTTAGCTTTTGAATCAGCTCTTTTATATAGACATAATTTGGCATTGGATTAGGGACTTCAATTCCGACAAGGGACGTTCCTGGAATTGGAGTTTCAATCCTGACACTACTTGCTGGTGCGGCAAGTGCAAGGGCTAAATCGTTTGCTAGGTTTTGAATTTTTGACACTTTCTGTCCAACACCAATGCTTAGAGCATATTGAACAACTGTTGGGCCAACAAGAACTTCAACAACCTTGCTTTGCACTCCAAAACTAGCAAGGGTTCGCTCTATTATTAGTGCATTCCTTTTATATACCTCTTTATTTTGTGCTCTAACGATAGGGTCTTGAAGCAGGTCAACAGTTGGTAGTTTCCAATTTAGATACCTTGCAGTGTTATCAATCCCGTTTTCATTTTCATACTTTTTCCTTTCCCCGTCTTTCATTTCTGGTATTTCTGGCTCAACCTTCTCTTCTTCTGCTTTTTTCTCCTTATCGCCTGATCCAAACATGCCAAGAAATCCTTTCTTTTCAAATATCTTTTCGACCCTTTCTTGGGCCTCTTCATCTTTGATTACTCCTTCTTCTCCAGAAATGTTTAGGCTTTTCTCTAATCTGTCTAACTCTTTCTCTTGTGACTTCTCCTTTGAAAAAGTATTGACTAGGAAATCCCTAATCTGAGCAAGTGTAATGTTTGTCAAGAGAGATATTGAGAGAATAAAGGAGAAGATTAGAATTAAAAATTCTATAAATTGCCCTACACTACCTAAAAGAAGCATATGGATTCCGTAACCAAGTTGTCCTCCACTTGTAGAAAAATCTGTTGTAGTCTGCAATATTTCAACAGGAGTCCAAAAAAGAAGGAATGTTGCAAATGAGGTTGAGAGCAGTATTAATCCAAGTTGAACCTTTACAGATTTAAAGAACGCGTGAGAGATTAAAAACCTAAAGGAGAAATATATTAGTGTCAATCCCCATAAAATTGAGCTAAAACCTAAAAATTCAGATAGAAATCTAAAGGCTTTTGCATCAAAAAAAGGAGATATTGATATTGTTATCCCTATTATTAGTACAAGAATACCGAAAACAATCTTAGTTTCATCACTTTTAATATTGATATTCTTTTCAATTTTCTTCCTTCCTCTTTTTTTCATCTATTTGTTATAGCACAAAGATAGGTATATTTGCCAACCCTTTGACTTTCAAAAATCACAGGTATATTATGAAAAATTAACTTCTTTTTCTTTGACAAGACTAGGTAAATATGGTACTATCCGCCGTTGCTCTCGAATAAATGGCTTGGAATGGCGCTTTTACATCTGTTTGATGTACCAGTACCATTGTCATTTATTTTAACTAAAAGATGCATTTTTAGTTTAATTTAAAGCCAAAAATACACTCAATGTCTAAATCAAATGAAATGATTCGAAACAGAGCCGGAAGAATTAATCTTGGAACAGGCTCTCACCGAAAGATTGAGTTCCCCAATTTAATAGAAGCGCAATTAAATTCATTCAACAAGTTTCTCCAAACAGGTTTTAATGAGCTCTTTACTGAAATAAACCCAGTAAAGGACACAATGGAGAAGATGTGGACACTAGAATTTAAAGACTTCAAGATTGGTGACCCATATAGAACAGTAGATGAAGCAACTCAAAAAGGTTTGTCATACGAATCTCCTGTATATGCAACGGTTCAATTGCTAAACAATAAAACAGGAGAAATTAAGGAGCAACAAATATTCATAACAGATCTTCCAATGATGACCGCTGATGGATATTTTGTAGTAAACGGGGTTAAGAGGGTTGTTACTCATCAAATTGTAAGAGCAGAAGGTGTCCTATTTGAAGAAGACGAAACAATGCCAGGACGAACACTATACAAGGCCCGACTTATGCCTGGAAAAGGACCTTGGTATGAATTTGAAGTAAGCAAGCACAACGTTATCTCCATTAGACTAATTCCAAAACGACCAAGGGTTCTAATAACAGAACTTTTCAGAGTACTTGGTTTTGATTCTGATGAAGATATAAAGAAGCTCTTTGCCGATGTTGATACACATGAAGAGTACAAATATATAGACAGCACCTTAGCACGAGATTTCACCAAGAGTAAGGACGAGGCTGTTGTTAGTGTTTACAATAAGCTTCGACCTGATGAATCAGTAACCCTAGATAGTGCAGAGAAATATATTAAAGGACACTTCTTTAATACAAGAAAGTTTGAAATTGGGAGAGTTGGAAGATACCAAATAAACAGAAAACTAGGACTAAACTATCCACTAGAGGGTGATGGTTGCAAACTATATGTTGACGATTTAATAGCTTTAATTAGAAAGTTAATTGAAGTTAACAATGGATATGTTAAGCCAGATGATATTGATCATCTAAGTAACAGAAGGATTAGAAGTGTTGGAGAAGTTTTAGTAAGACAGCTTGCTGTTGGTGTTAGAAGACTAGAGAAGAATATTAAAGATAAGATGAGTATGTATGGACAAGACACAAAGTTAACTCCTTCTATGTTAATTAGTACTAAGCCAGTATCTGCCGCAATGCAGGCATTCTTTGGTGCAAACCAATTGTCAGCATTCTTAGAGCAATCAAATATCCTTGCAGAGTTAGAAAACAAGAGAAAGGTAACCGCAGCTGGTCCAGGTGGACTTGCAAAGGAAAGAGCAACATTTAGTGTTCGAGAAGTTCATAATTCTCACTACTCTAGATTTGATCCCGTAACTTCTCCTGAAAGTCAGGCTATTGGAGTTGTTACACAACTTGCAGTGCTTGCTCGAATCAATGATTTTGGTTTTATTGAAGCGCCATATAGGGCTGTTAAAAATTGTGTTGCAAATAACGGGAAAGACGCTGTAAACAGAATTCCTTTGGAAGATATTAAAATGGGAAAGACAATTGTTGCAAAAGCAGGAAACATCATTACTCCAGAGATTGCAAAAAAGTTAAAATCAGTTGATGTTCTTTCAGAAATTTCAGTTGTGGCTTTTGTAACGGACGAAATAGCTTTCTTTGATGCCCTAGAAGAGGAAAACAAAAATATTTCTGTAGCAACTGTTACCCAAGATGAGTTTGGAAATATAACAGAATCACTTGTCCCTGTTAGACACGCTGGAGATTTTGTTTTGGAAAATGTTCAGAATGTTACTAACGTAGATGTTGTAGCAAGTCAACAATCAGGCCTTGGAATGGCACTTATTCCTTTCGTAGCACACGATGACTCAATGAGGGCTTTGGCTGGTTCTAACATGCAAAGACAAGGCGTTCCTCTTGTTAAACAGGAGGCTCCTTTAATTGGAACCGGTTATGAGGAAGTTGTAGGAGCCCAAAGTAGTTGGGCAATATTTGCACAAGAAAAGGGAGTTGTTGAGTACGCAGATGCAACTAGACTAACAGTGAAATATGAGACAGCGGGAAAGAGGGATTATGTAATTAAGAAATTTAGTAGGTCAAACAACAACACATCATTTTCTCAAACTGTGAGGGTTGAGCCAGGACAAAAATTTGCCAAAGGAGACCTATTAGTCGATGGTCCAACAATGATAAATGGAGAGCTCGCAGTTGGAATTAACCTTAAAGTTGCCCTAATGCTCTATGAAGGCTTTAACTATGAAGACTCAGTTGTCATTTCTGAAAGAGTTGTAAAAGATGACCTTCTAACATCGGTACATATTAGAGAGCATTCAGTTGAAATTAGAGATACAGAGCTTGGTCCAGAAATAATCACAGCAGATATTCCACATGTTGGAGATAGGATATTGCAAAAGTTAGACGAGATGGGAGTTGTTAGAACTGGAGTTAAAGTTCGAAGTGGAGATATTTTAGTTGGAGTTGTGGCTCCTCGTGGTGAGCAAGAGTTAACTGCCGAAGAGAGATTGCTTAGAGCAATCTTTGGTGAGGCAAGTAGCGATATTAGAGATAACTCATTGCGTCTTCCACATGGAGAAGAAGGAGTAGTAATCAAAACTCAGCTTCTAAGTGTTGAAAAAGGAGATAAGTTAGCACCAGGGGTGTTACAACAAGTAAAGATATGGGTTGCAAAAACTAAAAAGATTAACTTCGGAGATAAGATTTCTGGAAGACACGGTGACAAGAACACTGTTGCAGCTATTAAACCAGTTGAAGACATGCCATTTACCACAGATGGACAACCAGTAGACCTGGTTTTAACCCCAACATTTATCAAAAGAATGAATATGGGACAGGCAGTCGAAGTGCATTTTGGGAAATATGCAGCACTTCTTGGTGAGAAATTTGCAGTTCCACTCTTTGAGGGTGTGAATATGGAATGGTTAGAAAAGCAAATGAAAAAGAATGGGTTCGATATGGAAGAGAAAACAGAATTGTGGGATGGAAGAACAGGTGAGAAGTTCCCAAAGCTAATTACTGTTGGAACTAAGTATATCTTAAAGCTTCACCATATCGCAGATGAAAAAGTACATGCAAGATCAACTGGTCCATACACAGTTGTAACCCAACAGCCACTTGGAGGAAAAGCTCAAATGGGAGGACAGAGATTTGGAGAAATGGAAGTGTGGGCACTTGAAGCTCATGGAACTCCTGCAGCACTTAAAGAAATGTTGACTATTAAATCAGATGATATTAATGGAAGAAGTGCCGCATATAAGGCAATTATCCATGGGGAAAAGATTCAGAATGTAAATATTCCCGAGAGTTTCAAAGTGTTAGTCAGGGAGTTAAATGCTCTCGGACTAAAAATCGATTTAATTTCTAACCAGCCTCAGTTAGAGGTAGTACAAAATAATGATGAACAGAATTAAAAAAGATAATTACAAAGATTTTGACGCAATCAAGCTTACTTTAGCGTCTCCTGAAGATGTCTTAAGTTGGAGCTATGGTGAGGTTACAAAGGCAGAGACTATTAACTATAGAACCTTCAGACCAGAGCCAGAGGGACTGTTTTGTGAAAAAATCTTTGGACCTAGCAAGAACTACGAGTGTTACTGCGGTAAATATAAAAAGATTAGATATAAGGGCATAGTATGTGACAAATGTGGAGTAGAGGTAACAACAAAAAGCGTTCGAAGAGATAGAATGGGGCATATAAAGCTTTCTGTTCCAGTTGTTCATGTGTGGTTTGCATATAGCATTCCAAACAAGCTCTCAATTGTCTTAGATATGCCACATAAAAAGCTTCTTTCTGTAATATATTACACAAGATATATGGTAGTGGATGTGCAAAGAGATAAGAGAGATGAAACAATTAAGAAAGTCGAAAAATTAAAACTGGATGAATTAGATAAAGTTGAAAAAGACTTGGCCGAGTCTCTAGCTTCAGACCAAACCGAGCATGATGGTGAAATAAAGAAACTTAAGAAAGAAGAAAAGAATCCGAAAGCACTTGAATTCAAAACAAATCAAGTTGAATATAAATTTAAACAGAGCCAGGCTAAAACAAGAAAGCAGTTTGCAGAAATTGAGGAATCTGTTGATGCCTTCTATACAAAACTTGCCAAATTAATAGAGAAGATTGAAGTAGGAGGAGTATTAACGGAGGAAGAATATATTGACTTGGCGGATAGAGATTTGGTTTTCTTTGATGCAAAGATGGGAGCAGAAGCTGTTGAGGCACTTCTTAAAAAGATTGACCTTGAAAAGGAAATTGTAAAGCTAAACAAGTTAGCAAAAACAGAAAAAGGAGAAAACAAGTCAACTACAATTAGAAGACTTCAATATTTGGAAGGATTTAGAAAGAATTCTATTAGACCTGAATGGATGGTGATGAATATCCTCCCAGTTATTCCACCTGAGCTTCGACCAATAATCCTTCTGTCAGGAGGTAAATTTGCAACCAGTGACTTAAACGACCTTTATAGAAGAATTATAAATAGGAATAACAGATTAGCTAGACTTATCTCTATTGGTGCACCCGATGTTATTTTGAGAAATGAGAAGAGGATGCTTCAAGAGGCTGTTGATGCACTAATCGATAACTCTCATAGACCAAGTAAGCCAATGATGAACAATAAGAAGCTTCCATACCAATCATTAACAGATGAGCTTCGAGGTAAAAAGGGAATCTTTAGAAGAAACCTTCTTGGAAAAAGAGTTGACTACTCAGGAAGAGCAGTAATTATTGGAGACGCAACATTGAAATTGAATCAGTGTGGTTTTCCAAAGTCTATTGCACTTGAGGTGTATAAGCCATTCGTGATTAACAAACTATTAGAGCTTGAATTTGCTCCAAATATTAGAATAGCAAAAGACATGATTGAAGCAGGCGATGACATTATTTGGGATATTCTTGAGGATGTAATTAAAGGAAGACCAGTAATGCTAAATCGTGCTCCAACTCTTCACAAATACTCAATTCAAGCATTCTATCCAAGACTTGTAGAAGGAGAGGCAATTAGAATTCACCCATTGATTTGTAAAGCATTCAACGCTGACTTCGATGGTGACCAAATGTCGTTACATGTTGTATTAACAGATGAGGCCCTAACAGAAGTTAAAGAGAGAATGTTAGCTGAAAAGAATATTGTAAACATAAGTAACGGAAAGCTTCTTGCAAACCCAACTAAGGATATGTTGATGGGATACTTCCTCTTAACAGATTTAGCTGAGGTTAAAAAGCCAAAGATGTTTGGAAGCTTCGATGATGCAAAAAAAGCCTTTGAAAGAGGGAATATTACAGCAACAGAGTTGATAATTGTTAAGGGAAAAGGAGAAGTAATTAAGACATCGGTTGGAAGAGTAATCTTTAACTCCGTACTACCTGAGGATTATCCTTTTGTAAATATTAGAATTGGAGATACTGAGGTAAGAAGGATAGTTGAAGATGTCCGAATTCGATATCCATTAGAAGTATGTGTAAAGCTACTTGATGATCTTAAAGATTTAGGGTTTAAATATGCAACAGATCTAGCATTCAGTTTCTCAATGAGCGATTGTAAGGTTGATATTGATATGAAGGAAAAATTAAAAGGAATAGAGGAAAAAGAAGCACAATTGCAAGAGAACTATCTACAGGGGCTAAGCACACAAGAAGAGAGATTGAACCTTTCTGTAAATATGTGGCAAGACTTTGCAGACGCTATGGTTGAGGAAGCATGGAAGAAATTTCCTAAAGATAATTCTATTTATCAAATGATTGAATCAAACACAAACGGAAGCAAGATTCAGGTAAGACAGATAGTCACACTTAAGGGAATGGTAAGAGATTCCTCAGGAAACTGGGTTCCACTTCCAATTAAAGGAAACTTTAGAGATGGATTAAATGCTTTTGAGTATTTTGTAGCAAGTAATACTGGAAGAAAGGGAATTGCAGACAGATCTCTTAGAACATCTTCATCTGGATACTTAACAAGAAAATTAGTTGACGTTGCTCACGATGTGATTATTAGGATGGATGACTGTGGATATGATGGAAAGGGACTTAAGATAGGGAGAAGCGATGATAGAAGACTTGGCTTTGAAGATAGAATATATGGAAGGATAGCAGCAAGTGATATCCTCGACAAGAAAGGAAAAGTGATAGTCGAAAAGAATCTGCCAATTAATAGAGAGGCTGCTCAAAAGATAGATAAGAGTGAGATAAACGAGGTATATGTAAGGACACCGATATTGTGTAATTCTCCAATTGGAGTATGTCAGAACTGTTACGGATATGACCTAGAGCAAGACCATATCATTGATATGGGTAAGGCAGTTGGTGTAATTGCAGCTCAATCAATCGGAGAGCCTGGAACACAAATGACAATGCAAACATTCCATAAGGGAGGTGTTCAGAGAACGGACATTACTCAAGGACTTCCAAGAATTGAAGAGCTTTTCGAAGCAAGAAGCCCTAAGGCTGAAGCAGAAATGTCAACTATAAACGGAAAAGCCAAGGTTGAAGTTGCGGAAGACGATTCAGCTACAATTTCAATTGAAGGAACAAGGGCACAAGATATAACATATGTTGTAAGTGATGTAGTAAAAATAGCTGTAACAGATGGATCAAAGGTAAAGATGGGACAACTCTTGTTTATTGATGCAGATAGTGTTGAAAGACAGGCTAGATTTGATGGAGTTGTAACACTAAAGGGTGGCTTACTTACTGTGATTGGAAATAAAAAAGCAACAGAAGTAATAAATGTATTGCCAAATGTCACAATCTTAGTCAAAGATGGAGACGATGTATATGCTGGTCAAGCTTTGACTGAAGGCTCCCTTGACCCAAAGAAATTAGCAAAGATTGATATCTTTACTACTCAGAAGTATGTACTTGATGAAATTCAGAAAGTATTCAATGAGCAAGGTGTATCACTTGATGATGTTCATATAGAGACAATTATCAGACAAACAGCAAGACTAGGAAGAGTTCTTAGTGGTGGAGATTCTGGAATGCTTGTTGGATCTTTGGTTAGCAAATATATATCTGGTATTAAAAATGAGATGTTACTTGAGCAAGGAAAGAATGTTGCATATGTACAGCCAAGATTTATGGGTATTAAAGCTTCAGCTTTGTACACAGAGAGCTTCCTTTCTGCTATGTCATTTGAGCAACAAGTAAGAGTGCTTACAAGTGCCTCAATTGTTGGAACTGTGGACTACTTAAGAGGTATGAAAGAGAACGTAATTGTTGGAAGAGATGTTCCAAGTGGTAAGGGAGTTCAGATAACAGATGTAAGAGATATAGAGGAGATTAAAATAATATAAAAAATATAGTATAATACGACGCTATGCCAACAATAAACCAATTAATTAGAAAACCTAGAAAAACAAATCTTAAAAAGAGCAAATTTAAAGCTCTTGGAACTAACCATAATACTTTAAAGAATACCTATAAGAGAGCAAACAATCCTTTTAAAAGAGGGGTTTGTACTCAAGTAAAAACAATGACTCCTAAAAAACCTAACTCAGCACTTAGAAAAGTTGCAAAGGTAAGACTTAGTAATGGCATGGAGATTACAGCATATATTCCAGGTGAGGGACATAATCTACAGGAGCACTCAGTAGTTCTTGTCAGAGCTGGTAGAAAGAGAGACCTCCCAGGTGTTAAATACACGATTGTAAGAGGAAAGTATGATACTGCAGGGGTAGAAGGAAGAAAGAAAGCAAGAAGTATATATGGAGCTAAAAAAGCAAAAGCAGTAAGTTAAACATAAAAATAAATGAGAGGACATAGAGCAAAAAGAAAATTAATGCAAAAAGACCGAAAATACGGGAGTGTTTTAGTTGCCAGACTTATTAACAAAGTAATGCTTGATGGTAAGAAGGTAAAAGCAGAAAATATTGTATATTCTGCAATAGAGAACGGAGCTAAAATAACAAAAACAGAGCCTGCACAATTCTTAGAAGATGCAATTGCAAAAGTTAGACCAGCTTTGGAAATTAGAAGTAGAAGAGTAGGTGGAGCAAACTATTCAGTTCCATGTCCAGTAACCCCAGCAAGACAAGACGCACTCGCAATTAGATGGATTATTGAGATTGCTAGAAAAGCACAAGGCGAAGGTGTTGATAAATTGCTTGAAAAAGAGTTAGTAGCAGCATTTAATGGAGAAGGAACAGCAATTAAAAAGAGAGTTGAAGTTGAAAAAATGGCAGAAGCTAACAAAGCATTTGCACATTTTAGATGGTAATTATTTAGTACTGAGTATTCTTTCCCAACCTTTTTCAGGTAACACCTTTTTAAGAAGCATTCTTTTAATGAAAATAACTATCCAGGTATATAATCGAATTGGAAAAAATATTACAGACCATATAAACTCCCTAATATTTTTGCCATAGGTAAGCGTAAATATCGCATATTTCAATTCAATGAAAAACGATCTGCTCTGTTTGAACTCTTTGCTTATTCCCAACCTTTCAAGTTGAATATATCCTCCAAGAGACCTCACTTTTTGTGTTAAGTAGTCTTTAAATGTCTTTGGAAATTTAACAAACACCAGTGCTTTGGGAATATATTCAATTTTCTTTCCACTATTTGCTACTAAATATGAAATATATGCATCTTCAGAGAGTAGATTATCCGGAATAGCAAAACTATTTCTAATTGCCATAAAGTACCCACTCATAGGAAAGAATCTTCCTTTGTTTATTGTATTTTCTCTCTTATGATTTGCGGCATCAGTAAGTAAATGTGAAATATATCCCCAAAAATTGGTGCGCAAGTCAGAGGATATTGGCCTCCCTGTTACTCCACCGACATTTGGATCTGAAAATGGAGAAAGAATTAATGAAATCGAGCTTTCACCTAAATACACATCACCGTCAGTTAAAACTAAAATTTCCCCTTTTGCTTGTTTAAAAGCCATATTTAATGCGAAAGGTTTCCCTTTTAAAGGATCTTTTATTTGAATGAATTTTCTCCCAAGGTTTAGTCTGGTTGCTTCTTTTAATCCATAAGAAAGGGTCTCATCGTCTGGGCTTACTTGGATTAGTTCAAAATCGGATGGAATGCCGGAATACTTCTGGTCAGCAATGCATTTAATTGCCTTTATTACACTAATAGGCTCTTTGTAGGCTACAAGTATTACTGAGATCATAATGAAATTTTATCACAATTACTTTGTTTCTGCTGGTGTTTCTTCTGCAGCTTCTTCTCCTTCAACTGGGATTTCTTCTCCTTCAACTGGAGCAACAACAACTTCTTCAGCCTTTTGAGCCTGTGTAATTGTCACAATTGCTGCATGCGCGAAGTCACTGTTTGGCAATGTCATTCCCTCTGGAAGTCTAATATCTGCAATAGTAATTGACTGACCTGGGTGCTCCAAGTTACTGATATCGATATCAATCTTATCTACCAAATCACTTGATTTACATCTAACGTCAACTGCATCCAATGCCTTAACCAAAATTCCAAGATTGTTTTTAACTGCAGGGGAGATGCCAATAATGTTGAAAGGAATGGTAAATATCATGGCCTCGCTCTCATCGATTGCAAAGAAAGCAATATGTCGGACAATGCCAGAGAGTGGATTTCTGTCTATATCTTTAACAACAACTTTAACCTTTTTTCCATCAAGTTCCCCATCAATGATTGTAGTAGATGTTGCTTCTTTAATAATATGGTTAACTTCTGATTTGGTAATTTGCACGTTTAGAGATTCTCCCTTACTGCTATAAATAACGGCTGGGGTTATTTCTTTGTTTGCTAATTTCTTTGAAGCTTTACCTAAAAGCTCTCTTTTCTTAAATTCTATAGTATTCATAATCAAGTGTGAGTTTATCAAAAAGAATAGTATTTGTCTATAAAAATTAGTTAGTAAAACCTATTGACAAAATTAGCACTCGCGTATATCATTTGCTAATAATGAATATAACGGACAGACAAAAACTAATCCTACTTGCGATTATTAATGAGTTTATGGCCAGTAGCAATGAGGTAGGAAGTGGAACGCTCGTTGAAAAGTATGATATGGACATATCCTCTGCAACCATAAGAAGCGAGATGGTAAGGCTTATGGAGCAAGGGTTCCTTGAAAAAAGCCACATATCTTCTGGAAGGCTACCAACAGATCAAGCAATAAGGTTGTATGTTAGAGAAGGAGGAAGCAAGAACAGTTTCTCAGCGGTTGATGAGGCATTGGTCAGACAGGGGATATATAAGGTTAGATTTTCACAAGAAGAGTTAATTAAAGAGATATTACATAAGCTAGTAAGTGAGTGTGATTGTGCATCTTTTGTGTTTTTAGATGATATGAGCAGATATTTTGGAGTATCTTCCCTTATGAAGTTTGAAGAACTAAGGCATATTGAAGTACTACAAAGAGTAATTGACCTTTTAGAAGATCAAAATTTGCTAAAACAAGTATTTTCAAAGTATGGCGAGGATGAGGTGTCACTTCTAATTGGAGATGAATCAGGAATTACTGATTTAGAAAACTGCGCAATGGCCTTTACTAAAGTACATATGCAGCACGATAAGGTTGGGCATATCGGGGTAATAGGCTCTAGAAGACTTAACTACGGAAAGGTTGTACCTATGCTAAACACAATTCGACAATCTATAACTAGCTCACTTAAAGGGTGGAAATAATGGATAAGAATAAGAAACAAAAAATAAATATTGAGAATGAAAAGATAGCTCTTTTAGAAAGTCAATTAAAGAAAGCTCTTTCTGACTATAGTAACCTTGAAAAAGATACAAACAGGAGAGTTGAAGCGATGATTATTGCTCAAAAGATGTTAATAGTTAGACAGATGCTAGATGTTTTAGATTCACTTCATTTAGCAATTAAAGCAAAAGACACGCTTACCGCAACTGCTGATGTTAAATCTTGGATTGAGGGAGTAGTAGGAATGTTATCTCAAATTGATAAGATTATTGAAGAAATTGGAGCCAAGAAGATTATTATGAACAAAAGAGATGCATTCGATAGCAATACTTGTGAAGCAGTAGGCATGGTTAACGAGGGAGAGAAGGGTAAGATTTTAGAAGTTGTTGCTAGTGGATATACAATTAATGATTTTGTTATTCGTCCTGCAAAAGTCATTGTTAGTAACGGTGTTCCTATCCCTGGAAAATAGAAAGTAGGTTCGTTTTGGGGCTACTTCCTGATTTTCAGGAAAAATAAAAATTAAATTATTATTTATTAAATAAAATGGGAAAGATATTAGGAATAGATTTGGGTACAACCAATTCAGTAATGGCTTACATGTCTGGTGGAAAGCCAACGGTTATTGCCAACTCACAAGGAAGTAGGCTAACAGCCTCTGTTGTTGCAGTCGATGACAAGGGTCAAACTCTTGTTGGAGCTCCTGCACGAAATCAAGCGGTAACAAATCCACTTGGAACAGTATATTCAGTAAAAAGACTTATTGGTAGGAAATGGAGCGACAAGGAGATAGCAAAGGATAAAAAAGTCCTTCCTTTCGAAATGAGAGAAGCTAAAAACGGTGGAGTTGAAGTAAAGATGGGAGATAAATGGTTTACTCCTCAAGAAGTATCTTCGAAGATTCTAGCAAAGATGAAGAAAGATGCAGAAGATTTCTTAGGTGAAGAGATTAAAGAGGCCGTTATTACATGCCCTGCATATTTCGATGATTCTCAGAGACAAGCAACAAAGGATGCTGGAAAAATAGCTGGATTTGATGTTAAAAGAATTGTAAACGAGCCAACAGCGGCCGCACTCGCTTTTGGAATGGATAATAAAAAGGAAGGAAAGATTGTTGTATTTGATCTCGGAGGTGGAACATTTGATGTTTCAGTATTGGAAATCGGAGATGGGGTATTTGAAGTACTTTCAACAAACGGAAACACTCACCTTGGCGGTGACGACTGGGACGAGGTATTGATAAATCATCTAGCTTCTGAATTTGAAAAGAGTGATGGGATTGATTTGTCAAAGGACCCAACAGCAATGCAAAGGCTAAAAGAGGCTGCAGAAAAAGCAAAAATTGAGCTTTCAACTTCAGAGAAGACAGATATCAACATCCCATATATTACAGCAACAGATAAAGGTCCAAAGCATATGAAGATAGCTCTAACAAGATCGCAGTATGAGAAATTAGTTGCACATCTATTAGATATGACAGAAGATCCTTGCAAGAAAGCACTGAAGGATGCAAAACTTTCTAATTCAGATATCGGTGAAGTAATCCTAGTTGGAGGAATGACAAGAATGCCGTCTGTTATTAAAAAGGTTGAAGCAATTTTTGGAAAAAAGCCAAATCAAAGTGTAAACCCTGATGAAGCAGTAGCAATTGGTGCGGCAATTCAGGCTGGAGTACTTGGTGGAGATGTAAAGGATATAACTCTACTTGATGTAACTCCACTTGCACTAGGTCTTGAAACCTTAGGAGGGGTAATGACTAGAATTATAGAAAAGAACACAACAATTCCCGTTGAAAAGAAACAGATATTCTCAACAGCTGCTGATAATCAGCCTGCAGTAGAAATACATATACTTCAAGGAGAGCGAGAAATGGCTGGAGATAATAAAACATTAGGTACTTTTGTACTTGATGGATTACCGCCTGCACCTCGTGGTGTTCCTCAAATTGAGGTCACTTTTGCAATTGATGCCAACGGTATATTGAATGTAAAGGCTTTAGATAAAGCAACAAATAAAGAGCAGAAGATAACAATTACTGCTTCAACTGGTCTAACCAAAGAAGAGATAGAGAAAATGGTAACTGATGCTGCTGCTCATGCTAAAGAAGACAAGGAAAAGAAAGAAAAAGCAGAGGTTAGAAACGAAGCAGATTCTCTATGCTTTAACAGTGAGAAACTTCTTTCAGAAAACAAAGATAAGGTTGATGAAAAGATAAAGGGAGATATAGAGGCAAAGATAAAAGAGCTAAAAGAATTGATAGCTAAAGAAGACTTTGATAAAGAAGAGGTAAAGAAGAAAACAGATGAGTTGTCAAAAGCTGTTCAAGAAATCGGTAAAAAGCTCTATGAAGAGGCTGCAAAAACAAGCAAGGAAGAAAAGAAAGACGAAGAGAAGAAAGACGGCTCAAAAGATAAAGATAAAGAAGGTGTTAAAGAGGGAGAGGTCGTAAAATAACCTCTTTTGAAAAATACCTTGTTGTGGTACTCTGTAATGATATAACATTATCTTGTATCTTATGCCCGAGATTTCAAAGAGATCAAACTGGTTAGAAATGATCGAAAATATCGAAAAGATTATATTTTACGCATCTCTAATCTTCATCCCTATCTCTATCCTTCCGCTTCCGTGGGACTTAACAGAGTACTCAATGGGTTTGACGCTAGCATTCTTTTCACTAATAATTATCACAATTGAGCTTGTGAAGCTTGTTTGGAAGGGAAGACTACTTGTTCCAAAGGGGATAATGGATATAGGGATATTGGCAGTAACAATATCAGTCATCATCTCAACAGTATTTTCAGTTTCAATACATACAAGTCTTTTTGGTTTTGATTTTAGGCTTGGTTCTGGAGCACTAATATTTTTAGCTACAGTGGTCTATCTTTTTTCTGTAAGATCATTTCTTTTTACTTTTGAAGAAGTAGTAAATAGTGCAAAATTTCTAATCATTGGAACATTCATTACCTCAGTTCTAAGTATACTTTCTTTCTATGGAATGAATGTTTTATCTTTTGCACCAAGTTTTAAATATCTCTTTACAACAGGCCTTCCACTGTATTCCTCGTCAAGAGTAGCCCTAGTTATTTGGGGAGTATCATTGATACTTTCTATATATTTCGCTGCACAATCTTTTTCGAAAAAAAGCTTGCCCTTTTCATTATTTGCAATGATTTCGTCCATTGTTCATATTGCTGCAATTACACTTTTTTCATTAACACAGGACTTTTCTATATATCTCTTAATCGTGATTATTCTCGCAGCCTTAAATATATATATTCTGGTTAAGACGTGGAAAAAATCAACAAAAGCTTTCCAAATAATATTGATTGTGCTAACCAGTATCACTGTACTATTTTTTGTACTAAGTAGAATACCGCTTCTCACAAATGCGATACTTGGAAAAACTCAATCTTTAATTACCCAGCTCTCACTTTCAAATGATACCTCTCTTAAAATTACAACGCAGACATTAAGTCAGAATATTGGCAGAGGTATTTGGGGAATGGGGCAGGACACTTTTTCAATTGCATACAATCAGTTCCGACCACTGGATTCTCAAACTTTAATTGTGAATGCAACTAACTTCACTAATGCAAACAATCAGATATTTAATACGTTTACTAACCGCGGGCTAATAGGTCTGTTCTCATTTGTCATTCTCGCCTTTTTTATATTCAAGTATGTATATTTACAACTAAAGAGTAAAGAAGAATTAAGCGAAGAAAGACAGGTACATCTTCTCTTTATTGCTGTTCTTTCTATGCTCTTTTTAAGCTCTTTTTTCATATATTCGACATTTTTAATAAACTTCCTTTTAATACTTTTCATCTCCCTTTCTACATCAATAAATAACATGATAAAGAAGGATAAGCTAGAAGTATATGTAATAAATTGGGGAATATTTTCGCATACAAGTGGGAACCAGAGCATGAAAAATATGGCCCTTGGAGTTACAACTGTTTTTGTAGCACTCGGTGTATTTGGAATGGTTATGGTAGGGAGGTTAACGGCTAGCTCGTTTTATGCAATAAAGGCTGAAACTACTGCTGCCCGTGGTAGGGAGCTTCAAACTGCAGACAAACTCTCAGATACTCAAAAACAAGAGATGCTAATTTCTGCGGCAAACGATTATGCAAAGGCTATTAGTCTAAATGAAGAGAATGATGTAATTCACAGAAGAGCGGCTCTGGTAGTTCTTCAGTATCTAGACCAGTTAGCAAAGAAATATAATAAGACGGATGTTGATGCGGACAAGAAAACACTCTTTGATCAAATTGCTACATATATTGAAATATCAGTTGAAGAATCTAAAAAAGCAACGGAGCTTGGCTCACAAGTGTATGCAAACTGGAGTACTAGAAGTAGTGTGTATTCACAGCTTGTAGGACTTGGGCTCAGCTCATATACGAAGTCGGCCCTAAGCGCACTACAAAGTGCCGCAAGCCTTAATCCTCTAAACTACGAGGTATATTACAACGCCGCACAACTATATATCCTAAATAATGAGACAGATACAGCTCTTAGAACACTAAATCAGCTGTTTTCGATAAATCCAAGCCATATCCCATCACTAATTTTAGCTGGTGAGATTTCGATGAAAGATAAAGACCTAGTTCAGGCTGCGAGATACTTTGGAGACGCTAAAAAGGTTATGGAAGACAGTAATAGTACGACAAATGATGTTTACGATTATGTAACAAAGAGATTGAAAGAGATAGCAGCTGGAGCTACAACCGAAACTACCCCTGAAGTTACACCAAACACAAATACAACCACAGAATAAGATGTTTACTTTCAGAAAAAAACAATACCAATATATAATTTGGGATTGGCGACTAACTCTTTGGGATCCATTTAGCAACCAAATCTATCCTTGGGTTAACGAATTTTTCGAAAAACATAAAGAGATAGAACATATTCTAATATCATTTTCTGCTGAAACAGATATTCGTATGAAGATAATTGAAAAAAATGATATGAAAAAATATTTTAAATATATCTCAATATCCCTAATGAAAAAGAAAGAAATGTTTACTAAAATCTTCAATGAGGGTATTGCTATCCTAAGCAAAAGCTTGGTAATTGGGGACAATGTATATGATGAGATAAAAGCAGCAAAAGAACTTGGCGTTGATACTGTTTCAATAGGCGATTTTCTAAAAGAAATATCTGTTGCAAAAAAAGATTAATACAGAGATAATCAAAGATTAAAGAGTTTAATTTGACATAAACGATATTGAAAATCAAAGATAATATTTCCTCCTTGATGATAATACTAGTGATTAGCAAGGTCTTGGGTTTCCTAAAAATGACGTTAATCGCTCAACTCTTTGGTACGTCTAGGGAACTTGATATCTTTTGGGCTGCATTTACTATTCCTGACACGATATTCAATATACTTGTAGCAGGAGCCATTAATTCTGCTATTATCCCTATTTTTGCGACAGTTCTTCATAAAGAAGGTGAAGAGGAAATGAATCTTTTATACAAAAGATTAAACATTATCTTCTTAGTATCCTTCATGATTCTATCAATTATCGTGTTTATATTTGCCCCAAACATTGGACAAGCTTTAATAAATTCAAAATCACTTAATACATATCTTGGAACAACCTCAACAATTCAAGCTCAAGATATAAACTTGTTTGTAACCTTAATGAGGGTTATGTTGCTTTCACCATTGCTTTTGGGAATGAGCAGTCTTATTACGTCGTACTTACAAGTTAGGAAGAAGTTCTTGGTTACAGCTCTTGCTCCACTTTTTTATAACCTTGCAATGATAGTTATTTCCTTAATTGCAGTTAAAGTATTCCATTTCGGAATAACGGGGGTGGCAATAAGTGTTGTAGCAGGTTCTGTTTTGCATTTTGCCGTTCAGGTTCCAGCCCTAGTTGCATTTATTAAACATCCAACAGGCGATGGAAAATTGGTTACCAATATTAAGACATACTTAAACAAAGAGGTATTTGCAGTTTTGAAATTAGCATTTCCAAGAATGTTAGGTCTACTCGGAGAGCAGGTTAACACATTCATAAACACGATAATTAGCTTCACACTTTCGGCAGGTTCACTTTCTGCATTTAAATTCGCATACAGCCTTCACCTTTTTCCAATTCAGATATTTACTGGAGCAGTATCACAAGTAGCTCTTTCAAATTTCTCTGAATATAGTGCAAAAGGGGAAACTGAAAAGTTTGAAGAGTCTTTCAATAAAGCGATTAAACAGACACTTTTCCTGATACTTCCAGTAATTGCTGTTCTGCTTGTACTAAGACTTCCTATTGTTAGGTTGGTCTACGGTCTTGATAGTTGGTGGGGTACAGTTATAACCTCTTGGTGTCTGTCACTTCTAACCCTTTCCATATTTGCTCAGTCAGTTTCAGTCATTGTTTACAGGGCATTCTATGCAGTCCATGAGACAAAGCTACCACTGATTGCAACTGCAGTTGCCATTGCGGTAAACCTCGCAGCCAGCTTTTATATGACTAACTTCTTTAGCCATTACTTAGACTGGAGACCAATACTGAACCAAGTTGTAACTCAGGTTTCTCACTTTAATAACACTGGGCTGTGGGATGTAATCAAATCCTTTATTGAAGACACCTTTATATGGATGACCACAAGAAATAACTCTGATGCAGCTGTAGGAGGTTTGGCCTTTGCAACAAGCATTTCTTGGTTTGCCGAGATGCTGGTGGCTTTGTTTTTAATAAACAAGAGAGTGAAGATTGTAACTTTTGTAAAGACCATAAAACCACTTCTTCCACTTTTTCTGAACACATTCATTATGATTTTTGGAATGTATTTTGTATTTAAACTTTCTGACTTTAGCCTTGACACAAGTAGAACAATATATGTGATCATTGTGACTGGTTTGACACTCCTTTACGGTGCCATATCGTTTTCGCTTGGATGTAAACTTTTCAAGATTACAGAATTTGATCTGATGATTAAAAGAGGCTGGGAGTATATTCGTCCTTTCTACATTAAGTATTTCAAAAAAAGATGAGAATTAGGAGAAAAAGATTCACATTTTTTTCGTTTATCGGCTATATCTTTCTTTCAATTTTCTTAGTTATTCTCCTTTCTTTCTTAGGAATATTCTTTTTTCTTTTTAAAGACTATAGCAATTGGCAAAAAATATTTGAAACAGAGAGGCTAACCACCGATTATGTATATTCAAATGATGCAGTTCTTAAAAAGAGTACGGACGAGAAAATACTTACTTTTAGCAAGAGTGTTGAAAAAACAGATACGATCCAATTAATAGATAAAGAGGTTCTTTACCTAATTTCAAATAGTCTAAATAGTTCACTTCCAACGAATTTCTCATATAAAAGAGGGTATGTGCAATCACAGGACGGGTATTGGAATGTATATATTCAACTCACAGTTAAAGAAAAGTACCAGCTCCCATGGATGTTATTTGTAATAACTAAAGATGATATGGAAACTCCCGAAATATATGTAAAAACAATATCTATTGGAAACTATGATTTAAAAGATTGGTATATGGAGGGGACGATAATAAAGATAAATAAGGGGATAAGAGATGGTATACAACTTGTAAATACCTCGGATTTTAGTGGAAGGATATTTAGAAATATTGAGTTGGAGAAGGGAATAATGACAATAAAGGGAGCAAAGTAGTATAATGGCTCATAATAAGCTGTTATAAATCCTCACGATGATTTTTAAGAGAACTATGCTTGTAGGTGAGAATCCTGGTATTCTTTCTGAGCTTGAGAGACTTGGGTTTGAAGATAAAAACGAACTTATTAATTTCTTTCAAAGATTCATTTTAAATGATTTATTAACAAAATTGCTTTTTGATACGAAAGAATGTCTAAATCAAGGGCTTAATTGTGAAGATATAGATGTGTTAATGGCTCTTGTGAATTATTCTGGGTCTGCTGTGGACCAACTTAGAAATGCATCTACTCAAACACTGTATTCAGATACTGAAAATCTTTCAGGAGACTTTTTTTCTATAGACTATAATTTGGGAACAGATGTTAGAACAGTGAGGTTTGTACCAGTCGAAAACTCGCAATATGCCGTAATGGCACGACAAGTTGGAGACAAATTTAAACCAATGGTTATCAAAACCGGAATTAGAGATTTCGAGGAAACGATAAAAATAGTACAAAGTTTTGATTTAGAAGGAATATTGTAATTTATATTCTTTTTGAGAAGTAAATAATGACAATAAAGGGTATAAAGTAGTATAATAGCTTATAATAAGTTGTTATATACTAAATAATGACGATTCGTACCTATTCTCCTTCTCCAGAAGTAAATCTCTCACCAGAAGAGTATTTTGAAACAGTTTTCGAGGGATTAGAACTATTTACAGGAGCGTCTAATAAGGAAAAAGTTTTTGATGAGTTAACGCGGGCTAAAATGAAGTTATTGACTGGCTATGATTGCCACCTTACAAATGCGTTAGGGGAAGAAGGAGAGCAGAAGCAATTGAATTCGATTCTGCGGGTTTATACTGAACTTATGAATCTTTTAATGGCCGAAGATTCAGTCCAGAACTCATGTGAATATAAAGACTTGAAAGAAGGGTTGGACACAAATTTTGAGATATTTCTTGCCGAAGGAGTTTTAGTAATATTTCCTGAAAATAATATTACATATCCCGACAGATTCAGGATGGCATTGAGTATGGTTTATGGTAACGGTATGGATAATCAGGACCCTTTAATTACTTGTCATTTAGTCGAATTGGTGAATGGTGATAAACAGTCTAGCTTGAAACCAGCAGAGACACTGGGTTTAGCAGTTCTCTCTGGTAGTATTCACAGTGGAAATAATTGGTTGAATGGTATGAATGTTCGTTCTTCTACTTCAATACAGTAAACTTTCTCTACTACTTGACACATTTTCTGTCTCCATATACAATTAGCAATCGAACTAATTAACTGCTAAATAATTTAAATAAATATTAAATATGTCAGAAGTAAAAATAACTCCAATAGGTAAAAGAATACTTGTAAAACCTGAAGAAATAGAAGTAAAGACAAAGGCAGGACTATACATTCCCCCAACAGCAAATGAAGAGAAAAAACCAGAAAGTGGTAAGGTTGTAAAACTTGGAACAGCAGACAAAGACAAATTTGCTATGAAGATAGGAGATAGAGTATTTTTCAAGAAATACTCACCAGAGGAGATAACTGTAGATGGTGAAAAATATCTCATTTTAGAGATATCTGATGTTATTGCGATTATTAAGTAACATTAAATAATTTTTAAATATATAAATATGGCAAAGAAAATAATATATAACGAGGAAGCAAGAAAGAAGTTAAAAGCTGGAGTAGATTTGCTTGCTAATGCAGTTAAAGTCACATTAGGTCCAAAAGGAAGAAATGTTGCACTTGCTAAAAAGTATGGAACTCAAGTAATTACAAAGGATGGTGTAACAGTTGCCGAAGAGATTGAATTAGAGGACCCATTTATGAATGTTGGAGCTGAAATGATTAAATCTGCTGCTAAAAAAACAAATACACTTGCAGGTGACGGAACCACAACTGCAACCCTTCTTGCTCAAGTAATGACAGCCCAGGGGCTTCGAAATGTTGCCGCAGGAGCAAACCCAATAGCACTTAAAAGAGGAATAGATAAAGGAGTTGATGCAATTGTAGACCATTTGAAAAAAAGCTCAAAAACAATCAGTACAAAAGAAGAGATATCTCAGGTCGCAGCCCTTTCTGCAAACAATGATAAAGCGTTGGGAGATATGATATCTGGAGTGTTTGATAAGATTGGAAAAGACGGGGTATTAACTGTTGAAGAAGCAAAAGGCTTTGAAAATGAGGTTGAATATACAACTGGATATCAGTTTGATAGAGGCTATGTAAGTGCATATTTCGTAACAGATAATTCAAGCTTAGAAACTGTTATGGATAATCCATATATCTTCATAACAGATAAAAAGCTTTCAAGCCTTCAAGATATCCAAGCAATAGCTGAGAAGGTTTTGCAAGCAGCAGATAGACCACTTGTAATAATTGCAGATGAAATAGAAAATCAAGCATTAGCAACTCTTGTTGTTAACAAACTAAGAGGAACACTAAATGTTGTAGCAATAAAAGCACCTGGATTTGGAGATGGAAGGAAAGAAATGTTACAAGATTTAGCAATATTAACTGGTGGAACATATATATCTGAGGAAGTTGGAAAAACGCTGGATTCTGTTGCTATTACCGACCTTGGAAGTGCAAAAAAGGTAATAGTAAGTAAGGAAAATACAATTGTTGTAGAAGGAAAAGGATCAAAGAAAGCAGTTGATAGTAGAGCTGAAGAGATAAAGACAATAATTAAAAATACAACAAGCGATTATGACAAAGAAAAACTTCAAGAAAGATTAGCAAAACTAGGTGGTGGAGTTGCTGTAATAAAAGTTGGCGCTGCAAGTGAGACAGAAGCAAAGGAGAAAAAGATGAGGGTAGAAGACGCAATAAACGCAACAAGAGCAGCTCTTGAAGAGGGCGTTGTAGCTGGAGGTGGACTTGCACTACATAACTCAATTTCAGTACTTGATAAAGTAAAAGTAACAGATTCTGATGAAAAAACAGGTATTCAAATATTAAGAGAAATATTAAGTGAGCCATTAAAACAAATTGCAGAAAATGCAGGACAGGATGGTGCAGTTGTTGCTTCAAAATGTAGTGGAAAGATAGGTTATGATGCTAAAAATGATAAATATGTAGATTTAATAGAAGCAGGAATCACGGACCCAGTAAAGGTTACAAGGTTAGCCCTTGTTAATGGTGCATCTGTTGCAACAATGTTAATTACAACTGAGGCGGTTGTTGCAGATTTACCAGAGGAAAAGAAACCAGAGCCACCGGGAATGGGAGATGGCATGGGAATGATGTAAGTAAATAATTGAAATAGGTAAAAGCCCAAGTACAATCTTGGGCTTTTTGTTTTCTAAATAACCTTTCTCCAATTTGCTTTTAACCAAACCTCTGATTGTTTGTATACATCCCCTAATCCTCTTTTTATTAATTCCTTTCTTACAATTCCTCCTTTATGTGGGTGATTATATTTCTTCTCTAGTGGTGAGTGAAAACCATGAACGTAATGAACCAACTCGTGGGCTATTGTTCCATCTATTACATATTCAGGTATGTTTAAATTTTGAAAATATTTTGTAATGGAAATAACGGAAATCCTACTATCATCCTGATTTAGATACTCATCCTTTTTCTTCTTTAATATTCCTTGAATCTTTGTATCTCTTGTTGCCCATTTAATACTTCCAAGCTGTCTTTTGGAATATTTTCCGAACTTTATTAACACTAAATTCTTTCTAGGAATATCTATAAAGAAGTCTTCCCAAATGTTAAAAAGCCTCTCTTCTAAATACTCGTTATTTCTTTCCATATGCTATTATATCAGTATGAAAATTAATCGGTGGAAAACACTGGGAAAAGTATTGAAGTTAGTGTATAAAACAAGCCCATTGTATGCGATTTTAAGAGATATCATATTTCTATTAAAAGTATTTACAGATATATATTTGATATTTGTAGGTGGTGAGTTTATTGATGCTACAGCAAAAGTTTTAATGAACTACAATACTTTTAAGTTTTCCCAATATTTTATTACTGATTCCTTTTATTTTTTAACAATAATCGTAATTCTTTGGTTGGTATCTCTTTCCTTAGCCAGACTTCATACATTTTTTGGAGAGAAATTATCTAGGGAAGTAACTTTGGTTATGCAAGGAGAATATTTTGAGAAAATATCAAAAGAAAATCTTGAAGATGTAGAAACGAAGGAATTTAGAGATCTACTCACCTTTGTACAATCATACTCGTTTAGCAGCATAATAACGGCATATGATTTGTTTGGATATACCTTAAAAGATGTCGCAAGTATCGTTTTATCTTTAGCATTTTTAATTTCGAAAGTAGGGCTTTCTCCTTTCATTTTAATCTTAATTGCTATCCCTGAGCCAATTGCTGGGTATTTAAATAGAGTGAAAATTAAAAAATATCAAAATAATGCACTTGAAAAAATGAAATGGTTTGATTATGTCACGAACTTAATGACAAGAATTCAGTTTTTTCCTGAAATGAGAGTGGATGGAACGTTTAAAGAGTTGAAGAAGGATTACAACGATGGCACGAAAGAATATAAGAAAGGAATGATTGAAAAAATTAAGCATTTAACTATAGATACTACATTCTTTTCAGTATTAGGAAATGTTGGAGTTGGAGCGTATGCAATATTCATACTTGCTAAATCAATTGTGCTTAGATATTCAATAGGTACTTTTAAAGCCCTTTTTGATTATGTTAATACTGCATATACAAGTGCAAGCGATGCTATAAACAGGATTTCTAAAATAATAAACGAACTTGACTATGCTGAGCATTATTTTGAATTTATATCGTTTCCTGGATTTGGTGAAATGAAACATGGGGAGAAGAAGTTAAAGAAAGGGGTTCCAGAAATAAATTTAAAGGAATTAAGCTTTACATACCCTAAGGATGATAAGAAGGTAATAAATAAACTTAACCTTAATATCCCAGCAAAAAATAAGGTAATGGTAATTGGTAAAGATGGTAGTGGTAAAAGTACTTTTGTAAAGCTTCTTTGTGGACTATATAGAATATCTCAGGGAGATATTGAAATAGGTGGATATTCAATAAAAGAGTTAAAAAGAGGGGAGTTGAAAGAAAAGATCTCTATCATTTTTCAAGATTTTGTCAATTACAATCTTCCGCTATCTAAGAATATTACTTTAAGTAACGATAGAGATAATATAAACCATGAGCTTTATAAGACAGCAAAAGATATTGCTGGTATAGATAAAATGATGAAGATATTTAATGTTTCTGAGGATCAAATGTTAGGAAAATATACATCTGATGGAACGGAAATTTCCCCTGGATTTTGGCAGAGATTGGCAATTGCCAGAGTAATATACAGAAACAAGGAAGTAATAATTCTCGATGAGCCTTTCACCTTTATTGATTCCTCAGATGCAAGTATAATACTTAAGAAGATTTTAGCCTTCGCTAAGGACAAAACAGTGATCTACATATCTCGTGATGAAGAGTATACGGACATGTTTGATAAGGTTTACAGGCTAGAAAATAAGAAATTAGTTGAAAATGCGTAGTATGGAAATAATTGACGGAAAAAGTTTTTCAAAAAAAAATCTTCAAGATTTAAAAGAAGAGATTGAAGTAAATAATTACTCACCCAGATTAGATATCTTCCTAATAGGTGACAACTTTTCATCAAAGAAGTATGTAGAGATGAAAGAAAAGGAAGGAAAAGCAATTGGAATGGAGGTTGTAGTACATACTTTCGCTGATAATACGCCAGAAATCGAAATAGTAAGAGAGATAGAATTGCTGAATAAATATAGGGAATGTAATGGAATAATGGTTCAACTGCCACTTCCTAAAAGCTTTGATACAGACAAAATATTAAATGCAATCTCTGTTAAAAAAGATGTAGATGGTTTAACTGCTGCAACCTTAGGGGGGATATTTACAAATACAAAAAATGTTTTTTTACCAGCAACTGTTAGTGCAATATACCAACTACTTCTTGAATACAAAGTTGAAATCGAGGGAAAGAGTATTGTAATAATAGGAAAAAGTAGGGAGGTAGGAATCCCCCTTGCTGGGCTGTTTTTATGCAAAAGAGCGACAGTAACTGTTTGTAGTAGTAAAACAAAAGATATTCAAAATATTGCTAATAAAGCTGATATATTAGTATCTTCAACTGGTGTTGGGCATTTAGTGAAGAAAGAATTTGTAAAAGAAGGAGCAGTAGTAATTGACGTAGGATATTCAATGGTTGATGGGAAAGTAATGGGAGATATTGATTTTGAAGATGTAAAAGAGAAGGTATCCCTAATAACTCCAGTTCCTGGGGGAGTTGGCCCTGTAACGGTAGCATCTCTTTTGCAAAATACAATGATAAGTTTCAAAAGACAGAAAAATGTTTGATGTAGAAAAAATAAGAGCACAATTTCCGATATTGGGTACAAGAATAAATGGGAAATCATTAATATACTTTGATAATGCGGCTACAAGCCAAAAACCACAATGTGTAATAGATTCCCAAACAAACTTCTACACTACCTCCAATGCAAATGTTCACAGAGGATTATATGAATTAAGTGGTAGGGCAGATGAGATGTGGCAACAAGCACATGTTGAGGTTGCTAAATATCTTAATGCTGATAAAACTGAAGTTTTTTTCACATCAGGAGCAACTTCAGGACTTAATTGGCTTGCACAAACAGCAAACGATCAGTTATTAAAGCCAGGGGATGTTATCGTTATCTCTCAAGAAGAGCATCACAGCAACATACTTCCTTGGGAATATATAACCCAGGGGAAACAGATAATTATCGAAGAAATACCGATTAAACCAGATTTATCTCTTGACTTAGAATATTTGAAATTTGTTTTTAGAAAATATGGAAAAAGAGTAAAGATTGTCAGTGTTGCTCATATGTCTAATGTTTTAGGAATAGTAAATGATATAAAGAAAATAGCAGAAATTGTTCATGAGAATGGAAGCTTGTTGGTTGTAGATGGGGCTCAAGGAATTGTTCATAATAAAGTTGATGTAAAAGCCCTAGATTGTGATTTCTATATCTTCTCCGGTCATAAGATATTTGGTCCAACTGGTACTGGAGTAGTTTATGGCAAAAAAGAGGTTTTAAATGCCCTCTATCCCGTTTGGCAAGGTGGAGAGATGATTGATTCATATTCAAATGGTAAGTTAATTTTAAAACCAATTCCAACTCGATTTGAGGCGGGGACTCCAAATATCGCAGGAGGAATTGGGTTAGCAACTGCTATAAACTGGTATGGGAAAATAGAGGGCAAGGAAGATTATGAAAAAGACTTAAGTTCCTATTGTTATAATCTTTTGAATCAAATGCCAGAAGTAAAAGTTATATCTTCTCCTCAATCGGTTGGCATATTTACATTTACTGTCAAAAATGTACATCCACACGATATAGCAAGCGATTTAAATGAGTATGGGATAGCAATAAGGGGTGGGTTCCATTGTGCACAACCACTTCATGAAAAATTAGGAATAACAGGAAGTTGTAGGGTAAGTTTATCTATTATTAATACAAAAAGTGAAGTAGAATATTTTATAAATAGTTTGAAAGAAATAATTAAGAAATATTAATTATGGACATAATTGATCAAATAAGGATACTTCCCGAAGAGAAAGGATTAGATGATGTAATAATACACGAGCAAGATAGCGGGGTTGATATTACAGTCTCAACGCCAGGACAAATTTCAATTGATCAAGAAAAATTTGCAATGCCTTTGAGTGGGATTCGTTCTATTCGTGATTTAGAAAAATGGAGAGAACATAATGTAGAAGTTGCTGCATATTTAGGAAATTTTGTTCGAACAGATATCTTTGATTATGGAACAAAAGCAAGAGAAATGTTTATTCAAGGAAATTATGATTTACCACCAGAAATATTTGAATGGATGAATACGGTTGAAAGTATAAAAATAAATCCTAAAGGTGGTTCTGATTTTGTCATTTCTGATCTAGAACCGAGTGATGAATTACCCATTCAAGTATATGATGAAAATCACCCTAGAGCTAGAATGCTTAAAAGCTTAGTAAACGGTGAAGAAATACCTTCGGAAGTGGTTTTATGGCTTGCTGACTATTTGGGAGTGCCAATGATGATTAATTATACAGCTCCTGAAGGTCTTTCATCTGGAATGGGTGGACATGCTCAAGCTCTTGTCAGAACACCGTATCAAAATGAAACTGGAGAATGGATATATGATGTTATTGATCCTATGAGATTGAGTCCTGTTATTGGAGTCAGACTTTCTGCTAATTCACAGGAGGAAGCATTTCAGCAACTGTCTAAAAGTATGATTGCTAGTAATATCGCTGATCATTTAATCAAACACAGAGTTGAATTTAATCTGCTTGAAAAGATCTCCGGGACAGAAGCTTACGATTTATTGTTAAAATCTGGAGTATCGAAAATACAAGAAAAAGATTATATTAATTGTCAGTTTTATTCCCTTTTAATTCAATCATATCTTTGGGCTTTTTATCGTTCAATAAATGATTTTTCAAAAGGGGCTATGGGAGAAATTAATTTAGGAAATGTTATATATAATAGGTTTGAGGAAGTATTCAATGTCAGCATAAAAGAATTATTCGAAATAATGGGTAAATTTGATGAAAACCTAACTCCAAGAAAATGAAAAAAGATTTAATTATTCAACATTACAAAAAACCAGGTAATTGGGGGGATATATCTAATGGGTTATCGAGCAAAACGGAGAATGTCTCCTGTGGAGATAGTGTTACTGTTTTTTTGAAGGTTGAAAATGGGGTTTTAGAGAATGCAAAATACACTGGTATGGGATGTTCAATATGTTTGGGTTCAACAGATATTCTAATAGGAGATGTGAAAGGAAAGAGAGTGGAAGACATTCTAAAGCTTACAGAAAATCACACATTAGGATTAATAGAAATGGATGGATATAGTCCAAGAAAAATATGTGCAATACTGGGCTTTCAGGCTGTCATATCTGCCTTAAAAGATGTAAAATAGGTTCTTATGATTTTCTTAGATATTGAAACAAAAAACGCAGCTGAAGATGACTATTTTGACACAAAAAATCTTCAAATTTCATATATAGGTGTAATTGATGATAAAGGTAATGAGTTAGATTTTTGGGAGCAAGATATTCCAACGCTAGGTGAGCTACTAAAGAAGCATGATTGGGTAGTTGGATATAACAGTATTAGTTTTGATCTCCCAATTATTGGAAATTATCTTGGCGCAGAAATAAATGACTTACCACAATTAGATTTGATGGTTGCCCTGCAAAAGACGATTGGATTTAGACCAAAACTAGATGATGTAGTATCAGCAACCCTTGGAAGAGGGAAACTGGGAAAGGGAACAGATGCTCCAAAATATTGGGCAAGTGGTCAACTTGAAGAGCTTAAAACGTATTGTATGGAAGATGTGAGACTGACAAAGGAGCTTTATGAATTTGGATTAAAAAACGGGTATGTTAAATACTATTCTAAGAAAGGATTTGTACAAGAAACAAAAATAAATTGGGATTTAGGAAAAAAGGAAAAGAAAATAGTTGAAGAAAACCTAACTCTCTTCTAATATACATATATGCAACCTACTACTGCCCAACAAAATAATGATTCATTCTTAGCAGATATCTCTCTTTTAGAACAGAAACTTAAGTCTGTTAGTATTCCTCAACAACTTTTAGAAAATACACAAAGAAATATTGAAAGACTAAAAAGAGTGGCTTCTTTTGGGAATTTCTCAAATGAGTATGAAGGGGTAGATAAGTATGTAGATTGGATTACTAGATTTCCATGGGGGAAATTAACACAAGATAATCTTGATATTGTTAATGCTAAGCGCCTCATGGATTCAACACATTTTGGAATGGATACAGTGAAAGATGTCATCCTTGATTACCTTTCTGTAATGAAGTTGAAGGAAACCCAAAATATTGCTTCAGGAACACCAACAGTCGCTCCAGTTATGCTCTTTGTTGGATTACAAGGAGTAGGGAAGACTTCAATTGCAAATAGCATTGCAACAGCGATGGGAAGACAGTTTGTAAGGATTTCACTTGGGGCAATAGGTAGTGTACAGGCGCTTCGAGGTCATCCTAAATCGTTTACAGATAGTGAGCCAGGGCAAATAGTTAAAGCGTTAGTCAGGTCTCAATCAATGAACCCAGTTATCCTTTTTGATGAAATAGATAAGGTAAGTGGAAATAATGGACTTCTAAATGATGTTATGGCAACCCTTCTTGAGATACTAGACCCAGAACAAAATACTCACTTTTTAGACCACTATATCGACTATCCAATAGACCTGTCTCAAGTATTTTTCATCTGTACGGCAAATAACCTTGGAGGACTTTCAGCTGCCCTTCTTGATCGTATGGAGATAATTAGATTTACAAGCTATAGTGATGAAGAAAAAATAACTATTGCAAAAGGCTATTCTCTTCCAAAGGTTATTAAAAATACAGGAATAGATATGACACAGATTGTTGTTGATGATGCAGTATGGCCACTTCTTGTTAGACCTGTCGGTTTTGATGCTGGGTTAAGACAATTAGAGAGGAATATTGCAACCATGATTAGAAGTGCCGCAAGAATGATTGTAGAAGGGAAACCTGTCCCCATATCAATTACACCAACTAACCTTAGAGAATTTGTTTTGCCAGACCAAGGGCCACTTAGCTAACTTTCCCTCAAATATCCTTCAGCTTGTTTGTTAAATGCATTTGCGTATTTACCGTTTAATTGCATAAGTTCTCTGTGGCTTCCACTCTCGACAATTTTACCCTTGTCCATAACATATACTTTTTGAGCATTTCGAACTGTTGAGAATTTGTGGGAAATGATTATTACAGTTTTATCTCTCATGAATTCATATATTCTTTTAAATATATGATATTCAGAAGTTGGATCAATTGAAGCTGTCGGCTCGTCAAAGATTAAAACAGGGGAGTTTCTATAGAACATTCTAGCAAGAGCGATTTTTTGTGACTGCCCTGTGGAAAGGTTTGTTCCATCTTTAAATTGTTTACTTAAAACTGTGTCATATTTGTTCTTCAGCCCTTCGATAAATTTATCAGCCTCAGCAAACTTGGCAGCATTTTTTACTTCCGTTATTGAGAATCTTTGGGGTGCTCCAATTGAAATATTCTCAGAAACTGTAAGCATTCCATAATTACCGTAGTCTTGGAATAAAGTACTCACTACCTTGTAATATGATTGCAAGTCTAATTCATTAATATTTTTTCCGTTCACCAAAATAAGTCCACTTGTTGTGTCATACAATCGGAGCATAAGTTTAATTAAAGTTGTTTTTCCAGCACCATTTTCTCCGACAATTGCTATCTCATCTTTAGGATTCACAACTAAATTGATGTCTCTTAAAGCATATTTTTCCGAACCAGGGTATTTAAAATATACGTTTTTAAATTCAATCGTAGGTACTTCAGACAGGTTAAGTTTAGTTGCTCCTGAATTAATATTATTGTTTGTATCGAAAAGATGCTTCACATGAGCCATTCCGAGGGCATTATCGAATATCGCTGATATATCACCGATGATATTGTCAAATCTCCCTGAGAAATCAAATGCTCGACCCGTGAAAAAACTATATTGACCTAAAGTTAAGCTACCTGATAAAACTTGAAGTAAAATAACAATTGGTACGACCATGTCAGATAACTGATCAAATATAGATACAAACGAAGCCTGTCTGAATTCATCAGTTCGAACCTTCAATTCCTTAGGAGCTATAAAATTTGTAATCTGATGTAGCATTTTGGTAAGCACAGAATCCGCTTTATTTACTCTGTTTTGTTTAACACGATCTTCATTGGTAATGTTGCTTTGTACCCATCCTCTTTTTCTAAATGATTGGATGTTATTATCATAGAATTCATACCATTTTTTTATAAATCTTAAGGTAACTGTAGCCGATGGGACTGCGGTTATTAATAAAAATACTCCTAAAATTGGTGAAAAATTAAAAATTATTGCTCCGGAAACAACAGCCCCAATAAATTCTAGTAAAAGGTCTATTGAGGTGTCTACAAAATCTCTAACTTTCCAAAGGTTATCTCTTGCTTTTAGTATCTCATCAGACATTTTGCTATCTTCAAATCTTGAAATATCCAAGGATGAGATTTTTATATAAAGTTTGTTCTCCTGAGTTTTTAAATGAACTATTCTAAATTTGTTTCTGATATATCTAGTTGCTCTACGAAGTAGAGCGGCAATGAAAGTTAATCCTGCAGCATATAGAACATATCTGAAATACGGTTGGTTTAAGTCTATTATTTGTTTTAATGTCCATTCTTTGTGGTTAATAATAATATTTACAATTTGGTCAAGAATTTTGGAGTTGATTAATGCGACAAGTGCAGGAATAGCTGCGGTTAATAAAATTACAATAATTAGAAGTACTGTATCCCACGGAGCCAATTTAAATATCTCTTTATATGCCCACCAAGCGGTTATGAAAAATTTCTTGAAATTTTCTTTTGAATACTTCTGAGTATTTTCTTCCATTTATGAAAAATGACTAAATAGAATTAGAAATTATATCACTTGATTTCCATTTCACCTAGAAATTACTCTCCTATAAACGGATTTTTTAGTTTTAATGCTATTAACTCTTGAGGAGTATTGGGATCAATCTTCATTTTAGGAAGTATAGGAGCAGTTTTTTTTGCATCTTCATTTGGTCCTAATTCTTCTTCAGCTACTTTCAATTTGTTTAAATCTTCATTTAATTGATTTTGGCAAATACTACCAGTATTAATCTGTTGTGTTACATTTACATCATCTGTTACCGAATTATTATTTTGTAATACCTGTTGATTGTTGGTCATTTGTACTATTTTCTAAACCTATTTCCCCTTGTGGTGTTAAATGAAATTTATCTTTTTGTAATTGTTCTCTTTGTGCAACTATTTGATCAGTAAGATTGGGTGTTGCAGTTTGAAGTAGTGGGCTTGCATTAATTCCATATTTTTCTTCTCTTTCTTTCTGTTCTAAATATGTTTGATATTCGATTTTATCTTTAACAATCTCTTTTATATCTTCTTTTCTTTGTGATATTGCTTTTTGAATGATATCTCGTTGATTTGTATCAACTCCATCCTTTATTGGTCTTTGTACTGCTGGGGGCTCAAAGATTGAAGATAAATCTTCTTTTGACATATCTTGAGGTATTCCATCTTTTGCTCTCTTTTCAAGTTCAACTGGGTTAGTGGTTATTAAATAGTTTTCCGCCTTGCTAGCTACAACTTGGATTGCTACATGGTTTGGGCCTGCGAAGAAAAGACCTTGACCTTGGTCACAAGAGAGAAGGTAGTTTTTTTCACCTTCTGAAAGATTAAATACTTTTTGAAGTCTATCTATTGATGAAGGGCTCTGTTTCATTAACATTTGGATTGCTGAGTTGCTAATAATTGCCTTACCCATATCTTCTTTAATAAAATCATCAACATCTTGAGTAATTGTTGTTAGTCCTAGGTAGTATTTTCGTGCTCTTTTTGCAATTGAGTACATGAACTTTGCACTCTCTGGATATTGCATCATGTACCAAGCTTCATCAACAATCATAATTCTTCTCTTTTTGTCTTTTCGAATTCTTGTCCAAATGTAATCAAGCATTAGATACATAGCCAAAGGTCGAAGTTCCTCCTGAAGATCTCTTACAGAAAATACTGTGAAAGGATTTTTAAGTTCAACTGTACTTTTCTCATTAAATATCCCAGCTCCACTTCCTAGAATGTATCTCTCTAGCCTTTGGGCGAGGTCGTGGGCTTCAGTTTCAGCCATGCCTTTTAATACCTTGTAAAGGTCTTCTAAAAGAGGGTAGTTGGCGTTTCTCTGAGTTGTGGGATCAAGTGTAATTCCCTTTTCTCGATATGTTAATAGAAGTGCTCGGTCAAGAATTGAAACCTGAATACTTGTTATATCTCCAAATAATATTTTGAAAAACCCTTGAAGAGACAGAAGTTTCATTCTAAGCTCGTCATCATCAGCATCCCCAAGACCCGAGAGTTCGAACGGGTTCATTTTGTCTCCCTTGTCTTGTGAAAACGATATATATATTCCACCAACAGCATCACACAAGTCTTTGTATTCTCGTTCAGGATCTATAATTATTATTTCGGTTCCAAGCATTAAACTTCTTACTGCTTCAAGTTTTACAAAGTAGCTTTTTCCGGCACCAGCTTTTGCAAATACAACAGTGTTTGCATTCTCAAGTGAGAATCGATCAAAGACAACAAGGCTCTTGTTATGTTGGTTAATCCCATACATCACTCCATGGTCCATTGTTAGCTCACTTGTTACAAACGGAAATGTATATGCAATGGATGAGGTATCCATATTTCTAGTTATATATAACTGGTCAAGTCCGAGTGGTTGTGTACTAATAATTCCTTGCTCTTGTTGAAGCATTGCAGGCTTTGCAATAACATTTATTGCTGCCAGAGTATTTACAACATTTTTAGAAATTTTCTCTAGTTCATCTTTTGTAGAGGCTGAAATAGTAATATACATTCCGAAGTGGAAGTACTTCTCAGTTCCTTCGGCAATTGAATCTTGCAACTGTTGAGCATCTTGTAGTGCAATTTTAAGTGACGGGTCAACTGCTTTTCTTCCTTCCATTTGCGTATATATTGTTGCTTCCATTTCTCCAATTTTTCGCTTTAGTTTTTCTAGTACTACCTTTGAATCAACTGGGTAGTAGAAGGAAGAAATTCTAAGAGAATACTCAAAGTTAATAATTGGTGATAACCAGTTTGGGCCTACAAATCTTGGATATCCGCTTAAGAAAAATGTTCTATAAAACATCTCACCAATTAATACGTCAGTAAAATCGATTTCAATATCTCTTGGTGCAATAATATCTTGAATTGTAAGACCTTCAGCACTTTTTGGAGGAGTAATCTTTTCAGAAGCCTTTTCATCTTTCTTTTTATATATTGAAAACATATTAAAAAGAAATTGAAGAGGATTTTTCTTCTTAATTTCTGTTGGTTCAAATCTTTCTTTGTCAACAAATTTCTGACCAGCTGGCTTATTTATCTCTTCTTGGATGAGCCTAAGTTTTTCAGTTCCGCCAGTTAACTTCTCTTCTTTTTCTTTCAAGAGTTGTTGTGTCTGGCTCTCATAAGTTTTGTTTTTTAATATTTCATTTGCCATCTTTTTCAGGATTATAGAGATTATAGAAAAGTTCAAGTAATTCAGCGTTTGTTAATTGATGTCCCATTAGTCCCATTCTTGCTAGTTGTTTTAATACATGATCCCTTTTTGGATGTAGAAAGATTTTGCCTTTTTCAGCCAATTTATTACTCTCAATATCAATATTCTCTTTGTCTTTATTTAATTTCAAAATCCCGCTTGGGTTTAGTGTAACAACAGGGTTATAGGGGATTACAAGATAGAACTTTTTGTCTAGTACATCGTTTTGAACAATAAGGTTTTGGATGAATTGTGTATATATTTCTAATTGATTCTTAAGCCCAGGTGTCATCGGATTATCTCTTTGTGCTTTTAAATAGTTAACATAGGTTGAAATATCTACTCGATTTGTTTTGATCAAGATTTGAATAGGGAAGTTGAGGGAATTAAGTAGTCCAGCAAAAGCATATATCTTGTTATCTTGTTCATATTCAGAAAGCAAATCGAAATTTACTGCTGTTGTTTGAATGACAAGTGCGGCACTACCTGTTGCTGTTATTACCAAATCTTCAACAATATCTTTTACTTGCAAGTGTTCCTGAGTTGATGAGGTAGCTCTTGCTCTTGCTTTTGCATCCATTTTAAATTGCCATAAGTTTAATAGGTGGAAGGGTGACGTCTTCAATTAATACAGAAATGGGAGGAAATGTATTTCCACCTGCTTGTATCTCTAGATTATACATCCCTGGAGAAAACATTTTTTCACTAGTAATTTCTCCCAAACTATTGCTTCTAAAAGCTGATAATATCTTATCTTGTGAATCCTTTATTACAATTACTGCTTGAGCTATTCCATTGCCCTCGTTGTCGCAAACCTTAAAGTTTAAATTTCCGCCAGGATTTTTGTTAGATATTTTGGCAGTCATACTTGAAGAGTTAATTTTCGAAATTGTTATCCTATTTGAATTAGAAATTGGGGAAGCCGTTGGAATTATTGTTTCTCGTTTTAAAGTTGGCTGTACGGGAACTCCTGCAAGCTGAGAGATACTATCTAGTTTTTCTTTCTCTTCCTTATCGATTTCATCAATTTTGCTTTTCTCAATAAACTGATTACTTGGTAAATCCTTTGAAATACCAATGGTTTTCCCGCCTGTTGGTGTGACCGCACCTCTATCATTCTTACCCTCTGTAAGGTTAAAATCAGGTTTGACAACCTTATCAATTTTTTCATCAATTATCTCGTTTTTCCAAACTCTTTGAGTTGGATGAGTAATTGCATAAAAGAAATTTCTTATAAATATATCTGCCGGTTGATCGTTAATTTTTACAAGTCCTAAAAATATCCCCAGCCCAGCACTTAGAGCAAATATTGGAAATGCAACTACCGCAGGTAAATCTCCTGATGAGAAAAGATAGATAAATATACCACCAAAGCCAATTCCAACAGCTAAATATACAAATTCACGAATTGTGAACTTTGTAAATAGTTTAAACTCTATATCTAATATATTTTGTGGTATTGCATGTTGTCTCATATACTAAAACAGTTTACCAAAAATAATATGTTTCTCAACCTTTTTTGGTATCATTATCAATATGGGGTATAACACAGAAACTATAGACAATTTAAGAAAACTGAGGCTAAATATGGGCAGCGACCTATATTTTGAAGATGCTAAAAGGATTTTCAAGAGCAATATCTCATATTTAAAAAAAGAAATATTAAATCCAGTTGTACAAGAAAAAATCAATTTTACAAAAGAAAAAATAAAATTCTTTCAAATATTAGGACTTGTTAAATTTGTTGGAATTTCTGGTTCAATTGCCGCAAAAACAGCAAAAACTGAAAACGATATAGATATATTTATCGTTGTCAAAAATGGAAGTAGTTGGATATACAGGGGATTACTTATGCTTAAAAACATTAAAATCAAACTACTCAGAAGTGCTGGGGAAGCAGAGCTTCCGAATATGTTTTGTCCGAATTTAATTGTTGAAGAGAGGGGACTTCTATTTGATGAGGATATTTTTACATTTCACGAGCTTTTTTATTTAGTTCCAATTTTTAATGAAGCCTATTATTTAAATATTCTCTCTAAAAATGATTGGGTGAAAAAGTATGGAGCAGTAGTAATAAATAATAATTATGTATTTGATAAACATCACTATTTTTTGAGTGTCATTAATTATTTTGCGTTTTTATCACAAATACTATTCATGAAATACAAAAAACATAATCCAGATGTTAAAAGACTGTTTAAAAATTATTTGAGTGGAAAAATAGAATTTTATCCAAATAGTTTTAAAGAAGAAAAACTTTCTAATCTTTAATACTATTTAAATCTATTATTTGTGCTTTTTTTAATATTTCTTTGGGAATATGTGTAATATCAATAGTTGTAATAATTGTTTGTTGCTTATCCAATATCCCATCATTTAATATCTCTTTTGTGTTTACTTTGTCCAATTCACTTGGAATATCGTCTAAAAGTAATATTGGTCTAAATCCTAAAATTTCAGCTTTAAGTTCAAGAGATAAGAATATTAATTTCCCAATAGCAACTCTTTTTTCACCTCTACTTCCAAATCTTTTAATATCCTTTCCCCTAAATATAGCAAAATCATCTCTGTGAGGCCCTAAATTTGAATATCCAAGTGCAATATCCTTCCTTGCCTTTTCCATAATCATACTTGCTACCAAGTCTTGCGTATCTTTTTCATTTTGCATATCTTCAAAAAGATTAAAAACAATTGAAGGCTTATACGAGATTTCAAACATATCTGTTTTAAGTTTCTCAATAGTTTCATCTCTTTTTTTCATAATCATTACTGCATATTTTGCAAATATCCCAGTCCAGTATATAAGCTGAGAATCTGTGATATCCATATTTCCAGATTCGTAAAACCTTCTTGCTAATCTTTTTAGGTATGCATTTCTTTGTTTAAGTGCTTTGTTCATTTTTGATAAATCGTCACCGTATTGGTATGAAAGAGAGCAGATTAGTTTATCTAAAAACTCTCTTCTCTTTGCTCCTGATACCATAAGCAGATCTATTTGATCTGGACTAAATAGCACACTAGATATCTTTTCATAAAACTTTCTTGGGATTGTTTTTCTACCATCAACTCTAAGTTCTTTCTTTTCACAATCTTTAAAAAGCGAGTATTCTTTTCCATCTTCATCAGTTATCTCAATTCTTAGAAATTTTTCTTCATCCTTCTGCTTTGTGTTTGATAAATCATCAAAATCGTATCCACCTTCTCCACTAGTTATCAAATGTAGGGCCTCAAGTACGGTGCTTTTTCCTTTAGTATTATCTCCAGTAATAATTACAAGATTCTTCTTAAATCTTAGTTCTAAATCTTCAAATTTTCTAAAATTTGTGATTTTAATCTTTTTGATCATGTCTTAAGTATAGCTAAAAATGCTTCCTGAGGAATAATTACCTTCCCTATTTGTTTTAGTCTCTTTTTCCCTTTTTTCTGTTTTTCCCAAAGCTTCATCCTTCTTGTAATATCACCACCATAAAGTTTTGCAGTAACATCTTTTTTAAATGATTTAATATCTTCCCTTGCTATTACTTTTCCACCAATAGCTGCTTGAAGTGGAACATTAAACTGTTGTCTTGGGATAACATCTTTCATGATAAAAAGAAGTTTTGCTGCTTTGTTTCTAGCATTTTCCCTTGTTTCCAAAAAACATAGAGCAGGAACTTCCTCGTAATTTACAAGTACGGTTACACTAACTAAATCCACGGGTAGGAAGTCAATAAATTCATATTCCATTGATGCATACCCACTACTAATATTTTTCATTGTGTCAAAAAAATCTGAGATGAGAGAAGCAAGAGGCATGTCGTAATCAAGTTGAATATATACCTCTCCCATGACTTTTTCGTTTGCCGTATTTAAATATGTAGTATTCACATATTCACCCCTGCGAGCTTGCATAAGTTCCATAATCCTCCCGATATATTTCTCTGGTGTAATTATTTCTGCTCTAACCCATGGTTCCCTTATCTCCTTTATTACCGATGGGTTTGGCATTTCACTTGGGGTTTGAATTGTTAAATCTTTTCCATCTGTTAGAAGAATGTGATACTCAACAGTTGGAGCAGTAATTACCAAATCAACGCCATACTCTCTTTCTAGTCTTTCTTGAACTACCTCCATATGCAGAAGACCCAAAAATCCGCATCTAAATCCACTACCAAGCATAGCGGATCTTTGTTCAGTAAAAGTTAGAGAAGCATCGTTCATTGAAAGTTTTGAAAGCCCCACTTTTAACTCTTCGTACTCATCCGAATCTGTAGGAAAGAATGTTGCGAAAACATTCGGTTGTGGTGATTTATAACTCAGCAGTAGCTGAGAATCTAATGAATCCGCAACAGTATCTCCAACGGAAATATATTTAATATCTTTAAGACCGGTTGCCATATATCCAACTTCTCCTGTTTGGATTGATTTTGTTTCTTGCAAAGTAGGGGAGAAGATTCCAACTTCAGTTGGAAAGAATTTCTCTTTTTTGGAAAGCATATATATCTGTTCTTCCTTTTTGTTACTAATATCAAACCTTCCAAAAAAAACTCGTATTGCAACAACAACACCTCTATGCTCATCATAAAATGAATCAAATATTAATGCTCTAAATGGCTCGTCTGGCTTTCCTTTCGGTGAGGGTATCCTTTCAACAATTGCATCAAGGAGTGTTTCAACATTTTCCCCGGTTTTTGCAGAGAGTTTAATAATCTCTTCAGGTTTAAAACCGAGTAGGACATTTAACTCTTGTTCCGTTTTAAGAACATTTGCCCCGTCCATATCAATTTTGTTAATCACAGGGATAATCTTAAGACCAAGTTCTAGTGCTTTTTTAGTATTAGATATAGTTTGAGCCTGTATTCCTTGTGTTGCATCAACAAGTAGGATTGCTCCCTCGCAAGCTGCAAGGCTTCTACTTACTTCAAAGCTGAAATCTACATGTCCTGGGGTATCAATGAGATTAAACTCATATTCTTTCCACTTCATCCTAACAGCTTGTAGCTTAATTGTTATCCCTTTTTCTTGTTCTAGATCTAATCTATCTAAAAATCTCTCTTTTCTCTTTTCTCCAGTTAGATCTGTTCCTGTTAATTCCATGATTCTGTCTGCAAGTGTAGATTTACCATGGTCAATATGGGCGATAATGGAAAAATTTCGAATTTTTGTTATATCAAAAAAAGAGTTCATACTGGCAATTATATTCTAAATATGGGGAAAAAGTACATTACTTCCTTACTATCTCAATTTCTATCTCTTCGTTAGCATTTGTTTTCATCTTTGTATCAAACTTCAAATACATGATATCTTTCTCGCTTCCTTCAATCTTAATATCCTGAAATATCCTGTTTCCAGACGTGTCTTGTATTAAATATGTCTGATTTCTATACACAAGATATATTGGACTGCCCGTTGGATTAGTTGTACCTCCGTTAACAATTATAGTGTCCTGTTTATCTGACTTATTGTTTATTTGTAGTATTGGTTTTGAATATATCCCTGTATCTCTTTTAATCATTTCGGCTTGATATACAGTTTTTCCATCTGTTGGGAAAGAGATGTTTTCGTTTGTGATAAAAGAGTGTGTTCCACCAACAAGCACCACCCCAATGCCAGGTTTACTCTCTACTCCTAACACATTTTTTGTAATTGAAGCGTGTGGTGAGAGATTAGTAATTGCAAGAGCAGGGAGAAGAAAGAGGGCAATTAGCAAAAATATTCCAAATGGATCTAGAAACTTTCCAAATTTTGCTTTGAATCTTTTTACTCCTCTACTGTCCATAATATTTACTAATTATCTTCTGGATATATTTTAGCAGTTTCTTTCTCAAATGTCCTAAGGATTCCGTAAGACGAAAGCAGAGAAAGAACGCCAGCAATAACGCCAATCCACGGGTAAATACTATTTGAAACAGCTTGAGAGATACAAATCCCAGTTATTATCCATAAAAATATTGTCCAGACAATCACTTTTATTAAACTGTTCTCAGGCCCAGTCACCCATTTCAAGATATTTAGTTTGGAGAGTCTTACGACAACCCTTGGGTTACTTTGTGCGTCTTTTAGCAGTGTATTTCTAAAAAGAATGACGAAGGTTGGGATTGCAATTAACAGCAGGCATATGAAATTTGAAAGTGAGTTTATATATATAGCAGTGGTTTGATCAACAATATTTAGTTGGATAGAAAAGAAGTTCTGTATCTCGTTTGTTACAGAAAATTTGACACCAAGAACAGATATTAAAAGAAATACAGATAAAAATTTTCCTGCAATTAATATGCTACTTGGTAAAATAGCGCTTTTAAGAGCCCTTTTTAGAAGCTTTGACATTTTTGGCAGTAATTAATTTGTTAAGCTTTTTATTTAATCTAGATACTTTTCTACTAGCATTTCCTTTTTTAATAACCTTCTTTTGTGCTGATTTATCAAGCACTTTCACAGTATTTGTAAGGACTTCTTTTGCTTTATCAATATTCTCTTCCTTTATATACTCATTGAACTTTTTTACAGCCTTCTTTACTCTGTTTCGAAGTCGTTCATTTATGACGTTTCGTTTTGCTGTTCTTCTTAGGTCTTTTTTAGATGACTGAATCTGCGGCATATGTATTTTTTCTAACTAATATCGATTTGGATTATATCTACAAATGTTTGGTTTGTAAACATTCATTCCCTCTGTTACACTAAAATATGAAAACATTTCTGAAAATATTCTCGCTTTTAGTACTTGGGGGTGCAATATTGTTCGGCTGGGTAACATGGTTGAATACAAAAATTGAGAGAGAAAATATTAAGAGTGAGGTAAAAAGTGTTTCTGACTATTCTGGCTATCCTACAATTTTAAATATTGCTCCTACAAACGCATATGTAAATGAAAGGTACTCATATATTCTAAAAATTGCAGATGAGGACACGCCTTTAGATAATCTCCATGTTGAGCTTTCTCAAAGTCCCGATTGGTTATCAATAAATGGGCTCGAGATATATGGAACACCTTCGTATTTAGATATGAAGACCACAAAAGTTATTTTAAAGATTACAGATGGCACACATGTCATCCTTGATAACTTCTACATTTTAGTCCAGGAAAGGAATGAAACTAACTAAAATACTTCTAATAACTACAATAGTAGCTGCAATCGTTTCTTTTACATACTATTTTTTTTCGTATGTATATATCCCACAAGCAAAATCTAAGGGGTGTGCTCCATTGAATTTTAAATCCGCAAAGCAAGAGAGTAGTTATTACCTGACTTGGGAAACTCAAATGGATTGTAGTCAATATATTAAATACGGGTTAAAAGATAATAGCTTTCCGTATTTAGCAATTGATATAAATGGTGCATCAAAGCTTAAAGAGCATAAGATACTGATGAGTGGAGTTGATACAGGCGTTAATTACTATGTTGTAATTGTAGACGGAGACAAGACGTATGGAAAAGAAGGGCTTCCACTTGAGGTGAAATTTGATTAATCCTTATCTATTTTTCTAATCATCTTCTCTTCAAAATATCTTCTAGGGTCTGTTATTTTTAGTCTTATCATATTTGATACTCGCTTTGCGTTTCTAATAGGGCCCATGCCAAGTAGCTTTTGAGAGAGAGCAATCCCACTCTGACTTACATAAAGAATAATTCCTAGAATGATTATTAGTATCCCTGCAACAACTTTGGCAAGTGTACTATCAAATAATCCAGTTTGTGGGGATGTACAGCTTTGAGCAACGGTAACAGACAAACTTGTTCTAACATTGGCATTATTTATTGGAGTGTGTAGTGGTATTGCTACCGCCTCATTTAGATTAGTCCCTGAAAGAGCAGTAGAGCTTGCGGTTGCTGTAAATTTGATTACAAGTGACCCTGTCGGAGCAACACTCCAATTGCTACTCTTCTTAAACGTTATCTGTTGAGAGCTACCAACGGTTGCCTTTGTTATATAACTTGAATCGGAGACAGGAATCCCATTAACTAATGTTGAACCTGCTTTATATGTAAATCCAAGTGGTAGCTTATCTTCAACTCTTACAATCTCTTCGGTATCAGTATCATTATTCTTTACCTTTAGAGTATAAACAATGCTGTTATCTGGAGTTGCTCTTTCAACACAGGTTTCTGACCCAGTCTTAGTAATTTTGAAGTTTGATGTTGTTCCTGTATCCTCTGTTGGTGTTGTATCAGGGGTCATATTATCCGTTGTGTCGTTTGAATTGTTGTCTGTTGGAGTAGTAGTGTTACTGTCAATTTTCGGTATTACAAATGTCCCAACACATGAAGATGAGTTTATCTTTGTTCCGTTCACATATACTTCAGACCCAATTTTAATAGTATCAGTTGAGTTATTTAGTATAGAAAAGGATTTTCCATCTATAAAGCTAGAGGAGCTATATAGATAGCTTTGATTTAGAACCAGTGTATTATTTGCAAACTTTGAAGCTATATTCTTTGTAGTTAATGTTTGATTACTTGTTCCCACCGTAAATTTAATTGAGAGGGTTGTTGGGGTTGGGATTGATACAGTTGTTAGGGAGACCTCGTTGACCTTTGGTTTTCCACTGGTGTCATTAATGATAGAGGCATCAAGAGACGTACATGTAGCTGATTTTGGTTGAGAAATTGTTAGAACCCTCGTGCAAGCAGAAGATGTTAGGTCAACTCCAGTAGTTGTTTTTCCAAATGCTTGAAGGGTGAGAGAGTTCGCGCTCTTAAAATTCTTAATTATTGTTGTAACTGAATATGTTTTGCTTGCACCAGTTCCAGTAGTTGTTGCTTGGGCTGGTTGGAATTCAACCTTTTCCCCGTTACTGATAATTGAAAAACCCGAAAAATAGTCAGAAGCATCAACTGCGTTACTAGGGTTTGCAAATTTTGCTGTAATTGTTGTAGGAAGTTGTGGATCTATTTCTTCAGCAGCTCTTTTATCACTTTCTTGAGAAACTGAAATATCAATACATCCAGGATTGGCTACAAAATCTGCAATCTTACATGAAAGAATTGTTGGAACTCCAGCTTCATTTGTTGAAATTGGTAGTGCAGTATTTGTGTCACAGCTTGCAGAGCATGCTCCACTTGAACCTACAGTCCCTGTTCTAAATTCATAGGCCATTTGAGGGGTAGCGGTAGCACAACTTTTTACTGTATCGGTTGCTTTAACAAAATAGCAGGCACATCCTTGTGAAGCATTTGTATCACTAGGGGATAGGTCAATTATTTTAAAATAGAAAAAAGCAGTAATAATGCTTGCAATTGCTAAAACGACCGCAACAACAAGGATTATTGTAATCTTCCTTTTTGATTTTTTTGTTTTCTCTAAATCTGGATTCATGGGCAATTCCTACCTTAATATTGCGATATTTCAGTTTAGAGATAATCTTACTTGCTGTCAATTAAATCTTCGTTAGAAGTAGTGTTAAACCTAGGTCAATATCAATTGTCCCTCTTTTAATTTCGTAGTCTAAACTAGAAAGTTTTTCATAAAAGTATCTGATTTTTTCCCAATCAGCGTCCTTTGTATAATTAATCAGTTCTGGGAGGGTAAATGGAGCTATTCCGATTGTTGAGCAGATCTCAGAAGAGGATGTATTCTTTTCTTTTAAATATTTTACCTCGGTTAATAGCCTTATATTTCTAATCAGCATTGCTAAAATGAAGTTAGAATCTACTTGATGGTCAGTTAGGTTTTTGTATATCTCAATTGCTTTTTTTGTGTCAGTAGCATTAATAGCAGAGATTAATTTCCATATATCAAACGAATGGGAATCTACTGTGTCCTCAATATCATTAAGAGATATCTCTTCAACACCACTAACAACAAGCTTTTCTATCTCATTTAAAAATGTCTGGGCATCAAAATCTACTTTTTCGGAAAGCTTAGAAATTATCTCTCTGTCGGATTTTAATCCTAGCTCGGTGACTTCTCCCATTGCCCACTTAACAAATGATTGTTTTTTTATCTCGTTGAACTCTTCAACATCCTTCTTAAACATTTTAAAATACTTGGTTATGGAGCTAATCTTTGAATCTTCCCAAAAGATATAATGGTTTGAGGTAGGAAGGTTTTCAAAAGAAGAAAGAAGGAATTTAACCAAATCTTCTTTATGTTTACTTTGAAATACTCTTTTCAGAAGAAGAATCTTAGGCTTTGAAAAGATATCATCACTACTTAAATGGTTTATTATTGTTTCTGGTAGGGAGCTAGTTGCATCGATAATTATATATTCAAAAGTTTTGCCTTTCGAAACGATATTTTCAATTTCTTTCCTGGCTGCCCTTTGAGACAAGAAAGTATCTTTTCCATGGAAAAGTTTCTTCATTTATTTTTAATTTGTTGAAGTAGCTGTTACTGGTTTCCCCAAAAGAATTGTAACATTTTCTCCATTAAGGTTGTTTGTAATGTATTCTGGCTGGGCAACACTTGTAGCATCAAGAAATTTTGAAAGCTCTGCAACTGTTCCCTTATATTTACTCTCATGCCTATATACGATTATTCCTTCCTTCCCACTTTTTAATTTACCAAAATATACAATGTTTAAATATGGATATTTTGCAATTATCTCTTGAGCTTTGGCCTTTGCGGCTGCGCTTCCCATCCCTACGTCATATACTCTAACAACAGGATTCTCATCATAGATTTCTGGTTCTTTTAAACAAAGCCTGACTAGAGAACGTATGCCTGTAAAGTCCCCATTCCCTGCAGTTGGGCATTGTGCAGAAAGAGTAGTTACTGTTTTTGGACAAGAAGTGATAATTTTTCCTCCTCCGAAAGATGGCTCTAGGACAAAGTGGTATGTTCCTCCAGGATCCTTTTTATATTCAGTAGCAAGATTAATTGCTGCTTGAATATCTGTCAGATCTAGGCCGTATAACTTTACATTGTTTTGAATAGCTCCAAGTATCTCCATTACCTTTTGTGGATTGAACAGTGTCTCACTTGTTAGCATTTTCTCTTTTAATGCTTCAATGACCTTCTGTTGTCTTCTTGCTCTTGCCCAATCCAATCCTTCAACTCCAGCTGCATGTCTACTTCTTGCGTACTGTAGTGCGTCTTTTGCACTCATTGTCTGTATTCCTTTTTTGAAGGTTATGGTTTCTCCCTGTCCACCCAGTGATGAGCAAAAATGTGAACGATGCTCCTCAATTGCTGATCTTCCAGCTGGGTAACAGTAATCTGTAAAGGTGTTATCAACATTTACAGTTACCCCTCCAACAGCGTCAATCATTTTTGTAAACCCTTCTAAATCAACCATGGCATAATATTGAACTTCTATTCCAGTTATTGTAGTTAAGGCATTTCCCAAAAATTTCATTCCTCCACCTTTTTTATTTCTCTCTCCCGTTGCATATACACCATTAACCTTGCCTTGATACCCTGGAATTGTTACCCAGACATCTCTTGGAATTGAAATCATTGTGATATTTTTCGTATCGTAGTTATATGTTGCCAATATCATAGAATCTGTATTTAGTGTTCCTCCTGATGCTCTAGTATCCAATCCAACAATTAGTGCTGTTGTATATTTTTTTGTACTATCCTTGTCAAGCTCTGGTTTTTGAGTAATATTGTTTAAAAGATCGCCTGCCTTTACCTTTATTCCAATACTATTACTAAATTCAAGTGCCCTATACCCAAAATATCCACCAACACATAGTGCAACCAACACTATTGGGAGTATAAGCTTGGAGAATTTAAATTTCTTTTTAGCTTTAATATTTGAATTAGTAGTCATCTTATTTTTTGCATCCATGTTTATATTCATATTCTATTATTTACTAGTTTAAATATTTAGCAATATTTGCATTATGTTCGGTAACATTTTTAGCAAAGTATACTTTACCATGAGCGGCAATGAAGTAATAGTATGAGTTAGCCTTTGGCTTTAGTGCTGCGTTAATGGAAGACATTCCTGGATTGCATATCGGAGTAGGGGGAAGGCCAGTTTTAATCCTCGTGTTATACGGCTCATCAAATTTTAAATCAGCTTCAGACAGATCTCTTTTCCAGTCTTTATAATAATACAAGAGTGTAACATCCAAGCCCAGAGTCCAGCCTTCTTTTAGTCTTTTGTTTATAACATCAGCAATCATTGCTCTATCTGTATCCGTTATACCTTCTTTTTCAACTAGACTTGCGATAATTAAGTTTTTATAGCTAACACCCTCTGCTTTCTTTTTAAAGTTTCCGACCAAGGTTCTTATTACATAGTCTGTTGTAGCTTGAGCGGGAAGGAAATATGTATCTGGAAAAAGAAATCCTTCTAATGTTTTTGTCTCTATCCCTAAGTTTAAAGACGTAATGTATGCTTTGTCTGAAAAGTTCTTCATAAATTCTGTATCCGAAAATACTGAGCCGGAAACAGTCTTGTATTCATTTGAAATCAACTGGGCTATCTGGTCTGCTCTTAACCCCTCAGGAATAGTTATCCAAATATCTGTCACGTCTGGGTTTTCCAGAACGCTCATAATCTCTGTTGGGGTTATATTTAAGGGTATCTTGTATGTCCCTTCTTTAATTGCTGGAGAGCCGTTAAGTTTTATATATATCTTGAGTGCCAACTCTTGGGTCTTAGTTATAATTTTTTCACCCACAAGGTTACTGAGTACCTCATACCCAGTTGTTCCTTTTTCAACAGCAAATAGTTGCTTTGTTGAATTGGAACCAATTGGAGTGGAAAGTATCTTTTTATATCCAAAGAACAGAACAATAGCAGAAGCTAAAATAAGAAAGAAAAGAACCGAAAGGAATCTAATAAAATTCTTCATTTAACTTTTTCTCGAATTTAAATATTCTTCTAGAAATACGGAAGCTGCAATACTGTCAATGTTTTTTTTACTTCTCTTGTAATTTCTACCTTGGGATATTAGCACATCTTCTGCACCCTTTGTTGAAAAACTCTCATCCCATTTAATTATTGGTAGGGATAAGGGGGAAAGTATCATCGAAATGAAGGCATCGATACGGTTTTTGTTGTTTTCGTGATTATCATCTACTGCCTGTGGATATCCAATTAATATACTTTTCACTTTATATTCCCCACAAATCTTCTGTATTTCGGAAATTAAATCTCCTTCTTTCGTTCCTTTGAAAACATTAATTCTAGGAAGTGGAGAGCAAACTAAGCCTTTAGAATCACTTATTGCGCAACCGATATGTTTTTTGCCAAAATCAATGGCTAGTATTGGATACATAGTTATTCTAATATTCCTTTAATTCTTCTAATTCCAGCAGAAACAGCTTCCTCTTTAATAATTTTGAAGTGACCCAGCTCTTTTGTATTTTCAACATGAGGTCCCCCACATATTTCAACAGAAAAAGGATTTTTCTCATCACCAATTGTATATACCTTAACCATGTCTGGATATTTCTCAATAAAGGATGCGTACTTAACAATTTTCAAAGCTTCTGTTTTTGACATCTCTTTATAGTTAACTGGTAACCCTTTCTCAATCTGCTCATTTACCAAATCCTCGACTTGTTTTAATTGCTCGGTAGTTAACTTTGTATCATTTGGGAAATCCAACCTTAATCTTTCTGGAGTGATATTGCTTCCTGATTGATGGACATGAGAACCCAGGACATTGTACAAAGCAGCTAAAAGTAGGTGATTGAGTGTGTGATATTTCTTTGACATTTCACTGGTATCGGCAAGACCTCCTTTAAACATACCTTTGGATAAGGTTCTAGATTTTTCTTGATGAGCCTTAAAAGCCTTATCATGATTCTCGAGAATTTCTTTTTCATCAAAATCAATATTGATCTTCTTTAGTTCCTCCAATGTTCTTTTAACTGGAAACCCATGAGTTTCATAAAGGGTAAAAGTTGCCCCATAAGCATTATGAAATTGACCATCTTTTCCAATATCAAATGTTACCCCAGCAATTATTGGTTGAGTTGGTGCTTTTCCTATTATATACATTCCTCTTTCAGAAGATCCGAAGTTTTTAAGAACTTTCCCTAATCCTTCACAATATTTAACTTCCTCTTCTTCTATAATGTTTAGAATATTTCCTCTCTGAGTTTCTAATTCGGGAAATACAGGAGCAAATTGGGTAATTGCAACCTCAGCTACCATTCTTGTAAATTTGAAATCAATTCCAAGTTCTATTGCTTGGTCGATACTTCTCCTAATTAATTTTCTTAATACAAATCCTCTTTCATTTGGTGATGGAACGACGCCATCTGCAATAATCCATGTTGCAGCCTTTATATGGTCAGTTACAATTCTTTGAGATTTTAAATTTTCTGTTTTTGAAAGCTCCTTTACTTTATTAAATATTGGCTTGTATATATCAATTTCATAAAAACTACTAACGCCTTGGCAAATTGTAGAAAATCTTTCAATTCCCCCTCCAAAATCAACATTATGTTTTCCCAGAGGGGAGTACTTCCCATCTTTTTTCAGGTATTCCATAAATACATTGTTTCCAAGTTCTAAGAATTTTCCGCAATCACAGTTAATATTGCAATCCTCTTTGCAAGCTTCTTTTTTAGTATCAAAGAATATCTCACTGCATGGGCCACAAGGTCCACCTGCTTCTAATTCCCACCAATTTTTACTTTTTGGAAACTCTTGAATTCTTTCACCTTTTCCGACTTTTGCCTTAATTCCGTGTTTTGAAAATAGTTCTTTCCAAGCTTCAATTGAGACAGTATCTTTTGGAGATGTTTCATTTCCTTCAAATACAGAAGCATATATACCATTGATATCAAAACCTAGTTCGTCGATTAAAAAATCGATTGTTAAGTTTATTGCTTCTTTCTTAAAGTATTCATTCAGTGACCAATTACCTAGCATTTCAAACGAAGTACAGTGACTTGCATCCCCAACCTCATCTATATCACCTGTTCTCACACATCTTTGACTATTTACTAATTTAGTTCCGCTTGGATGTTGTTCACCCAAAAGAAACGGAACAAGCGGAAACATTCCTGCATTAGTAAACAAAACAGATGGGTCGTTTTCAGGAACTAGGGAGGCAGATGCTATTTCTTTATGCCCGTGGGCTACAAAATAATCAATATATTTTTTTCTAATTTCTAAATATCCAAATTTCTTCATAAACGAAATTATATCAGATATTTAAAATAGAGGTTACGATTACTTTAATGTTGAAGAGCTTGTTGTGTCTGTTGTAACCGTTGGTGGAGTAGTTGTATTTGTGGTGGTGGTTGTCGTTGTGGTTGTAGTATCTGTTGTTGGCACAAAATCTTTTAATAACTCTTCTTTCTTTTTTAATTTTTCTGCTAAATCTTCTAATTCTTTTGCGGCGATACTATCAAAATCATCTTCCTCCTCTGTTTCGACAGGCTCTACAGGAACTGTTGGAACAATATTTTCAACTATTGGTGTTTGAACTACTGGCTCGGGGGTTTCAACGATTATTGGAATTGGTTCTTCCTTTTTTATTTCTATATTATTTATAATTGGTGTAGTCACAACTTCTTGAGGTTTGTTAATTACAAACTGTTGAGATGGAACTTGATGATGATGAACATATGGTCTTGGTGTTTTCTCTTCCTTTATTTCAGTTTTTGTAAATGGAATTGGATAATTCATTTGTGGCCTACTACTTTGGTAAACAATCTCATCGTCCTCTTTCTTGGTTCCTCTCCAAGCAAGGTATAAAAGCCAAGGAACAATGATTGCAAGTATTACGGCTCCTATTCCTCCTAGAATAATCCAAACGGTTGTTTTGGCAATTTCATATCCAAAGATTACAAATACTGAAGAGCTGGTCTCTTCTGAAGTCACTGTGAATGTCCACGATTTTTCCACCTTATCAGTTTTTGAATCTTCAAAGGAGACTGTTACTTTATGTAATCCATCTTTATATGCAACTATTGGAGAGTAGAGGAGAGATTGTTGTCCATCTATTACCTCGTTTATTCTACTGTCTTTTGTGATGTCTAAATCATCTAAGACAATCTTTATACTTGCTTTATTTATTGTTGCCCCTGTAGCTGGAATTAATGTTGCACTAATTGATGCTGTCTTATTTTGAATTGTACTTTCATCAGAAGGGGTGATGTTTGTCACCTGCCCTTGAGAAATTATTGGTCCATCATCAGTTGTACTCGGCAACTTTCCAATTGTTACTTTTGCAGAAAACCCAACACCTGCTGCTGGGGTACTATAATTATCAGTTGCTCTAACGATGAATTGGTAGGTTCCAGATTTAGTATCGGATGAATCAAAAATATATGAGCCAACCTTTGGTGAAAGGTTTGAAGCAATTGAAATCCAAGTGTCTTGATTTCCTGGGTTACTTGCCAAGAACAGTTCATATTTAGTTATTTTATTTAAATCGCTTGCTTGCCAACTCACTTTAATCTTCTGTCCTTTTGAAATTGATACTGCTGTTGCTGGAGCTGTAACCAATACTTTAGGAATATCGTTTTTATCTTGGTCTACGCTAATGACCCAGGTCTGTGCTAGAAGATGAGATGTGTATCCATCATGTATGAAGATATTTGCTAAATAACTTCCTGGCTTATCTGGTGTTCCTGAAAACTTAATTGTTAATTTTCCATTGCTTCCATTTTCAATAACGGTTGATTTTAACCAAGTTGCATTTGGAGTAAATGAGAAGGCGAAGTTAATTGTGTCACTTTCTAAGTCTGTTGCTTCAAATTGATACTGATAACTATCATTTACCTTTATTGAATTGCTTGGCTTTGCATTAATGATTTGAGAAAGAATAGTTGGTGCATTATTTACAGCCACTAATATTACCTCTCTTTTATCTGCAACAACACATGGCCTTGTTCCAATATCAGTGGTCAGTGTTCCGAGAAGTCCGAAGTCTCCAGTTATTTTAGATGAGAATATGAATGTTTCTGAAATCTCATTTCTTCCGTCAGTGAAATCTTTCTTAAAAACAGCTACCCCAGTTCTATCCATAATCATTACCTGTTTTATAGCCTCGCTTGGTGTTTTTGCTGATACATTTATTTGAATCTTTTTATCAATTTCAATACTTGCTGGGTTAACATATGGGAATGTTATCTGGCATGTATCAACATCAACCGTTAGGTCTGCAGCTTGGTTTCGCTTATCAAATGAATCAATCTTTGAAAGGGAATATACAGCAAGGGGAATCGAGATTAAAAGAAAAGCAACCGCAAGAAGTGAAAACCTTTTTCGTTTTGATTGTAAGTCCCCATATTTTTTCATTTATCCAATATACAATACTATTCTTAGCACTTGCAAATATATATAGTTATTTACTCACTCATTTATATCCTATACAATACAAAAACGATAAATTAATGAATTACTTATGAAAACAGCATTAATTACTGGAATAACTGGACAGGATGGCTCATACCTAGCTGATTTTTTATTAAAGAAGGGGTATAAAGTGTTGGGCATGTTTAGAAGGACTAGTACTGTGACTTTTGAGAGAATAGCCCATCTGCAAAATAGTAAAAATATTGAGATGGTACCTGGTGATTTGCAAGATCAAGGATCAATTTCTGGAATAATAGAAAAATATAAACCAGACGAAGTATATAATTTAGCAGCACAATCATTTGTTCAAACCTCATGGAGCCAGCCAGTATTTACTGGAGAGGTAACTGGACTTGGAGTAACAAGAGTATTGGAGGCGATAAGACAGGTGAATCCAAAGATAAAGTTCTATCAAGCAAGTAGTAGTGAGATGTTTGGAAAAGTTCAAGAAACCCCTCAAAGAGAGACGACGCCTTTCTATCCTAGAAGTCCGTATGGAGTTGCCAAAGTTTATGGCCATTGGATAACTGTAAACTACAGAGAATCGTACAACATGTTTGCAGCAAGTGGGATACTGTTCAATCATGAATCCCCAAGGCGCGGATTAGAATTTGTAACAAGAAAAATAACTGATGGAGTTGCAAAAATAAAATATGGAAAAGCAAAAGAGCTAAGACTTGGAAATTTAGAATCAAAAAGAGATTGGGGATTTGCAGGAGATTATGTAGAAGCTATGTGGTTAATGCTACAACAAGAAAAACCAGATACGTTTGTAATAGGAACCGAAGAAACTCACTCTGTTAAGGAATTTTGCGACATTGCATTTAAACATGTAGGACTTAATTACAAAGATTATGTAAAAAAAGACCAACAGTTTTATAGACCAGCGGAAGTAGACTTATTAATTGCGGATGCATCAAAAGCAAAGAAGATTTTAGGTTGGAAACCTAAAGTACAATTTAATGAATTAGTTGAAATGATGGTAGAAGCTGACTTAAAGAGAGTGAAGGATAAAGAATAGCATTGGGGTCTCCAAGTTATATTGAAATTATTTAACTATATCTGCCAGTTTTGTATTTATTCTTTCCTGTGCATCTTTAAGAGCATCTGTAGAATCAATTCCTCCAACAATAACATCATTTATTGCTGTTCTTAAACTCTCTTCTATATATGTTTGCTCTCCCATTTTCCATGATTTCATAGTTGGTGCCATTTCAATAATTGCTTTTAGATACGGTTCACTACTTAATTCGGAAGCCAAACTCACTCTTGAATATGGTTCTCCAAACGCTCTAAGTTTTGATGCATTAGAATACATTTCTTTTTCTTGAGCAGGTTGAGATAACCACTCAATAAATTTCCAAGCCTCTAGTTGATTTTTGCTTGTTGCTGAAACTGCATCTCCCCAATACGTTGCATAGTTTACTTCTGGATTATTTGCAACTTGTGGAACTGGTGCAATTCCAAAGTCTATATTAGTAGCGGCATTCATGATATCAAAGGCTCTCCAACTTGGTGCGAACATCATTGCAAGTTTTCCAGAGTAGAAGAGTTCTAAATCAGTAGGGAGGTCATTTGACCATGTCTTAAGAGTTTTAACAAAACTAGTATAAAAATCTAAGGTGGAAATTGCTCTTGTTGAATCTAAACTAACAACCGTATTTTGAGTATTGATAATTGATACACCATTTTGAAGCATTAATAGCGAAAGAATATCTGCGCTATGTAGTATGTTTTTAGATGATCCAAGTGCAACTCCTGCCTGGGTAATTTTTCCACTCTTCTTTATAGTTAGCTTTTTAGCCGCATCGATAAATGAATCCCAATCTGTAGGTGGGGTTGTAAGCTTTGCGGCAGTTAGGAGTTTTTTATTGTAAAAAAGAGCAAGACCATCAATCTCAAGAGGGATTGCATATATCTCATTATCTGTTCCAGTAAAACTAGTTACTGCATCAGGATAGAATTCGGTAGCATATTCAGCTGGTGTCATTATCGAAGAAGGAAGAGGAGATAAATATGGTTGATATTTTGAGAGCCATGCATTGCTAACTCTTACAATATCTGGAGCTGGCGTTAGGTCTGTTGCTTGTTGGGCTATTCTTGTGAGTACAGTAGTTTCATACTGTGTGAACGACTTCTGAACATATTCAATGTTTATGTTTGTGTGGTCTTTTTCATATTGGTCGATCAAAGGTTGCATTACACCTTCAGGTTCCCAAAGACCCCAGTATACGATTGTTGTTTTAGTAGGGGTTGTTGTTTTCTTTTTTTCATTAAGAAAGATAACTGTAAGTACAACTCCAATTATCAAAACACCAATGATTATCCCACCTATTAAAAATATCTTTCCTTTATTATTCATATCTTTCAGCTAATACAATTAATCTTTTTGTTGGAACTCCCACTGGCCAACATGTCATAAGTGTTAAAGTTTCTTTTCTTTCTTGTGTTTTTAACACAGAGAAGTCATCAGGGCTAACAGTTCTTTTTTTCCTAACAGTGTATTTTAATTCCTTTCCATCTCGAAACACAATAACCTCATCACCTATTTCTATTTTTTCTAAGCTAGAAAATATTGTTACTGGCAAATCTTTGTGTGAATTGAAAAAGCTTAAAACCGCACTGTGACCGTATATAAAGGAGTTACCACCATCTCCTGGAAGAGGTGTTCCTTTGAAATGGGCGAGACCATTTTTTAGCTCAAGCTTATAAACATTTTCATCATAACTATCTACGTTTGGAGTGACATTTACTTTAGATATTCCCAATTTAGGAATACTTAGCTGCATATCTTTTTTGTAATTTTTATCTACAACTATCTTTTTACTCTGTTTTGTCTGGAAATCATAAGAGTATTCCGAATCCACAGCTAAATCATTTGCGCTTTTAGAGAGATTTTGGAAATAACTTTTTCCTGGATCGTAATATGCGAATGCTCCAAATATAAAAGATTTTTGTGAATCAGGTATTGGGCTTGCAAGTAGAGTAGCTCTAAATTCATCTATCTTTTGGGAGGTAAAAGAGCTAATAACAGGTATAAGTTGGGAAAGAAGAAGCAATAGTCCGCACGCACCAATGGTAAATGCAATAATTTTACGAGTTCTTTTGACCTCGTTTGATCCTTTTTCTTCCTGTTTCGATACATTCCAGCCTTTATCCATATCTCTTTTTATATCAAATATTGGTATATTGAGCAAAAATTAAGAAAAGAATCTTCTAGCAGTTTCTTTCCTTCTTTGCTAAAATACCCCATATGGAAAAAAGAGATTTTTATGAAGTCCTTGGAATATCAAAGAACGCAACCGAGACTGAAATAAAAAAGGCATATAGAAAATTGGCAAAACAGTATCACCCCGATGTAAATAAAGAACCAGGGGCGGAAGCAAAGTTCAGAGAGGTGCAAGAGGCCTACGAGGTGCTTTCAGACACTTCAAAAAGAAGTGCATATGATCAGTATGGGCATGCAGCAACAGAAGGGTTTAATCCTGGAAGTGAAGGGTACTCTGGTTTCAGCCAAGGTGGAGCTCCATTTGATATGGGAGATATATTTTCATCATTTTTTGGAGGTGATTCTGGATTTAGTAATTTTGGTTTTTCTGGAGGAAGAGGTAGGAGTGAGAAAAGCTACGATTTGAGATACAAGATAAGGTTGTCATTTATGGAATCAATGAAGGGTGGAGATTATGATATTAAGGTAGATAGAGAGGTCGCATGTAGTCATTGCGAGGGAACAGGAAGTGAAAATAAAAAGGTAAAGACTTGTTCGACATGTAAGGGACAAGGAAGAGTTCAAAAAGTCCAACAGAGTATATTAGGAAGAATGGCGTTTGTTACAGAATGTGATACTTGCCATGGGACGGGGAAAATACCTGAGAAAGAGTGTAAGGTGTGTGGTGGAACGGGAATAATTCAAGAGAAGGTTCCTGTAAAAATTAAGATTCCAAAGGGAGCCTACGATGGAATGGTACTTAGATTCAGGGAGAGTGGGAACTACTCAAACAAAGGAAGTACTGGAGACTTGTATATTGAACTCGAGGTAGAACCACATAGGGACTTTGAAAGAAGAGAAAATGACATATATTCGACAGAAAATATTCCTGTATATACTGCTGTACTTGGGGGAACAGTATCTGTAGCAACTGTTCATGGAAATGTAAAGCTGAAAATTCCAAATGGAACACAGAGCGAAACAATATTTAGAATTAAGCAAAAAGGGGCTCCAATACTGGGTAAATACGATGAAAATGGAGACCATTATGTAAAAGTAGTAGTAGATATCCCAAAGAAATTAACAAAAAACGAGAAAAAACTTTGGGAAGAATTAAATAACTAGTGATGATATCTGAATATGTATAAAAATATCCTTTTTTTAGATTCAGGAAGTGATATTACATACAATTATATAAAGTGGGTAAAGCAAGTGCCTGGAGTCAAGTTTACTATTGCTTGTGACATGAACAAATATTCTCCAAGTTTGTGTTTGGCTGATGTTGGAATAGTTACCCCTATTGCAACGTCAAAAGAGTATCCAAGAGTTATTCAAAATATTGTTGATAAATATCAGATAGATTATATTTTTCCACTTTTTGAGAACGGGTTTGAAAATTTAAAGAAGGTAAATGCAAACTTCGGGGTGGATTTAGATTCCGCAATATTGTGTAGAGATAAATATAAGTTTTACTTGAGATGTAAAGATTTGGGAATTCCAGTTCCTCAGACATTTATGTTAAATGAATACCAAGATAGTGGGAGGTACCCAATGTATGTTAAGCCTAGAATTGGATCGGGAGGTAAGAACAATTTTGTTGTGAAAATGCAGAGTGAATTAGAGGGACTAAAATCTTTTCTCAATGAAAGTTTGCAAAACTATATTATTCAAGAGTTTCTAGAGGGACCTCATTGGGGAGCAGATGTCCTTGCAGAAAACAATGAAGTTATAACTGTAGTTACAAGAAAAACGCTTGGGAAAACATATAGAGTGGAGACTATCCAAAATAATGCACTAATAGAGTTTAGTAAAAAAGTGCAAAAACTTTTACAAATAAAGAAGATTTTTAATATTGAAGTATTTGAAGTTTCCCCCAATAATTTTGTTATTAATGAAATTAATGGAAGAATGGGAGGGAATTGTATATGTAGTTCTCTTGCGGGATGTGATATCGTCTCATACTTAATTACTAAGGATAAAAAATACTTAGGAGAGGTAAAGAATGGCTCCTATGCAATATATGCTGACCAAGTAAAACTTAATTTAAATAATACTGAAAATGCTTAATTTGTTATCTGCTAAAAAAGTTTTGGTAATTAGTCCTCATCCTGACGATATTGAAATAGGAATTGGAATGTTAATTAAAAAAATGGCCGAAAATGGCGTAGAAGTGTATGAATTATTGCTAAGTCGTGGGGAGTTAGCAGGAGATTCAAATATTCGAGAGCAAGAAGCAAGAGAGTCGGCTGGTTTTTTAGGTATTAAGGAGGTTTTCGTAAATTCATTTGCAAACACGCTCTTTGATAAATATAGAAATGAAATTAAGAATAGAATAGAAGAAGTAGTAAAGGCAATTTGTCCTGACATGATTTTTACACCATGGATGATTGATAATCATATAGACCACATTGTTACTTCTACGGAGACTGAAGTTGCGGGGAGGTCAGTTTCCAATTTAATATACTATCAATGTATGAAGTCGAGTAAATTTGAGCCAAATTTATGTTTTTATGGGAATACAAAATTAATGAGTGATAAATTGTATGCAATAAGTTTGCATAAATCACAGATAACTAGCGGAAGAATAAATATTGCATTTACGCAATGCTCAGGTAAGTATTGGTTATATAAATTTCTACATCATCAAGCAGTCGCAAGACTTGCAAAGGAAAAAGAATGTCAGGTAGATGATTTATATGCTGAGCCTCTAATTGTTGGGAGAATGAGCGTATAGGTTAATATCTGGGTAAAATATACTCTCGTTTACATTTCTAATAATATCTGATATATTGCAAATGAAAGTATAATGTGGAGGTGAGTATAAAAACTCACCTTTTTTTTACTTTAAAATTTAAATTAATAATTAACATATATTATGGCAATCCTTACAGACTTTTCAGCAGCAATAAACCAAATAGCAAATGAAAGGGGAATTGAAGCATCTAAAATATTTGATGCTTTGAAAGAAGCAATTTTAGTTGCATATAAAAGAGAATATTTTAATGAGAGTGAAGTCGATTTAGAGAACCCAAAAGAAGAGAATTTAACAGTTGAGATGAATCCAGAGAATGGATCATTTAGAATAATTGCAAGAAAAACAGTTGTTAAAACAGTCAAAGATAGCCAGAGAGAAATATCTCTTGTTGATGCAAAACTGATACAAAAAGACTTAAAAGTTGGAGATGTTGTAGAAATAGAGTTACCTAGTGATGAATTTGGAAGAATTGCAGCACAAACTGCAAAACAAGTAGTACTTCAAAAAATTAGAGAGAGTGAAAAAGACGCAATACTTGCAGAGTTTAGTGGGAAAACAGGAGAGGTATTCAATGCTTTAATGCAGAGAATGCAAAGAGGTAGTGCTGTGTTTGAGATAGGGAAGGCTGTTGCTGTAATGCCAACAGAAGAACAGATCCCTAATGAATTCTACAGAATTGGAGAGAGATATAAGGTAATACTAAAAGATATTGTTGACAGTATCAGAGGCAAAGAATTGGTTGTAAGTAGATCAAGTAGTGATTTCCTAATTGCCCTTTTCAAGATGGAAGTTCCTGAAATTGAAAGTGGAGTTGTTGAAGTAAAGGCAGTTGCAAGAGAAGCAGGAAGTAGAAGCAAGATGGCTGTGATTTCCCATCAAGAAGGAGTTGACCCAATTGGAAGTTGTGTAGGTCAAAGAGGAATGAGGATTGCAAATGTAATGAGTGAATTAGGTGAAGAAAAGATTGATATCATAGAGTATAGCGACAATATTGAGGAATTCATTGCCCATGCTCTTTCTCCAGCAAAGGTTGAGAGTGTGAAAATTAAAAATGGAGTTGCAACGGTTGTTGTAGCAGAAGATCAACTCTCACTTGCAATTGGAAGAGATGGACAAAATGTAAGACTAGCATGGAAATTGACAAACATGAAGATAGATATTGTAGGCCCAGATGGAACAGCAAAAAAACCAGAGCCAAAGGTAGAAGTTAAGGTGTCTGAAACAGCACTAGTAGTTGAAGAAGAGAAATCTTTGGTTGTGGGAGATAAAAAAGAGGAACCAGAAGAGAAACCAAAAAAGGAATCAAAGAAGAGAATAACTTCAAAACCTAAGGAAGTTAAAGATGAAAAAACAAAGTAGCGAGAAAGTAAAGCATATAGCTATGAGAATGTGTGCAGTTACGCGTGAAAAGCTACCAAAAAATGAGCTTGTTAGAATTGTATATTTAAAAGATAAAAAAGAAGTTAAGGTAGACAATAGCGGAAAGTTACGAGGAAGAGGCTTAAACATTAAGCCAAGTGAAGAAGTTTGGCAGCAAGCTCTACAAAGAAAGACCATTCAGAGAGCATTTGGTGTACAATTAGACCCAAAAGATGCTGAGAGACTTAAAAAAGAGTTTTCTGAAGTTGTTTTAGAAAAGCATACAGAAAAGAGAGTTGTAAGGATAAGTAGTGAACAATTAAGTAAAATAGTTGGAAAAAATGAGGAAAAAGGTAGAAAGTAAAATAGAAAATAGAGTACCGATAGTCTCAATTTTAGGCCACGTAGACCATGGTAAAACTACCATTTTAGACTTCATAAGACATGCTCATGTGCAATCTGGAGAAGTAGGTGGAATAACACAAAAGATTTCAGCATTTACAATTGATGTTAAGGGAAAAAAGATCACATTTGTAGATACTCCAGGACACGAGGCATTTGATTTGATGAGAACAAGAGGTGGGAGTATTGCTGATATCGTTCTTTTAATTGTTGCTGCAAATGATGGAGTTAAGCCTCAGACAGAAGAGAGTATTGAGATAATAAAAAAATCAAAGGCCAAGCCAATAGTCGTAATAAATAAAATTGACCTACCTAATCTCGATATTAAAAAAGTAAAAAGAGAGGTAAATGACAAAGGAATTCTTCTTGAGGGCTTAGGCGGTAATACACCAGTGGTACTAGTCTCCGGAAAAACAGGAGAAGGAATTGACCTACTTTTAGAAACAATATCTCTTGTTGCAGAAGTTGAAGGGCTAGAAGATAGAGGGACTCTTCCTGAAGGAGTATTTGCAAAAGGGTTTGTCCTTGAATCAATAAAGGAGAAAAGTAGGGGTAATGTTTCAACGGTTGTTGTTACAAATGGAAAATTAACTGTTGGAGATTGGATTGGGTATACAGATAGGGAGAAGGTTATGGTTGAAAAAATTAAAGGAATCATTACTGAAGAGGGAAGTAATTTAGAATCTTTAGACACCGGCTACGGAGGAAAGATCTTAGGTCTTTCAGTACTTGTAGCCCTTGGAAGTGAGGTGTTTGCATTTAAGGCAAAAGATGAGAAGCTAGTTAAAAAGGTCTTTGTTCAGGTTAAAGAAGAAGAAAGAGCAATTGAAGAGGAAAAACCTCTTGATTTGTCAATGCTTTTTGGAGGCGTTAAAACAGAAGACAAGAAAGTACTTAATGTAATTGTAAAAGCTTCAAGCCAAGGAGCACTAGAAGCACTTAGAAAAGCTCTAGGGAAAATTGAAGTAGAGGGATTTACTGTAAATATCACTGCTGATGGTGTCGGAGATATATCTCTTGCCGATGCACAAATGGCAAAATTAACAAAATCAATAGTATTAGGATTTGAAACAAAAATGGACAATGGTGTTGAAGAGCTCTCAAGAAAGAGCAAGATATTGGTTAGAAGTTATGACCTTATTTATAAGTTAACAGACGAGGTTGTGGCAGCAATAGAACTACTTGCAAATCCTGGAGAGAGCGAAGAAGAAATCGGGAGTGGAGAAGTGAAACAAATATTTACTCTTTCAAATGGATCACAAGTAATAGGATGCCGAGTAATGAAGGGAGTAATTAAGAAGGGATGTAAGATATATATCGTTAGGGGGGACGACATAATTGGAGAAGGAAAGATTGAATCATTAAGACATTTAAAAGATACAATCACTCAGGCTGAAGTTGGAGTTGAGTGTGGGGTAATACTTGGAACTCCTATTGAAGCAGTTTTAGGAGATACTCTTTACTGCTATAAAATTATAAAGTAATATATTTCTATAATTACTTCTATAAGATAGTATATGGCATTGGATATCTCGTTATCACAATTAGTAGAGCAATCTCAGAATGTAGCCATAGTAATTAATGATATTAGCAGCAGTGACAGTGCTTTTGCGGCAGTCTCTTTGTCAAAACTTTTTTCCAACTTCAACATCTCATCTTCAGTTATTTCAAAAAACAAACCTAAAAAAGATGTAAAGCAAATATTAGAAGAATATGGGGTAGTTGTAGTAAATGACATAGCCCCGTGTTCATACACTGTTAGCATTGATTATGGAGATAACTCAATTGATAAAGTTGTTTATGATACTGATAAAGAAAAAGGGAAATTAATCTTCAAAATAATTCCGAGTAAGGGAGGTTTTGATTTTAACAATGTTCAATTCGATGAGGGTACAAAAAAGTTTGATTCCTGTGTATTAATTAACATTTCTGAGCCAAGAACATTAGGGGATATTTACGATAAGAATGAGTATATCTTTAAAGAATTGCCTATTTGTAAAATTATAAATACTAATTCGGTTTCCCAAGCATTAAGTTTGATACTTCCTCAAAATACACCCAAAGAGGTCCATGAACTGCTTTTCAAATCAATATTCTCAAATATCAATATGCTTGAGGGAAATATCGAGCCTTCAACTTGGCAAGCCATTGCGAATTTAGCCCAAAGTGGAGTTGATGTAACCCAATTAATTAGGGAAAAATACTATTCTAAAACAAGCAATATGCTCAATCTAACAATAAAAATGATGCAGAAAGTGGTGATGGATAAAAAAGCTAGAATTATTTGGTCGTCTGTTGCAAGTAGTGATTTAAAGTTCAACGGAATTAATGAAGAAAATTTAAACCTTATAGGCAGAATACCTTTTAACATTTCAAATGAGTTTGATTTGGCGTTTGAATTTATTGAAGTATCTAAGAGCAAACTAATTGTAGTTATAGAATCAAACGATATTTTTAAATTTTCAGCAGAAGTAATAGCGGGTGTTTTTGGAGGGAAGGGGGATATCTCACACGCGACAGCAATTCTCTCTGAAGTTGGGTTAACAGGTTTGGACAAACACTTCTGGCCTATAATAAATGATTTGTATGGAGTGAAATTAACAAATGGAAATATTTCGACAGATGTTCCAATTGTGGATAACTTAGCTAAAAAGTTGACAAAAGGCCGTAAAAATAGTACAAATAAAGGCTTGGAAGTTTAGATTTCATTTTTGTAGTATAATTTCCATTCACTATTGTAATTAAAAACAAATTTGTGTTAGGCTAATATATATGGCACTATCAGTCGAAAAGAAAGAAGAATTAATTAAGAAGTTTCAGACCCATGAGGGTGATTCTGGTAGTCCTGCAGTTCAAATAGCATTGCTTACTGAGCAAATTACACTTTTAACTGAACATTTAAAGATTCACAAAAAAGATAATCATTCCAGGAGAGGATTACTTCAAATGGTAGGAAAGAGAAGAAGATTACTAGAATATTTAAAAGGAACAGACGAAACAAACTTTAAAAAGGTTGTTAAAGCACTAAAGCTTTAATATACACACATCCACACTATAACTTTCACAAAAAAATTGATATGCTCCAATCTGAGCATAGATAAATTATTAATAAATATATATGTTATTTAACGAAAAAAGAGTCGATTTTGAAATTAACGGAAGAAAAGGGTATTTTTCAACTGGAAAATTTGCAAGAAAAGCGGATGTTGCTATTATGGCAGGTCTTGGAGATACAGTAATTCTTGCAACAGTTAGTGTTGGTGAACCAGTTGCTGATTTAGACTATTTCCCAATGTCTGTTGAGTATGTTGAGAAAATGGCAGCAGCGGGAATGGTTAGCTCTTCAAGATTTGTAAAAAGAGAAAGATTTCCTAGTGATGATGCAATATTGCGCGCTCGAATCATTGACAGATCAATGAGGTTTATGTTTCCAGAGGATTTTAGATGTGAGGTGCAGATAATTGTTGAAGTGATGTCCTTTGATCCAGAGAACGACCCAACAATATTGGCAATAAATGCAGTTTCAGCTGCATTGCTTCTTTCAAAAATTCCCTTTAGTACTCCAATTGCAGGAGTTAGAATTGGATACGGGAAAGGTGGAAAGCTAGAACAAATTTTAAACTATGCTGCAAAAGCAGATAGGGATGATGAAGCAAGTAAAATGAAACTAAATCTTGTAATTGCGGGTGATGGTAAAAATGTTACCAATCTTGATGCAGATGCCTACGAGCTTTCTGAAGAAGAAATCGTTAGTGCAATGAAGGTTGGTATTTCTGAGATGGATCAATGGATAAAGATTCAAAAGAAATTAGTAGATTTAATTAAACCAGAGAAAGCAGAATATGTTTCATTTGAATTACCAAAAGAATTGGTTGATGAAATTAAAAAAGATTTTGGAGACAGAATACTTAAGGTTTTGGATATTTCTGCAAGTGAAGATCCACAGTTTAGTAAAACAAAACTGATGGCTTCAAAAGAAGGAAAAGCCATTCAAGAAGAAATTGCTAAAAAATACGAAGGAAAATACTCGAAGTCTCAATTAAAAGAAGCTTATGAGAAAACAGCTAAATATTTAATGAGAAAACTTATCAAAGAAGAGAAAAGAAGATTAGATGGGAGAAAATTTGAGCAAGTTCGTGAGATGGGATGTGAGGTAGCACTTCTTCCAAGAGTTCATGGAAGTGGCCTATTTACCAGAGGATTAACCCAAATACTCTCAACTGTAACACTGGGAACAATTAGGAAACAACAGATGATTGAAAACATGACTGGTGAGGATAATAGGTCGTTTATGCATTTCTACTCTCAATATCCATTCACAATGGGGCAAGCACAAAGATATAACTATAATCCAGGAAGAAGAGAGATAGGGCATGGTGCTCTAGCCGAGAAGGCGTTAATTCCGGTTCTTCCTAGTGTTGAAGAATTCCCGTATACAATAATTGTAAGTAGTGACATTATGTCCGAAAACGGTTCTAGTAGTCAGGGATGCTCAAGTGCCTCAACCCTTGCACTTATGGACGCAGGAGTTCCGATTAAAAAGCACGTAGCGGGAATTGCATGTGGAGTTGTCTATGAAGAAGATAAGCCAGAAGAATATTCAATACTAACAGATATCAGAGATCTTGAAGATTTCTACGGATTTATGGATTTTAAAGTTGCAGGAACAAGAGACGGAATAACTGCAATACAGTTTGATACTAAAGCAAAAGGTCTTCCAATAGAAATATTTGAGAAAGCAATTATTCAGTCAAAAGAAGCCAGATTACAGATATTGGATGAGATGTATAAAACAATTGAAAAACCACGAGAAAAAGTTTCTAACTTTGCTCCAAAGGTTGAATCAATGAAAATAGCTGTTAGCAAAATCGGGGAGTTAATAGGTCCTGGAGGAAAGAACATTAAGGATATTACGGAAAAAACAGGAGCAGAGGTCAATATTGAAGAAGACGGAACAGTAAATATCTATGCAAATACACAGGCTGAATTAGATGCTGCAAAAGCACGAGTACTACAAGTAGCATTTGTTCCAGTAATTGGAGAAGAATATAAGGGAACTGTGGCAACGATAATGGAATATGGGGCATTTGTAGATATTGCGCAGAACGTTTCAGGGCTCGTTCATGTATCTGAAATGGCAGATGAATTTGTAAAAGACGTTAGAAAATATGTAACGGAAGGGCAAGAAGTAACAGTAAAGGTTCTAGATATTGGAAGAGATGGAAAAATAAAGCTGAGTATGAAGGCTGTAGGAAAGAAGTAATTATTCTTTCACAATCTTAGCAATATAAAATCCCATCATTTCTGAAGATGGCAATACCCTGTATGTTTTAGAAACTTCTTGGTTGTAAATTTTATCGTTCCAAGTAAGCAATCCTCTTTTAATATGTTTTTTGAAATTAATAAATTCCTTTGTATCAAATAATGGGATTTCTTCTACCTTTGCATTAATAAAATTTGAAAGAAGATAGGATACAATTCCCTCATTTTCATCTGGTTCTAAGGTACATGTTGAATATACAAGTGTTCCGCCTGGTTTTAGAGCATTAAACGCAGAAATGATTAAGTTCTTTTGGATATTTACTTCAGCTTTTACTTTTTTAATGTTCCAAAACCTTAGAGCCATTGGAGAAGCAAGATATATCATTCCCTCTCCAGAACAAGGAGCGTCAAGAAGGATTTTATCAAACCTTCCCGCCTCTCTTTTTCCAAATCCTGTTCCATCTTCACTTGTAACCTCGCAATTTTTGATTCCAAACATAGTAATTATCTCTTTTAATTTTCCAATTCTCCAAGCATCAACATCATTTGCAACTATTTTTCCTTTGTTGTTCATCATATCCGCAAGTAGTAGCGTTTTACTTCCTGGAGCTGCACACATGTCTAATACCTTGTCTTTTTCTTTTGGATTAAGAATTAATGGTGGAAGCATGCTCGAAAGATTCTGAATGTAAAATAATCCTTCGTCATACTCAGGAAGTTTCCCAAGTTCGGATTTGTCGTTATTAGGAATTACATAAGTATTACTAATCCAAGGAACCTCGACTAGAAATATTCCCTTCGATCTTACCTTTTTATATATATTTGTATGGGTGTCTTTAAGCGTGTTGAATCTAATTGTTGTCATTGCTCTCTCTTTAAACATAGAGGCAATAGTTCCCTTTGGGATTTTTGTGATACTAGCCATTCTTGAAAGAAATATATCTTCCTTAGAATAGTATTTTTTCTGTTCCTTCATTCTCTCTTTTATATTCTTTTTGAACACCTTTGGTTTTTTCATTATATTTCCCCTTTCATATTTTTAATTATACTGCTAACAACAATGCTTACCGTCTCAGTTCTGAGTATATTACCTTTTAGAGACATAAATTGAAAATTATTCTTTTTAAATACTTCTAAGTCTGTAACACTCCAACCACTTTCTGGACCAACAGCAATACAAATATTATTATTTTTAGTTTCGTTTATTACTTTTAATGATTTTCCATTTTCAATTTCTGTTGAGAGACAAATGTTTAGAGAGTCTTTCGAAAGATACCTATCAATCTGTGAAAGGGGAATTGGTCTATTTAGTACTGGAGGAAATTGGTTTCTACTTTGGATGCCAGCCTCGCGAATTACCCCTTCTAGTTTATTGAAATTCTTATTTACTATTTTACCATCTACTAAACAGAGCTCAGATTCAACTAATATGATTTCATTTACTCCAATTTCTGTACATTTCTCAAGAATGAGCTCCATCTTTGTGTTGTTTAGTATAGATTGAATTAGTGCTAAATGAAGTTTAGGAACATTCATTCTGACCTTATCTGTTTTTTCGATTATTTCTACCTCAACACTTTTGTTTGAAATATCTGTTATTACAGATGTATATACGTATTCGGTTGATTGGACAAAAAGAATGTCCTCAATTTTCACTTTTTCAATTTTAATTGCGTATTCACTATCGTTATCAGCCAGATGTGTAATATCACCAGCTTTTAATTTATGTGGAATATAGTATGTTTTCACAGCCATGATTATATCATGCCGTTATAAATTTATTTCTCAGTGATAATTTTACTCAAAATCCTTCTTAAAAATTGACTTTATATTGGTAAAATGATTGTATATTAGTAGTAAGATAACGGTGATTTTTATGCTTAAAATTAGGATAAACTTCAAGAAAATATTAATTGTTTTTCTCGTTCTTTTAGGTATTGCTGGTGTTGGACTTGGAGGTTGGTATTTGGGAAATAAGCTTGTTGTTAAGGCAAGTAAGGTAAGGGTAACGAATATTACTGGACAAAGTGCAACTATTTCTTGGGTAACAAGTCAAGAAGACACAGGAATTGTATATGTGAAAGAAAAGGATAGCTTTCTACCGTTTGGGATAGGTAGTACAAAAGGGTATGACGATAGGGATTTTGCAGCAGCCCAGCTTGCTCAATATAACAAAGATATATTAAAAGGGAAGAGTGATTTAACGGATGGTAGTGTGACTGGAATTGGTAGCGGCAGTATAGAAAGTGTAAAAGTAACAAAGTTTGGTAACTATTATACTCACCACGTCACAATTGCAAATTTAAATCCAAATACTCAGTACTATTTTAGAATTGGAAATGGAGTTAAGACTTGGAATGTTAGTAGCGTTGATAAAACAATAAATGAGTTTGATTTCCCGGTGGCAGAGGCTTTTTCATTTAAGACATTTGATGACCCTGCTAATTTAACATCCCCAAATCCAGCGTATGGAAGATTAACAACACTAGAAAAAGATAAAGATGGATTGTTAACTGATAATTCGGCTACAGATGCAATTGTATTTATCAAAGCTATGAAATTTGATGGAAGTAATGGTTCAAACCTTCTTTCTTCTGTAACAAATAATGATGGGGGTTGGACTGTAGATAAATCAAACCTTAGAGATTCCTTGGGAAAAATTGATAACTCATACGAAGATGGAGTTGATAAATTAGAAATGTCTGTACAATTTGTAAATCTAGATTCTAAAGAAAAGAGAGAATTAATTTGGGGAATAGATGATAATCCGACTTCTGATATTTTGGGATATAGTGATGAAAATATTAAAGAGAGTTGGGTGCAGAAAAACATTAAACAAATTAAAGAAAAGATAAATCATGTATTTTCCCTTACAAACCTTTTTGAAAAAAGTATTTATGCTGCTACATCTCAGAAAATATGTATAGATTATCAAAATTGTGGCTGTAAAGGTAAGCCTGCGTGTGGATTAAGTGGCCCAACCTATTCTTGTGGTGATAGGCAATGTAACGATGGAGAGACTCATGCAACATGTCCTGGTGATTGTGCCGCCCCAGCTACTACTCAACCGCCTGCAAATACCAGTGAGAACGATGCTACTTCAGATGATACAGAAACATCAACAAGTGAAGAAAAATGTCGTGATACTACAAGATATTCAGGAAACTGTAATGTAGGTGCTCAGTGTTATTGTAAAAACTCAGCAGGAAATAATGTTCCAGTTGATGGAGATTGTAGACCTGCACTATGTGCAAGCGCTGCGAACGGAGACGATATCACATACGATGATTCTGGAAATTATGTTCCTAGAGTTCAAACAGGTAATTCAACCTGTAATGGACATCCTTGTTTATGTGAACCTAGTGATTACAAAACCCCTGGATGTGAGAAAAAAAGTTCGCCACAAACAAAAGTGGAGGAAAAATCTTCGGAGGAAACAGAGAAAGGAACTTCGGCTATTATAAGCGGAAGTACAGCTTGTTCTGGGGTGGCTCCTGTTAAAACCCGTCGAATCGACAATGAGAGATTCGTTCGTAAAGTAGCCTGTGTGAATGGAAAATGGGAAACAACTAACTGGGTAAATGAAACAGGGAATTATTGTTCTGACGATGCCCTTAATCCCCATCAAGATAGTGAAGACTATGTAACAAATGTAAGTAATTGCTGTTTACCTGGCTATAGATGTAATAAGTATGGTGTATGGAAAGATTCTGGGATTTGGACGTCACATGGATGTGATGTAGACAATGGATATGATTATAATTATGAAACAAAAAAATGTGAAAGACTTTCTGTAGTATCTTACATAAATTCTGTTGTAAACAATTTAGTTTGTGCAGTAGACGAACCATTTAAACTATTATCTTCGTTAGGGAATACTATCTGTTTAACAGAAGAGGAGGCTAAAGCACTAAATTCTTCAAATACTTCCGATAAGGATATATGTATAGAATTGACGGATAGCAATAATATGAGAGTTTGGGTAAAAGAATCCACTTTAAACTCTTATATGCCGTATACAATTATTCCAAATATAGCTAACTCAGAGACTTGTACTGGAAATGCTTTAGGGGAATCTATACCAGTTCTTGGAGTTTCGACAACTTCTTCTGACTACATAAACTACTATATCGAGCCAGGTCTATATTCCATCACAAGTAACGATGATAAATATGTATATTCTGTAACATCTAAAGATCCAACAGTATTATATATCGATAGAAATGGAACTAAGGGATATCAAAAACCTGCAGATATAACAAATGTAAAAGATACTGAAGATTTATTAATAAATATCAAAGCAAAAGATATTAAGATTGAGAAAATATCTAAAGGGTATGATTTAAATCTAAGTCAGGGGTATAACATAGTTTCATTTAATACGTTTTTAACAACTGATACTAAAAAGCCTCTTATGGCTAGCGACCTATTTAAATATGCAAATGTTTCAGAAAACAATAGAGTGTTATACATATCATATTTTGACGGAGGGAAATGGGTCCCAGGTTTACGATTGAATACTATTACTAATGAAATATTAGGAAATGATTTTCCACTAACATTCGGAAGGGGTTATGTAATTAAAACAGCAAAAGATTTTAAAATAACTCTTCCTGCAATGGCAATCAAGGAATCCATACCGGTTGCATTTTCGGCAGGTTGGAATCTGATAGGGGTAAATGGATATACTAAGAAATTCACAGCATCCTCACTAATAAACAGTATTAATGAGATTTCACAATTGACAGCAGATAATGTAACATGGTGGCCAACATCAAAGGGAAAATATGAAGGCTTCCAAAAGAGCGAAGGTGTTGAGTATGGATTTGACTATCCGATATCAAGTACTCTTGGATATTTTGTGAGAATTAGTAGCTTTAATCCAGATGATGTATCGAATAAATCAGTAATATGGAATCCAGGAGGAGCACTTCACGGGACTGCTGGAAGTGGAGAATAATTAAATTAATAAATAAATAATATGAACAGTATACCTGCTTGGTATTGGATGGTGATAATCGGAGTATTAACCGCCCTCATCTCCTTAATTTTGTACTACATAGCAATGCTTGTTAAAGAGACAACTTCAACTGTGGGAGATAGTAGAAAACTAATACAAAATTCAAATGTAATTGTTGAAGACAGTATGGGAATTGTAAAAGATGTGAAAGAAGTAGTTAGCAAATTCAAAGGGACAGCATTGGAATTAAACGATTCTGTACTTGAGCCAATAAAAAAAATTGGAGGAATGATAAATAGCCTACTTGGACTTTTCAAAAAATAGCTATTTAGATAAAACAATAACCGCGGTTATTGCTACAGCAGCAACTAAAATTGCAATTGGTGTCAAATAATGTTTAATCCCTAAGGGAACGTTAAACAGAACATCTCCTTTGTTTTCCTTCTTCTTTTTAATCCTCTTAATCATTTTTTAATGTTATATGTGTTTGAATAACTTATCAAGATTGAGTATATTATTTATATGTATATAACTCCAAGACAAAAGAAAAAATATTTCATAGTTACAATTCTTCTGTTGATTGGTTTGCCTTTAACAGTATTTGCTGCAATATCTGCAGTAAGATATTTTTCAAGTGCTGGAGGAAGTGAAACGCCACAAAATGTTGTACTTAGCAATTTAACATCCACTTCAATGACTGTCTCATGGAATACAGATGCACAAACGGCAGGCTCCGTTACCGTTAATTCTGGTAAAGGAGATTCGAAACCGTTTTTAGATACGAGAGGGACAGATAAAAGGAAAACACACTTTATTGAAATTGTAGATTTAGACCCTTCAAAAGAATACTCATTCACAATTCTCTCAAATACTAAAAGATATACGGATGAAAATGGAAGTAAGTTTAAATTTACAACTTCACCAATTACATCAGATACACCGATTCCTAAACCGGTTTATGGATCACTAAGCGGAGATGGAATGGAAGATGCTGTTGTTTATATACTCTTAAATGGAAGCACATCGATATATCCAGCGGCAGCTGCAACTACAACTAGTGGTAAATGGATAGTTGATTTGTCTAGTTTAAGAGATCCTGCCTCAAGTAAAATTGTAACAATATCAAGTGATACAGTATTAAATATCGTTGCAAAGGGTCCTGATACACTTGGTGGTACAGTTTCCGGAACATATAGTGAGCTTGTAGATGAAGGAGGTGAGTTAGCAACATCGGTTGTCTTAAGTGATGCTCCTGTTGAAACACTGTTTGCTCTAATTCCTAAGGTAGCTCAAATATCTGTTGTTAAAGAAGTTGTTACAAATAGTACAAGTACGGACACTAATACTAATACAAGTACGAACACCAACACCGACACAAATACCAATACGAGTGTAGTAACTGATTCTTCCAAATGGGTAGATTTGGCAGGAACTACAGTTTCTGGAAATGTCACAAAAGCAACGGGAAAAAGTAGTATTCAAGTAACTAATCTGACTGATGCTGGTTTTTCAATTAATTGGTTATCAAGTACCAAAGTTGAGAGCTATATGAAATATGGGACTGTAGCTACAACAATGTCTGATACTGTCTATGACACTCGAGATAGCCTCACTTCAAAATCGACATACTACGTTCATAGTTTCGATGTTACAAGGTTGCAGCCAGAGACGAAGTATTACTATGAGGTATATTCTGGAACAACGCTTCTTTCTTCTGGAAATCTAACGACATTTAAAACACTAAGCAACCCACCTGAGTATAAAAGCATATCTGGAAAAATATCTGGATATTCCGATTCATCTGATGCTGTAGTTACTGTATCTTTTGCAAACTCTACAGTTTCCTCATCTCTAACTGATTCAAACGGTAATTGGGTGGTAACAATAGGGGATATTCGAAATGCTTCAGGAACTTCATATTTCGCTTATACAGATACAGATAAAGTACAAATAGATGCAATTCTCTATGCGAATACGGATGAAATATACAAAGTGGCGAAAAATATTGAAAGTGCAAATATTGAAATTAAGGCAAAAACTAGTGCAAGTGGTAGAACTATTGTAAAGGTTAACGGCCTTAAAAATTACGGAGTATATTAAATAGTGTTTTTCCCCTTTTTATATAGTACAATCGCTATATATGGACAGAGGAAATTCACCTAAAATTCATCCAATGATATTTCTGATATTGATGGTTTTGGTATCTGTCATTTCCACAGTTGTTTTCAAAAAGTTTAATGTAGTAACTACAACACCAACTCAAACTACCACTTCCGTTGCAAGTACAAAAATGGAGGTGTTTTACAATGATACAAAGGCTGATGTTGCTAAAACAACTATAGATTCAAGCTCAAGTGTAGTTATTTATGAAAATGGAAAAACAAACCAAAGTGTTTTAGGTTGTGTAGATGGAAGTGGAGATTGCAGCTTCAATAGTCAAACACCTTCTCAGCCAGTGTGTATAAGCCAGGATACAAGTATTAAGCTTGCAAAAGGGGGAATCTCAGATGGAACTACAGTAAGAAAGAATGCTGTTATTAAACCATACAAAATAACGGCACCAATCGGACTTCTCTCAGGTAGTAAATATCCGGAAAATTCAAGCCTAGAAATTACACAAGAATTTCCAACCTTCAGATCAGCTGGTGATTTGATTACAAAAGATCAGCTTTTAAGCCACTGTATACTTGGAGTAAATTGTGATGAATATGAGAAGATTACAAAAAGCTCTGCAAAAGGCCCTTTTTCAATTAATGTTAGAGCTCAAAAAGTTGGAGTAGATGCTCCAAATAGTAAGGCAACAATAAGCCAGAAGTTGGCATCGGCGTTTCCAAAGCTTCAACCTGCAGAAACAAACCCAGATACTACAAATAAGGCGGCAGGGGCACTTAGTCTACTTTTTCAAACACCAGGAAGTCAGGTTACAAGCAGAAATTTTGGCACAACGAAATGTATTGAAGTAAATTCAAGTGGAATTAATCTTACAGGCTCTGAAAACTTTCAATCTTGTCTTTCAAGTGTAAAACCAGCATCATTTTTGGCAAAAGCAGCAATTGGAATTGAAAGATGGCTCCAATGTTTAAAGGATAAAACAGGTTGTGAGAAAACAGAATTAATAGGTATCCAAATCGATGCAATATTTGGATCGTCTACAGAGTGTAAAACAGGGTCTTGTGCTAGCATGTATTTTGATGCAACCGTTGCATCCTCAACTATTCCTGGGGAAGCTGCAAAGCTAGTCCCAACTGAAATAGATCAATCAAAATTAAGTGCAAATCAAGCTGTAATACAGCCATTCTATGTTACAACCCCATGTGAAGTACTTGTTGATGGAGACGTGGTTAAAACATCATGTCTTTGGGATGTGTCTCCATACAAGAGAATATACGATAAAGAAAGGGCAAATAAAATGCCAAACGACCCTAATTTTCCTAAAACATTTCAACAGTATTGGTCAATGGTTGAAGCAGAAGTCGAAGCAAGATCTAACTCTTGTATTTGATATTAGTATATAATACATAAATTAATTAATAGAAAAAACAATGAAAACAGTAATAAAAATAGTGGAATATATAAAAGGGTTAAAAGATAATAAATTATTTAAAAATTATTTAGCTTTTGTACTAACACTTGTTTTCGGGTTTTCTATGTTTAATGCTTATGCACAAAGTACCGATACAACAACTGAAACAACGGTTCCAACGGTACAGCTTGATCCTGTAAAAGGATACAAAGAGACAATAGAGGTATCTCAGATATTAAACGGTGATAAATCCGCAAATGTTGAAACAACTTTTGCAGGAAATTTGCAAGGAGGATTAGAGACTGCTGTTAAGGCATTTGCTCCAAATCTTTATGCAAATTATGATGATTTACAAGCATCGAATGTTTCAGGATTCGCAAAAAATGGAATAATTGGATCAATTGGGAATGCAACAGATTCTCTATATGCCAATCTTCCGACAGTAAACTTCCCTAGTTATTTAGCACAAGAGTGGGTCCCAAATTATAACCAAGGCGATGGGTCAGTTTACGCCGCAAATGATGGATACTCATTTCTAGTAGGAATAGGAATAGATGGACTTTGGGAGAAAACAAGGATGATTGCATATATCCTTTTTGTAGTTGTGCTCCTAGCTGCTGGTTTTATGATTATGTTTAGACAAAAAATAGGAGGTCAGGTTGCAGTTTCACTCTTTAATGCATTACCAAATGTTATTGTAGGATTGATATTGGTCACGTTTAGTTTTGCAATTGTAGGCCTGTTTCTGAACTTTGCGGTTATGCTAGTTAATGTTGTTGGAACATTTTTAGATCCAACAGCAAAAAGCCTTATCGCAGTAAATAGTCCACTTAGTTTGCTTAATATATTAGTTAAAGGAGACTTTTGGATGAACGGTGCGGGCTCTGCAATAGTTACTTCTGTAGGAGCTGGAGGAATCTTGGGGACAATTGTTGCTGGAATAGTTCTTCTTACTGGTGCAACAGGAGTAACGGGAGGAGCCGCATTGCCAGTTGTTGGTGTAATTCTTGCTGGTACTGTCCTCGGTCTTTTATTAATAATATTTATAATTTGTGCAATTATCACCTATGCTTCAGTAAGGGTCTATATAACTATCTTAGTTGCATATCTAGGAATCATCCTTGATACAATCGCTGGGCCATTGTATTTGGCTCTTTCATCTATTCCAGGCCAACAAGATATGAGAAATGATTGGTTCAAAAGATTACTTAAAAATTCGTTAGTCTTTCCGCTGACGTTTTTCTTTATTAACCTAGGAATCTTCATTATGAAAAACAATATTAATATAAGTTTCCCACATGGATTAACAAGTGGAAATTTTGCCGCCGCTGATACAGGGCAAGGAGCTATTGGTCTTTTGTTTAGGAGTATTATTTGTATTGTTCTTTTCTTCTTTGCAGCAGATTCTCCAAAGATGCTAGATGAATTCATTCAACTAAAAGGTGGAAAGGGTGTTGCAGAGGCCGTAGCAGGGATGAAGAAAGGTCTTTCTAAGATTCCTTTGCTTGGTGGAATGTTTGCTTAAAATTGTAAAAGATAACAAATGGGAAAAAAGAAATCTCCAAAATTTGAAGATGCTTTGCAAGCTATCTCTGACTTTATTTTTACACAAAAGAAACAAAGACCTGTAAAAACAAGACCAACCAAATATCAAAATGTTGACGGAAATAGACAAATGGCGGCTGCTCTTACGGAGATTGCTTCAAAGCCATTAAACTATGTTTCCGACGCTACTCTGAAGCATATTGAAAATTTTGGTAGCACAGAACTTGTGAAATTCTATGTTGACAAGAAGGCTGGGGATGATGAAAGCGGGAGAGCTAGAGTAAGAGTTTCTGATCTTGCTAAAGTACTGCAAAACCCAGACAAATTTGTTGATAGCGCGTTTGATAGTGCTAAAGCTGATAGGAAAGCTGCTCGTCATCTGAATATTGGTCGTGGAATGGAGATGGCTATGACATTTCTTTGGGCTCAAGATCAAGCAAAAAGGGCTGGCCTTGAAATGAAAATTGGTGATGCATGGAATTTTGGTATGTCTGCAGGAGATTTTGTTGGAGCCCCTTTGGTAAGTATTAGCTCAAAAAAACTGCTTGAGGCATCAGCGATGAAAACGCTAAGAATTTTGCATAATAATCCACAAGCAGCAAGAGATGTTGATAGATTACTATCTGAAACTCCCGGGGTTATAAGGGGAGCTGGAGGAGCGGACAAATTAGAAAAAGTCTTGCGAAGATCGCCTAATCCACTAATCAGTGGAAATGCGAGAGGTCTTGCGACAGAAATAATGTCTGATTTTGATTCAAAATATTCTAGATACCACAATGCAGCGCCTAAGGATGCAGAAGGAGAGATTATAGGGGTTGATAAGAATGAGTATATCAGCGGAGAGGCTCACTTAAATAGATTAGGATATTCAGGGATATGGACAGAGAATTTATGGGAGAAAATTAAATGCTTAGACCCTCTTGATCCAAGGTATGTAGCGAAAAAACAGGCATATATGAATATGATAGCTTTTAACCACTCAATGAATAAATTAAAAGGAAGTGGCCCTTTAGGATTTGCAAAACCTGAAGATATTTTGGGAAATTTGGGAAAGATGGGGAAGGCTCTTGATGGAATAAGTAGAAGTAATGACCCTTCTGCCAGAAGATATCAGGCTCAATTACAAGCAATATATGCTAGAGCAAGTAGAGATGAGGAGGTGAAAGGTCTTCGTCAGTTAGAGAAAGCGGGAAAACGATGGATTGGATTGCCTTATCATTATGATTCTAAATACATAAGGAAATCTTTAGATTCATATTACGATTTTGAAATCAAACGAAATGAGATGATTTTAGATAGAGTTGGGCTTGGTAGTCCAAGAGGAAGAATGGTTGCAGATGAAATTGCTCTATTGAATATGGAGAGAAGGGCGGCACATAGCATCCCCATGTCTGATTTCGCTGTTGCGTTCAATGATATTGTTGGAGCCTACAGAAGTATTGATGCAGAAATATTTAAAGGAGGGCTAGTCAACTCAATTATTACAGGATCGTTTTTTGGAGGAGGATCTTTTCTAAGCCCATCTAGATTGATGGAAGATGAAAGGGAAAAGATGATGTTTAAATTTAGAAGGAGAGGAGGGTGGAATCCAAATGATCGCACACAAACAGGTCTAAAAATCAAAAATATAGTTATCCCTAGGGGAGATATAAACCCTGGAATAGCTTCTCTTGCTACATTGTATTACTTTACTCCTCAGTCAATTTTTAAAACACTCTTGTATAACGGAGAGGGTTTTGCTTACATGGGATATTTAAATAGAGCCAAAGTGGCAAATGTCCTTAACGATAGAGCCATAAATGCGATTATCCATTTTGGTGCTCCCGCTAATCGACATCTTCTTGCCGAACTTACAAAAGGAGGGTTCATCAATCTTCATAGTGGATTTATTGATAGGGATATGGTGGCCGTAAATTTTGAGAAGTTCTGTGGAATTGTCAGGAATAATGCTGGACTTTTCCCTCCACAAATAACATCTATGTTAAATAAAGCACTGCAGTTTGACGAGAATATTGGGAGCATTCTTTTATATTTTAACGCGCCTGCTAGGGCACTAGGAACCCTTAGCGGAATTATCGACAAAAAGTTATTTCTTAAAATTAGAACAGTTTTTGCAAATACTTTAAAGAAATTATTCAAGCTCGATGATACTCTAGTGTCCGAATATATTGCACGTAACGTAGGAATAAAGCAATTGATTACAGGGATAGTTAGGTCAATCTTAGAAGCAGCCGGAGTGGGGGTGGGAGGACCATTGGGAGCTGTCCTTGCAACAGTTTTAGCTTGGTTATTGGAAGATGTGGTTTATAAACTTGCTAAACCAATGACGAAGATCTTCATATTTTTTCTTTGGGGAATACTTTTTGGTTCAATTGGTGCTTTTATTGTTGTACTAATGATTCTTTTCCCAACAGGAATGGGTGTAACAGGTTCATTCCAGCATATTCTCCCTGGAACGGCAACAGAGGGTGCTATGTCTAATCCTTTTTCAGGCCTATACCCAATTTCAAGTGGAACTGTAGATGATAGTGTTTATGATAATGCACCTACTGGAAATACTTGTCCTATTTATCAATCTCTCAACTGTACGCAAGGAAATGCAGGAAGAGTATGTACTAGTGCAACGGACACTGGATGTGTAAGCTCAAGTCATCATCTAAATAAAGCAATGGATACTGGACCTGGAATATGGTACGCACCAGATAGTGGAACAGTAACTCGAGCAGAGACAACATCTAGCGATTGTAACGGGCCGTACAGTAACAGAGGGGGAACAGTTGTCTTTGAAACAGATGCAGGTGTTCAGTACAAGATTTATCACATAATGCCGATTGTTTCAGCAGGCACACATGTTGGAGCAGGTGTAGCGATAGGTAGGTCAAATACCGCTAGTGAAATTGGAGGAGGCTCGTCTGGACCAGGGGGGGCAAGTGCCAACTGGTGTTGGACTGGTCCGCACTTCCATTTAGAAGTGATAAATAATGGAGTTAGAATGGATGCTGTAAGATGGTACAAACAAGTATTAAAATGTTCTGTTGGATGTTCAGGTCAAGATGAATAAATATGAATAAAATAAAGGAATTTTTAAAAAATATAATTACATATATAAAGGAAAAGAAAATACCAGTACTTTGGATAGTAGGGGCAGGTCTGCTTGCTATCTTTCTAGTTATTTCATTAATTTCTTCAAGTATTAAAGCAAAGGGAGTTACATTAATTGAACAACCTCTCACTTTCTATACGAAATTCTCAGTTGAGATTCCTAGCTCGACCATCTCCTCTCTTACGGTTCCTAAAAAAGGCCTGAGTATATATAAGGTAAAGGATGAAAATAATAATATAAAGGTTGAGGGAATACTAACAGCCCTTGGAATAGCAACTACGAAAAAGATTATCACTGCTGATATATATTATCAGTGGAACACAAAGAATAATGACATATTAACATACGATAAATCCTCTCAAACAATCAAAGTTCAACTAACAGATTCAAAGGAGATATTTCCAGATATAACAGCAATTAAAGAAGATAAAATTGGAGAATTACTTCCAAGATTTGTAAAAGAAAAAATGAGCTCAGGTGCTGAGTATTTTGATACAAAGGTAAGTAAAGATGGAAGTGGATATATCATTGAAGGAAGGAAAAAGATAAATGGATATCCAATATCCCAAGGAGAGATAGAAAAATATTATGACAATATTAAATTAGATAAAAATTTTAATTTAAAATCTTTTAGAATCTCCATTCCTACATTTGAAGACACAAAAGTGGGAAATATTAAACTTGTACTACCCGCAAATTTAGCACAAGCAGCATCAAACCCAAGTTATCCAAAACAGATATTTTCTGGGAATATTGTTGATTACCCTGTAGATAAGAAAGCTGTCTATGATAGTTATTTGGATCCTTCTTTAAAGTCTTCATATATAACTGCAAGCAGTGTTGAAGTTGTCTACTATTTTGTAAATACAAAACAGCAATTTCTAACTCCAATGTATAGAATTGAGGGAAATGGAGGTATAACTTCGAAAGGAAAGGAGTATACAGTTCCTCTTGTTGTAATAACATCAGCACTTAGTCCAGATAGAGTATATATACCAAGTAATATAAAATACGCATATTAGTTCTTGATATATTCTTTTTTAAATCATATCATTGCGTATATGAAAAAGACTGCCTTAATAATATCTTTAGTACTGCTTTCGTTAATCCTTTTCCCAAAGGATGCTCTTGCTTTTACATATGTTAAAAGAACAGATATGGGAGTTGATGAGAGTATTTCCGACCAAAGCGCGAAACAATTTGTAAGGCCAATAGAAATTGCAATTGTTAATATTACCTCACCAGTTGATGAATACGAGCTATTTCCACAAGATTGGATTAAATCCATTTACTACTACTCGATAACACGTCTTGGCTTCTTGGATATTCCTTTTACATACATAGTAGATAGAGATGGAAAGATATATGAAGGAAGAAGTGGAGGAGTTGCCGTCAATCCAGAAACCGGAGCAAATACTGGAACTGTAGTTATTGGATACCTTTCAAACTCAACAGATATAACAAGCTCGTCTGCAGTTGCACTAAAGCAGATCATCTCAGAGATATCATATACTTGGGCAATTCCTAAAAGTAAGGTTTACACAGGGGTGATGACATATGCAACAAATGAAAATAATCTCTCAAAGTCGATTATTACAAAATCAAACAGCGAGTTTGCACAAAATCTAGCTCCAGTTTTCACCTCCTCAGTATATTCAAGTAGTGAGCATATCAGCTATATTGCTCAAGTTAAGGATTTAACATATTCTTCATCAGTTAAATCAATAGAAAAGTTCACGGTTAACTTAACTGTAGTAAATAAGAATGATTTCCCATGGTTTTCATCTAGTAACCCAATATATGTTTCAACAAGCAATCTTAAAAGTTCAGCTTTTGCAGATTCCAGCACATGGGAGAGTTTTAGTAAGCCTTATGCGATAACAGATAAAACAATAATGCCAGGAGAAGAAGTAAAGATTTCTTTTAACATGAGTGCGATGATGCTCCCTGGGTCATATTCACAGAAATTTGTAATAATGAAATTGCCCAATTTAGTGTTCGCAGGCTCTCTATTTAAAATAAGTACAAAAGTGACAAAGGGTGATTATAGTTTAGTTAAAGTTGTAGATATAAGTTCACTGAATGTAAGGGAGTGTGCTGGACCAAACTGCAAGATAGTCTCGGCCCTTGGAGAAAATCAAGTAGTAGTGATGCTAAAATATGAGGCTGGTTGGTATCAAGTAAGATACGATGGGAAGAAAACTGGTTGGGTATATGGAAAATATATAAGTGAACTATAAATCTCTCTGTATTAATTAACTATTAGTATATAATTACCTCGTGGATGACGCTGTTATTTTTAAAAATCTAAATCCTCAGCAGAAGGAAGCAGTAATTCATGAAAGTGGACCTCTTCTAATCTTTGCTGGAGCCGGAAGTGGTAAAACAAGAGTAATTACAAGCAGGATTGCATATCTCATTGCAAAAAAGGAAGTTAATCCAAGCAGTATTTTGGCTGTGACTTTTACAAAGAAAGCTGCAGGGGAAATGCAAGAGAGAGTAGATAGGATATTAAATGAAATAGGGCAAGGGACAGCTAACAGACCGTTAATTGGAACTTTCCATTCAATAGGGGCAATGATTCTCAGAAAAGAAGGTGCAAAGCTCGGGCTTGCTCCCAATTTCTCTGTATATGATGCCGATGATAGTGAAAATCTTGTTAAAGAGATAATGATAAATGACAGATTAGATATTAAACAGATTAAACCATCTGTTATTCATACATATATTGAGCACGCAAAAAACGATTTAGTCTCTCCTGAAGATTATCCATTCAAATACTCTGGGTTTATTGAAGATATTACTGCGGATATATATACAAAATATCAAAAGCAGTTAAATGAACAGAATGCGGTTGATTTTGGGGATTTGATATATCTTCCTACAAAGCTTCTAAATGAAGATTTAAAAACATTGGAGAAATATAACGAAAGATATAAGTATATATTAATTGATGAGTACCAAGATACAAATAAAGCACAATATACTTTTGCAAAACTTCTGGCAGGAACTGACCAAAATATATGCGTGGTAGGAGATGATGACCAAGGAATATATGCCTGGAGAGGGGCGGATATTGGAAATATCCTCTCGTTTGAAAAGGATTTCTCTGGAGCAAAAGTAATAAAGCTGGAGCAGAACTACAGATCAACATCAAACGTTATACATGCTGCCGTCTCAATAATCACACAAAACAGCATGAGAGCAGATAAGTCTTTGTGGACAGCAAAAGACGAGGGGAAGAAAATAACAATATATCAAGCTGAAAACCCAGAGGACGAGGCAAGGTATGTTGTCGATGAGATACTTAGTACTCAGAGAGAAGGATATAACCTAAACGACTATGCAATTCTTTACAGAACAAACTATCAGTCTAGAGTAATTGAAGAAGAGCTCCTTCGGAGAGGAATCCCTTATCGACTTGTAGGAGGTTTTAGATTCTATGAAAGAAAAGAAGTAAAAGACATCATCTCCTATCTTAGATTTGTAAATAATATCAAAGACGATTTATCATTCTCAAGAATTTTAAATATTCCAACAAGGAAGGTCGGTCCAAAAACAGTGAGTGAGCTGTTTAAAACAGCAAAACTTGCTAAATGTTCTGTTGGCCAATTACTCGTTGGGAAGTATGTCAATGAAAACCCTGAGCATATAGAAATATCAAAGCTTCCAATTGATGTTTTAGAAAGAATAAAGGAGATTGATACAGACAAATTCAAAGGACTTTCAAATATGTTTGGGGATATATATGTTACTTGTCAAAATATAAATGTTCTGCAATCCATAGAATATATCTTAGAAGAAATTAGATATGTTGAATGGATTGACGATGGAAGTGAGCAAGCAGAAAGTAGAATAGAAAATATTAACGAGCTAAAAAATGTTGCAAGTAGTTATATTAGAGACACAGTTGATAACTCCACATCAGTATTTTTGCAGGAGATCTCCCTTATTGAGCAAGAGCAGGATAAAACAAACGGTAAGAAGGGTAGCGCACTAACACTTATGACATTGCACTCTTCTAAGGGTTTGGAATTTCCATGTGTAATTATAATGGGGATGGAAGAAGGGATTCTTCCACATATGAGAAGTTTTAGTAGTGAGAAAGAAATGGAAGAAGAAAGAAGACTTTGTTATGTGGGAATAACTAGAGCAAAAGAGAGACTTTGGTTAACATTTGCAGATGGGAGAAGTACTTATGGAGGGTATAGTAATCAAATACCATCTAGATTTTTAGCGGATATACCAACAGATGTTTGTGAATATTATAGTTGGAACGGATAGTATTTACTTATGACTTTTGTTCCAATCTCTTAGAAATGCTCTGTTGCACCCAGGAAACTGTTGTGCTCTATACGTGGAGCCTCTGTCATACATTTTTGAAACAATCCTTATCTGCTCTTTGCCATCAAATATATTCTTTCCACCTTTGCCTTTGTACGTAGCTTTAGTGAAATTGTACAATCCAAAATATTTATTACTTGTGTTAGCTGTAGGATTGCATCCGCTTTCGCATGACATAATATATCTCATCCATACGTTCTTTTTGGTACCTTTAACTGTAACCTTGTCTACTTTTTTAAACCAATATTTACAACTATGAATTGTTGACGGTTTAGTTGCAGCAGCTGGAAGAACTTCTTGTGTTGAGATACTTGATGCTTTGGGTTTACTAATATTTACATATGCAAAAGATTGCCTCAATTGAATCATCCCAAGTGAAAATGCTCCTAAAACTATTACAAGAATGCAAACTATAATTAGCCAATTAAGATTACGGGTTTTCTTTGGATTATGTTGCACTAGCAAAGCATTTAACTTATTCCCAATATCCAAGTATTTAGCTCTTGGACTGAGACAGGTGCCATTGTATCAGATATTTGACATCAACACACCTATTAAATTAGTATGAAGGAATGAAAAAGATAATCAAAATTGTCGTAATTGTTCTTCCAGTGCTTTTAACCATCGGAATAGGCATCTTCTACTACCTTAAGCTTCCAAATAAAGGAAAGATTGAAAAGTATGATCAAATGATAGTTGCTGGAGATATTTTGTATGAGCAGAAATCATACGCTCAAGCAATTACAGAGTATAGTAAGGCTACGGATTTAATTAGTGATGATAATCGAGCATATAATGGAATTGTAAAAATCCTTCTTCTTAAAAATCAACTAGGCCAAGTCAAAGATGTCTTAGAAAAATCAGCTTCAAAATTAGGAAATGTCTCACTTTCATCTCTATATATCCTACTTGCTGATAGGTATTTAGAACTGGATAATACAGAGTTATCGCAGCAGTATTTCGAAAAAGCACTTCAACTGGATGCAGGAAGCGAACTTGCAAAAATAGGGCTAGCTAAAACATATCTTAAGAATGCGGACTACACAAAAGCCCTAACATACCTTGATATTCCTGCGACTTCAAATTTCTATGAGAATGCCTATGTTTGGAAATTAATGGCTAAGTATAGTGACTTAGCTGGTATTAAAACCTTTTTGACAGAAACGGTTGTTCCAACTGAGGCTCACAAAAAAATTATTGATGAGTATGTATTAGTTGGTAAACAGGTTGAAGCGGATGATGTTTATGTTGATACTCTTATTTCCAGAATATACTTAAATAATGGATATCCAAAACTTGCAATACTACTTTTGGAATCAATAAAGGATAAGATTGCAGAGTATCCAGATGCCCTCTATATACTTTCTGTCTCGTATTACCAAGTTGGCAGATATACAGATGTGATTACCATTTTGAGAGATTTCCCTAACCCATCCCTTAAGCCAGAAATATACCCATATCTTGCCAGAAGCTATGTCAAAACGGGGGACGCCACATTAGCAATAAAATATTATGACAGTAGCATAGCTGCTCTAGGAGATAGCGCAAAACCAATATTCCAAGAGTATTCACAATATTTAATTGATAATACTCAGTATGTAAAAGCAAAAGAAGTCTTGGATAAAGCAGCAAAGAAATATTCTGATGCATGGGTAGATATACAATATGTGAAAATGTATATCGCACAAAAGAATACTACTAAAACAGATTTTTACCTTACTAAACTTGGAAAGAAAACAAACTTAACTGATGCAGAAAAGAAGCAGTACCTGTATTACCAAATATCACAGTATATAGAAGCTACAAAATATACTGATGCGACAATGCTATTTCCTACACTCTTAGCAATTGATAAATATAATCCACAGTATTATCTTTTGAGTGGAAAAATATACATGTTAAATTCTGACACAGTTAAGGGAAAAGAGGCACTAGAGAAAGCAATTGAGTACGATTTAGATGGGACAGTATCAGAAAGTGCAAAGCTACTGTTGAACAGAGTCAATTAGCTTGATATAATCCGACGGTTAACTCATGATTAGTATTTAAATAATTTAGGTATATATTTTTATGGCTTCTCAGACATACAACGTAAAATTTGATTTAGATAAAATTAGAAATATCGGTATTATTGCCCACATTGATGCTGGTAAAACTACAACAACTGAGCGACTTCTCTTTTTTACAGGACAAAAACATAAAATCGGAGAAGTTAATGATGGTGCAACAACAACAGATTTCATGATTCAGGAGAGAGAGAGAGGAATTACCATTATGTCTGCCGCTGTTACATGTTTTTGGACACTAGACGGCAAGAAATACAGAATAAACATTATTGATACCCCAGGACATGTAGATTTTACTGCTGAGGTTGAAAGATCTCTTCGAGTACTTGACGGTGCAGTAGTTATATTTGATGGAAAGATGGGCGTTGAGCCACAAAGTGAGACTGTATGGAGACAAGCAAACAAGTACGGAGTACCAAGAATGTGTTTTGTAAACAAACTTAATCTTTTAGGAGGTGATTTCTATATGAGCTTGGAATCAATTAAAGAAAGACTAAGTTCAAAAGCTGTTGCAATAACACTTCCAATCGGAAAAGAAACAGAACTTAGAGGATTTGTAGATCTTCTTGATATGAAAGCATATAAATATGAGGAAGTATTATCTACTGAGTTGAAGGCCGAAGAAATACCTGCTGATTTAGTAGAAAAATCCAAAGAGTATCGAAAAATCCTTATTGAAAGAATTGTTGAACAAGATGAGGAGTTGATGAACAAGTTTTTCGAGGGAGAAGAACTTACAATTGCTGAACTTAGAATGGGTCTTAGAAAAGGAACTCTTAAAGGTGACATCTTCCCAGTTATGGGTGGAGATAGCAGAACAGTTATTGTTGACAAGCTTCTTGACTACATCACTATTTGTTTGCCATCTCCTGAAGATCTACCTCCAGTTGAAGGACATCATCCAAAAACAGACGAGATTATCACCAGAAAAGTTTCTCCAGATGAGAGCTTTAGTGCCTTAGTATTCAAACTTGTAACAGATGCACATATCGGAACACTCTCGTATTTTAGAATATATTCTGGAAAAATAACTGCTGGAAGTTATGTATATAACGCAACTAGAAATATTAGAGAAAGGGTTGGAAGATTGGTATTAATGCACGCTGATGAGAGAGAAGAGGTTCCAGAATTACAGGTTGGAGATATTGGAGCAATCATTGGGCTGAAGGATTCGCTAACTGGAGACACTCTTTGTGATGATGCCCATCCAATACTTCTTGAGAAAATAACATTTGCCCAACCAGTTGTTTCTGAAGCAGTCGAGCCTTTGTCAAAGGCAGATCAGGAAAAAATGGGAGTAGCACTAGTTAGACTTGCAAAAGAAGATCCAACTTTCTTGGTAACCACAAACCATGAGACTGGTCAAACCATTATTTCGGGAATGGGTGAGCTTCACCTTGAAATTATGGTTGATAGACTAAAAAGAGAATTTAACGCTGAGGTTAAAGTTGGTAAGCCACAAGTTGCATATAGGGAGACAATTAAGAAGTCCACAGTCCAAGAAGGAAAATACATTAAACAATCTGGAGGAAAGGGACAGTACGGACATTGTGTACTAAGGGTTGAACCAAATGAAAAGGGCAAAGGCTTTGAGTTTATCAATGAAATTAAAGGTGGCTCTATCCCTAAAGAATATATCCCTTCAATAGAAAAGGGAGTAAAGGAGGCACTACAATCTGGAGTTGTTGCTGGATATCCAGTTGTGGATATAAAGGTTGCAGTAACTGATGGAAGCTTCCATGAGGTTGACTCTTCTGAGGCAGCATTCAAAATTGCAGGTTCAATGGCTTTTAAAGAGGCTTGTAGAAATGCTAACCCTGTCCTTCTTGAGCCAATTATGAAGGTAGATGTAACAGTTCCTGACAAATTTATGGGTGAGGCTTCTGGATCTATAAGCAGTAAGAGGGGCCAAATTCTTAAAACAGAAACCATGGGAAACACACAAATTGTCACTGCATTTGTTCCGCTTTCAGAATTATTCGGTTATACAACTGAAATTAGGTCAATAACCAGTGGAAGAGGAAGTGCGGCTATGGAGCCTGCTCATTATGATGAAGTTCCAAGAGCAGTTGCCTTAGAAGTGGCTGAAGGCCGAAAAGGCAGATAGAAAATTAAATGCAAAAGTGCTTGAAAGATTAAGGACTTTTTGTTAATATACGTTGCAGTTTCTGGAGGGTAATTATAATCCCATAGAAACAGTATAAAGATATAATTTTATTATTTATAAAAATGGCAGACTTTATTAGAAATAAGCCTCACGTAAATGTGGGAACTATTGGTCATGTTGACCATGGAAAGACTACTTTAACTGCGGCAATCTTAGTTACACAAGCTAAGAAAGGATTGGCTAAGATTAAATCTTATGCGGATATTGCTAAAGGTGGTGTTGCAAGAAGTGGATCTGATAAGATTTTGACAGTTGCAGTATCACATGTTGAATACGAGACAGAAAAGAGACACTACGCACATGTAGATTGTCCAGGACATAGAGACTATATTAAGAACATGATTACAGGTGCAGCTCAAATGGATGGAGCTATCCTTGTTATCTCTTCTACAGATGGTGCTATGCCTCAAACAAAGGAGCATATCCTTCTTGCTAAGCAAGTTGGAGTTCCTAAGATTCTTGTCTTTATAAACACATTTGGAGAGCCTGATCCTGAAATAATCGAGCTTATTAAATCAGATGTTTCTGATTTGCTAGATAAATATGGATATGATAAAGATGCACCAATAATTGTCGGTAGTGCACTTGCTGCTAAAAATGGAGAGCCAGATGGAGAAAAAGCAATAGGTGAACTATTGAATGCATTGGATGAATTCATTCCACTTCCAGTAAGAGATGAAGAGCAACCATTCTTAATGCCAATTGAGGATGTATTTTCAATTGAAGGAAGAGGAACAGTTGTAACTGGAAGAATTGCAAGGGGAAAGATAAAGATTGGTGAAGATGTAGATGTTCTCGGAATGGCAAGAGCAAATCAGAAGACAGCAGTAACTGGAATTGAAATGTTCAACAAATCAATGAAAGAAGGAATTGCTGGAGATAATGTTGGAATCTTGCTTAGAGGATTTAAGAGAAGTGATGTTGAAAGAGGTCAGATTATTTGTAAGCCAGGAAGTGTGAATACTCATACAGAATTTAAGGCTCAGGTATATATCCTAAGTAAGGATGAAGGTGGAAGACACACTCCATTTGTCTCTGGATATAAGCCACAGTTCTATATCAGAACAGCTGATGTTACAGGTAGTGTTACCTTAGCAGAGGGTGTTGAGATGGTAAACCCAGGAGATGATGTTGAGTTTAATGTAACACTTATGTCTCCAGTTGCAATTGAGAAGGGACTTCGATTTGCAATAAGAGAGGGTGGACAAACAGTAGGACAAGGTATTGTTACTGAGATTGTTAAGTAAGAAATAGGAAATATGGGGAGGGGAGACCCTTCCCATATTCTTAATATAATTTATTAGCTCTTTAATTAAAAATGGCAAGTTCAACTGCAAGGATTAGGGTAAAACTTAAAGGTTATGATGCAGTTGTCGTTGATCGCTCTGCAAAGAGTATCATTGAAACAGCAATAGGAACCGGTGCAAAAGTAGCGGGACCAATCCCCCTACCAAGTAAGCGAAGGAAATTCGCCGTAAACCAATCCCCTTTCATTTACAAGAGTTCAATTGAACATTTCGAAATTCAAACACATAAAAGAATAGTTGATATTATTGATCCAACACCCAAAACAATAGATGCGCTTTCACATCTACAGATGCCTGCTGGTGTTGATATAGCTATACAATAAAAATATGAAAATGGTAATAGGAATAAAAAAAGGGATGACAAGAGTATACAAGGGTGAGAAATCAATCCCTGTTACTGTTGTTGATATAACAGGATGTAAGGTAGCATTAAAAGACACTACTGGTATTGAGCTTGGAATTGGAAAAATGAGAGGAAACAAAGCACTTTTAGGAAGATATAGTAAGCTTGGATTTGTTCCAGCAAAGAGGGAATATTTTACATGTTCAACAGACAAAAACGTTGGAGATGATATTCTTCCATCAGAATTTGTTGCTGGAATGAAGGTATGTATCTCAGGAATTAGTAAAGGTAAGGGATTTGCAGGAGTTGTAAAAAGATGGGGCTTCCATGGAGGACCAAAAACTCACGGTCAGTCTGACAAACACAGATCTCCTGGAGCAATTGGAGCAGGAACTACACCAGGAAGAATACTTAAAGGATTAAAGATGTCTGGAAGAATGGGAAGTGAAAAGGTAACACTACTTGGAAAAGAAATAATTGATGTTGTTGATAACTATATATTAATTTCAGGACCAATTCCTGGAAGTAATGGAAGTATTGTAACTATTTTTGAAAAATAATATGGCTACCAAAAAGATTCTAACTAAAAAAGAAGAAATTAAAGAAACAAAATTGAAATTAGACCCAGCAGTTTGGCAAGTACCAAATAATGCCGATTTAATAGCGCAGGTTTTAATGGTAATGAGGTCAAATGCTAGGCAAGCAAATGCTCATGCGAAAACAAGAGCAGATGTTAGTGGAGGTGGTAAGAAGCCATGGAAACAGAAAGGAACAGGAAGAGCAAGGGCTGGAAGTAACAGAAGCCCGCTTTGGAATAAAGGAGGAGTTACTTTTGTACCTAACCTTCGAAACTGGGAAAGAAAGATAAATAGAAAGATGAGAAGGTTAGCGCTAAAAGTAATGCTTTCAGTGAGACTAAGAGAAGAAGCTTTGACATTTGTTGATATTAAGGTGGAAAAAGCCTTAGCTGAAACTAGGAAGAAGTTACTTGGAGCAGTTGATTTGAGAAGTAAAACATTAATAGTCACAAATAGTCCTGAGGTAGTAAAGGCAATGGGAAATGTACAAAAGGTTGTAATAGTTGATCCTACACAGTTAAATGCAATGAGTATTGTTAGCGCAAAAAATATTATGATTGATAAAAATGTAGTTAATGTAATTGAAAATAGTTTAACAAATGGAAAATAATGTATTGTTACAACCTGTTGTTTCTGAGAAGTCATATGTTTTGGCTAACTCAAGTAATAAGTATGTATTTTTGGTAAATAAAGATACAAATAAAATTGAAATAAAAAAGGAAGTTGAAAAGAAATATAAGGTAAAAGTATTAGCAGTAAATATAATTACAAGACCTGGAAAAATGAAAAGAGAGTTTAAAAGAAATAAGAAATATAGGAATGAAGATGAAAAGAAAGCCGTTGTGACATTGAAAAAAGGAGATAAGATAGCGGAATTTTTAAATATATAATTATGGCAATAAAAAGCTTAAAACCTACAACACCAAGCTCACGAGGGACAAGACTCGTTAATAGAAGCCATCTTGAAAAATCAGGTGGGCCAAAGGCACTAACTATACATAAAAAGAAAACATCTGGAAGAAATAATACAGGGAGGATAACTGTAAGACATCGAGGTGGGGGAGAAAAAAGAAGAATTAGGATAATAGATTTTAAAAGGGATAAGTTTGATATGCCAGGAAAAGTGGAAGGTATATTTTTCGACCCAAATAGATCTGCTAACTTAGCACTCCTTTGTTTTTCTGATGGAGAGAAGAGATATATAATTGCTCCAAAAGGAATAAAAAAAGGAGATACAGTTGTTTCTGGAGAAAAAACTGATGTTCTTTTAGGAAATGCGATGCAAGTTAAAAATATTCCTTCAGGAACTGTTGTTCATTGTGTGGAAATTGAGCCAGGAAGAGGAGCAAAGTTAGGAAGAAGTGCAGGTCAAGCAATAACAGTTCTTGGGGCAGATACAACTGGGAAGTTTGTACAGATTAGAATGACTTCGGGTGAAATACGACTGGTATTTGCTAATGCTATGGCTACAATTGGACAGGCTGGTAATGAGGATAAAATGAACGAAAAGATTGGAAAAGCAGGAAGGAATAGACACCTTGGTATTAGGCCAACAGTTAGAGGAATGGCAATGCATGCAGTTCAGCACCCACACGGTGGTGGAGAAGGAAAAGGTGTTATTGGAAGAGCTAAGAATATTTGGGGACTTAGGATTGGAACCAGAACAAGAAAGAACAAGAGAACAGATAATATGATTGTAAAGAGAAGAAGAACAAAAACAAGACCGTATGCTAAGAAATAATTTGATAACTAAAAAATATGTCTAGATCACTAAAAAAGGGACCGTATGTAGATGCCAAGCTAATGGAGAAGGTTAAGAAAGCAATAGCTGCTGGTAGCCATACTGTGATTAAAACTTGGGCAAGAAGTAGTCAGATAACACCAGAGATGGTTGGATTAACATTTGGAGTACATAACGGGAGAAAACATGAAAATGTTCTAGTCATGGAATCAATGGTAGGACATAGATTAGGAGAGTTCTCTTTAACTAGAAAGTTTCAAGGACATGCAAAGAAAGGTAAAGTTGCAAAAGCCTATGGAACAAGTGGAAGATTTGAATAATATGGATAAAACAATAAAAGTAACAATTAAAAATGTATCAGTATCTCCAGTAAAGGTGAGATTAGTTGCTAATCTCATAAGGAGAATGGATATTGAAAAAGCAGTAGACGTATTAGCATTTTTAAATAAGAAAGCAGCTATACACATTAGAAAAGCTCTAATGTCTGGAATTGCAAGTGCTAAATCAATACTAGGAGTTGAATTAAAGGATTTGAAGATTGCAAGTATATCTGTTGATGAGGGACAAAATGGAAAAGGAGTAAGGTTTGAAAGCAGAGGTAGAGTAAGTAGATTAGTAAAGAGAAAATCACATATTAATTTAGAAATAAGCAAAAAATAGTATGGGACAAAAAGTAAACCCAGTATCTGTAAGACTTGGAGTGAATAAAACATGGAGTGCAAGTTGGTACGCAGAAAAAAGAAATTTTGGAAAGGAATTAATGCAAGACGTTGAGATTAGAAAAGCTGTTAAGAAGGCATTAAATGTAGCAGGACTTGCAAGTATTCAAATAAATAAGTCAAGTAATAAGCTTGAAATTGATGTCGCAGTAGCACGCCCTGGAGTTGCAATTGGAAGAGGTGGAAGTGGAATTGATGATTTGCAAAAAGATTTAAAGAAGAAGTTGAAGATGGAAGTAGAGGTGAAAATTGTAGAAGTCAAAAAACCAGATCTATCTGCACGAATAATTGCAAGAAATATAGCAGATGGAATAGAAAGAAGACAAACAAGTAAACTATTAATATCTGCAGCTAAGGAAAAAGCCATGTTAGCAGGAGCAAAAGGAGTAAAGATAATCGTTGGGGGAAGAATAAATAACAACTCACAGGCTAGACAACAAAAGGATGCTGCCGGACCAGTTCCTCTACAGAAACTAAAAGCCAATATTGACTATGCAGAAGAGACAGCAATTACAAGTGAAGCAGGATTATACGGTGTAAAAGTATGGGTGTATAAAGAAAATGAAAAATTAAATGATAATAAATAAATATGTTACAACCTAAAAGACGAGCACACATAAAAGATATGAAAGGAAGAAACCGAGGAATGGCTTCAGCCAACAATGAGCTGGCCTTCGGTGATTTTGGTATTAAATCAACACAGAGTGGTTGGGTTCATGCAAATGAAATTGAAGCAGCAAGAAAAGCAATAACTGGACATATTAAAAGGAAAGGTAAAGTTTGGATCAAGATATTCCCACACAAGCCTTTCACTAAAAAGCCAAACAATGTAAAGATGATTGGTGGAAAGGGTGCTGTTGAGGGATTTGTTGCAGTTGTTAAACCAGGAAATATGCTTTTTGAGCTAAGTGGTGTGGATGAGGCAATAGCTAAAGAAGCACTTAGGTTGGGAGCCAAGAAACTCTCAGTGATGTCTAAATTTGTTACAAAGACAAAATTCTAATGAAAGCAACAGCAATAAGAAAAATGGAAAAGGTAGCAATAGATACTGAAGTTAAGAAAGAAAGAGAGCAGCTTAATGAAATTTCGCAGTCTGTAAGACTTGGAAAAGAGAAGAACGTGAGAAAAACATTGCAGATAAGGCGAAATATTGCTAGAATGCTAACCGTTTTAAAAGAAATGAATTTATCTAAATAAATATGGAAACAAAAGAGAAAAGCAACAAAAGAATATTAGAAGGAGTTGTATCTGGAAATAAGATGGAGAAGACTTTAAAAGTAGAAGTTGAGTATTCAGTTGCACATCCTAGATATAAGAAGGTCATGAGAAGAAAAAAGACCTTTTTTGCACATTGTGACGAGAAATTAGAGGTAGGAACAAAAGTTAAAATAATTGAGAATAAGCCTATCTCAAAAAATGTTAAATGGTTAGTAATAAAAAATAATGGTACAGATTAGAAGCGAACTAAAAGTTGCAGACAATAGTGGAGGCAAGGTAGCCATGTTAATTGGTATACCTGGTTTTTCACATAGAAAGTTCGCAAGGATTGGGGATTTGATAGTCATTTCAGTAAGAGATGCCATTCCTCATGCAAATGTAGCAAGGCATACAGTGCAAAGAGGGGTAGTAGTTAGGACAAGAAAAGAAACAAGAAGAAAAGATGGATCATATATTAGATTTGATGATAATGCAGTTGTTCTTTTAGATGGTAAAACAAAGAATCCTAAGGGAACAAGAATATTTGGTCCTGTTGCAAGAGAATTGAAAGAGAGAGGATACGATAAAATAATTTCTTTAAGCCCGGAGGTACTCTAATGAAAATAAAAAAAGGAGACAAAGTAAAAGTATTGTACGGAAAAGATGCTGGTAAGACAGGAAATGTATTGGCTGTTCTTCAAAAAGAGAAAAAGGTAGTAGTAAGTGAAATAAATAAGGCAATAAGACATATAAAAGGAGACGGGAAGAGTAAAAAATCTGAGATTATTAATGTCGAAAGACCAATGCCTATCTCTAAAGTCATGGTTATTTGTCCAAACTGTAGTAAACCAACAAGAGTAAAGGTTGAAAGAAGAGAGAGTGGATATATAAGAATATGTAAAAAATGTAAAAAGGAATTTGCAAAAGGAATTGTTAAAGAAGAGGTAAAAGAGAAGAAAGAAGTAAAAAAGATAGCTAAAAAGGAAACAAAGAAAAAAGTAATTAAAAAAACAACTAAAAAGTAATGAGTGCAAGATTATTAACACAATATATAGAGCAGATAAGACCACAACTAATGAAAGAGAGTGGATATACTAATATTATGTCCGTTCCTAGAGTTAGCAAGATTGTTGTTAATAGTGGAGTAGGAGAAGCAAGTAAGAATAAAGAAGCTCTAGAAAATGTGCTCGAGATATTGGAAAAGATAACTGGACAAAAACCAGTTGCTACAAAAGCAAAAAGAGCTATCTCAGTATTTCAAATTAGACAAGGAATGGAGATTGGTGCAATGGTAACATTAAGAGGAGATAGAATGTGGGAGTTTTTGGATAAATTGATAAATGTTGTTCTTCCAAGAACTAGAGACTTTAGGGGAACAAATGCTAATGCTTTTGATAAAGCCGGAAACTATTCTTTAGGAATTAGAGAGCATATGGTATTTCCAGAAATTGACCCTAACAAGGTTCAAAAAATAAGACCATTACAAGTTGTAATAGTTACGACAGCAAAAAATAAAGAAGAATCAATGCAGTTATTATCTAAATTTGGATTTCCATTCGCAAAAGATGTCAACAGAAGCTAAGGAAGTAAAACAGAGGATGCTAAAGATTAAGTCAAAATACCCAACTAGGGTGTATAATAGGTGTGCTAATTGTGGCAGATCAAGGGGATATATAAGGATGTTTGGAATGTGTAGAATCTGTTTTAGAAAAATGGCAAGTGCTGGTGAGATACCAGGAGTAAAAAAATCTATTTGGTAATTTATATATAAAAAATATGACAAACGACGTAGTTGCAGACTTTTTGGCTAGAATGCAAAATGCAATAGTAAGAAAATATGAAGAGATAATTGTTCCATCAGCAAAGATGGTTGATGAAATCGTTAGAATACTTAAGGATGAGAAAATGATTGGTGGGTTTGAAAAAGATGGAAAGAATATTAAAATTGTTCTTTTATACAATGAGGGAGAGGCCGTAATATCGAAATTAAGAAAAATAAGCAAGAGTGGGCAGAGAATATACGTAAAATCAGCAGACATTCTTCCTATTATGAACGGAAGGGGAATATCTATTATTAGTACCTCAGCAGGTATAATGACTGGATCTCAAGCTAAAAATAAGAGCTTGGGTGGAGAATTAATATGTGAAATCTGGTAATCATGAGTAGAGTAGGACTTGATCCAATAAAAATTGAAGAAGGAGTAACAGTTAAAATTGAAAACAAGGATGTTACTGTAACAGGCCCCAAAGGAGAGTTAAAATTGTCTCTACCTTGGGAAATAAGTGTTGAAAATACAGATGGTATATTAAATGTTAAAAGAGGAAATGATGAGATTAAAAATAAGGCTTTACACGGGACTTTTAGAATGATTATTGCAAACGCAATACATGGGGTTAAGAACGGATTTGAAAAGAAGCTTGAGTTGGTTGGAGTTGGATATAGAGCAAAGATGGAGGGAACAATGTTGGTATTAAACTTGGGTTTAAATCACCCAATAAAGTTTACTCCTCCAGTTGGAATTGTTATTTCAGTCCCAGAAGAGACTAAAATTACAATTTCAGGGATAGATAAACAAGCGGTTGGAGAGTATGCAGCGCTAGTTAGAGAGGTTAGAAAACCAGAGCCATATAAGGGGAAAGGAATTAGATATGAAGGAGAGTATGTAAGAAGAAAGAATCCAAAGGCTGCAATAGGTAAAAAATAATAAATAAATAAAAATATGGAAAGTCAACAAAGGAGAGAAAGAAGAAAAAAGCATATTAGAAAGCATGTAAATGGCACCGCAGTTGCGCCAAGAGTTTTTGTCTTTAAAAGTAACAAACATCTCTTTGCTGGTGCTGCAGATGATGAAGCTGGAAAAGTAATATTGGGTGGAATGGAATCAAAGAATAGTAAAGGCGCAAAAGAGTTGGGAGTTGCAATAGCTAAAAAACTTAAAGAGGCGAAGATAGAAAAAGCAGTATTTGACAGAAGTGGCTACAAGTACCATGGAATAATGACTGCATTTGTAGAAAGTTTAAGAGAAAAAGGAATTAAAATATAAGTAAATAATAAATGGAATTTAGAAGAGAACAAAAAAGTTATGATAAGAAAACAGTAAACATTAGAAGAGTTTCTAAGGTAACTGCTGGAGGAAAGCGGCTTAGATTCTCTGCAATGATTGTTACTGGAGATAGAAAAGGGTCAATCGGAGTAGCAGTAGCAAAGGGGCTTGACACGAGAAGTGCAATTGAAAAAGCAGAAAAAAGAGCAAGTACGCATATGCAAAAGGTGCAACTAATCGGAGATACTATTCCCCATGAGCTTCTATACAAAAAAGGAGCGGCAGTTGTTCTACTTCGACCAGCAAAGCCAGGAACTGGAATTGTAGCGGGAATGGCAGCTAGAAATGTTTTAGAGATGGCAGGTGTTGAAAATGTTTATTGTAAGCAACTTGGAAGTAGTGATTTAATAACAAACACATACTGTGTTTATGAGGCACTACTCGCTCTTCGAAAAGGAAGAGTGTTGGAGAAAATGAATAAAATGAGAGAAAGAATCGGTATCAAGGAGAAAAGTGATGCAGAAAAACAAAAATTGCAAGCTAAGAAAAGAGCTAGCAAGAAACAAACTAAAGTAAATAATAAAAAAGATGGAACTTTCAGGAATACCAAGACGAAAAAATAGAAAAATGCCAGGAAAAAGAATCGGTAGAGGATACGGATCTGGGGTCGGAGGACACACTGTAGGAAGAGGAACCAAGGGACAAAAGAGTAGATCTGGACATAAATCAACAGTGTTCTTTGAAGGTGGAAACAGACCTCTCTTTAGTAGACTTCCAAAATTTCCAGGTTTTAAGCCAGTAAACAAGATTGAATGGGCAGCTGTTAATGTAAGCGTACTAGAGGACGAGTTTAAAGCTGGAGATAAAGTAACAATTGAATCATTAAAAGAAATAGGATTAGTTAGAAAAAGAGTAAATAATGTTAAGATCCTCGGAAGTGGAGAGCTTAAAAAGAAACTTAACATCATAGGCCTTCATCTTTCTGAAACAGCAAAAGAGAAAGTTTTAGCTGCTGGTGGATCAGTTAAGTAGAATAATATGTTTAAAACAATTATTAACAGTATTCGAAATCTTCTCAAGACAGAAGAAGTAAGAAAGAAAATCTTCTTCTCAATTATCATTTTGGTTGTATTTAGGGCGTTGGCTTCTATTCCTGTTGTTGGAATTCCAGCTGATGCGCTTGCAAAACTATTTGCAGGAAATAATTTTGGTGAACTACTGTCAACAATTTCTGGGGGAGTACTTCAAACGGCGTCTCTAGTTGCAATTGGATTAAATCCATACATTAACGCCTCCGTTACTCTCCAGCTTCTAACTCCAGTTATTCCAAAACTTGCAGCCCTTAGAAAAGAAGGTTCAGGTGGAAGAAGAACAATAAGCATGTACACAAGATGGTTAACACTTCCTTTGGCTATACTTCAATCATTTGTCATATACTCAACCCTGAGAGGATTTGGAATAATTGAAGCTTTACCAACCTTAACTCTTATTGCAATGATTGGAACACTTACAGCTGGAAGTATGATTATGATGTGGTTTGGTGAACTGGTCTCTGAGGGTGGAATTGGTGGGGGAACATCGTACTTGATCTTTTTAGGAATACTCTCTGGAATACCAGGACATATAAGTACAAACTTCAGAGTAATGGATCCATCTCAAAAGCTTATTTTCATAGGATTGAACTTAGTAATTATAGCTATAGTCGTATTCATATCTGAAGCTGAACGAAGAATAAAAGTGATGTATTCAAGAAGGGTTAGGGCTGGGGGATCTCTTGATAGCTATATCCCTCTTAAGCTCACACAAAGTGGAGTTATGCCAGTAATCTTTGCAATATCTCTTCTTTCTTTTCCGCAGCTAATTGCCCAGTTTTTCTTGAGTAGGAATATTAATGCAAATATCAATAATATCGCTCAAACAGTATATACTGCACTAGGAAATTCTTATGTTCAAAATATAGGAACTTTTGTTTTAGTAATACTCTTTTCTCTCTTTTACATTACAATTGTATTTGATACAGATGAGATATCTCAGGATTTACAAAAACAGGGGGCATTTATTCAGGGTATTAGGCCTGGGAAAAGTACATCTAAGTTCCTAAGAAGTAGTGCACTTAAGCTAACCGCAGTCGGAGCACTTGTTCTTGCAATACTTTCAGTACTTCCAAACCTGCTAATGCAAATTGGATTTCTCCAGTCGTCATTAATATCAGGCACTGGATTTTTAATTCTCGTCGGCGTAGTCTTAGATATTAAAAGACAGCTACAATCTATGGCAGTTGTCAGAGACTATAATAGATATCTATAAATCAAAAATAAAATGAAAACATTTCTTTTTCACGGTCCAAGTGGAAGTGGCAAGGATACACAAGTAGAAAAACTTCTTGAAAATAATCAATTAGAAAGAATCGCGACTGGAGAAATGTTTAGAAAATTGTATGAAGAAAAAGATCCAGAAGGAATTGCTGCGTATAAATATTGGGGAAATGGGGTTTTTAACCCAGATGATCAAACATACAAACTACTGAAGGTTTGGTTAAAGAGATTTGATGCAAACAAAGATTGGATTTTGGTATCAACTGTACGAAGTGCTGGCCAAATCCCTTTGCTTGATGAAGTACTAACTTCATACGGAAGAAAACTTGATAAATTTATCCATTTCAAATTATCCCCAGAGACTGCGGTAGAAAGACTTTCAGGAAGAAAAATATGTCCAAAATGCCAAGGAACATTCCATCCAAAGTTTAAGCCTGAAAAAGTGCAAGGAATATGTGATTTCTGTGGAACAAAACTTATTGAGAGAGATGATGATAAGCCTGAGAAAATTACAAAAAGGTTGGAAGAGTATAACAGAACTCTAGGTCCGATATTAGAAGAGTATAGAAAAAGAGGAATATTAGTTGAGATTGATGCCGCTCCTGGCATTGAAGAAATTCATACTCAAGTTGTAAAAGCCTTGGGGTTGAAATGAACAAACAAGAATATTTTCGAGATGAATATAGAAAGATAAAGCCAAAGTGGTTAGATAGTTCATCAATTTATAAAGGGCTAATAAATAAATATCTAAAAAAAGACGGAAGAGTACTTGATATCGGTTGTGGGCATGGAACACTTTTGAAAGATGTGTATGCAAAAACTCTGTACACTTATGGAATAGATCCTGACAAAGAAGCTCTTGCTAAAAACACCTTTATTAAGAATAAAAAGGTTGGATTTGTTGAGGAACTGCCCTATCAAGATAAGTTCTTTGATGTTGTTGTTTGCGCATGGGTACTAGAGCATCTCAAATCTCCAGAAACAGCTTTTAAAGAAATATATAGGGTTTTAAAACCTGGGGGAAAAGCAATCTTTTTAACTCCTAATACAAGAAATTTCAATGTTTGGATAATAAAAGCTGTTCCAGAAAAATTCCATGAGTTTTTTACTACTAGACTTTATGGACGCCAAGAAAATGATACATATCCCAAGTTTTATAGAATAAACTCGGAAAATAAGATGATAAAGATTTTAGAGCCTATTGGATTTCAAAAAACAGAGATTATTGTAAATGGAGATCCGTCATATATCAGTTTTAATAGATTTCTGTTTAAAATAGCGTGTATAATTGAGACTATATTGGATTTAAAACCATTTAGAAATTGCAAAGTTAATATTATTGGTGTTTTTGAGAAAAAATGAAACAGTTCGCAGATATACAGAAAATTGAAAAAATGAAAATCGCGGGAGATATACTTTCCTCAATAATTGCTGTTTTACAAAAAGAGGCAAAAGTCGGGGTAAAACTCATTGATTTGGATAAAATTGCAGAAGATTTATGCGTAAAAAACAATGTACTGCCAGCATTTAAAAAGTATGAAGGGTTTCCAAATGCCTTATGTGTCGGGGTTAATGATGTTGTTGTTCACGGAATACCCGATGAATATGCTCTCAGGAATGGAGATATTGTTAGTTTAGACATGGGAGTGAAGTATTTGGATGTGTTCTCAGATGCCGCAATCACGGTAATAATTGGGGAAGTAGATGAGACTGTCAAAACATTTGTTAATACAGTAAAAACAGCTCTAATGAAATCGATAAAAGAAGCAAAACCTGGCAAGCATGTAGGAGATATCGGGTATGCGATTCAAAATACTGTGGAAAAAGCTGGATATTCTGTTGTAAAAGAGATGGTTGGCCATGGAATTGGGTATAAACTGCATGAGGAGCCGTATATCCCAGGCTATGGAGAAAGAGGAGGGGATGAAAAGCTTTACGCAGGGCAGACTTTAGCTATTGAAGCAATAATAAATATGGGGGGTCCAGATATAACAATATCAAGGGTGGATGGTTGGACAAGTAGGACGAAAGATGGTATGCTTTCAGCACTTTTCGAGCATACAGTAGTAGTTGATGCTACTCCAAAGCTTTTAACGGCTTGGTAATTGCAACAGTTCCTTCTGTTTGATATAATCCGTAGGATTTTATATCATCCTTGAAAATGGCTTTATGGCAAAGAAAGAGAAGAATGTAGTGGTTTGTGAAGGCATTATAAAGGAATGCTTACCGGATACTAGATTTCTAGTAGAGATTGATGTAAATGGCGTTAAACACCAGATAACAGGGTATCTTTCTGGAAAGATGAGGATGAACTATATCTGGCTAGCCATAGGAGATAAGGTTATGTTGGAGATTTCTCCATATGACCCAAGTGTCGGAAGAATAACATATAGAAATAAATAAAATGAAAGTACAGGCTTCAGTAAAAAAAAGATGTATAAATTGTTACTCGGTTAGAAGAAAAGGTCGAGTTTATGTGTATTGTAAAAAGAATCCAAAACACAACCAACGACAAGGATAATTAATTAATATTTAAAACAATAATGGCAAGAATAGCAGGAACAGAAATACCAGATAGCAAGAAAGTATGGGTTGCTCTTACAAATGTCTATGGAGTAGGTCCAATATCTGCAAAAAGAATAATTGTTGCTTTAAATATTGAAGAAAAGACCCTTTTAAAGGATTTAAGTGAAGCGCAAGTTGATCAACTAAGAAAATATGTCGAGAGTAATTTTGCAGTAGAAGGTGAGTTAAGACAGAATATTTTTAGAAATATTAAAAGGCTTAAAGATATTAAGTGCTACAGAGGAATTAGACATAAAGTTGGACTTCCTGTAAGAGGACAAAGAACTAGGCATAATGCTCATACTAGAAAAGGAAGAGCACAGCCAGTTGGAGGCTTAAAACATAAATTAGAAAAGACTTAAAACTAACTATTGATATGGCAGAAAAGAAAGTAAAGAAAATAGTAAAGAAGTCAGCAAAAAGAACAGTAACTACTGGGCTTGTAACTGTCATTTCGTCATTTAACAATACAATAATCTCTATTTGTGATGAACAGGGAGGCCTTTTAGTACAAGGAAGTCCAGCAAATGTTGGATTTAAAGGTTCTAAAAGAAGTACAGCATTTGCAGCTACAAAGGCGGCAATGTTTGCAGCTGATGCAGCTATGAAAAAGTATGGATTGAAAGAAGTAAAGGTCTTTATCAAAGGCCCTGGAAATGGAAGAAACGCTGCAGTTAAAGGTTTAGATAGTGCAGGACTTAGAATAACTCAGCTTGCCGATAGGACACCTGTTCCACATAATGGATGCAGACCTAGAAAAGCACCTAGAAAGTAAATTAATAATATTTTAAATGGGAAGATATACAGGACCAAAAGAAAGATTAAGTAGAAGAGAAGGGATAAACCTATTTCTAAAAGGAAGTAGGTCATTTTCTGCTAAGGCTGGAATTGTAAAAAAACCTTATGCTCCTGGACAACATGGAAATGATAAAAAGCCAAGACTTAGTAACTATGGATTACAGTTAAGGGAGAAGCAGAAGGTTAAGAGACTATATGGAATGAGAGAGAAGCAATTCAGTAACCTTGTAGCAGAGGCTGTTAGAATTGCAAAACTTAAGAAATTAGACCGAGGTTTGGTTCTTCTTAGAATGCTAGAAATGAGATTGGACAATGTACTGTATATTCTTGGAATGGCACCAAGTAAGGGAGCAGCAAGACAGTTTACAACACATGGCCATGTATTACTTAATGGAAAAAAGTTTAATATCCCATCTTACACTACAAAGATAGGAGATGAGATAAGTCTAAAGAATATGAAATTAGCACCAGTTGAGGTTTTAGTAAAAACCCCGCTCTGGCTTAGTAAAGATGGTATCAAAGGAAAGGTAATAGCCTTACCTGAGAGAGACCAAGTTGACGAAGGAATTAAAGAGAACTTAATAATTGAGTTCTACTCTAGATAATTTTAAATAATAATAATATGCTTAGCTTTGCAGAAATCGCAGTAAAGACAATTTCAGAGGATGAGACTTCTGGAGTTTATGATATTTCCCCCCTTCCGAAGGGATACGGAAATACACTTGCTAACTCACTTAGAAGGATCCTTCTTTCAAGTATTCCTGGATGTGCAATAACATCAGTAAAAATAAAAGGAGTTGCTCATGAATACACAACAATTTCAGGAATAAAAGAGGATGTTGTAGAAATACTTTTGAACCTAAAGCAGATAAAATTCACAATGGTAAGTGAAGAGCCTCAAGTTGTAACACTAAGTATAAAGGGAAAGAAGAAAGTAACAGCAAAAGACATTGATGTGGTAAATGGAGTTGAGGTAACAACAAAAGATGTCCACATTGCGACATTAACTGATGAAAAAGCATCTTTAAATGTCGAAATGGTTATTGAAAAAGGAGTTGGCTACAGAGAAGCAAAGGATGATGAGAGAACAGATGCTGGAAGAATAGCTCTGGACGCTGACTTTACTCCTGTTAAGAATGTTAGCTTTGCAATATCTCAAGCAAGAAAAGGAAAAGAAACAAACCTTGATAGCGTTTCAATTACAATTACAACTGATGGAAGTATTGCTCCAAAGCAAGCATTAATTGAATGTGCAAAGATCTTACAGGAATTCTCAGGAAAGGTGATAGTTGCACTTGGCATTTCTAAAAAGGAAGTTGAGAAGATGGTAGAAGAGGCAAATACAATTCCAGTTATTGCAGAAGCAGAAGATGGAGGTACAGAGGAAGTAAGTAATTGGAAGATTGAAGATCTACCTATTTCAAAAAGATCAAAGTCAGGACTTCTAGCAGGTGGATATCAAACAGTCGGAGATATGGGAAAGGTCACTAAGAAAGATCTTTTAGAACTCCCGGGATTTGGTAGCAAGTCTTTAAATGAGGTAGTTGAGTTAATGAGCCAATACGGAATAAATATAACTGATTAATCATGATTAAAGGTCAAAAGAAACCAAAATTAGGACGAAAAGCATCTCATACAAGACTTCTTTTAAGAAATCTCTTAAGATCACTTTTCACAAATGGATATTTAACAACTACAACAATAAAGGCTAAAGCATTAAGGCAAGAAGCATTATTGCTTCTAAATAGTCTTAAGAAAGCCCCAACCTTGGTGAATGTAAAGAAGGCTTCAGTACAACTTGGAAGTAGGGAAATGGTTGAAAAGATTGTTAAATATGTTCAAGGTAATGAGCCAACAATAAAGCTTGTAAAAATAGGATACAGAGATGGAGATAAAGCTCAGACAAGTAGAATATCAGTCGTAGGATTTATTGTTAAGAAAGCAAAAGCAGTCAAAAAAGAGAATAAAAAAGATGAAAAGAAAGCAGAGGTTGTAAAAGAGCAACCAAAGGTAAAGGCAGTTGGACTTGGAAAAGCAATAAAGGAAACATTTACTGGAAGAAGAGAGCGATCTAGAAGTAGAAGCGGAATTTAAACTATTATTATTACTATGAATACACCTTGGACAAAAGAAAAAGAAATAACAAGAGAATGGCACTTAGTTGATGCTAAGGATCAAATTCTTGGTAGGGTTGCAACAAGAGTAGCATCCCTTTTGATTGGAAAAGGAAAAGTTAAAATGGTTCCTAATCTTGATTGTGGTGATTATGTAATAGTAATTAACGCCGCAGGAATAAAGCTAACAAGAGGAAAAGAAACAAAGAAGATGTATTACAGGCACTCAGGTTATCCAGGAGGATTTAGAGAGACAAGATTTGATGATTTGATAAAAGAGCATCCAACAAGACCAATAGAATTGGCGGTAAAAAGAATGCTTCCACAAAACAAAATGAAATCAAGAATGATGGCAAGGTTATTTGTATATGCTGATAGTAATCATAAACAAGAAGCACAAAAACCAAAAACAGTTAAATTATAATTAAGTAAAAAGTGAGTTCAAAAAAGTACTACCTAGGAATAGGAAGAAGAAAAACAACAGTAGCAAGAGTAAGGGTGATGGAGGGAAAAGCAATGTCTACTATTAATGACAAGCCATTTGATGAGTATTTTGGTGACCCAACTATTGCAGCTAACATTTTAAAGCCTATATCAGCCGCAGGACTTGATTCAAAGATTTACTTTACAGCAAAAGTAAACGGTGGTGGAACAACAGGACAAGTAGGGGCACTACAAAATGGATTAGCAAAAGCAATCGTTGCAATGGATGAAACCTTAAAACCAGTTGTTAGAAAAGCAGGCTTTATTACAAGAGATAACAGAATGGTTGAAAGAAAGAAATATAATCACGTTAAGGCAAGAAAGAAACCACAGTTCTCAAAGAGATAGCTAATGTTTCCATGTTAATAATTCCATGCTACTATATTAACTACTAAGTTAATATCTGTTTACATGAAACCAATATCAAAAGTATTAATTATTGTTCTATCTGTCCTTTTTGTTGGATCTGTTGCTGTTAATGGATATTTTGTATATAAAACAGTTGTTAAATCAACAGATACTAAGAGTGATTCAACTACCCCTGAGAGTACAGATGATACAAGTACAGATACAAGCGCAAAAATAGGGAAAGAATATGATTTAATTGGCTTAATGTATGACAGTGGAGCTTTAGCAGTAGCTTCACAAAATATAACAACAGCGGATTACCAAGTGACATTTCTCGCACAAAACAATACAGGAGTTGCTGCAGATGGGTTTTACCTTTTGGGAAGTAGTGGTGTATCTACATATTGGGGAAAATGTGTTGGAGTAGATGGAACAATACCCACAGAATGGAGTACAACCGCTAAGATTAGCAATTCATATAATAGAAGTGCAATAACAGTTACTGGGATAGAGCTTTTACCGTTCGAGGAGTGTGGTGGAGGATATACTAAAGATTCCAAGGCAGGAAGTACTCTAGAAACCTTTATAGGTACTGTACAACACACCAAAAGGCCTTCTCCAGACATTGCTTATGATTACAAAATGGTATTAGATACTCCCTTTGTTGATAAATATTCTCAATCTGGACTAAATCCTTCAGTAAGTAGTGTAATTATCTCCCCTGCTAACTTTGATATGCTTACAACGATTGAAGGTGGAATGGCTCAGAAATTGACATTAACAGGGTATGCAGTTGGAGGTTATGCGGAAAGTACATATTTTGATATATTTAGTGTAATAGTCCATTAATATTTAAATTAATTAACAATTTTTATGGAAAAACGTAAATTGGATAAAAAGGGTGCATTTCGAATAATTCTCATCTTAGTGGGTGCTTTGGCGGTAATTGGGATATTGGTATATATAGCTTCTACATACATTGTTCCTTTAACCACATCTTCTAGCTCAGCTGGTGTTGCTGATTTGGTAGCAAGTGGAAGAGAAGAGACTCCTTCAAAAGAGCTGTATGCTTCAGAAGATTCAGCAAATAGTGTCACAGCAGCCAATGTAAGTGATTCAAAGGTGATTAAAACAGCAACAATAGCTATGACTGTTTCCGATTTTGATGCATCAGTTGCAAGTATCAGAGGGATTGTTAAAACAGAAAAAGGTTATGTTCAGAGTTTATCTGATTCTGGAACATTAAATGACCGAGCAGTAACAATAACGATTAAAGTCCCGACAGCTTCGTTTGATTCTGTTTTAGTCCAGGTTAAAGCACTTGGGGCTGAGGTAATTTCTGCAGATGAGAATACAGATGATGTAACAGAAGCTTACAAGGATTTACAGGCAAGGTTGAAGAATCAAAAAGCACTAGAAGCTCAGTTGTTAACCATATTAAATAAAGCAACCAAGATTAGTGATATTCTTTTAGTTCAAAACCAATTATCAAATGTAAGAGAGCAAATAGAGGTGCTTCAGACACAAATAAAGTACTACGATACTCAAACAGATTATGCTTCTATATCAATTACACTCACTAAAGCAAGTGAGGCGATAAGTGTTGCAGGTAAGGACTGGAAACCATTTGGAATTGTTAAAGAAGCCTTTGCGGTATTTGTAGAAGTAGGAAAAGGAATTGGAACATTGGTTATATGGTTAGTGGTATTCTCGCCAATAGTCCTTATTCCTTACGTTATTTACAAGATTGTTAAAAAGGCAAAAAAGAGCAAGAAGTAGTATAATTACGCTTGCAAGTATTCTATGCAATTGCTACTTTTCACATATTGAGAAGTAGAGGAAAGTCCGGACTTTATTTGGCTTCGTTTACGAAGTAGATGCCAACGAAAGTTGGGTGGGGGTGACCTCACGGAGAAAAGGGCAACAGAAAATAAACCGCCTTAGGGTAAGGGTGAAAAGGCAGTGTAAGAGACTACCGATTGGAAAGAGATTTCCAATGCATTGTAACCCCCTTCTAAAGCAAGGTGTAATTAGCACCGCACAGACAGATAATTGCATAAAACAGAATCCGGCTTATGGAATACTTGCATTTTAAATAGTTCAAACATATTTCATTTTGCTTTGAGATAATAGTTCTAATGAACTATTGCTTTATTGATTTCAACAATTTATATCTTGGCATTAAAAGGCTTGGATGGAAGATTGATTATAAGAGATTTTATATTTATCTAAAAGAATCGTATAAGATTAGTAAAGTATTTGTGTACTTAGGATATCTTAAGAAATACGAACCCAAATATCGTGAGTTAAAATCGATTGGATATTCAATTGTTTTTAAGGACACTATGGTTGTTCAAAAAATTAAAAAAGTTAAAGCAAATGTAGATGTACATTTAACAGTTGATGCAATAAGAAAATTAAACGAATATTCTACGGGAATCTTTATTAGTGCAGATGGGGATTTTTGTCCCTTATATGATTATCTTTTAGATATGAAGAAAAGTATCGTAGTAATTGTTCCAGATATTCATCGATATTCTAGATTTTTACGGAAATATGGAAATAGAGTTTTTGGGATGAATAATTTGAGAAATAAAATATCAATAAAAAATGGGAGCTTCGATTTGTAGCACAAAATCTACAATCCCCCCTCCCTCGTGACAATCAAAGTATACAATTAACCTGTTTTAGAATCAAGATAAGTTAATAAATTTGATTGATTTGTTATTTATTTCCTTTTAAATACTCACTAGCATTCATTTCTTTCTTCCCTTCTGGTTGAAGTTTTAATACTTCTATTAAACCTTTCTTTGTTTTAAAAACCATTCTATTTTTATCTTCTAATCCTTCCTTTGCCACCTTTGTTTCAAATATTTTACATCTTTTTCCATTTATTACTGCCCAAGCAATAGGCCAAGGAATGAAGGCACGAACCATTCTTTCTATATATTCTGCATCCATTTCGTTAAATTTTATTTCTGCCTTTTCTTTTTCAACATCCTTTTTGTAACAATATGTAGCCTCTGATTCATTTTGAACTGTAGGATGAGTTTTTCCTTCAACCCAATCTATTAATACTTCTGGTAATTCTTTTGAAGATTTTGTAACCAACTTTTCTCTTAAACTCTGATTTGTATCGTCATCTTCTATTTCTTCCTTTATTATCTTCAATATCGGTCCTTTATCCATTTTTTCAACCATTTGTACAAATGTAACACCAGTCTCTTTTTCTCCAGAAAGTATAGCCATTTGAATAGGGACGGCACCTCTATATTTGGGAAGGATGGAGAAATGTATATTTATTGCTTTATATTTTGGATATTCTAAGAAAAATCCTGGAATCATTTCTCCAAAGGCTTTACATACAATCAATTCTGGTTTAAATAATTCCAATGCTTCTTTATATTTTTCAGGATTATTTTCTGTGAAAAACACAGTTATATTATTTTCAATACAAAATTGCTTAACAAGAGAGGGGGTTAATATTTGCTTTCTACCACTTGGTTTGTCAGGTTGAGTTATTACTCCAACTATTTCAAATCTATTATCATTTTTTAATACTTTCAAAGATTCAACTGCTTCCCAATTAGAACCTAAAAATAAAGTTTTAATCTGCATGTGCATATTTTAACATGGAATCTTTAATAATTCTTTGTAAAGTCAGCTTTACTAGATTTATCTTTACATAATGAAATATACTTCATCTGAACTGCCCATATTAATGAAAATTTTAAGGTTATGTATATAACTCAAAAACAGATATGGGATAAAAATTCAAAGGAATATGTTAAAAGTGTATTTGAGGATAAAACTGGATTATTTGCCTATGAGGATTATATAAATACTCCTTCTCTTCTTTCATTATTTTTGGATAAAGCGGAATATGTCTTGGATTTAGGTTGTGGTGATGGGAGGTTTACAAAAATACTGACTTCGAAGTATCCAAGTGTTACTGCCTTAGATATTTCTCCTCAGATTATTAAAATAGCAAAGAAAAAAGCACCAAAAGCACTCTTTATTCAGCATGATTTGGATGAACCATTTCCCGAATTTAACAAAAAATTTGACTTAATAACTGCTCAATTGGTGTTAATGTATGTTAATGATCTTGATAATGTGGCGTTGCAATGTCACAAAGCACTGAAAACAGGAGGATCTCTAATCATTTCTGTTACGCATCCACTTAGATGGTATCTGCAGTCGATTACTGAAGGGAATATTGACCCCCTTCTTCAAAGTTATTTTTCTGAGATTAGAATAACTGAAACAATAGGGGGAAATAAAAATACTAGCTACACATTCATAAATAGAACACTTCAGACATACGTTAATACTTTTACGATGAATGGATTTTTACTGGAATCTTTATCTGAGCCTATAGTTTCTTTTCCTTTTCTGATAAAATATCCCTCATACAAAGAAAATAGTAAAACCCCGCTTAGATTAAATATGAAATTTATAAACAAGTGAAACAGTACCATCAAATACAATTACAAATTCTTCAATCACTTATGTATTCGAATGGATTGCATTTCTCAAAAATGATTCCTAAGAATATGGAAGGAAGTCAGTTTACATTTCACCTTGAACAGTTAATTAAAGAAGGCTTAGTAAGTAAAGAAAAGAGTGTTTATCTTCTTACAACAAAAGGAAAAGAATTAGCAAACAGAATGGATTTGGGAGATGAGACAATAAAGGAACAAGCAAAGATTTCTGTAATGATGTGTGGAATTAGAGGTGGGGGAAAGAATACTGAGTATTTGCTATACACTCGTAGAAAAAGCCCGTTCTATGGATATCAAGGATTTCCAACCGGGAAGGTTAAGAAAGGAGAAGATATTACAGATAGTGCCAGAAGAGAATTAAAAGAAGAGACAAACCTTGAAGGAAAGCCAGAACTTTTTGCAATCAGACACTATAGAATATTTTCAAAAGACGAAGAGCTTTTAGAAGATAAAGTATATTTCATATTTAGAGTTATTAATCCGGCAGGTGAATTGAAAAGCAATAGTGAAGGAGACTTTAAGTGGGTAAATAGAAATAAGGTTTGGGAGTATTTGAAAAAACCAGTAAAGGAAATTGAAGAAGTAATAAAAGAAATTAATAATAGAGTCCCAACATTTAAAGAGCGTTCATATATAACCGAAGAATTCTAATAAAAGCATATTTGCTATATTTTAATGTACTAATCATTACTCGATGATAGACCAAACTGAATTAAAGGAAATCTGTCAAAGGCTTAATCACTATGAACAAGAGCCTCCAGGTATCACTGTTGAAGAAGCAATCGCAATTGGTGATAGATTATTTCCTGAAGATGGATATTCTATAGAAAATGCCATTAACTTTTTATGTGATTCTGTTCCAGGTTTAAAACAAGGTACAGAAATAGTTGGCGAATCGAATATCTTAGCTACATGTATATGTTTATTGTTAGTAATTATGCATAGAGTAGAAAATTCTCATGAACCAAACTTATTTCTTTGGGGAAAGTATATGAACAATTCCTACCGCTTTAGTGGCCTTATGATACAAAATAATACGTTGTCTACTGATGAATATTTAGAAGAAATGAAAAAATCAAAACGTGAAGCTGAAAGAGCTGGCTGGAATGATCGCAAAGCATTAGCGAGATTTTATGATTTCTTTTATAATGGTGGGTGGTATTATTTTCCCGATGGTCAAGCAGATTATCCTCATCCAATTGGATCAAATGATTTGAATATTTATCAATTAGTTACAAAGCATTTTCTTCTTTCTTTTCCTCATACTTTTTCTAGAACAGAATTGTACGATCTTCTACTGGAAGAATTACATGAACTAAGAATGGAGGTTTTTAATACTAAGTTAGATAAGTGGAATATCGCTTTTGAAGCTGCCGATGTTATAATATATCTATTACATATTGCATCTGAATTCAATATTGATGTTTCGGAATCAATAAAAAATATTGGCAAATCTAGTCACTCTTAAAAAAGCATATGCAGCATATTGCAATAATGAACAAAAAAGCAGGCTTGATTGATGAAATTCTCTCGGGGGTTAAAACAATCGAATCAAGATGGTATAAAAATGAGGTCGCCCCTTGGAATAAAATAAAAGAAGGAGAAGTCATATATTTCAAAGATTCGGGAGGACTTGTTAGGGCCAAAGCAACTGTTTCTGAAGTCATTCAGGTTGATAATTTAAATGAAGAGAAGTTCATAAATATAGTGAAAAGATATGGAGATGCAATAAACCTAAGAACAAGAGAGTATGTTGAATATTACAAATTAAAAAATTACTGTATTCTTCTTAGATTAATTAACTCTCAAAAGATAGAACCTTTCCAAATAGATAAGAAAGGTTTTGGGAATGCATGTGCTTGGATGTGTGTGGAGGATATAAATAGAATTAAAAAATGAAATTATCTCTTTTTAATTACAACCTTCCAAAAGAAAAAATTGCTCAATTTCCTCCAAAGGTTAGAGGAACTACAAAGCTTTTAATTCTTGATAGAAAAGACAAAAGCATTTCACATAAAAGATACTCAGATATCCCTTCATATATTAAAAAAGGTGATGTATTAGTAATAAACAATACAAAGGTTGAAAAGGTAAGAGTGTTTTTAGTAAATAAACGAAATGATAAAAGGATAGAGTGCATATTTTTGAATAAACTGTTTTTGGGAGATATTAATGGGTTTGAATTCGGAGAAACAATACTCGGAAGATCACAAAATTTTAAAATTGGAGATGTCCTAATTTCAGATGAGAGAGCTGAAGTAGAAGTCGTAAAAAAAGTCGGAGATTCAGTGTATTTAGTTAGATCAAAAGAAGGAGCAATAGACAAAGTAATTAATAAGCATGGGCATGTTCCACTTCCACCTTACATAAAAAGGGAAGATAACGAGCAAGATTATGGGTGTTATAACACAGTATTTGCTAAAAATACTGGTTCCGCTGCGGCACCAACAGCAGGGTTAAATATTACAGATGAACTCCTGTTAGAAATGAAAAAGAAAGGTGTAGAAATCGTCGAGGTAAAATTAGATGTAGGTTGGGGAACATTTGCACCGATAAGAGAAGATGAAATTGAAAAACATAAAATTCATTCTGAAACAATAGAAATCACAAAAGAGAGTGCAGATAAAATAAATGATTGCATAAAAAAAGGTGGAGATGTTTGGGCGTTAGGTACAACAAGTGCAAGAACACTAGAATCGTGCGCCAAAAAAGTAGACGGAAAATACCTTGTTAAACAGTATAAAGGAAGTACTAAATTGTATATTTATCCAAGTTACAAATGGAAGATAGTCAATCATTTGATAACAAACTTTCACGCGCCCAGTAGTAGTCTTGTTGTCCTTGTTTCTTCATTTATTGGATTAGATTTAACTATGAAAGCATATATAGAAGCAATTGAAAAAGAGTATCTGTTTTTAAGTTACGGTGATAGTATGTTGATATTATGAAAATAATTGAATTTGCAAAAAGTAATTTAAAAAAACACTCTGACTTTGTTAAATATGTCCTTATAGGTTTTACAGGCATATTTTGGGATTTTGGCTCATTTTTTCTTTTAGTAAATGTTTTCCATGTAAATGAATTAATTGCAAATCCAGTGGGAATGGTTTTAGGGATAGTAAATAATTTCCTTCTGAATGCATATTTTAATTTCAAGAAAACGGACAGATTATTTATAAGATTTCTATCTTTTCTCTCAATTGGAATAATAGGGATATTTATTAGTGATTTTGTCATCTTTCTGATCCACAGAGTAATATTCCTTGATTTACTTAGGCATTCTTTGTTATCAGCTCAAACTGATACTTTTTTCAATGTGGAATTAACTATAACAAAAGGCTTCGCAATAGTTCTAATTGCTTTTATTCAATTCTTCCTAAATAAAAGATTCTCATTTAAGAAATAGATAGTGTGAAAATTTTCATGATATAATTGCCTCAATGAAGCTATCAATTGTCATACCTGCATATAATGAAGAAAAGAAATTTCCCAGTACAATTGGGCATTTTATCTCATATGCAAGATTCTTGCGAGAAAAAAACATCGAAACAGAGATTATAGTTGTTAATGACGGGTCAACAGATAAAACAAGGGAGATAATTGAAAAATATAAAGATGAGGTTAAAATAATTAGCTATCCAGTGAATAAAGGAAAAGGCTTCGCTCTTAGAATTGGAGTTGAAAATGCTAATTCTGATTGGATATATATTGCTGACGCTGACCTTTCCACTCCGATTGAAGAGATAGAAAAGTTTCTTGAAAAAACAACTAACTTCGATTGTGTTATTGGCTCTCGTGCTACGGCTCAGTCTAAAGTAAAAGTGTCCTTTACACGAAAATCTCTTGGTCAGTTTGGGAATTTGCTAATTAGATTAGTTCTTGGTTTGAGGTTTAAAGATACTCAATGCGGTTTTAAGCTTTTTAATGTAAAAGCAAAGAGATATTTTTTAATGTGTAAGAATAATAGATGGGGTTATGATTTTGAATTTCTGTATTTATTAAGTAAAAATGGACTTAAAACTTGTGAGATACCAGTAATTTGGATTGCAGCTGGTGATAGCAAGGTTAAACCACTTCACTACTTGAATACGATTTATGAGCTATTTAAGGTTAGATTTACAAGGTATTAAGCAAATGGTAAATGATTTCGGATCCAAAATAATCTTTATGCCAGATGCAACCAGAGGAGCTGTTAGATATTTGACGACCTTGCAAGTAGAAGAAACTGGTACAAATAATATTGTAGTAAACACTCTGCATTTAATGATCTCACCTGGAGCAGAAAAGATTCAAGCACTTGGAGGAATAAAGAAGTTTATGAATTTTTCAGGGACAGTACTAAGTGATTCTGGAGGATTTCAAGTGTTTTCTCTTCTTCATACAAAAAAATGGAAGGGGAAAATAACAAAGGATGGGGCTACTTTTCAATCTCCAAAAGATGGAAAAACATTTGAATTAACACCAGAAAAATCAATTGATATTCAAATGATGTTAGATACCGATGTAATGGTAGTTTTAGATGACTGTAGAAACGCTGAAATATCAAGGAAGGAAGCAGAGATATCTGTTGATAGAACAATTGAGTGGGCAAAAAGGGCTAAAAAGCATTTTGAAAAACTGGAAGGACATAAAAAAGGGAAGCTTCTTTCTTGTGTGATTCAGGGAGCAAGCTTTTTAGACCTGCGTGAATTTTGTGCTAAGGAATTATCGAAGTTGAGTTTTGATGGGTATAACTTTGGAGGCTACGTTGCAAGAGAAAATGGAAAGCTAGTTTTGGATGAAATGAAAGTAGTTATTGAAAATACACCAAAAGATAGGTTTAAGTATGCAATGGGAGTGGGAAAGCCAGAAGATATAATTGCTGCAAGTAAACTTGGGTATACAGTTTTTGATACAGTACTTCCTAGTAGAAATGCAAGACACGGAACAGTGTATAGTTTTGATGAGAAAGATTATGTATTAAGGATTACTTCAGCACAGTATTCCGAAGATATTAAACCAATAGATAGTACTTGTGATTGCTATACTTGTCGCAATCACACAAGGGCTTATGTTCATCATCTAATTAGGAATGATGAGAGTACTGGAAAACAGTTGGCGACAATACACAATTTAAGGTTCTACCAGAGGTTAGTTGAGAAACTAAATAAAGGGGAATTGTGAAAAACATCATAAAATGATATCATCCTTTCTGTAGAATTATTAAGGTTTAATAAACCTTTTCTAGTTAGAATATTAAAAGAAATTAAGAAGATCTATATTTATGAATTTAACAAATATTGATATAACAAGACTACTTAAACAATACGAAAGCTAATTTCGTGTTTTGAGGATTCTCTTTTTTCTAATATTCAAGCTAGGTATATGTAAATTAATTATTAATTAATATGGAAATATTATGGATTGTTTTAGCTGCGGTAGCTTCTGCAGCAGGAGTTTTTTCCTTCCTTAAATTCGGAAAAAAGTGGGTATCGGTAAATGATATCCCTGAAGATATGATTCTTAAAGCTGCGCAAGAAAAAGTGTCAAAGAAGATGGCAGATATGGATGCAGAGCTTAATGAACGAAAGCAGCAAGCAGAAACAAGGTTGAAAGAGGTTAGAAAAGATGTAGCTGAACAAGAGGGGATGCTACTTGATAGAGAAAAGAAATTGAATCAAAGGGCGAAGCTTCTTGATCAAAAATATGAAGAAGTAGACAAAGAGATTGCTCAGATGAAAGCAAATCAAAAAGGAATTGAGACTACAAGGATGAAGTTGAAGGATGAGCTTGAAAAGATATCTGGCTTAACAAGAGACGAGGCGAAGAAGAAACTAATGCTCGAAGTTGAGCATGACATGAAGGATTATGAGGCCACATTGATTAGAAAAGCAGAAAAGAAAGCAGAAGAAGCATCAGATGAAAAAGCAAAGCATATATTAGTTGAAACAATGCAAAGCGTTGCAACTGACTATGTAGGAGAAACAACCACATCTTCTGTAAAAATTGATGATGAGAAAGCAAAGGGAAGAATCATTGGAAAAGAAGGAAGAAATATTAGAGCTTTTGAAAAAGCAACAGGAGTAGACGTCATTGTTGATGAATCTCCAACAACAATAGGGCTTTCATCTTTTGATCCTCTTAGAAGAGAAATTGCTAGAGTAGCATTAACTAAATTAATGGGGGATGGAAGAATACACCCAGGAGCAATTGAAGAAGAAATTAGAAAAGCAAAGAACGAGATAACCGTTGAGATTAAGAAAAACGGTGAAATTCTAGCAGAGGCTGCAGATTGGATGGGGATAGACATTGGACTTCTAAAGCTTGTTGGAAAGATGAAATATAGAACAAGCTATGGGCAGTCACTAATGAGCCATACAATGGAGGTAATAAATATAGCAGCAGCACTTGCTTCCGAGCTTAAAGCCGATGTTGCGCTTGTTAAAAAAGCAGCCCTACTTCATGACGTTGGAAAAGTACTAACACATAAATTAGATCTACCTCACCACCATATTTCTGGACAGGTTGCTAGAAAATATGGACTTGATGAAAAACTGGTGAATGCAATTGAAGCTCATCATGGAGATATTGAACCAAAGAGTGTTGAGGCAGTAATTGTAGCAATTGCTGATGCCATTTCAGGTGCAAGACCAGGAGCTAGAAAAGATAGCTATGAGCAGTATATTAAAAGAATTGAAGGAATTGAAAAAGCAGCAAAAGATGTTGCTGGAGACAAGGTAACTGAAATCTATGCAATTAGAGCTGGAAGAGAACTCAGAATAATTGTTGATCCAAATACTACGGATGATGCAGAGATAAAGATAATGGCTAAAAAAATAGTTGAAAACATTGAAAAGACACAGAACTATCCAGGGAATGTCGAAGTATCTGTAATCAGAGAGTTTAGAGCAACTGAGATTGCTAGATAAATTGAAAGAAAAAAGTATGATTAAAGTCCTATTCATTGGTGATGTTTGTGGGAAGCCAGGTAGACAAGCTGTAGCCAAATTGATTCCTGAAATTAAAAAGAAAGAGGGTATTGATGTAGTGATAACAAATATTGAAAACATTGCCCATGGAAGAGGAGCTACTGTTGCTACAGTTAACGAGATGATGGGAGCAGGAGTAGACTTCATGACAGCAGGCAATCACATATGGAGAAGGAATGATTTTCATGAACTTTTAAGTGGTGATTTTCCAATAATTCGAGGTCTAAATTACCCAGATGATTTGCCAGGAAAGGGTTTTGGTGAGGTAGATTTGGGCAGTAAGGGTAAACTTCTAGTAATTACACTATTGGGCTGGGCAGGCATGAATGAGAGGACTTTAGGTGAGCCATTTAGACGTTTGGACGCCTTTTTAAAAGAGCTAGATTACAGTAAATATACTGGGATATTAGTCGATTTTCATGCTGAATATACTGGTGAAAAACTCTCCTTTGGTTTGTACTTTGATGGTAAGGTAAGTAGCATTTTAGGAACACATACTCATATCCCAACTGCAGATGAAAGGTTATTACCAAGCCATTCTTCGTATATTACTGATGTCGGAATGGTTGGTCCAATGGACTCATCACTCTGGGTAAAAAAAGAGATCGTTTTTGCTCAGAATATGTTTCCATACTCCCCTAGCTATGAAATTGAAGAGAGTGGAAATGTTCGCTTTGATGGGGTAATTATTGAGATAGATTCACCAAAATCAAGCAAAAGCATCAAGCGTATAAACAAAGTCCTATAATTTAAGCTCTCATTGACTTTTAGTTGCTACTGCATTATTTTTAATGCAGATGATAACTAATATTGATAAAACAATATTTCTTCATCTATCTCTGAAGAAAGGAGGATTACTACTATGTTAAAATTAGATATTGTCGAGGCAGTAGCAGCTGCAGCTGGCTTGACTAAAAAGCAAGCAGGAATGGCTGTAGATGCTGTTCTTGATACAATCTCAAAGTCTCTTCGAAATGGTGAGCCTGTATTACTTACAGGATTCGGTAAGTTCGAAGTTAGAACTAGAGCTGCAAGAGTTGGAATAAATCCAAAGACTCTAGCAAAGATCAACCTACCTGCATCAAAAGTTCCTGCATTCAAAGCTGGAAAAGCACTAAAGTTGGTTGTTAAGTAATAAGCTGCCGGTATTTCTTTTAAAAGGAGAAATATAAAGAGGTCCATGCAAATGGGCCTCTTTCCTTTAAGACCCCTTTCTTGCAACATAAGGTGTTTTCGTTTAGACTAAAATAATAAATAATAGTATTTCTGCCCTTGGTTAACTTCGTAATTCCAAGTGAAAAAAATAATTACAAACCTTATCTCCTTAGAAATGGAGCACTTGCTGTATATACGGTCTTTCTTCTCTTGTTTAATACCCTTTCAGGGTTTGTAGGTGTGTCAAAAGTTCAGGCAAGCTCCATTACTCCAAGCAATATTATTGAATTAACAAATGCAGATAGAACAAAATACGGTTTAAATACCTTAAAAAGCAATTCAAAACTAAGCTCAGCTGCACTTGCCAAGGCAAATAATATGTTTAAACTTCAATATTGGAATCATTTTGGACCAAATGGTGAGAGCCCTTGGGATTTCATTCACGATTCGGGCTACACTTACGTGTATGCTGGCGAAAACCTTGCTAAAGGGTTTAAAACAGCCCAAGGTGTTGAAGAAGCATGGCTTGCTAGTCCAACACACAGGGCAAACCTTTTAAGTGGCAATTACAAAGAAATAGGGGTTGCTGTTGTTAGTGGAAAACTTCTTGGTGAAGATATACTTTTGGTTGTTCAAATGTTCGGAAATCAAACAAATAATGTTGTTGCTTCTCCAAAGCCAAATGTTGATGTTAAGCAAACAGAGAGTGGACAAACTATGAGTATTACAATTACAAATCCAAAAGATGGAGATGTTCTAAATACTCCCGAAGTTGATCTCTCTGGAACAGCGACAAACAAGAGTGATAACTATACTGTGAATGTTTATGAAGGAAGCAAAACACTTGGAGGGTTTGAAACAAACGGTAACAGCTGGAGCTGGGATAAAAAATCTGATTGGAGTGAAGGAAGTCATGAAGTAACAGTTAAAGTGAAAGATATAAAAGGTGCAACAGATAGCACAAGATTTACAATTGATTCAAGAGGACCTCAATTAATTGATTTTAAAGCAGAGAGCAAAGGATTTAATTGGGATATTAGCGGAAAGATAGATGACGTAGATGGAACGTTAAATATTGTTTCAGGGGATTTTAATCAGTCATACGTAGTTTCTTCTGATGGGTTATTTGCTGGGCAGTTTCCAAATAGCCAGGTAAATGGAGACATTATGTTGATAACTTCGGATAAACTTGGAAATGTGACGCAAAAAGATATTACCTCGTATTTTAAGACAGAAACAAAGGGAAATGTGTTAGGAACATTCTTGGGCACAGTTAGTAGTGTAGTAAGCAACAAAGATGTTATTAACGGAGCTTTTTTAGGCTTCATTCTTATACTTCTTTTGATAGAGGTTGTTACATATTGGAGGAAACACCTACTTGCTAAAAAAGGAATTAATTTATTTACAATAGGATTTTGGTGGTTACTTCTTGCAGTTGGAGTAGTTAGCGGTTTTGCAGGGAATATATTATAAAAACATGTTTACATTAATAAGAAAATTTAAAAGAGAATTTGTTTACTGCTCATATCTATTCTTGATACTTGAACTACTAATTACTAAAACATTTATTGTAAATATATATTACTTCTTAGCAACTGCTGTAATTGGATATTTATTAATTAATGCATGGTTAATATCAACATATAAATTACATGGAGCAAAGAAGGTATCAAAATATAGTGATGCGCTTTTGAAGGTGAAGCTTTGGGATAGACTATTTTCATATGTGCTTCTTCCTCTTCTCTTTTATAGTGCTGTTGTTGTATTTCTTCTTTTCTCCTCATCACTATATCTAAATCAAATTGTAATTGTCGTATCACTATTTCTCTTCTTCTATCTATTTCTATATGTTCGAACCTCTTATGAAAAAATATATTCAGTAAACAAGGTGACAAGAGTTGTTTATGACTTCATATCCATTGTGGTATTCTTCCTTCTTTCTGAGGTAATTTTAAGAATTGGCTTGTCACCAATCATTTCAGCTTTACTATTACTTGCCATATCTTTAATGTCCTTTCTGTACATCCTTTATCACCATAACAAAATTGAAGCAAAAACAGCTATAACAGCAGTATTCTCATCAATGATAATAGCAATCATTTGTATATGGACGTTTGGATTAAACAGTATCTCACTTTCAGCAGTTCTATCAATTCTTTTCTACCTGACAATAGCTCTTTGGAATGTAAGATTTGGCGGCTCAAGAAAGATATCAGACTATATTCCTCCACTAATGTTTTCATTAATGGCATTAATATTAATTTTAAATATATAAACTCATGGTCATAAAGGTTGGAGGCTCTCTTTTCTACAATGAGAAATTGGAAATAAATGAAAAGGTTCTTGGATATGTAAAAAAATGGTATGAAGAGTATAAATCAAAATTAGACAACATTGTTTTTGTAACAGGAGGGGGAAGGCTATCAAGAGATATTGGTGAAAAAGTTAAATCATTTGCGAAGTTTGAGGGGGATGTGCATAGTGTTGCAATGGAAGCAACTCAGTTAAATGCGCAGGTTTTGAAAGCATATCTCAACGACCAAACTATATTCACTCCACAAAGACTTGGGGATGCATATGAGTATTTGATTGAAGATGGAGATGGGAAAACAATGGTTAGCGGAGGCCTTAAGCACGGATGGAGTACAGATATGGACGCTGCCATATTTGCTGATATTTTAAAGGAGAAGAAGGTTTACAAGCTAACAGACGTTGAGGGTGTATATACGGAAGATCCAAAGAAAAACCCCAACGCTTCAATTATTGAAGATATTACTTGGGGGGAGTTTATGAAGAAATTTGGAATATCGAAATCTTCTAAACACCTCCCTAATTTACATGTTCCTGTTAGTGCTGAGAGTGCAGTATTTTGTGAAACGAAAGGAATAACCATGTATATAGCAGGGGGTAAGAATATTCATAACAATGGTGGATTAGAGACTGTTTTTGAGAGTGGAACTAAGATACACCCTTAGTCTAATATCTCAGTAATATCATACTTAATTTTTGCAGAAGGAGTTGTGATTTCAACCTTATCTCCCTTTTTCTTTCCCATAATTGCAGCTCCAATTGGAGATTTGTAGGATATCTTTCCTTTTGTTGGGTCTGCTTCGTTTTCTCCAACTATAGTATATGTCTTAATCTTTCCTTTCTCATCCTTGACCTTTACACCATCCCCAATCTCAATTTTTCCTTTTGTTTTTCCTTTTGAAACCTTAGCATTAGAAATCATATCGTTTAGTTTGAATACTTCTCCTTCTAAAACCAATGAATTTTCAAGAGCTAGTGTATATCCATCGTTTTCGCTTAAGTCACCAGCTTGTACCATTTCGGCAAGAAGGTTCTTCATTTGTGCTAATTTTTCTTTCTTAGTTTCTAAATCTTTTTTAAGTTTTTGCAAACCAGAAGTAGTAACTAATACGTCTTTTTTCATCTGACTGGTAGTAAATAAATAATTAATTTTAACTCACAAAAGTTGTTTGGGAGAATGTTTTCTAAACTGTTGTAATTATATTTCATGTAGTTTAGGATGTCAATTTATGATAAAATGGCGACATAACAGTGCCGCCATCGTCTAACGGCTAGGACGTTTGATTCTCAATCAAGCAATCAGAGTTCGATCCTCTGTGGCGGCAAATATAAGTTAAAGACTAATATTATGTCAGATACAATGGCTGGTTCACCTGTGGCAAACTATACTGGAGAAAGTAAAGTAAGTTCTGTAGAATCTGGTACCTTAAATTTTGTAATTATAGGAATAGGCAATACCTTGCCTGCTTCACATTTAAGATATTTCCAAATGGTTCAAAGAGCCCAATCAATACAAGAGATTGAAGAGTTGGCCACATGTCAAGAAAAAACATCGGACTATTCGCCTGAAGAAATAGCCTTTATTAATGATTTAGGCCATATATATAATGTTGGAAAAATTCTTTGGCACAAAGTTTATACAGTGGATGAATGGGAAGGAGTTGAGGAACGATTGAAAAAGAGAGGAATTGTTCCAGATATAATAGGAAGATCTGATATTCGAATTTTTGCAGAAATTTTTGGGGAAGATCCAGAAAAGCTTTTAGCATTTTTTAAATAATATGTTAAAGTTTGATTTAATAACAATATTTCCAAGGCAAATAGAAATCTTCATTTCTGAAGGTATATTTCGTATTGCAAAAGAAAAAGGAAAAGTTGAAATAAATGTTCATGATTTACGAAAATGGACAACTGATAATCATAAAACTGTAGATGATAGACCTTTTGGTGGTGGTGCTGGCATGATTTTGATGATTGAACCGATATTTAAGGCAATAAAGGAGTTAAAAAAAGAAAATACCAAAGTCATTGTTACTACTCCCGTAGGAGAGAAGCTAACCCAGAAGAAAGTCAAGGAAATTTCAAAATTAACAGATCATTACATTATCCTCTGTGGCCATTATGAAGGATTTGATAATAGAATACATGAGTTTTTAGCTGACCTTGAAATTTCAGTTGGAGATTACATACTCTCTGGAGGAGAGCTTGCAGGTCTAATAGTAATGGATAGCGTAATTAGATTGATACCAGGAGTGCTTGGCAATGATACTTCACTTTCTTCTGAATCGTTTGAAACTGGTTTAGAGTATCCTCAGTATACTAGGCCTGAGGAATTTAACGGTTGGAAAGTACCAAATATACTTCTTTCAGGAAACCATAAAGAGATAAAAAAATGGCAAGATAGCAAATCAATTGAGCTAACAAAGAAAAGAAGACCCGATATTGATAAATAAGAGGTTAAAATATATAATTGCCCCACGGAGAAATAAATAAATTGGAAAATTAAGCAGATGATATTTGGCAAGAAGTATGTATTAACTGCTACAAAGAAGAAGGAGCTTGAAAAAGAGCTGAAGAAACTCGAAACCACAGGAAGGAAAGATATAGCAGATAAGCTTGACTGGCTAAGAATTCAATCATTTTCAGAAGAAGACGATCCATTTGGAGATGTTTTAGACGACAAAAATTTCTTAGAAAAAAGAATTTCAGAACTTAAAGAGATATTAAATCATAGTGAAATAGCAAAGGTTGGAAAAAAGCATAAGGAGGTAGAGATTGGAACTAAGGTTAAGGTAGGATTTGAGGGTTTTGAAGAAGAATATGTAATTGTAAGTAGTCTTGAAGCAAACCCACTAAAGAAAAGAATATCTGATGAATCACCCGTCGGAAGAGCACTTCTTGGAAGTAAAGAGGGGGATAATGTTGAGGTGAAAATAGGACCTGTAAATAAGGTATTTAGAATAGTTAAAATTAGCTAAAATTCATTAAATGGCAAAGATTAAGTATTTCAAAGTTGATATATCTAATATGAAAGAGGATGAGCAAGGAGCTATTGAAATACTTAAAGAAGTAGGGAAAGAGATACATAAAATATGGGAAATGCAGGTAAGTCCAACAACTGGAAAGATATCCCTTTATGATGAGGGAATTACTCGAGAAGAGATAATACTTGCAAGTGAAACAGATTCAGAGATTCTTTCCCCATATACAGTAGTTAGAAGAGGGGATGATGGGTCTTTATATGCAGTTCCATATACAGAGGAGTATAGGGAGGGTATACAAAAAATAATCAAACTTTTAAAAGAGGTTGAAAATGTTTCTAAAGATTTTAGATTTAAGGGATATATTAGAAATATCTATAAGGCATGGGAAAAAGGAGATTTTGTAGCTTCTCTCGGTGAGTATCTAAAAAATGACAATAACAAGATTGGAATACTCATGGGACCGCTAGAAACCTATGCAGACAAGCTTATGGGTATCAAAAACGCCTTCCAGTTCAATTTGAGAGTAAGAAGAGATAAAGATACAACTGAAGCTGAGAAAATGATTGAGATTTCTAAAAATCTACCAATTGTTAAGCCTTATCTTTCGGTTGGAAAGCTAATGGGTGAGGATAGGGTAATTATGAGAGTTGATGATGTTTTGATGTTTTCAGGAAGACAAGCCGGAACAATGTCAGCAAGTACCAATCTTCCAAACACTGCAGAAGAAGTTCGAAAGTTTGGAATAAGGGTAGTTGTTTATGCAAATTCACTGGACTATAAATTTGCGGAGCTATTCTCACCATTTCTTAAATTCATTACTGGAGTTGGATTTAGTTTTAATGCTAAGTCTCTTAAATTAGCTGCTAGCAGATTAATTATTCTTCATGAAATTTCAGAGGGGTTAATAAAATTCCCAGATGCTGCAAATAGATTAAAGGGTAATGAAGGAGCATACAGTGAGCTTAATGCATACCTTATGGGTGTTAAAAGCTCAAGTTACCATATGCTTAAGGGATTAATCAACCAGAGGGAATATGAAGAGATAATTCTAATGTTTTTAATTGTTGGTCTTGATAAATTTTCTAGAATGGACAGCGATACATCGGTTTTTGAGTATGCAAGAGGATACGCAGTAGTATTCAATTATCTTGAGCAACTTGGAGCCATAACAGTATCTAAAAAGAAAATGAAGGTTGATATATCAAGAGTTTCCCAAGGAGTAGATGCATTAGCAACTGTAGTTCTTTCAATATTTCACGAGAGTAAATACGACGAATCTCAAAAATTATTTGAAACCTATGGCTCATTTGACATTGCAAAAAGAATGCCTTTAATTAAGAAATAGGTTTCTTTTCATCTTTCTGTATTATTCCGTAAGGATTACTTATTGTTAATGTTTCAATTAAACCTTGTCTTATCTCATCTTTTCCACCTTCATGATGACATGCTTTTATCTTCATCTCTATTTTGATCAATCCAAGAAGCTCTCCTTCTTCGTATGGATCTTTTCTCCAAAACATATACCTCTCTCTATGATTTCTCCCATTATTTGTTTGCGACCAATCCCTATCAACCATATCTAATGTCGCGAGCATTTCAAGTGGAAGATCCCCATATCTTTGTCTTAACCTTAGAAGATAATCATCTTTATTTTTCAACTCAGACAACATCCATTCTGGATTAATATATGAACCATTAACATATTGCTCTGTAGTATTCTCAAGAGTCATTTAATTGATTTTTCTAAATCATTAATATTTATTCTCTCCTGTTTCATTGTATCTCTATCTCTTACAGTAACAGTATCATCTTCTAACGTTTGGTAATCAATTGTTACGCATTTTGGTGTTCCTATTTCATCTTGATATCGGTATCTTTTTCCAATATTTCCTCTTTCATCTAAAATAACTTTAAAATTCTTTTTTAATTGTTCATAAACATCTTTTGCCTTTTTTGTGATTTCTTCTTTATTTGATACCAATGGAAATACAGCCATATTATATGCTGCAATCTTAGGATTAATCTTTAATACGGTTCTAGTTTCTCCATTTTCAAGTTTTTCCTCTTCAAAGGCGTCAAGAAGGAGGAACATGAAGGTTCTATCAACACCCCCTGAAGTCTCAACAATCCAAGGTATATACTTTTCTTTCGTAACAGGGTCTGTATATGAGAGGTCACTTCCAGAGAATTTGCTGTGGCCTGTTAAATCGTAATCGCCTCTCCAGTGAATTCCCTCGTTTTCTGCCCATCCCCATGGTGCCTTATATTCAATGTCATAGGCATCTTTAGCATAGAAAACAAGTTTCTCTTTGGGATGTTGATAAAATCTCAGATTTTCACTCTTTCTATAAAGAGATTTGTAGAAGTTCATTCTCTCTTCCTTCCAATATCCAAACCACTTTTCCATTTCAGAAGGATGAACAAAGAATTCTAAATCATACTGCTCAAACTCTCTTGTTCTAAATAGAAATCTATTTGGTGTAATCTCATTTCTAAAAGCTTTACCAATTTGTGCAATTCCAAATGGTATTTGTACCCGACTACTGTCAACTACATTTTTGAAATCTAAATATATTGTTTGGCAGGCTTCACCTCTAAGATATGCCTTTTGTTTTTCACCCTCTAGCACACCTATTTCTGTCTCAAAAAGAATGTTATATTTTCTTGGTTCAGTTAGTGTACCTTCACACTCTGGACATTTTGATTTGTCATCTAAATCATCAAATCTAAATCTTTTGTGACATTTTTTACACTCAACAAGCTCGTCAGCGAAGTTTTTTACATGTCCACTTGCTTCCCATACTTTTGGATGAGTGATTATACTTCCATCAATTCCAACAACATTTTCCCTGTCATCAACCATATATTTCCACCAGTATTTTTTAAGATTGTTTTTCATTTCAACTCCAACAGGTCCAAAGTCAAAGAAACCTCCAACACCACCGTATATTTCAGAGTTCTGGTAAACTATTCCTCTTCTTTTACAAAGAGATACAACTTTTGAAAGTAAGTCCGTTTCTTGCATAGGAAAAGTATAACATTAAAAAGTAGAAAATGAGAAGAAAAAATAATAGATATTTCTCTTTTTTAAATCGAAATGAAAATATCATATATCAAGACCATTTCATCTCTCTTGTTTACAATTTATATACTAAATTAATATTATGTAATTATGGAGAATATAACTCTAAAACAAATTCGAGAATTGCTTGAAGAAAGGGAGGTAATCACTTTAAAAAAGGTAGGTGATTTACTTGATAAAAAATTAGATGAAAGAGAATCAAGAATTATACAAAAGGTGATAGAGGCATTGGATTATAGATTCGACCAAAATGATAGGGATCATTACCGAATGTTTAAAGAGATATATAAGATTTGCGATATAGTTGATGACCATCAAAAGAAAATAATGGATATCCAAGGTGTATTAATATCTTCTAATTCACATAAGTTAAAATTTAAGCTGTAGTCTAATTACATCGAATTGTCATAAAGTTTTACATACTATCTTATAGTGATATAATATTGTACTTAACTATTAATTTGTTCTTATGACAGAAACATTACAATATGCAGACGCTCCAGAAGAAATTATAGCTTCAATTGAATATTTAAAAAATAGGGGTTTTAAACATATTGATTTAAGAAAAGTTGTGAGCGAAGGTAGTAGCATTAACCCGAACAAACTAATCTTCGAGTCCTCTGGATGGCACATTTTGAAAGATGGATGTTCCCCGTTAGGTATCCCTGTTCTACCATACGATTTAGTGGAGATATATATCTCAGGTTTAGATGATGGTGAAACAGGAAACAATATGGTTTTTGATGCGTTATTTTCAGGAATGAGAACTGTACTTAAATCCAATAATCCTATTACACGAGCAGTTGAGTATTATAGGAGTGAGAATGGTCTTACATATTACGTTGAATAGTGTGATATAATTTCCCTGCTATAAATAGAAAGATATTTCAAAGATATTTTAGTGAACCTTGGAAAGTGAAAAAAGGAAATATATTTGAAGATATTTAAGCCCTATTTGCATTTGAAAGAAATAATATAGGAATATATTAAAGTAGAATCAAACGTAATTCTGCGATAAAGATTAAATGAGTAAAAAAGAAGGTGGTACCGTGTTAAATAACACCCTTCATAGAGTATATATAAATATATTCTGTGATGGGTGTTTTTTGTATTTAAATTATATAGAATAAACTATGGAAAGTTCACAAAGAAGCGATTTAATAGGGCAGAGAAAAATAAGATTGGAGAAAGTTGAGCAACTTAGGAAAAAGGGAATTAATCCGTACCCTTCTAAATCGTTGAAAAATATTAACAATGACGAAATATTAAATCACTATAATAAGTATGAAGGTAAAGAAGTAATTGTAGCAGGAAGGCTAATGTCATTTCGAAACCACGGACATATTGTATTCGGACATATCCAAGACTCCACAGAAAGATTGCAACTATATATTAAGGAAACCGATTATGGGAAATTTTCAAAGAAGAACCAAACTTTGGGTTTTCTTGATTTAGAACTTCTTGATCTTGGGGATATTGTCGAGGCAGAAGGAATTGTAACTAAAACGGAAAGAGGTGAGATTTCAATACTTACAAAGTCGATAAGAATATTAACGAAAGCTATTAGGCCACTTCCAGATAAATGGGGGGGAGTTAAGGACCTAGAAATCGCAAATAGACAGAAATATTTAGATATGATAATGGATCCAAAAAAGAAAAAGGTTTTTGAATATAGTTCTGAAATTTTATTTCAACTTCGGAATTATCTACACGATTTGGGTTTTAAGGAGATTAAGACCCCTGTTTTACAGCCACTATATGGTGGGACGAATGCAAAGCCGTTTAGCACATATATGAATGCACTTGGAACAAACTTCTATATGGCAGTATCCCATGAGCTGTATCTTAAAAGATTAATCACTGCTGGCTTTGATAATGTTTACAACATTAATGGATATTTCAGAAATGAAGGAATAGATAGATGGCACAATCCAGAATTTCAAATGTTAGAAACTATGTCTGCGTACAAAAACTATGAATATAATATGGATTTATTAGAGAATCTGTATAAATATATTGCTAAAACTGTATTTGATAAGAATACATTTAAAATAGCTGGAAATGATGTAAACCTAACAGGAAAATGGGAGAGAATTAGTATGTTAGATGCCATAAAGAAGTATGGAAAGGTTGATTTCAACAAAATTAAGACAGTTAAAGAAGCACAGAATGTTCTTTCAGGAATTGGTTATGATAAATTAGTTCCAGAAACAATTGGTGAGTGCATGGCAATTGCTTACGAAGAGCTTGTTGAAGAAAAATTAATTCAGCCAACCATTGTCTTCGGACATCCAGTTGAGATTTCTCCTTTAGCAAAAAAAATGGAAAGTGATCCTAGATTTGTAGAAAGGTTTGAACTGGTTTTAGCAGGGCATGAGCAAGGTGATAACTGGACTGAGTTAAATGACCCAGTTGAGCTATTCAATAGATTTAAACAACAGAGTTTAAGTAAGAAGAATATAAATGATGGGATAGCTCATCCAATGGATATAGAGTTTATTGAAACAATGGAGTATGGGATGGCACCGACCACTGGACTTGGCCCAGGCATTGAGAGGCTAACAATGCTTTTTACAGAATCAACATATATTGATGAGGTTCTTTTCTTTCCGATTATGAAGCCTTCTCCAGTAACAGCTCTTCAAAAAGAAATATATGGAAAAGACGCGCTTGAGGGAAACGAAAAACTTTTAGGTCAGTCAAAAAAGAAACAGGATTTTTCTAAGAAAATAATCACAGTAGTAGATGAAGATCTGAAAAGTTGGGAGTTGCTAAATACGGTAAGCCACATTTGCACATATCTAGGGAATACGGAAGAAAAAGGATCTGTAATATCCCAACAGGCTTTTATTACACAAGATGGATTTAATATCCCTGCCAATCCTCAGTATCCAATAATTGCTTTGAATGCTTCACAAAATCAGCTTAAAAAACTAATGGAAGTTGTCTCTGAAAGAGAAGATATTAAATATTTGGTGTATACACGCGATATGGTTGAAACAACTAGTGATAAAAGACTTACTGAGCAGATAGCAAAGAAAAAGAAAATTGATTTGGTTATTCTTGGAATTGGTATATTTGGTAGAAAGGATATTGTTGAAGAATTAACAAAGAAATTTAGCTTATATAAATAGTATGGATTCATTACAGGATTTAATTAGTAATCAAAGAGAGAAATTAACTAAAGAGATCTTGGATAGCAAGAAGCATATATCTAGGGAGTTTCAGGATTTTGGATATAGGCTAGCACTGCAACTTGGAGATATGGGACATAAATCCTTGTATATGAAACTTGCAAAAGAAAAAGAAAGAAGCCTACTTGAGAGAGCATTTAGTTTTGCAGTTGATTATCCAAAAGCCACATCAAATAGAGGAAGACTATTTATGTGGAAATTAAAACAATTAGAAGAAGAAAAGAGAGAAAAAGATGAAAATATTAGTAAGTAACCCAAAACAGTTTTTAAAGGTCTTAAGGCAGGAGGTACTAATGTACTTAAGTAGTGAGCTTGCGTATAGATGGCAGGTATTTGTTTGGGTAGTAAGTGATGCAATACAGCCTCTTCTTTTAGGAATAGTTTGGGTAGCGGTTGCAAGAGCGGGTGGTGGAGTAATGAATGTGGCACAGACTATCTCATACTTCTTTATGGTTGCAATCATTTCAAAATTCACAAAAGATTTCTCAATGATATATATAAGTAACTCAGTAATATCTGGAGAATTTTCAAAATATCTTGTTAAGCCATTCAATTATCTTTCTGAAACACTTGGAATTAGTATAGCAGTAAGAATACTTAGGATTGCATTTCTTGCACCGATTCTAGTTATTGCGTATTTCTTTTTAAAAGGAAATCTAGTGTATGATTTTTCAATTGTTAATACACTTCTTTTTGTGTCATCTGTTATCATCGGATTTTCACTTAACTATCTTCTCGGCAATACATTTGCCCTCTCCGCCTTCTTTATTTCACAAGTACTTGGACTTCGAGCATTTTATGAAAATGTTATTACATTTCTATCAGGTGAGGGGATTCCATTATCAGCTTTTCCACTTTGGGCATTAGTGATTGTTAAATATCTTCCGTTTAGATATACAATCTCATTTCCAATTGAGATACTAATGGGAACATTAAACAGAAACCAAATGATTGAGGGCTTTGTAATCTCTTTAATTTGGTTACTTGCTCTAATGGTTGTGTATAGAGTGTTATTTAAATCAGCTATAAAAAAATATGAGTCTGTCGGTATTTAAAAACTTGAAGTACTACTTAAAAGTATGGAAGACAACCATTACTTTAAGCTTAAGCAGGGCCACAACGTATAGGTTTGAGGTTTTTACACGGCTACTTAGAGGGATAATGCTTGTCTTTATACAAGTAGTTTTCATTCATGCAGTTGTAGGCACTTCGGATAACTTTGTAGGTTGGAGTACAAATGAAATGTACTTACTTTTGGGAGTATATAATGCCGTAAACTATCTAAGTTGGTCTATGTTTTCAATTAATCTTTGGAGACTGGAGGAAAAAATACTTAAAGGAGATTTCAATTCACTTCTACTTAGACCTGCCTCTTCTCTGTTTTCAGCTGCCTTCTCGGACTTCTTTATAGATGACGCAATATCAGCAGTTTCCGGCCTCATTTTAATTGCCTACTATTTAGTTGTTGAATTTAAAAGTTTAAGAATTGAGAATATTCTTTTAGGACTAGTTGGAGTGGTGTGTGCATTTCTAATCTGGTTTAGTTTAGAAACGCTTTTTGCTAGTTTTGATTTTCTATATATTAAAAACGGCATGAGGCAATTAAAACAATCACTAACAAATGTAGCTAGATTTCCAACAGAGATATGGGATAGTAATGTAAGGGTAATCTTCTACACACTTTTTCCAATAGCGTTTGTGGCAAGTGTTCCAGCAGGCCTTGTTACAGGAATATTTAATTGGCAGTATGCAATCTACGGTTTAATTATTTCAATACTAATGTTTTTCTTTTCAAAGGCTATCTGGAATATATGTATTAAAAAATATAATAGCTACGGAGGTTAAATTTATTTACTTAAACAATGTTAACAAGAGAAAAAGCATATCAATTAGTTGAAAAATATACAGAAAATAAGAACCTCATTAAGCATATGTTAGCAGTAGAAAGCTCAATGATTGAATATGCGAAAAAGTTTGGAGAAAATGAAAACGAATGGGCTGTTGTTGGTTTAGTTCATGATTTCGATTATGAAAAGATGAAAGAAAAACATCCAAGTGAGTGGGGGATAGAGATATTAAAAAATGAAGGTGCAACAGATGAAATGATTCAAGCTGTCATTGGACATGGGAAGAGAGAAGATGAAAGTAGCAGACCTACTCTTATGGCAAAAGCACTCTTTGCAGTTGATGAACTTACAGGCTTTATAGTCGCATGTGCGCTATTAAATCCAAAGAAACTTGAAGGTGTTGAAGTAAGTAGTGTATTAAAGAAATTTGGTAAAAAAGAGTTCGCAAAAGGAGTAAATAGAGAAGATATATATCATGGAGCAAAGGAACTAAATGTAACAATAGAAGAGCATATTCAAATAGTTCTGAGTGCAATGTTGAGTATAAGAAGTGAGTTAGGACTTTAATTCTTGTACAGTTTGTTGTATTATAGGCTAATAAATTGATTTGTATTCTTATGAGATTCAATCCGTTTACGCGATATCTTAATAGCGTCAATGCTTACTACCATGGGGATAAATATTACAGAGTTCCTGGTTTAGAAGGTGCTGTTTTACGAAGAATCCGTAAGGATAACCGTGAGGTCGAATATCTCGATTGCAATATTGATGCTTTATATTTAGGAAATGAGTTAATTGGGGTTTTACTTCAGACCCGTCATAAAAGTACATATTTGGAGGTTAGGAGAGGTGGCTTAGGAGAGATAAACCCTATTGTCCATTCAGAAGATGAATCGATTAGACCAGTACTTGTTCCGGTACGAGTAGGTTTTCTTGAAGAAGTCTCTCCAGAAGTATCCAAAGAGGCTTCATTTGATATTTTGATGTATGGCACACAAATTATAAACATTGAGACAACAATAGACCCAAGTAAAATAGAATTTGCCAATTGAGATAATTATCTTTTTCAATTACAATAATCCTTAGTGTATTTAATCTTTTTTCTTCATCAATATGATAGACATAAAACAAATAATCGAAAACAAAGAAAAAGTGAAGAATTCTCTCACCAAGAGGATGAAGGAAGAAGATATGAACCTGGATTTGATTATTGAGACATACAATGAATGGAAAATGAAATTAACAGATTTTGAGAAGGAGAGAGCAAGACAGAAAGGATTTAATGACCAGATGGCAAAAGCTAAGAAAGGAAGTGATGAATTTAAGAAAAATCTTGAGCAACTTAAAGCAATAGCAGAAGATGTAAAAAAACTTGAAATATCAACCACTGAATTAGAACAGAAGCTCACAGCTCTTGTTGAGGTACTTCCAAATATCCCAGATGATGATGTAGTTGCTGGGGAAAAAGAAAGCAATAAGATATTAAAGACAGTAGGAAAGAAACCAGAGTTTGATTTTAAAGTAAAAGATCATTTAGATGTTGCGGCTAATCTTAATATGATTGATATGGAAAGAGGAGCAAAGCTCGCAGGAGCTAGTTTTGCCCTTTACACAGGACTTGGTGCACAACTTGAATGGGCCCTAATTAACTACTTCATAACCCAGCATTTAGCTGACGGATATAAAATGATATTACCACCTCATCTTTTAACTGAGAAATCAGGATATACTGCTGGGCAATTTCCTAAGTTTAAAGAGGATGTATATTGGTGCCAAGACGGGAACTTCCTTCTGCCAACATCAGAGACGGCAATGGCAAATTTGTACAGAGATGAAGTAATTCCTGAAGAAAAGCTACCAATGAAACTCTTCTCATACACACCTTGTTACAGAAGGGAAGCAGGTGGTTACAGGGCTCAGGAAAGAGGGCTAATTAGAATGCACCAGTTTAATAAGGTGGAAATGTTCCAGTACACGCTACCAGAGTATAGCCCAGTTGCTCTTGAAGAGCTTGTTGCTAAGGCATGTAGACTAGTTGAGGGTCTTGGACTTCACTATAACATCGTACAACTTGCTGCAGGTGATTGTTCAGCAGGGGCAGCCAAGACAATTGATATTGAAGTATACCTTCCATATTTAGAGAGATATCAAGAGGTAAGCTCAATATCAAATGTTAGGGATTATCAAGCAAGACGAGGAAATATTAAATATAAGCCAACTGATGGAAGTAAGCCACAGTATGTACATATGTTAAACGCCAGTGGACTTGCTACAAGTAGACTAATGGTTGCAATTCTTGAAACATATCAAAATGCAGATGGCTCCCTTACTGTTCCAAAAGTCTTACGTCCTTTTATCGGAATAGATAAAATTACAAAATAGTATGAATAATACTTTTTTAGCAATTTTTCCAAACGAGGAAAATAATCACAAGATTAGAAAAGTAATAGGGGAGGTTGGTAGAGTTTTTGAGGGAGAGCAGATATCTGTTAGATGGGGTAAGCCAGAAAATATTCATATTGAGGTATTTGATTTTGGAAATATTAACTTTCTTAAAAAGCAATTAATACTTTTTAAACTTAAAAAAGAGAAATTTCTGACTTTCAATATCTCCCTTTCTCAATGCAAATTGGGCTCGAGTAGGAAATACAAGGATTTAGTGTATTTGACATTGGATAAAGGCGCCGATGAGCTTCGAGATATTGTTTTTGGACTTAGAAACAGATTTAGTACAAAAGATATCTCTCAGTTTATTCCCCATATTTCAATCGGAAGAGTTAGTAAAGATTTAACATCGCAAGAATATACAAATCTTTTAACTGATATTAGAAATATTAATAAGCAATTAAATATCAAGAATATTAAATTTGAAACAAATGAGGTTTTTCTAGTGGAAAGAAGTGACGATGATTTAAAAATCCTTAAAAGTTTTAAATAATTTCTCTCTCTTTTAAATGCTTTTCAATCCCACTTATATCTTTTATCCATATAGCATTTTTATTTCTTCTAAACCAAGTTCTTTGTCTTTTGGCATACTGTCTTGTATGAAATAGTATCTCTTCTTTTACTTTTTCTATCGTCTTATCTCCGTTGAAATATCCTTCAAATTCTTGGTATCCGAGGGTTTTCAATGCAGATATATTCTTTCCTTTGTATTTTTTATATAGAATTTCATTTTCTTCTATTAGTCCTTGTTTAAACATCTCCTCAATTCTTCTTTCGATTCTTTCATTTAGCACTTCTTTTTCAACATCAATTACGAAATATATGTGGTTTAGAGTTTTTCCTTTCGTAGGTTGGGTTTCTCTTTGAAAAAATGATGTAAGTCTTCGTGGATTGTTTCTATCGCTTTCATTTAAAAATGAAATATCTTTAGCGTAATCAGCTTCCTTTGTTTTAGGGAGCTTGTAGTTAAAAACAGCACTATCAATGTAAAGTCCGGTTCCTCCAACTATGAAAGGAAGCTTGTCGTTCTCTTTTTTTAGAATTGCAAATACATCTTTTTGATAATCCCAGAGAGTATATCTTTTTGTAATAGAAACTGAATTATAAAGGTAAGTTGGAATTTCCTTTAATTCTCCTGTACTTGGTTTAGCTGTACCAATATTTAACTCTTTGTAAATCTGTCTGCTGTCTCCATTGATGATGTATCCATTAAATTTTTTGGCAAGTTTGCTGGCAATTGCGCTTTTTCCACTTGCGGTTGGTCCTGCAATTACAATGATAGGTCTCATTTTTTGAAGCCTTTAAGAGATATCAAAACCAAAATTACAAAGTCGATGATAAAAGAGATTCCAAAGAGGGCCAAAGGAATTCGAATTGTTTGATAAAAAACTAAAGTAGGGGCGTAGAGAATTATAAAAGTAATAGGAAAGAGATAAAATATCTTCTTGTTACTGATTTCAGAGAGAAAAATAATATATGCAGAGTGAATAACAAGGAGAAGGAAGAGGAGAGTTTGATAAAGAGAAAAACTTGTCTGATCCAATTTCCATTTAATTAAGATGTATCCGCCTACGTATAGAATTAACGGAATAAATGTTGTTAATGATAAAAGAGCTCCTTTCTTAGGGTTTTTAGTTATTGTTGAAATTGAAAACAAGGATGTGAGCAGGGTAACTGCAAATATAATCCCGATATAAATATATTCCCTGTTTGTTATTTGACTAATAATTTCTGAAATATTCATCTGCTTAATATTTGTTTAAATAGTAAAATATATCTCTGCATTAAATAATCGAATATTGGAAAAGCTAAAATTGAAATCGATAAAATACTTAATATCTCTGATGTTTGTCCGAGCGTAAGTTGTTTGAAAATATATATAACAACTACAATCAATAATGCAAAGGATAATTTCTTTTTTACTTGCTCAAGCAGTATTGTCACTAAAAAGACTGTTGGGAATGAAATAAGCAAAGAAATTAGAGAGATTGGTGCTTGAGACAGCTTAAAAAATGTAAATCCAGCAATTGTAATTACAAATATCGTCAAGGTATATCTAAATATGTCTTTTCTGTCTAAGAAGTATTTAACAACTAACATTACTAGTATGGATGTTACTGTTATCGCACTCAGTATAAGTGTATTGATATCAATTTTTCCAACAGGAGCATCTTTCTTATCTGTTACTTCGATAGTTAGAGGAATCTTTCCACTGTTAAAAATAATGCTTTGAACCCTAGCAACTTTAGCGTCTGATGTTAATCCTATTGCCAAGGTTGGTTTTGCAGTATTTTTTCTATCAGTCCAGGTCGGAACTGTAAGTGGAGATACAAATCCGTCTATATAAAGGCCAGCTTCTTGACCTGAGTACTTCTCAATGAAGTCATAGAATTTCGTTTCTTTCCAAATAAATGTTTTAAATAGTCCAAAGTACGAGTAATCTCCACTAGTTGATTTGAGTTTTGTTATATATATTGTTCTAAAATACTCTCTTGTTAAATCGGTTACATCATAGTTATCAGGGTTATATATTGCATACTGATCTTTTGTGTCATTGAAATTTGCATCTGTTTTTCTTGTAACAAGATATATATCAGATTGTGCATTAATAATTGATTCAATATTTGCAGAATCGTTTCTTCCTTTTACCTCTACAGCTAATATCCCAGTATTATCGGTACCATCTTTATAGCTCATTTCAACAAAATCAACACCGTATTTTTGAAGTCTGTTATAAATAACATTCTTTGTTTGGTTTATTAGTTTGCTTTTATATACGATATCGGTTGGTTGAAATGTTAATTTAATTGTAAATTGCTTCTCCCAGGTGGAATTGTCATTGATATTTAAATTGAAAGTCTGTTTTTTGAATATTTTTTCTGTTTGTGGTAGGGCAATAAAGGTGCAGAGCAGGATTGATGCAGTAAAAATCACTAACAAAAAGTATTTTAAAACATGTTTAATGTCTATTTTAATAAATGGTTTTCTCATACTAGGATATTAACTTTCTGTATTGGCCATAAAGAACTACAAATTCTTTATTTATTACATTCATAATTAAAGGATCTCTTTTCTTTTTGCCAAATTCAAAGTCTGGAATACTCATTGCGGTATATTTATATTCGCGATTTGATTCCACTTCAAATTCTTTCATTAATTTACTAAGTTTGGTTATATCAAATTGTCCAAGAAAGAGGAAATCAACATCACTTGAATCTGAATACTCTTTAGTAAGGTAGCAGTGGGAAAGCACTATTACGACTGGTTTTCCAGCACTTGTTGCTAACTTACTAACCCTGTGTCCTAGGAGACTATCTTTAATTACAATAGTTCTAAGCTCATCAAGAATTGGACAGTTTGGATTTAGTGTGAATACAATTTTATTTGTTTGGTGCTCTGATTTAAGTATCCCTATCTCTTGAAGATTTATTAATTCTCTCCTAATTGCATTTATCTCTTCATCAAGAAGTCTAACCAATCCTCTAACATGGTACTGATCGAGAGGATTTAAAAAGAATTGCTCAAGGATCTTTATCCTGACTTTTGAAATAAATAATTGTTTAAGCATAGCCTGTATTAATATATTACTGCTCTATTATATCAAAAGTTCCCTTCTCTTTGGAGACCGCACAAATCCATATGGTTCCTCTATTAAGAACAAGCTCTTTTCCTGCCTTATCATAGTATTTAGTTCTTTCGGTTCTACTATCCTTTTTCCATGTTCCTTTGACAATCTTTCCATCCATGAGTACCGTAACCTTCCCTTGACCTATAGTGGTAATTACAACTCTTCCGTGGTCATCTGAGTATGGAGGCATGACTATTTCCTCAACAATTACCGTTTTTGCATTAATTGTCTTTTTTGTATCAAGATCTATATCCTTCACACCGTTTGAGTAGTGAGTGTATAAATTACTTTCCTTGTTATATACCCAAGTAGTATCGTATAGCCCACCGTTTGGTAAATCATTTCTGAATCTTATTTTCACCTTTGTTTTGTTTCCACGGTCATCAAGACTAGCATCTTTCTTAAATTTCCATTCATCAAAGTTTTTTGGAAAGCCTGTCCAACCCATGGTTTTTGCATAATCCCACGCAACTGCAACTGAGTTATACTCATTGTGTGGTCTAACCCTAGATGGGTCCATCCAATATCCATGTAATCCATTATTCTTTATTCCGTACAGTACAATATTTCCACAAGCATTAGTTCTTGGGTCTTTAGTTGACGCACAACCATCATGTATGAAAATAGGGTCAAATGGGCTTAGCCATTCCAAGAAATACTGCCTAGCACTTCTAACTGGTCCAACCTTTGTAGGTCCATCACTCCAAAATATTGCCATAAATCTTGTAATTCCGCCTTCAACAAGTGTTTCATAAACAAGGTCTGCTTTATAAAGACCAGACTGTGGCCTTGCCCAGTTAACGTTGCTTATTGTTACAGCAACTGGTCTTCTTTTCATTAGTTTGGCCATTTCTGTTTTAGTAAATAGCTCTCCATTTATTGGGCTTGCTTCTGTTTTAGGAACAGAGGGTACAGCAATTAACTCTAGACTTTGGGAAGAGTTTACTTTTTCAGGCGAGATGTAATTTCCAGATAATGAAATTATTTCAGTAACTGGAGTAGGGAGTTTGATTACAAAAAAATATAGAAACACAAGTGCTCCAATGCAAACAAGTGAACCAGAAATAATCAATATGATAAAGCCCCAATTTCCTTTTGGTTTAGCTTTGATTAACGGCTCTTTTGGGACTATTTCCTCTTTTTTTTCAGGAGCTTTTGGTAAATCCTGTTCAACTTTTATTTCTTTCATGTTCTAATATAACACTAGCAAATTGGAAATGGTATACTTAAAAAGTAATTTAATTTTCATTTTTATGCAAAAGAAAAATCCAATATTAGGTTTATTTATTTTGTTATGTCTTTTAGGCATAATAGGCTTTGTTATTTTTAAAGTAGTGGATAATGCTAACAAAGCAAAAGTTGAAACTCAAACTGAGGCTCCAGCTACTACAGATAATGAAACAACAACAGATACTTCTACTGATACAACTCCTGTTGAGGATACTACAACTCCAGATACAACTACTCCGGACACAACAACTCCAGATACAACAACCCCAGATACGACAACTCCTGTGGAAACAGACTTTACTTCATGGAACTCTTCAAATAAGAGCGTAGGAACTAGCACAAATACCGCAGAATATACATTGAAGTCAATAACCGATGCTAAAAAGAGTGGATATCACAGATTTGTATTTTTAGTTCAAGCAAAAACAAGTGAGACCTTAGAAGGACCTTATGTAACAGCTCAGTACAAGAGTAGCTTGAATGCAATTAGAGTTGATTTAAATGGAATCACAACTGACCAAAGTGGAATTGGATACCAAAAGAGCAGAAGTATAGCAGAGCAGGGGATTGTGAAAATCTATCATAATGTTTCAGCAGATCAAACGGAGGAATTGTATGATATAGGGGTATTATCTTCAACCGTATTTAAAATGAAAACAACAGCAGGAGCTGATAATACTTGGACTATCAGATTGGATGTTAAATATCCAGGAGGGACAGTCTCAACTGGAGTAAACGGCAGTGATACATTCTCGAAAGACTTACAAGCGCTTGAAGGCTCTGTTTACCCTGATAATGCAAAGATATCTTCATACTCATATACCACAAGTGGTGGCATTCTCACCTTTATATTTAATGTTTCTGGAGTTACAAGTCACCCTACACCAGCTGCGACAGGTCAATATCTAAGTGGAAAGCTTCAGCTTGAATTTACAGGACTAACTTCTGACTTAATCTATGCAGGATTGAATGGAAAAACGTTTGCAAATGGCATATCCATTACAACAAGTAAGAGTGGTCACGCATATAAGTATGTGTTTAATGGAGCAACTAAAGATTTCAAACTACATGCTGATACTAGCCCAAATCAAGTGATTATGGAGATAAAGTTGTAGATTATATATAATCACAATGTATTCGGGGTGTAGTTCAGATGGCTAGAACGCTTGCATGGGGTGCAAGAGGTCGCTCGTTCAAGTCGAGTCATCCCGATATTATATTATCTCCCCTTTATTATTTCCTAAAACAACATTTTCTAGGATGTATACATCCTTTTTATTTTGGTAATCTGTTTTAACAAGTTCTCCTTCGCCTTTTAAAATTCTTTCAAACGGAATACATTCTCTACATCCATCTTTTCCATTTGGGCAAGTAAAACTGTCAAGTTGTGTTTGAAGCTTAATTTTCTGAGCGATATTTAATACCTTTTTCATGCTTTCATCATAATCTGGTAGTTCTTTTTTAGTAGGGGTATCACTTTGTTCTATATACCAATACGAAGCAGACAATACTTCATATTTTTGACAATTTTTAGCAATTAAATAGTAGATTGGAAGTTGAAGAGAATCAGGATTTTCTTTTCCTTCAATACTTGTTTTAAAATCTATAATATTTACCCCATTTTTCTCTGGTACATATTCCAACCAGTCAATTTTCCCACAGAGGATAATATCTTTCTCAGGTGTTAGTGGAAAACTTGGTAAATCAAAATCTTTATTCCCAGTATTTATTTTTACAGCAGGTTTTGCAATCGGCCCAGGGTTTTTAGTAAGTTTCTCTAGTAAATCTTCTCCTCTCTTTTTGTATTGATTCTCAGTAGTTGTATCTAAAAATCCACCTCTTTTACCACTTACTTTTTCCCAGCTCTCGTTAAACTTTTTGATTAAAGGAACTTTAAACCTATCTTCTGTTTTTAATACTGCAAGGGATTCGATGACTTCGTGGACTGCGGCTCCTAAAGATAGTGCTGGATTAGCAATTTGCATCTTGTTTCCTGTTTTAGGATTTTTGTAAATATTTTTTAGATAGAACGCCCTTGGACATCTAAGAAAGTCGGATATTCTTGAATGTGATATCCATACTTGAAATTGGTATGCCATATTTTGCTATTAAAAATTATCCTTAATTGTATCAGATATATATGAATTAAATATACATACTATTTTTTAAATTATGAACTCCACTCCTAATTCTCAGTATTTCAAATGCGCAAGCCCCTGTATTTAAAGCTTTTCCTAAATCATCACATATACTCCTAATATATGTTCCACTAGATACATGAGAGTGAACCGTCAGCAGAAGAAATTCTTTTTTTACACCCAACAATTTTTTATATTTAGGAATTATTATATTTTGTCTAAAATCTGGTTTTGTTATTTTCCCAATCCTTTCTTTGATTTCTTTAAGTAATTTTTCATTTGAAATCATTTCATTTTTTAATATCTTTAATCCAAATATCTCTCTTTCAATCTTAGGTTGATGTTCTTCTTTTAGTAACCCTTTTTTAGCAGATAGATACATCGGTTTTCCAGCAATTCTATACGAGGAAAAAGTAGGGATCTTTTGATTATATTTACCAATAAGTTTTTTTAACTCTCCTTCAACTTCTGCAATGTCAGGAATGTGTTTATGCAATTTTGGAATTCCTAATATATCATAAGAATCTGTTGATATCCCAAAGAGCACTTTGAAGTCATATTCTTTATCTACTTTTTCTCTTTCTCTTCTCTTTTTGTTCTCACCCTCTCCAACAAGAAGAACTAAAACGCCATGAGCCATTGGATCTAGCCTTCCTGCATAACTAATCTTTTGATTGCTATATTCTGGATATTTTTCTTTTAGAAGATTAATCATTTCTAAAGGAGTTTTCCCTATTGGTTTATATATGTTTATTTGGGGATTCATTTATTGAGAAATTCTAAAACTTCAGGTTTTAACTCATAATCCACATCCCAGTGTGTTTTATTTTTTAGTATCGTTAAGTTTAAATGTGTATATCCGTATGAGTTATATATATTTCTTAAATTGACACTTGAAGATAGGGGAACGTTTACATCTTTGTCTCCATGCCAAATTTGAATTGGAACATTTTTAATCAGTTTAAATTGAGCTTTTGTATAGTCATTTGATGATGGTGCAAGAAGAGCAATCTTATTTATTATCGTTGGGTATTTAAATGCAAAGTTAAAAGTTGGTATTCCTCCTAAACTGTGAGCAAGCAAATCGACTTTTGTCTGCACTTTATAGTTTTTCTCTATCCAGTCAATTAGATTTTTCATGTCATTGACGCTGTTACTAGAGTTTGCCCAACTATAGTTATTAGCATTTATAAAGTGCATACTTGAAGCACAGAAGACGTAGTTCTGTTTGGTGAAATATTTGCCATATGTTCTCATTTCTTTCATAAAGGTATTTTTCATATCCTTTACAATATTCGTATTTGAGCCATGTGAAAAGACAATTATTGTTGGAGGATTAACTGTATCAATTGTTTTTGGATATGCAACGTAGCTTAACTGCCCAGAGATAACAGGTTGTTTTTCAAAGAAATTTTCGTCAGTTACAACTGTATCTGGGTATGTGAACAATGTGCTTGGCTCTTCTTCGTCTGGTATTTCATCTGGTTGAGTAGTTGTATCAGGGTTTGTGGGATTATATATACCTCTCTTTACGATTACATAGGTAAAATATATAATTGAGCAAAGAAGAACAAGTATTAAACTGATAATAATTAACTTTTTCATTCTTTTATTATACCGTTATTGACTTAACATTGTTAATAACTTAGGCTTAATGACATAATTTGTAAATAAATATTATGAAAAACACAGTAAAAGAAACAAAAACAGAAAACATGGTAATTAATTTAGAATCATTATTAATTCCAATATCTGTTTTAATAGGGGCATTGATGATCTCCCTATCTATCATATTCACATTCAGAAACGCGAATATTACTTCCAATGTTAAAGGAACTTCTGATACAACAAATACAGACACAACCAATACAGATACAAATACAAATGATGGAACAATTGAGACAGTCTCAAGAGAAAATTCTCCATATCTTGGAGATTTGAAAACAGCCAAAATCGCAATAATTGAATTCAGTGATTTTGAGTGTCCATATTGTAAGAGACACTTCACTCAGGTGTACCCAGATTTACTAAAGAATTATGTTGATACAGGAAAAGCCATATATGTGTTTAGAAATCTTCCACTTTCATTCCATGAGCCAATTGCTACAAATGACGCTATGGCAGCATTGTGTGTATACGACCAAGGAGGAAATGAAGCATATTTCAAAATGCATGAAGCAATATTTGGAGCAACGAATTCTAACGCAAGTAATATAACTGTGAAGATACTAAAAGGTTTGGTTGGAAAAATTAATGGAATAAATCTAAGTAAGTATAATACTTGTGTGACAGACAAGAAATTTGCAGATCAGATTAAAAAGGATGCAGCTGATGCTGCCGCAGTAGGGATATCAGGTACCCCAGGATTTATAATCGGAAAGCTTGAGGCAGATGGTAAGACAGTCAAAAATGGAACATTCCTAGCTGGTGCGTACCCAATTGAGAGTTTTAAGACAATAATTGATGAGCTTCTTAAATAATGAAGATAAGTAAAATTGATAAAATTCTGATTATACTTTCTTTTTTAGGTGCTGCTTTAGCATTTTTCATATATATTACTGATAGGTATAACGTAACTAGCTTCTGTCCAACAGATGGATGCTCAATAGTCGCTCAAAGCCAATATTCGCAATTCTTTGGTATTCCTGTCTCCATTTGGGGAGTTCTTTACTTTGAAGGATTGTCTTTCCTACTTCTTTTTAATTTTAAAAGACCATTGAAATATTTCAGTTATATGCTCGGAACAGTGATTACTTTTGGGGTTATTTTTACAATTTACCTTAGATATTTAGAGTTTTTCAAGATAGGGGCAGTATGTCCTTGGTGTTGGGGAAGTGTTTTCATTATAATTGGGATTGTATCTATGTTTATATTGCGAATTAGAAATGCCAAAAAATCAAGTAAAGCAAGTTCCTCTGTATGAAATAATAATTCTTTTTTTTGGGTTTTTAGGATTAACTTCAGTTCTTCTTTTAACATTTGGAGCTTTTAAGCCTCTATATTCCATAATCATTTCATTTGTTCTCCTTCTTTCAACAATCTTAATATTTAAATGGAAGATAGTTCTTAAAGATTCAAGATTTAATTGGATAATACTTTTAATTCTTTTAATTGCACTAGTAATGAGGGTGCAGCCTTGGATATATCTAGATGGAGGACAAGATGAGGGCGTGTATATCTCAATGAGTAAACAGTTTGAGAACACTGGCGGAATAGAGTTTAAAGATAATGTAACTGAGTATTTAAAAGGGGATTTGTTAAAACTGTATCAAGACACAAAAGGATATTTTGTGGCAGGGTTAGCGACCGAGAACACAGAGGGTGAGAATCATTTTATTTTCTATCCTTTACACCCAGCACTTCTATCAATTACTGGCTTTGCACTAGGAGATAATAATAGGAGTTATGAGTTAACTATTTTTTCGATTATTTCTGTTATTGGGGCGTATTTACTAGCCTACGAGATATCAAAAAAGAAGATAGCAGGGTATATTGCTGCAGGACTTTTGGTCGTAAGTCCACTTCACTTGTATTTTTCGAGGTTTCCAGTAGGGGAGATGTTGGCTTTGGCTTTTACACTAAATACGCTTTACTTTCTTCTTAAGGCTTGGAAAACAAAGGAAAGTATATACTTTCTCCTAACCCTCATGCTAATAAACATGATGTTGTATCTAAGAATGACATGGATTGTGTCTCTTCCTTTCTATTTACTCCTTCTTCTTGCGATATTTACTTATGAAAAAGACAAGATTGTAATTAAGAAATGGGCAGTATGGGGTGCGCTGGTTTTAATCTCATTTCTGCTTTCATCTCTTTTCTATTATTTAAAACTTCCCGATCTATATATTTTGTTTTATAAAAAGATATTTAAGTATATCCCTGAAATTCCTTTCTATGTATTACTGTTTTCTATCCCTTTGGTTTACTTTTTACTTGTTAAATACCTCAAGAAATATCTTAAGTTAATCTTTGATTTTATCTTTAAATATAAGGCCATACTCTTCTACTTAATGCTTGTATTTATCATATATCTTTCAGCTAGTAATTTTTACTCGATGGCATTTACAGATAAATATCTAGGTACATATTGGGACAAGCATTGGGAGATGAGTGGGGTCGGATGGTATGCACTCAAAGATATGCCAATTTCAAGTGTTATCTTATATCTCTCACCGCTAGGCTTTCTCCTTTTTACAATATTAATTAGTAAGATTAAAAGAATAGAATCATCTTTTCTGTTCTTCTTTCTTTTTCTCTTTTTAGGCTTTAACGCTGCGATAGTTAGATACACTCCGTATCAATTCTACTACGCAAGGTATCAACTTTCAGAAATTGTTCCAATTATTTATATTTTCATCTCCATATATCTTGTAATGCTTTTGGATAAGAAGAAGAAATTCTGGTTTTATTTCCTTATAATTCCTCTCTTTCTCTATAACGCTTTCTTTTGTGTGTTCCAGTATCAAGGGTATGTTGGGACAACACCAAAGGTTTATAATGAGATTCAAAATATAACAGGAACTGAAAATGTTGTTATATATTATAATCCAACTAATTGGCATGATAACTATATATTTACACCGCTTAAATACTATTTTAACCAACCAGCAATAAACACCGATGTATTAAATAACATATTTATATATGGGGATGGAATAATGAAAAATACAAATAAAAAGGTATATGTACTTTCAACAATTGAAATAAACAGTACGAGATTAACAAAAACATCCCAACTTGAATATTCCCGAGGATTTTACGCCAGTGTACCTGAGGGATTTGAGCCATTTGAATGGAAGATATCAAATTATCAACTTCCATACTGTAAAAACTATGTCCCTGAGAAATACTGCTCAGGCATTATTCCTGTGATTTATCACTTAGGAACTAAGCCACTCTACCTATATTTATACAAATAGTGGTAATATATACAGCATAACTTAATAAAGATATGAAAATGAAACTAATTGTTGCGTCTATTTGTTTTAACGAAGCCCAAAGACTTGGTGAGGTATTAAATAGAATTCCAAAGAAGATAAATGGGGTTGACGAAATAGAGGTCGTGGTAATTGATGATGGAAGTACTGATGATACTGCTAAAATTGCCCTGCAAAAAGGTGTTAAGGTGGTATCAAATGGAAGAAGAAAAAGGCTTCCATATTCATTTCCTTTAGCAATTGATTACTTTTTAGAACATGGGGCTGATGTTGCGGTAAATATTGATGGAGATATGCAGTTTGATCCTCAAGAAATTCCTCTCCTCCTTGAGCCGATATTAAAAAGAGAAGCAGATTTTGTTGCTGCAGATAGATTTACAGACCCACTAACGGGCAAAAAGCGTAAAGGGAAAGATATGCCTTTGGGTAAATATCTTGGAAATAGGTTAGGTTCATGGATTCTTGGGGTATTAACTGGTCATAAATTTGCCGATGTTACATGCGGATTTAGAGCGTACAACAGAAAAGCGCTTTTAAATATCAACTTGAATGGTAAATATACATACACACAAGAAACATTCCAAGCCTTAGCAATGAAGAAGTTGAATATCAAAAATGTTCCTGTAAGTATTAAATATTTCAAAGATAGAAAATCAAGAGTTATTGAAAACGGAATATTTTCATATATGTTAAAATCCGCAGCTGGAATTTTACTTGCTTTTAGAGATTTTGCTCCAATGAAGTTCTTTGGAATGCTTGGGCTCTGTTTAATTCTTCCTGGAATCATAATGATGAGTGCAGTAGGCTTTCACTACTTAAGAAGTGGGAGTTTCTCTCCATATATATCTGTTGGATTAGTTGGAATATATTTGTTTACAATAGGAATTCTTTCTTGGATAGTTGGACTTCTAGCAGATATGCTAAACAGGGTAACAAATAACCAAGAGAAAATTCTGTACTATTCTAAAAAGACATACTATGAAAGAGATAGAAAAGAAAAGTAATATTAAAAAAATGCGAATACTATTCTTCATGATAAATCCTGCGAGGTTTTATATGTTTCGACCTACGATTAACTATTTAAAGAAACAAGGACATCAAATAGATTTCCTAATTGTGAAAAAAGCAGTTATGGAAGATCTATTCAAAAAGGAAGGTTGGGAGTATACAAATATCATGCCAGGTGGAAGAACAATTAGCTGGCTTCCAAGAAAAGTAGGTGCAGCAATAATGGAAATTGTGACTTTCTTTAAAGTGTTTAAATACACAATTGGAAAAAAATATGACCTTTTCCTAACCTCAGATGCACTTGCAGTTGTTGGTTGGCTAAAAAGAGTTCCAACTTTAGTTTTTTTTGCTGATGATTTTAAGCATATGCCTGAATATTTTCCATTCATGTGGATGGCTACAAAACTTGTAACCCCGCAGCCAACAGATATGGGACCGTTTAGCAAGCATCAATTAAAATATAAGGGAAACCATGAATGGGCATATATAAATCCAAAATATTTCACTCCCAATCCAGAAATTGCTAAAAAGATAAATCCTTCTGGAGAGAGATACTTTATTGTTAGACTTTGTGGTTTTACAGCAACTCATGATGATCATAAAAGAGGAATAAGTGACGAGAATCTTGATAGATTGATTGGAACCTTAGAGAAATACGGGCGTGTATTTATTAATCCTGAGAAAGGAGATAGAGCACTACCGGAGAAATTTGAGAAATATCGATTACAAGTTGACCCATACGAAATACATCATGTAATGTATTATGCGGATCTTTTTATTGGTGATGGGCATACAATGAATTCTGAAGCAGGCTTAATGGGAGTACCTTCTGTAAGAATAAATGACTTTGTAACGTATTGCAGGTATATGAAAGAAGAAGATTCGTACGGATTAACTTTTGGATATACACCAGATCAATTTGAAAAGTTCTTGCAAAAGATTGAAGAATTAGCAAAGAATAAAGATATTAAACAAGAATGGAAGAATAAAGTTGAAAAATGGTCTAAAGATCATATTGATGTTACAGAGTTCTTAATAGATTTAATTGAAAGCTACGGGAAAAAGAAATAATGAAAACAACAATAATTAAAGCAAAAAAAGGATTAGCAAATTTTGATCTAAGAGAATTATGGGAATATAAAGAGCTATTTTGGGTTCTTTCAATTAGAGAATTCCAGGTGAGGTATAAACAAACAGCAATTGGCGTTCTTTGGGCAATAATCAGACCGTTGCTTACAATGGTTGTATTTACATTCTTGTTTAGTAAGGTTGCAAAGATCTCATCTAATGGAATACCTTATCCAATATTTTCATACTCAGGACTTGTACTATGGTCATATTTTTCTTCAGCTGTTGCTCAGGCAAGTAGTAGCATGATTATGAATTCAAAATTAATTACGAAGATATTTTTCCCAAGGGTAATAATTCCGGCTTCCGCTACAATGGTTGGCCTTATTGATTATGCAATATCATTTATTATCGTTTTTGTAATGATGTTCTATTATCACTATCCACTAACATGGTCATTATTATTACTTCCAGTTATAGTCCTTATTACCTGGCTACTTAGTGTAGGGATTGGTCTTTGGTTTTCTGCATTAAATGTTAAATATAGGGATGTCCAGTATGCACTTCCATTTTTCACACAAACCCTTATGTATATAACTCCAGTCATTTACCCAGTATCACTAGCTGGAAAGTATCAGTGGATTCTTTCTCTCAACCCGCTTTCAGGTCTTGTGGAAGCTCACCGTGCCTTAATTCTTGGAACAGCAGTCAATTGGCAACTTCTTGGAATATCTACAGCAATAACACTTGTCGTCTTTATTTCTGGATATATGTATTTTAAATCAGTTGAGAAATATTTTGCAGACATTATTTAACTATGGAAAAAGCAATTGAAGTAAAAAACTTAGGTAAGAAATATTCTTTAGGAGAAAGAGAGAGGTATTTAACTCTTAGGGATATGTTTGTTAAAACAGTCAAAGTTCCTGGGAATCTTCTAAAGGGAAAGAAATTTAGAAAGAAATCATACTTTTGGGCATTGAAAAACGTTAGTTTTGATGTGAACAAGGGCGAGGTTATTGGAATTATTGGAAAAAATGGAGCGGGAAAAAGTACAATACTTAAAATACTTTCAAGAATAACTGAGCCAACTGAGGGAGAAATAATAATGAGGGGAACTGTATCGTCACTTCTAGAGGTTGGAACAGGCTTTCACTCTGAATTAACAGGAAGAGAGAATATATACCTAAATGGGGCAATCCTTGGTATGAGTAGAAAGGAAATAGATAAGAAATTTGATGAGATAGTTGAGTTTAGCGGTGTAGAAAAGTTCTTAGAACTTCCAATGAAGAAGTTTTCGTCTGGAATGCAAGTGAGATTAGCATTTTCAGTCGCGGCCCATCTTGAGCCAGATATTCTTATCATTGATGAGGTACTGTCTGTAGGGGACGCCGAATTTCAAAGAAAGAGCTTAGGAAAGATGGATGAGGTTGTTAAAAAAGATGGAAGAACAATTCTCTTTGTAAGTCATGATATGAGTGCAGTACAAAGACTTTGTCCTAAAACAATTTGGTTGGAAAACGGGGAGATTAAATTTATGGGAAATACCCAAGAAGCAATAAGCAAGTACATTGAATCAACAAACGGTGCGAGTTCAGAGTATGAGTTTGAAAATGATACAAGTAAGATAGCCAAAATATTAAAAATAAAGGTAACGGATGACAAAGGAAACCCTGTAACCGTTATTGATAATGATCAAGAGTTTAAAGTTGAGTATACATATCAAGTCAATTTAGAAAACTCAGTGATTCATAGTGCTGTAATTTTGGAAAATCCTTTTGGAGTTAGAATATTTGCAAGTGGAAGTACAGATAAAAGCTCAAATGATATAAAGCCTAAAAAGAAAGGCATATACTCTGTTGTATTCACTTACCCGAAAACAACTGGTGCATATGTAAATCCTGGAACTTATTGGCTACGTGTAAATATAGGAACTCCAAACTCACGCCCTGTTGATTATATTGAAAATATTCCAATAACATTTAAAAATCCAGAAGGTGACAAAGACAATATTTCTTCAAATAGAATATCTGCTATTAAAATAGATTCAAAGTGGGATTTATAATATTTAAAATCATCTAGCTTAGAAATGATTTATGTTGATCAATTATTATCAAAAAGATATCTTCCCGATGGAAAACCTTCTTTTAAATTATCAACAAATCAGCTATCCAGTATCAATGAAGTAAAAGAAAAATTGAAACTAAATATTTATAAATTAACCGAGGTAGGATGTCCTATTTGTATGGGAAACGAGTTCAGTGTTATCGCAAAGAAGGATAGATTTGGATTTGATGCAAATTTCTGCGTATGTAAAAAATGTGGGTTGGTGATGACGAATCCAAGATTGGCTAAAGAATCCCTTTCTGACTTTTATGTAAAATATTATCGAGATATATACAATAAGAATCCAAAAGATATTGAGAGCTACTTTCTTAAAGAGGAAAAAAGAGGAAGAAGGATATTCTCTTTCGTAAATAATTTCCTTAAGGGAGTAATTAAAAACGCAAATGTATTGGAAGTTGGATCTGGAGCTGGTGGAATTTTAACAGAATTTAAAAAAGCTGGAGCAAATGTCGTCGGCGTTGATTTTGGTAATGATATTTTTATAAATTATGGTAGGAAGAAAGGAATAGATTTGTTAAAAGGAGATTTAAGCCTACCCGAGCTTAACAAAAAAAATTATGACCTTATAATCTTTTCCCATGTTTTAGAGCACTTGGAAAATCCAATGGATGATCTTAATCTTGCGAGTCAATTACTTAAAGAAAATGGAATTATTTATATTGAAGTTCCAGGAATAAAAGAAATTGGTTGTAAGTCGGATTTTGACTTTTTAAATTATTTGCAAAATGCTCACTTATGGCACTTTACTAAACAATCAATTTTGAATTTATTGAATAAAGGTAATTTTGAAGTATTGAAAATTGATGAATTCATACATGTGGTTATTAAGCCTGCAAAAGAAAAGACTAAAGATGAAATGGAGACAGACTATTTGTCTGTTCTACGAAAATTAAAAAGCTTAGAAGCAAGATACTCTTTGGGTATTCCGAAAGTCTTGAGGTTAGTTAGAAGAGTAATTAAAAAATTAAAAACATTTTTATGAAAAGTAATTTAAAGACATTAGGTAAAAAGATACCAAACCGTCTTACGGGATTAAAAGGTTTTGGTAAGTATTATAGAAGGATAGAATCTGAGGTGTTATATTTTAAATATAGAGATACTCTTGCTCTCAATAGTAGATTCAAAGATAAATACAAAAATAATCGTTGTTTTATTGTTGGGAATGGTCCTTCATTAAAAACTCAAGACTTAACATGTTTAAAAAATGAATACGTTTTTGCAGTTAACAACATGGTGATTGCAAAAGAATTTCATCAAACAAAACCGAATTTTTATGCAATAGGGGATTCGAACTTTTTTTACAGAGAAAATTATATATTGAAAAAGAATATTGACAAATTAATTAAACAGAAAAACTTACCAATATTCATCTTTCCTGTTATTCATAAAAATTATATTCATGAAATGGGGTGGGATAAGGAAGCTGAAATACTATATTGTCTGCCTGGGCAATTAAGGGGGAGAGTTAAATCCATTGATCTTACAAGACTTTTACCTAAAGTTCCCAATATTATCAATTTAACTTTATATTGTGCAATCTATATGGGATTTACAGAAATATATTTGTTAGGCTGTGACATGACAGGTTTTATTATGATTCATGATAAAAATAAAGTTATTGATGGTGGTCATTTCTATAAAGAGGAAGGAAGGCTAAAAAAGTTTGTTGATAATTTAAATAAATCTAGGGCTAATGAATTTATGCTAAAATCTTATGGTCATGTGTTTGAGAAGTTTAGACAAACGTTTGATTATGCGAATGCAAGAGGGATAAAGATTATAAATTTAACAAGGGGTGGAGCCTTAGATGTCTTTCCAAGATTAAAATATGAAGATGTAGTTAAAGATTTATGAAGATAATTTCAAAACTAAAAAATGTAGTGAAGGGATTGCCAGTTGTAGGCAGTATTTTCACTTTCGTTGTTAGGAGAAAATTACTGAATAAATATAAAGGACTTTTAGAAAAGAACCTTGACTTAAAAAACAAATATAAAGGAAAAAGATGCTTCATTCTGGGTAATGGTCCCTCTTTAAAAAATCAGAATCAATCTGGGCTACAAAAAGAAATTGTTTTTACCGTTAATTGGATGATGAAGTCTCCATTGTATGAACAACTGAAACCGAAATTTCATGTTATTGTTGACAGTGAGTCTTTCAAATTTGATGTTACTTCTGACGATGGAAAGGAGCTGGTAAATGAATATAGGAAATTAAACACAAAAGAGTTTAAGCCTACTTGTATTTTTAGTGTGAAAAATCTTCAAAACATCAAGAAATTTGGTTTAGACAAATTTTTAGATATCAGGTATGTCCTTCCTGCATTAACAATGAATGAAGATTTCAAAAAAGAAATTAACATGTGTGGATTAATACCTTCGGGGCAAAATGTCATCCATACTGCAATATATTGTGCTATATATATGGGATTTACTGAAATATATCTGCTTGGATGTGATATGACAGGGTTTATGCAGTATCTAGAAACTGATAGAACTATAGAAAATAATGAGTATGGACATGTATACAAGTATTCTGAAAATTACAAAAAGTTTCAAGAGAAATTGAAAACAACAAGGGACAATGAGTTTATGATAACAGCATATTCTAAAACCTTTCAGATATTTAAAGCAATAAGGAAATATGCGGATAGTAGAAGTATTAAAATAATTAATTTAACAAAAGGTGGAATACTAGATGTATTTCCAAAACAAAGATATGAAGATATTATCAAAATTTAAAAGTAAGCTATTAATTCTTAAGCAAAAAACTAAGGGAAACTTAGTTGGGTTTTCATCAATAATAAATTCGAAAACGAAATTGGAAGGAAGCAATAAAATATTTCCGAAAGCAGATGTTAGTAACTCTCATATTGGTTTTGGGACATATGTAGGGATATCTTCTTCAATAATAAATTCGAAAGTAGGAAGGTTCTGTTCGATAGGCCCAAGAGTTTGTGTTGTATGTGGAAGGCATCCTTCAAAATATTTTCTTTCTACTCACCCGGCGTTTTTCTCAGTAAAAGAACAAGCTGGATTTACATATGTTTCAAATCAAAAGTTTGAAGAAAATAAAAAACTTGAATCAGGATTTTCTGTAGAAATTGGAAATGATGTTTGGATAGGAGCAGAAGCAATGATTTTGGAAGGAGTAAAAATCGGAGATGGAGCAGTAATTGCTGCTAGAGCATTAATATATAAGGACGTTGAGCCGTATTCAATCAATGGTGGAAATCCACAAAAAGAGATTGGGTTCAGGTTTTCTCCAGAAGAGATTAAGAAGATTCAAAAATTAGATCTGTGGAATAGGGGTATCGAATGGATTAAAGCAAATGCAGATAAATTCGATGATATGAATAACTTTGATGCAAAAGGAGTTATAAACCGTAAAAAATAAATTAATAAAAACAGGTATGCTACTAAATAAAGTATCAACTAAATTAACAAAACTAATTGAATTTCCATTCCAGGTGCTATCCTCGCAAATTAAGCAAAACGAGTGTCAATCTTTAAAAGATAATATCTTGCTATGGAAACTTAGATATAGAGCACCAGTATATTTTGACAGAGCCTTAGAATATCCATGGGCTATTAAAAATATAACTATTCAAGGTGGAAAGCTTTTAGATATAGGCTCAACAGTGAGTGAAATGTTTAGCAATTTACTTCCTAAAACAGTTGAAGTATATGCAATAAATCTAACATCTCCGAAAAACATTCAAAATGTAAAGTATGTAACTGGTGATATACGGGCAACTGACTTTAAAGATAATCTTTTTGATGTCATTACTTGCATTTCTACACTTGAGCATATTGGGGTAGAAGGAAGGTATAAGGTTAAAAAAGATGAGTTTGGGGATATCAAAGCAATGAAAGAGATGTTAAGAATCTTAAAGCCTGGAGGAACACTTCTTCTAACAGTTCCTTACGGAGCAAAGGACGTACTACCAATAAACAAACTATACAATAAAGAAAGAATTGATGAGCTTTCAAAAGGCTATGTTTTAGAATCGGCTACATATCAAAAATATGACGAGAAATATAGTATTTGGAGAGAGATAAGTGAGCTTGAAGCAAGCAAGGTTAATTGGTTGAAAGAGAAATGGTACGCTCTTGCCTTAATTAAACTTAGTAAACCAAAGTAATGGTTTATGTTGTAATGGCAGTTTGTAATAGACTAGAATATACACTAGATTGTTTAGATTCGTTTTCTAAGCAATCGTATAAAGATATTGAAATAACAATATATGATAGTGGCTCAACAGATGGAACATATGAAACGATTTTGCAAAAATATCCAGGAATAAAAATAATCAAAGGAACAATTGATGTCTGGGACGCACCAGGTCTTGTAATTTGCATTGACTATGTGAAAAGCATTGCTAAAGTAGGTGATTATATCCTCATTCAAAACCAAGACGCCACAATGGATAAAGATTTCGTTGCAACATTACTGTCTGCATCTGAAAAATATAATAGAGCAGTTGTTGGTTCAATAAATAAAAGCAAGAAAACAAACGAAGTTATTTATCATGTCCCTATTCTCAAGAAGGGACTGTTTAAACCATCAATACTTAATGGAACTATTCCCAAGGTCATTGAAAACGTTCCAACTCTTCCAACAAGAGGAACTATTCTTCCAATCGAAGTGTTTAATAAAATAGGGAATTACTCAAAAATATTCCCTCATTATGCAGCTGATTACGACTTAACATGCAGAGCGAAAAGAGCAGGGTTTAAATTGTTAGTTGCTACAGATGCGATATCATATTCCCAAGATGATAATAGAAATATGGCTTGGAAGATTAAGCACAAAGACAAAAAGAGTTTTAAAGATTTCATTAACCTTTTTACACATATTAAATCCTCTGCGAATTTATACTATATGTCCGTTTTTGTGCTACTAGATATTCCTTTTCCACAGAAAATCTTAGGAATTATTAGAGTTTGGCTATATCCTTTCAAATTCTTTTTTGTAGATTATTTATATAAATCAGTAATAAAGAAATGAAGGTAATAATAGATGCACGAACAACTCAAGATGAGATTAAATACAACGGGGTGGGAAGATACTCTCGTTTTATCATTGAGCATCTGATATCAGACTTTCCTGAAACAAGATATGAACTAATAATGTATGATTCTGATTCCACCTTGGATGAGTTTTTTAAAAAAGAAAGAAATAATGTCCGAATTATTAGAATTGGAAAATATAATCAAACAGGCTTTATGCATATGATTCTTCATAACTTAGATTTAGTTTTTCATATTAGGTTAACAAAGGCATTATTAAAAACAAATAGAAAGGACGCTGTATTTCTCTCACTATATTTTTGGAGAGGACTTCCAGTACTTTTAGTCCCAACTGTTGCCTCTATTCATGATTTTGCACTTCCAAGATATGGGATATATTCAGCAATATCCCCGATACACAATTTTCTTCGCTTTATCCATTATTGGTATGAGATATTAAGAGTATATTTTTGCAAAGCAGTAATATGTGATTCTGATTTTACAAGAGCGGATATTAAGAAATACTTTCCTTTGTACAACCTTAAAAATGTACATACCGTAAATTTAGGGATAGAAGAGGATAAAGAGAGTACCGATTTTAAGAAATATCTCCCTGAGGACTTTAAAATACGTGAGTATCTAATATATTTAGGTGGAGCACTGGGAAAAAATAAGAATTCAAAAGGTGTTGTAAATGGATATGCTGAATTTGTAAAAAAACTTGAGAAAGAAGGAGCTGAAAGAAATAAAATCCCATACCTTATAATATCTGGGAAGAATTTCACTGATGAAGTTAGTAGAGAAGCAAAATCTTTTAGAAGATATGTTGAGAGTACGGGAATTAATGATCTAGTTTGGTTTACAGGATATTATGATGACAATTCAAGGTTTCCTCTTGTAAGAAATTCATTTGGATATATTCATTTATCTCTTTTAGAAGGGTTTGGATTTGGTGTTGCCGAGGCAATGAGAGCAAGAGTTCCAGTAATTGCTCACAAAGGATCTTCATATATGGAAGTTGTAAAAGATGGAGGAGTTTTGCTTAATGGCGAGAATCCAGAAAAAGTTGGATTAGCGATATATAAAATATATAAAGATAGAAGATTTGCAAATGATATCGCACAGAAGGGATTTGAAATTAGTAAACAGTACGATTGGAAAATTACAGCAAAGGTTACTCATGATATACTAAGTCATGCTTAATATCGTTGCATACATTTTAATAGTTCTGGGACTAATAATAACGGCAGTTAACCTACCTGGTGTTTGGTTGATCTTTGGAGGAATACTTGTGAGTGCAATATCTGTTAAATTTGTGGGTATTTCTGTCCCTTGGATATTACTCTTCTTTTTTGTGGCCCTCATCGCTGGATTTATCGATAACATTGTCGTCCTTCTTGGTGCCCAAAAATTTGGTGCGTCAAAGTGGGGCATAATTGGTGCCCTTGTTGGGGTTATTGTAGGCTTTTTAATAGGAAACATTGTTGGAGTAATCTTTGGACCATTCCTCGGGGCAGTTGCCTTCGAGCTCATCTTTGCGGCAAGAAATGGCAAAGGTGCTCTAAAGGCAGGAATTGGGACAATTGTTGGAATGGTTGCTAGTGTATTTGTCAAAATGGTAATAGCAATAATCATGGTAGCTGTCTGGCAAATACTCCTTCACTAACTACTTAGCAAAAAAAGGAATTATTGCTCCAAGTAGCGCCGCGATTAGCTTTAGAATTAAGTACCATCTCATATATTTAGAATAAAAATTTAGATACTTTAATTATCCTCTCCAAAGATTAAATAATCTTGAATTATTAAATCGATTCAATAGTGTAAGCATATATAGTATAATTTCCCACTATGTTTAAATTCCTCTCCAAGCTATTTGATAGCAATGAAAAACAATTGAAGAGTATTGCTGGAATTGTTGCAGAAATTAATGCGCAAGAGCCAAAGATTTCCAAATTAACAGAGAAACAACTCAAAGAGAAAACGCAGTATTTCAGAAAAAAAGTAGGGATAGACTTGGCAACATCAAGGACAGACTTTTCCGTTTATAACTCTTTTGATTTGGAAAAGAAGCTAAAAGTTCAGAAAGAAGCTCTTTTTAAAATTCTTCCTGAAGCATTTGCTGTAGTTAGGGAAGCCTCTCTTCGAGCTACAAATCACAGACACTTTGATGTTCAGATGATGGCTGGATATTTTCTTTTTACAAATAAAGTAACAGAGCTGTTCACAGGTGAAGGTAAGACACTAGCTGCTAATATGCCTTTATATCTTTATGGAATAACTGGAAGAGGCTCTCACATTGTAACTGTTAACGACTATTTGGCAAGAAGAGACGCTGAGTGGAATGGAAGAATTATGGATATGCTTGGAATTACCGTTGGTGCAATTAATAGTGGTGGCCAGTTTAGGTATATATCAGATAAAGATGCAATAAAACTAAAAGGTGATGAAGCAAAAGAGCTGATTAAAGAGAGAGAAAAGAAAGCTAAAAAAGATGGAAGACTTAAGTATGACCACATGAGTGGGGTTAATCTTCTTGCATGTACTAAAAAAGAAGCTTACGCCTGCGATATTGTTTATGGAACAAATAATGAATTCGGTTTTGATTACCTAAGAGATAATATGGCAGTTAGTCTTAACGACACGGTTCAAGGTCCGCTATATTTTGCAATCGTTGACGAGGCTGATTCGATTCTAATTGATGAGGCTAGAACACCTTTGATTATTTCTTCTTCAGCAAGTGATTCAAATGAGATGTATAAACAGTTTGCAAATTTGGTTAACAAGCTTGAAGTCGAAAAAGACTATGTAGTTGATGAAAAGTCTCATGCAGTTTCCCTTAATGACGAGGGGATAGATAGATTAGAAAAACTTCTCGGTGTCAAAAACGTCTATGAAGATGCACAACTTGCCTATCATTTAGATAATGCACTTAAGGCAAAAGAATTGTATAAAAGGGATCAAGAGTATCTTGTTAGAAACGGTGAGGTACTAATAGTTGATGAGTTTACTGGAAGAGTGCTACCAGGAAGGCGATATAGTGAAGGGTTACACCAGGCAATTGAGGCAAAAGAAGGAGTTGAGGTTAAGAAAGAATCAAAAACAGTTGCAACTATTACTCTTCAAAACTACTTTAGGCTTTATGCTTTTAGATCAGGAATGACAGCTACAGCACTAACGGAGGCTGAGGAGTTTAGCAAAATATACAATCTTGATACCATCGTAATTCCAACAAACAAAAAAGTTGTTAGAAAAGATGAAAGTGATATTGTATTTCGATCTCAAACAGGAAAGTTCAATGCAATAGTTGGAGATATCATGGCTCACCACAAAGCTGGACAACCAGTACTTGTTGGAACAACATCTGTTGAACGAAGTGAGATTATCTCTTCTATGCTCGAAAAGGAAGGAGTAGAGCACAACGTTCTAAATGCTAAACAACACGAACAAGAAGCAAAAGTAATAGCTCTTGCTGGACAAAAAGGTGTTGTTACTATTGCTACAAACATGGCAGGAAGAGGAACAGATATCTCACTTGGAGAAGGTGTAAAAGAGCTTGGGGGATTATATGTAATAGGCTCTGAGCGGCATGAATCAAGAAGAATAGATAACCAGCTCAGAGGTCGAAGCGGAAGACAAGGAGATCCAGGGAAATCAAGATTCTATGTTTCATTTGAAGATGAGCTAATGAGACTTTTTGGTGGAGATAATATGAAGGCAATTATGGGAAGTGTTGGAATGGACGATAATATGCCAGTTTCTTTGGGAATACTTGGAAAATCAATTGAAACAGCTCAAAAAAGAGTAGAAGCATACAACTATGATATACGAAAAAACCTTGTTGATTATGACGATGTATTAAATAAACAAAGAAATATCATCTACGATCTTCGAAGAAAGATTCTTAGCATTTTTGAAAATATCCCTGTAAAAGAATCAAAGAAGGAATTAAATCAGAAGGCACTCCGTGATATAGATATTGATAACCTAGAAAACGAATTATCAAGATTTGCCCTTCTTAATGATAATACTTGGAAAGTTGAATCGCTTTCAAAATTTGATTCAATAAACCACCCTATACTCTTTTGGATATTAAAAAAGGTTATTGACGATGTTAAATATACCCTTTCGGTACAGCTTAGCGATGATCTAAAGGTTAGCAGTGTATCAGAGAGGAAAAGCGTTGCACATATAAATTCAGTAATGGGAGAAGAGTTAGTTAAAATTTGCACCAATTTTTTAGGCTTTAAAGATGAGATAGATTTCTACAGAAGTTTAGATAAAGAAAAAGACATAGCAATCAAGGAAGAGATGTATCTTAAACTTATAACCGTTGGATATATATTTCATGTATATTCACTTTCAAAAACGGTTGCAGTTGAAGTATTTAAACTTCTCATTTTACAAACAATTGATAACTTCTGGATGGAGCATCTTGATACTATGACAGATTTAAGAGAAGGAATAAGTTTGAGAAACTTTGCACAGAAGAATCCACTAGTAGAGTATAAAAATGAGGGATTTAGAATGTTTGATCAAATGATGACAGATATTGATAATAGTGTAGTAAATAGACTATTTAGAGTAAGAATTGTTAGAGAAGAAAGACAAGCACAACAGGTTGCAGAACATGAAGCAGCTGGAAGAGAAGATAAGCGACCGGGAGAAGTAGGACCTCAACAAACTGTTAGAAATGATTTAAAGAAGGTTGGAAGAAATGAACCTTGCCCGTGTGGGAGTGGAAAAAAATTTAAAAACTGCGGATTGAAAAATACTCAAGAACATATACAAAATATGTCTAAAATGTAATGAAAATTTCTGACAAAATATATGGCGAGTTTGAAATTACAGAACCTGTATTATTGGAAATAATAGCTTCCAAACCTCTTCAAAGATTAAAAGATATTTCTCAACAAGGGGTTCCAGAAAAATATTACAAAACTATTGTATATTCAAGGTACGAGCATAGTGTTGGGGTTATGCTTTTGCTAATGCACCTAGGTGCATCGATAGAGGAACAAATTGCCGGCTTGATTCATGACATTTCTCACACAGTTTTTTCTCATGTGATTGATTATTTAGACATTAACGGAAAAATAAACGAGGATTTGCAAGATTTAAGACATTATCTTTTTGTAAAAAATTCTGATGTCAGTGAAATAATCGAAAGATACCATTTAGATTTCGATAGAATATCTGTCATAGATAAGAACCGTCTTTTGGATCGTCCAATTCCATATTTATGTGCAGATAGAATAGATTATTTAATTAGATACTTTCCAACAAATATTGCTAAAAGATTATTTAGTAAGCTAAATGAGATGGATGGGAAAATAATATTTAAAGATTTTAATTCTGCTAAGCGATTTGCGGAATTCTTTTTAGAAAAGCAAGTAAATGTATGGGGTGGGTATAACGGAAACGCAAGATACATTCTTCTGGCTGAGATACTTAAGATTGCTTTAAAAGAGGGAACTATTTTATCCGACGATCTTTTTAAAGAGGAAACTGAAGTTTTAGGAAAATTATTGAAATGTGGAAGCTCAAGAATAAACTATTTATTTTCTCTATTAAAAAAAGACAACTTAGAAAATTTGCCAAGAGTAAAAACCCCAATGTCTAAGAAATTTAGATACGTTGACCCAGAGTATTTAGATGGAAAAATAGTAAAAACATTGAGTAAAACTGATAAAGATTTTAAAGCACTTCTTACAAAATCCAAGCTAGAAAACGCAAAAGGAATATATATACCAGATATGGCTAAAATATAACTATATAGGTCAATTGACAGGCATATAGCCACACGTTATCCTAATAACAAGTAACCTATTTCTTTGTATTTATGACTGCCTCAAAAACAAAGAGTAGTTCGGTTAAAACTACTACTAATAAACCTATCAATAGCATACACATAGTAGTCTTTGCTTGTCCTAACTGTGGTGAGGAATTTGAAGAGCTAAGACTATGTAAGGTGTGTAAAAACCCCATGAAAGTGGTTCAGGTTATTGAAAAGTTTGGTAGTGAAGCAAATGAATATCTCAGTAAGTTAAAAAAAGAGGGAATATGGGAGGATACTTCTGTTCGACCATCAAAGGAAGATCATGATGGAGGACTTTCAACAGCAGATGATGAACTAGATAAAATAGATATTAAAATAGCGGGAGAAGTTGAGGAAGACACAGAAATTCCACTTGCAGATATATATCCAGATGATGACGAGGTTTTGCCTGCTGTATCTAAGGTACCAGATGATCCAGATTGGGAAAAAGCCTTAGAAGCATTAGATGAAGAAGAGAAAACAGATGATTTAGAGGATGTCCCAGACCTGTAGTTTTGTGGTAAACTTTCATTATGATAAATGGTGATATTAAAAGGCTTAAAGTCGCTTTAGTTATTGATTCTCTCCTTGCCTTTGGTGGAGCTGAACGACATCTTTTTTCATTTTTAAAAATATTTCCAAATGCTGTTATTTTTACTTCAGTATACGACAAAAAGAGATTCCCAACACTTAAAAATGAAGTTAGAACAAGTGTTTTACAGCGTTTTAGGTTCTTAAAAAGATTTTTAAATGCATTTACCCCTCTAGCTTTCGAGCAATTCAATTTTGAAGGCTTTGATTTGGTAATTTCACTTTCTGCAGGTAGTAGTAAGGGGATAATAACGGGAGTAGGTCAGAAGCATATTTGTATCATTCTCACTCCTCCAAGACATCAATGGGATAGGGAATTAAATGTTAGAGCCTCTAAATTAAAGCGGTTTTACAGCTTCTTTTCAGTATTTCTCTCTCACTATTTAAGACTATGGGATATCTCAGCGATTAGAAGAGTAGATAACATTGTAGCTATTTCAAAGTTTATACAAACGAAAATATTTAAAACATACAGAAGAGAAAGCGCAGTAATATACCCCGGAATATTGCCTTTTTGGTTCGAAACTGTATCTGAAAATGAAAAGAATGAAGTTAAAAAGAGATTTAATCTCCCTGAGCATTTTCTTTTATATGCAGGAAGACTATATGATCATAAAAGGGTTGATTGGGCAATAACTGCTTGTTTAAAGCATAATGTTGAATTGGTAATTGCGGGAAACGGTCCAGATTTGAAATACCTAAGGAAAATAGCAGGGAGAAGCAAGAATATACACTTTTTAGGAAATAAAGAGTTCATAAGGGATGTTGATTTAAGAGCAATATATGCTCTTGCTGATTGCTTTCTTTTCCCTCCAATTGAGGACTTTGGATACGTTGCTGTAGAAAGCATGGCTACTGGCACCCCAGTTCTGGCATTTAGCCTCGGAGGAGCCACAGAAACCGTTAAAGAGGGTATAACTGGTGCCTTCTTTAGTAATGAAAACGAGCTTTCTGAGTTAATATCTAAAAAAGCTTGGATTAGGTATAATACCAAAGACATTAAAGACCAAGCATTGAGATTTTCTGAAGATAGGTTCATATCTGAATTTATACATTATTTAGAGGTTACTTTATGAAACAAAAAGGATTAAAAGTAGCAATTGTGACACATTCCCTTGATGTAATGGGAGGAGCTGAAAAAAATGTCCAAAGACTACTAATGGAATTTCCAACAGCAAAGATATTTTGCGCTAGAAGTAATAAAGAGCTTTTGAAGAAATGGTTTCCAAGAGTAAAAGTTAGAAACTCATTCATTCAATATCTTCCATTTGAGAAATATTTTCGAAGAGAGCTTTATCTATTATACCCACTCGCATATAGATCATTTTCATTTTTGAAATATGATGTAGTAATCTCTGTCTCAGACGGGTTTGAAAAGTTTGTAAGACCTTGGAGCAAGAAGACGAGACATATTGCATACATAATGACACCTCCTAAGTTTTTGTGGATGCATGGAATTAGAACGGTAAAAAAGAATAGTTCTTTCTCATTCAAGTTCTACTCAAGGTTTGTCGGCACTTTTCTAGAAAGGATATGGCAAAAATGGGATAGGAATGCTGCTAGACGGGCAGATATTGTAATTGCTCAATCAAAGGAAGTGGCAAAAAGAATCAAAGAATTCTATTATTTAGATGCAGAAATAATATATCCCCCAGTTGAAGTAAAAGACTTAAGAATAAGAAAAGCTGAAAGGAAAGAGAATTGGTTTCTGTATCTGGGTAGAGTTGAAACATATAAAGGTGTAGATTTAGCAATTAGGGCGTGTAATATAGCAAAAAAACCCCTTAAAATTGCCGGAACAGGAGCAAGTCTTGAAGATATGAAAGAATTGGTAAAAAGCCTTAATGCAAAAGGAATAGTAAAATTTCTTGGATTTGTTAATGATAAGGAAAAGTCAGTGCTACTTAGCAAGTGCAAGGCACTGCTCTTTCCAGTGCAAAACGAGGATTTCGGAATTGTTCCTGTTGAGGCAAATGCTTGTGGAAGTCCAGTTATTGCATATAGAGAAGGTGGAGTACTGGAAGCAGTTTCAGAAGAAAACCCTAAAACAGGAGTGTTTTTTGATGAGTACACCCCAGAGAGTTTAGCAAAGGTATTACTCAGTTTTGATAGCGATGATTACAATGCTTCAAATTGTAGAAAACAAGCTACTCAGTTTGCAGGTGAAATATTCCAATATAAGATAAGGAATTTAGTCGATGAAGTTATCAAGGGTAGTAAATAGGATAATAGATCTTTTAGTTGCGGTTATTCTTCTTTCGTTTTTATGGCCAATTATGGCAGTAGTAGCACTTGCAATTAAGTTGGAAGATAGTGGGGATATATTTGCGGATATACCAGAAAGGGTAGGTAGGGATGGGGTACAATTCTTTATGTTTAAATTTCGTTCAATGAAGGCCAACTCTCATGAAGAAATTCAAAGTGATGAGAAGTATAAAGAATTAATGAAAAGTTGGATTAAACAAGAGAAACTGAGTATTGGAGACGATCCAAGGATAACAAAGATTGGAAGAGTTATTAGAAGATGCGATATAGACGAGACCCCTCAACTTCTAAATGTATTAATAGGAAATATGAGCATTGTTGGTCCCAGACCATTTAATAAAAATCAATTAGAGAGATATTTGAACAAATCAAAAACTAATCTTAAGGATTACGAGCTAATTAAAACTGTTAAACCCGGAATAACTGGACTTTGGCAGGTAAGTGGAAGAAATAAAAACACAATTGAGCAAAGATTTGAAATAGATAGAAATTATGTTGAAAAGAAAAACATTTTATTTGATGCTTGGATTATGATAAAAACTCCTTTTGAGATATTAAGACATATTATTGTTGGAGAAAATGAGAAACTATAAAGATCGTGTATTTGTAATAAAGTCTACAAATTTTGGGGAGGCAGATAAGATAATTACAGTGTTTGGGAAAGAAAAGGGAAAATTGTCACTTGTTGCCAAAGGTGTGAGAAAGCTAACAAGCAAAAATAGACCTAATATCCAAACATTTTCCATTTCACAAATCTCATATTATCAAGCTAGTGGCCTTCCACTTCTACTTGAAAGTGAACAGCTTGAGTATATAGACTATGAAGATATTAATTCGGATAATGCTGGAAGGGTACTTTTTCTTTTAAATACATTTTTAGCACAAGAGGTCAAAAACGAGAAGATATTTAAAGCTCTTAGTGTTGTAATTAAAAACAAAGTTAGTGATGAGGTGGTAAACAAGTTTAGAATGGTATTTCTAGCGCAAGAGGGGCTTTTAAATAGTGAAGATATATGTTTTTTATGTGAACAAGATATCAAAAATGAATATTTAAATATAAATAACTTTGCACTAATTTGTCCAAATTGTTACATTAAAGAGAGAAATAAAGGTATATATCTAAAAATAAACAAAGAGATATATAAGGATAAAAAGTTTACAATATCTTTAGATAAATATATTAAAAAAATATATTCTGACCTAGTATAATGATTAAAAAACTGCTCTTAACAACAATATTATTTTTGCTACTTGCTGCTCCAATCTTTGCATTAACTCCTATTCAAGTTGACCAGTTCGCAGTTACAATTGATAGCTTTGTGGATGTTGATAACACGTCAACAATAACAGTAACTCCAAATACAAACGAGATATCTATTTATTCAGATGTTGTCGTCAGAATTCTTGATAGAAATAATAACCCTGTAGCAGCGCACAGCGTTGTTTTGTATGCTCAAGGAAGCCCTGCAGAAGTGACATTTGTTCAACCAACAGTGGTTAGTAACGCTAGTGGGTATACTTCTGGAAAAGTTCGCTCAAGTCTTCAAGGAGCTTATGTTATTAAAGCCATAGATACATCATTTACACAAGATATTAATATTACAGATTCAGATTCCTTTTTTACCTTCCCACTTCCAATTCCAAGTTTAAATGCTGAGCCGTATTACACAAAAGGAACAAGCAATAGGGTGTATTGGAGCAACCTTCCAGGTCTTGGCATATACCAATACTATGTTGAATGCTCAAGGTCACCTGTTTTCTCAACAATATTTGCTGATAGTGGATGGGTAAGTGGAGCGTCGTTTGAATTTACAAATCTTACAGGAAATAAGATGTTCTATTACAGAGTTAAAGCCAAAAATATCGGTGGAGCACAAAGTGGTTGGAGTAATGTTGTGTTCAGTGTCCAAGATATTACTCCTCCAGTTGTTAGCTTTGTTAGTATTGATAGGGTTTTTGTAGACGAAAAGCTTTCATCAATTGCAGTTGTTTTTGATGCCACTGATAACTTTGAAATTGGGAGTGCTAACTTCACATGCAAAAGGGAAGATGGGACACTAGATACTTGTGGTCATATTGATAATGTAGGCACCAGATATTATGTTGATATTCCACTTTCTGATTTAGAGAAAGGAAGTTGGGGGGTATATTTAGACAAGTATACATTCTGTGCCCAGGCATTTGATAAGGCTGGAAATAGCACTACTAATTGTGATTTTAGTATCGAGATTAGTAAATATATTGAAACCCCGTTTCCAATATTTACAAATTTAATTAATTCAATAATCAAGGAAGCAAATAGAATATTTGGAGAGCTGGGGGATGTTGTAAATAGTATTATTGCTCAAAGTCAGGAACTCCTATTACAAGTCTTTGTACTGATAATCTTCATCCTCGTTATTCTAATATGTCTTTCTATTATTGCTGGTGGGATGTTTGTGATCCCAACTTTTCTTTTGTCTGTTCTTCTTGCTTGGCTTAGATTCTTTGGATTCAAAAAAGTAGGAAATTGCCTAGGGTATGTTTACAATGCAATCACAGGAAAACCGATTAAGTACGCCCAAGTTTGTATATATGATAGTAGTAATAAGCTTGTAATAAGGGAGAGTACAAATAAAAAAGGAGAGTTTTTCGGTGAAGTTGACACTGGGAAATATAGGATAATTGTAGGAAGAAGCCACTTTCTTTTTCCCTCACAGTTGTATAAAGAGTATCAAATAAAACCAGGAAGAAAATTATATACTAGTGAATATATAATGGTTTCGGGTAGAAACCCGATGAATGTTGCAATTCCAATTGACCCAATAAATCTATATAACAACTGGACAAGGCAAAAAATAGTTGAGAATAGGATTATCAGGCTCATGAAGGCATTAGCATTTCTACTTCTCGCGGTCGGTCTTGCATTTTCAATTATTGTTCTTGAAAAATATCCAAATATTATTAATTTAATCTTCACACTTCTCTACATTCCAGCAATAGGGGTGTTTCTTAAGAGTGTTGTTAAATTAAAGATATTAAATAAAGGACTTAATCGTATTGAAAAAACGTCGTAGTATTGATATTATCTATCGTTTTGGGTGTGTAGCTCAATTGGTTAGAGCAAGCGGCTCTTAACCGTTAGGTTCGGGGTTCGATTCCCCGCACACCCAAAATCCTTATTTCATTTTCCAATTAGAATCTCTCCTGCTCCTATGAATTTTCTGGATACTGCTTTGATCTTTCACATTCTTCATATAATGCCCTTTTGTGAGCAATAAACTCTCAGGGAATTTGTTTTTTAGGAAATTGAATAAATATATGTATTGATTAATCATAATTTCAGATGGTTTAGAGCTTGAATCTAGCGAAATGTCTTGTTTGAATCTTTTTAATTGACTGTATGAGAACAATTCTTTTAAGCTACCAATATCAAATTTTGCACAATTGAATATGTATGAAACAAAATCATAAAAACTCTCTTTATCATTTGCATCAACCAAAGGCTCTTTTCTTGTTTGAATATGCAAAAGTACAATGTTAAATTGAGGAATAGGGGAGAAATCAGAATTAGAGAATTTGTAAGCTATATCAAATGTATAACTAGCTCCATAAATAACAGATAACATTGTATTTAAACAGTCTAGTTGCTCCCCTCCATATTTCTTACAGGCATCTTCTTGCATAACAAGAAAACCCTCAGAGAAGAAATTCGAAGCCAGAAGTCTCTTAAGTATTTCTGCAGTTCTATTAAAAGGAACGTTTGAAAAGGTTTTAAACGGTTTGTCAGGTAATAGATAATTTAAAAAATCTTCATATACAACAGAACCTCCTTTTATTTTGGATAATTCGGCTTTAAACCTTTCATCAATTTCTATCCCAATAACATTATTTGTATATTTAACTAATTCTTTTGTAATTATTCCTTTACCTGCTCCGATGTCTAAAATAGTATCTTCAGGTTTAAAAATGGCCCTATCGACAAGCTTAGATACAAGATCTTGATCTACTAAAAAGTTTTGAGAATAGGTTAATGATTGCACTGAAGAGTTAATTAACTTTAAATTTTTTAGCAATTTCTTCACCTTTTTCTTTTGAAGGCCATCGAGTTTTATCTGTTTGCATCTTTCCTATTTCTGTTAACGATTTTTCCCAGTCAGTCTTTTTTCCATCATGAGGTATTAAATGAAAATGAGCATGTTTTACCATTCTTCCCCAACTCATGCTATCTACATATTCATATCCAATCTTTCGAAAGTGGTTTGCAATTTTAGTTATTACTTCAAAATATTCATCTTTTTTCTCAACATCCCAAATATAGTCTGCATGTTTTTTTGGAATAACAATTGTATGACCCTCTGAGAACTGTGCAATGTCTAATATTGCTAAGAAATTTTCATCTTCATATATTTTAAATGAAGGAATATCTCCTTTTACTATTTTACAAAATATACAATTATCCATAATTATAATCTGTCAAGGTATTTTTTAAATTTTTCCATTGCTTGCGCTCTCATAGAATATTTATTTTTTTCTTGCAATGGCATCTGTGCAAAAGTTTTGTCACTTCCATCAGGGATAAATATCGGATCCCACCCCCATCCTTTTTCTCCAAGAATATTTTCCGAAATCCTTCCAGAAATTTCTCCTTCAAATACATGTTCTATGCCACTCTCATCAATGAATACAATAACGGTTTTTGCTAAAGCTTTCCTGTTTTTTCTACCCTTTAGTAGGTCAATTAGTCCTTGATTTCCCAAGGCATCATAAAAGTCGTTTATATAAGCTCCTGGGAGGCCATTTAACTCTTCAAAAAATAATCCAACATCCTCAATGAAAACGGGTTTATTTAATTCTTTAAAATAACCTCTAGCCTTTTTTGTAGCAACATCTACTACATCTAGAGACTGGATTTCATCAATTTTTAATGGGGTACCAATAATTTCACATTTAAATATTGATCTTGCTTCACTTAATTTTCCTTCACTTGTTGTTCCAAAATAAATAGCTTTATTCATTAGCTTAATTGAAATATTAACCAATAAGTAGTATATAATTAACTCGTGAAATCTACAAATTCTTCGAATAATAGACTAAAAAAATCTTTCCAGAAACTGCTATATGACGCTAAATATGCCGAAAACCTTGTTATTAAGAGTTTGGAGAAGGAGGAATCAAAGAAATCATACCTAGATTTATGGTACAAATTCAGTAAAAAGGCAGAAGATGTGTATCCAAGTCAAGGTCTTTTATTCACTCCTTATGATGAATTTCATCAGTCATTCCCTTTACAAATGCTAAGTGAAGACAAATTAATTAACACATTAAGACTTCGAAGATATCTTTTAGAAGTTGCAAACCATCCATATCGTATTGAAAGAATCAGAGAGATAAATAAACAGAAATTTGTTTCTCCTTCAAAGGTTGATTCAAAAACATTTGAAAATGCATTCAAAACAGGAGATTCACTCGCAATTGGGGACTTGAGCTCAAGCATGAAAGGTGAAGAAAGAGTTCGACTAAGCAGAAAACAATTATATGCTGATTGTACATTAGTAAAACTTGGAAAACAGGCAAGACAAATCTTTGTAGGCTCCGCAAGCCCCGATATTTGGAATAGTGCAGCTGCAGTTGCAACCATGGCGGCAAGCCATTGCTTAACAGTAGTTCCACGAAATGGAATTACATGGGACCTTCAGAGGCAAATTGATTTGACTAAAGAGGTTTTTGATTGGCTTAAAATTATGGCAGACGAGATTTTAGATGGGAGAAAGGATAAGGCATATGTATATAATTTGTGGAAAAACAATGTTGGAGTAGCATTAAAGACAAGTCCAGATGATGCCGTCGAAGCAGTCAAACAATTTATGAAAATTGGTGTAAAGGTATTCAGGCCATATTCGCCAGAGCCTTCAAAAAACCTTTTATTAACACTAAAAGCATTAAGAAAGGAATTTAGAGATGAGATTGAGATTATTGCAAGTTATGCAACAAGTGTTGAGCATGCAAAAATACTTGAAAAGGAAGGTGCCGATATATTGATTATTGGTACTGGGGGAGGAGGAAGATGTATTACGGCAGTAAGAAGTGGTTCCGCAGTCGATTGGCCAGAAATTGCTATGAAGTTAAGAGGGGAGATTGATATTCCATTAATTGCAGAAGGTGGAGCATCGGATAATATTACGACCTCATTACTTTTAGGGATAACTGGTATTGGACTTTCAAGAATGGGTGGAGGAGGGTCTATTGAATCCCCAGGTGGTGCATTATTTGCTGTTGATAATAATGGAATTTTATTTAAACCGTATGGAGGAGAAGCCTCAGCTAGAGCAAAAATGCTTGACCATAAGATTAGACCGTTCAAAATTGCATCATTTGTTGAGGGTAAAACAACCAAAGCGTATATTGCAAATGGGCAAGAAGGTGCGCTTCCAACTCTAACATATAATTTAAATCTCTTAACTGAAGACGTTGTCCTCTCTTTGGTTTATAGGGGGGCTGAATCTATTATTGATCTTCAAAATATCAACCCATCTCCGCTAAAAAGGATTTCAAGTATGGGGATTTTTCAAAAAGGTACGCACTAGTTAGTTTTACTTCTATTTTATGTAGAACTGATAAAATCTTCCTATCATGAAAAGACTTGGAAAACCTATTTTGATATTAATTATATTCATAACAATTGGTTTATGGGTACTAAGTAAACCCAGCATTGGGTTTATTTTTCAAACTCCGTTTAGATCTCTTGCTCAGATAACCGCATTAATAGCTACTTCACTTTTTGCTCTCGATTTTATATTTTCAACAAGACTGAAAACTTTGGAGAAACTCTTTGGTGGATTAGACCAAGTGTATAAAGTACATCAACATATGGGAGGCATTGGAACAATATTAATTATTTATCATGTCATATTTTTAGCAATAAATGCAGTTGTAAACTCAGGCAATCCACTAATATATTTAATCCCAAGTGGAATATTGTCATATACATTAGGTATTATTGCTTTTGCCACTTTAATTGTTTTAATCTCTCTAACCTTATTTGTTAATCTTCCATATCACATTTGGAAGTTTACACATACATTAATGGGCATATTTCTTGGATTTATGTTTTATCATGTATTGATAATAAGCAGTGATGTTTCAAGTTATTTTTTACTACGTGTTTGGATACTGTATTTAATCGTACTTGCTGCTGTTGCATACATATACAAGAGATTTCTTTATGGAAGGTTTGGGGGAAGACATGGATATAGAGTTATTGGAAAAAGAGTGATGGGAAACATTACAGAAGTTTCATTAGTTAACACTGGTAAGAAGATGGAGTTTAAGCCTGGGCAGTATGTTTTTGTAGCATTTAAACACAAAGGTCTATCTTTTGAAAAACATCCTTTTACAATCTCTTCATCTCCAACAGATGATTTATTGACAATATCTATTAAGAATTTGGGAGATTACACAAAAAATATTCAGACAATTGATGAAGGGGCTGTAGCTATTTTACACGGTCCTTATGGAATGTACGGGGAGAATATATTTGACGATAGTAAGGATATGGTTTGGGTGGCTGGAGGAATTGGAATAACACCTTTCATCTCATTTATTAAGTATATGTGCGCAAAGAATATTCATTTAAATCATAATATCTTCTTCTATTATGCAACTAAAAATGAGCAAGAAGCGGTATATTTAAGTGAACTAAAAGAATTAACTTTGAATTTACCCAATATACATATAATTAACCATACTTCTAACAATCTTGGACATCTAAATATATTAAATATTCAGAAAGATGTAGGAGAGCTGAAAAACAAAAAATACTATTTATGTGCAGCTCCTTACATGAGCAATGATATAAAAAGAAAATTAATTAAAAAGGGGGTTAGAGGTAGAAATATAATTTATGAAGACTTCGCATTCTTAACATGAAAAATGGATTACTTGCTACAATCTGCGTAATAGTGTTTGCTGCCGTGTTTACTTCTGTGTTTGTTTTCTCTGGAAAAAACAGTAGTCCAGCGTCACTTCCTACAGGAGTAGCAAATATTACTAGTACCCCGAGTTCATGCATTATCACCGTTAGCGGTGTTAAATACGATGTAACAACATATAAAAACTTGCACTCTGGTGGAAATATCTTTGTTTGTGGAACAGATATGACAACTGTCTTTTTAAGTAAACATAACTCAAGCTACTTAACAATAATGGCTAAATACAAAGTAATTTAAAAAAGAATAATCATGAAAGAAATTAAAAGTGTGTTGATAATAAGTATAGTTGCGTTCATAGCAGTGTTTCTGGCTGTATATTTAAAGGGCTGGGTAGATTCTCAAACAAAAAATAGTAATCAAATTCCAGTAGAGAACAAGACAGATGTCGTTGAGGATGTTAAAGGGAGTATTGATACTAAGGAGGTTGAAGAAACTGAAACTGAGGCTAAAACTATTGTTAAGCCCGCGCCTGTTCTGACTAAATCGAAGGTAATTGCCACTAAGCCAAAGCCCGCACCAAAACCTGCCCCAAAGCCTGTTACAGCGTGTATAGTTACAATAAGTGGATCTAAATATAATGTAACTTCACTGCAGAGATCTCATTCAGGAGGAAATGTATTTGTTTGCGGAACAGATATGACAGTGGTGTATATTAAGCAACATGGCAAAAATTACAGCTTAATATCAAAATATAAGGTGTAATTGTGATAAAATGGGTGCAATATGAATATCTATGAACAACTTCTTGAAAAAAGCAGTATTACTGCTTTAGCGCCTATGGAATCTGTAACAGATTCTGTTTTTAGGCAAATTGTTAGTATGTGTGGGAGACCATCTCTTTTCTACACTGAATTCACAAACTGTGATGCCTTAGTTTCTTCAAAAGGAAAAGAAAGTGCGTTGCAAAATCTCAAATATATTGAGGCTGAGAAACCGATTATTGCCCAAATTTGGGGAGTAAATCCAAATTCATATGTTGACGCGATTAAAATTTGTGTTGACTTGGGGTTTGATGGCATAGATATAAACATGGGTTGCCCAGTAAAAAAAATAATAAAAAGTGGAGGAGGGGCAGCAATGATAGGTAATAAAGAATTGGCAAAAGAAATAATTGATATCTCAAAGGATACGATATCAAAATATTCAAAAGGTTTCCCATTAAGTGTTAAAACCAGGGTTGGATATAACAACGTTGATATGGAATGGATTAAGCTTCTCTTGGAGATGAGATTAGGTGCAATAACATTCCATGTCAGAACCGTAAAAGAATTTTCCAAAACTAAAGCAAATTGGGATTTGTTCAAAGAAATAAGTCAAATGAGAAATGCAATATCTCCAGATACAAAGATAATTGGTAATGGTGATATAACTACAAGAGAACAGATAAAGGAGTATCCAAAAAAATATGGGGTAGATGGCGTAATGGTAGGAAGAGGAATATTTGGTAATCTTTGGATATTTGATAAAAAAATAGATGATAGTGATATTGCCAAAGAGGAAAGGTTGAGACTATTAATAACTCATATTCAACTTTTTAAGGATACATGGGGGGAAACAAAGAATCTGCAGATACTTAAAAAATATTTTAAGATATATATAAAAGATTTCGAGGGAGCAAGCGAATTGAGAATGAAGCTAATGGAGTGCAATGATTATGATTCTTTAATTAGAGAATTATCCCCTTTCATTTAGAGTTGTAAGGGGTATACTAGGTCTACATTAATTCGTGCGCTTTTACAATCTTCTCTATAACTTTTAAAATATATTACTAAATTTATTTAAATATCTATGAATAAAGAAAAATCGGTTGCGATATTTAATAAAAAACAAGTCCGAAGACATTGGGATGAAGAAAAAGAGGAATGGTATTTTTCTATTGTAGATGTGATTTCAGTCTTAACTGAGAGTAAAGATTCTGCTGTATATTGGAGAGTTCTGAAAAAAAGGTTGATGGATGAAGGTTCAAATGAAACCGTTACAAAATGTAACGGTTTGAAAATGTTGGCAGCAGATGGAAAGATGAGAACAACGGATTGTTTCGCAACTCAAGATTTATTAAGAATAATTCAATCAATACCGTCTCCTAAAGCAGAGCCATTTAAATTGTGGCTGGCTAAAGTTGGAAACGAAAGAATAGATGAAACTGCGGATCCTGAAAAAGCTTTTGAGAGGGCGATGAGGACATATTTAGCCAAAGGATATTCAAGAGAATGGATTAATCAGAGGCTAAAGAGCATTGAAATACGAAAAGATTTAACTGATGAGTGGGAAGAAAGAGGAATAAAAGAGGGAATGGAATTTGCGATTCTAACAGATGATATTACAAAAGGTTGGTCTGGTCTTTCAGTTAAAGAGTATAAGAATCTAAAGGGACTTAAAAAGGAAGGATTAAGAGATAATATGACAAATATGGAGTTAGTTTTAAATATGCTTTCAGAAACAGTAACTACAGAAATATCAAAAAAAGAAAAACCAAAGACATTTCAGAAAAATAGAGATGTTGCAAAAAGAGGTGGCAAGATAGGTGGCAAAGCTAGAAAAAACATCGAAATAGAACTAGGTAAAAGTGTAGTTTCAAAATCGACATATTTGCATAAAGAAAAGAAGAAAAAACTACTTAACAAGTAACTTCTACAAAAGAAAGTATAATTAAAAATACCTATGAAAATATACTCTTGGAATGTGAATAGTTTAAGATCTTGTGAAAATAGCTTTATTGAGTTTATTAATACATATAACCCAGACATTGTCTTTATTCAAGAATTGAGGGCCAATCCTGACCAAATATCATTCTTTCTAAAAACGCTCAGTGGATATAGCTTTCTTTTAAATGATTCGGGAAGGCCAGGGTATGGAGGAACCGCTATTTATTATAAAAACGAGTTAGATGTTAAAAGTATTGCAAGAAATATTGGCAATCAGATTTTAGATTCAGAGGGGAGGGTGATTCATCTTCAAGTGGGAGATATCCATCTTTATAATTTCTATACACCCAATGGAAATTCGTCAGGTGAGAGGTTGAAGTTCAAACTTAAGTACTACGATGAGATTCTTAACTTGGCAAAAGATTTAACAAAGAAGAATATGAAGATAATTATTGGAGGTGATTTAAATGTTGCCCATACACACTTGGATTTGTGGCCAAAAAGTTCGCAAATGTCAGGGTACCTTCCAGAAGAAAAGAAATGGTTTGATGATATGCTTAAAGTTGGGTTTTTAGATTCATTTAGAATGTTTCAAAAAGATGGAGAGTACTACACTTGGTGGAGCATGAGGGATAGAACACGTAAGCAAAACAAAGGCTGGAGATATGATTATTTTCTTCTGTCATCAAATATGAAAAATGAAGTAAAAAGTGCAGGAATATTAAGAGAAGTTTTTGGGTCAGATCATTGCCCAATATGGGTTGAGATTTAATCGTAGATTATTTCTTCTTACACACAATACACATAAACATCGGAAATTCCTTTCTTGCAAAATTTTCAGATTCGGCAAATTTTCCAACGCTGACTTTGTCTGATATCCATTCATCTATATATTCAATACTAAACCCTATGTGACTTAACATCTGAGTATAATCAGAGAGTGAATTATGGTATGAGTATGTAAATTCTTTTCCAACATCTTCCCCAGGATTCATATCAATTCTGATTTTGTGAGGACTTTGATATCTAAATATCTTTCTATATTGATGATCAGTTTCTTTATCAATTTCCCAAGATGTACTTTTTGGAATTCTAAAGTATGGGTGATTTATTACCATTACAAATTGTCCACCGTTTACTAAATGGTTGTATGCATTTCTGATTACTTCCAGTGGTTTTTCTATGTTTTGAAGAGAGAGAACAATTGTGCAGTGTGTAAAATCATTCTTTTCAATTTTCAAATCACGACTTACATCCATTACTTCAAAGCTTGCATTTGGATTTTTATTTTTCTTTTTCGCTTCTTCTATTAATCCACGAGAAATATCTAATCCTATATATGATTTATATCCATTAACTGCCCGTGAAAGAATGCCTTCTCCACACCCTAAATCTAAAATGGATGAAGTAGCATCAATATTTAAAATATCTATCAGGTTGGGAAGTATTACATGCTCATGAAAATACATACCTTTTTCACCAACATTTTCAGAATATGTTTTAGCGATATTCTGCCAAGAGGTATTTATTTTATTAAATCTTTGTTTTTTCACAAATAGATTATATCAAAAGGAAAAAATATTATCCTGGATTCTTGTCAGGTTCATTTCCTGATAGTAAAGATTGTTGGTATGAAATCATTGCTTGTTTATCTTCAAGAGGGATATCCATCGCAGAAATTCTTTCAATTGCTGTTTCTATTGCAGCTTTCCTTTCTGCTTGTATTGCTGGGGTTTTTTGATGTATTGAATAGTCTTTTGGATGTATTTTACTTATTGGTACCCATCCGGTTTCAGACGCCGGAGTATCTACTAATTGTGGTCTGTATCTTGGAGTCATTAAATCTCATTAATAAATTGATTATTCTAATATCTCTGGTTTTACTACTTCAACTTTTTCTTTCTTTACAACTTTTTTCTTAGCTACTTTTTCAGCTTTTTCTTTAGTAACTCTAACAACCTTAGGCTTTGGTTCTAAATATGAAAGAATTTTGATCAATTTTATATCAATACCTTCTAACAAGTCCTTTAGTTCGGTATTATCAGATTTACTACTATTTCCTCTTACATTTCCTTTCTTTTCAAAGCAGTCACTACAGTATATTGGTTTGTCATTACTTGGTTTAAACGGTAACTGACAGTCTTTTCCACACTCATCACATACTGCTGGAAACATTTCTCTATCTGATCTACCTCTATCATCTCTATTGTATCTATCACCACCTCTTCTGTCATCGTTTCTATCTGCACCATTTCCTCTTTTTTCAAAACAGTCACTACAATATACGGGTTTACCACCAGTTGGTCTAAAAGGTACTCTACAGCTTTTTCCACAGTCAGCACACACTGCATCAGTCATTTCTGGTCTATCCATACCTCTATTGCTACTTCTTTTGTTAAAACTATCGCCACCTCTTCTGTTTGAACTACTTCTTTTAAATTCTCTCATAAAAATAAATCTAAGCTTAATACGGATAATATCATATGTTATTGAAGAGAAGATAACAAGGAAAGAGAGCCACAGGTTTTATTTTCCTGTCTTCTTAGCCTTTCCTTTACTTGCAATAATCACAATTACGATTATTATTCCAATTACAACACATCCAACTATTGCAAAAGTAAATGGGATATATGGGCCCATTAACTTAGACATAAAGGTTGCAATATCTTCGGAATTTTCATTGGTATCATTTTTAATAGCGTCAATTAAATCACTTGTAGAGCCTGTTTGGGCAGTGTCGGTTCCCGTTGTGTTTTTAACTGATGGAACTGTGACTACTACAGAAGCTTTTGATGAACTTGGTGATTTAAGGTCTCCTTTTGTAGCCTTAATATAGTAATAATATGTATGAGGTGTTACAGAATAATCATTAAATTTTGAAATGTCTCCATCAACTTCAGCAATCTTAGAGTATCCGGAATTCTTGCTTGTCGACCTATATATCTTATATCCGTCAACCCCTGATGTTGTTGACTTAGTCCAGGTCAGCTTTACTCGATCTTCATCTGAAAAATATTGTGCTTTTAATGCAGTTGGTTTTGCAATTGTTTCAGGAACAACTGGATCAGGAGTGGATGCTACATTATATCCTCTAGTTACAAATCCAAAGTCTTGATTGTCCTGATATGCTCCTTCAACAAGTGCCTTACCATCTGAATAACAAGGGACATTTGATACAATCCATCTTGCTGTGTCTGAAGGGGTTGATATCTCTATTAGGTATTCTTTAGTTGTATCAACTGAAATAGGGGCAGGAAATGTAAATTCAACCCATGTTACTTGAGCGGTCTGAGTTGTTTCTGTTTTCGATACTGCAAGTCCTTCTCCGCCACCTATATAAACGTTTGCGGTAACTACGGCATTAACATCTGCTCCTCCAGCCAAAGCCAACAGAAGAGAAGTGAATCTGTTTTTATGTGGACGGAAGGTTTGAGCAAGGGTATTGTGTATCTTTATTAAATAATATGCGTCAGCTGCCTCAATATTTGCATTATCACAATACTGATCGGCTGAGTATACAAAAGCAGAAGCATCCTTTGTCGGCATTGAGCCAAAAATCAAAGGGAGTATAAAAAGTACTGGGAGGATATTTTTAAATATTTTTCTCATAGATAGGCAGTAAAAAATAATCTAAACACTCTTTGAAAATACTATCCTTCTTTCGGATATAATTCAAGATTTGCATTTGCCAAATTTACCCTTGTTTGGTAACTAGAAATTTCTATGAAAAATAGGCTCAAAAGGTTGCACCCGTAATTAAAATTGTGGTAGTCTAAAAGGGGAATTTAATGTGATAAACTCCCTAGAAAATCTGTCATGAAACATAATGCTTTTTACAAAATAAGAGCTTGGATATTTCTCGTACCTATGGTGTTTTTGGCTGTTTTATTTCTACCTTCTAAACTTTTTGCAAACGATCTCACTTTAACTGATCAATCTATTTGGAAAGATGGTACTTTTTACAACTCTGGTTATACTGATTCAGGATTAGGAATTAAGATAGACTCGTATGGATCTTGGGGTGCTCAGGCTTGGAAAACTCCAGATAAGGTATTGAGTGTCGGAGTCAGCTTTGCTTCTGATGGTACAGATATATACGTTGTCAGAGGCTATGGAGACACGCTTTTCTGGAAATATTCAACGTCTACAGACACCTGGCAAACATTAAGTGATTTGCCAAAGTCTGCCTACTATGGAGCAGATATTACTTATCTCAACGGATATATATATTGCCTATTCGGAGCTTCTCAAGATACGTTTGCTAGATACTCAATAGAAAATAATAGCTGGGAGACACTAAAGAGCTCTCCTGAGTTGGTTTACCAAGGGGGAAGTATAGCAACTGATGGCGTTAATATCTTTGCGACTCCTGGAAATAGCTCTCAATCTTTTTATAGATACAATGTGGTGGATGATACATGGACAACACTTGCTGGAACACCTTCCACTATGAGAGGAGGAGCAGATTTAGCCTATTATGGTGGGGTAATATATACTCCAAGAGGTAATGGAGCAAATTCTTTCTACTCTTACACTATTGCGACAAATGCATGGGTGACATTAGCAAATGTCCCTGGTTCCTTATCTGATGATGTTGACATTACAGTTGCCAATGGACATGTATATGTATCAAGACAGAATGGTACTGCTGATTTTTATGATTACAATATTTCAGGTAATACATGGAGTACATTGGTTTCAGCACCATATGTAGGCAGATATGGCGGGGTTCAATATGTTAGTGGAAACGGGTATATCTATTATTTTAGAGCAAATGGAACATACAGTTTTTGGAAATATGATATCGAGCATAATGTTTTTATAGGACCGAAAGATACTCCTGTTACATTTAGTACAGGCTCGTATATGGTTTACTATGCTGGAAATATTTATGCCCTAAGAGGGGCGAATACTTCAGAAATGTATAAATACAATATAAGTGGTAATAGTTGGAGTACATTAACCCCGGCAACTATTACTTTTAATGACGATACACGTGGAGTACTTGTAGGAACTGATATTTATTACTTAAAAGGGAGTAGTACTAATGTTTTTGTAAAGTATTCAATTACCTATGACACTTGGGCTACTTTATCTACTCCAAATGCAATCACGTATTATGGAGCGGCACTTTCATACCCAGGAACTGGGAACTTTATTTATGCAACAAGGGGTGGTGGAACATCAACTTTTTGGAGGTACACAATTTCTACTGATTTATGGGAAGCAACTATTGCTAATCTGCCATCTGGTGTATATGCATCTTATGGATCAACGTTAACAAGTGATGGGACTGACTTATACTTCACTGCAGGATTAAGTATGAAGAGAATGTATAAGTACATTATTGGATCAAATACCTGGGTGCAACTTGCGAACTTACCGTTTTCTCCATACTACGGAAATGATGCCACATATAATGGAAGTGGTAGGATACTTGTTCTTGCCGGAAATTACACGGATGATTTATGGGAGTATACAATTTCATCAAATAGCTGGAGGAAGTTAAAATCGTTCAATCCTTACGGCCCGACAGGGGTTGGAGCATGGGCGGGAGCTTCTATTGTGCATTCTGGCTTGGGTGTTTTTTACGTAACAATAGGGGGGAGACCAGAGGTATTTATATATAATGCAGGAAGTACAAATTATGAGAGTTATGGCTCATGGACATCAATAAAATATGATTTAAAGTATGTTAACCAATGGGATGGAATAACAGTAGATAGTACAATTACTGGGGATTCTTCCATTACTTTGCAAACTCGAAGTAGCGCAGACAACATAACTTGGAGCTCGTGGGAAAACATATCTGGAGGAAATAGTGTTTCGCCAGTAAATAGATATATTCAATTTAAAGCCCTACTGCTTGCGTCAACTGGTTATGTATACACACCAATTCTTAAAGGAATTACATTGTCGTATTCTACTGATGTGAATAATCCTGGCAACCCAGTCAATGTTCAAGGATTTTCACAGGAAGTAAATGGAACCTCAATTGCAAGTGGTACTTCATATACCTATACAAATCCATACTTCATTTGGGAGAGTGCCACTGACAATGAAACGGATATTGTTGGGTATTATGTGTATTTCGGTAGTACGTCAAATGCAGATCCTGTCGAAAAAGGCTCGTTTCAGAACACGCTCAATTACACTGTATCTAAAGGTATAAGTGTTGGTAGTAATTATTTAAGAATTGTTTCTGAAGATTCTCTTGGAAACAAAAGTAGTCCGTACACAGCATTTGAATATGTTTACGACGGTGTAGCTCCAGTAATTTCTTTTCCCGTTGAGACAGAAGCTTTAACAGGAACAAATGATGACACTCAAGTTACTGCAAGTGGGATTAAACTGGAGAATGTTACAGGTGGCTTTTGGAAGGAAGAAAGACTCACTTATGCTCCTGTTGCACTTAGTTATGGGACAAAAAACGTTGCATATGTAGAGAGTAGTAAGAAGTTTTATGTAGCACAAGGGGCTAATAATACTCAATTTTATGAATATGCAACATTAACAGATACTTGGACACGATTGGCTGATGCCCCTCAAGCAATCTATTATGGTGGTGGGGCTGTGGCTGGCCCTAGTGGATATATATATATGGCAAGGGGGGGAAATACATCAGATTTTTGGAAGTATAATATTGCAAGTAACACATGGGATAGTACAATTACTGGTGCTCCGCTGACTATTGCGTATGGTGGATCATTGGTTTTTGATGGCTCTCAATACATATATGCATTAAGAGGAAATAATAGTGATTTCTTCTGGAGGTATGACACCTTTGCAGATATGTGGGAGAGTTTGGATAAGGTTGATTTTGGAGTGCCTTCAACAGCACTCAGTAATAATGTTTATGTCGGAGGAAGTTTAGCAATTGATAGAACAAATCAATTAATATATGCAACACAAGGAAACTATCTGCCAGGCTTTTCTGTGTACAGTATAAATACAAATCAATGGACTCCTATCGGAATTGTTCCTTCGGTTGCTTATTACGGAGGCTCAATAACATACTATCCTGATGATAATTCTATCTACTACACAAGCGGAGACTCGAAACCGTATTTTTATGAATATGATATAGATAGCAACATATGGACAAGGAAGATGAATATTCCAGCAGGTTTTAATTATGGAGGGGCGATTTGTCGCGTTAATGACTATATATACGGTTTTAGAGCAACAGGCACAACCACACTGTATAGATATGATATTAAAAGAGATTCTTGGCTAACACCTACTAGAGGGCTATTTAGTAGAGAGTTTGAGGGTTCTGTTGCACTTACCATAGGCTATGGTGGAGATCTTTTAAAAGGAGATGGTAGTAATTACTATATTACAAGGGGAAATTATGCTGATGATTTCGTTAAGTGGAATGAAGATACTGGGGAGATAACTAGACTTCCAAGTACCCCGATGGGGATGTATTACGGAGGTTCCATGGTATATGACAGTGAACACAATAAAATATATCTAACAGGCGGAGTATATGATAGAGGGTTCTTTGTTTATGATATTACAACTAATAGCTGGAGCGAAGAGGTAAGTGATAAGGTTCCAGCTACAGCAAATAATGGTTCCTCGATGGTTTTTGACGGTAATAGGTATATATATATGAACAGAGGAGGATCGGGAACAACGTTATATAGATTCGATACAGAGGGAACTGTTGGTACAAAATGGGGTACAATGACTGGGGCACCAGGTGGGCTTGGATGGGGATCTGAAATTGCAATCAACTCAAATTATATTTATGCCCTTAGAGGAGATAACATCGCAAGTAACCCATTTTACAGATATGACATCACTGGCAATAGTTGGACGTCAATGGCCTCTCTTTCCAATTATATTTATAACGAAGGCTTTTTAACAAATGGCAACGATGGGTATCTATATGCAACAAGAGGTGGAAACACAACGGATTTCATGAGGTATTCAATAACAGGTAACTCTTGGTCAACTCTTCCAGCTGCCCCAGGCCAGGTTTATACAGGTGGAAGTGGGGAGAGCAACGGGTTAAACATGATATATTCACTGATTGGTGGTGGAACTAATTCATATGCAGATGCTTTGTATACATACGTTATGCAAACAGAAAATTCTGGCTTTGTTAAAGAGGGAGAGTATGTGTCCCAAGTTCATGACTTAACTAGTGTGTATAAATGGGGAGATTTAACCTTTGATTATCAAATAAACGATAACACTTCGTTGTTAATTGAAACAAGCTCGTCGGCTGATAATGAAAATTGGGATACTTGGAGTACTGTCACGAAAGGAAAAGATATCGAAGATCTTCACACTTACAAAATTAACTCCCTTGCCAAAAGATATTTAAAGCTTAGGTTTACATTGATGTCTGGAGATGGCGTGCAAACTCCAGTTGTAACTGGATATACAATAAACTATTACCAAGATATTGATGAACCTACTAATCCAAGTCCTGAGGGATTTAATGCTTCCAGTAGTCAAAATGATGGCCAGAGCATTACTTCGGGCAGTTGGTACAACTTCCCTTCTCCATATTTTTCATGGTCAGCATCAGGGTCTTTGCATGGAGCAACTGACGGTTTAAATGGATCTGGGATATCTGGATACTACGTTTATTGGGGGCAAGTAGATGATGCAAAACCTGAAGAAGTTGGGACCTTCCAAACTGGTAACTCGTTTATTCCTGGAGCTCTTGTAAATGAAAATACATATTACTTAAGAATAAAAACAGCAGATTATGCTGGGAATCTTTCGACTGAAACATGGCAACCTTATATATATAAATATGATTCAAATGGACCTTCTTCCCCTGCAAACCTGAATGCAGATCCGGCAGGTTATACCTCCATTAGTAATTTCTCTTTTACGTGGGATGCTGTTGTTCCTGTGGGTGCACCAGTTACTCAATATTGCTATAAAACAGGAGCAACATCAGGAGATTATTCTACGGATCAGTGCCAAGAAGGGCTTTCAATTAGCTCGGTTCCAGCATATAAGGTTGGTACTAATCTGTTCTATGTTAAGGCAAAAGACTCCGCACAAAATTACAGCCCTTATGCCTCTATTTCATATTTTTACGTTGATTATGAAAATGCCCCAGCTCCTCCTTTAAACCTTAGAGTTACTCCAGTATCAAGCACTTCAAACTTATTTGGGTTTGAGTGGGACCCTCCAGCAGTTGGAACCTACTTTGGTTCACAATCAAATTTATCATACCTATACAGTGTGAATTCTGTACCTACCCAATTTAGTACTTCAGCAACTAGTTTAAAATATTTAAATCCTGGAGCCTATGCTACCCTACCAGGAGAAAATACCTTCTATATTGTATCTAAAGATGAGGCGGGAAATGTGAATTATTCAAACTATACATCAGTATCATTTTTTGCAAATACTGTCGCACCTGGTATTCCAACAAATGTTGAAATAGCGGATGTATCTGTAAAAAATAATGCCAGTTGGAGATTAGCTGTTTCTTGGGACCCACCAGAAGATGTTGGAAGTGGAGTAGGTGGCTACCAAATCTACAGATCAGTTGATGGAGAGCATTTCTTCTATCATCTATTTACTAGTGGAGAATCTCTTGTTGATAGTAAACTTATTCAAGTCACATACTATTACAAGATAAAGGCATGTGATAATACGAATAACTGTGGGGCTTTTTCAAGTATTGTTTCGGCATTCCCTGATGGACGATATACTGAGCCTGCTAGCATGATTGTTGACCCGATTGTTTCTGATATTGCTCCAAGAAGAGTGAACATCTCTTGGATAACCTCAAGAACAGCAGATTCTAAAGTCGCATACGGTGAACAGCCAGGAGTGTATTTTACCGAGGAGATATCAAATTCTGACCAAGTTGTTGATCATAATCTGACAATTAACAATCTTAAACCTGGAACTGTTTACTATTTTGTTGCTAAATGGACAGATGAAGACGGAAATACAGGTACTTCTGTTGAAGCAACATTTACAACAGCTCCTCCTCCAACAATTGAAGAGCCAATTGTCAAAAATATTAGTCTTAACTCTGCGTTGATTGAATTTAAAACTAAAGATAGTAGTAAGATTAGGATATATTATGGAGAAACTTCTACTTTCGGCGGAATGGTAGAAGTTTATACAGGAACGCAAGAGGGAACGCATAGTGTCGAATTATCAGATATTAAAGATGGAACAAAGTATTACTATAAAATAAATACTTTCGATATTGATGGATCTGAATATGAAGGAGAAATCCACTCGTTTGAGACCTTGCCACGGCCTGAAGTGCTTGGCTCAAAGATATATCAAGTCACTGGGACTTCGTCAACTACCTTGTTAGTTGAATGGAATTCCAATACCCCAATTTCTTCAATAGTCACATACTATCCATCAGCTAAACCCGCCCAAGCAAGAGATGAGGTAAATGTCTCCCTAAAAAATGGCCAGCATAGAATGATTCTTTTGAATTTAGAGCCTAATACAACATATTCAATTATCGTGAAAGGGAGAGACTTCATAGGGAATGAAGCGTCAAGTGGTGTTCTTGGTTTCAAGACTGCTTCGGATACAAGGCCACCACAAGTATTTGATTTTGAAGTAACTTCAGAGGTAATTGGTTCAGGGCAAGAAGCAACTGCACAGCTAGTTGTTTCGTATAAAACAGATGAGGAGGCAACAGCCCAAATTGAGTATGGGGAAGGAACAGGAACAACATATACTCAAAAATCTCAGGAAGATGGAAATATGTCAGAAAACCATATAGTCATAATTTCTGGTCTAACTCCTTCAAAGGTATATCACTTGCGAGCAGTTTCTAAAGACGAAGGAGGAAATTTAGGATACTCAATTGATAAGGTTATAGTCACAACCCCAACTACCGAAAACGCCTTAGATCTAGCTATCAAAAATCTAACTTCAATATTCTCTTTTTTAGGAGGTAGCAAATGAAGAAACCTATACTAAAAAAAATACAATTAAAGAAAAAGCATTTATTTCTACTAATACCTGTTGTACTAATTATTTCTTTGGTAACCTATATAGTTTTAATAAATATCTCAGCAAGAAAACTTGAAAGATATACTGAAATTACTTTCATCAGCCCGACACAGGCAATAGTGTTTTGGAAAACTGAGAAAAACACTTTAGGATATGTTAAATACGGAACTTCAAAGTTGAGATTGAAAGAGACTGAATTACAAACAAGTAGTACAGAGGGCCAAGTACATGTAGTGTTTCTAGATAACATTCCTTCGGATGGAATATATATTAAAAAATATTCAGAAGGAAAAAATATCTTTGTTTTCCCAGTAATTCAAAAAATAAAATATAGTCAAGAAAATAATACCGATGAGTAGCAAGAATAAACTGAATAATAATGAAATAATACTTGATTGCAAAGGCATAAAAATGTCATTTAAAGTTGGAAATGGAATTGTGCAGGTAATAAAGGGAGTTGACGTGTCAATTCGAAAAGGGGAGTTCATAATACTCTTTGGATCTTCAGGCTGTGGCAAGAGCACACTTTTAAATATCCTTTTGGGATTAGAAAATCCTACAGAAGGGACAGTAAGGTTCTTAGGTAAAGAGATATATCAGTATTCGGAAGATGAAAGATCTCAAATCAGAAAGGAAGGAGTAGGACTAATCTATCAGCAACAGAATTGGGTCAAGTCGTTAAATGTTCTTGAAAATGTTGCTCTCCCACTAACATTAAGGGGAGAACTAACCGATGATCGAGAAAAGAAAGCTTTAGAGTTGTTAACTATGGTTAATCTGCAAACAGCTGCCATACAGGCGCCTACCGAGTTATCCTCAGGGCAACAGCAGAAGATTTCCTTTGCTAGGGCTTTAATATTTGGACCTGCACTTTTGGTTGCTGACGAGCCAACAGGGAACTTGGATTCTAAATCAAGTTCAGAATTAATGGAAATGTTTAAGGATTACAATGAAAAAGGAAATACTATCATTATGGTAACACACGATTTAAAATTTTTGACGTATGCCACAAGGGCACTTAATATGTCAGATGGCCTCATTGTAGGAGAATATCTGCAAGGAGATAAAGCATTAGATAAATTTAAGATATATGATAAGAAAGGTGGCCAAGGAGAAACTAAATAAAAAAAGAAAATCGCTTAAGGAAGTGTTTTCTCAAATGGGGAAGAATATATCTAGCTTTGTAAAAGGTATCTTTTTCTTTTTCAAATTCTCCATACTACTAGTGTTTGTCTTTATTTTTTATCTTTTAAAAGGAGGAAAAAAAGAAGATCCAGATAAACCTGGGCATAGGATACGAATAAACTTAAATCCTATTCGGAATTTATATAACAAACTCTACAAGAGAGTTATTCTCACTTTTGATACAAAGAAAGCACACGAAGTAAAAGCCTCTGACTTAATCTTTTTAGCAATGAAGAACCTTTCGTACAAAAAGAATAGAACATATGTAACGATAATTGGGATGGGTATTGGATTTGGAGCTGTTATCCTTCTCCTTTCGCTAGGCTTTGGTTTTGAGCGTTTGGTTATTTCAAGAGTAGCAAGCCTAACGGAGATGAAACAGATAGAGGTTAACACTTCCCAAGGCTCTCTTTTAACATTTAGTCCAGAATTTATCTCGAAAATAAATACCATAGATAAGGTGACAACCGTTATTCCCATTGTAACATCAGTATCAAAAGTTACATTCAATAACGCTGTATCTGACGTAATTGTGTATGGCGTTGGGGCAAAATATTTTGAGCAAGCGGGGCTATCATTAATAAAAGGCTCTTTTTATGGAGATGGAATTCCTGATATTAGTGAGAATAGTAATGAGGATAAAGGAGGGGTGGTAGCCGGGGTCTCAACAGTTTTAATAAGTAACAAATCATATAACCAAGAAATATATAAAATTAAATACTCAATCTTTCCGTTAACCTGGAAACCAGTATATGCGAAACCTGAAATAGGATCTCAAATAATTGGATATACCAAGCGAGAAGTTGGCCCACAAGACGCGGTCGAAGTGTGGGGATATAAATACTCCGGCTCAGACAGCTCAAGAAGAGGCGAAGATTTAAATGGTAAAAAGTACAGTCCATGGATTTCTGACGCTGTTCCATTATGGAAAAAAGAGCCATGTTTGTTAACTAATCTGGATTGTGAAGGGAAAGAGTATGTTGTTGTAAGAAGTGGTGAAGCCCAAGTAATTAAGAATGGGTATATTTCTGAAGATCTAGTATCTGTTGAAAGATATGAGATCAATAGCGATAGCTCCCTTGGAGTGTTCTCTGGAAAGGTCATTGAAGATATAACTTTTAAAATAAAAAGTAATAATTTTACTACCATTTATTTAGATCCAGAAATAGATGCAAGAAGGTCTACTATTCTCGAGATGAACAATAATTATGATTTTGAAGGGAAGTTAATCTATGGAGGACTATATGATTCCAGCAATGGCCACTATATTAAAAGTGACAGTGGAGATAAATATGGGTATTGGATAAAAGCTGAAATGAAGCTATGGAGTGAGAAAGAGTGCAAAGGAGTTTGTGAAGAGTACCTCACGAGCCCGAAAGATTCGAGTTATAAGGAATCAAAAATCACCTTGTATCTTAAAACTTCGGATGTTAATACTGGAGATACAACTCCAGGATCACTGCTAGGACAAGTATTAGGAATATCATCCAGTGGAACAAATGGGGATTCGTTCATAGGGATAGATTCCATAAAGAAAGAAAACGATGGGATTGATTGGGTATCAATATCCTCTGAGCTTGGAACAGTTGATAAAGTGGCAAAAGATGTTAAACCTCTTCCTGAAACCGCTCAGAAACTAGCTATGGTGAACACTTCAATGCTAAATCTCCTTGGTATAAATGCAAATGATGCATTAGGGAAGAAGTTTGATTCAACAATAATTTTTGACAGTAAGCTCTTCAATAGAAGTAATTACTTAGTAGAGTCTGCTCCACATCTTTTGAAATCTACGGGATTATATCTGATTCGAAAACCCCAACATTCTATATTCCGCTTGAGGATATTAGTGTTGCTGGTATGACAAACGTTTCTCAATTGAAAGTTGTTGTCTCTTCAAAAGAAGATGTCGCTGGAGTGAGAAGCAATATTGAAGGGATGGGCTTTCAAACGAGCTCTGTTGTAGATACGGTTGACAGCATCAGCTCTCTATTTTCATCGCTTCGAATTGCACTACTTATTCTTGGTCTTATTGCCTTAGGTGTTGCTTCTCTTGGAATGTTTAATACTTTAACAGTATCTCTTCTTGAAAAGAGTAGAGAGGTTGGACTGCTAAAAACAATGGGACTAAAGTCAAATGAGGTTACAATACTTTTCCTTGCTGAATCAATGATTATGAGTGTTCTTGGCGGGGTAGCAGGCTTGTCACTTGCATATATCGCAGGAAAGGTTATTAGCCTACTTCTAACACTCTTGGCAGTAACACAAGGCCAAAGTGCACTTGATGTAACATACATTCCTTTCGTACTGGGTGGTGGAATAATGTTACTATCTTCAATTGTGGGTGTAATAACTGGGTGGTATCCAGCTAAGAGAGCTAAAGATATCCCAGCACTAAACGCACTAAGATACGAGTAACAAAGTATTAGATTTAAATATCATGTAAACAAGTAAAAGATGTATAAAAATCTTAATGCTTAGTTATTATGGTAGTATGTAATATAGTTAATTCCTAAAAAGACGAAAGCATAATTCTATTCTCATGAAAAATATCTTCAAATACCTTTTCTTTTCAGTTTTATTCCTTCTACTAGGCACATTTTCTATTGCATTTGCAGAGGATTTAATAGTAGTTACTCCAACATCTAATGTTACAAATAACGTTATCTCAACAAATAGTTTTAAAATAATATTAGATTATAGTTACGATATCGTATTGGATGAGGGAAGTAATATTCAGCTTTTTGAAAATGATATTTCTGTTGATACTAGTTATACTGCTAACGGTTCTTTTCTTGAAATTTCGAAACTTACAAAGTATCTTCCGAAGAAAACATATCATTTGGTTGTAGCAAATATAAAATCATCAACTCCGAATGTATCTCTTTCGGACTATGACTTAATATTTGAGTATACTTCATTCAAAACATTTGAGATAGGTAAAACTGTTAAAGGAAGAAGTATATATGGATATTCATTAGGAGAGGGTAGCCAGGTATATCTTTTAATTGGGACAATACATGGAAATGAAAAAAACACTTCTATTTTAGTTAACAAACTAATGAAAAACTTTAAGGCAAATCCTTCCTTAATTCCAGATGATTCTAAATTAGTATTTGTTCCAATACTGAATGTAGATGGATATATTAAAAACAGTAGGTTTAATGCCCACGGAGTTGATTTAAATAGAAATTCTAAAACGAGGGATTGGCAATCTTTAACATACATAGGGTATACAAAAATTAAACATGGGGGAGGAAAGACCCCTAATTCAGAACCTGAGATAAAGGCAATACAAAGCTTAATTAGACAATATAATCCGTATCTATCTATTACATACCATAGTGCAGGTGATTATGTGTTACCCAACGGTAAATCAGCCAGAAAGATTGCAAAATCATATTCGCTTAAATCTAAATATACATATATAGACCAAAGCTCTGGGGGTAGTGCATTTGAGTATAAAATAACAGGAGATTTAGCTAATTGGATGTATAAAAAAGGCTTTAGAGGCATGACTGTTGAACTTGAATCTAGAACTTGGTCTGAGGCTGATGTGAACTTCAAAGCATTGAAATATATTATGAGCTATTATTAGCCAAGCAGTAATCCATTATCTTATACTATTTTGCAGTAACCTGTAGTATAATTTATTCATCATTGTAGATTATCAATATCAGTTATGATTAATCTCGAGACTAAAAGTTATTCCAATGATTTCTCCTGTACTTCAGATAAGGAAATAACTGATTTGATATTTAAAAACTCAAGCGAAGCATCTGATGTTCCTTGGGGAACTATTTATAAAGGGGATGCTATTTCTAAAATGTTTAATTATGATGTAGAAGTTATACGAGATGAAGATTTAATTAAGAATCTTTCATGTTCAGTTGCTGTTGCAGAAATGAAACCAGGTGCATATCATAGCCCATTTATTAGACATGTTGGAAAAGTAGAAAATCATATAAATAAAAGGGTATATAGAGTAGTTTCCGGATCATTTATTTGCGTAAGAGATGGAGAAATTAAAGAATATACTTCAAAAGATGAGTATATTGTTGTAGGAGACTTTGATATCTTTTCATTCAAAGCTGGGGATAATGGTTGTGTATTTGTTATATTTGATTTCCCAGAATTTGACGAAACACAAGATACAAACGATATTACATTCAAGAAATAATGTTTATATCCGCTCTTGATCTAATAATAATTCCTCATATAATTGAGCCTCAAATACAATCTCTTCGCCTTGATACAACCTAACCATTCTTGTTGGTGCTTCCTCTTCACTTTCTGATTTAATAAATTCTAATTCAAAATCTGTTACTGAATAGATTGGTACTAACTTCGGAATACTATCAGCAGGATCAACTTCGAAGAATGCTTCTAGACGGCCGTTTTCCTCAAAATAATATAAAAACATTCCAACAGTTGTACCTTCTCCTCTGTTTGTAGTTCGATGAATAGTTAACCCTCTATCTTCAAAAAAACCCTTAAGAAATTTATCTTGCATAAGAACTTGTTCGGCTTCTTTTGCATTCATTTTGATCTTCCCTCTGTTTTCTTTCCACATCAAACTAAGCTCTTGTTGTTTTAAATATATTGATTCAAAATTTTTCATAGCTATATAAATAATTCATTTATTGCTTATATTTTATCACAATTGTTAAATAACCTATATAAATGCATAAAATATAAAATTGCATAATATATTCCTTTCTTCCTTATTTCTATCTTCTTTCGGTGATATAATACACATACAAATATCTAGAATTTAGAGCAAAAATGTTGTTATGAAGAAACTGAATAAAAAACTTAAATTAGTAATTAAGCAAGCAGACTGTATTCAATTCTTATCTTCCTTAGATGAAGGCTCAATTGATTTAATTGTAACTGATCCTGCATATTCTGGAATGAATAACCATTTGAAATTGGGTAAGGGAAGAATTGTAGGGAATTACAAACAGAAGGGCACAGTAGGCGCAAAATGGTTTACTGAGTTTGAGGATAGTATTGAAAATTATGAAAAATTTCTCTCTGAATGTAAAAGGATCTTAAATAAAAAAACCGGACACATCTATATCATGTTTGATGCGTTTTCTCTTTTATCTTTAGGGCACGTTGTTAGAAAATATTTTTCAGTAAAAAATATTATAACTTGGGATAAGATAAATATTGGAATGGGACATTATTTTAGGAGAAGACATGAGTTTATTATGTTTGCTACAAACAAGAATGCTAGAAAATTATCTTCGCAAAAGTATGCTGATGTTTGGAGTATCAAACGACTTCACAACGCAAAATATCCGACACAAAAGCCCGTTGAGCTGTTTGATATGATGTTAGATGCAAGTGGTTTTAAAAATTGTAATGTCTGTGATCCATTCTTGGGGAGCGGATCAAGTGCAATTTCAGCATTAAATCATAAATATAATTTTTGGGGTTGTGACATCTCACCAGAGGCAATTAACTTCGCCAAAAAAAGGATAAAAGAATTTAAAGGAATTTAAAAATGGCCAGTCTTACAAAGAAAAACAATATATTTTTTGTTACTTCCCCCAGAAGTCCGTTCAAGATGAGAGAGGAGATTAAGTTATTAATTGATAATTTCTCTGGACAGATATGGAATACAAAAACACAAACTGAATATGCTAAATTGCTGTCTGAAAGCGACTTTTTTAGAGGAACAATTAAATTGAACTTTGATTTAGCAGCAAGAGATCGAATAACTAGAGGTCCGAAATCATTAGGGTTTGTCGATTTAAAACCCACAATAAAATTGACACCAAGTGGAAAGGAGTTTTTAGGAGATAATCCAGAAGAAATTTTATTACGACAGTTAATGAAGTTTCAATTACCCTCTCCTTATCATGTTGACAAGTCTAATCGATATAATATAAAGCCATATCTTGAACTGTTAAGACTTATATTTGAGCTTGGGTATATAAAAAAAGAAGAAATAGCAATATATTTCATAAAACTTATTAATATCGCTCAGTATGATGAAATCAAAAAGAACATTATTGATGATAGAAAAAGGCAGAGAGAAAGAGATAAAAGTAGTGAAAGTTATAAAACTTATGTTGATAAAATATATACTCAAAGCTTGAGTGATACATTTCGAGATAGTTTATCAAACGAGCAGTACAAAGTCAGACAAAATCAAGAAGTCTCTTATGAAAAATTCATCAAAACAAAGAAAAGAAATTTCAAAGATTATGCCGACGCTTCATTAAGGTATCTAAGAGGTGCTGGATTAATAGAATTAGAACTTAATACTTATCATTTTGTAATAAATCAAGAGAAGAAAGAAGAAATCCAACATCTGCTAAATACTGTAAAACGAGAAGCCCAGAGTTTTACTTCTGAAGAAGATTATGAGAATTATCTTTTTAATAACGAAATTCCTGTTTTATTAACTGATGACAAGTCGCAGATACTGAAAGAAATTTCTGTTTTGTCACCCGAAACGAAAATAACTGAAGAAATAACACTTAGTGAGTTAAAACAGTTACATGCTAAAATTACTGAGAGAAGAAAAAACATGAATATTGAGATTCTTAAGGGAAAGCTTAGAACGTATGACTGTCATGAGAACATTATTAAAGTATTTGAAGATATTCAAAATAGGAAAGCCTTCGATCCTTCCTTACTATTAGAGTGGAACACATGGAGAAGTTTTGAAATGCTTGATGACGGAGTAATCGAAGGGAACCTAAGACTTGATGAAGTTGGTAATCCTGTTGATACAGCAAAAGGAAATATGGCAGACATGGTTTGTAGGTATGAAAATTTCTCTCTTATAGTCGAGGTAACAACTTCTACTGGCCAGAAACAGTATGAAATGGAGGGGGAACCAGTTGGAAGGCATTATGGTTTATACAAAAAACAATTAGAAAATAAAGAGCTTTATTGTATTTTTTTAACAAGTAAGTTGAATCCTGCGACATTGGCATACTTTTTTATGCTCCATAGAACTAATATCGGATATTATGGAGGAGTAGCGAAGATAATCCCTGTCGAAATAGCAGATTTCATAAAAATTTTGAATTTTGCAAATAAAAATAAGCCAAAATCTGTTTGGCTTAAGAATTTACTTAATGAAATGTCAGATTCTGCTTTGAGAGTGAGTACTGAATCCGAGTGGATAAACAAGATAAAGATGACCATTGATGCTTTGATATAAGATTTTGTGGCGCATCTCAATTAAATTAACACTTTCTATTCTTCCGTTTGTGCAAATGCTACAACATAGTTATGTCCATATTTTTTTGCACACTTAGGACAATAAGTGTAGTAGAAGTAATATTTTAGAGCTTTTTGATTTTTATTTTTAAGATAAATATCAAAATCCTTTATCCAGTTAGGTATATTATTAAATGGACCATCATAAACCTTGCTAGTATATTTTCCAGATAGTTTCACATTCTCCATACCCTCAACTTCTTTTGTAACAGTTATATACAGTTCAGACTTCCAAGGGGAAGGGTCGTAAGCGAGCATTAAAAAGTCTTCTATTTTAGGGCTTGCTCCAGCTTTTTCAACATCTGCAAACATCTTTGTTACTACCGCTCCCATATTTATTGGAATATGAAATATCTGCTTAACATAGTCTCTAACAAATAGTTTATCTTTCCAAACATGCTCTTTTTCTTGCCAAAGTGCAGGGTTAAATTCTGGGCAACACTCTTTTATATTCTCTTCCATAATTTAAAAATATAAAATTATATGTATTTAGATTGTATAAGAAAGATAAATAGTAAACAAGAAAAAATTATCACTGTTATATATTTAAATGTTTTCTTTTATGCTATAAACTAAATCAATATGTTTAATATATTTAAAGCCAAAACTAAAATGAATGATAAATCTAATACCGACCTAGAGCCTCCACTTATAAATAATTGGAAGAAACATCCTTTATTAAAAGATATTAGACATATTGCCGTACTTCATACTGATTATAAACGTTCGTATTACCATACAGAAAACGAATATATTTCGGATAGTGATGTTAAAGAAAGAGCGGAAACAATTTGTAAGATACTTCAAAAGTATGGGTTTAGTGCAAGTGTATATAAATGGGGCGAGGAATTTGTAAATACAATTAAGAAAGATGATACAGATCTTGTAATAAATATGGTTGAAAGTGTAAGAGGAGATGGGAATATGGTTCATACTATCCCCGCCTTCTTTGAACTGTTTGGCATATCCTACACTGGTAGCAATAGTACTTCATTGAACTTGAATGCAAACAAATTCTTAACTAAGGAACTTTTAAAAGAATATGATGTGCCAACTCCTGGCTATACCTTTGTTACTGATATGGATGATCATATTCCTAAGCCTTTGGAATATCCATTGATAGTAAAATTAAATACCCATATTGGTGGGAGCATAGGTATTGAGAATATGTCAGTATGCGAGAATGAAGCAGAGCTTAACAAGAGAATGAGTGAGATGTTTTCTGTATATAAAAGTCCTTTAATTGTTGAGGAGTTTATTGATGGAAGAGAATTATCAGCCTTGGTAATAGAAACTGAGACAGGATTAAAAACATATATTGGAGAGAAGATGTTTAACAAAAAATTTAAGGATGGAAAATATGATTTATGTAGTTGGGATAAGGTTTGGACAAATGAGGAAGCTTACGACTACGCAAAATTTGACGATCCAAAAGGAAAAATTAAGAAATATTGTGAGGAAGTATTTAATATTTTTGAAGCAAGTGGATATATAAAGTATGATATTAGATTGGATAAAGAAAATAAGCCATATTTCATAGATATAAATATTAACTCGTCATTTGGATATCATAGTGCAATAGATAATGTTCCAAAAATGTATGGGGTAAACTTTGAAGATACTTTATTTGAAGTAATACTTGCCGCTAGAAGAAAGAAATTTCTCTAATTATCGACCCTCCCATTATTCATGTTCCCACTATAAATTCTTGGCCATGCAGCACCGTGGAGATATTCTTGAGCGTCCACTTTTATCTTATATAGAGTAGGATTAGGATTCCCTCCTGTATCGTCTTTATCAGAAGAATGTACTCCAACATATACATACCCCTTATAAAGAAGCATAGCATCGTGAGAAAAATCTGGAACTTTTCTTTCGTTATCATTAAATATTGCCATTAATTCTTCTCCAGTTTTTCTATTTAGAATGTGGAACTTCCCTTTAGGATTTGTTTCAGAACCGACATATATAGTATCTTGATCAGTTAAAATAGGGGAATTGTAAAGATCTGAGCCGATATCGGTTCTCCAAAGCTGTTTACCAGCTGAAGATATTGCATAAAAACGACTTTCATTATTCGACTTCGTACCGATATACAAATTATCTTCTGCATCTATTGCAGGACTTGCATTAAAGTGTCCTGTAGCTCCATCTGGCTTAATCGACCAAAGCAATTCCCCTGTTGCTGTGTCAACTTTACTAATAGTACATCCAACAGCTCCGTACAGGCTATTTCCCCCCATCCCAAAGGCAGGAGGGGATTCAACACTTCGTGTTTTTTGACCTCCACCTCCATTGCTGTTTCCCCCTTCATTATCCAGCAATTCATTACCCATTATTGTTGACCACACTAAATTTTTTAGTATAGGAGAGAATTTGAATGCCCTAATAGTCTCTGTCCCAAATTCGTCTTTTTGTAAACTGCTGCTTTTATTTTCTATTGGCTCAGGTGAAACAAAGTATACATTGCCGTGGTTATCAATTATTGGTGCACCTCCGTAATTACTAATTTTCAGATTATTTTCTGAAGGATATTTTGCAAGAATGTCTCCGTTTGTATTAAATGCATAAAAACGATCTTGACCCACATAGACTATATTATCTATTGATATCGCAGGGGTAATATATGCATGATCCCAAAATTCATCAGTTTGAGATATCTGTTTCTCCCATCTAAAATTACCATCTTCAGTAAGAGACATTAAGTATACAGTTGTATATATTCGTTCTTTTTTATTAGCGTTATCTTTATCGTTTAGCGCTTCAACAACAAAGTATAAATTGTGGTTACTATCCATTACTGCTCCTCCTGTAACCATTTTTTTATACAATGAGTATTTCCAGATAACATTTAAATTTAAATCAAATTTATAGAAGAAGTTATCATTCATCTTGGATATAGGAGCGTTGTCATAACCAATCCTTTCTGAGGTCCCGATATATATATGTTCATTGTAAAGCATGGGAGAGGCATATTTAAAAGCGGTACCACTTTCTGGAAGGAATGTTTTGACTATTCTCTCATTGAATTTATTCTTATCTGATTCAAATAAACCTATCCCTTTGTGATTTTCTTTTGTATTGATTAATAGAAAAATTATTAGTGTAATTGTAACAGTTCCTAGTATTACAAATATCCACCAGAACCGTTTAAAAAAAGCTTTTATCATCGTTAATAAACAGTATAGTACCTATGTTTAAAAATTTAAAGTTATCTTAAATGGAATATAGTGAGAAATATAAACGGGACATATGGGTCTGGAACCAAATTCTTTCTATTCTTTACGGTCTCAAAGTTCCAGCAAATACTTGCCATGCAAGCAATGATTTAGCAACAAGGCTAAGTACAATATATGCTTTTTCTCCGAATAGATAGTCTTTCCAAGGTCCAATCTTTTTATATTGTAATACCATATTAACTGCAAAACTGTTGAAAAACATGAATATTGAAATATATATCCAATATACAAATGTCGGAATATTTCCTTCACCAAATTTGCTTGTTCCATAAACATATATTCCAAATACTACCCAAGGAATGATTCCTGCGATAGAACCTAAAATGAATGTTAACCAATTTGTTATTGGTTTTCCCTGATTTTCTTTCTCCATAGCAAGACCCAGTAGGTTCATTATCGCATCCAATCCAAATATCATTACCAAACTTGATAAATCATAGATTCCTGAAAGCAAACTAATTGCTACCATCATTACACTCGCACTTAGTGCATACTCAAACCAACGTACTTTGTTTATTCCAATCGTCAAATCACTTTCATATTTCTTTCTGTAAACAGTAGCAATGAATAAATGGGCAAGTGAGCTTAGTAAAAAGAATGCTATTACAAACCATGCCAAGTTAACTGTAAATAATTCGGTTGTTGCTGGGAATAGTTTGGTTAGAACTGGATCAAATCTTAAGTAACTCAAAGTAATAGGAACCTGTCCTTTATCAGGACTACTTAAAAAATATACTACACTTGCCTGTATGAAATGCATTGCAGACATAAATAGATTAAATTTGTTTAGTCCTTTTAATTGGATTTCTTTCATAAAAAGAAAGATAAATTTAATATATTTAAATATACTAAATTAATTCGATACGTACCATAGATGAGATGAAGCATTATCAATACTTGAGGAATAGAGTACGGGACTTGTAGGAACATATGAAGTATGGCGGGACATACGAGTCTGGAACAAATATAGTAAATAATATATTATTTTCATATGGAAGGACAAATTCAATCTGAAGATAAAAAAGAATCGAAAGTATTATCTATTGTTAAATCGTTGTTTTCGAAGTGTCATAAGTTTCGTTTACCAATAATAATGGGAGGTGTTGTAATTTTGTTAATTTTTATCATTTTAATTTTTTTTACGTTGAGCACAAAAGGAGTGAGGGATGAAGAAAACAAAAAAAATATTTATCCTACGATTAAAGAGTCTGATGCAATTAAACAGGAGAATAAGATTAAGGAAGATAAAGCTAAATATGCTGACACTTTAGATTTAAATAATCTCCCAAAGATTGTGCAAGCTGATTTTATAGATTTAGATAGAATTTCAGAAATCTCGAAATTTCGTTCAGGTGTTGGTCATGATTTTTCATATGGGACAGGAGAAACTTGTAGAAGTATGAAGCACTATTTTATTATTCAAGAAACAAAAGAAAGTTTAGCATACAAAGATTCTCATAATGGAAATGGAATACCATTTTCACTTACTGATGCAATACCAATATATAGTCCAGTTGATGGAACAATAGAAAAAATTGAAAGTGAGATGGTTCCTATTGGTGAACAAATATATATTCGTTCTTCCCAATATCCATCAGTGGTTTTTAGGATATTTCATATATATAAGCTTGATGGAATATCTGTTAATTCAAATGTTACTGCAGGACAACAGATTGGAAATATAGGGAAATATCAAAATACTGATATTGCAGTGCAATTAGATAGTAGTTTGCATGATGCTGTGTATATTTCATATTTTGAAATTATTCCGGATTCAATCTTTGCAAAATATCAAGCAAGGGGAATAAAGAATAGAGAAGAGTTAATAACTACAAAAGAATATCGAGATACGCAACCTTTTAAATGTAATGGAGAACAATTTGCAAAAAACTATGAGAGCATTAATCGTAGTGACAGTATTGTTCAATTAAGTAAGTAAAAAAAGGTTTGTGAAGAATTAACAAAAACGGGACATACGGGTCTGGAACCCAAAATGAGAATGAGACAAATGAGCTATGTATGTTTGATATTTAAATTATCAATGAGATTTAAGATTTTATCTTTTTGATTGGTTACATAAATATTAAAATCAGAGTTTCCATTGCTTTTTATTTGGTTAAGATTGCGGTAGTGCTCTGATATACCAATCACTACTTTGTGAATTTTATCTATAGCCTGATAAGTACTATTATTATCTACAAGCTTCTTCAATAAGATATTATGACATTCGATAGATGAAAATAGTTCAACCTTTTTTGCGTCCTTTTCAATTCTCTGAAACTCTTGATTATAATAAGCTTTTTGTATTTCATCTTTTTTCTTAGCATCAACTTCTTCCTTTAACCGCACTTCTAAATCGTCTTGAGTCAAAAGTGAGCTAGAATAAAATTCCATAAGGTTAATATATTCTATCGAAAATGTCGAATACTTAATTAATAAATCATCAATAATAACTTTCTTATGTTGCTCTTCCCAAAATAAATATCCTATGATAATCGAAATAAGACCAAAGATTATTGTTATGAATGTTGCGATGGATTGATTATCAAGATATTTCCAAAAATAATTACATTTTGATAAACCAATTAGGTTACAATTATTATGGAAAATCAAACCATGGATTAATAGAATAATTGATAATATTAAAAAGAGACAAATCTTTTTCTTCATGTATAATCTTGAATAAAAACGGGGCATACGGGTCTGGAACCCAAAATGAGAATGAGACAAATGAGACGCCTAAAAAGGGAGTGTATTTTGTCTCATATTTGAGTAATTCATACATTTATTTGATTATTGTGCTATATAGCGATATAATCAGCCTACAATTTAGAAAAGCATTTGAGTTTGGCATCCTACCAAACGAGCTGCATGCGATAAGCATGACGGAAGGTAAACCGTAAAAATATACTAATACGTGTCGGAAACGGAGCGTAAGTAAAGAGCATTAGCTTATTATTTATATTCCACCGAAAGGTGGTTTTTTAATAGCTAATGGAAACAGGGTGGTAACACGAGTTTGAAACCTCGTCCTTGTCTGTCAAGTTTAACTTGGTGGATAAAGGCGAGGTTTTTTGCGTTATATAGCACATTAAAAAACAAAATCTCGTTGGCAGGAGAGCCTATTCGGATTAAACGAAGTAATAAGGAGAAAAACATGAAAACAGCGTTTGCACTAACAATAGCTGTAATTCTGCTATGTGGATGTGCAGCATCGGGTTCACGAAACCAATCCAATGTTGCAACTTCTGAAGTCAATGTGACGGTGGTCAATAGCCCGTCATTTGACTGTACGTCGCAAGATGATTACTTGGTTACTACTGGAGATGTCTACGGTTACAGCGATCACAACGGAGTGAATCCAATCTTTTTGATAAAAGTTGGATTTGTTCTGAAAGTCGTTGATGTATACCGAGCAGGCATTTCTCCATCCGCTAATACGGTTTGGTATCAAGTATCATCTCCTGAGTTATCGCAAACAATTTGGATTGATGCTTACAAGGCCGGATTTGAATCTTTGCCCTGTGCTCCAATGTTTGTGAAATAACTCCCTTGGTTGGGTCTATCAATCCTCCTGCTATAAAATGATAGACCCAACCTGTTTTCTAAATAATATTGTGAGTTTGGATAATTGATTTCTTTTTAGGAGTTTAGTCCAACAGAAATCTTTTGTTTGATTCCTTCATCAGTAATGTAAAGAAGACCAACCAATGATTCAACCATTACTCCTCCAGGAGCAGATGTAAGATGAATTTCAGTAATTGTTTTGTCTCCGTTTGTAACTATTACAGGAATATAGGAGCCTGATCCTCTGTAATTCACTTCTTCACCTAGACTTGCAGTTAAATTGGGAAAACCAAGTTCTTCAATTACAGTTTGAGTATGTTGAAGGATATATTGAAACATTCCACCAGCTTGGTCAACATCCCTAGATAGTGTTTCAAGTTCTTCTTGAGAAAATCTTTCTAATAAAGTATCTTCATTTGGAAATTCTTCGAGTGCTTCAGTCATAATTACCATTTAGGCCAATCTAAAAATCCTCTCTTCGCTACAAAAGCTTTGAATTTTGAATTATTTCCTTTAAGAATTGATGGAGCATATTGGTCTTGAATGTTTTTAGGGAATGCCGTTGGATTAAAGTGCCAAATAGTAGCAGATTGTAAGACCATAGTATCAGTAGGACTAATATGTCTCATTTTAGCTTTACCAGAAAATTCTGATGTCAATTGGTATATGTGTGAATCAGTATCTTGTTCCGCTCTAAAGAACATTGAATCTTTAGCGGTACCTGTTTCTAATATCCAATAATTCCCTTCCGCATCAATAACAAGTACAGATTTTGTATGATGTGTAGGAACTCCGTGTTTAATATCACTTTTCTTATCTAATGGTGTGGAAACTATTCCAAATACCTGAGAATCCTTAAATTTGTCTCCTAATTTAGAAATTTCATCACTTACATCTTGAGGTAGAGAGTAAACACCTTCTTCTTGAAACTCATAGAATCCGAGTTTATATTTTCCTTCTGTTCGTATTTGCACATCCATTTGTCTTTGTGCATAAAATATTCCAAACCCAGTATAAGTTAAGTTATCTGTTTGGAATAATTCATTTGCTTTTTCTCGTCCTCTTTCATACATTTGCTCAAACAACACCTCTCCTTCTGTAGGCTGGTGAGTTTGTGGAGTTGCTCCTAATGGTGCCATATATGTTTTTAATTAAATTATATTAGTATTTTATCATAACTTATATTGTATTAGAAGGTTTCTTTTATCTTTGGTAATAAGGTTTTGTAACTCTGCGTTTTTTGATTCTTAGTCATAGAAGCATATCGTGGCGAAGGACTTGGTAAAGAAATTAATTTAATGTTTGAATATGTTGCAAGAACACTTTTGAAAACAGATTTAAATCTCTTTTCTACATACTTACTTGTAAAGAATATTTTTGAAATATCATGCTTTTTTAAAATTTCGGTTATATCATCAATGGCGTATACAATATTAGTCAAATTAATATCAAGATTACTGCTCTTTTTTCTTTCACATTGATAAATAATATCTGCTAGAGCCATGCCAAGTGAGGTAAACAAGTTCTCCATTTGCTTTCTGGTCTTCAACTGTGTTCCATAAACTTCTTCGAGAATTGGCCAAAATTGGTTTCTACCACCATTTGAATAAAACCAAACATAGTCATCTTTCTTCTTGTCATCAAATGCCTCCTTGGTGGTAAAGCTTCCTAATAGTAAGTATTTAACTTGTTTAGGAACAAAACTTCCGAATGGATGTGTTTCAATCATGGAAATATTATACAAGGTATTCTTTGATATAATCAATTTATGTTAGATTCAAAAGATTTCATAGAATTTAGAGAAAGAATGAAAGCTTCTTTAACAAAGGAATTTGGTAGTGAAAATGTTTGTTCTTTTTGGGGTAACCAGAATGCAAAGATAGTTCATATTAGCCAAGCACAGGAGTGATATAATTTATAATATGTAATTTTAGAATGAATTAACTTTGAGCGAATATAGTCCACAAGATAGGTCTGATGAGTTTGCTAGAGGAATTTTGACAGAAAAGTTATCGATTGAATATGGAGATTTTTTCGATTTTCAGCCCCATGGAGAAAAGGACAAAACTCCTGATACAGATGGCTTTTTAAGATTAAGATTACCAAATAAAGAAAAGTTAGACAAGAATGGAAATCCTAAAAATGGGTATGGAATAAATTTACCAAAAACATACTTTTATCAGTTAAAAGGAACGAAGACAAAGATAACTAAAAATTCATATAGCTGTAAAAAAGAAGTTGCTCGATTTTGCATAAATACAAACCTGCCTACACTTTTGTTTGTGGTTTTTTGGGTAAAGAAAGATGTTTATTATGTTTATTGGAAATATTTTGATGTTTTATCTAGAAAAGAACTGGAAAAGACACTAGATGAAATTGGAGATAAAAAAGGGAACGTATTGATAAAAGGAATGAAGAAGTTACAAACGGAGGAGGATTACATGAATATGTATAATGAACTTGATAAAAAGGCAAAGCTTAATGAATTTAATGAACTTACTGATGAAATTTACAGTGCAGTTTTATTGATGAGAAATAATCTTTCTATAGTAGCTTCAATTATTTATTTATGTATAACTGTTGAATCAAATAACCTCATTGCAAATTTGAACTCAATCACTGGAATTAATAAAAATGAATTAGAATATTTACTCAAAAAGCTGAAATCACAAAACGTTATCAAAAGTGAACATGGAATAATTACGGTTTGTGGGACAGGCATAAGCTCAGTTGAGATGGAGAAGACAAAGGTTATTGGAAGATCATTATTAACACATTCTATTAATTTCTTTAGCACTGACGTGATTAACAATATGAATGAAAAATTTAATCTGCCAGCGGGAAGAATTAATGCACGGATTCAACTTGCTCAGATAGATAATACTAATCTAGATATGTATTATACGGCTACTTTTGATGATGTAGAAAATGATATGCAAGAATTAACACAATAAAATGTATAAACAAGACTTAATACAAAAATTAGAGACCTTGAAACCCATTGCTCATGAGGACCCTAAAAGGGCTCTTATCTTACTTAATAAGATTTTACAAATTAGTTCATCTAAAATATCTCTTGATAAATTAAGAAAGATTAAAATAAAGGCACTCGAAGTATTAAGAGTGTTTATGGTTTACAGTATTGATGAAGGATTTAATTGCTTATTAAAATACTCTCATGACAATGACGAACAAGTTAGTAAGAAAGCAAAAGAAGTTGCTATTGATTTCTTAAAATATCGTTTGGTTTTTCTTAAAAATATTGGATTTTATCCTCAAATTAAATTCATACAAATTCTGAAGAAACTCTCTTTAACAAAGACTAAGATTTTGAATAATTTTGACTTGGTATTAAATATTTTAACTGAAATCATTCGCCTTGAGTTTCAAAATATTGAATGGGTAGATTATCAAAAAATGAGCTGGGAGAATAGAAGTTTAATGAGGTCGAAGAATTTGGAAAATATAAGAAATGAATGCTTCCTTTTACTAAAAGAGTTTTATAACAATATTTCTGAAATCAATAAAAGAGAGATGGTGATTAGTGTTATGAGAAATATGACTTTTCTTCCAATATCAGCTTCGTATTCTGATGATTTGGCTGAGATGGTTAAAAAAGAGTTGGTTGAAATATTGGATTTCTATATAGATATTTTTCCTGAGGCAAATAATAAAGTGAAACTAGAAATTGAAAGCCAATGCTCATGGTTTAATAAAAGGTTCAAAGGGGACAATATTGTTCCGCTTAAGAATTTAAGTGAATTAATTAGAACAGATGAATTTTATAAAGTATATAGAACTTTGGTAGGATATGAGCATGAGTTTGATACAAATAAAGATTGGAAAGAAACGGCTGGAGAAAGAGAAAAAGAAGTAAATAGAATTGCTCAAAATATTATTGACGGAAACTTTGATGGATGGGAAAAGAAAGTTCAAGAGATTTTAGACGGAATTGAGTTAGATGATTTAGGTAGATATTCTTACTTTGGAAAATTTATTAGATATTTATCTTGTAATGATTCAGATATAGCATTGTCCCTTCTTAGCTTTAATGGAATTAAAAACTTTTTTGTTGATCTTTTCTGTGGTTTGATAGAAGGAAACTCAGAAGTGGCATTAAGAATAATTAAAAAAAAGATTTCAAAAAAAGAAGATTTAATGCTAATTGCTTGTTTACCTTATTTCAGTGAGTTATTTCCTCCAGAAATTTTGATTGAAACATACTCTGCTTCTATCTCATCATCTGATTGGGATGCACTTAGAAATATAAATAGATCAATATTTAAGAGATATTCCGATGAAAGAATATATAGGGAGCTATTGTTTAAGTCGATAGACCAACTTACTTATGCAGGACTGTCATTAGGAAGGATGGAGATCTTTTCTGCTGGTGAAATCTTTTTTAATAATCTTAATAAGAAAGAAATTGACATAATTCTAGAGAATTTAATTGAATCAAAATCAATTGATTATGAAATGGAAGGAGTCATTAATTCAATTTTAGAAAAATATCCCAGAACTATTTTGAAATTCTTTGAACATAGAATTTATAAAGCGATTAGCAAAGATTTGATAAATGCAAATGATAAAAAGAAAGTTACAAATGAATATGACCCAGTTCCATTTGCTCTTTATAGAAGGAGTGAAGCTTGGACAAAGTATGTAGAGATTATTATCCCAATTATATTTAAGATTAGTTTAAGAAAGAATTGGAGATATCAATATGAGGCAGCACAATTAATTAAGGTTGCCTATCCGCAATTTGATCCGATCTTAGAGAAATTTTTAATAGACAAAGTGCATGAAAAGAATGAAAATAATGTAAGAAACATAATTCAAATATTAGAGAGATATGAAGGTGAAAATTTCTTAATTCCAGTTGTAAAAAGCATTGCCGAAATACCTGAGTTTAAGGGTTTTTGGTTTGATCTGTTTTTTGTTCTGTCAGGCACTGGTGTTGTTACAGGAGAATTTGGATTCGTAAATGCCTATAAAAACAAGAAGAGGGAAATAAAGATGATTATAAAAGACTCTAACTCTAACCTAGTTAAAGAATTTATGTTGTCCTACAATGAGTTCCTTAATACTCGTATCGATTCGGAAAGAAAACGGGCTGAAATTGATTCTGTAGTAATGAGACAAATTATATAAATGGAGTGTTTTTGCCTAATAATATCTATTACTTTCCAATATGATAAAATTCTTTTATGGAATTTGATAGAGAATTTAGAAAAAAATATTTTAATATAGTTAAAAACCGAATATCCAAAACGGATTATCGGGATAATTTCCATATTTTTTGGGGATACAATACTTATTTTTCATTTAATCAGCAATTACCTCCGTTTCTTCCCAAGATATTTGAAGATTCTAAATCACGAGAAGAAGTATGGAGAGTAATCGGCCCATGGGATATTGATACCTATATTAGATTAACTCTTACATATTCAAATAATAATTATCCTTATAAAACACTAAAAGAATATCAACGCTTTCCTCGATTGATTAATGACAATAAAGCTCTAGAAAATGCTATTTCGGAAAGAACATTTCCAGTTTCTAATGATAAAATATTAAGTTATCTATCTTTACTTAGTTTTAGTCAGTTTCCACTTCAGAATGTTGTTGGACATTACCTTAATATAGTATCTAGGTATGCTTATTTATATAAGCCAGATGAAATTTCTTCTATTATCAGATCTAAATATAATCTAGCTCCAGAGCAGATATATATCATTGGCTTAGCTGTTGTTGGATGGTACATAAAACATTTTACAATAAAAAAAGACATTACTTCTGAGTTACCAGGAATTTCCAATGATGATTTGAAAGTATTCTTTAGTAAATTTTCTACAACTTTTAATAAATTAAAGTTGAAATTCAAGGAATATCCAGAACTTGATGAAGAATATCAATTTCATTTTAATTGGTTAAGATACTATCCATTGGTTGAAGATTCTCATTGTTATTATTGCCCAAGCCCAATTCTTTTACTAGATAGAATTCTTAGTGGACTTCATTATGACTTTGATAAAAATGGGGATGTTTTAGGTGATTTAATTGGTAAAAGAGTCGAAGAATATATATCTTTCATATTAGATAAATCAAAAGTAGTTTTTGTGGGTGAAAAGGAATATACCAATCCGAAGAAGAAATCAGAGAAAAAGAAGACGATAGATTTTACTTTAGAAGACCGTGATAGTATTGTTTTTCTCGAGGTAAAACATAGAAATCTAGTTTCTCTTGATGTTAGAAGCAAATATACTGGTTATAAAAAGCTAATTGAAGAAATCTCAGCTATTTTATGTAAATCATATAAAACATTAGAAGATTACAAAATGGGATTGTATCCGCATATGAAATACTCTCCATCAAAAAAGACCTTTCTTTTATTACTTACTTTGGGTGACATTTATGTATTTCCATATAACTTTACGGCTGAATTGAAGATTAGGTTGATTGAAAAGGGAATAAATAAAGATCTTATTGAGGAAATTCCTTTCTTTTTCGTTTCTCCAGATTCATTTGAGTATCTATTGCAGATTATTGCAAAAGAAGGTTTCTTAAAGGCATTTAACGAATATATATCTAAAGAATCACTTCCATTATTACATACTAAGTTAAATGTTAAATTTCAATTTAGAGAGCCTTGGGATGTTTTTAATTCGGGAATACGACCGATAACTGCTATAAAAACGTTATTTTCTCAATAAAATAGTTTGTTGATTCGGAAATTCAATATAATAAGAGTATTTGTAATGATATTCATCTTTGTAGGCATGTAATTTGTCAAAGTCCCGTTTTTACTCTCGGGATTGCAGTTTGAAAACTTTTTTACTTCTATTACAAGTAAGTTATGTTCTTTCCCTCATCCCCTTTTATGGATAATAATATCTGGGTAAAGTCTCACTTTTAATATCATCAGTGTCAACAGTCTTTTTCATAATAGTTATTCTTTTGGGGAGTTCTCAATCTTTATTGTACTCGCAGTCCACCTTGAAATTAGCTTCTTTTGGTATGTATGTGCTTAGCCGTTCTTGGAGATATTCTGCTAATTTATGAGTAATACTTCTCTCATTAACATCTCTGATAAGTAAATCAGAATCATTTATCAGAAGTTTATCTATTGCTCAACTCAGTAGTTCTTCGATTTGTTTTTTATTCATATAAACATATTATACTAACTTACTATAACCACACAATCTTCCCTTTTTCATCCACGAAATGCCACTTTTGCTTCCTCTTGGCTTTTTTGAAATGAGTAGTGAAGAAATCCTTATTTTCTTTTGCCAAAAAGAATGCGAAGTATTGGTTTCCCTCGCTATTTTTAAGATCTCTGCTGATGAGTTCTCCTGTTCGTATGTATTTTCTAACCGTTGCAGAATGTAAGCCATATTCACTATTTAAATGGTATGAAGTGAACCAAAGTTTGTCATTTCCTAAAATCTCTTTTGGTATAAGACCCTTCAGGATATTGTTATGACAGTCTGTACAAGTTATTGCTTCAGGCATCCACCAAGTTTTATTGCTAGGAGTTGAACTTCCACAAAAGTTACATGTATACCAAGAGTCTTCTTTGTCATTTAGTAGAAAACCATTTGGTTCGTCTTTAAATCTTTTCAATCGTATTTTTCGTTGACCTTCGTATTCTGCTGATAATCTAGCTAACCCAATAGAACCTGAAGTCTGATATTTAAGTAGTTTTTCTTTGTCGAGTTCAATCTTTGGATTTTCTTCTTTTTTCCCAAGGAGTTTGAGTATGTCATCCTCTCTTTCATAACCCTTCAATTTCCCCGATAAATAACCTAGTCTGTATGAGATACCAGGAATCATCAATCGCCAATTAGTTAACTCTAAGGTATCTTTTAATAATTTCTGTAATAATCTTTCACTTTCTCGTTTTCTTCTTGAAGAATCCATGTCCTGGGTTGTAAATTCAATCTCGACAAACACATCTATTTTGGGCTCTTTAAAAGTGAGTCTGTTAAATTTCAATTTTGGAAGTTTAGCATTAAGCAAGTCTTCTAGATCAGTAACAGAAAGTTTCTTTAATTTGTCGGATTTTTCATATGCGACATCATCATATTTTTGAAGTTCGTACTTATATACCTGATTAGCAAAGTCCATTTCATCGAACGCCTTAATATAGTCCTCAGCTTCTTTTTTTTTCATGCAAAAAGAATCTCTATATTTTTCAAGTAGATCTTTATCTTCTTTCTCATGCTTTTGTCGCTTTTCTTCCTCTACCTTATGATTATGAACATCTTCGTTTCTGTAATCACATTTTGAGCAAGTGGTTGTTATTGTACTTATATCGCTTTTAAAAGAATATTTTGTTTTTAGCTTCCCTCCGCATTTTGCACATGGGGTAGGTGTGTACTTCCATATTTCTCCATTTTCATAATGTGCTTTTCGTTTCTTACATTTTGGACAGTCAAAGAAGAACAATACTCGAATTGGTTTGCTAAAATGATTCATTACATCCCCTGATGAAGCTTGCATATCAATTTTGCATTTATCACACTTTATATTCTGTGGTGGAAGAGTATTATCCTGAGCATCCTGTAATTTTCTATCCTCTTCAATATCTTTTTCAATTTTTTCAGCTCTCTTTTTGTATCTGTCTAGTTTAATTTCAATTAATTGCATATTAGTGAAATAGTTCTTGTTTCTTTGTATTTCTTCTTCAGTAAATTTGGATAACTTATCCGATTGATTCATTTTTGCGAACACTTTTTTGAGGAGCTTTATTCTTTCAAGGCAGATATTAATGGTTATAAGATCGTAACGATCCATATAGTATTGCTCATCTTTAAGGAAATTCATTTTTGATAGATTAAAATTAAATATAGATATAAAATATTATAGATTAATCTTTTAAATCAGAATATGTCACCAGAAGAAATTAAAAGTTTTAAGAAGCAAGTAAATAGCCTTACGGGGGATATTGAACCTGTTTTATTAGAAATAAAGAATCAGATTAGAGATTCAATGTTTAAATCGGGAATGGGGGAAGTACTTTCACAAATAGAAAAGACATTAGAACCGTTCAAGCAAATCTCTGTTGAAATGCAAAAAGCGACTAAAATAATAACTGATGCATTCGCTAAGTATTTTTATGTAAATGAAGATATTTACGAATTTCTTATTAAAGTAAAGGCTGGTATTCCCCCTGTAGATTTAACAATCGGATTGAGTAACGGTCTCTACAAAGAGGATGAATTGTTTTATATTTGGACAAGAGTTGAAAATTCCTCTGGAGTAGAAACACCAACAATATGTGTCACAAAAGAGACCTATTTATCGATAAAACAAATACTTAAGAACTATCCTCAGAGATTTCTAGTTAAAACAAATAAGATTGAGTTTGATGATGAGAAACCAAGATTAATAATAAATGGTAGAAATATTCCTTTGAAAAGAGGAGATGATAGATATTTATTATGTAAATATATGTTTGAGAACACAGAAATACATGAAACTCCTTGGGAGCTTGATGAATTAGTTTCGGATGCTTTAGGTGTAACCTTTAATGCAGAGGAAGAGGATTGGTATCAAATAATATATGGTAAATATAGGGCACTAAATAAAGTTATAAGTGATATTGTTGGATATGATAGGTTTTTTGTCCCACAAAATACAGCATTTACAATAAACACTCCATATATCTTTCTTCTCAGAAAGAAGTAACGCAAGTTTACGCAACTATCCATTCTTTAGAATATAAACAGAGCCAAAAACTCTGTTAATTTTTTTACATATTTAAATGCAAGAACAAATAAAAACGGTCTATGTAAATATAGATGAGTTAATCAAAGCTGACTACAATCCAAGAAAGTGGGATGAAAAAGCTTTAAAGGATCTAGAAACCAGTATCGAAAGATTTGGAATTGTAGATCCAGCAATCGTAAATAGCGCTCCTGACAGAATGAATATTGTCATCGGAGGACATATGCGAATAGAAGCTGCGAAAGCACTAGGTATTGCTGAAATGCCTGTTGTATACATAAATATCCCTGATATAGAAAAGGAAAAAGAACTGAATATCAGATTAAACAAGAATCAAGGAGAATTTGATTTTAAACTTCTTGCCAACTTTGCTGAGGATTTTCTAACTGATGTGGGTTTCAACTCTGAAGATTTGGACGCAATCTTCGATTGGGATGACGATAACCCTGAAGTATTCGATTTAAAGAAGGAACTAGCAAAGTTAGATATAAAGAAAATTATGATACAAAAGGGAGATGTATGGCAGTTAGGAGAGAATCGACTCATGTGTGGAGATTCAACAGTAAATGATGACATCCTTAAACTAATGAACAATGAGAAGGCAGATCTTTGTTTTACAGATCCCCCGTATATTTTGAATTATCTGCAAGGAAAAAAGAAGCATGGAAAAGCTACGGAAGGGTTTGGGTACAAAAGAGACAGAAAGTACCTTGAAACAGATGTAATTCCTGATAATTTCACAGAGTTATGGATGAAAAACATATCAGAAGTGGCAAAAGATAATTTCCATATCATAGTTTATGAAAATTGGAAAAATTTACGTGTCATATGGTCTGAAATTGAAAAATATTGGAAGGTAAAAAATATGATTGTTTGGCACTTACCCAATAGACATCAAGGATTTTCTTCTAAATACAGATTCTTTTCTAAGCACGATATAGCCATGGTAGGTTCTTCGTATCAAGAAGAAGTCATGAATACTAATCCTGAGGAAGAACTGCTTCAGAATGAGTATCAAACAGCTTTGTATGCCATATCTGGTAAACCACACTGGGAGGGATATAAAAAAGGAAAAAAGATTCAACCTACAGACTTTATAGAATATAGATCTTCCGATGAGAAAAGTTCTGGGCAAGGAGTGGTTTTTGGTACTAAACCAACAGAAATCCTTATCCCATATATTAAAGTTCTTACACAAAAGGGAGAGCTAGTTGTTGAGCCATTTGGTGGCTCAGGATCAACCTTAATTGCCTGTCAAAGGATGAAAAGAAGGTGTTATTTAATGGAAAAGTCTCCTACATATGCAGAAGTAATCAAAAAGAGATGGGAAAACTTAACTAAGTTACAAGCAACTAAACTCCAATGAAAGGTATAACTAAAAAAACAATAATAGAACAATTAAGAAAGACCCCTGTAATTCAAGTTACTTGCGAGAAGTTAGGAGTATCAAGAGCAACATTTTACAGGTGGAAGAAAAGAGATCCAAAGTTCGCAGAAGAAGCTGAAATTGCTCTTCAAGAAGGGTCGCAACTTATAAACGATATGGCTGAAAGTCAGCTTATTTCAGCCATAAGGGATGGAAACTTAACGGGCATAATCTTTTGGTTAAAGAACCATCACAAGAGTTACTCTCCAAAACTCGAAGTCACAACAAAAAGTGGGGACATTCCTCTTTCGGAGGAACAAAAAGAGATTATTAGACAATCTCTTAACATGGCATTTAATTTAAATTTAGTAGATACGCAAAATGGAACTACAGACACAAACACAGAACCAACCTGTTCAAATGAACAGTAATAATTTACAAGAACCTATGACTAAAGAAGTCATTGAAAGTATTCTTTCTGATCAAAGAGCACGAACTGCAATTACGAAAGAAAGTCATTATTGGTTCTTTCATCTATATTTCAGTCAATATGTGAAATATAAAACAGCAGACTTTCAAAAGGAAATGTTTGCTATTACTGAAGATGAGGGTATAAAAATTGCAGTTATTGTAGCGTTTAGAGGATCAGCAAAGTCCACTTTAATGACTATGTCATATCCAATATGGGCGATACTAGGAAAACAACAAAAGAAATGTGTAGTTATTCTTTCACAAACACAACAACAAGCAAAAACTCACTTATCAAATGTTAAACGAGAATTAGAAGGCAATGCTCTTTTACGGGCTGACCTTGGACCTTTTGAAGAAGAATCTGATGAATGGGGATCGTATTCACTTGTAATTCCAAGATTCAATGCAAGGATAATCGCTGCTTCAAGTGAACAGAGTATTAGAGGATTACGACATGGTGCATATAGACCCGACTTAATTATTTGTGATGATGTTGAAGATTTAAACTCTGTGAAAACAAGAGAAAGTAGGGATAAAACATATACTTGGTTAACAGGAGAAGTTGTTCCTTTAGGGGATTTAAATACTAAAATCATTTTAGTCGGAAACCTCCTTCATGATGATTCACTTCTCATGCGGTTAAAGAAAAATATAGCTGAAAATAAAATCGATGCAATATTTAAGGAATACCCATTAATAGATAGTCAAGACAAAATTCTTTGGACAGGAAAATATCCGAATATAGAAGCAATTGAAAAGGAAAAGCGACTGAATGGGGATGATAAGGCATGGCAAAGAGAGTATATGCTTAAAATAATTGCTGATGAGGATCAAATTGTTCATAAGGAGTGGATTCAATATTACGATGAATTGCCACAGGGCAAAGAGGGTAGAGACGGTAAAGAGGCGTATAAGCTTTCACTGATGGGGGTAGATTTGGCCATATCTTCAAGTACGCATGCCGATTACACTGCTCTAGTCATAGGTCATATTTTTGGTTATGAAGAAACACTAAAAGTGTATATTCAGAAATTTCCAGTAAACGAGAGGTTAGATTTCCCTTCTGCGACAGATAAAATAAAGATTCTTGCCAGACAATCTGGATTATATAACAGAAGATGCAGAGCTTATATTGAGGATGTCGGATATCAAAGAGCCGTAATACAGCAACTTGTGAGGCTAGGTGTTGATGCGAGAGCATTTCCACTCAATGGACAAGATAAAAGGTCAAGACTAGATTCTGTAACTCACATGATTAGATCAGGAAAGATTTTGTTTCCAAAAGAAGGCGCTGATCTTTTGATTCAACAGCTTATATATTTCGGTGTAGAAAAACACGACGATTTGGTTGATGCTTTTACGATTGTGTTGCATGAAGCTGTTAAACAAGATAGAGCACCTGTAAAATTCTATTCTAAGAGAGCGTTAGGATTATAGTGTGAGTAGTAGAAAAGCCTTAAATGAGGTAAAATACAAAAGTGAAAATATCATTAAATAACAAGATATTTTTAATTTGTAACTTGCTAAATATTTAGTATGAACGAAGCTCAAACTAGACAACAGATAATAGACAAAAGATTGCTGAAATCAGGGTGGGATGTTACTAATCCATCCCAAGTTACCTCAGAATTAGATATATGGGTTGGTCTTCCAATGGAATTGAAGGATAGTGATGCCACAGAATACAACGGTCATCAATTTGCAGACTACGCACTATTTGGAAAGGATGGAAACCCAATTGCTGTAGTTGAAGCAAAAAAGACTTCAAGAGATGCACGAATTGGACAGGAACAGGCAAGGCAATATGCTGAGAATATCCAAAAAACAACGGGTAAAGACATGCCATTTGTTTTCTATACAAATGGCAATGATATCTACTTTTGGGATACAGAGAAATATCCTCCAAGAAAGGTTTATGGATTTCCAACAAAACAGGATTTAGAAAGGATGATGTTTTTGAGAAAGAACGAGAAACCTCTTTCTCAGGAACTTATTAACCGAGACATAACTGATAGACCTTACCAAATAGAATCAATTCGATCTGTTTTTGAAAATATAGAAAAAAAGAGAAGAAAAGCACTCCTTGTAATGGCAACTGGTACAGGGAAAACTAGGGTTGTGGTTTCAATGGTTGATGTATTAATGAGAACAAACAGAGTTCAGAAAGTTCTATTTTTGGTAGACAGGATAGCTTTAAGAAACCAAGCATTAGATGCTTTCAGAGAGTATTTACCAAATTCACCAGTTTGGCCAAGAATTAATGATACTGGAATAGCAACTGATAGAAGAGTTTATGCTGCTACCTATCCAACAATGTTAAACATTATTGAGAATAAAGATTGTCCTTTAAGTCCTCACTTCTTTGATTTAATAATCGCTGATGAAAGCCACAGATCAATTTACAATGTTTATAGGAACATCTTTGACTACTTTGATGCATTACAAATAGGATTGACCGCGACACCAAAAGATGTTGTAGAACATAATACTTTTGGTCTCTTTGATTGTGAAGATGGCATTCCTACTTATGCATATTCTTATGAAGAGGCTATTAATAACAAACCTCCATATCTTTGTGATTATGAAGTATTAAAAATACGAACGAAATACCAAAAGGAAGGAATAAGAAAGGATAATATTCCAGTAAGGGAGCAACAGAAACTCCTTGCAGATGGAAAAGAACCTGAAGAAATTAATTTTGCAGGAAGTGATTTAGAAAAGAAGGTTACAAACAGAGGAACGAATGCACTCATTGTTCAAGAATTTATGGAAGAATGTATAAAAGATTCGAGTGGAACTCTACCAGGAAAAACAATATTTTTTGCAATGACAATGAAGCATGCAAGAAGATTAGAAGAAGTTTTTAACGACCTTTACCCCGAACACAAAGGAAACATTGCAAAGGTTATTGTCTCTGATGATGCTCGAGTATATGGAAAGGGCGGACTTCTCGATCAGTTTATTCATAGCGATTTCCCAAGAATAGCCATTAGTGTTGATATGCTTGATACAGGAATCGATTGTAGAGAATTGGTAAATTTGGTATTTGCTAAACCAGTGTTCTCATACACGAAGTTTTGGCAAATGATTGGTAGGGGAACAAGACTTCTTGAGCCTAAGAAAATGAAGCCGTGGTGTGATGAAAAAGATAAGTTCTTGATCATGGATTGTTGGGAAAACTTTGAATATTTTGAAATGAATCCAAAAGGGAAAACAGAAAGAACTACAAAGCCAGTACCAGTTAGATTGTTTGAAACAAAGCTTCAAAAACTAAATGTTGCCCAGTCAAGTAATGACTTAGAATTCCTTAATAAAATAGTTCAATCAATAAAAAACGATATTGAAAAGCTCCCTCAGAATAATGTCGTAATATTAGACTCTAAAACCAAGATTGATAAAGTTAATGAAACTTTTTGGCAGAAGATAGATGAAGATAAGAAATTATATCTCGAAAAAGAAATATCGCCATTAATGAGAACAAGAACAGGAGAAGATTTTAAGGCAATGAGTTTTGAGATTAAAGTTCTAAACTATTCAATTGCAAAATTAACACCAAGTTTTGATGAAAAGAAGTTGGTAACAATTGGTGAAGCAATAGCCGAAATGGTTTCGGACTTACCTCTTTCTGTAAACATAGTTGCTAAACAAAAAGACTTAATTGAAGAAATATTAAATAACAACTATCTAGGAAAGGCAGATGATACTCAATTAGATCAGGTAATAGAAAGAATAGCTCCTCTAATGAAATATAGAGAGGAAGGAATTAAGCCTGACCAAACATCCTTAGATCTAAAAGATGTTACAAGTGAAAAACACTATATTAAGTTCGGTCCTGAAAATGAAAGAATTACTATTCAGAAATACAAGGAAAAGGTTGAAGCATTAATTAAAGAACTTGAAGATGATAATGATATTTTAAGAAAGATAAAGCATGGTGAGGCTGTTACACAGGAGGAAGTTGAAGAGTTAGCGGATACCCTTGATGATTACGACCCATACCCAACAGAAGAAAACTTGCAAAAGGCATACGATGCAAGGCAAGTTAAATTCCTTGATTTAATAAAATACATAATGGGTATTGGTGGTCTTGTCACATTTTCTGAAAAAGTTTTTGAAGCATTTGCAGAGTTTATTGCCGAACATAACACAATGAATGCTAAACAAATTCAATTTTTACAAACCCTTCAGACTTTCATAATCGAAAATGGAAAATTAGAAAAGAAGGATCTCGTTAGTGAACCATTCACAAAGATTAATGCTAATGGATTTCTTGGACTATTTACGGCACAATTGCAAAAGGAAATACTTAATCTAACGAATACACTACTACAAAATGCTTAATCAAACACTAAAATCAGTAGTAAGTAGACTTTGGGACAAGTTTTGGAGTGGTGGAATATCTAATCCTTTAACTGCAATTGAACAAATCTCGTACTTGTTATTTATGAAGAGATTGGACGAATTAGATATAAAAAAGAAGCATGATGCAGACTTTACAGGAGAAGCATATAAATCCGTTTTTGAGGGAAAAGATGAAAATTTGAAGTGGAGTAACTTCAAACAAATGGAAGGTGGTGAAATGTTGGATCATCTTCAAAGGAATGTATTTCCCTTTATTAAATCATTAGGAAAAGAAGGTGGATCATTTGCGAAATATATGCAAAATGCTGTTTTCATTATTTCAAAACCATCATTAATTGTTGAGGCTGTTACAATTATCGATGAAATCTTTGATGAAATATTAAGACAAGAGTCAGATGGACAAGGATTTCAAGATACTCAAGGTGATGTTTATGAATACCTACTTTCAGAGCTGAAGAGTGCTGGGAAATTGGGTCAATTCAGAACACCAAGGCATATTATTCAACTGATCAACGAATTGGTTGATCCGAAATTAGGAGATTCAATTTGTGATCCAGCTTGTGGTACAGCAGGGTTTCTTCTAGGAGCTTATCAACACATTATTACAGCTCATACAAGTAAAGAATATAAACAAACAGATGAGAATGGTCTTACAAGAGGACTTCTTGGAGATATGTTAACAGATGAAAGGCAATGGACATATCTCAAAGAAAAGACTTTTCATGGTTATGACATGGATGAAAGCATGGTAAGAATTGGTCTCATGAACCTTATGATGCATGGAATATCGACTCCAAATATAGAACAGAAGGATACTCTTTCTAAAAAATATGATGAAGATAATCAGTTTGATGTGATTATGGCGAATCCTCCATTTAAAGGAAGTATTGATAAGGGTGATATTAATGAATCGCTTTCTGTTAATACTACAAAAACAGAATTGCTATTCATTGACCGAATTATTAAATCATTAAAAATTGGTGGAAGAGCTGGAGTTATTGTTCCTGATGGTGTCTTATTTGGATCAAGTAATGCCCATAAACAGGTTAGAAAGATGCTTCTAGATGATTGTGAGCTTCAAGGAGTCGTATCAATGCCTAGTGGTGTATTTAAACCTTATGCTGGTGTAAGTACAGCGATTTTAATATTTGTAAAAGGTGGAGAAACAGAAAAAGTATTCTTCTATGATATGACAGCAGATGGATTTAGTTTAGATGATAAAAGGGCGAAGATTAAAGATAATGATCTTCCTGATATTGTAGAAAAATGGAAAAAGAGAAAAGAAATAAAAGAAAATGATAAAAAAAGTAAATTCTTTTGGGTAGATAAAAAAGAAATTGAAGAAAATAACTTTGATTTAAGTATAAATAGATATAAAGAAAGTATACATAATGAAGTTGAGTATGAAGATCCAAAAGTAGTTTTAGATAAAATTGAGAAGGTGGAAAATGAAATTATTAATGGATTGAAAGAATTAAAACAGAATGAATAAGAAAAATACTGATAAAGAATATGAATACACTAAGGAATTTAGAGACAAAGTAAATGATATGTCTAAGTTTAGTATAGAAATTCAAGTTGATAGCTTTAATGCGATAGATACCAAATCTCAAACATATATTTCTATTATTGCTATTTTTATAGCAATCTTATTAGGAATATTAGCATTCGGCTTTGATAAACTAAGTTATTGTGAAATTAATACATTTAAAGTTTTAACTGTCATTGGACTCATCTCTTTCCTAATTAATCTTTTAATGTTTTTTTATTCAGTTATTTCGAAACAATTCAAATCTGGTGTAAGTCCTCATGGATTAAATAATATGAAAGACTCGCCGATTGGTGAAGTCGATATGGAGATATTTAGTAATTTCTATTGGTCCGTAGAATATAACAAGAAGATTTTAGATAAGAAAGCAAGGTGGCTTAAGTATGCAGAGTGGTTTTTAGTTGTTAACTTTGTATTCTCAATAATCATTTATATTTATTTTATTTCAATAATTTAATTATGTCCCAAAATAGTCCAAAACAAAATCCACCTACTCAACAGCCCCCTGCTCAACAACCACCTACTCAACAGCCTCCTAAACCAAGCCAAGATAGCAACATCGTAAATTTAGGAGAAAATACACTTGAACCAGTAGTACCTTCTCAACCACCAAAGCCTGTTCAACAATCAAATATAGTTACTAAAACTTTCAAACCTAAAAATGATAAATAATCGGGAAAAAGTAAAGCTTGGCGGAGTTTTAGAACTGAAGTATGGGAAACCTCTTATGGGTGTGGATAGAAATCCTAATGGAAGTAACCCAGTATACGGCGCTAATGGAATATTAGCATGGACAAATAAGTTTCTCCTTGAAGGTGAGAATATTATTGTCGGAAGAAAAGGTTCAGCTGGGGAAATAAATAGGATCTCAGGAAAGTGCTGGCCTTCTGATGTTACTTACTATGTTTCAAAAAAAGAAGATCTGGTAATGGGTTATATTTATTATCTCCTTAAAAGTTTAAATTTACCTAAACTTGCTAAGGGAGTGAAACCAGGTTTAAATCGAAATGATGTTTATAGAATTAGTGTCTCTATACCTGAGCATTCTGAACAACGAAAGATTGTAAAAAAACTGGATCAAGCTAGTTTGCTTATTGAAAAAAGAAAAGAATCTATAAAATTGCTGGATGAATATATAAAATTGTTTTTTTTGGATATGTTTGGAAACCCAGAAAGTAATTCAAAAGGATTCCCAATATTTAAACTTGGTGAAAAATTGGAGTTAATAACCTATGGATTAACTATACGGCCTAAATATTTGAATGAAGGTATCCCTTTGATTTCTGCAAAAGAAATACGGTCAGGCGAGATAAATTACTCATTAGCTTCCAAAATAAGTCAATCTGATTTTCAGAAATTGAGCGAAAAGGCAAAACCAACTATTGGAGATATACTTTTCTCTAAAACTGGTTCAATTGGGCATTGTGCTATTGTGTTATCCAGTAAGGATTTTGCCATAACACAAAATGCGGCAAGATTAAAATTTAATAAAGAAATAAACCCTTTTTATGCATTATATTATCTAAGGACATCTTTTATTCAAAATTTGTCACAATCTAGTGCAAAAGGAAATGCGGTGAAAGATCTGCAACTAGGGGTTATGAAACAGTTTAAATTTATAGTACCACCTATTGAACTTCAAGATAGATTTTCTAAACTGGTTAAAAAGGAAAGGGCACTTCAAGGTCAAATGTTTGAACAATTAAAGGAATTAGAAATGCAATTGTTAATTTTATATCAGAGTATATTTAAGTACTAATTATCAACAAGATGACTTTATGAAATTTATTGAATATGAAGAATTTAAAAAACTAATTGAAGCCGAATCTGAAAGGCGAGATTTAGAGTTTAAATCTCCTTTTGAATGGAAAAAACGTAAAAATATTGATGAAATTCAAGGAAATGTAATTAAAAGTATTATATGTTTGTCAAACCTTTATTTAGGAGGAATATTAATTGTTGGAATCAAGCAAAAGGAGAAGAAATTTGAGAAGATCGGATTAACGGAATCCCAATACGACACGTTTAAAGATTTAGATCAAATAAAAGGTCAAGTCGATTCTTTTGTGTATTCTTCTGTGTTTTTTGAAATTGAATATACTAAAAATGATGAAGAAAAGTATTTTGTGATTTTCCGAGTTTCAACTTATAAAGATTATCCATCAATAACTAAAGATCGCTTGTTAATAGGAAATGCTCATATAATTGATAAGGATATAATCTATGCAAGAAGTGAAAAGGCTCCTTATTCCTCCGACAAAGTCGGATATTCTGAGATTAAAGAGATCATCGATAATTCAGTAGACAAGAATATTAAGCTGTTGGGTAAAAGAGGTCTAATACCTACCACTCTTTCTGATAAAGACTTATTTAACAAACAAAAAGAAAGCATACTTTTATGAACGATTTCGAAAATACAAAAAAGCTCATCAAAAGTCGTGGTTATTATACTTTAGAATTCCGACCAGTTAAGTTTGATTCAAAACTCATGACGGATTTGAAAACAGTCCGAGAGTATATCCAATCTTCTCAGATATCTTTACGAGGATGGTCTTTTCCATTTATTCCAGCGAGTGACAAAAAATATACTGAAATATACAATAAAAACGATTGTGTAGAATCTTGGATCGCAATGGATCATTATCTTGAGACATGGGAAATGTTTCAATCAGGACTCTTTATTGATTTGGTTGGATTCAAAGACGATTGGTATAGTGAGAGTGGTTTTGCTAAAGGAACTAAATTTGAGAAAATTGAGCCAAACAAATGGTATGATGCGATAAGTGCAATTTATGAAGTTACCGAATTTATGCTGTTCTTTTCTAATCTTGCAAACAAATTAGATACCGAAAATTTTTATATCAAAATAACTTTAAATAATATAAAAAACCGTAGGTTAACAACATTTGATCCTGGACGATGGCCCATAGATTTTGAATATACCTCGAAAGTTGAAACGATTACATGGGAAAAAGAGTTACAAAAAGATCTTTTGATTGCTAATAACTTGTTATTAGCAAAAGAGGTGATTAAGGTGATATATACACAATTCAATTGGAACTCCTTTTCCGAGAATCTCATAGATAGTGAGCAAAAGAAATTAATTGAAAGAAGGATCTAGATATACGATTCTTTATTAGACTTCCTCATATTCTTGCGGTACTTTCATGTCACTATGAAAGACACAAAAGAACTTAAATACGTACTTTATGCAAGAAAATCTTCAGAATCCGATGAGAAACAAGCCATGAGTATTGATGGGCAACTCATGGAAATGAAAGAAAAAGCAAAAAGAGAAAAAATAAACATTGTAGAAATAGTAACAGAATCCCACTCAGCCAAAGAAACAGCTCAAAGACCTAAATTTAACTATCTTTTAGACAATATATTCAAAGGGAAATACAATGCAATCATTACTTGGGCTCCAGATAGATTATCAAGGAATGCAGGAGATCTTGGAAGAATCGTAGACTTAATGGATCAAGGGAAACTAGATCTGATAAACTGCTACTCACAAACATTCTCAAATAATCCAAACGAAAAGTTCTTGCTAATGATCCTATGCTCTCAAGCTAAATTAGAAAATGATAATAGAGGAATAAATGTAAAAAGAGGACATAGAAATAAATGCATGATTGGAATTAGACCAGGACCTGCACCGATAGGTTACATTAATATTATGAAATCTAACAGAATATCTTCTGTAGAATTTGATAAAGAAAGAGCACCAATAATTAAAGAAATGTTTGAAAAAGTAGCATATGAAGGATACTCTGGAAGAATGCTAATAAGATGGTTAAATAGTATAAATTTCAAAACTCCAAGAGGATATAAAATGACAATTGGAAGAATATTCGCAACACTTAAAAACCCATTCTATTTCGGAGAATTCTCCTTCGGAGATATCTGGTATAAAGGATCCTACCCGACTTTGATATCAAAAGCTCTCTATGAAAAAGTTCAGATTCAAACTGAAACATATCCCAAGCAATGGAATAAACAAGTATTTCCATTCAAAAAACTTTGTAAATGCTCTAACTGTGGATCGGGAATAACAGCAGAAATAAAATATAAAGTTCTAAAATCTGGAAAAGTTAATACTCATATCTATTATCATTGTTGTCACATTAGAGACTTTGATTGTCATGAACCTTACATAACAGAAAAAGAAATGATTAATCAACTCATTACATTTCTCCCTCAAATGAAATTAGATAAAGAATATTTAATGAGAGAATTTAATGATGAAATAAAGAGAGTAAATAATATGAGGAAGATTATTGAAAATGATCAATACAAGGGAGTAGAACTAACTCCTCACAACACTAATAATTCTAAAGGCAAATTTTCAACAGAAAAAATGTTGCAGAATTATCTATTGCATATCCTGCAATTTGGAAATCCACAAGAAAGATTAAGAATACTAGAAGGAATAAACTCAAAGTTTGAGATTGCAGATAGAAAACTTCGCTTAGCGTAACCCTTTTTAACCTCGCATAAATATCATTTTGCGGTATAATAAAGTAGTTAATTCCTAAACCAATTTGGCATGGAGTTCAAAATTAAAGTCCACAGCGATATAGGCGGCTCTCTAGCCAGTCCATCGCTGTGGTCTACAACCCGAAAGGGATGTAGGAGAATCCGAAAGGAAACTCGCTGGTTGGGGGGCCACTTTTGTTATACCTCCACCAATGTACATAATTTTATGTTTACTTGTAATGGATAAATCCACAGCGACAAGTGTAGCGATAAAGCTACAAAAACAGAACGTAGGTAATGCAGGAGAGTATTTTATTGCATCTAGATTATCAGCTTTAGACTATACAGTAACGATAACTCTTGGTAGAGCAGAACGATATGATTTATTGGCATTGAGCCCAAAAGGCAAACTTATTAAAATATCTGTTAAAACAACCCAATTAGACAATTCAAAGAGATTTCCACTTTCGCAAAAAGATGAACAAGGAGAGTCAGACGATTTTTACTATGCCTTTGTGAAATTAAACAACTTCGTTAAAGAACCTGATGTCTGGATTATTCCAAGTACTGTAGTATGTCCTTTATTAAAACATTCTAACGATTTGTATCTCAAGAACCCAGGTAAGAAAGGGCAATTGCATAACGCCTCCACCATGAGAATTCTACCAATAGAAATGGAACTCCCTAGTCTTTCATATCCAAATTGGGAAAAAGATATTCAAAAGTATTATATGAACTTCAGACAGTTAGAGTCTTTATAAGGTGTTTTTGTATAACAAAAGGCTTTCTACATCGAACCAAGGGGTATGTAAAACTAGCCTGAAAACGGCTAATTTCATCTACCAGGCTATTATTTTGAACTCTTCCCTTTTTGATGGGGAATAACCCAATCCCCATAAGGGTTTAGAGAGATAGTGGACGGGACTTGTGGGAACATATGAAGTATGGCGGAAGGTTTGGAGCGACTGCCGAACTTTTTCAGTACAAAACAATGATGTTTTGTTTATTGCATTAAGGAAATTAGGACTTCTATTTGAGAAATAAAATGAATTAGGATTTAGGATATTTTTCTTCTAAAATTTTCTTAATCAATAATGCTGTTTCTCCCCATTTAAGATATTTAGGTATTTCTGAAAAACTAATCCATTTAGTTTCTATAATATCTCCATTGTCTGGATCTGAAACAAACTTTCTATATTTCTTTACAACAGTTATGTATCTTGTTTGAAATCCAACTTGGCTAAGCCATTTGTTATTTACAGAGTCAAAAAGAAATCCCTCTTGATAAAACAATGGAGTAGTTTGTTCCAAATCAATATCACAATTTGTTTCCTCATGCATTTCTCTAACAAGTGTTTCAAGAGGTTTTTCATTTTCTTCAACTTTTCCCCCTGGTAAAATCCACATATCTCCCTTGTTATACACAACCATGATTTTATCTTTGGTCTCATTAAGCATAATTCCATATACTTGTGTAATAGGGGTTATAGAATCAAATGAATCTGTGAGAAATATATCAAACTTGTATTTCTTATCTTTGTAATCCCAATAATTTGTATGTGCTAATGTTTTATTCATAATGTAATGATTCTAATAATTTGTATAAGTTTAGAACTTCCTCATTATTATCACAAGCATGTACCTTATTATCCATAGCCCTCAAAGCATATTCGTACCATTCTTGTTCGTTAAGTTTTGATATTTCATCTAAATCAAGCATTCTAACTGGTTGTGATGTTGGATGATTTTTTCTAATCTTATCACGGACAGTTTTAGTTGTGTCGCAGATGCTAGTTTCAGATGGTTGTTGATTCTTTTGCTTTACGAAATATATTGTTGATGTGCCTAGATAGGCTCGCCAAGAAGCTGTCATTAGCCTGACTGATGTTTCTAAAAAATGTTTAGCATAGAAGTTCCAAAAAATTGTTTCTCCAACTTTTCTATTCTCTTCAAATGAAAAATCTACCTTATATTTTCCAACTATTTCTAGCCCAGCCTTCTCTAAATCCTCCTTAACTTCATCGTCTGGAATGGGTGATGAGCTATCTAGTGAGGGCTTCACAATTATTGCACCATAGCTTTCATTTGGATTTAATGGTTCTTTAAGTTCACGAGAATTATCTGCATTTCCTGATTTTAGTTGTATTTCAAATGGTGAGTTAATCATATTTATAATTAAATGCTTTTATATCCTCTATAATACCTTCTCCAAACCTCAAATCCTAATCTTTTGTAAAAATCTATTTCATATGTCCAACCAATATAAATATACTTTGCACCCATTTCTTTAACTCTTTCAGTTCCCCATGTTTTCATAGCAAGTCCTATTCCTTTTCCTCTCCAATCTTCTACAACTCCTAATACTGCTCCACCGCCTACATTATTTTCAAAGAGTAAATCCCATGTACAATTCTTATACCATAGTTCACTTACTGCAATAATTTCTTTATCTTTATGAGCATAGAATACATTATTATATTTTCCTTCATCAAAATCTCTTTTGTAAAACTTATACCATTCATAATCTGAAAAATCTTTTTTTAATACATCTAAAATATCTTCTGCAACCTCTTTATTTGAAAATTCAATCTTTACTCCATATTTATCTAAACAGTCGTAAATACCAGAAGGTGGTGTCCAATTTGAAGTATCTCTTGCCATATCAACTGGCATTTCATCTTGAAGAACAAAACCATTTTTAATAAAAAAATCTTTGCAATTTAGATTTTCTGGAATTCCAGGCCAAAGATAACTATTTCCTAATGCAATTTTCTTAACATTTATACTTTTAAGAAATGTTTCAAGCTTTGTAAGTAACTCTTTCCCTGTACCTTTCTTCTCATATTCCTTCTTTATTATAATTAAGACTAGTGTAGAGCTTTCTAGCTCGTTAGGGGAGTATTTGCAGACTAAGTATCCAATAATTTCTGAATTATCTTTTGCAACAAATATCTTTGTTAAATCATTTATATCTCCTTCACCAGAAAGAATATTAAGAAATTTTTCTTTTTTAACTGGCCAAAGTTTGAAGCTATTTGATGATTCATACAATTTCCATAAATCTTCAAATTGATTACTTGTGTATTCTTCAATGCTAATATCTTTGATCATCTACTTTTGACAGATAAAATATACTGGAGGATGCTTTCGTTTATCTGTCTCAGATATTTGAAGTTCACCATTTGTTTCAAGTACCTTAAAACCAACACTTTTGATTTGTTCAACAACTTCTTGCACTGATGAGATATGGATATATTGTTTCGTTTTGTATGTCCTTTGTTTATCACTTGATTCTCTATCAAAAAATCTATCACCATAGTCAATTTCCACAATATGAAATCCAAGAGGTTTTAGAATGTAGAATCTAATCCATAGCCAAATGAACATAAAGAAGTATTCACTAAATAAGTGTCTTGTATGTGATGTAAATATATAAATTCCATCAGGTTTTAATACCCTATAAACCTCTTTTAATGCTTGTATTCTGTTTTTACTATTAGGGATTTGTGTCCATCCTTGATTTGAAAAGAAAGCATAATCAAATGTGTTATCGGGGAAATCTATGTTAGTTGCATCTCCAATTCTATAATCAATATCTAATCCCTTTTGTTTTGAAATGATTTTAGCATTGTTTATCATTGCTGGAACAATATCTACTCCGACAACATCAAATCCTCCATTATGTAGTGGAATTGTCGTTCTTCCCGTCCCACAACCCATATCAAGCACTTTACTCCCTTTCTTTGTAAAGTATTTTTTAATAAAGAATTTTTCAGACAACCAAAGTCCTTCCTCAGCTTTCTTAATATACTGTTGCTGTGCATTCTCTCCTGAGAATTCATCTATTACCAATTGTTTTAAGTTGTTATTCATAGAAATAATATAAATCAAAAGATAAATAATTGAAAGATGTATGTCTGTAAAAGTTCGGTTATTTATTCGCCCTAGTGTATGAAATACTAAATTCCCGAACTGAATATTAACTAATCATAGTGAGGCTTTTGATGAGTTCATAGAAATGAAATTCTGAAAACGGAGTGGACGGGGATCGAACCGCACTAAAATCTTTCAAGACAGTAAAGGGATTTATTAGAACGAAGGGTCGAACACCGTTCCCTAGATGAAACGGGTCACCTACATAATAGAGAGATAAACTAGTCATTCTCATTTCTTTGCGATAAACTATGAATAATAAAATGATAATAAAAAATATGGCTTTAGACTTAAAAAACAAGAAAGTTTTAATAACTGGGAGTACTGATGGATTGGGTAAACAATTAGCAATAGCACTCTCAAAACTTGGTTCTAAAATTATTATTCATGGTAGAGATAAGGATAAAGCTGAATCCGTATTAAAGGAATTAGAAGGGGAAGGACATAGTATTCTAATATGTGATTTTAACGAGCCGAAAGAAATTGAATCAAAATTCTCAACCATTAAAGAATTAGATATTTTAATAAATAACACGGGTGGTTGGTCTGAAGTTCCTACAATAGAAATTACAACAGAGAAAATAATTGAAATGGTTAATGTTAATACTCTTTCATATTTACTCGTTTCTAGAACTCTATTACCTGTACTACTTAAGTCAGAATACTCTCAAATATTAAATGTGATTAGTGTCGCAGGATATGAAGTGCCAACTGACTATTCACATACAACATATTCAGCAACAAAATATGCATTACAAGGATATTCAGAGGCAATGGAAAAGGAATTCTATAACAAGAACCTTAGGGTAATGGGATATTATCCAGGAGGTATGAATACAAATATGTTTAAAAAAGAAGGATTAGATTATAAAGATAATGAGCCATGGATGTTTGACAAAGTTGAATCAGTAGAAGCAATAATATTTATGTTAACAAGAAACAGAAATATAAATATTAAAAGAATGGATTTAATAAAACATTTAGAAAATTAATTTATTCACAGTAAAGTATGACTATAGTTGAAAAAGTTAAACAACATGTATTGAAGAGATATGAAGAACGAAATGATTCTGAAGGGTTGGATATGTATGAAACTCATGTTAAATATGTCGCTGAATACTCAAAAGAATTAGCTAAGCAATTGGGTGCAGATATCGAAGTTGTTGAAATCTCAGCACTGTTACATGATATTGCTAGAATCGATGGGTCAAAGGAGAATCATCATATTGATGGCGCTGCTTATGCAGTTAAATTATTAACTGAACTTAAATATGACCCTATTAAGATTGAACAAGTTGAAGAATGTATAACATCGCATAGAGGGAGTATGAATATTCCACAAAAAACAGTTGAAGCTAAATGTCTGGCTTCTGCAGATGCAATGGCACATTTCAGAAATATTTCCGAAATGTTTTACTTTGTATATAAAGACTTGAATTGTGATATTGAGGAAGGAAAGAAGAAGCTTATTAAGAAATTTACTGAGAGTTATAATAAAATGATACCTGAAGCACGAAATATTGTAGAGGAGAAATATCAGGCGGTTATGAAAGTGTTGGAATAGTATATTCAAGTTATCCACAATTTGTTACAGACAGAAACGGGAACGGAACCGAAGTGTTTTTAATCAAATATCAAACATCTTGTGCCACAAAGGACTTTTTACATCGAACCGAGGGGTATGTAAAACTAGCTTAAAAACGACTAATTTCATCCACCAGGCTATAATTTTAGAAAGTCTGCTTTTTGATGAAAAATAATCTAATCCCTATAAGGATTTCTAGCTATAGCGAACGAGACTTGAAGGAACCTTTCAAACGTGGCGGAATGGACGGGAATCGAACCCGCAACCTTCGCAGTGACAGTGCGATGCTCTAACCAATTGAGCTACCACTCCATATATTTAATAAAAAAGAACTTTTATAACAAAAAGAAGTATATCAAACCAATATTTCATTTACAACAATAAATAAATGTACTACACTTCTAACCTATATGGAAAAACAGATAATATTCCAAAACAAAATCACTATATATAGCAAAGTAAGTGACATTCCTTCAAAATATCTTCCCCAAAATATACCTTTTAGATTAAAAGAAAATGAATCTATAAATCTTCCATTTGAAAATGAAGAAATAACAATTAAAAAAGAAAATGGAAAATATATATTTTCAAAAATAAACTTAAAGCCGTTTTTAGAGCTTCAAAAAAATGCAATAACTGATGAACAAACAGGGGTATTAAATAGATATGCGTACCATGAGGTGTTAAAACCATTTCTATATGACAATGCTAGACATGGATATGATATAGGGATACTTTTTGTAGATATTGATGATTTAAAAACAATTAATTCTGAAAAAGGATATCTGCATGGAGATAAGGTAATAGTGGGAATTGCAAAGACACTTTTCAAAACGATGAGAAAATCAGATTTAATAGTAAGGCTTGGAGGAGATGAGTTCTTGGTAATACTAGCTCTGATGAAAGGAGTAGATGAACTTAAGCCAATTGCACATAGAGTTATTAAAGAGTGTAAAACTAAAAAAAGCCTTGCTAGCGTATCAATAGGAGCAAAAGTAATTGGAAAAGAAGAGGTTAATAAACTGCTTGATAACGATGATTGGAGAATTATTTGGGATGAGCATGTTGAATATTCAAATAGGTATAACAGAAATGCTAAAGAGTTGGGAAAGGGGAGGTTGGAGATTAATTAGGTCTTCTTTTCTTGTGTGAAGTCATTCTTTCTACTTGCATTTATCACTATATTGTTAAAAATAACAACCAGCTCATCAGTTGGTTCAGTTTTGCCATGTTGAGTATCAGCTAGAACTTGTAATAGCTTACCGTTCCCATCAATAACAAAAGAAAAGTACCCAATTGGATATGATTCAAAGGATGGAGAAATAGTTACGAAATTACAATATGTCGTAAATACTAAGTGTCCAGTTTGATCTGCTGGGTTACGTGAAAGAATTGATAATGACCCATCTTCTAATCCGTTTTTAATAGCTTTTACAGCTTCGGGTCTATTTGCTGCTCCATGTTCATAACCATAAGGAGCAATATCTTTAAGTAATGTGTATCCTTCTACTGCCAAAGATTCGACAGATCCCTGTTTTACTGTTTCAAAAGAAATTTGGGCTCCTGCACTCATCAGAAAAGATGTTTAATTAATGAGTGGTAATTTTATCAATTATTGTTAAATAATACTATGGGCGAAGTAGGGGATTAGATATTCATTTTAATTACATTGACATATTCTTCTTTTGGTCTGACCGCTGAAAGGCTTTCCACCATTTTTCCGCCCTTGAAAAATATGATTGTTGGAATACTCTGAATCCCATATTCACTCGATATTTTAGGACATGCATCAATATCAACCTTTCCAACCTTAATTTTCTCTTCATATTCTTTAGCTATTTCATCAATAACAGGCATTAACATACGGCATGGATAACACCATATAGCCCAAAAATCTACAACAACCAATTCCTTAGCTTCCAAAACTTCTGTTTTGAAATTATCGTCTGTTAGCACTAAATGTTCCATGGAATATATGATAAAATTAGCAGTACAATTCTAATATCAATATTCTATTCTGACAAGAGTATATGGAAATAATTGCTTTAAATAGTAACAATATAAAAGAAATAGTATTTAAATCTGTGGATATTTTGGGTAGAGGTGGTTCTATCATATATCCAACAGAAACTTGCTATGGGATTGCTGTTGATGCAACTAACCAAAAAGCAGTAGATAATCTGTATAAATATAAAGGCTTTAGAGGACAGAAACCGTTCTCAATGGCAGTGTGTGATATTGCTATGGCAAAAGCATATGTAGATTTAAATGAAACAGCTCTAAACCTTTACAAAAACTATTTACCTGGCCCAGTAACAGTCATTTCATCAAGCCTTGGACGGGTTGCAAAGGGCGTAGAAAGCGCTTGGCAAACGGTTGGTATTAGAATACCAAATCACAATATTCCAATAGAAATAATAAGGAGATTTGGCAAACCAATAACTGCAACAAGTTGCAATATCTCATATAAACCAGTGGTTTATGATATTAAGAAATATTTAAAACAAACTCCAAAGAAATCTCTTGAATTTATTGATTTAATAATTGATGCAGGAGTATTACCTAAAAATGTTCCATCAACTATTCTTGATACAACATTAAATAGTCTAGAAGTTCTAAGAGCTGGAAAAATTGAATTCGAAAATGCAATCCAAAGATCAAAAAAGGTCTCAGAAATTATTACAAAAACTCCAGAGGAAACAGTGGAATTTGGAAAGAAGATTGCAAAGCAATATATTGAAAACCACGATAATAGTCCTTTAGTTTTTGCCCTTAGTGGTGAGCTTGGAGCAGGCAAAACTCAGTTTACTAAAGGAATTGGGGAGTATTTAAATGTGAAGGATGTTGTAAACTCACCAACATATACGATAATCAATGAATATAACGATAAGGAAGAGAAGCTAGTGCTCGTTCATATGGATACATGGAGAATTGAAGACAACTCAGAATTTAATAGAAGTGGGCTTCAAGAATACTTAGAAAACTCAGAAATCATTTCAATTGAATGGGCAGATAAATATTTAAAAGAGATTGAGGATTTTGTTTCAGAATTTGTAGGGAAAATAGTGAAAGTGAATTTTGAATATATTAATATAAATGAAAGAAAGATAACTGTATATGAAGAAAAGTAAAAAAGATATTTTAATAATTGCATTTGACACAAGTTGTGATGAAACATCTGTTGCTGTTTTGAAAAACGATGTTGTTCTTTCAAGTGTACGGTACTCGCAAGTAGATTTGCATGCTCAATATGGAGGAGTTGTTCCGATGATAGCAAGACGAGCTCACGAAGCAGAGATTCAAGGAGTTTATGAACAAGCACTAAAGAGTGCAAAAGTAAAAATGGAGGATATTGACTATATAGCAGTAACGCAAGGCCCTGGTTTAGCAATAGACTTGGAAGTAGGAATAGCATTTGCAAAACAGCTATATACTAAATACAACAAGCCAATTGTTGTTGTAAATCATATGGAAGGACATATGCTCTCAGGACTGGCATTAAATAAGAGTGGAAATAGCCATATTAAAGATTTAGATAATAAAAACCTATTTCCAGCTCTTGCGCTTTTAGTCTCTGGAAAACATACTGAATTAATTGCTGTAAAGGACTTTGGAAAATACGAAAAGATTGGGCTAACGCTTGATGATGCAGCTGGAGAAGCATTCGATAAGGTGGGAAGAATGTTAAATTTTGGTTACCCAGGTGGGCCAATTGTTTCAGAGTTTGCAAAAAAAGGAAGAAGAGGAATTATACCTTTACCAATTCCAATGGAGAAATCAAAGGATCTTAATTTCAGCTTCTCAGGCCTTAAGACTGCTTGCCTATATAAGATAAAGGAGCTAAGAGAGCAAAATCCAAATGAAAAAGATTGGATATATGATTTTTGTAGAAGTTTTGTGAACAGCGTGAACAGTGCACTGATTATTAAGTTAATTAAAGCTCTTGATTTGCATGAAGATACAAAATCGCTGTTTGTAGGGGGAGGTGTAATTCAAAATGAGTATATTTTGCGAAATATTGGAAAGATTTGTAAAGAAAGAGGTATCCAGCTCATATATCCTAAGATGGAGAATAGGGGAGATAATGCAAGCATGATAGGAATAGCTGCATACTATAATGTATTACAAGGTAAATATCTCTCAAAAGAAGAGGAAATCTTAAAGATTGATAGAAACCCTAGATTAAGTTTGTAGTCCGTAAAGTGAAATTGCCTCTTCAATAGATGGTAAATTTGAAGTTTGATAGATAATATCTTTCGTTGTGTCGTCAGGGATAAAGACGTTAAGAACTCTTGCTTGTTTGGGATTAGTTTTATTTTTGGATTTTGCATTTAGCGCAATTAAAATACTTAAAGTTGTTTCTCCTTCTTGTTTATTTGTATTTAAGCATAAGATAGTATCTGAATCTTCCTTTGCCTTTATATTCATTGATAGTCGTTTTGTTGAAAAAGAAATGAATAAACCGCTATATTCAAACCACTTCCCTTTAGTTTTGGATAATTCAAACAGTTCTTGGTCACTAATCATATTAACAAAGCCTACCCCTTTTTGGATTAAATCGTTTGCCTCTTTAGGTAATTTCTCAACAAAGGTGTGAAAAGACATGCTCATTTCTGATTCTTGGGCTGAGACAATTTCTGGAAAAGCTTTTAAAGGTGATAGCTCATTAGAAATTTGCATTCTCTATTTCAATCAATCTTAAATATTTAGCAAGTCTCTCTCCCCTATCAGGACCTCCAAATTTGCACTGTCCCGCCCCTGTTCCAACTGCTAAATCAGCAATGAAGTCATCGTTTGTTTCTCCTCCTCTATGCGATATTACTATCTTTAAGTTATTTTCTTTTGCAAGTTTAATTGCTTCAAGGGTTTCAGTTAATGTTCCAATTTGATTAACCTTAATTAGTACACTATTGCAGGCTTTTGCTGAAACTGCTTTTTTGATTCGACTAACATTTGTTGTTAGTAAATCATCTCCAACAATTTCATATTTATCTCCAACTTTTGCAGTAAACAAACCCCAAGTTTCCCAATCTGCTTGGTCAAAAGGATCTTCAACTGAACATATCGGGTATTGTGAAAACCATCGAAGAGCTTTTTCAAGCCATGCTCCTGATGATGGAACTATTCCTTCTCTTTTTAACTCATACCTTTTTCTTTCTTTGTTGAAAAACTCACTTGCAGCACAATCTATTGCTAGCTTGAAGTCAACATCTGGTTTATATCCAGCTCTTTCGATTCCCTTCAAAATAATATCAAACGCTTCCTCGTTACTTTTAATTTCTTTTGGGCAATATGCCCCTTCAAACCCGACGTTTGCTCCATAGCTCATATCAAGAAGGACATCTTTGGTTGCATGAAAGACCTCAGCAGCCCCTCTTAGCATTTCTGCAGTTTTTGGAAACTTCTCTTTGTTTGGAACAATCATATATTCTTGGAAATCTGTACACCAGTTTCCATGTGTACCCCCTTCCATAATGAGAATACGAGGAATAGGGTATGAGATGGTACCATGAAGCATATCGCTGATGTGTTGATATACTTCAACACCTTTTGATTTAGCCTGTGCCTTACAAAAAGCTATTGATACAGAAAGAATGGAATTTCCACCCAATCTAGTTTTTTGTTTTGTTCCATCAAGTTCAATGAGGTATTTATCTAACTCCTCTTGTGAATTGAAATTTTTATCTACAATGAACTTTGCAATCTCATTATTTACAATATCAACAGCTTTAAGCATGCCCATTCCAAAGTATCGGCTTTTATCACCGTCTCGTAGTTCTAAAACCTCATTTTCTCCAGTGGAAGCCCCACTAGGCACGTCAAATCTCCCAATGCTTCCATCTTCTAACCACAATTTTGTAGATATAGTAGGTACACCTCTGGAATCTAAGATTTCAGAAGCTCTTACCTTTTTAATAACCATTTCCTATTTATATAAATCAATTAAGAAACTTGAGTTAGCTCCAGCCATAGTCGTTGGCAATATTCCATTCCATTTCTCAATCCATAGCTTTTTGATTAGTGCATTGCTCAGTGTCGCTTGTTGTAATTTCTGTGCAGCAGCTTCACCTTCAGCTTTAGTAATTAACCCTTTCTTTTTAAATTCCTCTTGTTGAGCAATGTACTGCTCAGTAGTTACTTTTTCCTTCTCTACCTGCTTTTGTTCAACTGCACTCACATAGTCTGCTTGGAAGTTAATTGATCTAATCCCGAATTCATCTAGTAGTATTCCATTTGCTTCAAATCTTGGTTTTAATGCTTCAAATATTTTTTCTGAGACAATTTCAACATTACCAGTATAGAGGTCTATTGCTGTATATTCTCTTGGAAGATTCCTCACCCAAATTCGTGAATCTGTCTTAACTATTTTTTCAACAAGCTCGCTTTCAGTACCAAGGTTTTCAGCAACGGCTTTTACCTTTGTAGGATCTACAGAAAATCTAACAGTGTATCTGACTGATACTTGCTGTCCATCTTTTGTGGTCGTGTCAACAGCATAGTCTTGATAATCAGCGTTGCTCTCTCCTTCATTTGGATTGGCAAGTGTCTCATATATCACTTTTTGAGTTCTATACATGATTACTTGGTCAACAAATGGGACTTTTACATGAAGCCCTGGATTTAAAGGTTCTCCAATTATCTTTCCAAATCTTGTCATCACTCCAATTGTTCCATATTGTATAGAGAAGAATGTACTTGCAAGAACAATAAGGGCAAATATGGCAATGATTACCCCACCAATTATCTTAGGTATATTTGTTTTAATCATAATATGAATTTAATATATTAATATATTAATATAACCATAAATATCTAACTCTTTCAATATTTTATACGTTTTGATATCATTGCCCGTAGTAGCCGAGGTGGCGAAACTGGCAGACGCACTACCTTGAGGTGGTAGCGGGAGTTAAATCCTGTGCAGGTTCAAGTCCTGTCCTCGGCATTAAAAATGGACGATTAGCTCAGCTGGTTAGAGCATCTCGTTTACACCGAGAGGGTCGGGGGTTCGAATCCCTCATCGTCCATATTTTTAGTTTTTCCCTACTGCTTAGAAACGATGTATGAATAAACAACTATTTTTTTGGCTACATAACAATAGGGATAGGATTGAAGAGTGTTTGCACGCAGAATTTACATTAGAAGAGATGTTCGAGTTCTCTTATCATGGACTACTTCTAGATGGATTATCAAAAAATTATGAAAGTTTGAACATAACTTCCAGTCTTATTTTAACTAAAATCTTGATACTCATTGAAGATATTCTTATAAATAGAGAAAATGGATATTTCTCTTGGTATGAAAAAGAACCAGAATCCCTTAGTACCATTGTTAAATCATGTTATGCATTGGAAGTAGTCTTAGCAGTCAAGAAATCATCAACTGGCGAGCAGTATGAGCCACATATAAAAAACGCTAGAGGTCTAGAGTATATTGTTGATGGTTTTCCATTTGAAATTGAATCGCTAACAGCATATTTAACAACTCCACGATTTATGATGGATAACTATATTGCAGATGAAGATGAACAGAGGATAATTACATTTTGTGATTTACTACCTAATATAGTAAAAGAACACAAGGAAGAGCTGATAGAGGTTAAAGTAAGAGACATAAATGCAAGAAACTGTTTGAATTAGTCTCTGTATTGATAAAAGACCTATAATATTGTAGAATCCCACATTGTTTTAAATCATTATAACTAAAAAACATTAATGCAATGAATAATATTCTTCCAATAAACAATACTTTCAATATTACGGAGGAAGTAACACTAGAAGCAATGGTTCTTTCTCCTGAGTCGGAATGTTTATTAGAAATTGTAAATAATATGGTTGTTACTGATTTCCAAGATTGGTTAGAAAACCCAACTGCATTGGTAGAGATTCTTTGTGATTGGGATCAGATGCAGAATTTTGTTTTAGGTGGAGAAATGAGATTGACAGCGTATTGCTCAGTAAAAGAGGGAGATATATGTAGAAACTACATAGCTAAAAATTCAGATAGAAATGGTCTAGAGATTCAATCTATAGAGTAAATTTCTGAAATTTTAAAAAGATAGTTAAGTGCATTTCAGATGAGTTCTAAACGTTTGTACTTGCTATTTCCTTCTGCTAATATTAATCAGTATAAATTTAATTGTTTAACCTATGCCTCCAAAGAATAGACATGCAGTAAGTCCCGTAGAATCTGAACAACAACCCGGTGAACAGAGAGAAGTAAGCAAAGAAGATATACAGAAGGCTATCGAAGCCATTAAAAATGGAACGGCTCCTAAGTTTCGTGTAGGAGAGGGAACTCAAGAAGGAGCAAAACCAGATGCAACATTGGAAAGGACTTTAAGAAGATTGCAAGAAGCACAAGACCAAGAAGAAAAGAAAAGGAAAAAATAATTAATAATTTAAAACTGCCAATATATGCAAGCCCAATATCTATCACTAGGGAATAAAGAGGTATTTAATGGTCAGTACATGCTAGCTGTATTTAAACTTGTTCCGTATGGGGATATAACTTTGGAAGATGTAGCCAGCGAAGTTGCTGCTGAAAGCTCGACTGGGTCAAATGTAAAGGTAGGAAGTGCAACAGTATATTCTCAAAGTGTAGACGCACTTGTTTACGATATAAACAAAGAAAAAAGCTTAGTATATATCGCATATCCTTGGATAATATTTGATAGAGGTGGAAATATTCAAAACATCATAACCTTTATCGCTGGAAATATTTTTGGAATGTCAGAACTCAAGGAGTGTAAGCTTCTTGATGTGTGGTTTCCTCCTGCAATGCTAAATCAATATGATGGACCAAGTTATACACTTGATGATATGCGTGACTATCTCAAAGTATATGATAGGCCAATACTTGGAACAATAATAAAGCCAAAAATTGGATTAACAGCAACAGAATATGCAGAGCTTTGTTATGATTTTTGGTCAGGAGGCGGAGATTTTGTAAAAAATGATGAGCCTCAAGCAGATCAACAATTCTGCCCTTTTGAAAAAATGGTTGATTGTGTAAGGATGGCAATGGATAAAGCAGAGCAATTAACTGGAAAAACAAAGATTCACTCTTTTAATATTTCAGCTGCTGATTTTGACACCATGATAGGTAGAGCAGAATATGTCAAGAAAGTAATGAAACCAGGAAGTTATGCCTACTTAGTCGATGGACTTACATCTGGTTGGACAGCAGTACAAACTATTCGAAGACATTATCCCAATGCATTTTTACATTTTCATAGAGCAGCCCATGGTGCCTTTACTCGAGCAGAAAATCCAATAGGCTTTACAGTTCCAGTATTAACAAAATTAGCTCGTCTTGCTGGAGCTTCAGGTATCCATACAGGGACGGCAGGAGTTGGGAAAATGGCGGGAAATGTTCTTGAAGATATAACCGCGGCAAAACTTGCTCTTAAGTTAAAAGCAAGAGGTGCTTTCTTTGAACAAATATGGGGAGAGATACCTCAATCTAAAGACAATGATTTGCAGAACATGATAACGAAAGAAGAATTAGAATGGGGACTTGGAACTAGAGGGATGGCAAAGTATAGGTCTGCAAAGAAACTCACAATGGATGCCCCAGATAATTTTGGATGGAGGGTAATGAAGAAAACCTGTCCAATTATTTCAGGGGGACTTAATCCTGTGCTTCTTCCAGAATTTTTAGATATTGTAGGAACAATTGATTTCATCACAACAATGGGAGGAGGGGTTCATAGCCATCCAAAAGGGACGCACGCAGGAATAATTGCAATGATACAAGCATACGAGGCATGGCTTAAAGAAATACCACTGGAAAGCTATGCAGTTGATAAACCAGAACTGAAAGAAGCAATAGAGTTTTTTAGTAAGAATGGTACTCAGGCACATAGAAACCCTGCCTAGTATAGTGGTTTCGTTCCTGTATCAGTACCATATAAAATCTCCATAAATAAATGATACAATACTTTCGTGGAATTTCAAATTCAAAAAGCAACCCTTTTAGATTTAGATGAGATATGTAAATTAAATCTAAAACTATTTGAAAATGAGCAGAATTGGCATCAGACAAATAGAAGGGAGTGGGTAGATGAGCCAAGCGGAAGATCATACTTTGCTGCAAGGCTACTTGGTGAAAATGGAATTGTTCTTAAGGCAATAGTTGATGGAAAAGTTGTCGGATATTTGTGTGGGGGCTGGCTTAGAAAATATCCTTTTAGAAAGGAAAAACTTTTCGCTGAGCTTGAAAATATGTATGTAGAAGAAGAATTTAGAAATAATGGAATAGGGAAACAACTTGTTGAAGAGTTTGAAAAATGGTGTAAAACAAAAGGTGTAGAAACGATAACGGTTGAGTGTGTGTATGAAAATGAAAAAGCTTTGAAGTTTTACAATACCAAAGGATTTAAAAACCATTCTGTGAAATTAGAAAAAAGAATTTTGGATGATTAGCTCAGATAGGTAGTAGCACTACTATCACACAGTAGAGGTCATAGGTTCGAGTCCTATATCATCCAATTATGAAAATAATTAACTTTTTGATATATTCATTACATGGAAATATTCTTAATCGTTTTAGTAATTCTTCTTTTGGGAGTGGTTATATACTTCCTAATTAGAAACAATTCATCTTCGAAATTAGAAGATGCTGTTAAAAAATCCCTTCCAGACCTCTTAACTAAAACAAATGAACAGTTAGTTCTAATGGCCAATGAGAAGCTTTCTTCAGAGAAGAAAGAGATTAGGGCTGATATGGAGAGTAAGAGGGGTGAGATTGAGAGGCTAATTAAGACTATTAAAGATGATTTAAAGGATAATAAAGAGAAATTGGGTGAAGAATCAAAAGAAAGGGTAACGATGTTTAGTTCACTCAAAACTTCACTAGATGAGTATAAAAAAATAACAGAGCAACTTTCTACAAGTACTGAAGGCCTTAAAAAAGTGCTTTCAAATAATCAAATGAGAGGGCAGTTCGGTGAGCAAGTTGCAGACAATCTTTTAAAAATGGCAGGCTTTGTAATAGGTAAAGATTACCAATTTAACAAGGAACAGGCCGGATCTGAGACAAGACCAGATTTTACAATATATCTTCCAGACCAGACAAAGATAAATGTTGATGCAAAATTTCCATTTGCAAATCTTCAAAAAAGCACAGAGACGGAGAATAAAGAGGAGAAAAAGAAATACCTTAATGATTTTGAGCAGGATGTGAAAACAAAGATTAAACAGGTAATAGGGAGAGACTATATTAATCCAGAAGATAAGACAGTTGATTTTGTTCTTCTCTTTATCCCTAATGAAATGATTTTTTCATATATCTATGAAAAAATGCAAGAAGTTTGGGAAGATGCCCTGCAAAAGAAAGTTGTGTTTGTTGGACCATTTAGCTTCACTGCACTTCTTCGAATGATTAAGCAAAGCTATGAAAATTTTAGAGTACAACAGAACATTCAACAAATTGTAACTCATGTTAGGGCGCTTGAAAAAGAGTTTGGAAAGTTTGGAGAGGAGTTTGAGAAAGTAGGAGATAGAATTGAGTCTTTAACTAAACAGTATAACGATGTAAGTAGAACGAGGGTTAATCAGATGAACAAGATAATGGATAAGGTAAAGCTTGAAGAGGGTGAGAAAAAAGAACAGCCAAAATTAATAGAATAATTATGAGCGATTTAAAAGTATTCCAAGATGGTTTTGAGATTAAAACTATTGTTTATCTGCTCCGAATAAATAAAAAGGGTAAAAAAGAAGTTCTTTTAGCCAAACATAGAAAACAAGGAAAATGGAATGGATTTGGAGGAAAAGTTGGGGATAAAGATGAGTGGAAAAATGAAACAATAGAAATGGGTGCCACTAGAGAAGGAGAAGAAGAGTTAGGAATTATTGCTTCTGATTTGAAAAACAGGGCAATAATCGATTTCCTCTTTTATTCTGGAGATGAATTTACAAAGGTTCAAGGCCATGTTTTTTTTACCTCAAAGTGGAAGGGTAAAATCGTTGGAATCGGAATGGATAGCCCTACTTGGTTCCAAATTGATGAAATTCCGTGGGATGAGATGTGGACAAATGATAGGGCGTGGCTTGAGCAACTTCTTCTTTCCGATAAGTTCTTAGAAGCGATTTACGAATTTAATAAAGGAGATAACAAGGGAGAGAAAGCATTTGAAAAGAGTTTTATCTGGAAATGATTGACTGCGTTTTCAGTTAGAATACTGTCTTTTTAAAACAATAATAAATTTTTCATATGTCAGTACTATTTCATCTCATTAGTTTACAATTTCAGTACTAAACTAATATTATATAAATATGGAGAATATAACTCTGCAACAAATAAGTGATTTAATTGATTCTAGGTTGGAAGCTAGAGAGAAGATTACGCTTCAAAAAGTAAGCGACCTGCTCGATGAGAAACTAGATATAAGATTTGGCGCATTCGAAAAGAAGATTGATGAGAAGTTAGATATAAGATTTGGGGCATTCGAAAAGAAGATTGACGAAAAACTAGATATAAGGTTTAAAGAATTTAGGGAGGAAATAATTGAAATACTAGATGTTAGATTTGAAATTTCTGGGAGATTGTTGAGTAAAAGATTTGATGAAATAGATAAGGAGATAAATGCCCTAAGAAAGGACATCTCTTTATTAAATAAAAGACTTGGGGAAGATGAGAAGTTTATGCATATACAAGGAGCGTTAATTCAATCAATGAGCTAAATAGAAATTTCTAAATCGTATTTCTTCTTTTCAATATACTTCATTGCTTTCTTATGGAGTTCTATGCACTTTTTAACAGCATCAAATTCCTTAACCTTGTTATACCATTGTATCCTTCTTTCAATCTCTCTTAAACTTGCAATTGAGATTATCTCGTCATCCTTGATGCAAAACCCGTCCATATTTATCCCCATATCAGTTGGAGATTGATAGTGTGAAAGATAGTTACTGTTATCCGCAATCTCTTCAATAAAATCTCGCAAGATTTTGAACGCTTTAATGTCCCTATTGTAATTAACAGCGTAAGTATTATGAGCATGCTGATGATAAACATCTATGACATTGAAGTCTCCGATATCGGCTGTTGCTGCTTCATAGGCAAGATTTACTGGGTGGTGAATAGGAAGGTTCCAAATCGGGAATGTCTCATATTTTGCGTATCCAGATTTAATCCCTTTTAGATGCTCTTTATATATTTGCCCAAGGCATGTACTTAATTTTCCAGAGTTTGAAGCTGCTCCAGTTACAATGACTAGTTCTTTTGTTACGGGGACATATTCATCTTTTCCAAACCCGTTTTCCCCTAAGATGGACTTAGATTTTGGATACCCAGATATCTCATATCTAAGATACGAAGTAAACCCTAGTTTCTTTAAAAAATCAGCGTATTCGTTTGCAAAAGAGATATTTTCATCATTAACAAGGTTTATTGATACGGATATTTTAGATTTAAATCTATGTTTTAATGTATTAATTAAATTAATGGTTGATTTGATATATCCTTTGTTTGTACTATCTAATTTTCTGTTATTTGAAACATCATAAGCATTAACACAGAAAATAAATTCTGAAGTTTTCTCAAAAGATTTTAACAATTTCACTTTGTTTTCACTCTCAAATCCTGGAAGTACTCTTTGAGCGTGCGGATCAAAAAGAAGCTTCCCGCCTATTTCTAAATATAGTCGCCCATCTTTGAATTTATTAATTCTGTTTTTAATAGCCTTACCTTGAAGATCTAAATATCTCTTATTATCAAAGCCTTTCTTTTTGTATTTAATTGTGTCGTAACTTTCCATGTATATTCATACTACAAAAAAACAGCCACTAATGGAACTAGTGGCTGTTGAAATTCTAAAATAAAATATTTATGCAGCTGGAGCAGCTGTTACTTGTTTAGGTGTTATCTTTCCCCAAGCAAGGTATCCCATAAATACAAAGTTTACTACAGGGATTAGCATTAAAAGACCTAGATATTTATCTAATCCTCTTTTTTCTGCCATCTTCATATATGCCATAACCATAAAGTAGATCATATAGAATTGTCCTACAATTGGAATTAGCATAATTAAGATCATTACAGGATTAATATCAGCAATCTTTGCCATTAAAATAAGGTTTAAAATAGGAATCCATGCAAACCATGCGTTCTCAACTCCAATCTTCTTTGCAACAGTTGAGAGTGTCAAACCCATGTAAATATATACTACTAGTCCCATTAGGCTACTTCCTATTATCATAGCAATGCCTGCTCCTGCAAATATTGTTGAGCCAGCAAGTGCTGCAGCAGCCGCTGCCTGTTGATCTGCAAGTGAAGTGTAATCATATGTTGAGCCAAGACTTGATGAGTCAAATAGGCTTGTGTCATAAGATTGAGCAAGTACTGCAACTGGTAGGGCTAGTACCAATGCTAGAGATGCTACTGTCGAAGCTATCTTTTTAAACATTATATTATGTATAAATTTAACTTCTATATTTTTATATTATTTTGCAATTTATTACAAGTATTGTTAATCTCTTAATATGGAACTGCCAGTATTTACAGTAATAGAGGGTAAAAAGAATATTCTCATTTCTGCTCCTCATGTTTTTCCTCATAAAAGGCCAAGACTTACAGGGGTCTTAAAACAGGGAGAAGAATATTTAGATGAGATGATTAAAAATATCTGCAAAAAAACAGGTGCCTGGGGTATATATCTCTCACAAAATACTCCTGATTATGACCCAAACTTTAATGGACTTGAAAGTAATCCATATAAACAGAAGGTTAAAGAGATAATTGAGGATAATAAAATTGAATATTTCATTGATTTCCATGGTCTAAGTGAGTCTCACTGCTACGATTTCGGGATTTCCTTCTGTATGAGATTTCAGAGGTCTAAGAATTTAGGATTAAAATTACTAAATGAGTTCAAAAAGAATAAAGAGCTATATATGTTTAATGCTAAGGTGGGGTATATAGGTAGAAGTGAGCATGAGACACTAACTGAATATGCTTGTTTGACCAAAAGAATTCCTGCTTTTCAAATTGAGATAGCTAAATATATACGAAAAGACCCGTATCTGCGAGCTTTACTCGAGGAAACAGTCTCCTCGTTTATTCAAAATATTACAACTTAATAATCCGTATAGCGAGTATACCTTGCATATACATATCCCCTGTGGTATGTTTAAGTATTAAATTATTTTCAAACGAAAATGACACCCAAAGTTAAAGCTGTAAAAGAGCAAGAGGATAAAAAGCCAACTGCCAACGAGTCAAAAAACAAGGCAATAGAACTTGCTATTTCTCAAATTGAAAAACAGTTCGGTCAAGGATCTATTATGAAATTGGGAAGTAAGCAAAGAGTTGCAATAGGTGCTATTCCAACTGGAGCTCTTAGTCTTGATATAGCCCTTGGAATAGGTGGAGTACCACGAGGAAGAATAGTGGAGATATATGGACCTGAAAGCTCAGGGAAAACTACACTTGCTCTTCATATACTTGCTGAAGCTCAAAAAATGGGGGAAAATGTCGCCCTTATTGATGCTGAGCATGCGTTTGATCCAATATATGCAAAAAATCTTGGAATGAATGTTGATGAAATGTTTATTTCTCAACCAGATTTCGGAGAACAGGCCCTAGAAATACTTGAAACATTGGTTAGATCTTCAGGATTTGGGGCAATAGTAGTAGATTCAGTTGCAGCACTAACTCCAAGAGCGGAAATTGAAGGAGAGATGGGCGATAGCCATATGGGTTTGCAGGCCAGACTTATGTCGCAAGCGCTTAGAAAAATAACTGCGATATGTAGTAAAACAAACACGACAATAATATTCATAAATCAGCTTAGAATGAAAATTGGGGTCATGTTTGGAAACCCAGAGACAACAACCGGTGGAAACGCATTGAAGTTTTATGCTTCTGTAAGAATGGATATTAGGCAGAAAGAAAAGATTATGAAGGGAGACGATATTGTTGGACATGTTAGAAATGTTAAAGTAGTTAAAAATAAGTGTGCTCCTCCATTTAGAGAGGCAAGTTTTAGTATCATATATCCAAGAGGAATAGACAAAGAGAGTAGTATCTTAGATGCTGGAATCACAAGAGGAATATTACAAAAATCTGGAGCTTGGATTAAATATGGAGATGTCCAGCTTGCTCAGGGAAAAGAATCAGCAATAGAGTTACTTAGAACTGATAAAGCCTTATGTAACAAAATAGAAAAAGAAATTAGAGCAACGTTAAAGTAGTGGTAATAACAAATATTGGGTTACAAAAGAAAGATAATGGGAGGTTCAACTTAGAAGTTGATGGCAGATTCATTTGTTCAATTTCAGCCACAACTCTTGCTATATATACACTTTATAAAGGAAAGGAGATCTCAGAAGAGAAATTAAATGAAATATCAAAGAAAGAAATTGAAAACAGATTCTTTGATAGAAGCCTAAACCTAGTATCAGCCTCTCCGAAAACCAAAAGGCAGGTACTCATCTACCTTCAACAGCTTGCGTACAAAAAGAAAGGATTATGGTTTGAAGAGGGTCTGGATTTAGAAAATGTGTTTGAAAAAATTTTAGAAAAACTAGAAAAATATAAATATATTGATGATAAAGAGTATGCGAAACTCTTTGTTGAAAGTAGATTAAAAAATAGGCCGAGAGGAAAACAAGTACTTATTTCAGAATTAATTGGAAAGGGTGTAGATGTAAATATAGCAAAAGAAGTTGTAGACACATTAGTTGTGGATACACATGTGCTAATAATAAAAGCTTTTAAAAAACGCTTTAGGGACACGGGATTTAATATCAAAAATAGAAAACATGTTGACTTTCTACTTCGAAAAGGATTTGATTGGGATGACATATGCAAAATATAAGAAAACCAAAAGAGATATTAGATGAGATAATAAAAAAAAGAGGTATTGAAGATATTAGATCTTTTTTAAACCCTCAAATTTCTGATATTCCTTCATTTAAAAAACTCTACAATGCAAAAGCTGCTGCTCAAAAAATAATTGATGCAGTTAATGCTGGAAAAAGGATATATATCCATGGGGATTATGATTGTGATGGGGTCTGCTCAACTGCAATACTTTTTGATTTCCTCTATTTTGATTTAGCAAAATTCTTGAGTAAGAAAATCGATGTAAAACCCTACATACCAGATAGGGTAGATGAAGGATATGGGCTTTCAGAGACGTCTATAAATGCAATGATAGAAGATGGTGCCAAACTCATTATTACTGTTGACTGTGGAATTAGAGATAGAGAAAGGATTGAGAAATATCTTTCAGACGATTTAGATGTCATTGTTACCGATCACCATCAACCTCCTGAGAAATTTGGGAGACCTAAATATACAATTGTTCATCAAATGTATCCAAGCCATGCGTATCCTTATGAAAAAATATGTGGAGCAGCCGTTGCATTTCTTCTTGTCCAAAATATAAAAGAGCTTGTTGGTATGAAATGCGAGATTAAAGAAAATACAAAGGGATTAGACCTTCTAGCTCTAGCAACAGTTACAGATATGATGCCTTTGCTTGACGTAAACAGAGTGTTTGTAACTTATGGTTTAAAACAAATACAAAAGAATTCAAGACTTGGAATTACTGCGCTAAGCAGATTATCTTCTGTTGAAATTGAAAAACTTGATAGCTACCATTTAGGTTTTGTAATAGGTCCAAGAATTAATGCGGCTGGAAGAATAGGTAAAACCATGGATGCTTTGAAGTTAGTATTGGCAAAAAATGAAAAGACAGCCATTGAATATTCATCCAAATTATTCAACTTAAATGTTTTAAGACAAGAAAATACTCAAGAGATACTACTTCAAGTAGAAACTCTTCTTCCTGATTATAAGGATGACAGTTTAATCTTTATTCACGGAGAGGGTTGGCATGAAGGGGTAATAGGGCTTGCTGCAGCAAAGCTTTTTGAAAGATTTAATAAACCCGTAGTTATAACAACATTAAATGCTGGAATAGTTAAGGGAAGTGCAAGAAGTTTTGCTGCTTTTAATATTACAAGCGCAATAGAACAGTTTTCTGAGCATTTAACAAAGTATGGGGGACATGCACAAGCAGCAGGTTTTTCAACAACTCCAGAGCAACTAGACGAATTCAGAAAAAAGCTTGTAGATTTTGCAAATAAAAACATCTCTCCAGATCTATTGGTTCGCCATTTAGATATTGATGCACAGTTATATCCTAAAGAAGTATCTTTAGAACTATTTAATGAACTAGAAAAATTAAAACCATTTGGATATGGAAATAATAAGCCATTGATTGAAATAAAGGATTTAGAAATAGTTAAAATACAGGAATTAAGTAATGGAAAACATTTAAAGTTAAACCTAAAGCAAGGTGAGAAAGAAATAATTGGAATGATATTTTATATAAAGGAAGATAATAAAACAGATTTAAAAGAAGGAAATACAATTTCGATAATTGGGAACCTAAACACAAATGAATGGAATGGAAATATACAAATTCAGGTAATAATTAAAGAGTGGGATATCCCATAGAAAGAATTTTAGTGATATAATCACTACAATAATATGTTAGATTATCCAAATGACAATAGTAAGGCAAGCTCCCCAATTTAATTTAGAAAGCGAACGATTTTCTGGTGAACCAGGGGTTTTTGTGAAAGAATTACTTGATAGAAATTATACAGATCTTTCAGATAGTCCTTTGTCGTTAAATATGTCCAAAACATTTTATTGGAAAACTTTCAGGCAAACAGAAAACTCTATTGATGAAAGATTCCCAAGATTTATAAATGTATGTAATGATATGGGAGATGAAGAAGCTCAAGCCCTATTCGATGCAACTCTTTTGGTTGTTGTTACTGCAATAATCTACGGTCAAAAATATGAACTAACAAAACAGCCTAGTATGCAGATAGCATCTGCCTTTAGTGTTTTGGGGAAGTTATTGCGAATTACAACAACTAAGGATGCCCAAGAAATAGATGAAGATTATGTAAGCAGTCGAGAAGCCCAATTATTTATAGATTTCATAAATAGAATTAGGTTTAGAGTAGAATATAGTTATCCAGCACCTAGATTATTCGAAAGTGTAAGGGACTATGATGAATCAACATATATTTCTGATTCAATAATATATTTAGGTTTGAAACTATTGGGAATTGATTTACATAGAAGTGAGATTGCAGAAAAATTACGCTCAGCATTTTACTGGAATAATATTTCTGATATACAAGATGTTTTAAAACAAATATTAGACCAATAGATTGATTAATAATAGAGAAATATATACAATGCTCTAAATAAGCGACCAAGAATAGTGTAAGCTTGGAAATATAAGTGACATTTAAATATACAATTAAATACTCAAAGTGATTAAATATTAATAAAAAAGTATTTAATAACTGGGGTGGTACCACGGAAAATCTTTCGTCCCCTACATTAGGGGATTTTTTTATTAAAATTATATATACTAAAACTATGCAAAGAACATATACAAAAAATACAACAGAAAAAATAGGTGAAAAGGTAGTATTAAAAGGTTGGGTGGACACAATTCGTGACCATGGAAAGGTTGTATTTGTGATGCTTAAAGATATTACAGGAGTAGTGCAGTGTGTAGGGGTTGGAGTGTTTAAAGATATTGCTGAGGGGTATGTTATTGAAATAGAAGGAAAGGTTAAAGAAAGGGAAGAAAGATTACAGAACAAAAATATTGAAACTGGAAAGGTCGAGATAGAAGTTGAGAGTTTCAAAATACTAGCTAAATCTAAAGAGTTACCAATTCCAACAAATACTAATGGTTACGAGATATCAGAAGAAAGCAGGCTTAAATATAGATTCTTGGATATGAGAAGAGATAGGGTTAGAAATGTAATGAAACTCAGAGCAGCATTTTCACACGCACTTAGGCAAGCCATGATAGCAAGAGAGTTTACTGAAATTGAAACACCAATGCTTGGTAAGGCGACAAAAGAGGGTGCAAGAGACTTCATAGTACCAAGTAGATATAATCCAGGGAAATTTTATGCTCTTCCTCAAAGCCCACAACAGTATAAACAATTACTAATGGTTGCAGGGCTTGAGAAATATTTTCAATTAGCTAGATGTATTAGAGATGAGGACCTACGAGCAGATAGAGGATATGAGTTTACACAACTTGATATTGAGATGAGCTTTGTTACACAAGAAGAAGTAAGAGATACTATGCAAGATGTTCTCGTCGAAGCGATTAAAAAGGTTGGAGGAAAACTTCAAACTGAAAAGTTTCCAGTACTTACATATGCAGAAGTAATGGAAAAATATGGAAGTGATAAGTTTGATATTAGAAGTGAGAAAGAGAAAAAAGATGGAGTATTGGCGTTTGCTTGGGTAAATAGGTACCCATTCTTTAAAAAGGTAGAAGATAAGTATGAAGAGGGAGATTCAAAGAGTGGTTGGGTGTTTACACACAACCCATTTAGTAGCCCTATACCAGAGCATAAAGAAATGCATTTAAAAGGTGAAAAAGTTGGGGAAATAGTTGCTGACCAATACGACCTTGTATGTAATGGATATGAAATAGGAAGTGGTGGTATTAGAGCAAATGATCCTGAGTTATTGAAAGCAACATACAAAATAATGGGATATAGTGAGAAAGAAATTGAGGATAGTATTGGTCATATGCTTTCATCGTTTGAATTTGGTGCTCCTCCTCATGGTGGAGTTGCGTTTGGAATTGAAAGACTGGTCATGCTACTTGCAAATGAGGTCTCTCTTAAAGAGGTTGTTCCATTCCCAATGACAGCGAGTGGAAAGACTGCAATAAGTGAGGCTCCCAGTGAGGTTTCTGCTCAAACACTTGAAGACCTTCATATCGCATTAACAGACAAAGGTGATGAAACAATATATGAAATCAGAAAACTTCTTGATGAAAATAAAGTGGAGTATAAATTCTTGGAACATGAAGAAGTTAGAACGAGTGAACAAGCTGCTAAAGTTAGAGGGACAAAGCTAAGTGATGGTGCTAAGGCAATGATTGTTAAATCAACAGAGTATATGAATAAGTATGCAATGATAGTAATTCCAGCTGACGTTCAACTTAGTTTAGAAAAAGTCTCAAAAATTCTAGGTGAAAAGTATGAAGTAGCACCAAAAGCAGATATTGAAAAATATACAGGAATTCAAATGGGAGGAGTGCCTCCATTTGGAAGAATACTTCATATCGAAACGTATTTTGATAAATCAATGTTTTCTAAAACTATAAGTGCATTTAATTGTGGTAGAAAAGACAGATCAATGGTGATTGCAACAAAAGACTTAATTAAATATGCTCAGCCAAACAAGATATCTAGCACTTCTGACTTTGTATCATAGAATATGAAAAGGAAAATACTGCTCATCCTGTATTTAATTGGAATAGTTGGGTGGGTTTTTATATTCCTAACAAACAGACCACTTCTAAAAACTTCTGACTATATTGAGTATTTGGTGGTCAGTGCTCCTCCAGTGGTTAGTTTAGAGACCCCGGTAAAAGTAAAACAAGAATTCTCAGATATAAATTGGAATTTGATAAATGGAAAGGCAGTATATGCATTTAGTCCAGTAAATGGGCAAGTATATTTCTCTAGGAATGAAAATAAAAGGCTTCCAATTGCTAGTATTACTAAACTAATGACAGTACTTGTTTCCTTAGATTATTTGTCTTTAACTGATACTATAACCATCACAAAACTAATTGAGGTAATGGATAAACCGCTGGGCTTAAAAATAGGGGACAGCATTAAATTTTCTGAGATTTTAAAGTCAGCATTGATTACTTCAAATAACGACAGTGGTAATGCACTAGCAGTTTTTTCTCCAATTGGAAAAAAGGAATTTATTTCTGAAATGAATGAAAAAGCCAAGGTACTTGGAATGACAAGTACGCATTTTTCAAATCCAACTGGCTTTATAGATCCCGATAACTATTCAACAGCAAAAGATTTAGCAATACTAGCCAACACTGCAATTCAAACAAAGGTAATCACAGATATAACAGAAATGAAATCTGCAACTGTTAAAATTAAAGGATTAAATCCAAGAAACGTTACTGTATATACAACTAATCAACTATTATATTCAAATAAGAATGTAAAAGGGCTTAAAACAGGATTTACGTACAAATCAGGTCAATGTTTAATTTCATATTTCGATATTTCAAAAACAGATAAGTTAATAATTGTAATACTAAATTCTTCTGATAGGTTTGGGGAGTCAAATCAATTGTATAACCTTATTGAGAAAGGATTTAAATAACTATTTCCTCTGATCTACTAGACCTCCCGTAAATGTAGCTGTGTAAATTTCCTCGTTATTTAAAAATATTTTTTCAAAACCGATAAACTCTTTTATATCACCCTTTAATTCGAATGTATATTTCATATCTCCTTTTATGTATTCCTTTGGTCCGCGAAGTGGTGATTCGATTGTGTTTTGTCTCAAACTCTCTTGAAGAAATCCGTATGTTGTTTTCAAATCTGTAATAGATTCAACTACTTTTCCATAATAAGTCATCATAAAGACTGGATTACCATTGATAAACACAACTTCTCTTCCGCCATAAGGTTCTCCTCCAAAATAGTTGTCGTGGTAAGAATATTCTCCTTCTGAATATTTCAAAGTTGTTGATTTATCTGATTCAATTATCTTTATATTTTCACTTCCACTGGCATATGTAGCCTTAGATGCTTTAAATATAAATTCTTTTAATTTCTGTAAATCCATAATTATATTATTAAATTAAAATAATGAAGTTGATGAAGGTGTAGGTGTTGTGGTTACAATTTTATTTTTAACTAAACTGTAATCAATTGCAGGAACATAGTAATGGAATATTCCAACAACTCCAGTGCTCAGAGTTGCTTCTCCTGAAATGATATATATCGGTTGCATGAAACTACTCTCTTCTTGTGACTCAAAGTAACCCAGAGTAATTGTAAATATAGTAAACTTTGTAACTTTTCTTTGAGAATATGCAATAACATCATCGCCATTCTTTTCATTTAGGTATGCAAGACTTCCTTCACCTTTCTGAACAATATCAATAGCTGTTTGCGGAGATATTAATGAGTATGTCCCACAAGGCTGAGAATCAACTGGCCAATATATGAAGTGAACACCATATACATTTTTGTTCATATCCGTATCAGTTATTTTTGCGTTTTTAGGACCTACATAAACAGAGATGTTAGGGACATTAGGATTTTGATAAGCAACTATTGTGTCAAAGTTATATATGTCTATTCTTCCACTGTCTGTAACAATTGAATCTGTTGTACTTTGAAATAGCTTTTTTTCTAATGTATCTTTAATCTTTTTAGCATCAGTATAATCGCTTCTTATTGAAATTAATGGTTTCTCCCTATAAAAATCAACACGAATTAATTCTGAATCACTTCTTGATTTAGCTTGTGTAAATGTGCCACTCGGAGTGATATTAATATTTACAGCCTCAGGAGTTGCTTTAAAGTAGTCTTCGAAAAGAAGCCCCTTTCCTTTTAAATAGTTAGTTGCAATGGAAATTGCTTCTGCTTCAGAAGGAAGTGAAAGAGATGAGTCTATGGAGCCAACCTTAGTAAAATCTGTCTTCATATCAAAGTTTAAAGTTCGTGCAGAAACAGTTAATGTTTGATAAGTTTTAGTCTTTGTCCAAACATATGAGGTGCTTCCAATCCTTTGCATAAGGTCAGGGTTAAAACCTAACTTATCTGCAATTATCTTTGCTTCTCCTTGTGCATTTAATGATTGCCCAGGAATATTGAACTTATGAACGTTTGCAACTCTTGGAAGGGCATCAACTTTTCCAGTTTCAGTCTCAAGCTCAAAAACATCATCACTTCCTGTTGCTAAAGTGAGTGAAGGGATAGTTAATCTACTTTTAAGAAACTCTGTACTTGTATCTGTGCATGCAAAGTCTGGTTTAAGATAGTCATCAATAGTTTTTGCTTTATTGATACTTACAACAATAAGGGTAGCAATGATAAATAAGACAATGAAAACTCCAAATATTACTCCAAATCTTTTTGTCCAGTGTGATGCCTCTGTTAATGTCATGCTATAATAATAGCAATATATTTTTTTTGATACAAATATAATTATGGACGTAAGACTTAGGGCTGCGCCAAGCCCAACAGGAAGAGCTCAGCTTGGAAACGTAAGAACATATTTCATGAGTTATGCGTATGCAAAGAAGAACAAAGGAAGATTTATCTTCAGAATTGAGGATACTGATGAAAAACGAACAGTTCCAGGGGGAGCTGAGGCTTTAATTGAAGCCTATGAGGCCTTTGGAATAGTAGCAGACGAAGATCCCTACAAAGGTGGTCCGTTTGGACCATACGTTCAAACAGAACGAAAAGAGATTTATGGTAAATATGCAAAGGAGCTGATAGAAAAAGGAGATGCGTATTACTGTTTTTGTTCACAGGAAAGACTAGCTAAGCTTCGAGAAGAACAGAAAGCAAGTAAACAAAGGCCAATGTACGATAGGGCTTGTAGGAATCTAGCAAAGGAAGATGTTGAAAAAAGGATAGAAAAAGGAGAGAAACCAGTAATTAGAATGAAGTTTCCAACAGAAGGAGAAACTATTTGTCATGATCTAATTTTTGGTGAGGTTAAGTTTCAAAACAGTGATGTAGAAGACCAAGTAATACTTAAGGCAGATGGTATGCCGACATATCATTTAGCAGTTGTTGTCGATGACCATCTGATGAAAATATCAACTGCTGTTAGAGGAACGGAGTGGTTTCCAAGTTTCCCAAAACATGTAAAGCTCTACGAGTATTTTGAATGGGAGATGCCAGAATTTGTGCATGTTCCTGTTATTTTGAATCCAGATGGAAAAGGAAAACTTAGTAAAAGAAACGGAGCAATTCCTGCGATATCGTATCTGCGAAAGGGGTATTTGAAAGACGCAGTACTTAACTACACTATGCTTTGTGGTTGGGCACCTACAGAGAATGAAGCTCATCATGATGAAATTTATTCAGCTGAAGAGTTAATCCAGCTATTTGACTTTAAAAGATGTCATAAAACAGGAGCGAGGTATGACCAAAAGAAATTTGACTATATTAATTCAAAGCATATTAGAAATAAAACAATAGATGAACTTGCAAATATTATTATTGCTTGGGCAAGAGACTATGTGTTAAAACCATTTCTAACTGATAAATTTGATAAACCACAGGAGTGGGAAAAAGATTTAAAGGAAAAGGTTTCAAAATATCTTCCGCTTTGGGAGAAAGATAGAGAGTATTTCAAAAAAGCCTTATCTTTGGAGCAAGAAAGAGTAAACATTCTTTCAGAAATACCAGATGCACTTGATTTCTTTTATGATGAAGATTTGACCTGGGAAGAAAGTGATTGGAATACAAAAAATCACAGCAAGAAGGAATTATCCGATGTGTTAGAGAAAATATTACCAAGGCTAGAAGAAATATTTAAAGATGATAAGTTTGAACATGAGATATGGGAAAAGGTTGTTAGAGGATTTGCAGAAGAAATAGGATGGAAAGCGGGTGATGTGTTTTTAGCAATAAGATCAGCGACAACTGGAAGACTTCAAAGTCCTCCACTCATTGAAAGTTTCCAAATATTAGGGTGGAAAAGAGTAAAAAAGAGTATAGAAGATGGAATAACTTGGTTAAAAAATAACTAGCCCTCCATTTTAATTTAAAATAGATATTTATCTTTTTTAAATTAAAATAAACTTCCCTCATGTCAGTACCATTTCATAATATTAGTTTACAATCTATGCACTGAGTTTATATTATATATCTATGGAGAATATAACTCTAAAACAAATTAGTGACTTGCTTGATGTAAGGTTTGAAGCTTTTGAAAAGAAGATTGATTCCAAGTTGGAATCTTTTAGGTTAGAGCTTGTTAGTCAAGTTAATGAGATGATGAACTCTAAATTAGAATCCTTTGGTAGAATGATGGATTTGAGATTTGATAAGATAGATTCGAGACTTGATAAGATTGAATCGAGACTTGATAAGATGGATTTAAGATTTGACAAGATGGATAAAGAGCTTCTGAAAATAAATAATAAACTTGAAAGACATACGGATAAGATTTTAGACATTCAAGGAGTACTAATGTCCCCAATACATTAAATGGGAAGAATCCTTTGAATTTTGTTATTTACTTGTATCCAGTACTGCACTCTCTAACACTTTACTATATATATCAGCATAAGTTGAGTAGCTTGAATTTGGTAGAAGTAGTGTACATACAAATGTTTTACTTTCGTAAGTAATATATGTTGTTACTTGTTTATATCCAGCAAAGAATGCGGAATCAGCAACTACAACACCAGATATTTGTGTCCAACTATTTCCATTAATAGTCATATCAGTTGTTACTGGAGATACAAGATTTGCTTTCAACTCATCTAGGCTTGTTAGAAATGTAGCATCTACTATTCCGAAGGTTATCTTCCCTCCGTATTCGGTTGCCTCAGGAATAGCTGCGGTATCTAAACCAACATATTTTGTACTATCAAAAAATCTGTAATACCAGCTACTTGGTTCTCCAACTTTATATTTATACAATGTACTTTCTCTGTATATCCACCCATCAGGAAGAGTAGGAGTATCCGCAACAACTTCAGGAGCAGTTGTATCGGTAGTGTCGGTAGTAGTTTCCGTTGTAGTATCAGTTGTTTTATCTGCAACTTTTTTCTCAGTTAATACCCTATATCCCAAATATATTGAGGTCCCAACTAATAATGTACAAACAACTGACAAAATAATTATTAATGTTTTGCTCATGTAAAATATGTTTAATTAAGTATTTAAGAATAATGTATATAATATGTACAGTCAAATATTTGATATAATAATAAAAGTTAATGCTGGATCGTCTAATGGTAGGACGACTGCCTCTGGAGCAGTTAATCTTGGTTCGAGTCCAGGTCCAGCAAGAGTTTTACTTTTAAGTTTTACATATGTTTAATTTAAGACAGATAAAACTAAAAAGTATCATATTAATTTCAACTATTGTTGTTGGTTTGTTTTTGTTTCTAAAACTATCTGCAGAAGTTTGGGAAAAAGAATCAATAATTAACATTGATCAGATAGTTTCAAATTGGGTATATACTCTTCGCACACCATTTATCACAAGTGTTATGAAATTCATTACCTCTCTTGCTGGGTTGGGTACTATAGCAATACTGTTTATTATCTTTTTTATAGTATTAATCATAATTAAAAAAAGTAAATATATTATTCCGCTCATAATAACAGTTTCGATAAATTTTCTGTTTGTTCAAGGTGTGAAGATACTTTTTGCAAGGCCAAGACCAGAAACGACAAGTGCACTAATTACTGCAGATTCTTTTAGCTTCCCAAGTGGGCATACGTTAATAGCTATAACGTTTTACGGTTTTCTCATCTTGTATTTATTAATGATTTTGAAATCGAAAGTTCTAAAATATATCTCGGTAATATCTGGAGCAATTATAATTCTCTCTGTTGGGTTTTCGAGAATATATTTAGGGGTACATTGGCCAAGTGATGTCATAGCGAGCTTACTCATTGGAACTGTTTGGTTGAGCACATTGTTGCTACTATTTGAATACAGAAAAGAAATAAAAGGTGTTTTCGAAAAAAAACTTCGCTAAAAATTTACAGGCTATTTCTTTAGTGTTAGTATTTATTTAAATATTTTAAATAGGAACACATGAAAAAGAAGAAAAAATTGTTGCTTATCCTCCTTATAGTTTTCATAATCCTTATAGTTCTAACAATTAGTATTTGGCTATTATTCAATTTCATTTCCGGTTTTACAAGAGATAATGCTTCAAAGAATGTAAATAACGACCAGAATACTACCCAAAATGAGAATGTTCCAACTGTTCCAGTATCTAGCATTACTCTTGGTGAGGCATTTGCAACTGGTTGGCTCAGTTACTACTATCCAAATTCAAATAACCCGCTTCAGTATGCTAACTGTTCCGTTTCATATAGTTTTTATACGACGACAAATTGGACAACCATGAAAACAATGGTATCCGCAAAGATGGAAAATATTACTGTAACTACTGGACTGCAAAATTACACTAAATTTGTTTTTCCAATAAAACATCTTAAATATGATGATTTCCCAAGTGGAATTGGAATTAATGAGATGTATCCAGACGGAATGATTATGTATAGGGATAAATTGGCATCACTAACAAATGTTGGTACTGGCTATGATATTGCCATGTCCACTAAGGCAGTACCAGATTACCAAGACGAAATTACTTCAACATATGGATATGCTCATTTTGGAATTAAACTTGTCGATTTCGCTCATTTCACTTATAACATTAACGATTCATTTTCAAAGAGTAGTAGTATTCTTGCCGCCTCTGGACTTTCTAAAACTGATTTGAATGCAGAAATAGATTACGACTTAGTACTAACGTTTACTGATGGCACAAGCGAAACTAAGCATATAAATATAAAGGTCGATGGAAATAAGATGGAAGATTACAGTATGCCAAGACAGGATTATACAAAGTAATTATTTGTCGGCTAGAATTGCTATAACCCAATTTATAATAATTTCTAAGCTAGGGATGTAAAGTTTTTCATCAGGTGTGTGTGCTCCTAGAATTGTTGGTCCAATAGAAAGCATTTCCATACCAGAATACTTTTCTCCGATTGTTCCACACTCAAGACCTGCATGTATAGCCTTTACTATTGGCTCTTTTTTATATAACTTCATATATTTTTCTTTAACTTTCTTAAGTAATTTTGAACTTGTATCTGGCTTCCATGCAAATGAAGAGTTCCCTTTGCTAAATTTGGTGCTGGCAAGATTTGAAATACTTTCTAATCTGTTTGTCATCTCTATAATTCTTGAGTTAACGGAGCTTCTATTCATGCAGTGAATCAAAAATTGTCCGTTCTCAAGTTTCATTATTGCAAAATTATTTGATGTCTCAACCAAACCTTTTACTTCTTCCGACATTCCAAGAACTCCGTGTGGAATTGCCAAAATTAAGGAGATGATTTCCTTTGTATCAGAGCTGTTTATGTAGTTAAAATTCTTTACGTTTTTTTCAATTACTTTCAATTTTAAGCTAGGTTCAACACCTTTATATTCTCCATTAAACACAATTTCTTCAAATTCCTTTTTTGCTTTTTTTAAGTATTTACTGTTTTTGAGGAGTATCTGACACATAGAACTATTAGGAATGCCGTTATGGATACTTCCTCCGCTAATTGCAATGAGTTGCATCCGTGAATTTTCTGATAATGATTTAAGAAATCTTCCAAGGAGAATATTTGTATTTGCAATCTTTTTATCTATTTCAACACCTGAGTGTCCACCTTTCCCACCACTTATTTCAATTTCAAAAACTGAACCAGATCCTTTTTTTGTAGAATATGATTTTTCTATCATAGTATCTTGTCCACCTGCTGAGCCTATTGTTATTTCTCCTTCTTCCTCCGAATCGAGGTTAATAAGCATCTTTTCTGAAAGCAAATCTTTTGATAAGTTTGTTGCCCCTGACAAACCTCTCTCTTCATCAACTGTCATTAAAAGTTCTAGCTTTGGGTGAGGAATCTTTTCCTCTTTAGCAATAGTGAGCATTAACGCCATAGCAATACCGTTATCTGCTCCAAGAGTTGTGTCTTTTGCATGAATCCAATCTCCTTCTATTATCGGAACAATAGAATCTTTTGCAAAATCGTGATTAGAACCAGTTGTTTTTTGTCCAACCATATCCATATGTCCTTGAAGCACGAAACCAGCTGTTTTCTCATATCCTTTTGAAGCTGGAACATGTATTACAACATTTCCTGTTTCATCTTTCTTGCTTTCAAAACTGTTTTTGTTAGCCCATTCAATTAACCATTCTCCAATTGCTTTTTCATCTCCTGAACATCTTGGAATTTTAGATATTTCCTTGAATATCTCTATTGTTTTTTCAACCAAAAAATTTTTCATAACAAGATTATATATTATTTTAATTCTAAGGAGAATATTTACTATGACTATTTGAAACTTTCCGTCAACATCTGTATAAATAATGTATGAGAAGGAGGACTGCCGTTATCAAAAATATTGTACTTTGCCTTGTGGCTTTTTTCTGTATTTTTCCTAATATTAACTGGTTCTCCGGTCAAAAAGAACAAGAAAAGGTACATGCAGCTGACTTTTCAATGAGAACAGGGTTTTACATTGGGGACGGAAGAACATTGTCAATTACTGGGCTGGGATTTGCTCCTGACATGGTTATAATCAAATCTGATACTTCAAATACTGCTACGGTTTTCAAAACTACTGCAATGCCAAGCGCAAACATGGCATATTTTTCGGCCACACCTGATAACAGGGACTCAAGATTAATTTTGGGTACGGATGGCTTCACTGTGTCGGAGTCTGATGAATTTAGACTAGATACTGACGGGTTTACTTTACGTAGTAGTGCAAATTTAAATATTGCAAATACACGATATACTTGGGTTGCCTTTGATGGATCTGATTGCGTATCTAGTTCAAGTACTTTCTGCATAGGGACCTATACTGGCTCATCTGCAAGTACTCAAGATATTACAATAGGCTTTCAACCGGATTTTGTTATGGTTAAAAGAGACACAGCTGTAGCAGCCAACTATAAAACAACAGCATTGGGTTCAAATAATAATAGCTTGTTTTTCATAAATCTTGTCAAAAACACAACAGGAGTATATATAAGTTCGCTCAATGCTACTGGTTTTACAGTTGGTTCAACTGATAATGCAAGAGGTGGTACTTTTTACTATGCTGCATTTAAAGAGAGTGCGAATTTCTTTAAACAAGGCTCATACTCTGGAAATAGTACAGATAACACGATAATCTCTGATGTCGGTTTTCAGCCAGATTTTGTAGTAGTTAAAAATGGAACAAATGCTACAGCAAATAACACACATGGTTTTGCAAACCAGATAGAATCCTACGGTAATTCATCTAGCTATTTTGCTGCTACAGCAAACTTAGTAAATATGATAAAGGGAATAGAGAGTGCTGGGTTTAAACTGGGAACAGATGTAAAAGTAAACGCAACAGGTGATACATACTACTATCTTGCGTTTGGAGGAGTACCAGCTGCAACAGGAAGTGGAACATATAGAATGGCTCAAGGCTACTATACTGGGAATGGAGAGATACAAAGCATTGAGGATATTGGATTTGCACCAGATCTAGTAATAATTAAAAATAATGCAAACAGGATAGCAGTATTTAGAACGAGAATGATGGCACTTGATAGTACCGCATACTTTACTGGAGCCACTGCCAACACATATGGGGCCATTCTTTCGTTAAATGAAGATAGCTTTGATGTAGGCGCTAATACCTCAACAAACACAAGTGGTAACACATATCATTGGCAAGCATTTGGAAATGCATATGATTCAGAAGACAATAGTGGCGCATCAAATTTTGCAATAGGAGCAATCTATGGAAATGGTTTGGATGATAGAAATATAACAAATCTTCCTTTTGCTCCAGATATGGTGGTTGTTAAATCAATAACAAACGCAGGAGCAGCGGTAATGCGAACTTCTTCTCAAACAGGAGATTTAACAGCCTATTTCCAAGCTACAGCTGATGCAGCAAACTTTGTGCAAGGAATAAGTGCAGATGGATTTCAAGTAGGGTCTGGTGTAACAGTAAATACGTCCGCTGTTGTATATTTTTGGTTTGCTTTTAAATCCAGCGATGATTTTAGGGTAGGAACATATATAGGTAATACTCCGAGCACCCAAAGTATAGAGATAGATTCAGAGGGTTTTCAGTTCAACTTAGTATGGACAGTTCCATCAAACGCAGTAGGTGGGATGATGAAGCCATCAACGTTAAGTGGTACATCCTCACAGTACTTTTTGGCAACAGCAAACGCGACTACGCAGATAACAGGAATAACAGCGACAGGGTTTTCAGTAGGAACGGGGACAAGTGCAAACGGAGCAGTATCAATGTGGTATGTTGCTTGGAAAGTGCCAGACTTTACCCCTCCAACTAACCTGCCTGGAGCACCAGGTGCTCCATCTTTTTCTAATACATCTGTGACTAGTACCGTAATATCATGGACCTCTGCTTCTAACGCAGATCATTATTTGGTAGATAGAGCAACTGATAGATCAGGCTCTGCTGGGCTGTATAGATATGTCGGGACTACAGCTGGACTTTCTATGATAGATAGCAATATAAATGCAAATCAAACGTATTGGTATAGGGTTAGAGCCTCGAATTCGAATGGCTATGGCCCTTATGGAAGTGAGAATAGCGTGACTACCACTGCACAATCATTGGAAGTTCGAACTGGTTATTACATAGGAACTGGAAATCAGTTTTCAATTTCAGGTCTTGGATTTGCTCCTGAAATGATAATTGTTAAATCAGACACATCAAATATCCCAATGATGTTTAAAACTTCAACTATGAGAGACGATGTAATAGGTTTCTTTTCAGCAAATGCCTACGGATCTATTACAAGTATGAATGTTGAAAATGTCAGATATACTTGGATAGCATTTTCTGGATCAGACTGTACCTCTAGCGGTTATTTTTGCTTAGGAGTTTTTTCTGGAACTGGTGCTGTAAAAAATCTTACCACAGGATTTCAGCCGGACTTTGTGACTGTGAAAAACAATGATGCTGTAGCAGCTAACTACAAAACTACAGCACTTGGATCAAATAATAATAGCTTGTTTTTCGTAAACACGGTTAAAAATACGTCAGGGGTATATATAAGTTCTCTTAATGCTGATGGCTTTTCTGTTGGAACAACCAATAGTGTTGCAGGAGGAACCTTTCATTATTTTGCATTTAAGGAGAATGCGAATTTCTTTAAACAAGGCTCATACTCTGGAAATAGCACTGATGAAACGGTAATCTCCGATGTTGGTTTTCAACCAGATTTTGTAGTAGTTAAAAATGGAACAAATGCTACAGCAAATAACACATACGCTTTTGCAAATCAAACAGAATCCTATGGTAATTCATCCAGTTACTTTGCTGCTACAGCAAACTTAGTAAATATGATAAAGGGAATAGAGAGTACAGGGTTTAAATTGGGAACGGATGTGAAAGTAAACGCAACAGGCGATACATACTACTATCTTGCATTTGGAGGAGTGCCTACGGTAACTGGGAGTGGAACATATAGGATGGCTCAAGGCTCATATACTGGAGATGGAGGAATACAGGATATTGAGGGTGTAGGATTTGCACCAGATCTAGTAATAATCAAAAATAATTCCGCACAAATTGCAGTATTTAGAACAAGAATGATGGGTGGAAATAGTACGGCATATTTTACAGGAGCCACCGCTAATTTAGCGGATGCAATTTCTCAGCTTACTGAAAACGGGTTTGTGATAGGAGGTGATTCTAGAGTAAACGCTAGTGGTAACACATATCATTGGCAAGCATTTGGAAATGCATACAATCCAATGGATAACAGCGGAGCATCAGATTTCGCAATAGGAGCAATCTATGGAAATGGTTTAGATGATAGAAATATAACAGATCTTCCATTTACACCAGATATGGTAGTAGTAAAATCAATAACAAACGCGGGAGCAGCGGTAATACGAACATCTTCCCAAACAGGAGACTTAACAGCCTATTTCCAAGCAAATGCTGATGTAGGTAACTTTGTACAATCGTTGGGATCCAATGGATTTCAAATAGGGTCTGGTGTAACAGTAAATACATCTACTGTTGTATACTTTTGGTTTGCATTTAAGGTTGGAGATAACTTCAGGGTAGGAACATATACAGGAAATACTCCGAGTACTCAAAGTATAGAGATAGATTCTGGTGGTTTTCAATCTAACCTAGTATGGACAGTTCCATCAAATGCGGTAGGTGGAATGATGAAGCCATCAACCTTAAGTGGGACATCCTCACAGTATTTTTTAGCAACAGCAAACGCGACTACACAGATAACAGGGATAACAGCGACAGGATTTTCAGTAGGGACAGGGACAAGCGCAAACGGAGCAGTATCAATGTGGTACGTTGCTTGGAAAGTGCCTATATACCTAATTTCTATTTCCATTTCTGATGGAGCAGTTGCATACGGTATTCTTGATTTTTCTGGATCAAAAACAACCCTAAGTTCAGATATGCCACCAACGGGCGATATGCAAACTGTAACAAATGATAGTAGTAGTGCTGTAAATATAAATATTAAAGGTCAAAACTCTGTTGGAGATTGTATATGGACCTTATCTGGAACTAATGGATTTAACGAGTATAAGCATCAATTCTGTAATGCTACTGATGATGATTGCACAACTCCTCCCGCAAATTATTCAGACTTAGCGACCTCTTATCAGAGTTTAGCAACAAACGTAGTTGAGGACGCAAGTATTAACTTCCATCTTAGATTGGTAATGCCAACAGATAGTAGTTGTTATGATTTAGAGACTGTAAATGTAACTGTACAAGCTTCAGAGATATAAGCGCAGATAAATAAATCCGGTACTTGTTTCCCTATAGTAATGTCCAATGCTAACCACAAAAGAATTATTTTGCCTATAATATGATTCCTTTTGATATATATATATGAAAATACCTTCTAGTCATATTTAAATAGATAACATTATAACAGCACTATGAGGTATTATACTGTTTGACAAATCATAATAAAATATGGCATTCTATTAATATATTAGATTATTTTAGTTGAAAAATTATGAGCAAAATTCTAAAAGTTTCTTTAATATTACTTAGTAGTCTTTTCGTATCCCTCCCTGTTGTTCTTGCTGACGATACAGCTAGTGTGAGTGCAACGGTTACTGCGCAGAATGTTTCTGTCACTGTAACTGATGGTACTATAGCCTATGGAATTATCCCTGCGAACACATCAAAAAGCACTATTTCAACAGATTTAAACGATCAGCAAACTGCAACTAATGAAGGAAATGTCGCTGAAGACATTAACATTAAAGGAATGGACAGCACAGCTTGGACTTTGTCTGCAACAACAGATGCCAACGATTATGTACATAAATTCTGCACAACTTCTTGTACAACGCCTCCAACTGGGTATACTGCTCTAACAACCAACTATCAAACTTTAAAATCCGACCTTGCTACGAGCGGAACTCAAGTATTTGATTTACAAATTACAACACCGACATCGACATCGACATATGATCCTCAAACAGTCGATGTAACAGTTCAAGCAGTTGCCCACAGTTAAATTAAGAAACAACAAACGTGAAACGAAGTATTGGATTTGTTCTGACTGCTCTTATTATACCTTTAGTACTCGCATCAAGTGCATTCGCTAAGATTGGTGTTGGTGTTGGTACAGGAAAGATACAGGTAAATGACAAATTGAAAGCTGGACAGATATATGAACTCCCATCCATACCTGTTGTGAATACTGGGGATGAAACATCTTTTTATTCGCTATCGATAACATATCATGAGAAACAAACTGAAAAAATGCCTCCAAAAGAGTGGTTTTCGTTTGACCCAGCTGAAGTTGAGATAGAGCCTTCAAAAATTGTACCTATTAAAGTAAGACTTACAATTCCAGTAAAAGCTATTCCTGGTGATTATTTTGCATATGTCGAAGCCGCACCAATAAAAAAGACTTCAAGTGGAAATACATCAATTTCTATCGCAGCTGCTGCAAAATTATATTTTACAATCTCTCCATCTAATTTTGTTGAAGGTGTGTATTACAGAGCATTATCACTTTGGCAGATATACCAACCTTGGACTACAATCACATCTATTACAATAGGTGTTGTTGTTCTGTTCTTTATTTTAAGAAAGTATCTCAAAATTGAGATCAATGTCCGAGATACAAGTAAACAAGTAAAGAAAGCTAAGGTTGATGAGAAGAAAAGTGAATGAATTCTGTGAAGAAATTATCTCGTAGTGTAATACTAATATCCTTTATTGGGCTTTCTTTTTTTTTCACTGGACTAGTTTTTTCTGCTCCAAATAATCAAGTGGTTAAGGCGACAGTAAAAATTGGAATTTGTGGGGATGGCGTAATTGAAAAAGGAGAAGATTGTGAAATAGGGCAATCAACGAATAAAAGGTGTGAAGACTTTGGGCTTACAGGTGGCCTACTCAGGTGTGATAGAAGTTGTCACTTTGATGTACTTAATTGCGACGATGTCCTTAATATTAACAAGGTTTATGAATCATTACCTGAGATTTTGCAAGTTTGGGACTTAAATAGGGATGGAAAGTTAACACAAGAAGAATTCAAGACATCTATTGTTAAATGGGTACAAAGTTGGAGAACGTTTCTTTCTCAACCAACAGAGCTTAGTAGTAGTGAGATAAAGAGTTGTGATTTAAATGACGATAAGAAATGTGACGTGGTAGATTTATCTATTCTTATGTACTATTCGAGATATGATTGATCCGACAGCTAAAAAAATATTAAGAGTAATAGGGCTTACCTTAGGGGCACCGTTTTTATCAATCTTCTTTGTTCATATATTTGCCGTCTTCGGAGTATTTATTTTAGCCTCATATCCAATATGGTGGTTAGTTTTTCCTAAGTTTACAGATGGGATATTCGGTAGAATTACCTCAAGGATTAGAAAAAAGAAAGATGGGGGAGATGAAAACATATACAATCAGAAACCTACAAAAACCATAAGTACGCTGGTTGTTGACATGCTTTTTTTAATACTAATAATTGGTTTCTCAATGGGAGTTGTTTATGGGGAGTATAGAATAATCACTAAGGTTAAATCAAAAGAGGCTGAAATTCCTGCCACCTTTGTTATACCAGACAGTAAGCAGTATAAAATTGGAGAGATCTTCCCCGTAGATTTAGATATTAGCAATCCGGGAAAAGTAATAAATGTTGTACAAGCTGACATATATTTTGATAGTGAACTTGCTGAAATAAGTGATGTTTCTCTGGATAATTCTTTTGCTAAAGTATTCGTTCAAAAAGAGATTAACAATGAAAAAGGGTTTATGAGATTAACAGGAGGACTGCCTACTCCAGGATTTACTGAGGCAAAAGGTCATTTCGCAAAAGTATATTTCCAAGCTAAAAGCGCAGGTCTACTACAAATTAGCTTCCTGCCAACCTCCCAGGTGCTAGCCAACGATGGAAAAGGAACAAATATTCTAAAAGAATTTCCCAAGTTTTCATTTGTGATTAAACCTGAGACAATATCGCCTACTGAAAAAGAAATTCAAATGAAGCTGTTTGATGAGGCTGTACTTGGAGTAAGTACAAATAAAGATTACTTAATATTCTTCGAGCCCTCAGAGAAAGTATTGGGTGTGAGTGATTCTGAATTAAGTGCAACAACCAAGAGCAAGAAATTAGATGTTTTGGAGCTAATAAAAAACGTTGATAAGTATACATTGTGGATGTTTAAGCTGTAATTGTTTCTTGTAACAGGTTTCCCCTCGTGATAATCTAATAATAGTAATTTAACTGCCCAATAAATGAGTGAGTTTGTAGGAGGCCTTTGGCAATCTGAAGTAAATATTAGAGATTTTTTGCAAAAGAATGTTTCCCCTTATACAGGCGACGAGTCATTTTTAGTTGGCCCAACTGATAGAACGAAAGTAATTTCACAAAAAGTGCAGGAGTTATTTAATAAAGAAAGAGAAAAGGGTGGAGTATTGGGTGTTGATGTGGACACTCCTTCTTCAATAATTAGTCATGCACCTGGGTATTTAGATAAAGAGAATGAGATAATAGTTGGTCTTCAAACTGAATCTCCTTTAAAGAGGTCGTTTATGGCAAACGGAGGGATAAAGCTTGTTGAAAGGGCGGCTGGGGCGTATGGATATAAAATCAACCCTAAAATATCGGAAATATTTACTAAATATAGGAAAACTCACAATGATGGGGTATTTAGTGTATATAACAAAGAACTTAGATTACTTAGGAGTAAGCGGATTTTAACTGGTCTTCCAGATAACTATAGCAGAGGGAGAATAATAGGAGATTATAGAAGAGTTGCTCTTTACGGAGTTGATTTCTTAGTAAAAGACAGGGAGAAATTTCTAGAAAACTTTTCAACAGACATGACAGAGGAAAATATTAGGTTAAGAGAGGAAGTTTGGGAGCAAATAAAGGCATTAAACGAGTTGAAAATGATGGCAAGTAGCTATGGGTTTGATATCTCTGCTTCTGCAACAGATACTAAAGAGGCTATTCAATGGATATATTTTGGATATTTAGCAGCTGTTAAGCAACAAGACGGTGCAGCAATGTCAATTGGGAGGTTGGATTCATTCATTGATATCTATTCTCAGCGAGATCTAGCAGGCGGAAAATATAATGAAAGCCAAATTCAAGAGATGATTGATGATTTTGTATTAAAGCTTCGAATGGTAAGGTTTCTTAGAACTCCTGAGTATGATGAGCTCTTTGCCGGAGGCCCTAATTGGGTAACACTAACTCTGGGGGGAAGTAATATAGATGGAAATGCATTAGTAACAAAGACTTCTTTCAGATTTTTGAACACACTTAGTAATCTTGGTAACCATCCAGAGCCAAATCTGACAGTTCTTTGGGGAAAGAACCTTCCACCAGCTTGGAAAGCATATTGTAGTAAGCAATCTATAAAGTCTTGTACAATACAATACGAGAATGATGATTTGATGAAAAAAGACTTCTCTGACGATTACGCAATAGCCTGTTGTGTATCTGCAATGAAGATTGGAAAAGATATGCAACTGTTTGGCGCTAGAGCAAACCTTGTTAAGGCTTTACTTTTAGCCATAAACGGAGGGAGAGAAGAGCCTTTAGTTCCCAATCCAACGGCAACACTTGGAAAAGTAGAAGCCATTGCTGGGGGAGAAGTAATTATTCCAGGGCTTTCTGCTCTTAATAAGTCAGAATACCTGAATTTCGATGAGGTTTGGTCGTCCTACATGAGGGTTTTAGATTGGTTGGCTCAAAGATACGTAAATACAATGAACATTATTCATTTTATGCATGATAAGTATCACTACGAGAGCATGGAGATGGCATTGCACGACCCGCAGGTTCGAAGGCTAATCGCTTTCGGTGCAGCTGGGCTATCTGTTGTTGTTGACAGTTTGAGTGCAATTAAATTTGCGAAAGTTAAGCCTATTTGGAATGAAGCTGGGGTGGCAAGTAGATATGAAATTATAGGAGATTTTCCGAAATTCGGAAATGATGATAGTAGGGTGGACAGTATTGCTACTGATGTCACAAAAGCATTTATTGGGTTTTTGAGAAAATATCCAACATATAGAAATGCGATACATACACTGTCAATACTAACCATTACTTCAAATGTTGTTTATGGAAATGCAACAGGAGCAACTCCTGATGGAAGAGTTGATGGACAACCGTTTGCACCTGGGGCAAATCCAATGCACAAAAGAGATAGCAAAGGTGCTATAGCCTCCCTTAACTCTGTTGCAGCAATTAAATATGAAGATTGTATGGATGGAATATCAAACACATTTTCGATAGTTCCGCAATCTCTTGGAAAATCATTTGAGGAACAAACACAAAATCTTGTGCAACTAATGGATGGATATTTTCAAGGAAAACAAGCCCATCACTTAAATGTAAATGTATTAAACAAAGAGCTATTAATTGATGCTCAAGCGCACCCTGAAAATTACCCGCAACTAACTATTCGTGTTAGTGGATATGCTGTACTCTTCACTCATTTAAATAAGGTTCAACAAGATGAGGTTATTGCTAGAACATTCCATGATCATATGTCTAATATAACTAGTACAAACATGCTATGAAAACAGGATTAGTCCATTCAATTGAATCATTTGGAACATTAGACGGACCTGGGATTAGGACTGTTGTTTTCCTCCAAGGATGTCCGAATCGATGTAAGTATTGTCATAATGTTGATTGTGCTATTTCTAAAGGGGGAACAGAGTACACGTCAGAAGAAGTAGTTGAAGAGGTTATGAAAAACAAAGAGTATTGGAAAGATGGTGAAAACACTAGAGGTGGGGTTACCTTTAGCGGTGGAGAGCCACTTTCTCAGAGTGAATTTCTTTTGGAGTGTGTTAGATTATTAAAAAAGAATGATGTGCATGTCGTTATTGATACATCTGCCACAGCTGAGTTTGAAAATATAAAAGCATTAGTTCCATTCGTGGATTTATGGATGATATCTGTAAAACATATGGATGACGATGTGCATAAAGAACTGGTAGGGAGAAGTAATGTAGAAATATTAAATAATATAAAGGATTTGGATAAATTATTAACTAAAGAAGGTAAAAGAATAAGGATCAGGTTTGTAATAATTCCAGGAATAACAGATGCAAAAGAGCATATCGAGAAACTAGGAAGTTATATAAAGGGAATAAAGAATTTAGAAAGAGTAGAATTGCTTCCTTACAGTACTATTGGAAAGCAGAAATGGATTGAAATATTCGGACATTACTCTCTTGAAGGAATCCCAGAGGCTAGCAACGAAGATGTTGAAAAAGTAAAGAAGATATTAAGTTCTTATGTTGATAGATTTTAATGAATGATTTGTTTAATGCAAAATCTATAGCAATTGTGGGTGTATCTGAACAGCCAAATAAAATTGGTAGTGCAATATATAAAAACCTAACGAATGGCGGATTTGCAGGAAAGATCTTTTTAGTAAATCCTAAGTATGAACAGCTCAATGGTTCTAAATGCTATCCCTCTATTGATTCAATTTCAGAAGAGATTGATGTTGTATGTATTGCAATTCCAAAACAAGGTGTAAAAGATGTTGTAATAACATGTGCAAAAAAACTTGTGAAAGATATTGTAATTGTTACAGCTGGATTTGGTGAGATAAATGAAGAAGGAAAAAAACTTGAAAAAGAAATATTAGCTATTGCAAAGGAAGCTGGTATGAGAATTCTTGGACCAAATTGTTTAGGTTTTATGGATTTAGAAAATAAAATAAACTTAACCTTTGCAGCAGGGGCTCCTACTAAGGGCAATATTGCTTTCATTTCTCAATCTGGTGCGATATGTACTGCACTACTTGATAAAGCGATTCCGAGCAATTTAGGCTTCTCACATTTTGTTTCTATTGGAAATAAAGAAGACATAAATGAAAATGACTTGCTTGAATATTTTCTTAAAGAAGAAAACGTAAGAGTGCTTTCAGCATATCTTGAAGAAATTTCATTTGGTAAAAAACTAATAGACCAGTATGAAACGTCTCTTGACCCAAAGCCTTTTATTATTTTAAAGCCTGGTAAGAGTAAGGAGGCAAGATCTGCAATACAATCTCATACAGGTTCAATTGCTGGAGAAACTGAAGTTTTTAATACTGCAGTAGGTCAACATGGGATTATCTTAACAGAATCAATTTCAGACATGTTCAATCTGATGATGGGTTTCTCTTGGCTTAATCTTCCCAAGGGAAACAGAATTGCCGTTGTAACTAATGCTGGTGGTCCAGCAATTATTGCTACTGACTTGATTATTGAAAAAGGAATGAAAATGGCGAAACTCTCAGAGCAAACTATGTCCGAATTATCACAATTACTTCCTGAAACTGCAAATATACACAATCCTATTGATGTCGTTGGGGATGCCACAGCTGATAGATATGAGGTTGCACTTAAAAGTGTCATAAACGATAGCAATGTCGATGCCATACTGCTTCTTTTAACACCTCAATTTGTGACTGAAATAGAGAAAACATCTCAAGTCATAATTGATGAAATTAAAAAATCAGATAAACCAATATTTCCGGTATATTTGGGTGAGAAAAGTGTAACAATAGGAAGCAAGATGCTTCTTGAAAACCATATTCCTGTCTACAATGATATAGAGCAAGCAGTATCAGTTATTTCCGCAATGAGTAATTTTGGATTTTGGAAAGAAAACAGGGAGAGTGTAGGGAGTATATTAAAAGACCTAGGTAAAGGGCAGTATAGAGAGGAAGTTAAGAATCTTCTTCAGCCTCAAACAACAACACTCCCAGATGAATTGATTGAAAAAATGATCCAAGAGGTTGGAATTACTCTTCCTCCTCAAGTTTTATGTAAAACTGTTGAGGAAGCATTAGCCTTTGCACAGGATAAATACCCAGTTGTAATGAAAGCTCCAAACTTCTTAATCTCTCATAAGACAGATTTAAAAGCGTTAATAACAAATATTAGAAATCAAGAAGAACTAATTCAATCATTTACTGACCTAGCTGTTTTGGTAGAGAAAAGTATAAAGCATATACCAGAGAAATTGCTAATTCAAAAGCAAATGAGCAAAAAACAGGAATTGATTATTGGAGCAAAAAGAGATGGCTTTTCTGATGTGTATACATCTAAAAAAGGATTCGGACATTTGATATTATTCGGAACAGGAGGTGTATATACCGAAGTATATAATGACCATGAGTTTACCCTTGTTCCTGCGACAAAAAACCAAATTATTAAATCTATTTCTAAGACAAAGGTATCAAAGATACTCCTAGGATTTAGAGGAGAATCTCCTCTCGCAATTGCAAGATTAATCCAAACGATTGAAGCAATACAAAGATTAGTTGTTTTATATCCTGAGATAGAGAGTATGGATATAAATCCTTTGTTTATTGATGAAAATGATGTAATTGCGATTGATGTAAAGATATTTGTATCAAAGTAACTACCACTTGATTTCAGTGATTCCTTTTTCCTTTAAATAATAATTTGTTTTACTGAATGGCTTGCTTTTGAAAAATCCGTAATTTGCTGAAAATGGAGATGGATGTGCTGATTCAATCACAAAGTGTTTACTTCTATCTATTACCTCACCTTTCTTTTTAGCATAAGCACCCCAGAGAATAAACACTAGATTTTCTTTTTCATCAGATAATTTTTTAATGACAGAATCAGTAAATTCTTCCCAGCCTTTTCCTTGGTGACTTGCAGGTGAGTTTGCCACAACAGTGAGTGTTGAATTTAAGAGAAGTACTCCTTGCTTTGCCCATCTATCAAGATTACCCGTTTCTGGAGAGGTAATTCCAAGATCATTTTTTAGCTCTTTATATATGTTTTGAAGGGAAGGGGGTATCGCAACTCCATCGTTTACTGAAAAACATAAGCCATTTGCTTGGTTTACACCATGGTAAGGATCTTGTCCTAAAATAACTACTTTTACATCATCAAAAGAGCAAAATTCAAATGCATTAAATATTTGACTTGGTTTGGGATATATCTTTTTGCTTTTATATTCTTCTTTTACAAACTCTGTTAGTTGTTTGAAATATTCTTTTTCAAACTCATCTTTTAATCTTTTCTTCCAACTTTCTTCTATTCTTACATCCATAGTTAATTATATAACTTTCCAATTAAATTCTCAGCATTGTTACTGTTTTCTAGATAGATATATTAAAGTAGTATATCACAGCAGTGTTTTACTGTTTGAATCCAACTAAATCCTATAGTATAATAACAAATGGCAAGTTCTGATTTTGAAAAAGAATTACAAAATGAATCATCTCATATTGTTTCCTCTCCAGAGGGCAAGTTTGTTCTGATTAGTTGTATTGATGAAGAAGGCTCTCTTAAAGATGTGAAATTCCCAATAGAAGATAATAAGGTGTTTGTTGAAGGAAATTTAGGAGAAATTCCTTACCATATAGGAGTGGACATTAATGACGAAGTTGGAATGGAGTGGTTTACTGATGTTGTTAGAAACGGTTTGAATGAAAAGAATATCTCTTTTGAAAATATCGATGTTGCGATAGCTAATCCCAATATCGAATTTAATTCTCAATTAATGCAGAAGTATTTTGGTAAGGCTCCTGGGGCATTATCAACGGTTTTATTTATGTCGGGTATGCTATTTGTTACCCCTTCTTCTGGAGAAATCTTCCAAACAAAAATGAGAGATTTAGAAAAAGACAATCCAGTAAAACAAAGCGAGATAATTGATCTATGTCCATCTGAAAATCTTACCTGTTATCCAGTTTATGGAGAAAATGGAAAAATTGAAGCAGTTCAATTTGAAGGCGGAGTAATTGTAGTAGATAAGGTATTTGAGTATCTATATTCGATTGGATATACAGAGGAAATGTTAAAGACATATGGTTTCACCCCTGACGCTCTTCAAGCATATAACTTATGCGATAGAGACTATAGCTATGCTGATACAGTTAGTTCTTTAAGCGGGAAATGCACATCATATAACCGAAGTTCAATTTTTCAAAATGGAAGACTCCGTTTAGATGAATTAGAAAATTTTTACGGAGTTCCTTGGCGGCAGTTGGTTGATGCTTTAAATTATGCAATGACCTTTTCTGACGCCGTTCTTTTGGAAGAGCCAACACCCTCTCCAATTTCTGCCCTTGAGGGTGTTGTTCAGCCTACTCTGCAACCGACACCTTTACCAACTCCTACGGCACTTCCACCTGAAAGAGCTATTCCAGTTCAAACTGAAGAAATATTTTCAGAACGCGGGTGCAGAGTAAACAGAACTATAGATATTGATAATAATGGGGTAGGATTGCTAACATTTATTGCCAGGGGATGCACATATAACCAAGCATTGTTCTTTGAAAACCTTAAAGCAGCAGGAGTTGAAATTCCTGAAGAAATACAGCAATCAATTTGGGAAAGGATCTCTTTTACAGGCTTTTTTAGTAGCAAGATGATGATACAAGTAGATGGAAATAATGTAATCTTTTTTAGTGATGGGGACATTATTACACCACAGATTATTAATCCAGGAATTGTCTTAAATGAGAATAATCTTATGGCGTTTTCAAACGTTGTTGCTCAAAGTGCCGAGAAAAGAGATACAAAATCGCCCCTTATCATTATGTCTGCGGCAATTCTTCTTGCCCTATATGAGACATATAAAGGCTTGAGAAACATTCCTCCTAAGATAAAGAGACTGATTAAGGAACGCTTGCGACTTACTTTCCCTTTTTGATATACTCTCTCTAATGTAACGACCTAGATATCACTAGCGAGCATTGGGAAGAAACTAAGAAATTAGAAGTAGAACCCAACAGATGTCACTGTAGGAAATGACTAAACCATGAATGTGGTTGAGAAAAAGTGAGGGTGGTACCGTGTACTACAATATTGTAAGTTCACCCCTCTGTTAAGAGTTTATCTAAATATGGTAGATTCTTAATAGAGGGGCTTTTTATTTTATGTATAAAAACATGTCAAAACTAAAAAATGTAGATAACAAAATAGATTTTGTTGCAATGGAAAAAACAATACTAGACTTTTGGAAGAAAGAAGGAATTGTAGAAAAGTATATGAAGAAGAATGAGAAAAGTAAGAGAACCTTCTCTTTTATTGATGGTCCAATCACAGCAAACAATCAAATGGGCTTACACCATGCATGGGGAAGAGCATATAAGGATTTTGTTACTAGATATAAAACAATGAAGGGCTATGAGCAGAGATATCAAATGGGATTTGACTGCCAAGGACTTTGGGTAGAAGTTGAAGTTGAAAAAGACTTAGGCTTTAACAGTAAAAAAGATATCTTTGAATATGGAATGGATAAATTCACATTAGCTTGCAAAGAGAGAGTAAACAAGTTCAGCAAGATACAAACAGATCAGAGTATCAGACTTGGGATGTTTATGGACTGGGAGAACTCATACTATACAAATAGCGAAAACAACAACCTATATATCTGGAAGTTTCTAAAAGTTTGTCAGGAAAAAGGCCTTTTATATAAGAGTAATTCTGCAACTACTTGGTGTCCAAGGTGTGAAACGGGTCTTTCTCAACATGAACAAGCCGATGGGTATCAAGATGTAACAGATACCTCTGTATATGTTAAGTTCCCCATAAAAGGAAAGAAGGGAGAATTCCTACTCGCTTGGACAACAACCCCATGGACCTTAGCTGCAAATGTACTTGTTGCTATAAATTCTGCATATGACTATGTAAAAGTTAAAGATGGAAAAGATACAATATATCTTGGAGCCAAATCTGCTAAAACACTTGGATTTAAAGAAACAACACCAGTTGCCGCAAGTGCAATATTGAAAATGGAGTATGAAAGCCTCTTTGATATCCCAGCTCAAAAAGGAATAAAGCATTATGCAGTTGAATGGAAACTAGTAACAGAGGATACGGGAAGTGGAATAGTTCATATTGCACCTGGCTGTGGTCAGGAAGACTACGAATTAGGCCTAGAAGTTGGTGCTCCTGCTATTTCCCCTCTTAACGAGCAGGGAAGATATATGGGCGGATATGGCGATTTGACTGGGAAATATGCACATGATGTTAAAGATGAGGTCCTAAACTACCTTAAAGAAAAAGGGGTGCTTTTTAAAACAGAGGAATATACTCATAGCTATCCTCACTGCTGGAGATGTAAAACGAAATGCTTGTTCAGGCTAGAGAATAACTGGTTTATCAATATCTCAAAGGTGCGAGGACAATTAAAAGAGCAAGCTGGAAAGGCTAAGTGGTATCCAGACTATATACTCAAAAGAATGGAAGATTGGTTAACAAATATGGGAGACTGGATGATTAGCAGAAAGAGATTTTATGGCCTTGCACTTCCTTTTTATGAGTGCGAGTGTGGAGAAGTAACCGTTGTTGGAGATAAAGAAGAGCTTAAGAAATTAGCGGTTAAACCTGAACTTGTTGATAAGCTTAAGAGTATTCACAGACCTTGGATAGATGAGATTGAAATAAAATGCCGCAAATGTGGAGATTCTGTAAAGAGGATAGTTGATGTTGGGGACTGTTGGTTAGACGCTGGCGTAATTCCTTTTTCAACTCTTTCATATTTTGAAGATAAGAAATATTGGGAGAAGTGGTTTCCAGCTGATTTCATTACTGAAAGCATAGAACAGGTCAGACTTTGGTTTTACTCAATGCTTGTATTTGGAGTGATATTTGAGGGTCAAATCCCATATAAAGAGGTATTCACATATGCAGAAATGAGAGATGAGAACAATGAAAAAATGAGCAAGACAAAAAAGAACTTTATTCCTTTTGACGATGCTGCCAATAAAGTAGGTAGTGATATCATTCGTTGGACCTTTACCCAGGCACCACTAGGTCGGAATATAATATTTGGATGGGTTCCAATGGAAGCGACAAAAAGACAGTTCATTCTTCCTTTTGTAAATACCTATTCATATTTTGTAATGTATGCACAACAAAATAATTGGGAATTAGATGAGAAGTTTAATATAAGTAAGTTAACTAATCCATTAGATAAGTGGGTAGTAAGTAGCTTACATAAATTAGAAAAAGAGGTTAACGATGCTTTTGATACATATAAGTTTCAAACAGTGGGTGAAAAAATAGAAAAATATGTAGTAGATTTGTCTACTTGGTACATTAGAAGGAATAGAGACAGATTTAAGCAAGGAGATGTTGATGCACTTAATACCCTTTACTACGTTCTTTTGGATTTAACTAAATTAATGGCTCCAATAATGCCATTTTTAACCGAAGAAATTTATCAAAATCTCGTAGTAAATCTAAAAATTAACGCTCCACAGTCAATACATCTGTGTGAATATCCTGAAGGAAAACCTTTTGATGAGGAAATCCTTTCAAATATGCAACTTGTTAAAGATGCAGCAACCTTAGGACTTAATATAAGGGATACTCAAAAGATAAAGCTAAGACAGCCACTTGGCATTGCCTATGTAAATCTCTCGGCACTTGATTTAGTTGATATTCTTAAAGAGGAACTAAATGTAAAAGAGGTTAAAATAACTACAAAGCCACAAAAGGGAGAAGGGCTAATCACAATGGAAAACAATGGGGTATTTGTAACAATAGATACGAATATAACTGATGATCTTAAAACTGAGGGATTACTTCGAGACCTAACAAGACAGATTCAGGACCAGCGTAAAAAGGGTGGCCTTAAAGTTGGGGAGAGTATAACTCTAAAATTGTTTTCAAAAGATAAAGGGGTTGAACTTGTACTTGAAAAATTTAAAGAGATTCTTTCCAAAAATATAAATGCAAAAGATATTCTTTTTGAAGAAAATAACGGAGAAGAAATAAAAATTGGGGAGGTAATTGTAAAACTAGAGATAGTTAAGTAAAGCGTGTTGTCACCACCGGGCTCTGTTTGACATTAGATGTTAATTATTCTACATTTTAAAGATAATATTATTCTTTTATTATGAAGAAATTAATAACATTTGTAGCCTCTCTTTTTCTTACACTCATACTCTCATTTATTTGTTTGGAAAGTAATAAGTATTCATATGCATCGTCTTTAGCATCGCCTTCATTCTCAGATAGAGTACCCCAGTTAATGAAAGATCTTAAGCAAAGTAAAAAGATTGCACTCTCCTCGACATTGGCAAAAGACGAGAAAGATATCGTTGCTGGGGAATACATTGTTGGAGTTGAAAAGGATTTAGCTGGTGAGATTTTAAATTATATCCAGAGTAACTATAAAGCCAGTGTTTCTTCACAAAATATATCTTCCACTCCAAATGTTACTTATATCTTTGTGAAGCTATTTGATAAAAAGACAACGGATTTCGTAAGTAAGGTATATGGTAAGGAAGGTGTTTTATATATTGAAAATAATGTTAAAAGATATTCCCAAGCTGTACCTACATTAAATGATCCTCTTCTTCCAATATCTAATAGCTTTGCAGATGCAAATACTCAATGGTATTTAAATAGGCCTGAGGGTGGAAATTTTGGTATTGACGTCCAAAGAGCATGGGCGTATCTCGATGGGATAGGAGTTAATTGGGGTGGAAGCAATGATGTGACAGTTGCAGTAATTGATAGTGGGGTAGCTTTTGAGAACTACTCTAAATATGCTACATATGAAAATATGGTTACTCCAACTGCATGGGAATTTGGAAAAGCAACGGATATGGTTACAAGTATTTTTACGAATTCTGGAGAGGTTGCAGATAATGGACTAGACGATGATGGCTTTGGAATTGGCATTTACTGTGTTGATGAAAATGCAGATAGAATATGTGATGACATAGCAGGAAGTATTTATGATGATGTCCACGGTGTGAATTTGTTTGACTGGTACGCCTATTGGACCCCTGACAGTGGTGGTTCATACTGTTTAGATTCAAATCCAAATGATGATATTGATTACACACAGTTTCTTTGTATCCCAAATAGATTATGTGAGGACACTGGATATAATAACCCATCATATTTTGGGTGTGAAGAGAGCGATATGGGACACGCAAATGATACATTTGGCCACGGAACCTTTGTATCAAATGTTATTGCTGGAGCCGCTAACAATGGAGTTGCTGGAGTTGGAATTTCTCCAAATGTAAAGATAATGCCAATTAGAGTAATTGGTGATTATTGGAATGGTATTGTATGGGAAGATAACGTAGGCTCTTCCCTAGTTACTTCTTTTGGAATTATGTATGCAGTAAACAGCGGAGCGAATATCATAAATCTGAGCGTTGGAGGTGCTAGCGGCAGTTTATTTGAATCAATAATTATTGATTATGCAGAAGATAGTAACGTTGTAGTGGTTGCGTCTTCAGGTAATGCTGGAGCCTCCTCAGTGCTATTTCCTGCAGCATATTCATCTGTAATTGCGGTTGGAGCATCGAATATGGATGGTTCTAAAACAACATATTCAAACTATGGAAGCAATCTAGACATAGTTGCTCCTGTTGAAGAAGCAGGAATAATTAATCAAAGTTATACTTGCTATTTTACAAGTAATTGTTTAACAAATTCAGAAGTTTTAAGTATTCCTTCCCAATTTACCCAATTTTCTACCGCACTTTCTGCTGGAACTTCATTTTCAGCACCACAAGTTTCTGCGGCAGCAGCTTTAATTAAATCTGCACATCCACTGTGGAATGCATGGCAGATTAGGCAAGCCCTTGTTATGGGAGCAGTGCCAGTTTCACCAGATGGAAAGCCGAATGTAAGCATTGGCTTTGGAGTACTCAATGTATACAACTCAGTAAGGGGAGTTGACTATTTGGGCAGAGATATATTTTCTAGGCAGATGGATAATGTGGTACAAAACAGGTTATTTGAAACCAAACAGAAATCAAATAAGTACATATATTATAGAGTGTCAGATGATGGTGGGTTAACCAAATCCTCTTGGTTCCAACTCTCTCATAGAAAAACATATTCAGGGAGCGCAGCTTTCAGTAATATTATCACTGTTAGCTCATTTGATGCCGATACTGGAGAAGAATCATTAGCAAGTCGAATTCTTGTAACATATGTGGGAGATAATAAAACAATTTATACTAAATATAGTGATAATGGAGGAGCAACATGGTCGTCTCTTTATGGAAACGGTTCTACAACTTCATCTGTTGCAACTGTTGTTGTTGGGGAAACGGTAGTTCAAACAACTAGATATAATGGCGGAAAGTATAATAACCATGTAAGAACAAGAGTATCAGTTGATGCAGGAGAACATTGGTCAGCTTGGACTGGACCAACAAAGGCAAGTAGTATAGCGACAAATGGTGCCCCGAGTATGGTTTATGTCCCTTCAACTGGAACAATAGTTCAAACAGTATTAAGCACTAATGGTGCGTCATACTTAAGATATAGTAGTAACCTTGGAAGTACGTGGAGTGCCTGGGCAAGGCAAGCTACAACAGTCAGTGGGCCTTCACTTGTTCTTTCTGGAACAAACCTGTATTTCACAGTAATAGGAAGTAAAGGAAAGATACTATCAAGGGTTTCCAGTGATGGAGGTATTACATGGGGGGCGTGGTACTCAAATGGGGTTTCAACAAATGGAAGTATTTACACATCTCCAGATAAAGTTGGAGGAGTGGTTCAAGCCATAAAATGGAGCAATAAACATATATATATTCGCTCGACACTTGATGGAATAACATGGACGTCTTGGGTAAGGCATAAATTACCAAGTAAAACCACAGTCTCTTCTGGAGTAAAGCTTGTGAATACCGAGTTTGGGTTGTATCTTTCTGCTGTAGCATCAAATAAGTATCTTTACACAAAATATAGTACTGATAATGGTGTTACGTGGAGTGCTTGGCAAAAAGCATACTCTTCATCAACTTCATATGGAGTAATATATGACAGTGTAAGAGCTAGACTTTTTGAATTTGCCAAAAGAACAAATAATTACCTGTATTCTAGGTACAGTGATGATGGGGGAGTAACTTGGAGTGGTCTAGTAAAAGATTCTTCAACAAGTTCTTCCGTAGAATTAAGTTTATCTCCAATTGATTTTGTGAATATCGACTGGTAAATAAAACTGCTTAATATTTAAATTTTAGATTTTACGAGTATGGCTGATCAAGTGAATGTTCCCAAAAAGAAAATGGGAACTGGTGCAAAAGTTGCAATCGGTTGTGGAGTGTTACTGTTACTAGGAATAATCATTACTGTAATTATTGTATACTCAGGTATTGCTGGGCTATCCAAGATTTCAGATAATCTGAATAAACAGGATGATGCCAAACAGCAAGCCTTTGATAACCCAAGTAAAATAGGGCAAGAAGTCGCAGTGAACGATATTATATGGAAACTAACAGCTGCTAAGAATTTGGGTTCTACTCTTAAAAGTACATACGGTGGAGAGAACTGTGTTGCTAATAGTGGAACTTTCGTAAAAATAACTGTAACAATTAAAAATAACGGTAAGGATTTGGCTACTGTCACAGATTTAGATCTTTATGATTCCCAAAAAAGGGAATTTGTAACGAGTTCTGATGTCACTGGTTGTGTTTCTGACACCTTATTCTTATTAGATAATATTAACCCTGGAATAGAGAAAACCTTTGTAGCAGTATATGAAATTCCAAATGGTGCAACAGGTTTAAGACTAAAAGTTGGGGATCTAAATCTATTTACATCTGATGAGAAGTATATCTCTCTAGGATTTTAGTGACTAGAGACTTTTATTCCTGTAATACTGGAGATTTCCATTAAGGCTTTGGCAAATTCTATATCTTTAGAAACTGCAAGTTCACCTGCTATGTTCTCCATCGCATTTTTAAGATGTTTATCTATTGTTAAAGGTGTAAGCCTACCATCTTTTTCTCTTTCTTTTTTAACAAAGTTGCAGTATTGGATAATCTCAACATAGGCTTCAATTTCTCCTTTTTCCTCTAACTCTCTAATTATGTTGGATAGGGCGTTAAAATCTACAGTTTTTGGCTTTTTAATCTTTACTCTTTTTAAAATATCAATCTTTTTTCGTATCTCACTTCCCTTATGTACACTTCTGATATTTAGCCCATCTATTTTCTCTATTGGTGTTGATATTGTTAACTGGCTATTTATGAATTTAAACTCTAGATATTGTTTCTTTTCTCCTCCAAACTCAATCTGTTTTTCTGATTTAACCCATCCTGCTCCGTGACTTGGATAGAATATTTTTGAATTTACTGATAATGTCATGTATTTTGAGGCTATTAATTAGATGTTCACATTATACCATATATTCAGCCTTAAGGCTTGCTAAATTATAGGTCATTGACACGTGTATAGTGTATATATACTATGTATACAGTAATATGTTAAAACATTAAAAATGATGCAAATTCCGCTTTTTACAAGCCCTATTTCAGCAGGCTTTCCACATACAGTAACTGCTGATATTGATGATTGCTTAGATTTAAATCAATTAGTTGTTAAGCATCCAACGAGTACATATTTTGTTAGAGTGGACGGGGATTCAATGATAAAAGCCGATATTGATAATGGAGATATATTAGTTGTAGATAAAAGCTTAGAGCCGAAAAACTACGACATTGTAATAGCATTTTTAAATGGAAAAGCGTTGGTAAAAAGATTTCTAAAAAGTGCTATGAATATATATCTAATCCCAGAAAATGATAAATATTCCAGTATACAGGTAGGTGGAAGCGACGAGTTTGAAATTTGGGGAATAGTTACATATGTTGTGCATAAAGTATGAAGAAGGTTTTCGCACTAATAGACTGCAATAATTTCTTTGTCTCTTGCGAAAGAGCCTTTAATCCGAAACTTAAAAATATTCCTGTAGTTGTACTATCAAATAACGATGGATGTATGGTAGCAAGAAGCAATGAGGCTAGGGCAGTTGGTTTAAGGATGGGAGAGCCAATATTTGAGTGTACGGATTTAATTGATTTTTGGGGAGTTGTTGCCCTCTCTTCAAATTTTTCTCTCTACAACGACCTATCAAATAGGGTGATGAGTATTTTGAAGACTTTTTGCCCAGATATTGAAATATACTCTATAGATGAAGCATTTTTAGACATATCAAATCTCGCATTACCATCCTTTCTAGAATTTGGAAAGAAGATTAAGGAGGAGATATATAAACAGACTGGGATTCCAGTTTCGATAGGAATAAGCAGTAGTAAAACACTTGCAAAGATAGCTTCTCATAAAGCAAAAAAAGAATCTGGAGTATTCATAATAGATGAAGATAATAGAAAGAATGTTTTGGAAGATTTGCCAGTATCAGAAGTCTGGGGAATAGGAAGAATGAGTAGGAAAAAATTAAATAAACTAGGAATAAACTTCGTTTCTGATTTATTGAAATTAGATTCAAAACAAATCAGAAACCTTATGAGTGTAACTGGACTTAGAACATATTTAGAGCTTAGTGGAACCTCGGTTTATGGATTAGACGAAAAAATTGTGGAGCATAAATCACTTGCGTATACTCGTTCATTTAGGAAAGGAATTGAAGATTATGATGGTTTGCGAAAGAGGGTAGTACGGTTTGCATTTGAAGTCTCAAGTAGACTTCGAGCACAAAGAAGTACCTGTAATCAAGTTACTGTCTTTATTAGAGGAAATAAACATCACAAGAGTTTTTATTTCAATTCCAAGACCTTGAAAACTGAAAAGCCAATATTCTTTTCAACAGAGGTTGTTAAATACGCAATAAAGGCATTAGATCAAATATATAAAGATGGAGAAGGCTACAAAAAAGCTGGGGTTATCCTCTCAGGAATTTTCCCAATGGGAAGTACACCAATGACTATCTTTGAAGATAGGAATGCTGATATAAAAAAAGAAAAAGCACAAGAAGTAATAGATGAGATAAATAAAAAATATGAAGATATGATTTCAGTTGCTTCCAGTGTATTTGAAAAAAATACTTCCAAACAGATGTTATCACCTGAATATACTACTAGTTGGTCTGGGCTAATGAGGGTACACTAGGAACCTCTTTTTTGAATTTAAAAAGAAACAGCCCAAAAAGTGCCGGCGCCCAAAGAGTCATAACTCTGTATAAAAGTATGGCAACAGTAGCAGCACCGTTTGGTATTCCAATAGAAATGGCTGCAATTTGTGCAAGACTTTCTACAATTCCAATGCCTTGAGGTGTTGGTGCGACAGTAGAAAAGAGAAATATAATTCCGTACAGAGTAACAAGAGATGATATTGGAATTTGTACATTAAATGTAATGAATGCAAAATACAAAATGACTACATTAATGACATGATAAATAAAGGAAAAAAAGATTGTAGTGGCATATTTCTTTGCTGAGTGATCGAAAGTCCCTGAGACATCTTGAACCATAATAATTCCGTCTTCAATCTTTTTTGTATTGATTACTTTTACTTTAAAAAGGGGTTTAGATATTGAGTTAATGAATTTACCGATAACTCTTGCAACCCCAAGACTAAAATGTGGAAGAATCAAGAGTAACGCCATAATAACGACGATAATCACATTTAGCAGAAGCATGGCTCCACTTCCATAAATTGTATACTGATTTAGCTTATCGCTGTTCTTTAAAATCAATAGAGCAACTCCAAGTATTGGCAGAAACGCAGTTTGAATTGAAAGCTGAACAGAAAACATTGAAAACATACTCTGAACAAATGAAAAGCCTTTCTTTGCTAATTTCCTTACAAAGAATGCGTTAGCAGCTGATACACCTAATGGGTTTGAGATCATAAAAAAGGAGAATGCAATCATTTCTGGAAATATTGGTCCAATAGGCTCATCTTTATTTGCAAAAATAGAGTAATTCGATTTGAAAATAATAGTCATTATCGCAAGATTTCCTATCCCAAGAAGCAAACCCCATGTCATAAATACAAAATCAGCATCAGAAATTGTGTCACTTAGCGTTTTAAAATCACCAATATTTCTATATATCAAATAGCAAAAGAATATTATTACCACCCATGATATTAAGTTTTTAATCAGCTTTTTAGCTTTTTTCATAATCAGATTAGTATACTCTCACTATCTTTTTGTATCAACGACCCCCCTTTATAATCACAAGTCCCTTTTGCCTATATTCTTTTACTTCCTTGCCGTCCAAAAACAGATTTATTTTAAATTTAGAGGCTTTTAACAATTCAATAATCTTTTCAAAACTATTCCCAGAAATTGGATGATACTCTATTACAATATTGTCTATCATGTTCAGTTTCTTTTTAGCCTCATATAAAATCTTCTCTTCAAAACCCTCAACATCAATTTTAAGAATATCAATCTTTGCATTAATTAAGCTAGATAGTGTCACACATTCAACAATTGTCTTTTTGCTTTTCTGAATGCCCTGCCAACTGCCCTGTTTAAAGCCCCCAGTTGAGTACCAATTCTCATGCGAAGAATCAAAGAAGAACTCTTTTGGATTACTATCGGTACTTAATGCTTTTGGGATAACTTCTACATCTTTCAAATCGTTTTCAAAAATATTCTGTTTTAAAATATTTATAACTTCAGGATTCGGCTCAATTGCAACAATACTTGAATTTGGATAAAGCTCTTTAAAATATATCAAAGATAGCCCTATATGACTTCCACAATCAATAATTTTAGGATTTTTGTTTTTGATATTAAAATAGTAAGAAGCATTGATAAAGATCTCATTTTTAAGCACGTGATACTCCTGGCTATTTGTATAATTAATTATGTAGTTTCGAAGTTTTGTTCTTAACATTCATATATTGTATTGCGAATTGAGGCCAAAAGCGATAAATTCATATAATGCAGATAAACATAAGTAGCAGTACAAAGGCAATTCCCATAAAAAAAAAGAAAAAACTTGGTATTTTTAAGTTCATTTTAAGCTTCTTTCTAGGATTTCTTGGATATTTCATAATATTTGGAGGAATACAAAAGATTTTTCCACACGATTTTGTAAAACCTTATAAGCAGTATTCAATTAGCTTTGATAACGGAATACCGACAGAAACAGAAGATAAGATAAAGGCTGATTTAGGAAGCGTAGGATTTGATGAGAAGAAAAGATTTGCATTCGTAGAAAAAGATGCTGATTTTAATGTCTCTTGGAGGGAAGGGAAGGGGATAATTACCCAGTATTATGTTCCAATTGCTCACCTATACTCTGTTGAAGACAATTTCCTCCCAACAAAACAGAAGATATATACAGATATTAACTATCCTGAAAATGTAATTGCTATACTTCGAAGTAAATATCCAACAATAAATACAATCGCAAACTATAGCTCACTTCTAGATAAAAATACTAAAAGTGTCGCACTGGTAAACTTTGATAGCCTTACATATAAAAATAAACTACTGTATTTAAACGGAAAATACTTCCTAGATGACACTAGCGGAAGCATAGAAATAGGCCTAGGAATTACTCCAAATAATGCTTTTGTGCAAGATATAATAGATAGGAACATAAGTAATGATATTGCTTCAATTTCTTTTGATAAAAGTAAGCTTGGAACGATAAATCAAACAGGAGTAACGGCATTAACTCGAAATTTGGCAACAAAGATAGATAGAAGTGGAGATATGGGCTATGCAGCACAATTAATCTCAAAATTTCTTAAGTCAGCAGATATTACTCATGTGAGTAATGAAATATCATCTGTACCAGGCTGTAAACCCTCACAAGGTATGAGATTCTGTGCAAGACCTGAATACCTCAAAACCCTTACGGATAGCGGTGTAGACATAGTAGAGCTAACAGGAAACCATAATAATGACTATGGAGCTATTTATAATGCAAATACACTAAAATCGTATACTAAGATGGGTATAAAATACTTTGGTGGAGGGCTAAATACTGCAGATTCTAAAAAAATACTATATCTTGATATAAAAGGAACAAAAGTAGCATTTCTTGGATATAACTACTACGACACAATGCAAGGAACGGCAGAAATTGCGGGAGCTGATAGAGCAGGGTCCAATAAATACTCACCAGCAAAAATAAAAGCTGATATTGCAACAGCAAAGAAAAGTGCGAGTGTAATAATTGTGGATATTCAGTTTCAGGAGTGTTATAGCTATCCAACAAGCTCTGCAGCATATCTTCCCTGTTACAAACCTTTAGCAAATCCTGACCAACAAGAGGTATTTAGAATGGCAGTAGATTATGGAGCAGATATTGTGGTAGGAACACAAGCTCACCAGCCTCAAACATATGAGATTTACAATGGTAAATTGATATTCTATGGTCTTGGAAATCTATTTTTTGATCAAACTCCATGGGTTGGCACAAGACAAGGTATAATTCTCACGCATTATCTTTACAATGGAAAACTCATTCAAACGAAGCTCACAACAACATATTATCAAGATGATATGAGAACATATGTCACAACAGGTAGTGCTAGAACATACCTATTAACACTTCTGAAAAACGCTAGATAGGGATTAATCTTTCCATCTTTTAACTAATTTTGAGTTGTTTATTTCTTTTAAAATTGTTTTTTCATCTTCAGGCGATTCTACCCAAATTCTTGGAGGGATATCTACAAATCTTTCAGAAAAAAAATCTTTCAAGTCCCCAATTTTAATTTTCATTCCAATTTTTTTTGCTTTTTCAAAATCATAAACTCCTTTGTTTATTAATTGGCGTATACCTAATTCTTCTGCGTAGTCTTTATCGTATGGTTCAGTATTTAAATATATAAATGTTGATATTTTACCTTCGAACCACCTTTTTCCATTTTTGGAATCTAAAAATCTATTGGCTTTGTTTTTAATTACTTCATAAAACATATCAATAGCGGCGGTTACTAGATTCACTTTTAGCGTTAGATCTACTGATTCAACAGAGTTATACCAAGTTAAATGATTAATAGTACTTGTACCAATTCCATAGATATAACCTTTTTTTTCTCTTAGTATATCCGAACATACATATCGTAATAATCCGAGGGAGAACACACTTAGTAAATATTCTTTATAAGGATATGTTATATTACTTGGGACTATTTTTCTAAAGTAATCAAAATATAATGTACTTCCTTGTAGTTGAGAATCATGAAAAACTTGAATTTTGCATTCATTATATAATTTTTCGGGTTTAATCCTTGTAATATTGTTTTCATTTTTATGAAAATGAAGAGCTATTTTATCGATATATTTTTGCATCATCTGGCTTATTTTTTTTGGTGATTGGATAGTAATAATTATATTTGGAATGTTGAAACATGAATTGTAATATTTGATTAAATCTTTTGTAGAGATTTTCTTTATATTCTCTTCTGTTTCACCTATTAATGAGAATGTATTAGTATAAAATCCGTTTTGTAATGAAAATTTAGTGTGTTGTAAATATGAGTCATTTATTGGCTTCTTTTTGTTTTGCAATTCAGAGATAATGATTTTTCTTTCTTTCTCAATGTGTTTTTGGAAAAGTCTCGTAGGATAGCAAACCATAGAAAGGATTCTTTTCATTAATTTATCTTCTCCTTGTGAGTTGCAGAACCCATAGAAGAATTGAAACTTAAATGTCGTGCTCGCATTGGTTATTAATTTTGGAGTTTTTATAGTCCCGTTTTCAAAGTTATCAATTGCTTTTTGTGTTTTAAAAATATGGTTTGGTTTACAAAGCATATGTTCAAGGAAATGGGCTGTTCCATTAGGGGTATTGGTCATCTTCTCAAAATAAGTTCCTGATTTAACAACCACATCTATTACGGTATCTTTGCTGTTTTTGTTAAGCGTGTGAACTACTTTTAACCCTAAATCATTTTTATAGAGAAAATTTTCTACATCACAAACCGTATCCCTCCATTTTTTTATTAATTTCATATCCATATTATATCACCATATACTTTATTTTCATTTAATCTACATCTGTTATCATATTAATATATGAGAACTCAAGAATCTATTTTTCGTAAAACTCCTTATGTATTAATAAAATACATCGTACTCATTAATTTTGTTTTAGCAGTTCTTCTTTCTATTGCAGCCTCAGTTATTGACTACAGAGCATTATTTAGTAATGCTTCTATTTCTGAAATAATTGCATTCGATCTATCTTCCATAGCTGTAATTAGTGCATTAGAAATATTATCTACAATCTTTCTTCTCAAAAATTGGCTGAATGATTACTACACAATATGTGAGGATACCGTAACCCACGAGCCAGAAAAGAAGTTTAAAGAGAGTATGAGGCTTGAAGATATTCTTAAAATAACATATACAGCAAAATTTCTTTCAAAGGTGATTAATTATGGAGATGTATCGATAAAGGATGATAAAGGGAAAACGCTAGTATTTAAAGATGTCTCAGACCCTCTCTTTCTTTTCTCATATTTAGAAAACTTAAGAGTAAATAGAGAGATACCGAAGGTGACAGGTTTAGATGATTTGCAAAAAATTCTTAATAATGGAGAAAACCAATTAATTGAATTCAAATCCTCGATGATTTGGGATTTTAAAAGAAAGGTAGGAAGTAAAGATATTCAAAGTTCAATAATTAAATCGATTGCTGGATTTTTAAATTCCTACGGTGGTGTATTAATTATTGGTGTGGATGATTCAAAGGATGTTTTAGGTTTGAAAGATGATATGTCTCTTTTAAAAAAGAAGAGCATTGACGGGTTTGAGGCGCACTTAATGCAACTGGTTAAAGATAGTATTGGGATAGAATTTAAAGAAGAAATTGATATTACATTTCTAAAAGTAGATAAGAAAGACGTATGTATTGTAAATATTAAACAAGCAAAAGTGCCTGTTTATGTGAAAAATAACAGTACGGAGGATTTCTACATAAGAGCTGGAAACTCAACTCATTCACTCTCCATTAGCTCAGCAATGAGATACATTGAGGAGCATTTTAGAAAAGAATAGACCTTTCTAGCATCTATTTATTCCTATTATATCCTGTAGTATAATTATACTGATAACATATTTAATAAATTAATATGCGTTTTGAATCTGTTGAAGATATTCCTCTTGCTGACTTAACTGCGGAAATTATAGATCAGGAAGGGTTGCATGGAATTTTCAATGTAGCGGAGGTTTGTTATAATCACATCCTGATTGATGCTAAAGACTATTTTTTTTCTCCAGAAACAAATTTGTACGATGTTCCAGAATTTAACTCTCTTCATCATGAAGTGTTACATATTATCTCTGGTGCTGCGGATTTGATGGTGGCAAAAGAAGAGATTTCAAATACAAGGACCTTGACTGAGAATCTGATAAAACTACAGCTATCAGCTAGACTTTTGAGTAATAAAGAGATTCCAGATGGAGTGAAAAATCAATTGGTGAACTATAAAATTTGCAGTACAAAGTCTCTTAACTATTGGCTAGAAGCCCTGCCTTACTCAATGGGAGTTGGCATGACTAATGGACCATATAATATACAGACAGGTGTAGTTTTAGAATTAATGCATAATCTTAAGAAATTAATTTCTGACCCAAATCAATATGTTTCTAGATGGGCGAAGGTACAAATTAGCGACTTTCAAAGAGCCTTTGAATCGTTAGAAAAAGATGAAAGAAATAATTTCACTTTAGATGGGCCGACAACCACAGCATAACATTTAACACATATTGCTGTTTTTTGATTGCCTTTTTCCTGTATAATCTCTCATGATTTCTTGTATAAACATAACAAAAGAAGTAGATAACCGTGAACTTTTTAAAAATATAAGTCTTGATTTAACAACGAAAAGCAAAGTAGGACTAATTGGTAAAAATGGTACAGGTAAAACTACAATTCTAAAAATAATAGCAGGTGAGGTTCTTCCAACAAGTGGGGTTGTTAGAACATTAGATGAAACAATTGGGTATCTTTCACAAGAGTTTGATATGGATAGCAAGATGTTGGTTGGGGAGTATCTCGAAGAAATATGCCATAAAAATGGCGATATATGGTTGGTAAAAAGGTTTCTAGGAAAGTTGGATTATGACATAGATGAGTATAAGGAAATTGCAGTTCTTAGTGGTGGAGAAAAAATGAAGTTAAAATTAGCCGCCCTTCTTTACAATAAATGCACATTTTTACTTTTAGATGAGCCAACTAACCACTTGGATATTGATGGAATTGCATGGTTTAAAAAGTTTTTAAATAGCTTTAAAGGTGGCTTTTTAATGGTAAGCCATGACAGGGACCTACTAAATGATACTGTAAATCGAATTTACGAAATTGATCAAAAGGAGCTATTAATGTTTGATGGAAATTATGATGCTTATATTGAGCAAAAAACAGGATGGATTGAAAAAAGAAACGAGATATATAGAAGGTATATGAAAAGGAAAGTACAATTGGAAAAGCTTTTATATAGGGCTCAAACAACAGGTATAAGTAGGGGAAAGGGAAGAGGAGTTGGAAGAGTGAAAAAGATGATAGAAAGAGATATTGTTCGAGATGAAAAGAAACAGTACAGAGAAAAAGAAATAAATGAGGTCGCAATTGCAGGCTCTGTTCATAATCAAAAATTAGTTCTTCGAATAACAGATTTAGAAAAATCATTTGGAGAAAGAAAGATATTCAATAAGCTTAATTTTGAAATAAGAGGAAATGAAAAGATATGGCTGATGGGAAAAAATGGAGAAGGAAAAACAACGTTAGTGAGAACAATCTTAGGGGAAGTTAAACAGGATACTGGAGACGTTAGACTTGGAGATAATATGAAGGTAGGGTACTTTCAGCAAAAACAGAAACCAGAGACAAGTGATGAGAGATTGCTTGCATATTTTAGCAAGCAAGCAGGAGTTTCAGTCTACTCTGCTCCGAAACTTTTGAGTAAATATCTTTTTACTTCCAATGACTTCATTATGCCACTTAATATCCTCTCTCCAGGACAACAAGCGAGACTGAAATTTGCCCTTTTTGTTTTAAATTCTCAAAATGTTGGAGGATATAACTTTCTAATACTTGATGAGCCTGCAAATCATTTGGATATTGCAACAAAAGAGGTAGTAGAGAGATGTATAGATGAATTTAAAGGAGCAGTTATACTCATCTCTCACGATGTTTACATGGTCAAAAATATTGATATATCTAGAATGGTTAAGCTTGAAAATGGCGTTCTAGAGGAAATATAGTATTTTTTAACTTAAATCTGCTATTATATCTTTATTAATATCTTACATGCCCGAATGTCTCTAAAAGATTTCTTTTTAGAAAAGAAGGAAGAAAAAGTAAATCTTTCCCAAAATGAGTTGAGGAGCAAGTTTATCATTCTAATTGTTTTAGATGGTTTTGGAATACACCCAGACCCACTTGGGAATGCTGTAATAGCAGCAAAAACACCTTTTCTTGATAGGGTATGGAGCCTGGGTAGGTCCTCTCTTCTTTACGCTTCAGGAACATATGTAGGTCTTCCAGATTATAAGCCAGGAGACTCTGAGGTAGGACATTTAAGCATGGGAACAGGTCAAGTTATTTATCAATCTCTTTCCAGAATTAACGATGCTATTGCAGATGGAAAATTTGAGGAAATTGATGAGATTAAACAAGCGATGAGTGAGGTGAAAATGAGAGGATGTAATCTGCATCTGTTAGGGGTATTAAGTGCTGCTGGAGTTCATGGACATATTGACCATCTTTTTGCTCTTATGGACATGGCAAAGAAGAATGGAATTAACCCATTAATACATGTGATAACTGATGGAAGAGATACACAGCCCAATGAAGGTGCGTTTTTTCTGGCAAAACTAAATGAGAAGATAAAGACATTAGGAATCGGAAGAATTGCCTCAATTGGTGGTAGGTTTTATGGAATGGATAGGAACAATGTCTGGGAAAGAACAGAAAAAACATATAATTCAATGATGGGTCTTGGTGAGAGGAAAGCAACTGATGCAATTGCTTTAATAAATGAGTGTTACGAAAACAACGAGTTTGATGAAAAACTAATTCCAACAACAATGGTCAACGAGCAAGGCAGTCCAGTTGGAGTAGTAAAAGATAATGATGTTATCCTTTTCTATAATTTTAGAGAAGACAGAGCAAAGCAATTAACAAAGGTTTTTGTAGACGAGGAGTTTCGAAGTTTTCCAAGACTTAATTATCCAAAGAATTTGTATTTTGTAACAATGACAGGATACTCTGAAGAGTTAAATACCCATGTAATATTTCATCCAAAAAAAGTCTCTCAGGTTGCTGCTTCAGTTATCTCTAATGCTGGTTTAAAGCAGTTTCATATTGCAGAGAGTGAGAAGTTCACCCACGTCACATATTTTTTTAATGGAGGTAACGACAAGATACATGGTGGTGAAGAATTTTTTAATATCCCTTCTCCAACTGTTTCTGAATATTCTGATGCTCCGCAGATGAGTGCATATCAGATTAGAGATGAGGTTGTTGCAAGGCTAGATAAAATCGATGAGAAAAAATACTCTTTCATCCTTATTAATTTTGCCAACCCTGATATGGTAGGTCATACTGGAAATTTGACTGCTGCAATTAAGGCATGCGAGGTAGTAGATGAGTGTTGCAAAGATGTAGTTAGAAAGACAATTGAAAAAGGCGGCTCATGTATTATTGTTTCTGACCATGGAAATTGTGAGACCATGATTGATAGGAAAACTCAACAGCCAGATAACCAGCACACAACGAATCCTGTACCGTTTGTTTTTATAGATAAGATAGGGCAGGTTGATGAGAAAATTGATTTAAAGATTACTAAAATCGGAACAGGGATAAATGCAAAGCCAAAGGGAGTACTCTCAGATATCACAACAACAATATTACCTTTGCTGGGCCTAAAAAAAGATAAGGAGATGACGGGTGTAAATCTGCTAGATACTGTTTAAGAGATTTTTATCCCCCTCTTCCTTATCTCTTCCAAAATTTTTCCACCAAGAGGTCTGCATGAGCAGTTTTTAGAGTGTGATATATGCCAATTAATTTTTTGTTCAATAGAAGGGTTTTTAGGCATTTTATTTGCTAAATGCCATTCTTTGTTTATCTTTCCCATTTAAAAATATTTAAATCTACTTTATTATTTTTAATAATAACACCTTCTTTTTGAAGTTTTAATATTTTAGTTTTTATACCACCTTTAGCAGAATATCCGTGCATCTTTCCGTCGCTACCCACTACTCTATGGCATGGAACTATTCTAGAATCTGGATTTCTTTTCATAGCACTTCCAACTGCTCTGTAGGCTTTGGAATTACCAGCAAGTTTTGCAATTTGTTTATATGTAGCGACTTTTCCTTTTGGAATTTGACTGGCTACAGAATAAATTTTGGAAGTGAAAGTCTCTTTCATGCTAAACTTTTAATATCATCTAAAACTTCTTTGAAACTATTTACTCTTTTAATTAGTGGAAGAAAGAAGAAAACAGACCTCTCGTTATATCTTCCTACAACGTAAATTTTAGGCTTATTGTTTGTTTTAGCCAATTGTAGGGCAATACCAAGTTCGGTATACATACCAGCCCCAGTTTCATCAGAAATTAAAACGAATATATCGCAATTATTAATTTCTTCTATACTTTTATTTGCTCTTACCTCTGATTCCTTTTTATGTTTTTCGTATGGAAGGATATCTTTTTCCTCTATCCAACTTGATGTAAATGTATGTCCTTTCTTGAGTAGTTCATTATGTATCTTCCTAACAAACTCTTTGTTTTTTAATCTTGAAGCAATATAGAATTTCATAATAGAAGAATAACAGAAATTTAGAAAAACGTTAATAAATATATAGTAGAAGAATTCTTGAAAAATGAATTTAATTTAGATAAAATTAAAACAAATGAAAACACTAATAATTTTGATTTTTATGGTTTTTGCTTTTGTCTTGCCTCAACAAGCAAATGCCGAGGATGCCTTACTTTTTGATTCAACTGACCACTATACCGGTGGTTGCCAACTCACTGATACATCTGATTGGGAATTACAGTCTGATATCAACGTATCCACCTTTAGAATGTGGTACAAGTGGGATGAATCCGAAACAGAACTTCCAATAACCATTTCTCAAGACGGAAAGGTATTTGCTGAATTTACAGCTACAAGGTCTCAATGTGATCCTTATCAAGCTAAGTGGTGCAATGGTGATTATCAGATAAATAAGTTGTTTCCTAAGGGAAAATATAGTACCAAGATTTCAAACGCAAAACAGTGCTTGAAACCAGGAGGAACGGGAACAATTCTTTTGTATGGAAGTGAAGCTACAGCCGTGTCTCAAACACCATCACCTTCTGTTGCTTGTACTTCCAATACCAAAACCATAGTAATAACCGCAATAATAGCTTCTATTTCTGGCTTTATGCTTTCATACTTTGTGTCTAAAAAAAGATAATTAGCATTAAACTTCGTCTTATGGTTGAAGATAATCTATATTGCATATTCCTTGACTTGAAGTTTATTTTTGAAATTGATTCTAATGTTATTGAAAAGTTATTATCGTTTCATACCCCAAACAACTTTTATATTTGGTTCCTTCTTACTATAGTTATTCAATATATCCCCTTAATCTTTTCCACATATCAATTTCAGATTTGAGCAAATCAGTAACATGAACTGGAATCGTTATTTCTCCTGATGCATCAACTGGAAATGTATAGCCTAGTTTTAGACAGTGATTAGGAGAATAGGCTCTTCTTTCATGTGCAATTTTTACTTCCGCGGAATCGTCAGGCGCGCCAATATAGATAATCTTTTCATTTCCAAAAAGACCTAAAAAATTGGCAATGAAATCATAATATGAGTCAGGAGAAATATCTGAAGGTTTTTTAGGAATAGGAAATACTATGCTGTTATTTGGTGCCAGTACTTTCCATAAATTCATTTTCTCAGACATTGTAAACAATGGAACCCTCCCTTTTTCTGATGTGTAATTAGGATGTTCAACACCAATCATTATTCCTTTAACTCCCATCGCCGAATATCCTTCAAGTAATGCCGAAAGATGTAAACCTTCTAAGCCTCCTGTTATGTATCCAAAAACACCTTGTGTGCTTTCAAGCGATGTTGCTATGTTTTTTTGCGCTTCACTTAGTGATAAAGCCAAATGTACTTCAGGTAACTTTCTTAAAAATAGAAGATCAGATAAATCATTGAGTATATTATAAAGAACTTCAGGCTTTCCCTCTGCAGCATTCAGTAAGATAGTACTACATTCGTTTAGTGACAAATCTTCTATGTCCACTTTCTCCTCTATTAGAGCCTCTTGAAGCTCGGGGGAAATGTAATCCATATTAAAAAAGTAAATAATAATATGGCAGTTTTAAGAATTATACAATGAAATACACTGGCTGTTTAGATGTGTGAATAGACTACTCCGCGGCCAAGATTCGAACTTGGGACCAACCGGTTAACAGCCGGTCGCTCTACCGCTGAGCTACCGCGGAATATCACTGCCATTATACTTATCAACTATCTATTTCGCAATATCAAAAATCCATGATAATATATAAATATGAAGAAGATATTAATACTAATAATAGCAATGTTTATGTTCCCATTTGTTGCTTATGCTCAAACTACAGCAGTCCCAATTTCTGCAGCAGCGACAGCTCCTTCTCCTGTACTGACACTATATGTTAGAGAGGGTTGTACTCATTGTGCTACTGTTAAGGCTTTCATATCTAAATATAACATTACAGATAAGGTAACTATTGTTGAAACGCTAAATGTACAAACAGCTATAACTGAACTAAATGCTTGGTATGATAAGTTCAAATTAACTACTACTGATAGGGGAGTACCATTTCTAGTCGTAGATGGGTCTTCATATTATGAAGGTGACACACCAATAATTGATTATTTAACTAAAACATTTAGTATAACAGTTGTGCCAGATACAACTCCTGTCTCAACAACAGATACTCTTTTTGTTGTAATAGGGGGACTAATTCTTTTTTCCATACTTGGCTATGGAATATATACAATGATAGGTAAGAAAAAATAAATTATTACTTTTTCATATGAATATACAATTTTCATTTTTAGGAATGAATTCTTCAAATGCACTTCGGGACTTTACTACTGAAAAAGTCTCAAAATATGAGCATTTATTAACTGAAGCCACAAAAATATCTATAGATTTTAAGAAAAATACAGCTACAAAAGGAGTAGAAAATGATTTCAATGTTGATATTAATGTTGTACTTCCTAGTTCACTTATTAGAGTGCAAGAAAGTGGGAAAGATATGTATGCAATAGTAGATAAGTTAGTAGATGTGCTAGGAAGAAGACTAAAGAAATACCATGAAAAAAAGAATGTCTCTGAAACAGAAAAAGATATTCTTCCAGAAGAAGAAATAGAAGAAGATGATAAAGATGAATATATAGATTATGCACCCAAGGTAGGTAAAAGAGTAACTATCTTAGATATAAAGCCACTAAATGAATCTGAGGCTATTGAGAAGATGGAATTATCAGGCAGAAATCAGATACTGTTTAAAGATATATCTATAGGTCTTGTATCAATGATATACAAGAATAAGGATAACGAGTACATTTTAGAATCTCTTAAAAAAGAGATATAAATTACTTCTTCTCTATCTTATTTTGTATTGTAGTATATAGATTCTTAACAATGTTTATAGTTGTCTTCAAAATTCCGTAGGTTGGTTTTGTTACAACATTATCTTGAATCTTAGCATCAGCTTTTAGATTTGCAATCCATGTTGGTGCTAACTGTTGTATTTGATAACTAATATAGTACTGTGTAATTTCAGCCTTCTTATCCTTAAATGTTACCTTTGTATCCCCATATATATCTGTTTTGTAATCAGTGAAGAACTGTTCCAATGTTTTGTCGTCATACTTAATATCTGGTGTTAATGCTTTCTCTTGTAAAATTGCTAACCTAATCTGCTCGTACAAATCATCTTCGGTTAAGGCGTTGGCAGCAAGAGCAGCTAGTACAGTATCCTTTCCACCGTTTTGGTCATAATATTCTGTTACTCTTGTCTGAACCTCATCATCAGTTACACTAACGCTCTTTGCTTTTGCACCTTGCTCAATTAATTGCTCTTCAACTAGTCTAGTTATTGCAGTAACACCATATGCTTTCTCTAGTCTATCAATATATTCACTCTCTGGAATTCTAACTCCATTTACAATTGCTGCACTATATCCATTGTTTAAATATTGTACAAAGAAATCTACTAATACAAATGAAAGAACAAATATTAAAGCAATTAATATTTTAGAAAGAACTTTTTTGTTAAGCTTTATTTTTGCACCTAATGCTTTAAAGAATACTGATATTTTAGAAAACATTTTTGAAAAAAAAGTTTTAATACTTACAAAAACATTCTTTTTTGCAACTATTTTCTTTGGGGCCTTTTTAACTGCTTTTGCCATGAGTAATTTGTTTGAATTTAATATTATAAGATAGCATATCAGAAATTAAGAAAATAAGAAAGATGATGAAGATACAACTTAAAATACATATCCAAACAGGGTTTTGGCCTGTTTGAGGCAGTTGCTCATCTGGTAAAACAGCAATGTTTTCAGCATTCGGGGTTGGTGTAGAGAAAATAGGAAAATCAATAAAACTATTATCAGTATCTATAAAGTTTGTCCTTCCTAAACTTTCTCCACTCTTGCCTTTTATCGCACTTTTGCTATTTTCGATAATTAAGCCATCTTGTCCCACCAAATTATTTAAATTAGGTATATCATAGAATATTTGATCAATAATATTTCCAAATGAATCTAAAAGCTGAATTCCATCTGTTGCCCCACCTCCATTTTGAAACCCAAGTTTTGAAAGATTTAGATTACAGCCAACAACCTCTAATTCGCATATCAAATAGTATGAATTAGCTGGTATTGTTCCTGTAAGTGTCGCAACATCTAGAAAATGTGTTCCTGCCGCTTGAATCTTCCAGTTATCTAAAGGAATATCAACAGTATTTGGGTTGTAAAGCTCAATCCACTCATAACCCAAGTCCTCTCCTGTTGGGTCAAACATGACCTCATTTATCTTTATCCCGTTACTTCCAGCAAGGGTCTTTGTGTTAAAAAGAATTAGTAAAAGCAGCAATGATAGTAAAACAAGGATATTTCTAATTAGTTTTTTGAATTCTTCCATACTTAATTATGGAAGATAGAGATGACTAAAGCATTAAATATGAAATGTGTTAACGAAGGTGAATGAATAGGGAGGTATAGCCACCTCCATAATCAATAAGCACTGTTTTTCCACCGCATGAATCAATATAAACATTGGAAATCTTTCCGTCTTTTAGTGCTTTAATAGGAGCTCCTTCTCCTTGTAGACCGTAGTACCCAGCTGGTACAACTGTTCTTCCAAAGCACTTAACTCCCTTTGTGTAATATTTATCTCCAGAGCTGTATAAATAGTTATTCCTACTGTGCATATCCATTGCTAGTGACCCATCCCAGTGAGGGAATGAAACTGCAGCATTACTAATTGGAAACTTAGCAGTCCCGTTACCGTTTGGAGAAGTAAACCAGCCTTTAGTGTATGGATTTACAATAGTTCCATTTTTTCTTAGTTCAAAGTGTAGGTGGGAGCCAAATGCATAACCTGTGTGTCCTTGATATCCTATGGTATCTCCCTTACTCACAGGAGTATTTGCTGGTAGTGTCCCTTTCTTATATAGTTCAAAAATAATGTTAGATATCTGCTTTGATATGGAGCTTTCATCTTTTCTAAGCTGTGCAATCTTTGCGTTATAAGTAGCCTCATTTTGCCTAGATATGGCATAGAGAGCTGATTTTTCATTCTTTTGTGATGAAAGAACAGTTTTTTGTTTAAATAATTCAGTTTTTTGTTTTTCAATATCGGCCCTTTTAGTTTCAACGTCATTTTTCTTCAAGGTGAGTGTTTTCTCTTCTTCTTGTAGCTTTAATTTATATATTTCAAGTTCTGCAAGTAGGGCTGAATCTCCTTTTCTTGCCTCGGTTATATATTTAAATCTTCGAAGTAGGGTATCAAAATTTCGTGATTCTAAAAATATCTCAAGTGGGGTAATAAAGGAGTATTTGTACGTAATGGATAGCCTTTTAGTAATTGCATTATCTAATTTTGTTACTTCTTGAGATATTGTATCGACATTATTTTGCAAATCAGAGATATCCTCACCTAGCATTTTAATTTCAACATTTTTTGTTTCAATATCAAGCTCTAGGCCAGTTATCTGTGTGTTACTTGCTGCAATTTGGGAATCAAGATAGTTGATTTTTTGAATTAATGATAGTTGATTATATTGCTCAGAAGATATCTTCCCACTTAGTTTACTTTTATCTTTTTGTAGTTTTTCATTTTGTGCTTGGAGAAATGCAAGACAGGCAGCATCACTCATTGTTTTTGGACAAGTAGTTGTGTAAGCAGAGTATACAGGATAGGTAGGAGCGACGACTAAAGCCGCGAAATATACAATTAGAATAGTAATTGAAAATAATAACTTCCTCATTACTTTTCTTTAAGATTTAAGTATTTTAATACTGCAAAATAGCTACTTAACACCCCAAAGACTGTTCCGATTACAATTAGGATGCAGTATGAAACAATTATGAAGAGGGGATTAAATGAGGTCAAGAAACTTAAGCCTAACTCGTTTAGCAGTCCTGATATCCAAAAATGAAAATCAGTATTTCTTGTTGCTATTATTAATATGTACCAAGGCACTAAAATGAGCGATGTTGAAGCAATTGCTCCGATTATCCCATAAATTGCCCCCTCAAGAAGATATGGGACCTTTATATACTGTTCAGGACTTCCCATTAGATTCATAATTTCAATATCGTCTTTATGTGAAAGAATATTAAATCCAATAGTTATCATTATTAATGAGAATGTTATTGCAGTAAGGCCAAATATTAGTACTGAGATACCGATATTAAATCCAGTTGAAAGTGTTTTTAGGATAGCTACAACGTCTTTAAAATACATAACATCATCCACATATGCATTCTTCTCCTTCTCGACATTAATATTCTTTATAATATCCTCTAAAGCTTGTGCAGATTTTGCTTTAATTCCCAGGCTTGGAGGTAGGGTATCAGTTGAAAGTGTGTCTACTAAATCTGGGTCGTTTACAAAGTCAGTCTTATACTGCTCAAGAGCTTTCTCTTTAGAAATATACTCGATATTGGAAACAAGATTGGCGTCATCTATCTTATCTCTAAATTTGAATATCTCTGCCTCAGGAGTTTCTTGTTTAAAGAACACTATTACTTGTGCCTTAGTCTCGTAATATTTCACTGCTTTTTGACCTATAACCCCTAAGGTAATAAATAGGGTAGAGAGGGTGAAGACAATAGATATTACAAATATAGTAGATAGTGAAAGCCATTTATTTCTTGTAATATTATCTCTTGTTGCTTTAACGAACTTACTAATGTTTTCCATTATTTTTTGTTTGATAAATAATTTTGTAAATACTCTTCTAATTTTTCACTCTGTTTCTCACTTAATCCGTACTTCTTCAACTGCTCTTCTGTTTTAGAAAGCAATTTCTCTTCATCATGAATATCTTTCTCACTTAGTATCTTGATAATATCAGTATCTAGTCCTGGGAAATTCTTTTTCTCATCACTCTTCTTTTTTGGCTTACTATCCTTCATAATCTTCCCCTTATTCATCTCTATCTTTCTTGCTTTCATGCTATCTACTAGATTACTGTCGTGGGTTATTACAATTACTGTTGTCCCCCATGCGTTTATTGTTTTTAGAATATCTAATATCTCAAAAGCAGTTGTTTTATCTAGGTTTCCAGTTGGCTCGTCTGCGATAAATACCTTAGGGTCATTTGCTAGCGCTCTTGCAATTGCAACCTTCTGTTTTTCACCCCCAGAAAGCTCTGCAGGGAACAAGTGTGACCTTCCTTTCAAATTTGCTGCATTTAATAGATACTGTGTAGTTTGTTCAACCTCATCTGCGTGCTTTCCTGATATTTCTAGAGCAAATTGAATATTTTCTTCAACAGTTTTAGAAGGAATCAGCTTTAGGTCTTGAAACACAATTCCGAGTTGCTGTCTAAAAATTGGTAATAGCTTATTTGGAATCTTAGGAACATTTACATCTTCAAAAATAATCTCTCCATTTGTTGGAAGCTCTTGTCTAACAAGAAGCCTTATCAATGTACTCTTACCAGCGCCACTTGGCCCAACAATGAAAGAAAACTCCCCTCTATCTATTTCAAAGCTAACCCCGTCTAGTGCAATTATGTCTCCAGGATATGTTTTCTTAACTTCGTTAAATTTTATCATACCTATATACTACCCAATTCTGATTTCATAGTCCACAAAGGCGTCAAGATTACCGTCTAGCACATCTGTTGGGTTTTGGCTCTCAACCTTAGTTCTTAAATCTTTAACGAGCTTATAGGGGTGGAGTACATAGTTTCTAATCTGATTTCCCCAGCCAGCGATTTTATGAACACCTTTAATCTTTGATAACTCTTCTTCTCTTTTCTCCTCTTCGATTTGCCAAAGTTTAGCTTTTAGAATATTCATTGCTGCTTCTTTGTTTTGAAATTGATCCCTTCTGCTACTTGAAAATACCGTTATTCCAGTTGGGATATGTTTAATCTGTACAGCACTACTTGTCTTGTTTACTTTCTGTCCACCAGCTCCGCCAGCTCGTACGGCTTTAAATTCGATATCTTCACTTGGAATAGTTATCTCACTTTCTCCCTCAGGAATTACGGGAATAACCTCGATGCCAGCAAAAGATGTTTGTCTTAAATTTTGAGCATTGAACGGTGAAAGCCTAACCAACCTATGTGTACCAGCCTCTCTTTTCAGTTTACCAAAGGCATATAGACCACTTATCATTATTGTAGCACTACTTATCCCAGTTTCAGTTCCAGGGACCATATGAACTATTTCACTCTTCCACCCTTTTCTTTCACAATATCTCTGGTACATTCTAAGCAACATGTTTGCCCAATCGTTTGCCTCAGTTCCCCCTTGTCCTGCATGGATAGAAAGTATTGCATTCTCTTTATCATATTTCCCGGATAGGAATTTGAATATCTCAAACTCTTTATACCTTTTTTCAATATCAATAATATCTGGTCGAAGTGATTCAATGTTTTCTTCTGGAGTTGTATTAAATATCTCTAATGTTGCTCCTATATCATTTGATAGACCATTTGCAGTCTTGATTTCAGTATTTAGTTTTTCAATTTCACTCATCACACTCTTTGCATTGTTTGTATCGTTCCAAAATGTTGGATCGTTTGCATCGAGTTGAAGCTGTTTAAATCTATTTTCTTTTTCATCTAGTCTTAGAGAAATCCTTGTATTATCAATTTCCTCTTTTAATTTCTCTAAATTTGTTTTCGTAATTACTTCCATAGGAAATTATTAATATAATGAAAATTAAACAAATTCTTTGTCATTGGGATAATAAGGGATCCCTTTAGTGATTTTTTTGAATTCGTATTGCATCTCTCCAAGTTTTGGTAGCCAAAAATTATTTGTTAAAACTAACGCTTTTTCTACATCAAACTTACTACAAGTTTCAACTGATAAATCCAATAAATCATGCTTTGGATAATAATAAATTACAGCGTGTGAATGATTTAGTACAACAGCTTGAACGTTTGGAGCTTGTTTATCATTCCACCAAACCATGCCTTGCATATCTGATGGTTTATATTTAGGATATAGTGCAACATTATCTAGTCCCACAATATCTTTATTACCTACGAATATCGGGCCTGCAAAAATAAAACAATCAACAGCTTCAGAAATTTTCTTTAAGAAACTACGAATGCTTTTAGAATTAATTTTAACCTTGTGATTTGGATGTAGCCACACACGAAATGAATACCTATCCAGCTTTGGGGCCAAGTCGTTTATTTTTTTATCAACATTCTGTTTCTTCATATAATGATAATAATAAAATTAATTTGTTTTCGTAATTACTTCCATATCTGGTATTATATGACATATTAAGATTAAAAACTGCACCATTTTGTCTATCTTGGATTTCTTTGTTGAAAAAGTAGATGAAAAGACAACTCCTTCAAAGGTAAGCCTTCCACCTAAAACTGGAAAACTGCCACCAAAAGTTGGGAAAGTAGATGATATAAAAAGCAAGCTTGTAACATTAATAATTATGGATGGATTTGGAATACATCCAGACCCTCTTGGCAATGCTGTACTTGCTGCTAAAACACCATTTTTAGATAGAGTATGGACCATGGGGAAATCAACTCTTTTGAATGCTTCAGGGATTCATGTTGGATTGCCAGAGGGAGAACCAGGGAATTCTGAAGTTGGGCACATTAGCATTGGTGCTGGGCAAGTAGTAGGGCAATCTTTGGTTAGAATTAATGAGGCAATTGATAATAACTCCTTTGGAGAAATAGATGAGATAAAGAAAGCAATTGAGGAAGTGAAAAAGAGAAAAAGTAATCTACATCTAATTGGAATAGCTACTGAAAGTGGGGTGCATGGACATCTTGACCATCTTTTTGCGCTAATGGATGTTTGTAAGGCAAATGACATAAATCCGTGTATTCATATAATTACTGATGGTAGAGATAATGGAAGAACTGACGCCTACTATTACATTTCAAAACTAGTTTCAAAGATAAAGGAGATAGGTATTGGGAAGATATCCTCAGTCTCTGGGAGGTTTTACAGCATGGATAGAGATAAACGATGGGAAAGAACACAAAAAGCCTACAATGCAATGATAGGTCTGGGGCAAGTAAAATCCGTTGATGTATTTGGACTACTTCAAAATGTATATAAAACAGGAGAAAATGATGAAATGCTAACTCCAGCGACATTAGTTGATACCACAGGAAATCCAATTGGAGCAATAAAAGATAATGATGTAGTTCTCTTCACAAATTTCAGGGAAGATAGAGCAAGGCAGCTAACAACAGTATTTGTTGTAGATAAGTTTGACGGATTCACGAGATTAAATCTTCCGAAAAACATATATTTTGTAACTATGACTGGATATTCTGAAGATCTACCTACTCACGTAATATTTCCATCAAAGAAAGTAGCAAATACTCTCTCATCGATTATTTCTAAAGCTAATTTGCATCAGCTTCATATTTCTGAAACTGAGAAATTTATGCATATCACATACTTCTTTAATGGTGGACAAGAGAAACCTCATGCTCTTGAAGACTTCTTTAATGTCCCTAGCCAAAGGGTTGCTGACTACTCACAAACTCCTCAAATGAGTGCATATATTATTCGTGACGAGGTTTCATATAGACTGGAAAAACTTGAAGAAGAGCCGTATTCATTTATTCTTGTAAATCTAGCCAATCCGGATATGGTCGGACATACAGGAAATTTCGAAGCCACAGTTCATGCCTGTGAGGTTGTTGATGAGTGCGTGAGGGATATTACTAAAAAGACAATTGAAAAAGGTGGAGTGGTAGTAATTACAGCAGACCATGGTAATTGTGAGAGCATGATTGATAGGATTAGTAAAAGAGAAGATAATGCACATACAAATAACCCCGTTCCTTTCATATTTATATCTGACAAGCAACAAGTAGACGAAACAAAACAGTATGATTTTAATAAAATTGGAACTGGGTCACATGCCAAAACAAACGGAATGCTTGCAGATATTGCACCAACGATATTAGAAATATTAGAAGTTCAAAAAGGAAGTGAGATGAGCGGGGTTAATCTTTTAAAAATTCACTAAAGAAGAAAGATGATTAGCACTCCAAGTATTAGTCTGTATATACCAAAGTATGTAAGGAATCTCTTCTTAGAAATCTTCTTTAAAACTATAATAGAGATGAAGCCGAAGATAAAAGAGATAACTACAGCAATTCCGTTATTAACTGTTAATATACTCCCCAAATTATCTCTCATTTTAAATACCTCATAACCAAATGAGCCAATTAGAATAGGTAGACCTAAAAGAAAGCTAAATGTGATTGCAGTATACTTTTCAATTCCAGCCATTACCCCAACAACTGTTGTGCTTCCACTTCTGCTTGTTCCAGGAATTATTGCAAACGCTTGTGCAACCCCAACAAGTAATATCTGTTTAAAGCTAATGTTCTCCATTTCAAGAGTTTTGTTTCCCTTGTATTTTTGAATATTTTCAACAATTATCATTAGTATTCCCCAGAAGATTAGTGATATCGCTATTACGATATTTGCATGTAGATATTTTTCAATAAGGTCTTGAAAGAGTAATGCAGCTATAATTGCAGGAATTGACCCAACTGCGATTTTTAAAAATAGCATCCACTTCTTTTTAGTGAATAGATTTTTAAATATTAATTCTCTGTAAGCAACAACAATTGCAACTGTTGTTCCAAGCTGAAGAATAGTAAGAAGGAGGATGTTGGGCATGTTTTTGAAGAACAGTTCAGAAACAAGAAGGATATGTCCTGTACTTGAAATAGGCAGTAGCTCAGTTACTCCTTGTATAACTGACAAAACGATGCTCTGTATTGTGTTCATACTATTTGGTATCCTTAAATAATGTCAAAAGCAGTTAGGATAATATATCCGTTATTTTCCTTTTTGTATATATTTACACTTTTTTTGTCACCTCTATCAAAAGAGATTCAAATTGGTAGCAGTAGCAAAGAGATACAACCAAGTGTTAGTTATGTACAAACAATTTACGATATTTCAAAACATGTAAATACAAAGACAAGCATTGTAAATACCATGAGTATTCAAAGATATGAAGATAATTTACATAAAAATGATAAGGTAGTCCTTGAGAAGAAAGATTCAAGAGTTCTTTCCGCTATTGCCCCTTCATCATATTCCCTTCATCAAAACCCGTATAACGAAAAAGAGGTAATGGGATTCATGCCATACTGGGCTCTGTCATCATATGGGAGTATAGATTATGCCAAGATGTCAACTTTGGCATATTTCTCCCTTACTTGTGATGATACTGGTGCTTGGATTACTGGATATTTAGCAGATGATAACGGAGATGGTGAAAAGGAGTGGCACGATGATGGAGGATATGTAGGATTCCATTCAACAAACTTCATTAATATGGTAAGTGAAGCTCACTTGCATGGTACAAAGATTATACTTCTTGTTAAAAATTTTGATGCAAGAAGTATTAGAAAGATAGTGTATAACACCGGAGGGGCTGGAGATAAGCTAATGAAAAATATTGTGAATGCAATAAGTAGTAAAGGACTTGATGGGGTAAATATTGATTTTGAATATGTAGTTCACGACTCAGGAGACACCATTACAAGTGGGCTAAGGGCATCTTTTGCTAGCTGGCATGATAAGTTGGCAGACAAGGTTCATGCACTCTATCCAGGAAGTCTTGTTTCAACAGATACATTTGGCTCAAGTGCAGTTTCCTACACAGCCTACGACATAGCAGCTCTTGGTAGAACATCACTTAACTATATAGTCATGATGACTTACGATTATATAACTACAAGTTGTTACAGTGGGAAAGAGATATTTCCAATGTCTCCTCTTTATGGCAACTACGGGCTTCATGGACAAACAAATTGGAATGTATCAAAAGACCTTCTCGCTGGTGCTAAACTCGCTGGGGGAAAGAAGATATTGATGGGAATTCCATACTATGGAATAGATTTTCAGGTAAAGACAGCAGATAAAGATAAGTATAATGCAGAAGTCGATTATCCAAATTGTAAAGGAAATATTGAGACCTACGGAAGTATTAATGACCCTATTTACGATTCCGACCATAACGCATCAACTATTAAATGGAACGGTACAGAAAAAGCTACTTGGTATTCGTATCAGGCAGGATCTAAATGGAGAAACGGATATTATGATGATGCAAAAAGCTTAGCCGCTAAATACGATTTTGTACAGAGTGCTAACCTTGGGGGTATTGCAATATGGGCAATGGGCTACGATAGAAATGCTCCAGAGCTGTATAAAGTAATAAGGGATAAGTTTCAGAAAGTACCATTCTATGTCCTTTTTAATAGTAATGTCTCAGAGGTAAGAAGACTTCAGATAATTTCTGAGAATGGTCTAACTGTTAAAACGGATTTAGGTAGTGGGCTATATGAGATAAACTCAACATCTACTGCTTCGAGTATTCTCATGGGACGGCTCAACAAGTATACTGAAGTTGCTAAAACGGATTTCGAAAATAGTTCAAAAGAAAGAAAAATAACTTTATAGCACTAAAAATGAAGGGCAAAATATTAATTCCAATTCTTTTAATAATTAATATGTTTTCGCCACTACTAGCATATGCAAGTGGTAGTGAAAATGAGATTGATAATAACAGGGTTCTTTCTGAAATTAGGCAAGGGGAGAAAGTCGATATATCAGAAACGCTTGATAGTAAAGGTGAAAAAGGAGATAGGTTTGTAATACTTGTTAAGTCAGAAAAATACAGTGAAGGGAAGAAGAGTGTTGCTTCCCTTGGTGGTACATTCAGTTTTTTAGATAACACAACTTATGGAAAGGCAAAGGCTATTCCAGTTGATTTATCAAACATGAGCAGTAGTGAGAAGAGTGCATTTCTTTCCAAAATCAATTCTGATAAAAACGTATTAGCGATAGCATCATCAAAAGAAAGAAAGCTAACTGCACTTCCTTCTTTTAACGACCCACTATTTCCCCTTGTAAATAGCTATGATGATAGTAAGCAGTGGTATCTTTCTCAGCCAGCAAGTGGAAATTATGGAATAGATATTAAAAGAGCATGGCAGTATCTTGACGATCTAAGCCTGCCCTACGGTGGAAGTTCAAATGCAATTGTTGCAGTAATAGATACTGGTGGAGCCTACGAATCGTATTCAAAATATAATCAGTATGAAAAATTGACAACCCCAACACCATGGGTTTTTTCTAAGTCCACTGACTTTACATCTTCTCTCTTTGATAATGCGTATGAAACAGCGGATAACCAGATTGATGACGATGGAGCAAATGTCACAAGCTACTGTATAGATGCTAATGAAAATGGCCAGTGTGATACCGGTGAAATGCCTGGCTACACCGATGATAAAAACGGGTTAAATATTTATGATTGGGGTAAATACTGGTCAAGAGCAAGCTATAGTGACCTTCTTGCTGCTCCTGTGTGTACTAATGAGCCTTTCCATACAAATGAGGTTAAGTGTGTTGCAACCCCTTCTTATGTTTCTTTGTGTCAAACCAACTCACTACCTAATTATGACTACTACGGTTGTTACTCATCAGACATGGGTCATCCAAATGATACTTATGGACATGGAACATTCGTAGCAAACATTATTTCCGCCACACCTAACAACTCCATTGCTGGAGTAGGCATTGCCCCAGGAATATCACTGCTAAATATCAAGGTATTTGGAGAAACATACGATGTGGACCATACTTCTTGGGTAGTAGACAATGTTTGGAGTGACCAGATTGCAAGTGCAATAAGTTATGCGGTTAACATGAATGCAAAGGTGATTAATATGAGCTTTGCAGGAAGTGAAGCTGATATTTATGAACAACTAGTTATTGATGATGCCGCCACTTCTCATGATGTGCTTTTTGTAGGCTCTTCTGGTAATTCAAACACAGCTACAAAATATTACCCAGCAGCCTATGACAATGTAATGGCAGTTGGAGCTTCAAATAAAAACGGAAGTAGGACTTCATATTCAAACTATGGAAGCTGGATTGATATGGTAGCACCTGTTGGAAGTGGAATTTTAAGCGAGAGCTATTGGAAAGATGGTGCCGACATTATAAAACAATGCAGTTGGGATACTAGTAAAACATGTATAGACGGAGATCCTTTAGCAACACCATCCATATTCTCATCATTTGGAACATACTCTCTGGGTGGAACATCTTTTTCGGCTCCTCAAGTTGCTGCAGTTGCTGGGCTACTTAGAAGTACATACCCAAGCCTCTTAGCATCAGAAGTTAAATACATACTTAAGATGAGTGCCCTACCTAGCGGAAGCGCTACATTTTCTACTTCAGTTGGAAGTGGTGTTTTGAATGCCTATAATGCAGTTCAAGGAAAAGATTCAAGAGGAACTAAGCTGGATTATATGTCTCGGGTGTTTCAAGGGATGCTAAGTACTTCTGGCTATCCATACCTTAGATATTCAGATAATGGAGGAGTGACTTGGAGCAGTTGGATTAAAAGCGGAAGCACAAAATCGGCTGGAAATATATTAGTAATGGCAACTCCAGTTGAGAAAAACTCTGTTATGGTAAATATAATGAAGGGTAGCACTGGAAAGGTTTTAACGCGATACGCTGGAAGTTTTGGCTTCACATCTGCTGACGATTCTTTATGGTCTGCTTGGGTAAACCATGGATATACAACTGGAAATATCGCGAGCCTGCTTGCGTTTAATAATCTAATAATTGCATTCAAAGGAACAGATAACAAGATATACACTAAGTATTCAAGTGATGGAGGTGCTACGTGGACCTTAGTTACTACCCCTTCAAATAAATTCTTAGGAAATGTTTCAATGGCTTCTGTCAATGACGGAACTAATGTTGTCCAATCCGCAAGAGGAAGCGATAGCTATGTGTACTCTCGAACTAGTGGAGATTCTGGAGCTACATGGAGTGCATGGACTAAAGGAAAAGAAAAAATTGTTTCAGATCCTCAACTGTTTGCAGTAGGTAATAACATTGTAAGAGCAGTAAGAACAGCTGGAAATATCCTTGTAGTAAGAGTGTCAACAAATAATGGGGCAACTTGGGTATCAAGGGCAAGGGAGTTTGGAAACCCAGGAATTTCTAAATCTGGTGTTACTTTTACTTACCCTGCTACTAGCACAATTTCAATGTCATATTTGGCTGGAGATAATAAGATATATACAAAGGTATCAACTGATGCTGGAGTTAATTGGAGTAAGGCTTCATATGGAAGCTCTTTTCCAAAGGGGGTATATGCTAAAGCCACTCCAAGAAATGTAGCATCAGTAACTGGAACCATTGTATCTGTTGTTTTAGGAAGTGATTCTTATGTCTATTATAGATATAGTACGAATAACGGACTTACTTGGAGTAGTTGGAGGAATAAAGGAAGCATTAAAACACCTGGAAATATAACCCTTACATATATAAATGCTCTTAACAGGGTATTAATAACTGTTCGAGGTACCAATGATTCTGTATATTACAGATTCTCAGACGACCTGGGAAAGAATTGGAATAGTTGGGTGAAAAATGGAACCACTTATGGAGGTGTCTCTGCATTTGAGTATCTAACAAATGTGCTTGACTATGCACTTGTCCCCCCACAGTAAATATAACTATATACATTATGTGAGTATACGTATATAATCGCTTCAAATTTACACTCTTCATTTATGTATTTAAACGGTAAGGATGTGATTATAATGGCGTCAAGTTGATATTTTGAGCCGAGTAAAAGCATCTTAAATGTACACATAATTGCTCAACAGTTAGCCAGCAAAGGCAATAAGGTGCTATTTGTTGAAAGCACTGGGTTAAAAGACTTTCCACTATTTGGAAAATATCGTCTATTAAAGATATTTAAAAGACTAGAAAACTCAGTTAGGTGTTTGATACTTGGACCAATTAATGTATCTAAAAATATATACGTGCTCCCATTAATTAAGTTTCCTTTTGATAAATACAAGTTTTTTAAAAGTATTAATCGAAGATTAACAACATTCATTGTTAAGCGATATGCAAAAGGGTATCTAAAACCACTTCCAATTCTTTGGCTATTCCTACCAACTTATCCATATCTAGTTAAAAATATTAAACACTCCATTTCTATTTATCATTGCGTTGATAATTTTATGGCAATTCCTAATGTAGATAAGTCATATATAAGAGAGAATGAGAGGAAAACTGTAAGAATGGTAGATATCAATTTCGCGGTTTCAAGTATAAAGCAGAAAGAACTGCTTGAGGTTACTGAAAAACCAGTAGTGTATATAAACAATGTAGGAAATTTTCAACTATTTAACAAAGCCCTCACAGAGAAGTTTGAAGCTCCAAAAGATATTCAAAAGATATTGGATTTGAAAAAACCAATTGTCGGGTATATGGGAAATCTAACTAATTACAAAGAGAACCTAAAACTTTTCTCAGAAATAGTAAAAAACTGTCAAGAGTATTCCTTTGTTCTCATAGGAGGTATAGGAAGTGGAGAGATATTTACAAATACCTCACAGCTTAAATCTTTTCATAATGTATTCTTTCTAGGCCCAAAGGATTATGACCAGCTATATAGATATTTTAAATATTTTGAAGTAGCCATAATTCCTAGAAATATTAATGATGCAACGCAGGGGGGATTTCCGCTTAAATACTTTGAGTTTCTCTCTTGTGGAATTCCAACAGTAATAACAGGACTTGGGAATGTGAAAGAGTTCTCAAAACTAGCTTCTCTTGGGGGGATAGCAAATACAGCATTAGAGTTTAAAAAGAAGATTGGATACTGGCTAAAGCTAAAGACCAATGATCCAAAAGAGTACGCAAGATGTCTTAAAGATAGGCTTAAAATTGCTAAAAATAATAGCTGGGATAAGAGGATGGTTGATTTGGCTAAAATACTCCTACCATTACTTAACCGAAAGTAGTAGATGTGGTAATATAAAAGCATGAAAATACTTAAAGTATTAACAGTGATAATTCTTTCTTTTCTTTTTCCCTCGTTTGCTGCTGCTGCAACCCCTTCATTTTCCCTTACGCCATATACTGGAAAAGTGGTATTGGATAAGGAGTTTGTTGTAGATATAAAGATTGATACTAAAGGGAAAGAAGTAATGTTGGCAAGAGCAGTTTTAAAATATGATCCAAACTATATAGAGGTGACCTCAGCCGAGCGAAACGCTTCCCTTTTTTGCCAATATCCTGAAGACGAGCAAACTGTTGATAATGATAATGGCATTGTAATGATAATGGGATTTTGTCAGTCGGGTGTTGATTCAATGTATAAGACAACGGGAAGTGCAGATGTTTTTGCAAGGATTCATTTCCAAACATTAAAAAAGGGAAGTGCTAAACTGTCATGGCAATTTTCGGGTGAAGACGAGCCGTTTATGTCGGTGATGATGAAAGACGGAAGCCCTACAACAAACATACTAACAACTAAACCCAAATCAGCAACATTTAATATTGTTACATCAGTTACTCAACCAGCAAATACAACCCCAGCAACAGTTCCAGATACAGGAGTAGGTCTTAGCATGGGATTTGTTGCAGGAGGAGTACTCCTTGTACTTTTGGGATTTGCGTATTCAAATATTGTAGAGCATAAAAGAAGAAGCAATCTTAAAACTGTAGTTGTCTATGGTAAAAAATAGACGAAAGATTAAAGTAGCAATTGTAACTGAACTCCTGTACTCCGCTCGTGGTAGTGAAAGAGTTGTAGACACCCTCTGTGAAGTGTTTCCTACTGCGAAGGTATTTGCGCTTTGTGGAAATAAAAATGGGATAAAGGAGCTTAAAAATATTAAAAAGGAAAACCTTTCATTCTCTTTTCTACAAAAATTCCCCTTAATCTCTAAACTATATAGATATACATATTTCTTATGGCCTCTTGCTATTGAACAGTTTGATCTTGCAAATTTTGATTTAGTAATTTCTGTTTCCTTTGCTGTTGCTAAGGGAGTTATTACTGGAGTTAATACAACTCATATTTCATATATAAATTCCCCGATGAAATATATTTGGGATTTAAAAGATGAGTATTATAAATCTCATAAATTTGCTCTTTGGAAAAGATTAATAATCCCATTCTTTTTAAATTACATTCGGATATGGGATATTGAAAGTAATAGCAGAATTGACTACATGATAGCCAATTCAGCTTTTGTAAGTAAAAGGATACAGAAATATTGGGGGATGAATGCAGATAAAATAGTTTACCCACCTGTTGATATACAGCATGCAATTAATTCGAAAACTAAATCTGACTACTATTACTACCATGGAGCTCTAGAGCCAAATAAAGGAGTATTAGAATTAGTTAAATCGGCAATAACATATGATTTTAATTTAAAAATTTCTGGAGCTGGAACGCTTTTAAAAAAGATTAAAAAGATAATCAAAGGATATAATAATGTAGAAGTATTAGGTTGGGTCACCGATAATGAGAAATGGAAACTATATTCGAGAGCAAAAGCATTTCTTTTCCCAAGTATAGAAGATTTTGGAATTGTTTCCGTTGAGGCACAAGCATGTGGTACTCCTGTAATTGCGCTCAACAGCGGTGGGGGAGGGGAAACAGTAATTGGTGGCGTTACAGGAGTATTAATTGAAAAACAAACAGCGGAAGATATATGGGAAGGAATACAGAGATTAAATAGAATTAAAATAGATAAAAAAATATTAATTAATAATTCTTCGAAATATTCTAAAGAAATATTTAAAAAAGAAATAAATAGAATTGTTGAAGATAAAATTCCTTTTTGATATTATCTTTAAATACCAAGCCGAGATAGCTCAGTTGGTAGAGCATTTGTCTGAAGAACAAAGGGTCCCCAGTTCAATCCTGGGTCTCGGCACCAACCTGCGGGAGTAGTTCAGTTGGCTAGAACGACACATTGCCAATGTGTAGGTCGCGGGTTCGAACCCCGTCTCCCGCTCCAAATTCTTATTGTTAAGAAGATATGAGAATAAACAAACCGTCTTTTAAAGTTTTTCATGAGTATGATTTGAGTGCAACTTTGGATTCTCAATTAAAAAGCATTGGTGAACAAATCAGAAAAGATCTTGAGTTAGATTCTAAGGTTGATTATTTAAGTTATATCGCAGAACAAGAAAAAAAATATAAAATTGCCCCTTTAGAGTTTAATGAAACAAATATTTCTTACAAATCATGCAAGGAGATGATTCCTGCTGAGTATTTTAGAAATAGCTTTTTGATGAATATAGATTTGAATAAAAGTTATGAAAAAGAAGTGCTTACTTTTTATCTGCCATTTAGTGGCGACAAAACATTATTAAGGTGTGTTCCATCTACACGAATTCTTTGGACTGAAGAAGTTGATATTGATGGCAATAATGTATTGTTTGATATTATTAATTTTAATAATAATGTTGAAGAAATTAACAGAGATAAAGATAGGCTTATTAAGTTTTTAAAACAGCAGTCTGATAATGTTAATAAACAGGTAAAAAGTTTTAATGAAGCTTTAAATAAAAAGATTGAGGAGATGGTAGCAAAAACACAGAAAAATATATCAGAACATTCTAATTTTTTAGCTGAACTTGGGGTACCAGTAAAGTCGTCATCGTTAATCAGTGAAAATATTGCAAATGCAAGTGTTCCAACAAAGATATCTGATACTAAAAAGCAAAAATTTGATGTGTTTATTTGTCATGCGAGTGAAGATTTAGATTTTGTAAAAGAATTGGCTGAGGCACTAAAGGTTAACGGTTTTGAAGTATGGTATGATGGTTTTCAAATTAGTTGGGGTGATGATTTGAGACCGGCAATTGACAATGGTTTGAATAATTCCAGTTATGGTTTAGTAGTTTTTTCAAAATCTTTCTTGAGAAAAAAGAAATGGACGGAATATGAACTTAATGGATTATTTTCTAGAGAAAAGCTGGGTAAACAGGTCATTCTCCCAATATGGCACGATATATGCAGAGAAGATATTGAGAAATATAGTCCATCATTTGCAGATAGGATTGCACTAAAATCGGATTCAGTAGAAAACATTGTTAAGGAAATGAAAAAAAGATTGAATAAGCGCGTGTGACTATTATAAACAATACTATATTTTATAATTTATTAACTAATTTCATAAGTCAGTACTTATTCATCTTCTATCTTTAAGATAGATGTATGATTAAAAAAATAATATTTCTATTCCTAATATTTTCCTCATTTCTTTTTCCAAAACTAGTTTTTTCTGACTTCATTCCTAAAAATATTGACTTAAGAGCAGTAATTTCTGATATAGATGAAACAGAAGTTTTAGAAAATACAATTGAACTTCCAGATTCAATGAAGATTGTTATTGATTTAACAAATTCAAGCGGTTTCCCTGATATTGTAACTAGGACAGTTATTCAGTTTGATTCAAATCGTTTTGATGTATTTGATATGGGTGGTGGAGTAGCAAGTGGAAATCAGATTATATTTACAATCCCTCAACTTCTTGTTAATGAGGATAAACATTATGAAGTTATTTTAATTCCAAAAACAACTCTTCTTCCAAATAAATATAAAACAAATACATATGTTTCTGTTTCAAACCAATACGGAAGAGAGATGGTTGAATTAGTTTCAAAAATTGTTGTTGATGCAGATATGGAAGTAACTCTTTCATCAAATCCTACAGTAGATTTAAATATTGATAAACCAGAAATAAAATATCAAATTCGAGCTAGAAATATAGGATCTTCAATTGCTAGAAATATCAGAATTGAGCTAAATGCAACACCTTTTGAAGGACTGGGGATAATAGGGAATATTTCAAACGGAGGGGTATTTGATAAAGCAAAGAATTTGATTATTTGGAGGTTTCCTGAACTAAACCAATTTAATGAGTTAAATCTTACGTTTGATTTTGCTATTACCTCTTTGATTGAAAATGAAGCAAATATAAGTACTTATGTTGAACTAGCTGCTGATTATTTAAATTCTACAAAGGTTTCAAATACCTCCTCTACTATCTTTCCAAAAGTATTTATTCCTCCTGACCCGATAATTATTGAAAAAATAGTAGAAGTGCCAGTTGATAGAATTGTTGAAGTTCCAATTGAAACAATTGTTGAAGTACCTGTAGATAAAATTATAACGAAGATTCAAAAAGAGGAAGTTCTTAAGTATATTACTGTTCCAACTACAATAATCAAAGAAATAAAATCTAAAGAAACAGCAAAAGGAGTTCCTGAAGTAAAAGGTCTAACTGATGAGGTAATACAAAAAGTTGAACCTAAACCGAAAACATATTCAAGATGGATTCTTCCATTATGTTTACTCCTAATTATTCTTGTTTCTTCAATTCTAATTTTAAGAAGGAGAAGAGAGTAATATTGCAAAATATCGCTGTAAACTATATGTTTATTATGTGGAAGCATTCATACACAAAGTAAAATATATCTTTTGGAGGCTTAGATACTATATCTTCATTCTTCTTTTGCTTGTTATCTCTTTTCTTGTATATAGATATACAAGTGTATTGACAATTAACCAGGTTGTTATCGATTCGATTAATCAAGAGAAGTTAAGTCAAGTAGATAAAACAAAGGCAGAAGATGATACAAACTGGGTAATAGGAAAAAAGTATTTTGATGTGAATATTGAGGATATCAAAAAGGGATTTGAGGGAAATGCTTTTGTAAAATCTACTTTAGTGACAAAGATATTTCCCAACACTTTATTAATCTATATACAAGAAAGAATACCTTTTGTGTCTTTAGAAATTGATAACAATACCTGCATCCTTCTTGACCAAGAATCATTTGTATTACTAAAAGCAGAGGGTAATTGTAAAGAGATAAACAATAAGTATACTCCGATACCACTGTCTATTAACGATCCTAAGATGTCGTTTATTGAAAATTCTCAATCAACATATTATCAAGTTAGAGATGTCGTGAAACTAATTGAGATATTTGGAAAATATAACCTTGGAATTAACGATATTAAGATTAATGATAACATTATGAAGGTAAGAGTTGCTTCCAAGAAATATTTTGTATTTTCACAAGGTCAAGACATAACTGTTCAATTAACAAGAATGGTTGCTGTAATGCCTGAAATTGAAAAGTCCAATCTGAAATATACGACCCTAGACTTAAGATTTAGCAGACCTGTATTAAGAAAATAAGGTTGACTTCCACTGTCCACTTTGTCACAATAAACGGAATACTTGCTAAACTTGCTTATTTTTAATATATTATAAGAAGAAGCAGGCATTTGTTTATAAAATAATTAACTGCTTTCATACTACTATGGCAAGAAAAATTATTACTGCAATTGATGTAGGAACCAGCAAGATAACAACAGTTATTTCAGCGGTTGATGCAAGTGAGCAACCTACAGTAATTGGTGTCTGTTCCCAACCTAGCAAAGGAATCAAAAAAGGAGTTGTTGTTAATATTGACGAAGCAACAAACTCAATTGCTGAAAGTGTAACAGCTGCTGAGCGAATGGCTGGGGTAACAGTAAGTGATGTGTATGTCTCAATTAACGGTGAACAGATAACAAGCCTTAATAATAAAGGAGTAGTTGCGGTTTCGGCTGCAGAAATTACAGTGGAAGATACCTATAGGGTTATTGAGAATGCAAGAACCCTTTCACTACCAGATAATTTAAATCCAATCCATATCATTCCACGAGAATTTGTTGTAGATAACCAAGGAGGGATTAAATATCCAATTGGAATGACAGGGAGTAGATTAGAAGTTGAAACTCATATTATCACAGCTCCAAACTCATATTGGAGAAATATCAAAAAGTGTGTAGAGCAATTAGGATATAATGTTTATGATGCAGTATTTACTGGTTGGGCAAGCTCGCTTGCAGTACTAACTGATACTGAGAAAGAATTAGGTGTTTCACTGATTGATATTGGAGCAGGAACAGCAAGTATTACAATATTTGAAGAAGGTGCCATTACATATAGTGGATGTATCTCACTTGGGGGTTGGCATATAACAAGTGATCTAGCAATTGGTTTGCAAGTCACACTAGAAGAAGCAGAGAAGATAAAGGTTAACATGGAGAATTTGCTAAATGATAGATTGCCAAGCAATGAGGGAGAAGATAAAACACCAGCACTACTTAGGAAAGCAACCCCAGCAACAAAGAAGGAGGGCAAATCAGAGGATAGTGTGGACTTAGGCCCACTTGGAATCAAAAGCCAGGCTACCGTTTCGAAGTCTTTTATGAAACAGATTGTCGAAGCAAGACTAGAGGAGATATTAGAAATGGTAAAAGAATCTGTTGCTAAATCTGGATATAATATCGCAATGCCAGCAGGTGTCGTAATTACTGGTGGAAGCTCACTTCTTAAAGATGCGACAAAGATTGGACAAGGAGTTTTTGGTGTCCCTTGTCGAGTAGGATACCCTTCCGGCCTTTCAGGAATGATTGAAGAGATTTCTGACCCCGCATATTCAGTAGTTCAAGGACTGATTAAATATGCAATTGATGATGATTCTGATGCAGCAAGTGCATCAAAACAAACTGGCGGATCCAATATTTCAAATATATTTAAGAAATTTGTGAATTGGGTTAAGTCTTTAATGCCATAACTGCTCAATAAGTTAAATGTAAAGAACAATGCTTGTAACAACAAACGTAAATCCAGTTGCTAAAATTAAGGTAATTGGTATAGGTGGAGCAGGTGGAAATACTGTAAACACGATGATATCTGACTATAACATTCAAGGTGTTGAATTTATGTCTTTTAACACAGATCAACAGGCTCTTAAAAACTCACTAGCACCAGTAACACTACAACTTGGAGAAGAGTTAACAAGAGGGCTTGGTGTCGGAGGAGACCATCACTTCGGTGCAAAAGCGGCCGAAGAGAGTTTAGATCAAATACATGAGATGCTAGCAGGTGCTGATATGGTCTTTCTTACCGCTGGAATGGGTGGTGGAACTGGAACAGGTGCAGCGCCAGTTGTTGCAGGAGTAGCAAGGAACTTAGGAGCACTCACAATCGCCGTTGTTACACGACCATTTAGCTTTGAGGGAAGACATAGAGCTGAAGTAGCAGATGAAGGAATTGCAGAGCTAAAAGACAAGGTTGATACACTAATTGTTGTTCCAAACCAAAGACTCCTTGATATTGTTGAGGAAAAGATTAGTTTCTTTGACGCAATGAAAAAAGTTGATAGTGTCCTATCTGAAGGAGTTAAGGGAATATCCTCTCTTGTAACTGGAACTGGATTTATCAATGTAGATTTTGCAGATGTTAAAGCAATAATGCTAAATGCTGGTACGGCGCTAATGGGAATTGGAAAAGCAAGTGGAGACAATAGAGCAGAAGAGGCAGCAAGATTGGCTACAAGCAATCCATTATTAGAACTCTCAATTGAAGGAGCAACAGGTGTGCTATACAACATCACAGGCGGAGCTAGTCTTTCAATGCAAGAAGTTGATACTGCGGCAAAACTAATACAAGAAGCAGTAGACCCTTCAGCAAACATTATCTTTGGAGTAACAATTGATGAAGCTGTAGGCGATGAGCTAAGTATTACTATCATTGCAACTGGATTTGATCAAGATAAACAGATATTTAGCAAATCAGATACACCAGTAGTAAAGTCAACAAACAAAAAGATAAGCAAGGTAATTGATGAGGAGATTGAGAACTACACTGATGATTCTGAGCCATTTGATAAAAATGATAAGAAGGCTGAGATAGAAGCCAATCCTGTAGTAGCTCCTGTTGATACTGAGTTTGATGATGTTCCTGCATTTATGAGAAAAAAGAAGTAATGGAAAAAGAGGTCGTAAAAGTTACCAAACAAGAATCAAGACCAGTCACTTTTTTTAAAGGAAATTGGTTATTAATTCTTGCAATTATATATGTACTACTTCCTGTTGATCTAATTCCAGATATCATTCCAATTGCCGGAAAAGCCGATGATGTGACTTTAATTATTATTAGCTTAATAAAGTCATATCTAGATAATAAAAAGATAAGTGAACAAAAATAGCCTTCAAATACTAATACCAACTATAATAATTTCAATTTTTGGAATTGTTACACTTCTTTCTTCCCAAGCCGTGTTTACACTCTCTGGGATTGTTGCAAAACAAATTCTTTTTGTTTTTTTAGGAATAATTATATTCTTTCTTGCAAAAAGGTTTGATTTAACCATTTTAAAGTATCGCCCAATCATAATAATTATATATGTTTTGACCATTGTTCTCCTTGTCCTAACACTATTAATTGGGCAAAGTGTAAACGGAGCAAGAAGATGGATCTCCTTTTTAGGAGTACAGCTACAGCCTTCCGAGATTGCAAAAATAACAATAATATTGGTAACAGCATATATATTTACATTAAAAGATAAATATAAGGAGTGGATATTGTTAGTAGTCAGTTTTCTCTTTTTGTTACCAATTGTTCTTTTGATATACTTCGAGCCACATGGAAGCATGTCTTTGATATGTGTCATACTCTGGTTCTTAATAGCTTTTTTCAATCTAAACGACCAAGTTAGAAATATACTAATCCTTCTTGTCTCCGGACTTATATTTACGGGAATATTCTTTTTTACAGCCCTATCTCAACCCATTTTTCTTTTGATTACACTTTTAGGTATCGTAGTTGGAGTATTTGTATTCTTTGCAAGAGACAATTGGAAACTACCAATTGCTGTTTTCGTATCTATATCACTTCTTTTAGGGACCACGGGCTCGTTTGTATGGAATGTTGCACTCTCTGACTATCAGAAAGGAAGAATAACCTCGTTTGTTAATCCAGATGAAAATTCAAGTACATCCGCTTTTAACGTGCTCCAAAGCAAGATTGCAATTGGAAGTGGGGGCATATGGGGAAAAGGATTTGGCAGTGGGACCCAGAGTAGGCTTAACTTCCTGCCTTTCCATCAAACTGATTTCATATTTGCATCTTTTGCTGAAAGTTTTGGTCTCATTGGAAGTGTCCTCCTTTTAGCACTTTTCGGGTATATCTTTTACACCATATTTATAACAGCGGTTAAATATCCAAAAGATGACTTTCTGATGCCAATCCTTGTGGTACTTGGGCTTAAAGTACTTCTTGAATTATCCATCAATTTAGGCACAAATTTAGGCTTAACACCCGCAACAGGTATCCCTTTGCCTCTAATGAGTGCTGGAGGAACAATAACTATTCTCACATTCTTTTCATTAGGCTTAATTCAAGGTATAATCGCAACAGCAAATCAGCGGAATATATATTCTCATGATGATATTAATTAATAAAAGAAAGACATGCCAAAAACAGTTAAAAAAGAAACAGCAGTAAAGCCAAAAGCAAAAGTTATAAAAAAGGTTGTTAAAAAAGAAGTTCCCAAAGTAGAAAAAGTAGCAAAGAAAGTTGTCGCTCCTAAGGAAGGTGTCAAAACATTTGCAGTTGTTGATATCAATGCAACACAACTTTTGGTTGAAGAAGGAAAAACATACGAGGTTAAAAAGATTGATACAGAAGGTAAAACTACATATGTTTCAGACAAAGTGCTTCTAGTAGTTGTTGGAGATAAGATTAAGGTTGGAAAACCATATGTTACTGGTGCCAAAGTCACATTTGATGCAGTAATGCAATTTAAAGGACCAAAACTTGATGTCTTCAAATATAAATCAAAATCACGATATAGGAGAAGTTACGGAGTTAGGGCTCACCTTACAAAATTAACAGTAAAAAAGATAGATTCAAAATAATAATAAATGAACTACTACTTTCTGCCTGGTAGAAATTATGAGCTGTCAAAAGCAGAACTCATTTCTCTTCTTCCAGAATACTCAAAAGAATATAATTTCTCCGAAATTGGAAAAGATGCATTTGTTGTTAAAACAAATGATGATATTAAAACTCTTTTTCATAGACTTGGTGGCTTTATCTCTTATGGAACCTTAATTGACGATTTAGAAAATTTCTTAAATGAATATTCAAATAACGATAAGGTCGTATTTGGAATAAACTTAATAGGAAATGGCTCTTGGAATAGTCAGAAGGTAAAAGAATTAGCAGATAGTATTAAGAAAAGCCTTACACAAAGAGAGATATCAGCCAAATTTGTTCTTTCAAATGAGAATGTTCTAAATGCTGTGTCAATTTCAAGAAACAAGATATTAGAAAAAGGGTTTCTATTAGAAATTATGCAAAGTGGGCAAAAGGTTGTGTATGGGAAGGTAGTTGAGATACAAGATATTGAAGAATTTTCTGAGATTGAGTATAACAAACCTTATACAGACACAACAATGGGTGTAATGCCGGCAAAACTTAGTAGAATACTAGTAAATCTCACAAAAGCTAAAAGTGGACAAACAATCTGGGATCCATTCTGTGGAAGTGGAACCATCCTTCTTGAGGCTTTAAAAAACGGGCTAAATGTTCTTGGCTCAGACGTTAACCCAAAATCAGTAAAGATGACCCAAGCTAACATTGAATGGTTAGGTGAGCAGCTAGAAAACAAGGATTTAAGGTATAAAACATTTAGATTTGATGTAGTTAAGCCTGATTCAAGAATACTATCTTTGTACAAAAAAACAGAGATTAATGCTCTTGTTTGTGAGCCATTTATGGGTCCCCCTCAACACAAAATGTTATCTGTTTTTCAAGCCAAAAAATTGCTTGAATTTGTCAAAAGACTGTATTTAAGCCTATTTAGTATATTAGAGCACATCAAACTTCATGATTTTACAGCTGTAATAATTGTGCCATCATATAAAACAAACAAGGGTTGGGCTACAATTTCAATAAATGAGATAGTGAGCAAAAAGTGGAGTATAGAGAATAGAAAGCTGGGTGGCCCCTTGCAATGGAGCAGGCCAAATAGTATCATAAGGCGAAATATTTTTGTTCTATACAAAAAGAATTAGATTTTAGATATTAAGGAAAAACTATGTCACATGTAAAAGGTGCAGGGTCAGTTAGTATGACCAAAAACATGGAAGGAAAGAGACTTGGACTTAAGAAGTTTGGCGGTCAAACAGCTGTAAATGGAAATATAATCATAAAACAGAGAGGAACAGTATATGACGCTGGCAAAAACGTTAAAATGGGCAGAGACCACACCCTTTATGCTGTTGCTGACGGAGTTGTTAGTTTTCGAAGAAGAACAGGTTACAAGAGAAATAAATATTTTGTTGATGTATTGCCCGCATAATGACAAAAGAAAAACTCATTCAAATTGAAAGCAAAAATGCTTTGCTAGAGCTACTCCATGAGAATAAACCAATTCTTAGAATTCATCATGCTATGCAAGGTTTTAATGATGCGAAAACAGCAGAGATTTTAAGAATTGCAAGAGAGAGAAAGATTCCAATAATTGAAGCAAGTAGAAAGAGCCTTAATAGGATGGCTAAAGGTGGAAGCATAGAGAGTGTAATAGGGGTAGTTGCACCTGAGAATCAATGGAAACTAGATGAATTAATTGACAAAATATATTCACAAGAGTTAAACCCGTTCTTTCTTCTTTTAGACCATTTGCATTATGAGCAAAATGTGGGAGCAATACTTAGAACAGCTTTCGCCTCAGGTGTTAATGGCATAATAACACCACTTAAAAGGGAGAATTTTCTGACTAGTGAAGCAGTGAGAGTATCAATGGGAGCAGCACTTAGAATCCCAATTGTTGAAACAAATCTATTTTCATCCCTAGCAATTCTTAAAAAAAACAGTATTAGAGTTATTGCTGTTACTATGGATGGTACTGAGTATTATAAAGCAGATTTAAAAGGTCCAGTTGCATTTGTACTTGGATCTGAAGACACAGGTATTTCAACCAGAATGCTTGAGAAATCTGATGAGCATATTTCAATTCCAATGAGAGAGGGAATAGGCTCTCTTAATGTAGGAGCTTCAGCCGCAGTTGTCTGTTATGAAAAGCTAAGGCAGGAAATCAGCTCTTAGAGTAATGATTCCATATACTTGATTTAATTTTCTTTCCTAGTGTATAATCTATCACTATACATAAAAGGAGCCGTCTCTAGGGGTGTCTCCTTTTTTTTATTTTTCAGTATATTCAATCGATTCTTTAATTTCTGAAAAGTCTTTAAACTGTTTGCTGAAAATTTGTTTTAGTTTTTTGGCAGTATTGGTAGGATTACTTAGAATTCTTATATCTTTTCCCTGTTCAATAAAATGTTTAAGAAGTATTTCAAAATCGCCATCTCCCGATAAAAGAATGAATCTGTCAAACTTACTTAATAATCTCATGGCATCGAAAGTTAAATCAACATCACAGTTGGCCTTTGTTACAAATTCTCCATTTTCAACTTTAATGTGTTTAACTGGTTTTAATTTTAGTTTGTATCCAAAATCTTTCAATTTACTGTAAAATTTAGCTCTTTTAATATGTATTTTCAACAATTCCATTTCTCTTTCGTCTAAAATCTTCTTATTTTTATGTAAATATTTTTCAAGATATCCAACCATTTCGTGGATAGGAAAATCTTGAGTAGATGTGAAATCGTATTCGTAATGATATGTCTCAACCCCTCCATAGTAAAATATTTTAGAGACATTATATTTATTTTCTAAGTGTTTTTTTAGTTTCTGATAATCAACTTTCCATCCCATTTTCTTAACTCCCCCATAAAAAAGGTTTGATGCATCAATAAAACAGTATGTTTTAGGTTTGGGCATAATAATATGTATAAATTTAGATAAAAATGATGTTGCGGGAAATTATGCTTAAACCGATTTTATTTAGATATTACCCTTAATTCCCTAATATCTTCGTTACTAAATCTTGTAATTCTTTATCATTGTTATATCTAAAACAAACTTTTCCTCCAGTTGTTAACTTCTGAATTTCAGCCGTAAATCCAATTTTAGCTGATAGTTTCTTCTGTGCTTCAATAGTTTCTTTAGATAGACTCCTAACATTCTTTCTTGTTGATTCCTTTCCGAAGTTTATCTTTCTAACCATCATCTCTGTATCTCTTACACTCATTTCTTTTCTAATAACAATATTTGCAGCTGCAATTAGACTGGATTCATCTGTTAAACCAAGAAGAGCCCTAGCATGTCCTTCTGATAGCTTCTCGTTGAGTACAGCCTCTTTAACCTCGTTTGGGAGGTTCATTAGCCTTATCTTGTTGGTTACAGCGACCCTACTTAGTCCTACCTTTTTAGCAATATCACCCTGAGTTAAGTTGAATTGTTCTTGTAGCTGTTTAAATGCAGTTGCTTCTTCCAGAGGATTAAGGTCTTTTCTTTGTATATTTTCAATTAAAGCCAGTTCAAGCATTTCCTGAGGAGAACTTTCCTTGGTTACAACAGGAACAACCTTAAGTCCAGCAAGTTGAGCAGCACGAAATCTTCTCTCTCCAGCAATTAGGAAGTAGACATCACTTTTTTCATCTTTTGTGATAATCAGAGGTTGGATAATGCCATGCTCTCTAATCGAATCTGCAAGAGAAATTAAATCTTCAGGCTCAATATGCATTCTTGGTTGCCATGGATTTGGGGCAATCTTAGTAATATCAAAATTTTCGTTATATGCACCACTATCATTGTTAATAGCAGAAGCACTTATTAATGCGGCCAGTCCCTTACCTAATCTTTTTTCTTCCATTTTAATATATATTAAATTTAAGCAAATCTTTTAATAAACTCTTTTGCTAATTTTCTGTAGGCAATGGCTCCAGTTGATTTTGGATCGTAGTCAACAATTGATTTGCCATAAGATGGCGCTTCAGATAGTCTTACATTCCTTGGAATAATGGAATCAAAAACAACTTCTTTGAAGAAATCTTGTACATCTTTTACAACGCTTTCAGAAAGCTTCGTTCTGGAATCGTACATAGTCAGTATTACCCCTCCAATAGTCAAACTTGGGTTGATGGACTTAATTAACTTTATTGTTTCTAGAAGCTGTCCCAGCCCTTCAAGAGCAAAATACTCACATTGTATTGGAATGAGTAGCTTATCTCCTGCTATCAGTGCGTTTATTGTTAAAAGTCCAAGTGAAGGTGGACAATCAATGATAATATAGTCAAACTTCTCTTTCATCTCAGAGAGTGCGACTTTAAGTAGTGTCTCTCTTGAAAGCATATTTACCATTTCAATCTCAGCTCCAGCAAGCGATAAGTGAGAGGGGACTAGGTATAGATTTGGTATACTTGTGGTTACAAAAACAGAGGATATTGGTTCTTTTTCTATTAAAACATTGTATATGCTTTTGTATTGTGGTTGGCTTTTGTTGTCCCAGCTTTCCTTATCATACTGATGTGAGAATCCAATCCCTGAACTAAGATTTGCTTGTGGATCAAGATCCATTACTAGTACTTTTTTCTTTAGAGAAGCCAAATTTGCAGCTAAGTTTATTGCTGTTGTTGTTTTGCCAACACCACCTTTTTGATTTGCTATTACAAATACCTTCATTAATATTTAGTATAGATTGTTTCACAGAATGTGTAAAGAACTGTTATATGATTGTTATTTTCTACTATCTATTAATTAGAGATGAAGTTCTATTTATAGGGGTTAGTTAATTAATAACTATATGCAAGCATTTCTGCATGTTTGCAAAATATAATGTAAAAATATAGGATAACTTTTTTTCCTTAATATGCTAACTCAAAATTCTTTAATAACGTTGATGCCCCAGCCTACAACAACAGGTTCCGGGCTAGAGCAACCAGCAATAATGTATGATGAGCAATTAAGCATTACTGATAAAGCATTTTATCGGATTGGTGAAATTCATAACCTGATGCTTGATAATTATCCAAGCAAAACACATTTTAATGAGTTCACAGTAACAGGAGATGAAGGAGGAAGACATAAACTATCAGAAGATTTTGTTGATAAATTATCTGAAATTTTAAATCACTCATGGGCTCGAGGAGCTGGGATATTTAATACCCAAGATTTTTCTTTACAATTTGATTCTAGAATATGGTTTCAGGATAGAATTGTAATAACTTCAAACAATTCGAAATTTCATTTTGAAGCATATCGTTGTCGTTACTATGAACTTCAAGTGTTTACTCATTCTGCAGAAGTAATGACTAATTTTGTCGACCTTCACAAGGATAATAAGGCTATGCCAATGGATATTCAGATATTGAACGCAATTTATAATGAGATATTATTGCATACCCAGCATGAATCTCAGTAGCATTTATTTATAAACGTTGTTATTTATAAATCTGAAGTTTTCAAATGGATAGTATACTAGCCAAACTCTTCCCTTTATTGCGTTAAGTGATATAGGTCCGAATGTTCGAGAATCTGAGCTGTGTGGTCTATTATCTCCCGAAACAAAGTACATGTCTTTTTCAATTGTTATCTCTTCTCCTTCCTTTAAATATTCTTCTCCGCTTGTATATATTGATGGGTCAAGATATTTCGTTTCGTCTATTGCTTGTCCATTAATGAAGTATCTCCCATCTTTCAATGTGAGCTTATCTCCAGGTATTGCGATTACTCTCTTTATAAAGTCTTGAGTATCCGAGTACTTGAAAATAATCACATCACCTCTTTTTGGCTTTGTGAGCTTATAGATAACCTTGTTTGCTATTAAATGCTCCCCGTTTTGATATGTTGGGACCATTGAAGTACCAACAACTTCATGTGGTGTCATAAAGAAAAGATATAGAACAACAGATATTGCAAGAGCAATGACAATTGCTTCAATACTACTAAAAAGAAAACCCCCAACAGCTGCAAATACTCCACCTACAGATTCCATGAAAGTTTTCTTCTGACTATTTTGTTCGTACATAAAATTTTGGGCAGATAAAATATATTTGCCGCTACAGAGAATCGAACTCTGATTTACAGGATGAAAACCTGTCGTCCTAGCCATTAGACGATAGCGGCATTTTGCTTATTATATCTTTTTTCTACTATTTATGAATAGAGCTTCTTCGTCTAATGTTGCTCTTCTAAAAGTGTTGGTTTCTTTATCTAAAATGAACCTTCTTTTACACTTACACTCAACTAATTCCTTAGTTTCTTTTATATTTCCTAACTTTTTTCCTTTATCCAATGGTTGTGTACATCCAACACACAATCTCCTTTTAAGTAGTATTTGCTGGAAAGGAGATACTATTTGTCTGAACATATTATTTTATTGGTTTCTTAACTAAATGTGCCGAAGACAGGAATCGAACCTGCAAGGGATTTAACTCCCACATGGTCCTAAGCCATGCGTGTCTGCCAATTTCACCACTTCGGCTAAATAACCATTAATTTTACAGAAAAATGCCATATTATGCAAAAACTAAGAGTTTTCGAATTGGTAAGCAAATTGATAAAGAAGCTCTTCTTTAAAGTGTGGACCAATTAATTGCATGCCTATTGGAAGGCCTTCGCGACTTTTTCCGCATGGTATTGAAAGAGCAGGTACTCCAACTGGGTTTATTGTTACAGTAAAAGCATCAATTAACCACATTTTGAGTGGATCATCAGTATTTTCTCCAATTTTAAACGGTAGTACTGGCATAGTAGGGGTTAAAAGGATATCAACTTTTTCAAAAGCCTTAAGCATATCTTTTTTAAGTAATGCTCTTACTTGTTGGGCTTTATGATAGTATTTATCCGTATATCCCGTTGAAAGAGCATAAGTTCCAAGAATTATCCTCCTTTTCTCTTCATCCCCAAATCCTTCTCCTCTTGTATTTAGTTCACTTTCAAGCCAATCAGTTCCATCTTTTTTAAGTCCAAACCTAATTCCATCCATTCGAGCTAAATTTGAGCTTGCTTCAGATATCCCTATTACATAGTATGCTGCAATTGCATATTCAGTATATGGAAGTGAGACTTCGACTATTTCGCATCCAAGCTGCTTATATTTTTCGATTGCTTTTTCAATAGACGCTTTAACTTCGCTATCAACCTCATCTTTTAAATATTCTTTTACAATTCCTATCTTCTTTCCCTTAATACTTTTTCCCAAATCATCTTGATAGTTTGGAGCATTATCTGGAGAGGATGTTGCGTCTTTACTATCAACTCCTGCAATAATTGAGAGAATTAAGGCACTGTCATATACATCCTTTGTCATAGGACCAACTGTGTCATACGAGGAAGCGTAAGCAATTGATCCGTACCTGCTAACCCTTCCATACGTTGGCTTAAGTCCAACTATTCCACAAAATGATGCTGGGCATCTAATACTTCCACCAGTATCTTCTCCAATTGAAAAAAGTCCTCCACCATAAGCAACAGCGGCACCACTACCTCCACTGCTACCCCCTGGAACACGGGTTATGTCTATCGGGTTTTTTGTTACACCAAAACCAGAGTTTTCTGTTGAAGATCCAAACCCAAATGGGTCACAGTTTGTTTTACCTATTAGTATTGCGTTTTGTGCATCTAGCTTTTCAACAACTGTTGCATTATATGGAGGAATATATCCTTCCAATATCTTTGAACCGGCTGTTGTTTGGATTCCTTCTGTGTTGTAAACATCCTTCAAAGAGTAGGGGATTCCGGCTAGTTTTCCAAGTTTTTCACCTTTATTTCTCTTTGTGTCAATTATTTTAGCTTTTTCTAGTGCACTCTCAGCACATACTGTAATGAAAGCATTAATGGTTGGCTCCATTTCAGAAATTCTATTCATACAGCTAGTTACCAACTCAACCGAAGTAATCTCCTTACTTTCGAGTTTTTCCAGTGCTTCTTTTATTGTTAACTCGTACAGCTTTTTCATTTATTTATTACACTACTAATTGAAATAGCACCACCTTTAGAATTTTTTCTCCTGTTACTTGTTGCTTGTTCTTGTGATAGTGAAGCACCTGCAATATCTTTTCTAAATATATTTACTAAATCTGTTTGTGATTTAAATTCTAATCCTTTTGTATCTAATTCATTTAATTTTTCAACGTAGCCTAAAATCTCAGGAATCTGTTTAGAGAATTTTTCAATTTCTTCTTCAGTTAGCTTTATATTTGCTAAATCAGCAATTCTTTTTATTTCTTCTTTTGTTATTTCTTTCTTCATGCTAGTTTACTTTTAACTAATTGAGTTACCTTAGCAACATCAGCTTTTCCTTTCATATCTCTCATAACCATTCCAACCAGAAACATCATGGCATTAGGATTCCTTTTAAAATCTTCAACCGCTTTTGGATTCTTTTCAATTATCTTTAAAACAATTTTTTCTAGTTCATCATCGTTGCTTATTATTCCGTGTCCATTCTCTTTTATTATCTCTGCAGGCGTAATCCCAAGTCTGAAACACTCCGCAAGAACTTCCTTTCCAGAACTTCTTGTAATCTTTCCCGCTAAAACGGCCTCAATTATTTCTGGTAACCATATAAGTTTAAAATTTCTGTTTTTTTCTTTTTGGTTCAGAGAGAAGTACTCCATTACATACCATTTAGCAAGTTCGCGAACGAGATTAATGTCGATTTCTTTTACAATTCCTTCGAATTCTTTAAATCTTTCAATCTCCGAGATTATATTGTCTGCAATCTTGGATTCAATTTTATATTCTGTTATATATCTGTTCTTTTTATCAACAGGTAGCTCAGGTATCTCGGCTTTAATTCTCTTAATCTCTTCATCACTTATTACTATTAATGGAATATCTGGCTCAGGGAAATATCTATACCCACTATCATCTTCTTTCGACCTTTGTGACTGAGTTATTCCACTCATATCAACTAAACCTCTTGTCTCCTGCTTTGGTGTACTTCCTCCTTCAAGAATCTCAAGTTGTCTCTGGTATTCATTATCAATTACTTTTTCAAGTACAGAAATTGAACCAATGTTTTTTACCTCTACTTTGTATTTAGGTAAGTTTTCTTCCCCTTTAACTCTAAGTGACATGTTTACTTCAAACCTCATCTCTCCTCTTTCCATATCAGCATTACTAACATCAAGGTATCTGACAGTTTGTCGGAGCATTTTAGCATAAGCAGTTACCTCTTCTTTTGAGCGCATATCAGGCTCACTAACAACTTCTATTAAAGGCATTCCAGACTTGTTAAAGTCTAAGTATGTTTGTCCGTCAGCATGAATTGATTTGCCAGTGTCTTCTTCTTGGTGAACTCTAGTAATTCCAATACTCTTGCTTCTTCCATCAACTTCAATATCCAAGTGCCCATCAACACCAATCGGTTGGTCGTATTGGCTAATCTGAAAACCTTTTGGAAGGTCTGGATAAAAATAGTTCTTCCTATCAAATTTCGTCTCATGATTTATTTTACAGTTAAGTGCTAGGGCTGTTTTAATACATAGGTCAATTGCCTTTTTATTTGGAACTGGAAGGGCCCCAGGAAGTCCTAAACAAACAGGGCAAGTGTGTGTGTTTGGTTGCCGGCCAAAGTATTTTGTTGAACAAGAACAGAACATTTTTGAATCAGTCTTACTCTGAATATGCACCTCTAGTCCAATTATTATTTCGTATTTTGGATCACTCATATCAAAAGGATATTATCATAAAGGAATTAAGGCTGCATCACCTATAGAAAGAAACTATTCTACACTTATCTCGGAACTTTTCTCCTTTGAGTGTAATGTGTAGTATGTCCCTCTACCATTTCCTTTCTGCTTTATCATGTCACCATCTAGTAGTTCTTGGAGATCTCTAAATGCAGTCATAAAGGACACTCCCATTATTTTTGTATACTCTGCTCTCGTCACCTTTCTCTCGACCTCTAGATATTCAAGTATCTTCATCTGTCTACTATTGAACTGCTCTTGAAGCTTGGTATTCATCTTAACTTTGTTAGCATAAATCTCTTTATACTGATTTAGAATGTTTACAGCTGTTAGCGAGAGGGTATAGAGAAAGGCTTCGATAAAAACAGTAAGATCTCTTTTTGCTTTTACAATCTTCATTGCTGAGACAATATCTTCAGAAATGAATTGTGTTGATTTAGCGTATGGGATTATATTATGTGGATTATATCCGTAAGCCTTTGAAATAGCTGATATTGCTAACATTGCACTCATTTGATTTCCAGAGCTAAACGGTGCTTTATCTATATATTCATATAACAGGATTGCAATTTGAATTAGTTTGTTAATTTTGACTCTTGGATCTTCAATCCAATTGAATATATCTTGGAAATATCTTTTAGCATCAAGGTTAGGATAGAAATCTCTGAATTTGTACCAAGTATCGTATATCTCGTTTGGTTTATCTGAAAATCCCCTAATCTTTGCTACATCCCAGTCATCAATTAATCCCTTCATCAATATCTTGTTTATATGAATGCTTAAATCAAATGATGGCTTTATGAAGCCAGTAGGCGTGTAGGAATCAATAAAGTCATGAACTCCTCGGTAGTTTGTAAAGACACGAAACTTCGGTTTAAGTGATGGCATAATCTTTCCTCTTTGAACGTCGAGAGCCTTTGTATATCCAATAGGGTAGCCGATTAATTCTCCGAGTTTTGTAATATCTTCTGCATGAAATTTCTCATACATTGATGCGAAATGCGATTGAGGGAGATTAATGCTGTTTATTCCTTGTATAGCCAATTCGTACTTAACAATATAGTTAAGCATCAAATGAGAAATTGTATATGTAGGTGAGTACATAAGCGCAGTATTAAAATTATTAAGCTGGAGGACAGGATTGAACTGTCGACCTATTCTTTACGAAAGAATTGCTCTACCAACTGAGCTACTCCAGCATAACAGAATTGTTACGATTTTAACAGATATTTCGAGGATGTAAAGTTAATGTTTTATTGACATTTAATAGGATTATGTAGGATAATGAAAAATCACGATGAGAGGACTACCAAAGGTTTCTGTACCGAGGGAATGCCTCTCTTTTATTTTTTCACTTTCTCCTTAATAGATTGAATTTGAACAATATAGTTTGCGAATTTCCTTAGTAAGGACGAGTATTTTTGACTTGGGACGAGAACTTTGAGTAGTTTCCTCTTTTGATCTAAATACTCAATGAGGCAATGAAAATCTCCATCTCCAGATACAATAACTGCCTTATTGTAATGTTCAAATTCAATCATTGTATGTAAGACCAATTCAGCATCAACATTACCTTTTATCTTGGATTTGTTTTGTTTTTTGAATTCTAATGTTGGTTTAAAAATCAGAACATATCCGTATTTTTCTAAATTTCTATAAAGTTTTTCATTTCCAGGAATATGACCAATAAATATGAAAGCTTTGTAAACATCATATTTATCTTTTAAGAACACTCTAAATTTTTTGAAATCAAGTTTCCATCCTTGACTAATTACACCCAGATTTAAATTTTGGCTATCAATAAATGCATAATTTATTTTGTTATGAGGAGTTTTTATACGAAATTTAGATTAATTTATATGTTTAGTCTAATATGAAATATGCTAAAAAACAAGGTATTAAGAAGATAAATTCATTGTTTATTCATAAGCGAGAGGCGGGATTCGAACCCGTGACCTTCTCCTTGGGAAGGAGACATTCTACCAACTGAACTACTCTCGCAATGCAAGTATTTTAGTCTAGAAAGCAGAATTCTTCAATCGGTTACTCGCTCCATTCACTGCTTTGTACTATTTCTGAAAGTACCCAGTCATAATCTCCATTAACAACATTTGCATTACAGTACTTACATACACCAGCTACATCAACAGATACTGGTGCTCCACAGTTTGGGCATTTTCTATCAAATATTCCATTCTTTACTTTTGTCTTTAGTGTAGATTTTCTAATAAAGACCCAATATTCAGTAAATGGTTCTGTTGCATTAACCTCTCCACTTATTGCTTTGTCTGGAGCATCTTCTTTTACCTTGAAATCTCGCATCTGTGCTCTAACCTTCAATGCGATTTTATGAAAATCAGTTCCGAGGTCTATCTTTGCAAAATCAGTACTTCCTACAACAATGTTCTTAAGGACATTAATTATCTTTTGAGCTTTCATATTTTCAATTTGCATCTGATGGCTTTGATACACTTCCTCTCCCATAAATGCTCGACATATGGATTGGTCTCTTGCTGTCCAACCTTGCTGAACAGCCATAAAGACTTTTTTCACATGGGATTTGAACTTCTGTTCATCAAAGTCTGGATCTATCTCTTTTAGTTTCACTAGTTGTTCGGATATCTCTTGGCTCGTTTGAGATTTGTTTGTCGGACTTGCACCTCCACTTGATGTTACTTGTCCAGCTCCAGGAGTTCCTAATTGTCCTTTCTTTTTCCTACTTGCAATGATTATGATGATGATAATAACTATGACAATTACGGATATAGTAGGGCTTCCACTTGATGTCGAGCCAGTACTAGAATAATCGCTACTACTGCCACTCCAACTACTTCCCGAATCAAAACCACCACCACCGAAGTCTTCACCACCACCAGCTCTAGCAAAAGCAAAAGTAATTGTACTTAAAGTAATAACTACCGTTAGTATTAATCCAAGTATCTTCTTCATATTATTTAGCAGGCTCAACTGGAGTAGTAGGTGTTGCTGGAGGCGTTTGAGTTACATCTGTTTTTAATGCATTCATTCCCATTGCAATTCCCATTCCGGTTGCAGCAGCACTACTTGCGTTACTTCCTGCAGCACTTCCCTCTTGTAGGCCTTTGGCCATTCCAAGTTTCATAGCAGCGTCCGCCGCTTGCATATTTCCAGCATACGCAAAGTCTCTTGTCATTTGCTTTAGTGTAGCCTCGTCTTCCTCTTTGATTGATACTGTTACATTTCCAAGTTTAACAATTGTAATTCCATATTCAGTTAATTCAGGAACAACCTTTTCAAGTGCTAATTTTTCAAACTCTATTCCTCTACTTGCAATTCCTAAAACAGGATTCTTTTTTACACTTACGTCATCACTTACAACTGTTCTCATTATTTTAAGAAGCAATTCTTTAATCCACTCAGTTATTTGCTCATTAGTTTGAAGGCTCTTTGTTCCCACCAAGTTTATAATTAACTTACTTGGATCGTTTACATTCATTGCGTACTCTCCAAACAATCTAATAGTTATTGCTAATTTTGTTTGTGGCTCCATAACGTTATCAATCATTCCCCCAAAAGGAAGATTGGTAAACTGTTTTTTAGAAACAAAATATAGCTCTGAGATTAAAAAGTTTCCACCTGTTGCCGCATCAATTAATCCAGAGATAAATGGAATACCAGCACCATCTAGTGTGTGTGTTCCAGCCTCTAGAGTTCCAACTACCTTACCTTCTTTAAAAAAAACAGCCACCTCATCTGGTTGAACGGTTAGCTGTGTCAATATCCTTAGATTAGTATCTGGCCATTTATATATAATTAAATCTTTTGAAGAATCCGGCCTTGCAATAAACTCTCGTTTGACTTCTTTTTTAAGAAAATCGAATACTCCCATTGTAATATATAAAATAATTTAATTAATTTTTATCTGTTAGGGCAACTTGTACTTTTTTCCAATCTCTTTTAAGCTGTAGTCCCATTTTATGAGCAACATCACTTGTTACTTTACCATCATTTTTAAGTTCTGCAATAACCTCATTTACAAGTGTCAAATACTTCTGTTCATCAATCTTTTTTCCAAGGCTCTTCAACGCTAGGAGTTTCTCGTTGACCTTTTCCATCGCCTCTTCATAAATATCTCCAGCTTTGGCAGCCCATTGTTTTGCAAGTTTCTCTAAATCTTTTCTTGTTTCACTTCCGGCTTTTGGGGCAAGAAGTACCCCTGCAACGGCACCAGCTATTGCACCCATCAATATTCCTTTTAAAAACGAACCAGTGTGATTTTCTGACATAATATTAAAAATAAATTTAACTTTTTACTCTATATTAACACTTCAAATTCCATCCCCATCTTTTTCATACAAGATAAGGTAGATATACCTATTTTATATATCAGCATGTGATAGATATTACTAACCACCACCTGAAGTTCCATCCCCATCATACTCCATAAAATGAATGTAATAATTTATACATTTCATACTACAATACCTAAATGGTATTATCAACTATGATAACACCCGATATTAAACTGGAAGTAAAGTTGTGGAAAGAAGGCTTTTCTAATGTAGTTGGTATTGATGAAGCAGGGCGTGGACCTCTGGCTGGTCCTGTTAGTGCTGGAGCTGTATTAATTAATTCAGCTGATCAAGTAGTGCAAGGAGTTCGGGATAGCAAAAAAATGAGTGAGAAACAGAGGGAAGAAGTTTTTGAAAAAATTAAGGAAGTTTCAACGGCCTGGGGAGTAGGGTTGGCAAGTAGTGAGGAAATTGACAGATTCGGTATTCAAAAGTCTGTAAGAATAGCTATGGAGCGAGCTTTGAATGAAGTTAAAAAGAAAGTTCCTAAAATTGATTATTTAATTGTTGATGGGAAGAATGTTTCAAAGATTCCAGGCTTTAAAATGGAGAAAATCACAAAAGGGGATATGTATCATTACAGTATTTCTGCAGCAAGTGTTTTAGCAAAAGTAACAAGAGATAGAATAATGAAAGAAATGAGCATTAAATATCCACATTATGGATTTGAAAAACATGTCGGGTATGGAACTAAATTGCATATGGAAATGTTATGCAAATATGGACCATGTAGAATGCATAGAAGAAGCTTTAAGCCTGTGGGAGAGTTAATAAATGGTTGACCTTGATTCTTATTTAACATATACTTAAGCACAGTTCGGGGTAACCCGCGACCCTCTCTAACCAGAGGGGTTATTTTTTATGATATAGATTAATTGTTTCTTCACCTTCCTTAATTCCTTTTCACTAATCTCTCCAAATCTATGAAGTAATCTTTTAGAACTGATTGAACGCGATTGTGTTATTAATAATGACTCCTTTCTTGTGTTGATAATAATTGGAATATATGACCAAATATTTTTTAATTTACTACTTAAAGGTATTCCTAAAAATAATTGTGGACTATATTTTCTAATAATTATCATCGGTCTTAGAAATTTGGTGCCTTTTCCTTCAATTTCACTTCCAATATTTGCTCCGAGATGAACCCACCAAACATCTCCTTCTTTAAAAAAGGGAATTCTGTTATTTGAACTATCTATTTCCTTTTTTAAAATATTCCAATTTTCGAAATCTTTTAAATATTCCATTACTATATTTTAAAGAATAGAAATGAATAAAGAATTAAATAATATATTTGTTGCTAATATGAAAGAAGGTGTAATATAATACAAAGTCTTAAATATGGGGCGCTAGCTCATTCGGTAGAGCAAATGGCTTTTAACCATTTGGTGCGGGGTTCGAATCCCCGGCGCCTCACCATTTTATGATATAATACAAAAAGTTAAGCGATGATTCTGTTAACACAGAGGAGCATGAGGAAGAAAGCATTTGCAAGTAGAACCTCACGGGAAAGCCCGAAACAGCTTTAACCTATTTCTTTCTAGAGTAGGTTGTGAGGAATAAATAGAAATGTTTATTTAAAACAAGGTGGCACAGTGTCTAATAACACCCTTGTACCGAGATTATTTTATAGTCTTTGTACATGGGTGTTTTTTGTTTTAAATACAATCTAAATAATAGAAATTTTAATCCTCCGAAAGGAGGAAATATTAACTACTTACAACTTATTGAAATTTAAATTATTATATTAAAAGAAATGAAAAGAACATATATAAAAGAATTAAAAGAATCAATTGGAAAAGAGGTTCTTTTAAAGTGTTGGATACAAACTATTAGATCACAAGGATCAATGGTGTTTTTGATAGTAAGAGATGTCACTGGCTTGATTCAATGTGTAGCATTAGATAAAAGTGTCGCCAAAAGTTTGGATCAAGTAAAGATTGAGTCAGTTATAGAACTTACAGGACTTGTTAAAGAAGAAAAACAAGCACCTGAGGGATATGAGGTTGAAATAAAATCATTTAAGGTCTTGTCAGAACCTATAAAGCCATTGCCAATCCCAATAGTTGAAAAGACTGATGGAAAAACCCTACTATCCAAAAGACTAGATTATCGTTGGTTAGATTTAAGGAAGCCAGAGAACCTTTTGGTTTTCAAAGTATGGACAACAATGGAGAATGCATTTAGGCAGTATTGTATAGAAGGCGGATATACAGAGATACATTCTCCTAAAACCCTTGTAACATCTACCGAATCAGGCTCAGAACTATTTGAGGTAAAGTATTTTGGAAGAAAGGCCTTTCTTGCACAATCTCCCCAATTGTATAAACAGATGGCAATGGCTTCTGGATTTGAGAAAGTATTTGAAGTAGGTCCTGTTTTTAGGGCTAACCCTTCATTTACCTCAAGGCATGATACCGAGTTCACGATGTATGATGTTGAATTGTCATTTGTGGAGTCAGTAGAAGAGTTATTACAGGAAGAAGAAAAAATGATAGTTAGAATGCTTAAGGATATTGCTGAGAAATACTCTACAGAAATTAGGAGTCAGTATCAACAAGATATTGTTACTCCTATCTTACCTTTCCCAAGACTTTCTTTTTCGCAAGCGAAAGAAATTTTAAAAAGTCGCGGAATTGATGGAGAGAAACAAGATGATTTGTCACCTGAAGATGAGAGAGAAATAGGGAAGTATATAAAAGAAAAATACTCACATGATTTTGTCTTTATATATGATTATCCTGCTTCTTCAAGAGCCTTCTATAGCATGAGGTATGTAGATAGACCTGAATATACAAAAAGTTTTGATCTTCTTTATAAAGGGCTTGAGATAACAAGTGGAGCAATTAGAGAACACAGATATGAGGTTCTTAAATCTCAAATTGTTAAGAAAGGTTTTAAACCTGAAGACTTTTCTAGTTATCTAGCCTTCTTTGAATATGGATGTCCACCTCATGGAGGTTTTGCACCAGGTCCTACAAGGATTTTGATGCAAATGCTTGGAGTAAAGAATGTTAGAGAGGTGACATACATTTATCGTGGTGTTAAAAGACTAAATCCCTAAGCCATTAAATATGCATGGGGTTTATTTATGCCCCATGCATAGATTATTTACTTTAAGGAGAGATACAGATTTACATGAGATTTAAGTTCCATGCACTTTTGAACCGCCCACTTTTATCCCAGCCTGTAACCATTGCGAAGTATAATCCACTTTTACTTTTCAAAATGTTATTATTCCCTATGGCAGACAAAAGAGACCAAATGAGAAGTTTGATTGAGAAAATGAAACTTGAAAAAGAAATTGAAAACATTTTTGCAAACAGAAAAGGAAAGAAAGTAAATGTTGGGCTTATCAATCACTATAAACTTCACGAATTAATTCCAAATAAGTGGTTTGATTGGGTAGATAGAGCTAATGCGAAGATTGCGATTATCGGCCAAGATTGGGGACCGTATATTTCATTAAAGAAATATGTTGACGAGTGGGAATTAGTGAAAGATAAACCAGATTTTGACTATAACGAATTTCTTTTCAAAAGATTTTCTTCACGAACAGAAAGGTTCATTGTTACAACTTTGCAGCAAACACATTTAGACAAGTTTGGGAAGTCAATGAGTCGTAAAACATGGGATAAACTCTTCTTTACAATGGCTGTTCTATTTACAAGGCAGGGCATTCATTTCAGAGGGAGTGATAATTTTGATGAAAAAGTGAGTTCAAAATTATCATATCCCTATCTAAAACAGCAATTAGATATTGTTAAACCAAAAATTATTATCACATTAGGAAATTTAGCATTTTCATCTATAAATAAATACTTTAATTTAGGCTATGAGGGTCAGAAGATTTCAGAGATAATTACCAGCTTAAGTTCAATTGGATATATAAATTCTGGTGATACAATCATTATTCCTAATTATCATCCTGCAGCTCATATTGATCCAAAAATAATGAAAAGATTATGGAAGATTGTTTGGGATCATATAGAAAATTAAGTTGATTACTTTAGAAATAACATGTTACTTCAATTCAATAAAACAAAAATGGGGACATATTTGGTGAAACTTGATCTGAATATCTTGTACCAGGCCGATAAAGTGTCGTTCATGAGATTTAATAATAAATGGGACGAATTTGTTGCTTCTGACAAATTTAACAAAGATGTGTTAAATCGTGATAATAATGTGATTTACTATTCTCATAAATCATGGGTTCCCGAGAAAACAAATGACAAACCAAGTCTTTTAATGATATTCGGTAATCCTGCACCTCATTCTGTTAAGGATGATATTTATTTTTCTTATGAAGGGGGAGGAACCGAACATCGTTTTTGGAAGATCATGCGAGAATTAGGAATTATAGACATAAGTACGATAGGTGGAATTAAAGAAAACTTTTTCAACTTAAAATACGAATCACCTTTCAGGTTAGGTTTAGAAGTAATTTATACATTTCCTAGTTCAGCAAGTAGTCCTAAATGGTCAGGGGTTGCAGGGCTTGAAAGACTTTTTGGTAAGAAGGCAATGAATAAAATGGCGGTTTTTGAGAAGGCGAGACTTCAAAATGAGATTGATAATTTCATGATTCATTCAGGGGCAATAATTGTTTTTCAAAAAAATGCTTGGAATATTCTCTCAAATGATATGTATGATCTAAAACTGGCTTTAAATGGGAATTTAAGATCTATGTATAACAATATACCTATGGTTTGTGTTCCACCAACAAGGTGGTTATATACTACAAAAATGAAAGACCTACTAACAGTAATTAAAGAACAGATACTAACTAAATAGTCACTTATTTTTAATATGAACATTTAATACTGTTTTATATTTAAGTTTCAGGCTAGACAATTTCGTCCACCAATTCTCAACAAAATCTTGTATAATGTTCCTATGAAAGCTTTACTTGTTATTGATTGGCAAAAAGAATACATAGACAAACAATCAGACTATTATGTGGATTCTGATTTAAAGTCAGAAACTAAGAATCTGAATGAATTAATTCAAAAGTGTAGAAAGAATAGTTTTCTGATTGTCTTTATGAGGCATAATGAAACTGTAGGCAAAAACTTCTTACAAGGATCAGCAAATGCAAACTTAATAGAAGAATTACAAATTAACAACTCTGATTATATAGTTGATAAATTCCATATAAGCTCTTTTTATAAAACAAAGCTAGAAAAAATTCTTATAAAAAACCGGGTGAAAGAGCTATATGTTTGTGGAATACTAACGAATTTGTGTGTAAGAAGTGCAGTAAGTGACGCATATGATAGAGAATATAATGTTAAAGTGATTAAGGACTTATGTATTTCATTCAGCACAGAAATGCAAGAATTTACTTTGAAAGATCTTAAATATACAAGACCAGAAATAGAAATGGTTTCTTTGTCAGAGATTTAGAACCAATACAGTCTTGTATTTGAGTTCCGGTCTAAATAATTTAGTCTACTAACGGCTTTTGTTTTGTTTACATCTTCATATCAATTAAATCTTCTTAGGTGTAAAATCAAAGCAATAAGATAACCCACTTTGGATATGACTAAAAAGGTTGGGTTTGATGATAACCCACTTGATATAAAGGGACAGATTACTTCTGCAGATTTATATTCTAAAAAGATAATCTTTGAAGAAGCAAAGAAGTTTTATCAAGAATTTTTCAAAAGAATTGATAGAAAGGATTTTAACGCCGCGAAAAGGATTCTTTCTGTAATAGAAGATTGGGAATTAGAGTATGGAGAAAATAAAATTTCTACTTTAAAAAACAATTCAATTCTTGTTGCGTATTTAGCTTTTAAGTTTGGACAAACAGTCGGATTAACTAAGAAAAATCTTTCTAATGTATATATTTCTGGTTTAGTTCAAAATATTGGAAAAGTATATATGTGTGAAGATGATAAATCTTTAGCATATGAATACTACTCCTCACCACTCAAACAAGGAGATAAAGGGTTTAATAAAATTGCAAGGGCATTAAAGCTTTATCCCCTTAAAACACGTGAGTATTTAGAAGAGCATACAAACCTTCAAAGTGAGATTATTGATACTGCAGTTAATTACCACTCAGTCCATAGCCTCCTTTTTAAAGATGGGTACTCAGATGCACAGAAGAAAGTTTCTCAACTAGATACCATTTTATGGTTTGCAGATAGTTTAAGCGCAGTATCTTTTGGAAGTATTATTCAATTACAAAGGGAGTATAGAAAAGGAAAGCAGTTATCATTAATAGAGGGCTTTGAATTACTTAAAGACCAAACTGAAGAACAAGTTCCAAAATTCTGGAAAAAAGCTTCAAGTGCTACTCTGATGGGAGTAATTTTCTCTATGGCAATGGGAATAGCATCTCCATCGAAATCTAGTGCTGCCAATTACACTGCGCAGGAAGTAGTTGAGCACACAAACGAAGAAAGAGAAAATCAGGAAGTAGATGCACTAGCTGTTAGTGATAAACTCACTAATGCTGCACTAGATAAGGCCAATGATATGCTGGCAAAAGACTATTGGAGCCATTTTGGTCCAGACGGTGTAACACCTTGGCAATTTATGTCAAACGAAGGATATAGATACGTAATTGCAGGAGAAAATCTTGCAAAAGGTTTTAGTGATGTTGATAAGCTAAATCAGGCTTGGCTTGCTAGTCCAACACATCATGAGAATATTATTAACCCGAAGTTCTCTGAAATCGGTGTCGCAGTTATAGATGGAAAATTGGGTGGAAGAGATGTTACTTTAGTAGTTGAGATGTTTGGCAATCGGGATAGTGAGGGTTCTGTTAAAGGAACAGTTGCTGTAGCAAAGCCAACGCAAACTCCTTCAGTAAATATTTTTGAAAGCTTTAAAAACTTTATAGAAAGTATTATATTAAAATTAACTAAATAATTTTATTTATTTTTAATACTATGGAAAAGAAAACTCCAGAAGTTTTGAGAAAAGAGATGGAAGAAGGGGAAAAACAAGTTCCCGCCGGTTCTCTTTGGGCACATTTTAAGAGCCCAGATAAGTATTACGAGGTACTTGGTTTTGTTGTAATTGAGGAGACTGGTGAAATAGGTGTGTCTTACAAGTCTACCTTCGAACCAACCAAAGATATTACTTTCGTTTGCGTTCTTGAAAAGTTTTTAGGATACAAAGAGACTGATAATGGAAAAGTAAAGAGGTTTACACAAGCTTCCTAATCTACTTTACTTTCATTTAAATATTTTATTGTAATATTTAGTAACTAGTATAAACTAGTGAGTGAAGGTTAAGATTTTATTTTAATAATAATGTTACTAAATAGTCCAACGTTAACTCATAACGGAACAATACCTGTGAAATATACTGCTGATGGAGAAAATATCACTCCACCATTCACTATTTCTTATGTACCACAAGCGGCACAAAGCCTAGTGTTTCTAGTAGAAGATCCAGATGCACCTGTTGGACTTTGGGTACACTGGATGATATGGAATATAAACCCGAATATAACAGAGATGAAAGAAAATGAGATACCAAGAGATGGAATTGTTGGAATGAATTCCAGCATGCAGAACGAATGGGACAAAATAAGTCCACCAGATAAGGAACATAGATATTTTTTCAAACTGTATGCGCTTGATATAAAACTAGAATTGGATCCAGCAACTACCAAAAGTGAGGATTTGGTCGCTGCTATGGAGGGACATACAGTTGCAAAAGCCGAATTCATAGGTAAATATGGGGTGAAAGAGGAAGAGCCTATTGCTGCATCATAACAAGATTAATCCTTTCTATTGCGGCCTGCATATTTCTTCTTCCTTGGCCAACAGGATAGTATGTTGGAAATATATCAAAAACTCTTTCTTTTATTCTCAATATCTCTTTCTCGTTATTTGAATAGTTACCAACACTAATATTCTTTTTTAATAGTACTGATGAGACTTGGTTTCCAAATGCAATAATCTTTTTAGGTTGGATACATTCAATCTCTTCATAAATTAAATCTAAATACTCTTTAAATATCATATTTGAAAGAGGTCTTGCGTCAACTTGAGTGCATTTTGCAAGATTAGTAAGAAAAACGGAATGATTCTCTAAACTTGAATAAACCTCATTTGCAAAATCTACATCCCACTCATCTGTTTTGGTATTTCTAATCTTTGTATATAGGTGAGTATCTAATAAACTTAGGCTATTAAATATATCCCAAACCTGTTTTGTACCAATCCATGGGGCTCGTAGACCCTTCCAGTTTGGACTACTTGATATATTCCTTGCTGTGGGATTCATGAATATGAACATAAGGTTGGGACTATCTATTTTTCCTGCTCCATATATAGATTTTAAGTTCACATCTCCAAATTTAAGTTGTAATTGGTCATATTTCGGATGTAAATGCGTTAATTGTTGCATATTAGATGATATACTGAAGTCATGAATATTGAAAATCCTCAATACATACTTTTAATGAAGGTTGGGCCCTATTGTGGATACTCACTTGAGGAAATAATAAGCATTAAAATGATGGAAGAAAAGAAGATAGGGAAGTTTTTTTGGGGTTACAGTGGGGTATTTTGCAGGCCCAATATTCTTCAAAATTTTGTTTCTCATGCACATTCTAACAATCAAAACATTAAAGTAATGTTCACTCACACAATGTCCTCATATATCGGAACCAATGTTGATAGGTTTGGAAAGTTTTCATCAGATGGCTCTAATTGGAAAGATATTCCGAGAGAGGTTTTGCTTGTAGGGACAAAAAACAAGCCTCATTTTGCAATAACAGGTAAAAATCTAGAGAAGGTTGATATCAAATTAGACTTAAGTCAGTATTGCTCAATTTCAGGGATTTTTGTTAATGAAGAAAGATATTTAGATGAGTATTTTAGATATAGAGTTGATAAAGCATGTGGATACTACCTTCCAAGAGCTAATATAAAAGAAAAAATCGTAGATATTTCATACATTTCCGATTTTGTAGACCCTTTTTCAGTGTATATTAAGTAAAAATTTGCTTTTTTAAAAATAATATTTACAATGAATATATTCTATAAAACATTTAAATATGAGAAAACATAAATCTAGCCCAATCCTATTCATACTATTATTCTTGCTTGTTATTTCTATTACGATATCCTCACTAATTTATCTCTCTCCTTCAATTTATGTTCCATATTTAACTACCTATCCTCAATTGATATTTGAAGGAAAAACGCCTGACGTAGAAATAAATAATGAGAAATTAAGTAAGCTTCCAACAAACTTTAATGAGATTACCAAAAATCTTGGAATTGCTTTAAATTCAAATCAAAAGAGTAGTCTTCTGACAACTGGTTTTATTCAATATCCTGATAAGTACTATCAGAGCTTCTCTTCCTATTATTTTGATCAACTTCAGTTAGATCAACCAATATATATAACTAGTGATAGTGTTTTAAACTACACATATTCGCAGATATTTAGGGTTAGAGATGAGGTTATTAGTAGCTCGTTAACCGAGAAATATAATAAATGGTTAGATGGGGGCGTTAAGTTTTTCACGAATTTGGAAAATAAAAGCAAAAACAACGAGGAGAAACTGGCTCTAAGAAATAATATTGAGTATTTTACTCAGGCGAAGAATACCTCAGGATATATTAATTCTTTCTCTGCACTTTCTTCATCATATTCCTTAGATGATTTGAGAAATGAAAAGCTGCTTTTACTTCTTTTTAATAATAAGTACGATAGTAATAGAACATTTAGTGAGATATTGGCCTTTAACTCGATTTTCGGAATAAGCGATTATGATTTTAATCTAAAAGACTTAAACACAAACATTAAAGAAGATAATAAATTTGTTTCAAACTTCTCAACTCTTCTTTCATCGGATATTAGTTCAAGTGCCTATCAAGCAAATGATGCAGACCTATCTTCTACATATTTTGACCAAGCATTTGCACAAATTGAGGGAATATGGGGAAGTAATATCCAGAAAGAGTATAGAGGAGTGGTTGTTGGGGATATAAACGCAGCTAATTTAAATGAAGCCAAGTGGGACAGTATTAAGAAAATCTCTTCAACTGTATCGTTTGAAAATGACACTCAAACCTATGAGAATATTTTAGAATACCTAAATGGAATAAGCTCACAGTTAAAGAGATACTCACTCCTTTCTTCCGATTCTTCAGCCATTTTAGACGATTCTATCAGTACAATTTCTATGTTTAAGGATTGTAATAGTGAAACGTGTATTGATAAAAACAGCTCAAATATCTTAAGTTTCTTTAAAAATAGTGGGGCAGTTAAAACAATAGACAGCAGTAATTCACTTCTAATTACAAATGGCATATTTGCCAGTAAAAAAGAAGTGAATGTAGGACCAGTATATAGCTATGAAATAGGTGGGAATACAAGTGATAAGAAGGTGCTTGGAATATATGCAAATTTCAATTCGGGATATGATTTTGCAGTTAAAAAGCAGGCCAAAGGAAGTGTTCGAATACCTGTTTTGATGTATCACAACATAGCTCCAATTCCACGCTCTTCTGCCTACGTCCAAGGGCTCTACGTAAGCCCTTCGATGTTTGAGCAACAAATGGCATATCTTAAAGCTAAGAAATATCAAACATTAACATCCCAGCAGTTTTATGATCAGCTTAAAACTGGAAAAAATCCTGAACATAAATCTGTTATGTTGACCTTTGATGATGGAACAAAAGGCCAATATACAAAAGCCTTCAAAATATTGAAGAAATATCATCTTACAGGCGTTTATTATATTATTTCAGGAAGGTCTCCAATTACAATGAGTGAGGTCAAAAAGATGCATAAGGCTGGAATGATTATTGATTCTCACACAACCATGCATGAGGATTTAAAAAGAGTTAAATCAACAAAGCAGTTAAAGTATGAATTAGTTTCAAGCAAGAAAGCTCTTGAAGCAGTAACCCATCAGACTATTGTTTCAATTGCCTATCCAGGGTGTGTTGCTGACAACAGAACATTTAAAATAATTAAAGCTAATGGATATAAACTCGGATTTTCATGCGGAAGTGGAATAGATCATTTCTATAAAAACAGATATTACCTTTCAAGGGTCCATGTTTTTAATGATATGTATAGGTTTAAAAAAGCTCTATCATGGGGGTTATAACCTTTATGAAAGCAATTTACTTGGATCTCCATTTGTAATCAGAAATAGTCTATGAAGCGGCCTAGTTATTGCAACATATAATTGTCTAGTATCTAGCTCATTTTCTTTGTAGTTTTCGGCGTTAATATCAACAATGAACACGCTATCAAATTCAAGTCCCTTGGCTTTCGTAATAGGGAGAACTAGTATTCCAGTTTTGTAGTCATTATCTGAATATGTGTAAATATCGTTGCTAAAAAGCTCCTTATTTTCTAGTAGATATTCATACACCTCGTTGCTATGCTTATCATCTTTGCATATCAGGGCAACAGTAACTCCCCCTAGTTCAAATTGCAAGTTTATTTTTTCAGCTAGCTCAGCTAATTTTGTTTTTGAAAGCTTAAACAGTTCCTTCTCTGTGTTAATGATTTCTACCTTATCTCCGTGCCTTAGTACTGCTTCAGGAAGCTTGTACTCCTTAGGAAAGTATTTTTTGAATATATTATTTGCGAAATCTATAATCTCGATTGTGGTTCTATAGCATTTATTTAATTGATGATACGAGTGTTTAAACGTTGTTGGATAGTATTTATTGAATATACTGATTATCTCATTCCAATCTTTAATATAGAAAGGAGGAATAATTGATTGCGCAAGGTCACCAGCTAAAAATAGATTCTGCTTTTTTGAAAAAAGATAGAGAGTAAATATCTCAAATGGGCTCATGTCTTGGGCCTCATCAACAACAATACACTCTTTTAAATATTCAGTATTTCCAAATACCTTGTTATACAGCCAGATTAATGGTGCAAGATCTTCTGAAGTATATGAAAATATCGTTTTGGTTTTTCCAAATGTGTCTTTTGAATATCTGATTAATTCCTTGGAGACATATTTACTATTTGATATGAGTTCTTTGTATATTCTTTTAATATCCATCTTCTTTCTAATATACTCATCTACCTTAGTTCTAATTGTTTCTGTTACCGCTCTTTTACCCATATATGACCCAACAAGTGTTTTTTTGAATTCTGTATTCATAAATGCTCCTTCTGTAGCAAGACGTATTCGCTCAAGCACTGCAATTTCTGGATGCTTCTCTTTTAACCCGTAGTATCTTCTAAAAATTTCATCATTACCAGAGTAGGGGAGCTCTTCTAGCATGTCCCTCTCGTACTCTTCGAAGAATTCTGAAATTATATGAATAAAATCAATCGAGCCCTTCTCTTTTCTAACTATTAAATTCGGTTGATTTGAGCTTAATTGGTATCTATCGTTAAAATTTAATATCTTTTTAGCCCAGAATAGATAGGTATTTGATTCAACTCCTTCAACTCCCAAACTTGGAAGAAGGTCTGAGATATAATCAAGAAACATCCTATTTGGGGCTACAATGAGTGTTCGTTCAGGATGTATTATTTCGGGGTATGCAAAAAATAAATATGCGAGCCTGTGAAGTAGAATTGTAGTCTTGCCACTTCCTGCAACTCCTTGGAGTATCATAATCTTGTTTATTTCGTTTCTGATAATGCTGTTTTGTTGATTTTGAATTGTTGCAACTATATCAGTTAGCTTTTTTCCAAGTCTTTTTTTTAGTTGGGCAAGTAGAAATTCATCAGCAGATACATTTCCGCTTATTGCGTCGTAAATATGTTGAATTCGTCCGAAGTTTATTTCAAATTGTCTTTTTATTATCAAATCGCATTTAATCTCACCAACTGGCGGTGTGTAAGACACATCTTTTGTTGGCCCTGAGTTTGTATAGTATAGATTGGCAATAGGAGCCCTCCAATCGGTAATTAATGCTTCTTTTGTCTTTGTATCAAAGTATGCAAACTTTCCTATATATGAGGTGACAGTTTTTCTGGGAAGAAGTTTATTTGCCTTTCTATCTATTACTATTTTTCCAAAGTATGATGAATCTGAAATTGCTATTGCTCTATTTATTCTTGATAGCAGTACTTTTACTTCTTTTAAAAGCAAGTTATAGTCCTTGATTGCTTCTACTTTTGCATCTCCAGTTTCATTATCAATTATTTTTATAATATCTTCTAAATCTTTTTCTAGTTGTTCTAACTTTTTTATCTGAATTTTTGCTTCATTGGTTGTAATCTTTACAACATTTTTAAGATATGGATACTCTTCACGCTCAAATTCTCCATTTATTTCTAGCTTTGAAAAGTCCGCTATTTCGTCAAGCTTGTTCGCAAGTGGATTTAAATATTTTTTGTATGAAAGCATGAGTATTGGGGCCAATGAATATGAATCCCAGATTATACAGAGATAACATTATTTTAGTCAACAAAATATCTTTAACTATTTAACCAACCATGCTCTTTAGGATTAGGGTCTTTGTACATTAGAGTTGGGAATTGCGTATCACCATGAAAGTTAGTTTCTAAAGTAAAATGCATTGATTTATTTCCAGGTCCTTCGATAAACAATAAAGTCCTTGTCGAATTATCCCAAGCTCTATCTCCGACATTTGGTTCTGTTTGTTCAGAAATGAATATACATGAATCTGGGTAATCTGCAACTCGAAGTTGTAATAGTTTATTTTTTGATAAAGTATTAGGAGTTTCAATAATAAGTGCAGATTCAATCATATCAAGTGATTTTCGAATTTCTTTGGTATTTAAACCAATCCAATGTTGAAAAATTAAGACAGCACTTCTGTCAGAAAGGACTCTCAAAAGGTCCTCAATTGCAGGTTTAAAAGGTAACAAATCAGGCCTGATTTCAAAAGCAGAAAGTAGTTTTTCATTTAATAGGTTATTCTCCTGTCCAGGTGAAGCTTTTATTGGAGGAAGTTTTGGTGTTTGCATACTATTTCAGTGAGTTGATTTTAATGTTGATATTATATAACTATTTTTGCTATAGGTCCACCACCTAAACACTCATTTTCCTTGAAAATAACTGCACTTTGACCAATTGCAGGTGCCCAAACAGGTGTTTTGAATAAAAGGGTAACAACATTGTTATCCTCCTTTAATTCGGCCTTCTCATAGTTACCTCTATATCTTATTAATATATCAACATCTTTTGGAAAACCAGTTTTTGTTATTTTATGTGCATTTTCTATTTCAATTGTTCTTCCAAATAATTTCGGATTATCATGACCTTTTGCAACATAAACAATATTCTTTCTAACATCTTTTTTAGCAACAAAGTATGGAATTTCATTTCCACTTGTTCCTATTCCTTTTCTTTGTCCAATTGTTAGAAACCAAACGCCACTGTGAGTTCCAACAATTTCATTTGTATCAATATCTATAATATCGCCTTTCTTTTCTTTAAGTTTTTCTTTAAGAAACTCTCTAATATCAACTTTCCCAATAAAGCATATTCCTTGACTATCTTTTCTTTTTGCATTTGGAAGTTTAATCTTTTTAGCTATATCTCTGACCTCGCTTTTAAGTAAATCAGAAAGTGGAAAAAGGGATTTAGAAAGTTGTTCAGAATTTAATTGATGTAAGAAATATGTTTGATCCTTATTCTTATCTCTTGCTTTATATAATCTTCCACTTTCAGTTTTACTATAGTGACCTGTTGCAATGAGGTCTGCGCCTTGACTTAAAGCCAGTTTTAAAAACGCATCAAACTTAATATATTTATTGCATAGAACATCTGGGTTTGGTGTATTTCCAATTGAGTATTGATAATAGAAGTCATCAATTACCTCTTTTCTGTATTCTTTTTCAAAATTGTATGTTTTAAAAGGAATTTCTAACGTCTTACACGCGTTTTTCGACATTTCTTGATCTTCTTTCCATGGGCAATTGTCGGTAACACCGAAATCTTCACCTGACCAATTTTTCATGAAAACACCTATGACATCATATCCTTGTTGTTTTAACAAATACGCTGCTACAGAGCTATCAACCCCCCCTGATATTCCTACAAATACTTTCTTTTTCATATCCGAGAGTATATCATAGAAATATGAAAACATATTGTGCAAACTCTCAATTTAAAATGCTTGTAACCCTTTTTGTTTTAGTTTTAGGTGTCTTCTATCTTAATTCAAAATTTAATTTTCTCAAGCTAACCACAACTCCTAAAAATGAAACCGTAATATCAACAAATAGTGTGAAAATAACAAACAGTAATAATGAAGTTAAAACAGTTGAAGTAGAAATTGCAAATACAGAAAGTTCAAGACAACAAGGTCTAATGAATAGAACGTATTTGGGAGAGAATAGTGGAATGCTATTTGTTTTTGATTCCGATGTCCAAACAGGCTTTTGGATGAAGAACACATTAATCCCACTTGATTTGATATATATTGATAATAATTTGAAAATTGTTGATATAAAGGAAAACTTTATACAGTGTACAACTGCTACTTGCCCACTTTATCTTGCTAAAGCTCCTTTTAGGTATGTGTTAGAGGTTAATAGTGGGTGGAGTAGTAAAAATAGTGTGAAAGTAGGGGATAGTGTAGTGATTTCTACATATGCGACATAACATGGTTTACATTTCCCGCCCACTCATTTGGAGTTACTGGGTTATAATTAGGTGCTATTTCTCTTGGTGTGTCTGCGCCTTTTGAGTAGTAATTTCCAAGCCCGCGTGAAACAGTTATTATTGCTTCTTCCCAGCTATCAAATGTATACGGTTTCCCACTTCCTCCCCATCCCCATGCATTATATCTTCTGTATGTATATTTTCCTCCACTTGATTCAATAACTGATATCGCAGCTACAAGTCTATAGTCAATTTTGTAATACTTAGCGGCTTGCACAAGAAATATCGATTTGGAAGCAAGAGGTGCATATATTGATCCAAGATATTTTCTCACCTTATTGCTTTTAGCTTTGTCGATTTTTATTCCTTTAATTTTATCTTCTAGAGTTACTGGAATTGGTTTAAAAACATACAAATCCACATTACTATCGATTTTATTTGCACTGCTGTTTGCTAACGCTTGTTTTTCAAAAAGAAACCCTTGAGGAAGAGATTGTACACTCTTGATTAAATATCCAAATACCAGAATATTTATCAAGAGAACGAGATATATTTTAATAAACAAAGACTTATTAAACATGGTGTATATTATACCAAACTAACCTATAACTTACCAAGGATATCTATTGCGGAGAAAGTAGAGATCTTCCTGTCATTTCTGAAGGAATTGGTATTTCCATAATTGAAAGGATAGTTGGGGCAATGTCCTTTAGCGTCCCATAAGGAAGTGTTTTGCTATTTGTTTCTTTTTCAACAATCATAAATGGTACAGGATTAATTGAGTGCTCTGTGTCGATTTCTCCTGTTTTAAGGTTAATTAACTCTTCCACATTTCCATGGTCCGCAGTGATTAGTACTGTGCCACCGAGTGCGACAAATCTCTTTGTAACCTCATCCACTGCCCAATCAACTGTGCTGACAGATTTAATTGATGCGTCAATATTTCCAGTGTGTCCAACCATGTCCCCGTTAGCCAAATTTAAAACGATTAAATCGTATGTGTCGGAAGAGATAATCTGTTTAATTTTTTCAACTAATTGTGGAGTACTCATTTCTGGTTTCATGTCATAGGTAGCAACCTTTGGAGACTGTACTTCAATTCTATCTTCCCCTTGAAATTTTATAGATGTTCCTCCATTGAAAAAGTATGTTACATGAGGAAACTTTTCACTCTCTGCAATTCGAAGTTGTCTTCCTCCACTTTCAGAAATGACCTTTCCAAGAGGTGAGGTTATATACTCTTTTGCAAAAAGAACATTTTTGGGAAAATCTTTACTATACTCAACAATTCCTGCATAGAATAGATTATTGAACTTCATTATTGGAAATGCTGAGAAATTTTTATCTATGAATGTCTCAGTGATTTGAATTGCTCTATCTGCCCTAAAATTAAGATTGATTACTACATCATTTTCAGAGATATTTGATGACCTTCCCTCATTTTTAATTACTGATGCAGGAATAAACTCATCAGATTTTCCATTTGTGTACCAAAAATCTAAAGCTTGCCTCCAGTTATCAAACTGTTGTCCTTCTCCATTTGTTAAAAGGTCATAGGCCTGCTTTGTCCTTTCCCACGTATTATTTCTATCCATTGCAAAATATCTTCCAATTATCGTACCAAATCTACCAACACCTAAATTGCTCATAGAACTGCCTAGTTCTTCGAAGAACTTAGGTGCTTCATTTGGGGGTGTGTCTCTTCCGTCTGTAAAAGCATGTATATAAACCTCGTTTGTAAAGTTGTTTTTAGCTAAAAATTTAAGAATTGCTTTAAAATGATCAATATGGCTATGCACAGAGCCATCACTAAGACAACCAATAATGTGAAATTTACTCTTATTTTTTTGTGCATGGTTAAGTGCCTTAATTAAAACACTGTTTGTAAAGAAATAACCTTTATCAATGCTTGTGTTTATTCTTGGCAAGTTCTGGTTAATAGCTCTTCCACTTCCAATATTCATATGTCCTACCTCACTGTTTCCCTTAATACCATCTGGAAGCCCAACGGGCTTACCACTTGCCAAAAGATATGTGTGTGGAGATATATTCCAGTATTGAGAAAGATTTTTAGGATTAGCAAGAGCCACAGCATTCCCTTTATGTCGGGGTGCAACTCCAACTCCATCCATTATTATTAGTAATACTTTTTTCATAAGGCAGTTGTATACAATAATACATTATGGACTATTTTTTTCATATACCATATAATCGAAAAGTCTGATATAATCCACAAGTTTAGCTAAAAGATTCCGAATATGGACACAAAGATTCAAAAATTAATTGATAAATCAACATTAAAGAAGAGACCTGATGCAAAGGTTGGAGATACTGTTAAGTTGAGTTTGAGAATTAAAGAAGGTGAAAAAGAAAGAATTCAGAATTTCGAAGGTATTGTTTTAGCCTTTTCTGGAAGCGGTGCAAGCAAAAACATTACTGTTAGAAAAATATCGTATGGTGTTGGAGTTGAAAAAATAGTTCCATTGAATTCTCCTCTACTTGAAAAATTGGAAGTGATAAAAAGAGGTACTGTTAGAAGAAGCAAGCTGTACTATATGAGAGGAAGAATTGGAAAGAGAGCATTAAAAATTAGTGGCTCAACAGATTTCTATCTTGGAAATGAACAAGAAGCTCCAGTTGAAGAACCAATTGAAGAAGTAGTGGCTCAACCTGAAGCAAGCCCAGAGGTAACTGATAGCACAACTAAAACCGAATAAATTGCGGGAGTAGTTCAATTGGCTAGAATGTCTTCCTTCCAAGAAGAAGGTTGCGGGTTCGAACCCCGTCTCCCGCTTATTGATTAACTCAAATGTAAAGCTTAGAATTAGATATGCCAACCATTGATTTAAGTAACCAAAAAATTACCAATAGTAATCCTTCTGTTGTAACGCCAACAGTTTCTCCCAGTATTGATCCACAAAAACAAGCCGCAAGACCTTTTAGTGATGGCTGGGATAACCCTTGGGCTGATACTCCAGTTGGGCAACAAGCAAAACGCCAATCTCCGCAAGAGAGACTTTCAATGATAGAGAAGATATATGCTGATGTTTTGGGAAGAAAGCCTGACACAAGAGATATTAACTATTATAAATACAGTACGCTTTCTGAAGAAGAGATTAGAGAACAACTTCTATCCGGAAACGAGCATAAACAATTGATTGGAGATGGGAGAGAGTATAAAAAGGTAAAAGATAGAGCCTTACAGGCCGAAACAAGAGTAAAGCTTCTTGAAGGCCAGATAAGAGATCAGGTTGAAGAGTTTAGACAACTTACAAACCTTTTAAATGAAAAGAATAGTCATATAAAGCAATTAAGAGAAAAAGTAAACTTGGTTTTCAACACAAATCCGTTTAATAGTGAACCACAAAATCAACCACAGGTAGTAACTCCGATTGTTTCAGAAGTTAAGAATAAATCGGTGACCGATAAACTGCGTCACGTACTTCAAAAGTTTGTATAGAGTTGTATTCAAATATTTAAATGATATAATCCAATCATGTTAAAGATGGTAGGTGAAAGAATAAGAAAGGCAAGAGAAGAAAATGGAATTTCCCAAAAGAAGTTGGGGCTTATGCTTGGGCTATCTGATAAGGCAATAAGTGCCTATGAAAGCGGTAGAACCTTCCCTCCACTTGACACTCTCTTCAGAATCTCAAAAGAATTAGATAGAGATATTTCATACTTTGTAACAAATGATCAAGATACTATTAACTGTGCCGATGCAGTTTCAAGAATAGAGAAGGCTCTCGAAAAGGTTGTTGCAGAAGTTAACTCTCTTAAGGCTCGTGCAAAGTAATCTTACCTGTTTATTTCTCTTTCAATCTCTTTAATTATCTCCCCTTGTATTTGGTATATGCCATTTTTCAATTTAAGTAATGTATTTGCTGAGTATCTTGTACTACCTTGTTGGTACTCTTTTTCAGTTAAAAGGTAGCTACTTAATTTCGCAACATACTCTTTAGAATAAAAAAGGGTATTGAAAACCGAGTTAGTTTTTAAAGTATTAAGAAGTGATTCACAAGTGTTAATGCTTGCTTGCGATTTTGCATCACGTTTTGTTGTTGAAATTTTTGCAAATGCCGTATATATGTCTGAAATATCTAAATATATGTTTGTATATAGAAGTTTGTTATCGATACGTGTTTTAACATTGTCTAATTTTGCCCTTTCATATCCAATAATACTAAAATTATTACCGATGACATCTTTTGCCCATTTTGGTAAAAGCTTTTTGTTTTCTGAATTATCTAGTGTTGTGATTTGATTTAGATGATTACTTATCGTTTCCCAGTCAGCTTGAAGATTAAGATATGCCTTTCTAAACTCTTTTACGTTTGTTATTTTGTTTGCATTAGAAATATTGGAGTTAAACTCCTCAATGTTTGATATATATGTAAGAAACATTTCTTCATGAGAGCTTTGATAAGTATCAAATGCAACAGTATTTGATTTAAGAAGTATGAGGTACCAAAGAAGAGAGATACAAAGTGTAAAAACAGCCCCTAAGACTATTGGAAGAAGAGGATGTAGAAATTTTATAGAGGAGGTCTTAACCATTTGATGAATACTTTTGAGAATTTTTTAACAATGAAAAACAGACCAAAGAGAATAAGCCCTCCACCGATAGTGAAAATAGCATATTTTAAAACAACCATTCCTGTGTAATCAGCAGGAAGAGGGTCAACAAGTAGATTATCGCTAATTTTTAAGGTTAAAGGACTTGAGGAGGTGTAATTTGTATTATATTGCCAAGCAATTACATTTGAAGAGATAGAATAACTCCCAGGATTTATTGGTGTTATATATCCAGTATATGTATATGTTTGATTTGCCACAACTGTTAAAAACTTTTCTTGGTTACTTGTAACACTGATTCCACTTGGTGTATCCCAAGTTATTTCTACATTGTTGCTGTCAAAATTTGTCCTAAATTTGACAATAATTGGTATCCTTTTGTTCCAAACCGACTGAGACTCTAAAAAGCTCTCGACCTCAATCTTGTTTGCACTTGTACTTGTAGTAGCTAGCTCTTGTGCAAACATCGGTGAGGAATTTGAATAGATAAGAAAGAGAGATATTAATGTTATAAATATTTTTTTCATTTCTATTTTAATAATTTAATAATCACTTCTGAGTATACACTATATCCATTTACAGCATCTTTATCATTAATCTCAATATTTTCATGAACAATTTGGTTTCTTAGCTTGTGATAATACCACATCTTCTCATAGAACTTTTTTGAAAAAAGATTCTTACACCTTTTGAGGTTGTCTCCGCATAAATCACTATTTTTATATCGAATTTGTAGGGCTTTTGATAAAAGTGCGTCAAGTCTTACAAACCCATCCCTGTTTCCAGCAGAGCTGTTTAAAGTCATACTGAACTTGATATCGTCCAGCTGTTTATATATCTTTAGTCTTTCATCTTTTGATACCTTTCCACTGTTTTTAAATGCAAGAATAAATAGAAGGAGTAAGAAAATGAGGGTTCCAATTGTTATTATTATCGATGTGTCGATTTCCATTTCTTTCTAATTCTACTATATATAAAAGAAAGTAAAAGTAGGCTAGCTGAGAAAGTTGTGAAAAGAATTAGTTCTGAAAATATTGTACTATTTGTTTTTGAGTTATCAGTAGTGACTTCAATCTTCTCATTAATGTTTCTGTTTACTAGATCTGAAACTATAATATTTTCATTATATGTGATTATTTCCAAGCTACTACCAGGAAGTAGAAATACTGTTTTCTCCTCTGTTTTAACAGATATAATTACATTCCCGGTGTTTTTAACAGTATTTCCCACAATTGAATATTTAAATAGAGCTGCCTTTGTTTCTGAAGTTGGATTTATACTTATCTCATCACTTTTGAAATATTGCAATTTTGGAGTAATAGGGTTTGTTTCTCTGAGAATGAACGGAATACGATCATTTTGACTTACCTTTCCACTCATCTTATTGAAATCAACAGCTGCCGGGTCTAGTAACACCCATTCTGCCTTTGATTTATCATAATATTCTACCCAACTACTAAAAAACCCAGTTTGTGAGTATATTGAGGAAGAAGGAATATATCCAATAACCATTCTCGCTTGAAAGCCGTAATATCGCAGGTATGCAATCAAGCAGTCAGCGAAGTCTTCTACAATAGCATTTGATTTTCTATTTATTGCAACATTAATTCCCCCTCTAAGCACATTTTCTAGACTTGTACTATTTAGTTTTTCAATTTCGAAATTATCAATAATGTAATGTGTTAACCCTGTTGGAATGTCTTTTTCATATTTATGTGAAGAGATATACGCCTTAACTCTGGCTATTTCTTTAGAATCAGCTAATGTCCAATACCCAATATCGTCATCAGTTACCCGGTCAATATGTGTTTTTATACGGGTATCTTTTACAATATATCCGTTTATATTGATATTTATCTGTTTTTGAGCTTCAACTTTGAATCCTAAGATTATATTTCCGTCATTATCACTTTTAATATACTCTGGAGTAGGGGTAACCCCTTCTATAACAAAATTTTGTTCATCAATTGAGCTCGGAAGAATTAGGTCATAGATTTCATTAGTTGAAGCATAATTAATGTAATTCTTTTTCAGTTTAAAACTATAAGTTGGTTTCACGCCAAATAAAATTGAAAGATATGGATTCATCTGATTAGTAATAGTGATGACGTTATTTCCAGATGCTGTAGTTACCTTTGAATTTGTTTCACTAATATACGCAGGTTTTGGATTTTTTTCAGGATATGTGACGATTATTTTATTGATATTTAGGTCTCCAAATTTAATTGGAAGCTTTAAATATCCCCAGTTTGAATCTAAATCAAATTTAGTGTTAAAAGAAATTGTAAATTGATAGCTACTTTTTGAATCTACAACCTTGTTATTAAATCTAACAGTAATTCGCTTTCCTGAAGTTGTTGTATATGTCGAAAAAGGTACATTGATGCTCTTGTTTCCGACTTTAATGTTACTTATTTGCGAGAAAGGGATAAAGATTGAATAAGAATTAATTACTGCAGGAAGACTACCCTTGTTTTTTATTGAAATTATTACTGATGCAGTCTGAACACCCTTTGTATCTATTGTGTATCGCACATCGGCCGAGGAGCTAATATTGCTCTTTGCAAAAGAAGTAGTTGAAAAAAAACTAAATAGAAATAGAGTTAGGAGCAAATAACCAATCAAATTTTTCATATTTTCTTAATATCTGTTTTATTAAAGGTGTCTTAGATGTAATACTTCTTTCAGATAAAGTCTTTTCCCAATTCACTTTTCTAGGTCTTTGGGCCATTCTGTACTCAGGATTTCTAACAATCTCCTGCTTTGCGTTCTTACGAATAACATAATATGACATACCGTTAATATCATCAAGGATATCGATAGTTTGTTTTCCATAAACCATAAATTCGAGAAAAATTAATGGAGAGATTTTGGTATTTGAAATGGAAAACTCATAGTTTGGCGGTACGATTATCTTTTGTCCTTTTTTAACTGTAGCAACAATGATATCTCCTTTAATATCATTAATAAAGCTTTGCATTAATGCAATTCCACCTCCGTAGACAATTTCAATCATCCTAGGGTAGCTAATTAAAACATTTGCTTTTGTTTTAACATATTCAATACCCGCAAGGTTTGGCATTACAACATATGCATTAAGTGATAGCTTTTTATCTTTATATATTCCCTCATGATCAAGATTTGTGTATTTGTGAAAAAATATATCAGGGCATGTCACATCATTATTAAGCAGTTGAGACCTCAACCTATCAATATGATATGTCTGTACATTACCAAAAGTGACGTCAGAGGTTGTTAATTGTTCGTTATCGTAATATAGAGAGATTCCAGATGATTTTCGTAAATCAATTTTTGCCATGTGATATTATATCACATTCAATTTAGCTGTTACTAAAGGCTTTTATTATTTCTATGGCAATAAATGCCAGAATCATATAGAAAAATAAAGCAACAACTGAGGTGAGTTCGAGGCTCACTCCGCCAATTTGTAGAAATTCACTGTTTAATATGCCTTTAAACGGGCTTATTAGTTGAGAGCTGATACTTAATATATATCCGATAATCTTATTGCTTGTATTTGCATTTAAAACCAATATTACAATTCTAGAAATGATTGTCGCCTCAATTAAAACTAAAACTGTATACCCAATCTTTGCTATTATTTTGAACATGACATTAGTATAACTCTAATTTATATATTATCAAGATTACTTAAATAGTAGCTAAGCTCGTTCATATATTTCACGACACCGTTTGCCCATGAGTGCGTAGGATTTGCGTGACAAGGAGGACAATAGCTAACTTCTATATCAAATGGTGTTAGCGTTATTCCATAACCGTTGGCAAGCCCTTGTGTGACTGTAGTAATACCATCTCCCCAAGTAGAAAACTCACTATACGTGCCGTTTGGACCACCTTTCCACCCCCAAGCATTATTCACCTTTCCAGGAACTACTGTTCCAAATCCACTTTCTACTCCAGAAATTGACGCTACTAATCTCCAATCCAGTCTATATTTCTGCGCCTGTAGAACAAAATTTTTAGCATATGGATACATTGGAGAGTTATAGTCGATTAGAAATTTCTCCATCGCAATAATCTTAGGGTTCGTTGTTTCAATTCCTGTTGTTCCAGTTAGTTGGAGATTACCAACAGCTGTTAATGATGATTTTTGGTCATATATTGAGTTATTTGCAATTGATATCTCAGATAGTGCAGTACCCGAGGATTTTGAGAAAGAATTACTAATATATCTATTTATTCTCTCGATGATGTATCCTCCAACAGTAAGTCGGAATGTTATATAGAGTAATGCTATAGCTAGAATAGATACCAAAGTAAGGGCAATTCTTTTCTTTCTGTTCTTGCTTAGAATATCTTTTTGCATAATTCAGTATATCAGATTTACAAATGCGCAATATGAAATTAAAATGAAACAATGTTTACACACCTTCATGTACATACCGAATACAGTCTCCTTGATGGAGTAAATAGAATTCCAACGCTTGTTGCCAAAATTAAAGAACTAGGTATGACTTCTTGTGCAATAACTGACCACGGAAGTATGTATGGCGTTTTCAAATTTTTCACTGAAATGAAGAAGGCTGAACTTAAACCAATACTTGGCTGCGAGATATATATTGCCCCGAGGAGCAGATTTGATAAAGAGCATGGAATTGATAACCATATGTACCACATGACGCTTCTAGCTAAAAACCTTGTGGGGTATAAAAACCTCATGAAACTAGTTTCAGCAGGGCATATGGAAGGCTACTACTACCGACCAAGGGTAGATATAGAAACATTACAGAAATATAGTGAAGGAATTATAGCTCTATCTGGTTGCTTGCAAGGTCCAATTGTAAATGAACTTATGAAAGGAAATGAAAAAAGGGCAGTTGAGAACTTAAAAATATACTCAGAGGTTTTTAAAGAGAATTTCTTTATTGAAATTCAAAGAAACAGTATTGAGGAACAAGAAAACATTAATCCTAAATTAATAGAACTAGCAAAGAAATATAAATTAAAACTTGTTGCAACCTGTGATAGCCATTACTTAAATAAAGAAGATAGTGAAGTTCAAGAAGTTTTATGGTGTATATCAGACGGAAAAACACTAAGTGATCCAACTCGAAGAGTACTTCCAAGTAATGAGTTCTATGTTAAAAGTAACGATGAGATGGAAAAGCTTTTTAAGGACCTTCCTGAGGCAATTAAAAATACACAACTAGTTTCGGATATGGTGGAAAACTATGAAATTTCTTTCGGAAGAATAGAGCCTAAGTTTAATGAACTTCCAAAAGGAAAAGACGCTAAAACATACTTGAGAGAGTTAACCTATGATGGAGCTAAAAAACATTATGAAAAGATTACTAAATCTCTTAAAGAAAGAATAGATTACGAGTTATCTGTAATTGATGACAAGGGATATAACGACTATTTCTTGATAATGCAGATGATTGTTAACTACTGTCGTGAAAATGGAATTGTAGTTAGCATGAGAGGCTCTGGAACAGGCTCTGTTGTGGCATATAGTGTTGGTATTACAAGCATTGACCCGATTGGCTGGGGATTATATTTTGAGCGATTTTTAAATCCTGAGCGAAAATCTGCGCCTGATTTTGACTTAGATATTGAGGATAAGCAGAGAGATAAGCTGATTGATTTTGTAGTTGGAAAATTTGGTGAAGAGAATGTAAGAAGGATAATTACTTTTGGAAAACTACAAACAAGACAAGCTATAAGGGATGTTTCAAGAGTTCTTGGGATTGATTTAGCAATTGCAGATAAGCTTTCAAAGATGGTTCTGATAGTATTTGGTAAGTCTAAACCAATTGATTACATGATTGAAACAAACTCTGAATTTAAAGAGTTAATTGAATCCTCAGACGAGCTTAAAAGAATGGGTGAGATTGCAAGAAAGATAGCAGGGCTTGCAAGAGGTGTGTCAGTCCATGCTTGTGGTTTAGTCATTACTCCTACCCCTGTAACTGATTATGTCCCAATACAAAGAGATGCACATAATGAGGGTCTTGGAATAACGCAATATGAGTTTATGCAACTTGAAGAGGTAGGTCTTTTGAAGTTTGATTTTTTAGGTCTTCGCAATCTTAATGTTATTGGAACAACGTTAAAAAAGCTAAAAAGAGACAGAAATATTGACTTAGATTTAATCCATTTAAAGCCTGACGATCCCAACGCCCTCCAGATTATTAAAAAATGTGAGACAGTAGGTATATTTCAGATGGAAGGTGAAGGAATGAAGCGAACAATCAGACTGATTGTTCCAGATTCAATGGAAGATATTTGTTATATCATTGCGGCCTACAGGCCTGGTCCTATGGCGCTTATTCCTGAATATGCAGAAGTTAAACATGGTAGGAAGAAGGCAGAGTACTTAATTCCTGAGCTTGAACCAATACTTGGACTTACAAACGGAGTGATTACATACCAAGAACAAGTGATTAGAATTGCCGTTGATCTTGCTGGCTATTCAATGGGACAGGCAGATGCATTCAGAAAAGCAATGGGAAAGAAGCTTCTAGATGTAATGAACAAGGAAAAGCCAGTATTTATTGAAGGTGCAATTAAAAATGGTTTTGACAAAGCTAAAATTGAAGAGCTTTGGGAACTGCTTGTTAAGTTCGCAAATTATGGGTTTAATAAAGCCCATTCTGCAATGTATGCCACTGTTACTTACTGGACTGCATATCTTAAAGCGTATTATCCACTTGAATTTATGGCTTCACTATTAGAAGGTGATTTAGACAATTTTGATAGGATTACAACAGATTTAGAGGAGTGTGCAAGATTGGGTTTTGAAGTTCTTCCTCCTTCAATAAACAAATCTGATTATTATTTTACAGTCGAAGATGAGAAGAATATTAGGTTTGGTCTTGCCGCAATCAAAAACATTGGCAAGGATATAATGAAAACCATAGTTAGTGAGAGAAAGGAAAATGGATTATATAAGTCACTTGATGATTTAATTCAAAGAAATGTAAAAACTAAACTTGGACAAAAGGTAATTGAATATCTAATTATGTCTGGAGCATTGGATGAATTTGGAGATAGAAAAGCCCTCATTTCCATTATTCCTCAAATTCTTGATAAAACTAAAAAAATTCAACAAAATGCAGCACTTGGACAGATAGATCTTTTCGCTGGCAATGGCAAAGGAGAAAATATAGTGAGTTTTACTGATATTCCTCAGGATATTAAAACCTCAACCCATGAGCTTCTTCACTGGGAGAAGGACCTACTCGGTTTGTACTTTAGTTCACATCCTCTCAATAATCTTAAAGAGTTTTTTGCCAGTAAAAATGTTGTCACAATAACTGAACTTAAGAATAAAAAAGGTGGTGAAATGGTCGTGCTTGGGGCATTAATTAGCAATGTAAAAAGAATAAGTACAAAAAATAAGGAAAGAATGGCTTTTCTATCACTAGAGGATAAGACTGGTGCAGTTGATGCTATTGTATTTCCTAAAACCTACGACGAGGTTAAAGACACGTTCAAGCCGAACATCCCAATGCTGATTGCAGGAAGAGTAAATATAAGGGATGGACAGATATCAATAATCTACCAGAAAGGAATGTATATTGATGAGAATAAATTCTGTACCGAATTTGATGGCATTATCTTTAAAATAACTAAAAAACATACACAAAAACAGATAACTCAGCTAAAAAAATTCATTAAAGAGAACCCTGGGGAAACACAAGTTAAAGTAATTGTCACTGAAAAAGGTGGAAATAAAACAATAAGCCTCAGAAATGGAATCGTCTCAAACGATGAAACTAAGAAATACATTGAGCTTTTTCCGTGTTAAAATACAGCGTGGATATAAATATCAAAAATAAATTAGATGATCTGCCAAGAAGTTTTGGAGTATATAAGTTCTTTGATAAGAACGGAAAAATACTCTATATTGGGAAAGCAGCAAATCTAAAAAATCGTGTATCTAGCTATTTTTTTGACAAACTGTTTGACCGTCCGAGAATAATTCAAATGATACCCTTAATACAGGATATTGAGGTTGTTCAAACAGATAATGAGATAGAAGCACTTGTACTGGAGAGTGCTTTAATTAAAAAACACCAACCTCATTTTAACTCAACTGCAAAAGATGACAAATCATTTGCATACCTCTTTATCAATACAAAAGATGAGTACCCAACCGTTAAAATAGTTAGAAATATCTCAGAAGTGCAATTAAATAGAGGTAAGATATTTGGTCCATATCCAAGTGGTAGAGCAATCTCGCAAGTATTTAATTTTCTGAGAAAAATGTATCCTTTCTGTACAGACAATCCACTTAAACCTTGTTTTTATAGTTACATAGGACTTTGTCCATACCCAGATACAGATAAACAGCATTATAGGAAGAATATCAATGGAATAGTAGCCTTTTTAAATGGCAAAAAGAGTAGATATATAAAGAATCTAGAAAAAGAGATGGCGCAGCTCTCAAAAGACCAAAATTTTGAAAAAGCGGCGCAACTTAGAGATAGGATTGACGATTTAAGATACTTAAGTTCAAAAATCAACTACACCTATCAAAATACTGAACAAGAATATGTAGAGAAGAGAAATACCAGACTTCAAAATGAGGTGAAAGAGCTCGGAGTCGAAATTGGAATTAGCAATCTTCGAAGAATCGAGTGTTTTGATATATCAAATATCTCTGGCACAAATGCTTACGGCTCAATGGCTGTATCAATTGATGGAGCGCCTAAAACAAATCTTTACAGACTGTTTAAGATTAAAGGAATTGACACACCTGATGATCCACATATGATGCTAGAGGTCATCCAGAGACGTTTAAAACATATAGAAACAGATAAGGATAAAAGTCTAAGAGAAAAACCTGGCTTAATCTTGATCGATGGAGGCATCTCACAACTAAACACGATAAAGGAACAAATCCCTGCTGATATCCCAGTAATGGGTATTTCGAAAGGCAAAAGATTGAAGCGTAAAGGCAAAGGTCAGAAAGATGAGTTTTGGGTTATTAAAGGCAACATTGTTTTTCCGTTCAAAATTAATAATCCTACGCCCTTGATACTACTTCGTGATGAGGCACATAGATTTGCCATTACCGCACATAGAAGAGCTAGGAAATTTACTCAAAAGCACTCAGTTTTAGATGAAATTGGAGGGGTAGGGAGTATAACGAAAAGGAAATTGTTAAATGCATTTACGAATATTGAAGGAATTAAAAATGCAACGGAAGGAGAACTGCTTACGGTAATAAAAAGCAAAACGGCTGTAAAAAATATAAAAAATACTCTTAAGTAGGTTTAGCTACTGATTTAATATTTGTAAGAATGTAATCAAAAAAAGGGTCATTATTCGTAAATGTTGAAATAATGTATACAACACTATTTGATTGATTATTGATTACCGCAATATTTGACTGTTTATCACCATTTGTAATATTTGCAATAACACCTGTGTCTCCTGCAATATCCATTTCCTTACTATTTATTACCTGCCAGTTTGTTTTATTCTTTTTGTTATATGCTGCTAGATATTTGTTTATAAAGGCATCATAACTAATTGCGCCGTTATATCCAATTGGCTCAATATACTCAATACTATTTGAGCCTATTTTTTTGAAGGATACTCCTTGGAATGAAGAGATATTGGTTCCGTAGTATTTTGTAATGTAGTCTGAGGGAAATGATAGGCTCCACGGAAAATCTGGGAGCAAATTAACCCTATCGGTTGTAAGAAGTAGTAGTTTTCGTGCTGTTTCTTGCATTACAAGGTCGCTTAAGCCATTTGTAGCCTGTGCTACAGTTACAGTTTGATACCAAATATCATTTAAACGTGAGTAAATTCTAAGCCCTTTCTCATTTTTAACCCAATATTGACCAAACATTTGTTCCTGTGAAGAAATAGGTACAGCTAATTTTAACTCCCATCCGTTTTCTGGTAATAAATCTTTATAGTATGTAAACACCTCATCAATTGTGTGCTCGTCAAGTAGTCTATACACACAATTTCCTTTTGAAAGAAATGTCTTAACTGTGTCATTTTCTAGTTGACCTTTAAATATGAATTCTGAATATGGAAATGCAGGAATATCATCAAAGCCATATACATTTTCGTTTAGGATATTGTCGGTTTGTGCCTTCTGTCTAAGGGAGTTAACAGCCTTAATTGCAAAATATGTTCCAAAAAAAATTCCAATTAGTAAAATTAGTGCGAGTATTAGTAATATAAATCTAGTTAAAGCCTTCTTTTGTTTAATATTTCTAACTGCCTTATATGTAGTATGTTTTGGTCTTTTTTTGAAAAGAAAGAATTTTTTCTTTCTCTTGATTCTAGGTATGTTCTTTTTAAATTTAACACTATTTTTAATAATGTTATTGGTTTTCTTCATTAATAATAATCTATACTATTGTTTTGTATTGTTCAAATATAATATATAATTGCAAAGAATTTTAACAATGCGGGATCGTCTAATGGTAGGACATTGGCCTTTGAAGCCAAGTATCATAGTTCGAATCTATGTCCCGCAATATTACTTCTTCTCGTCCGTGAAATTTTTATACATATTACTTGCAGATACACTCATATCTTTGAAATACTTGCTATGAAGTTTTGGCGATCCGTAGGTGTTCTCAACTGCTTGGTCAAGCTCTTCAAATGCAATTTGGGCAATCTTCATTCCAACATATATTATTATTGGTAGGGGTGAGAGATTTACCATTTCAAGTGTTAATCTGAGGTCATTACCTGGATCAAGAAAGCCAGCTGTAGTGTGAATAATAAGGCCTAGTCGCGCAATTGAGCTTTTACCCTCGAGCCTTCCTACGTGCTTATTATCAACACCTGTAATTTCAATTAAGTGTCCTAAAATAAATTCCCCTGGCATAATAGTGTATTGGTCACCATCTTTTAACTCAACCTTCTTCATTCGATTTTCTACTGGTTTCTTGGTATCTATAGGTCTTTGATCAGCCTCGTCATATACAAGGAAAGTACTTCCTAAATGCAAATCGTATGTTGCTGGTTGTAGAAATTTCTCATCGTAGGGCTCTATTTTGATTTCACCACTTTTTATTTTCGCTTTAATAGATTTATCAGATAGAATCATATGCAATAATGATAAGGTAATTTTTGTAGTCTAAAGAAAATCCGCATGTTTATCAAATGCCTTTATATAGCGATATTTAAATGAGATAGTTTGAATATATACATTTCTATTTTGACAGTAAACCTTAAAAAATGTATCTTTAAAGCATGAAACTGCCATTGCCAAAAGAATTTTACAAAATAACAGACATTCATTACAAAGGGAAGAGAATTAGAACCTATTCTTTTGGAATTGGTGAAAAGAAAGTATTTTCCATACCAGCTTTTCCACACTCAGGAGTAATTTATCTATATTTCCTTCTTAAATACGACTTAAATAAAGTTCAATTTATTACCTTCGATCTGCCTGGCTGGATTGGTAGAAGTGAAAATATATTTAAAGATAGTATATACGATGAGAAAGAGATGCTGGAGCTTCTTAACCACATCATAAAATTTTATAATCTTAAAACATTTAGCTTAATAGGATATTCATTTGGGACTTCAGTTGCAGCTGCTCTCCTTGGCGAAAATAAGTATGATATTAATAAAGTCGCATTAATTTCACCTGTACTCTATGGAAAAGCTATTAAAGAGAGATTCAAACGTTTTGCAATGAACTTCATTCGATTCACTAACTCGTTTAATTTTGCAAGGCTTTATGTTTTAAGCAGGTTTTATGCATATAAACCAACATTAATTACAGCAGGTATGGATGCAAAGATAATTGAAGAATATAAAGCAATGATATATTCTGCCAATCCAAAAGTTATTTTTTCAAGCCTTCGTCATCTTTTCTCTTCTGATTATTCTGAAATACTCAAAAACTTTCCACATCATAAGCTATTGGTCGCAAACTCTAAAGACGAAAGCAAATTTCTAAGAGACCAAGCCGCACATATTAGAAGAATTGTTGATGTTGATAAAACACTTTTTTTGCATGGTGCGCATCAAGACTTCATTCTTAAACCTCAGGCTGATGTCGTTAAAACTGTTATGAGATTTTTAACTTCTTAAATCATTTTTCAACTCACTAATCTCATCTCTAAGCTTCGCTGCCTTTTCAAACTGAAGATTCTGTGCAAAGATAAACATCTTATCTTCTAAATCCTTAATAATTCTCTTAACTTCTTTCCTGTTTGGTTTTTCGCTCTTGATCCATTTTGTATAATCAATCTCAGTGTCTGGTGCGTCTTCAACCAGTTTATTTCTAATATCTTTAATAATAGTTGTAGGGGTAATATTATTTTCCTTGTTGTAATCCTCTTGATACTTCCTTCTCCTATTTGTTTCATCAATTGCATATCTCATGCTCTCTGTGATTCTATCTGCATACATCAATACCTTCCCTTCGACATGTCTTGAAGCCCTTCCTATTGTTTGAACTAAACTTGTTTTTGAGCGCAGAAACCCTTCTTTATCTGCATCCATAATTGCAACAAGCGCAACTTCCGGTAAGTCTATTCCTTCTCGAAGGAGGTTTATCCCAACTAGGACATCAAACTCTCCAAGTCTTAGATTTCTTAAAATATCTGTTCGTTCAACAGTATCTATGTCGCTGTGGAGATAGGTAACCTTTATGTTTAAATCTGCTAGATACGCTGATAGGTCCTCTGCCATTTTTTTAGTGAGTGTTGTTATCAAAACTCTGTTTCCATCCTTAATTGTTTGTTGAATTCTCATAAGTAGGTCATCTATTTGATTATGTGTTGGGAGTACCGTTATTAACGGGTCACACAAGCCCGTAGGACGAGTTAAAAGCTCAACAATGGTGTTGTTACTATCCTTCGTTTCCCATTCATTTGGAGTTGCACTGCAGTACACAGTATTTCCCATTTTTTTGTAAAACTCAGGAAACTCTAAAGGCCTATTATCTCTTGCTGTTGGAAGTCTGAAGCCGTACTCAATCAAATTATCTTTTCTTGCCTTATCCCCATTGTACATACCCCCAACCTGAGGAATTGTGATATGACTTTCATCTACAAACATCATGTAATCAGAAGGGAAATAATCTAAAAGAGTGTAGGGTGGTTCACCGCTTTTTCTTCCATCAAAATATATGGAGTAATTCTCCATACTCTTGCAATACCCAACCTCCCTTAACATTTCAATATCATAAAGTGTTTTTTGATTAAGTCTGTAAGCCTCAATTTCTTTTCCAATGCTTTTTAGGTATTCAACCCTTTTTGTTAAATCTTCTTGTATTCTTTCAATTGCATTTTTCAATATATCGTTCTCATAAACAAGAGATGTTGCAGGAAATATATCAATCTCATCTTTACTTTGCAATTTATGACCTGAGATTGCATCTATATATGAAATCTTTTCAATTTTGTCTCCAAGCATTTCAAGTCTAATTGGAAAGTCATCGTAGGGCATATATATATCAACAATATCTCCTTTTACTCTAAATTTTCCACTCTCAAAATCTTCGCCATGTCTATCGTATCTCATAAATGAGAGCTTTCTTGATAATTCTGATAATGTTATCTTATCTCCAACAACTAGGGACATTGATTGATTCTCATAGTTTTTCGGGTTGCCAATGTTGTATATACACGAAACAGATGCAACAATTATGGTATCACTTCGAGTAACCGCAGCGTTCATTGCAGAGAATCGGAGGCGTTCAATCTGCTTGTTAACATCACTTTCCTTTTCAATATACAGGTCTTTAATTGGCAAGTAGCTTTCAGGTTGATAGTAGTCATAGTAGCTTACAAAGTATTTGACCGCATTATTTGGAAAAAACTCTTTAAACTCCTCGTAAAGCTGTGCAGCTAGAGTTTTGTTGTGCGAAAGTATTAACGTTGGCTTATTTATCTTCTGTATAACGTTAGCCATTACAAATGTCTTTCCACTCCCAGTTACCCCTAGAAGGACTTGTTTCTTCTTTCCCTCATTAATGTTACTAACTATAGTATTAATCGATTTCTGTTGATCAGAAGAGGTAGTATATTTAGATTTTAACTCAAAAGGTTTTAATATTTTCATAGCAGAGTATATAATATCAAATATGAGCAAAAATGTGTTTAAATTATCTCAAGAATTAATTAGTCAAATTGCCGCAGGTGAAGTCATTGAAAGACCAGCTAGTGTTGTTAAAGAGTTGGTTGATAATGCAATTGATGCTGGTGCTAGCGAAATAAAGATTAAAATTGTTGAGGGAGGATTAAAACTAATTGAAGTAGAAGATAATGGAAAGGGAATAGAAAAGGACGATTTAGCTGTGGTTTTCGAGCCCCATACAACTAGCAAGATAAAAACCCTTGAGGATTTAAATAATATTACAACTCTTGGATTTAGAGGTGAGGCACTGTCTACAATTAAGGCTGTATCTAAAACGGCGATTATATCTAAGGAGAAGGAAAGTGATTTTGCGTATACTATTGGTTTTGAAAGTGGAAACGAGATTAAAAAGAGTGCTGGAAATATTGGAACGACAATTGCTGTCGAAAATCTCTTTTTTAACACTCCAGCTAGGCTCAAGTTTATGAAAACTAAAGAGACAGAGTATAGAAAGGTCTTAGATGTGATAAACAATTTTGTTTTGGCTAATACAAATATCCACTTTGTTTTTCAAAATGAAAATAAAACTATTCTAAATATTCCAAAAGACTCATCTCTGACTGAAAGAGCAAAACTGGTTCTGAGAAAGGATTACGTAACAAGAATGTTACCTATATACTCAAAAGGAAGTGATATTGAAATTGTAGGGTTGGTAGCTCACCCAAGTGATACTGTTGAGAAAACAAGTGACCAATACTTGTTTATTAATAAAAGAGCTGTATTTGACAAAGCTATCAGCAAGGCCATTTATAACGGATTTTCAAGATATATTCCGAAACAAAACAAAGTTCCTTTTATTCTATTCATTAATATAAATCCTTCTCAAATCGATGTAAACGTCCACCCAAGAAAGGAAGAAGTAAAGTTTTTAAACCCATTTAGAGCATTTTCAATGGTTGAGCAGGCTGTAAATGATTGTTTAAATCAAAGCTTAAAGCTAGATATACCACAAGGCATGTTTAAACCTAATCAACCAAATACATCGTTTGATAGAGCAAATATCAAATACTCCAAAAGGAGTGGAAGTATTTCGGAAATAAAGTTTGATAAAACACCAAGTGAGTTTAATATTAAAAAAAGTATTAAATTTTCCCAAGAAGCTTTACTCCCATTTGATATTGAAACACCAGAATATAGAAATATATTCCAAATATTTAATAAATATATTGTTGTTGAATTTGAAAATGAAATCTGGATAATTGATCAACACGCTGCTGCTGAGCGAATTACTTTTGAAAGACTCCTAAATAATTTTGAAAAGAAATTTCCTGATGTTCAAAAACTTCTAGTCCCAGATGAAATTGAGTGTAATAAATCTGAAATATCATATTTAAAGGAGAATATTGAATTCTTTAATAAACTAGGATTTGAAATAAGGACAAATAAGGATGGATTTAATGTTTCGGCTATACCATCAGCACTTGTAGGATTTAATATAAAGGAGATTCTTTCAGAGATATTTGAAATGCCAGAGGATCAAAAGGACTTAAAAAAGAAATCAAATGTTGCGCAAGAAAATATATTCGCTACAATCGCGTGCCATAGCAGTATTAGAAGTGGGCAGAAATTAACAACTCAAGAGTGTGATTTAGTATTAAAACAGCTTAAAGCATGTAAGAACCCATATAGTTGTCCTCATGGAAGACCTGCTGTATGGAAACAAGGTTTGAGTGAAATAGATATTCATTTTTTGAGAACATATTAATATTTAATAATCTTTTGCCTAAATAATCCTTTTGGAATATACTAATCTACTATGATTGAAGTAAAGGACCTAAAGAAAACATATAAAAGTGGTAAGAATATTCTGGTACATGCGATTAATGATATCTCCTTTACTATTAGAGATGGCCAAACCGTAGCAATCATTGGGCCCTCAGGAAGTGGAAAATCCACAATATTAAATATTCTTGGAGGGCTAGATTCAAAATATAAAGGAGAGGTTTTAATAGATGGAAAGGATTTGAAGAAGCATAATTCAAATTACTATAGAAGAAAACTCCTTGGAACAATTTTTCAACAGTTTTATCTAATCCCAACTCTCAATGTTGCTGGGAATATCTCACTACCTATCACTTTTGGGAAGCAACTTAGAAGGAAAGAACAAAAAGAAAGATTGAATTACCTTTTAAAGAAAGTTGGTCTCGAAAATAGATCTAAACATATGCCAAATGAGCTTTCAGGGGGTCAAGCACAACGGGTTGCAATAGCAAGGGCATTGATGGCAAAGCCTAAGATTCTTTTATGTGACGAACCAACAGGTAATTTAGATTCTAAAACAGGAAAAGAAATAGTAGAACTCCTTTTTGATTTAAACAAAGAAGAAGGAACTACATTGATAATTGTTACTCATGATGAAAGCCTTTTTGATAAAGTTGATAGAAAGATATATTTAATTGACGGTAGAATAACTAAGAATGTTTAAATATGCTTTAAATATAATATTAAAGAGAAAACTAAGGACTTTTTTGACAAGTCTAGGCGTTACTATCTCTGTGATTCTTCTTTCATTCATCATCTTTGGTATGCAAGGTATAAAGACTGTACTTGTTTCTCAATTTACCCAAACTTTTAAGCCAAATACTGTTGAGATACTTAAAGCTAGCTTTAATATGACCCCAAGTAGAACCAAAATGGAGGGTAAGAAAGAAGTTATAATTACAGATACTGCAATTAACGAGCTACTTAAAAGAGAAGATGTCGTAAGTATTGAAAAAATTGCATCTATATACGGAATGAATATGACTTTGAAAGGACTGAAAGATCCTTTTGACCAAGCATATATTAATACAATTCAGGATACCTCTTCCCTTGAAATGATTTCTGGAAAGATTGATGTTCCTAAAAAAGGAGAAATACTAGTTTCAGATAATTTCTCAACATTTTATGAGATTTCTCCAAATAAACTTATCGGAAAAGGATTAATAGTCGAAAATTCAATCAATTCCTTTTTTTCGTCAAAGAATAATTACACTAACAACAAAGCTTTTTTATACAAAATCTCAGGAGTATATAAAGCAACTGCCAAAGGATATGATGCTTATCTAAATGTAAATGATGGCCTTAGGATACTTGCGTATAATGGAAACTTTACTACAGTAAAAGAATATGTCAAAAAAATAGGATATGATCAATTGACTGTAACAGTTAAGCCAGGAACATCTGCTAGCTTTAAAACTGAAGCTACAGAAAAATATGGGTTCAACGCTCTAACTTCAGATGATCTGCTTGGATATTTAGATAACATTACAAATGGACTTACAATTGGGCTTATTATGTTTGCACTTGTATCAAGCGTTGTAGCTTCAATTGGCATTATAAATACCATGATAATGAGTATATATGAACAAACAAGAGAGATAGGAATAATTAAAGCAATAGGTGCCTCAAACTTTCAGGTTATGGTTATATTCCTTATTCAATCTGCTGCTATTGGATTGATAGGGGGTGTAATAGGTCTTTCCTTTGTCTTAATTGTTATGAAACTAGTAGATCCATTTGTAATACAACAATTAACTGACGCTGGATTTACTTTGAAAAAATTCTTTACCATTGATATGCAACTTTCAATTATAATTGTATTAGCAAGTATTCTTGTTGGAATCTTTGCGGGAATATATCCAGCAATAAAAGCAGCAAGGCTTGATCCAGTTAATGCACTTAGATATGAGTAAGAACATCTTAATAGTTCATGGGTTCGAAATCTTCACAAATGAACACCCTTTGCATCGATATTTATCATCAAAAGGTCATAAAATTGTTATCTCAAACTATTTGGGTTGTCAGAAGATTTTTAACATAAATGTAACTGTTAATTCAATTACAAAACAATTGAAATTTAAGCCAGATGTAATTATTGGAATATCGCTTGGTGGATTAATAATTCCTAAATTAATAAGATTTTATCCAAATTCAAAGTATATCTTCATTGCTACGTGTCCAATATTTAATCCAACTTCAAAGTTATTACTGGCTCTGCTTAAACTTCCTAAAATATCTATTTCAATATTTATCTCATTTCTTAAGTTAATCAAATTAAAGCTGTACAGATTGTTATTTAAAGACTTATCCAAAGCAATTAATTACAAACTAATCCAAGCATTAAATATCAGTTATCTTATATCACTAATAATGTATATTAAGACGGCAAACAATATAGAAATTTTGAATTGCGCTAAATCTAGTTTGTATGTAATTGGTGGAAAAGGAGATGAGATTATGCCTGTGAGTAATTGGAATAGAATTGGCAATACAAAGGTAATACAACTTAATGCAAAACATCACAATGTTATAAACAGTGAGAGTTTAAGAAGGATTGGCGAAATTATTTAGCTAGGTATTTCTCTATCTCAATTACAGCCCCAATTCCCATTCCTACGGCTGTTCCTGCTTGCTTATATACATGATCAACACAATCACCTGCAGCAAATATGCCCTCAATGCTTGTCATATATCTAAAATCTGTAGCAAATTCTTTTTTATCACAATCAACCTTTTCAAAGCGTACTCTTTCAGTAGTAAATATATAGCCTTTTTCATCAAATAATACTCCACTATTAACTAAAAATGCTGTAGCAGGGGCATGCCCTATTGCAACAAACACTCCATCTAATGTAAGTTCGCTTCCATTACTTAGTTTTAAGCCAACTACTTTTTCTGTCCCCAATATCTCTGTTACTTGAGTATTGAATATATAGTCAATCTTTGGATTGCTCTTTACCCTTTCCTGCATATATTTTGATGCTCTAAGTTCACCATTTCTATGTATGATAGTAACCTTTGATGCAAACCTAGTAAGGTAGCTTGCTTCTTCGCATGCACTATCCCCACCACCAATTACAGCAACAACCTTATCTTTAAAGAAAAACCCATCACATGTAGCACAAGCTGATACTCCTTTTCCCGTAAGCCTTGCTTCAGATTCAATTCCTAGCCATTTTGCTTGTGAACCTGTTGCAATTAACACTGTTTTTGATTGATAAGTCTTGTTCTCAGTAACAATTTCAACATATTCATCAGTTTTTTTAATTGACTTTACATTTCCAGCCTCTATTCTAGTTCCATACTTAACAGCGTGTTTTCTAAAATGATTCATGAGCTCAGGTCCAAGTATCGGTTCCTCAAATCCTGGATAGTTTTCAACATGACTTGTAATCATAAGTTGCCCACCAGGAGTAATCCCTTCAATAACAAGGGGATTAAGTTGAGATCTAGAAGAGTAAATGGCTCCTGCAAGTCCTGCTGGGCCACTACCAATTATAATTATGTTTTCCATTTTATTTAATTTCTTCAATATTAGATATTTCAACTTGCGGTAGTCTAATTTTTCGCGGAGTTAGAATCAGTAAAAGAATTGAGGCAATTACTATAATCCCACCAAGTATAGCAAATGAGATACTAAACCCGAACTTATCAGCCATAATACCCATTGTTAGGGGTGCAAATATATATGCGAGGGATTTTGAGGCGTTTCCAATGCCTTGTAGATGGTGAATATACCTTCCTAATCTTTTTTGAAGGTCGCTATAGACAGAACTAATCAAAAGCCAAGATACCATTACTGTTATGCTAATAAACCCAACAAGAACTACCGTTGCAGGTAGGCTTGTTCTTGTAAAATAAAATGACATAAAAAGTAGACCAGTGATAAGCATAGCTATTTGGGAAATTCGTTTCTTTCTTCTTCTGATGTTTAACTTAGACATGACTATTCCTCCAAGGACTGATGGAAGTGAATATGCAACAATCATAATCCAATCTAAATTGGTATCTTTAGAAAGACTAATTGCAAATATTGCTCCAAACGTCCAAAACGATGTGCTAATAAAGGAGATTAGAAACGAGCCAATTATCACTGGAAGTGTTTTTCTCCCCAGTATTCTCCAGTATTTTATCTCGTCAATTATAGATTTTGTAACGTTTTCTTCTTCTAATTCAAGTTGAGGAATTCGTTTTTTAGATTTAGTTAATATTGTTATTACTAAAGCAATCAAATCTAATATTATTACAGCACCAACAAAAACCATGTTTGCGTTTGTCAGTAAATATGCAGCAAGTATAGGTCCTACAACAGCAAGAATTTCATACATTGTGCCAGTAACACTCCAAATTTTGGTAAATTTGTTTTTATCGTGCTCTGTAGAGACGTAAGATTGTGATGAAAACGACCAAAGTTCATAGTATATTGACCATACAATTGAAGCTAAAACAAATACTAAAATTGGCGAAAACCTTTCTCCCAGAAAAGTCAGAATTGGAAAGAGCATGGATAGAATTAGCGAAATAATTAGAAGAGATTTCCACGAGTGTTTTCTAAATAAAGCAGGGAAGAAGTAATCAAAAACTAGGCCAATAATTGAACCAACAGCAAGAATACCTCCCAGTATTTCGTTTGAGTTCACAGTTCTTTCAATAATTACTGGAAAAGAATAAGCCATTAGTGTCTCAGCCAGTCCAGCAAAAACGCTACCAATGATAAATAAAACAATAGGGGATTTGAACGATAGTTTATATTCAGTTTGAATTTCCATACTACAGCATACTTTATTCTTCATATATTTATCAAGTTAATGTTATACTGAGATATGAAAGGAAAAGTATTAATTCTAATAATCTCCTCGATTCTACTTATCTTAGGTATTTCATTTGTAATCTACCTAAATTTAAATGAGATAAGTGAGGAAAGTTATACATTTAATAATCCAGATACAATTGAACTTTCAACCATAAACGAGAGCAATCTAACTCTTCCTTTATCTGTGCTACCTAGTAATTACACTGATACTTTAAGTAAAAACGGGATTGATCTATCTAAGGAGGAAATTGTAAAGCTCCTAAACTATGGAATGGTAGTAATTCCATCCCAATTTACATACAAAACTGATGATTCAAACGCATATATAAATGATGAGATATTGGGAATGTATTTTGACAATCAGTTAGACATAATTCGCAATGAGATAATCGAAAACGAAATTAAGCCTTTGCTTATATCTCAACTTAAAAAGATTCAATTAGTTTCGATATTTTCAACAAATAATTTCTCACTAATAAGTAAACTAAAAGGTATTAGTAACTCTAATTCTCAATATTCAGAAATTACTGTTACTTTGAATTCTCTAAGTGATGAGGAAAAGGCAACTATTTTAAAGAGTATTGATAAAAAAATATTGAATAAAGTTAATTACTTTAATACATTATTTGATCTTCCAATCCTGTTTGAAACTACAACTGATAATCAGAATCTAGGAGAAAATTTAACAACTAGTTATGTAACTAGTAAAGATATTAATGAGTATAAATATAAAATCTCTCTTGGAATACAAGATGTTATATCTACAAACTCATTTACCTCAACGACTAATGGAAGTTTTAATCTAACAAAGGTTGATGCAAATTTGGAGAGAGTTGGGTTTCTTAAAGAGATATCTGATTACTATGTTTCAGAACTTAACAAAATTGATATCAAATTAACAGCATTAAACAATTTAAATACAGAGTTAAAGGATAATAACTTTAATAACGCAATTAAGTATATTAATGATATTGAAATAGATGCTCTGCGTTACAATAAATTTACGCTTCTATCACTAGAAAACATTAATGGAAACAACTTGCTTACCATTTCTCCTTTAATTCTTCCTGTTGATTGTGTTGAAAGCATATGTAAATTGAACGAAAAATATGACGTAATTATAAGCAATAATAATTTTAAAACTGGTTACGACCTTAAGCCGACTTCACAAAGGGCTGGAACTATTAGAGTTCCTTTAATGATGTACCACCAAATAGATAAAGTTCCTGCTAATGCTTCTGCTACTGTAAAGGCGATGTACATATCTCCTAAAGACTTTGAGAAACAGATTGCATATCTGACTGCGAAAAATTACAGGACAGTTACTACTGCACAATACAATGAGATATTGAATTCAGGAAAGAACCCTAAACAGAAAACAATTATGCTCAGCTTTGATGATGGTACAAAAGGGCAGTATGAAAACGCTTTTCCAATTCTAAAAAAATATAAACAAGTGGGTGTGTTTTTCATTACATCTCATAGGTCATCAATTACCAATACTCAAATGAAAGAGATGGTAAAAGCTGGTATGGATATTCAATCACACTCTGCCACCCATCCTGACTTTACAAAATTAACAAGCAACAGTGAGCTTAGATATCAAATATTTACAAGTAAAACAGCTCTGCAGTACACAACTGGAGTAAATGTAGGAGCCATAGCTTTTCCTGGGTGCATGTGGAATACTAAAACCCTTAGCTATATGAGCCAAGCTGGCTATTCACTTGGATTCTCATGTGGTAGCTCTATTGATAATTATCCAAAACACAGATACGTTCTATCAAGAATACATGCGTATAAAGAGTTAAGTATATTGATAAAGATATTGTCCGGAAGGCTTTAATACCTTTTGTGTATTAATTTTGCCTTTTCGTCTGTGATATCTAGATAATGGGCAAATCCACCATATATATATCCAGAATTAATAAAACCGGCCTTTAAATCAAATTCTGGGCTGTGTGTATGGCCAATAATCACATTTTCCCTTAAAATTCGTTTATATTTTCTATTCATATACCCTCCAAAATATTCATATGTTTTTCCTCCAAACAGTTCTAAAATTTTAGTTTGAATTCTATAGTTTAAAACATCAAATTTGCTATTTCTAATTAAATTGACCCACCATTTCGAATGGATTGAATCAAAAGATACTGTATGTCCATGCAATACCTTATATTTTAAATCATCTATTACAATTTTCTCCTTTTCTACTTGTATTTTTGAAAATAGTTCAACCCTTTTATCGCACCACTCCTTTCTATCATGATTTCCATAAACATATACAGTATTTTTTGCTAAAAGAAGCGGAAACAACTTTTTCCATTTTGAATTTACGAAACTATCAAATGTTGAAGAATAATTACTCCAGAAATCACCGTTTATAATTACCTTATCGTACTTATTGATTAAAGATACTAAAAAACGATACTTCTTGCTATCGAACACTTCAGTTAAGTGTGTATCTGAGAATATAAGAATTTTCATAATAAGGTATGGTCGGGGTGACAGGACTTGAACCTGCGGCCTCTGCGTCCCAAACGCAGCGTTCTAGCCATCTGAACTACACCCCGAATGGAGACATTCTAACAATTAATTAATTAAAAGTATACAAAAAAGGGAGGATTTTAACCCTCCCTTCCAAATTCAACTTCACAAACTATTAGAATCTATTCATTAAACTAATAGCCCAACCACTTGCAAGAGGTAGATCAAATCTTTCACCCTTGTAAGCTTTAATTGCTCCAACTATTGTTGCAACCAAAATTAATAATGGAAGAATCCATCCAATAATAGGTATCCAAACAATCAAATATAACAAAGAGAGAAGTGCATATTGTGCAGCATGATATCTTACAAATAAATCTTTCTTTTCAACAAAGAAAAGAATTATCGCAATACCAGGAATACAAGCAACAGCTGCAAGGATAGCGTTTTCTTTATTGAATTTAATATCATTTAAAGAAACTACTCTCTTTGCCTCTTTTGGTGTTGCAGTACTCGTAGTACTTTCAGAGGTAGATGTACTTTTTGCCATATAAATATTTTGTTTAAATTTAAAACTGTTAAGTATATGCATATTTAAAATAATTATCAAGATGATGAGAAATAATGTTATAGGTAGTTGAAATGAATACATATACGACGTATACTGCGTATACTAAGTTAATCTAGTATATAAATGAATCCATTTATAACTGAAAAACAGCAAAAAGTGTTACAAGTAATTAGAGACTTCTATCTTGAAAAAGGGTATGCACCTTCTCTTTCTGAGCTTGGTCAAATACTGAAAATTAACACAAAACGAGGTGTTGTAAACCATTTGATTGCGCTTGAAAAAAAAGGATTCATTATTAGAACCAGCGAGGCAAGAGGAATTCAATTAGTTGAAGAAGAGGAATATGAGTACTTAATCGGTATACCAATTCTTGGATATGCAAACGCTGGCACCCCGCTTGCAATTGCTCAAGAGGATAGGTTAGGTGTGCTTCATATAGACAAGGGACTTGTTAAGAAAAATGATGAGTTATTTGCACTAATTGTGAAAGGAGATTCAATGAATCAAAAGGAGGTAGGTGGAAAGAAATTAAATGACGGCAATTATATTATTGTTTCAAAAACATCTGAAGTTAGTAGTGGAGATGTCGTTGTCGCAATACTAGACAACTCGGCGACAGTTAAAACTATTAAATTTGATGGCGACATGATTGTTCTTTACCCGCAATCAGATAACCCAAGACACACCCCTATATATCTTGATAAGTATAGTAATGGTTTAATCAATGGTAAGGTTGTTATGTCTTTGGAAAAGCCTTAAATCTTTACATTTTCATAAAGAGAAACTACAATATCCTAATATCTTATATTATTTCTCTATCTATGAAGAAAACAAAAGTTTCAGTTATTGGTCTTGGATACGTTGGTTTCCCACTTCTATGTGCTATTGCAGTAAATGATAAATATGATGTCAATGGTTATGATTTTGTTAAAGAAAAAATTGCTTTAATTAGTAAATTCAAATCTCCAATTCAAGATGAAACAGCACAAAAATTGCTTAAAAAAGCTAATTACAAAGCTAGTACAAATCCAGATATTCTAAAAGATACCAATATATTTATAATCTGTGTCCCTACACCAATTGATGAAACATATACACCTGATTACACACCAGTCATTGAAGCTGCTAAAACTGTGGCAAAATACTTAAAAAAAGGTGCGTATGTAGTCCTAGAATCAACGGTTAACCCTGGAGCTTGTGAAGAAGTAATGATTCCTTTGATTGAATCTATGACGCCACTAAAAGCTGGAAAAGATTTTGATGTAGCACATTGCCCTGAGCGAATTAATCCTGGTGATCCAAAGTGGAATGTATTAAATATAAATAGAAATATCGGTTCTACAAGAAAGGCCGCAACTAAATATCTCGCCTCTTTTTATAGATCTATTTTAGATAAGGGGACGATTGTAAACGAAATGGATAATATAAAAGAGGCAGAAGCAACAAAAGCAATTGAAAACACTTTCAGAGATGTAAACATTGCATATGTAAATGAGCTTGCAAAATCATTCGACCTTCAAGGAATTGACCTAATTAATGTAATTAAAGGGGCATCAAACAAGCCGTTCGCATTTATGGCTCACTATCCAAGTAGAGGAGTGGGGGGGCACTGTATCGCCGTTGACCCATACTATCTAATTGAGAGAGCTAAAAAAGCAGGTTTTGATCATAAGCTTCTAAGAAATGCCCGATATGTAAACAATAGTATGCCTCACTATACTGTTGAGAAATTGATTCATGCACTAAACGAGGTATCCAAATCAATAAAGGGAAGTAAAATTGCATTACTTGGTCTTTCATATAAAAGAAATATTGCAGATTTGCGAGAAAGCCCTGCAATTGAAATAAAGAAAATACTAGAAAAAGAATACGGCGCTAAATTGAGAATATTTGAACCATACAACCTTAAAATATCAACACATAAAACACTATCTGAGACACTAAAAGGAGTAGATGCAATTGTAATTGGAACTGACCATAAAGAGTTTGTAGAATATCCAATAGAAAAGTATGCAAAAGTGAATGTAATTGTAGATGGCATGAACTGCTTAAATAAGAAAGAACTGCTAAAAAGAGGAGTGATATATAGGGGAATAGGGAGATAGAGATTGAGAAATATAAATGGTATATTTAAGTATTAAATTAATATTAAATAACCATGGTAGGCTTTATTGATAATATAGAAAAACTAACTCAAGAAAATACCAATTTCAGAAAAGTAATTTTCACAGGAAGGTATGCGCAACTAGTATTAATGTCTCTACTTCCAAAAGAAGAAATTGGAATGGAGGTACATCCAACTGTTGATCAATTTTTCAGAATTGAAAGTGGAGATGGAGAAGTAGTAATGAACGGCGAAAAAGCAACATTTACAGATGGATTTGCATTTATAGTTCCAGCTGGAACTAACCATAACATTATTAACACCTCTGATTCTAAAGTGCTAAAGCTCTATACTATATATTCACCTGCAAATCATAAGGATGGAACTATTCACGCAACTAAAGCCGACGCAATAGCAGCTGAGGCAAGTAAGTAGTAAGATATTTACATGGAGATAACAACAATAGGGGGAGGAACTGGAACTACAGCCGTTTTAGAAGCGCTAAATGATTACTCAGACCTTCATCTTAATGCAATCATTAGTATGGCTGATGATGGAGGAAGCAATCAGGTTGTTCGTGACCAATTCGGTCTTCTACCTTTAAGTGATCTCAGAAAAGCAATAGTAGCACTCTCAAGCAAAAATAAAAACCAACTATTAAGGAGACTTTTTACATATAGATTCAGCAAGGGAGAAGGTATGTCAGGGCATACTCTTGGTAATCTAATAATGATTGCTATGTCAGATATAGCAGGTAGTGAGAAAAACGCAGTTAATGAACTTTGCGAGCTATTTGATACTGTAGGAAATGTAATACCAGTTAGTTATGATAAGGTCAGACTGATTGCAAAATATGAGAATGGCAAGGAACTCATTGGTGAGCATTATATTGATACTCAAAAGATTTGTTCTAAAATCTCCTCTATAAGATTAAGCAATAAAGCTAAAGCAAACGAGGACGCCATAAAAGCTATAACTAGCTCGCAGTATATCATTGTAGGCCCAGGGGACATCTATACAAGTATTATTCCCAATTTTCTAGTTGAGAAGATATCAGAAGCAGTAAAAAGTTCAAAAGCAGAACTTATACTTGTTTCAAACCTCATGACTAAGAAAGGTGAAACCGATTGGATGAAACTATCCGATCTAGTTTGTACTTTAGAAAAATACATAGGCAGGAAATTCGATATTATCTTAGCTAATGACGAGGACATTCCTAAAAAAGTTCTAGCGCATTATAAAACAGAAGATCAAAGCATATTATTAGATGATTTACCGGTTAAATCAAAAATAGTTATTAGAAGAAACTTAATATCAGATAAAGTATTCACAAGTCAGAAAGGCGATACACTCGCAAGAAGCATAGTAAGGCATGATCCAGATAAACTAGGAAAAGAGCTATACTCCATCTTTAGAAAGAGTGACTTAGGATTTTTCGCAAGAATAATAAGAGAGACCTCAGGTATGGGAATATAATCACTTCTTCCTCATTTTATTTTTCATATTGATCAAGCTAAATATTGTAATAGCTATTCCAGTAATTGCTGCACCTGCTATAGCAAATCCTAATAGGTTCCCTTTTTTCTTACGGTTTTTAAATTTGTCCCATGAGCTTTTAAATGAATTTCCAAGGTTAACTACAATAGATTCTACAAGTTGGCCATTAACTATATTCTGAAGAAATGCAAAGATTTGGTTGAATCTGTTAGATTCATTCGTTTCTACTTTATTTTTCAAAATATCATCATAAACGTTTTGATACCTTACAATGATCTTGCTCCAATCTAGATGGCTTACAGAGCTTCTTGCTGAGGTTGCCATCTTCTCATAACTTCTTTGAGAGACATTCAATATACTCAAAACAGTTTTTGCAAAAACTTTTGGTTTTGTATTAAGTGGAAGTAATATTCCATTACTACTATTGATTAATTTCCTTGTTGAAGAGTTTTTAAGCCCAACAATTGGTTTTCCTGCTGCTAATGCCTCTATACAAACTAAACTAAACACCTCCTCGGTTGATGCAGAGACAAACAAATGGCACTCTTTTAATATGTTCGGGATTTTATCTGGTTTGACCTGTCCCATATACTTAACATTGCGTAGTTTAGGTAGTTTTTTAAGATAGGAGGGAAAAATAGGGGAACCAACTAACCTCAACTCATATTCCTTTGGCAAATACTTCATTACTTCAATTAGGTACTTCTGATTTTTTCTTTTGGAAATCATTCCTATGAAGCAAAGAATTTTCTTTTTTGCAGAAACCTTTGGAATTGTAAGTTTATTGTATTTTGATAATTCTCTCCCGTTCTCAACACATACTAGTTTTCCATTGTAGCCAAACTGCCTGATAAAAGGGATATGTAGGTCGTTAACAGCTACCAAAGTTTGACAATTCAAGTATAGATTTCTTAGATAACTATCAAATCCCCCTTTTCTAATTAAACCCAAAAACGGATTTCCTTTAGACATATATGAGTACTCAAGAAACTTATTAGGGTCTTCATGAATTGTAAACACCATTGGGATATTATGACTTAGCGCCCAAATCTGCACATAAACCACCATAGGTACTGGCGAATGAAAGTGAATAATGTCTGGGTTTATCTTCTCAAGGTTTCTATAAAGCCTTCGTATATTCATAGGAGTGGAGTTAAATAGCATCAACCCTCTCATTCCTTTTGCCGGAAATGTTGCTTCAATCAAGCCCGATTCCCTCCTTCTTTGCCTATATGATTTACCTGGGCTAAATATATATGCCTGATTTCCGAAAATTGCGCTCTGATGAGCAAGCTCCCATGTAACATTTCCCTCTCCTCCTCCTAGCCCTTCAAGAAATGATGAAACGTATAGTATCTTCATAGAGTAAATAATATATGTTAGACTAAATTAGTCAATGAATAATTTTATCAATATAGCTATGAAAAAGAAAATGTTAATAGGAGCTGTGCTAACATTTACATTAATATTGTTTTCATTAATCATTATATATCTATATAAACAAAAAGATAAAATTCAGGAGAATATATTAGATAATAAATTTGAAGTTGTTTATGCTAAATATCCAACTCTTAGGACTTTCAACCCAGAGAAACTGTTTGCGGGTGGAACTATTTCCAGTCTCAACGAAAATGGGGACTACTATATTGCCTTTATAACTTACGGAAGTGGTGTACCAATCATTGACGCCCGATGCTTCAAAATTAACAGTGAAAATGTACTATCAGAAACAAAATATACAAAGGATGTAAAGAGGGCTCAAGATCAGTTTGACATAAAAGAGTGTAAGTAATCAAATTGACAAACAATCAGTCAAGTATTAACCTTATACCTTGATGTCAAAGGAAAAAATCATTCAAGTAAAAAACATTGTTAAAAAATATGGAAATTTCTTTGCTGTAAACGGAGTTAGTTTTGACGTATATAAAGGAGAGATATTTGGTCTTTTAGGGCCAAATGGTGCTGGCAAAACAACAACCCTTGAAATAATTGAGACTTTAAGAGAAGAAACCGAAGGAGATGTAATAGTTAAAGGGTACTCTATAAACAACCAGCAAAATAAAATAAAGGAAATTATCGGAATTCAACTTCAGGAATCTGGATTCTATCCAAACCTCAATTTATCTGAAATAATCCTACTATTTGCTGGACTATATAACGTGCATATAGAGCCTCTTGACCTACTTGCCAAGGTTGGACTGGTAGATAAGGCTAAATCAATGTTTAAGAAGCTCTCAGGGGGCCAAAAACAAAGATTTTCTATTGCTACTACTCTTGTTAATAAACCTGACATTATTTTCTTAGATGAGCCAACCACAGGTCTTGACCCTCAGGCAAGAAGAAATCTCTGGGAACTAATTAAGGATTTAAGAGGAGGTGGAATAACAATAGTCATGACAACTCACTATATGGATGAGGCAGAATATTTATGCGATAGGGTAGGGATTATGGATAGTGGGAAGATAATAGCACTCGATACTCCAGATAAATTAATAGACGATTTAACAAGAACTGGCTTTAAAAAAGAAAGAGTCATAAAAGAAGCAAACCTTGAGGATGTCTTTATTCATTTAACTGGAAAGGAGTTACGAGATGAGTAAGAAAATAAAAAAATACAATCAATTCACAGCCTTCTTAGCTATTGTGAAGGTAAGCTTTTTGGGCCTACTCCGTAACCCTTCATCAATTGTATTTAGTATGATTTTCCCTGTCGTGTTTATCTCTATCTTTGGCCTAATTGGTTCAAACTCATCAGAATTAAAAATATATTTAAATAGCGGAGCTGATAAAAATAATCCAATTTATACAACTCTCGAAACAATGAAAACAATTAAGTTTGAAGAATACAACTCAAATGAGGCTGCAGTTAAAAATTTAAAGATAGGGCAACTAGATGCAATATTAGATATTAAAAATATTTCTGGGAAATTCTTAGTTAATCTTCAAACAAGTAATGCCGCAGCACAAAATGGCTCAATAATTTCATCAATAATCACTGGAATTACTGATAAGATAAATCTCTCCATATCACAAATTCAAAATCCTTTGATTACACTTAATTCAGAGGTAATATCGGGAAGAGAGTATAAGCAAATTGATTTCATATTACCAGGGCAATTAGGATTCTCATTACTCAGCTCAGGAATTTTCGGAACAGCATTCGTATTAATATCTCTACAAGAGACATTAGTTCTAAAAAGATTCTTTGCAACACCAATTAAGAGACTATACATATTATTAGCGGAAGGAATTTCAAGGCTTCTTCTTTATGTGATTCAGATGGGAATACTAATTGGATTTGGACATTTTGTATTCGGATTTACCTTAATAAATGGATTCACAACGTTTTTCCAAATGCTTCTAATTGTTGTATTCGGTTTGATTGTATTTTTAGGTGCAGGCCTATTAATCTCATCTGTTGCAAAGGATGAAAATTCTGTAGCACCTATTGCAAATATGTTCACACTTCCTCAATTTCTACTGGCTGGAAGTTTCTTTCCGATTACGCTTTTACCAAAGTGGTTACAAGCAGTAAGTAATATTCTTCCACTAACACACTTAAATGAGGCAATGAGAAAGATTGCATTTGAAGGTGCTGGCTTTACAGATATTTTCAAAAACCTGTTAGTTCTTTTAATTTGGGCGATAGTTGTATACGGATTGGCTGCAAAACTATTTAAGTGGGAGAAGTAGAATTTAGTTACTATCCCAACCTAATTTATGAAGCTCTTTTTTTAGTGTGTCTCCGGCGTGTCTTGCCTTCCACTCAATCTTACTTGCAAATCTATGTGCCTGATTATACGTGAGACCTTTCTTCATCTTTCTTCTCTCATATAGCTCGTGGAGCAAAACATACGGTATTTCACTTAAATCCATTCCATCATCAAGCCATACCTCATCTTCTGCAACAAAATCATAAACAAGCCCATGTCCACCTGAAACAAAATTCACTTTATAGAAGTCACGGACGAGACTTCCACTAATTAGATACACTGAAAGTCCTTTTTTAGTCTTTCCAAGAAGCTTTTCATGAATCTGTTTTAAAGAGGGCTCACCTTTTTTAGTTAAAGCCTTAGAATATTCAGCTGACTTGGCTCTTTCGGCTTTTTCTTCCGCATTACCTGCGTCAAACGCCTGTCTTTGCGTAACTCCCTTTCTCATTAACTTCCACTGAACTAGAAGGTTTTGAATAAAGAATTTTCTTTCATTAGCATTACATTTACAGTCTAGCCAGAACTCATACTCAGGAATGAATTTAAACTCGTAATGTTGTGAGAAATTGGTAAATTCTTCATCCAGTTTGGCTCTTACCCTTTGTCCATCAACTTCCCAAATTACTATTTTGCCTCGCTTACCAAGCTTTTTAACATGAAAATCCTTTATATTCACTATTATTTAACATTTAAATTAACTGTTGCACCTTTACTTGCACTAAATGTGCCTTCCTTACTGTAGTCATAAATCATCTGGATACATACAACACTAGAGGCAGGAGGTGTGACAGTAACATTTATATAGACTTGCTCAGGATAGCTCTCAGCGACAAGTTCATCTACCTCTACACTGTAACAAGGATTGGGTAACTGCCCTGTCAATATATATGACCACTTATTATTTCGATCATACTTATACTTAAGTGTAAACTCATTTTTTGTAATTTTTGTATACTCACCATCATTTACAGTATTAGAGTTTCCATCTGTCGCTAAGCCAGATTTATATTCTGACCATGTGAAGTATGCAAGTCCTGCAAATAAAGCAACACCTAAAACAACAAGAGAGCATAACAAATATTTATTAATTTTCAAATTTTTAGAGTTTACATCTTAACTAATATTAATATATCATACCTGTACAGTTTATTAAAAGAAATTCATAAATAGAGACTAAACCTGAGATTTTAATTGTTGTCCCAACGTTTAATATGGAAATATGTTTAACCCATAAAAGATGAGATTTTAGAATAATAGTTATAAAAATACGATAAAATCAAAAGAAAAGTATATTAAGGAGGCTTAATAAAACCAGAAAGGCTTTAGGAAATCAAATAAAGACCAAATTAGTATAGATAGAGTTAAAACACAAGTAATAGATATTTTTAAGATCCTAATTGGGTAAAAAATACTTTATTATAGGTTATGACTTTACTTTTACTTTATATTATAATTTCACCAAATAAATTAAGATTTAATTAAATGCTTAGATCCGTATTTAAACTGCTTAAGAAGAATTTCAAAAAAATTACTTCTACCATTTTCACTTTTATCTTTCTCTTAAACCCACTTCTTGGGGCTATGCCGATTCTGGCACAAGAGATATTACCGGAAACTCCTGAGGTAGTTTCGGTACCAGAAGAAACAGTACAACCAAGTGAGGAGCAGGCTCCAGTACAAGAAGAGGTTACTCCTGTTGAAGTTTTACCGGTTGAGGAAATAATTCCTGTCGAAGTAGTTCTTCCTACTGAGGAAGTACTAACTCCACCAGTAGAAGAATTAACTCCAGTTATAACTCCAGAGGTTATTCCTCCAATTATAATTAATGAAATAGTTCCAGACCCAACCCCTACATACCCTAAAATTGAAGATGCAATTGAATGGATTACAAATAGTGATGGTTCATTTACAACTAGTAAGGCTGTTGAACTTGATAAGGTTTATGAAAATAAAAGCTTAGATGGGATTAAGATTGTATTTAGAGAATTACCAGAGGTTAGCTCACCCATTACTGTCGCAATTAATAATGTTGAAAATAGTATCAACAACTCTGAAGTTGTAAGTAAAGCCTACGAGCTAACTACAGATATGGTAAATGGTACATTTAAGTATGACCTATATCTTCCTTATTCTTCAAGTGAAAAAGATGTAAAAGTACTTTACTCTGAAAATAATGTTGATTTCAAAGATGTAAAAAATGAAACAGTTTTAGATAGTCAAGTAATTATTAAAGGATTAGATCATTTCACGATATTTGTAGTTGTTTCTCCTAATACTCCAGTTAATTGTGATACTGTTAGTATTATTAGAGGTGGATGTTTCGATACAATTTCTGCCGCTGTTGCAGTTGCAGCTCCAAGTGATGAAATATTAATAGGATCTGGAACCTACACCCTTACAAGTGTGATAAATATCACAGTACCAAATCTTACAATCAAGGGATCTGGCGTTGGTTCTACATATATACAAGGCGGAATTAGCGTCGGAAGCAACTTCTTTAGTGTAACAGCAAGTGGTTTCACTCTTCAAGATGTTGAATTAGTAAAGACAGACCAGGCTGGAGTTCAAAATTTGATATACATAGGTGCAAGTAACACAACTATTAAAAATAACTCCATTCATGGTCAGTTTGTTATTGGTGACGGAGATGTCAGTCGTGCAATGGTTGTAAGTGGTGGATTAAGTGGATTACAAATAGAAGGAAATACAATTTATTCTCTTAGACAACCAGGTTATTTTACTGGACCAACTACAGGAAATATTGTAAATAACTATGTTTATGGAACAAAGGGTTGGGTTATGGAAGGTGGAGACATGACATTTACAGGTAATAACTGGGGAACTGGAGCTCAAGCAAATGTTTACGATATAGCAATATTAGCTCTCGCACCATTATCTGCATACACAGACATTGTTTCGATGAGCAATCTAAACAATGGGGCAGTTATTGAAGATCAAAGAGTATCTCCAGCCGTTTTATCTACTGTGTATGTTGATGCTAGCACAGCCTTTACTTCTGATCTAGGTGGTAGATATCATCCATATTCATCGATTAGCCCTGCACTTGTAAGAGTTGTTGAACGAGGAAAGATTTATGTTTCCAACGGAACATATACTGAACAATTGGTCGTTTCTAAAGATGTAACAATTTTTGGACAAACAGAAGGAGGCACGATAATCCAAGCGCCTTCAGTATTAGTTGATAGCCCAATGGGACCATCTACAAAAGCAATTGTACTTGTGAACAACGGAAAGATGGTTACTATGACTGATATGTCAATTATTGGTCCTGGACCAAGTTCTTGTGGCAGTATTCAATTTGGAATTTTTATAGGTGGAGGAGCAACACTTAGAGCCAATCATATTACAGTTAATGATATTAGAGATAATCCAGCAAGTGGATGTCAAAATGGAGCAGGTATATTTGTTGGTAGGCAATCACTTGGACAAGTTGGGACACTACACGGACGATATCTCACTGTTACAAACTACCAAAAAGGTGGGATTGTAGTAGATAATGTAGGGTCATACGCTGATATCTCAGATTCTACAGTCACTGGTCTTGGCTCAATTGATTTTATTGCTCAAAATGGAATTCAAATCAGTAGGGGAGCAACTGGGTTAATAACCTCGAGTAATATTTCTGGAAATATTTATGATAAGCCTTCTGATACAACATATAATCATGCTTCAGCAGGTATACTTCTATATCAAGAAGGAAATGGTGTCTCAATAAGTGGAAATACAATTTCCAATAACGACAGCGGTCTTTATGAGTATTCAACATCAAGTGGCTTAACAGCTGTAAATAATACATTCACTAATAACTATTGGAATGTAACATATGATAATCCTGGAAACATTGATCTAAAATCAAATACTTGGTCTGGTCTATTATCATTAAACAGCCAAGAATCAAAAATTAATCATAATTGTGATGCTTCCCCTTATACTCACGGAACATGTAGTGCAACTGATGATTATTCCTCAGGAGGAAGTGTTGACTACTTTAACGGAGATGCTACCGCTCCAGTAATTTCATTTACTGGTTTCAAAGATCAAACAAGTGCTACATACAACACTAGTCCTTCAACTAAAACTTGCGGTTCATATAACAGCACTGGTTTTATTTCATTTGAATGGGAACTAACGAATACTGAAACATTACCAGTTACATATAAGTACACTATTGTAAGTGGCCCTGCAGCCGGATTTTCAACTACAACTACAAATACTCATCACAATGGAATGATACCTGCAGAAGGAACATATGTTGTTTCTGTTTTTGGTACAGACCAAGCAGAAAATGTCGGAGTAGCGCAACAATGCTCTGTAACATACGATAAAACTTCTCCAAATATTCCAACAGGAGGACTTCCTCATTTGTCAGTGATTCCTACAAATAATTTTGATTTCACTTGGAATGCTTCTACTGACAGCTCACTGCCATTAACCTATGAGTTCCAGTCATCTCTTAATCCAGCTCAAACTGGTGGAGTATTGACAACAGGGCTTTGGAAATCAAATATACTCCCTTCAAATATGATTCATTCATCAGGAGCACCTGATGGGGTATGGTATTGGCAAGTTAGAGCCATTGATGCAGCTGGAAATAAAAGCGGTTGGAGCACAATTTGGAACGTAACACTTGATACACATGCTCCTGCAGCACCAACAGGGCTTAAATTCCAAAACACTACAAGGACAACAGATATTGCATGTGATTCTGTAATTCAATTACAAGCTGTAACTCCAGACTGGAATAATATAACTGGAGATCCAAGCTTCTCACACTTCGAATATACATCCTTCTGGCCAGATGGACATATTGGTATTAACGAACAATCTGTAACAAATTCAGAATATCCAAATACTTGGATGCCACCTGCGGAAGGAGCTTACGGATATGCTGTTAGATCAGTTGACGTTGCTGGAAATAAGTCCGTATGGTCATTATCAGAAAAATCCTTAGCAGGAAGTTGTAAAGTAATTTATGATTCTACAGCACCAGTTATTACACTATATGATCCTAATCCTCAAATAATTGAAGTATTCAGCCCATATATTGAACAATTTGCATCAGTAACTGATAATCACGACTTAGGCTTATTAGCTACAATAGATGCATCATCAGTTAATACATCAGTTTTAGGAACATATTATGTAACCTATGATGTTACTGATACAGCAGGAAACGCCGCTATTCAAAAAGTTAGGGAAGTTCGAGTAGTAGATACCCAGGCTCCCGTAATTACATTACTAGGTGACAATCCACTAACTATTGAGGGCGGAAACTCATACAGCGAACCTGGAGCAACAGTTTCAGATAACTATGATTCAGGTCTAGGAGTTTCAATTGTCGAATACATTGATATCTTACACGTTGGTTCATACACTGTTACCTACGATGCAGTTGATTCATCAGGAAATCACGCAACCCAAGTAATTAGAGTTGTTGATATTGTTGATAGAACAAAACCATCAGTAACAGATCTTAAATTCTCAGGCCTACTCTTTACAGTTGATTACAACCCATATCTATTTGGAAATGGCTTCATTGTAAGTGCGAGAGTAACAGATAGCTTTACTGGAATTGATAGCACATCATGCAGATTTTCATTTAATGGAATAGAGGAAATTGGAACATATATTGCAAATAGGTGTGTATTAATGACACATACTCCAGATGATCCTACGGCAATAGTAATTACTGCTTCTGTAAAGGACATAGCTGGAAATACTGGAGATACTTCCACCACTAGAATATCTGATGCCAATAACCCAGTTACGGCAGTAACTATTGCAAAGAACTACTATGGACCTCTTACTTATGATTCAGGAACTATTAATGGAGTAGCAACTGATTCAGCAAGCCAAGTTGAATTACTAAAGGTTACAATAAAAAGAACAGATAATAGATATTGGAGCGGTACATCATTCTGCTACCTCTTCTGCTATGCTCCAACATTTTTAAATGTAACACCTTTTGCAACCTGGACATATGGCGGATTGAGTAAAACTGCTTTAGTAAACGGTACTAGATATACTGTAACACCTTATGCAACCGATTCAGTAAACCACATTGCACAAGGTAGTTCTGATTCATTTATATATGACAGTGTAAACCCAATTGACCCAACATCTTTCACTCATACAAGAGCTGGAGTAACAACTAATAATGTCATTAATGTTGATTGGCCAGATGTAGGAATCTTTGGTGGTGCATACGATGCACTTAGTGGAGTTGCAGGTTACTCCTACCTATTTTCTACTGATGTAAGTGCAATACCAAATGATGTACTTATGACAACTGATACCTATGCAACAAGTGGTACACTTGCAGATGGTACTTGGTACTTTACTCTTAGAACTGTTGATAATGCAGGAAACTGGACCTCAACAGTTCATATTGGACCATTTATAATTGATACTACTAGTCCAACACTTAATGTAAGTACACCAGCAGATGATGCATGGGGAAATATATTCCAGATAGCAGGAACAGCAACAGATGCTACATCAGGAATACAAGATATCACTGCATATTTCCATTGGTTTACTTCCCCTGCAATTCCAGCAACATGTAGTGCCAATTACAACATTGCTGATGGTACATGGAATATAAATGTAAATAATGACCTACTATGTATGGTACCTACAGGTAGATATAATATTGAAGTTGTTGCAAGAGATAATGCATACAATACAACTACAGTAATAGTTTCAGATATTAAAGTTGATACAACTGGGCCAGTTATTGGCACAGTTAGTTATGTAGTTGACTTCAATCCATATATTAATGGAAACGGATTTATAGTTTCAGCTCCAGTAAGTGAAAGCTATAGTGAGACAAATGCAAGAAGAGGATTAAATGCTTCTTCGTGCAAGCTTACAATCGATGGAGGAGCCACATGGGTATCAGGAACCTATATATTAGGAACATGTCTGAAGACATTTTCTGCTTCTGAAAATCAAGTAGTTAATGCCAATGTAAAAGCACAAGACCTACTTGGAAATGAGAGCGTAGGGACTCAAGTTGTACGAACTTCAGATAGAAATAGACCGAATACAACAGTAGCTATTGCGAATGATTTCTATGGAAATGCAACATTTGGCAGTACAGTAATTAATGGTACTTCATCTGATAATGTAAGTGGGGTAAGTAAGGTTTATCTGACAATACAAAGAAATTCAGATAATAAATTCTGGAACGGAGCTACTTGGTGCAGTTCTTGCGTTCTGTCTAAAATACTTACACCAATTGGAACAACCACCTGGAGTTATGACGGTACAGGAATTTCATTTACCGATGGAGTTACATACACTGTTAATGCGTATGCAAAAGATAATGTATTTAATATCTCATCAAACTCCTCAGATTCGTTTACATGGGACGATATATCTCCAACAGTTGACTTAGATTTCCCAATAATCGGATTTGCAGGAACCAGTATCCTAGCAAGGTTCAGCGAGAATGTAGTAAAAAGCCAAGCGGAAGATGCTGCTAACTACTATCTTTCAAACTGGCCAACAGCTGGTGGTAGTGGAGACCTAGTAGACGATGCAACAATTTCTTATGATGAATCAACATTTGTTGCTACAATAACATTTACAACTCCAGGTTGGTATGTATCTCCAGAGCAAATGTGGGGAGTACAGAATATTCATGATCTTGCAGGAAACACTCAAGCAGTAACACCTTACCAAGAGTATTCAACACCAATGGTTGCCCCAGTTACCACAATTAGTGGTGTAGACGACAACTGGCATAACAGTGATGTAGTTGTCACACTAATATGTACTGATGTAGATGGAAGTGGATGTTATAAAACATATTACAGCTTCGATAAAATCGCATTTAGCGAGGGAAGTACATTTACGGTATCAACTGAGGGAGAGAATTTCGTGTATTACTACTCAGAAGATAGAGCTGGAAATGTAGAAGATACAAATGGTTATAAATACATAAAGATTGATAAAACAGCTCCAACAAATCCAGATGTTACTACAACTCCGCTTGTTGATACTCACACAAGTACAAATGTAATTACTGCTAATTGGACAGCTGACCTTGGCTCGATAGAAGCACAGGAAATTGTTCCGGTTATTCCAGCACATGATGACTTAAGTGGAGTAAATGGATTTGCATACTCATTTACACAAGTAGCAGACAGTGATCCAAATATACTAGATGTAGTTGATAAGTATATATCGTCAGCAACCAGTGGAACATTAGTGGATGGAACCTGGTATTTCCATATTAAAACAGTTGATATGGCAGGAAACTGGTCACTTCCAAAACACGTAGGCCCAATCTACCTTGACAGCACAAAGCCAGTTATCACAAGGCTTGGTGGAAGTCCGATAAGTATTATTATTGGAAGTACATACAACGACCTTGGAGCAGACGCGACCGACCTCATTGATGGCAATATTTCTGCCAATGTTCTGGTTTTCAATCCTGTAAATGAAAATGCATTAGGGACATATACAGTTACATATAATGTTAGTGATGCAGCTGGAAATGCAGCTGACCAAGTCACAAGAACAGTAAATGTAAATCCAGCTCCAACAATTGCTGCAGTACAAGGGGTTCAAACAGTAGCATCTACTACTACTGAAACACCAGAGGAAACAGGAGAGGTACTTGGCTTAACATGTACAACGCAACAACTACTATCAGGATATGTATATGTTGATAAAAATAACAATGATAGTATGGATTCAAATGAATCTGGAGTAGCAAACGTCAAAATGAACATATACTATACTGATACCAGTGGCGTAAAAACACTACTTACAACTGTTACAACAAATAACAGTGGATATTGGTCAGTAAACGCATGTCCAACAAGCTACACTGTTGAAATTGATAGCACAACTCTACCTACAAATGTAAAATTAAGTGGAGACGCTTCAAAAACAGTTGAGTTAACAGAAGGAAGTAATGTAGAAGGAATCAACTTCATAGCTACAACTGAAAGCACACCTTTTAACTGGCTATGGGTAATAATCCCCCTTCTAACGCTAATTGTACTTACAGCAGGGTACTACATCGTTAGAAAAAGAAAATAGTATATAATATGAAGGCAGAGCTAAATGCCCTGCCTTCATTAAGTTGTTAATCATATATAAAATGACATATTCTGAGGCTTCTCGTTACTCAAAGCTCTTCGAGGCCCTTTCAAACCCGTATATTCTTCAAATATTTTCATATTTAGATGAAAATGAAGGACCAATTAGCTCACAAACGTTAGCAGAAGAAATTGATATGACGGTTAGTAAGGTAGAAATGTTTTGCAAAGAAATGGAGGATTTATCATTAGTAAGTAGTGAACAAGGCGAGGAATTTGCATCCTACGAGATATACAATAGTGACGAGACTGATATAGTTAGCGAAATATTAGAGCATATCTAACTCTTTTTCTCTTTAAAAAAGAGATAGCTTATTATTGCAAAAGGAATCATTATTCCAAACACTTTAATTGTTGTAATAAGTATCGTGTCATTTCCTTTTGTTACTAATCCCATGATTACTGTCCAAGGAATGATGCTCAAAATAGTTGCAAACATATAATTTACAAACGATATATTTGTTAGCCCAAATGCATATGATGCAAAATCATTTGTAAAAAATGTGAGAATACGTAAAAGATATAAATGCTTGTTATTTAACTTTTTAGCGATATCCTCAACCTTGTTAACACCCTCATCTCCTAAAAAGAACTTCAAAACAGGCTTTCCAAACCTTCTCGCAATCAGAAAGTTAATAATTGAAGAAACTATCCACACAATTATGGCGTATGCAATAGCCATTTTCCCAAACATCACAAAACTAGCTACAAACAGGACAGATGTGCTAAGAGGTGCAAATACCTGTCCTGCTATTTGCACGAGTAGATACAGTAGGGGAGCCCATATCCCAGCCTTTAAAATGAAGTCAGTAATCTGTTGTTGAGAAAAGGTATTTGAAAGAATTAGAAGAGTTAAAAATAGCAGTATCGATAGAAATAGGCCTAAATATTTATATATTCTCTTATCCATTGATACTGTATATCACACATACAGTATCAAATGAATAGTTTCTAGCTATTTCTCTCCTTTAATCGCCTCCATTGGACTAATACTTGATGCCCTAAAGGCAGGAATTATAGATATTACAAAGACAATCCCAGCCAGAATAGCGCTGTACATTCCAATTGAACTGATATCGAGATTAGTAAATAGACTACTACTTACCTGATTGATAACACCAAATGACTGTCCCACAGTAGTAGTTATCATATTTTGAAACCAATTCGAGACTACTGTTGCCAGTAATATGTTTAATCCTATTCCAATGCCGATTCCAAATATATAACCAAATACACTGTACAACACACTTTGCATCAGAAAGAGAAGTAGTACAGATATTTTCTTCATTCCAATAGCTCTAAATACACCAATTTCTGCAACACTTTCAGAAACAAACTTAGACATAGTCAGAATAATGACAGAAGCGGAAAGAATGACGAAAAATATAGTTAATCCACTCGAAACCTTATTTAATATACTCTGAATATTACTGAACATATCAAGCTTATTACTATCAGTAAAAGCATATCCTTTAGCATTTAAATCAGTAATTACTTGCGTACGATTACTTACATCATTTATCTTAACTGTCATAATATCACTTGTCTTTATTGAGTTCTTATATATATTTGTGTTTGTAGCAACACCTACAACATCTCCAGTTTGCTCATCGGTTTGAATAACGAGCCCTGGAATACTATAACTTGTCGTATTACTCTGATCTCCGATTCCGGCAAACCCACCACCCATCCCACCACTTACTCTAAAACCTCTAACACTACTTGCGGAGGTTAGTTCTGTCCCATTAAATGTTAAACCAGTGTATGTGCTACTTAATAGACTTACAGGAACCTTTGTAGTTACCGCCTTTAATTGATTATTTACATAATTTTGCATTAATACATTTGCAAATGTTGAAGGAATATATGAATTTCTATTTGAGGTATCATCTATAATTCCAGCAACAACAAATGTGTATGTTTGAGGCTTAGATATCTTTGAATATTTCCAATATGTTGAAATAGCTTCTTTTCTAGTAGCAATAAGCTCTTTGTACGCCGAGTTTGAAATTTTAGTAAATACCATCGCACCACTTTCCTGTGCTACAGAGTACTTCTTTATCTCGTCAAGTCCTCCAAATTGAATAGTGAATGTTTTGCCAATTAAATCTTCTTTAGTATACTCAATGGCTTTAGTTTTAATTGGAGTTAACGATTCAATAGGGTTTGTTGTAGCCGCAGTTGGCTTTGAGGTAGAAGTAGGGCGTTTTACTTGCGTAAAATCTATAGTAATACTGCTCTTACCACCCCAATCCTCATAACTTTGACTAAAGGTGTTGGCATTAAGAATTATTGGTATTGCTTGCCCTGAAACATATGAAAAATCTTTATCAGTATAAACAGATGCACTTGAGCTATCAAGTTCGGCTAAATTTGATAACTTATACGAAATATCTGAAAAAAGGTCAGTTGAAATAATATTTGTAATTGGCACCTCACTATTGAGTGTTGCTGATACGACATTGCTAACACTACTTACCGTACTTATATCTGTTGGTGTAAATGTATTGTTAAAATTGAAATTAGCTTCCGGCCTTCCTGTTGTTGAAGTATTCGTTTCTTTTGTTAGAAGAAGCACTGTAGATTGGGTTTTAATTGTTCCAAATATACTCTCATCAATACCTTGCTGAATATTTTTAATCTGACTTGCTACAATTACCATTATTGCAACAAGAACTGTCATTGGAATAATTAAAAACAAAGCTTTACCTTTATGTATCCTTAATTTCTTAAAATTAATAAAACCGAAGCTAAATAATTTCATATTATTTCTGATTAAAAATTAAAATGTTTTCTTCTTTAATTTACCTTCTTCAAGGTAAATAACGTTTTTGAATACTTTTGCATATGAAGTATCATGCGTAATAACTACAATACTAATTCCAGCATCACTAATAGTTTTAAAAATCTCAAATATTCTCTTTCTATTCCTTTCATCTAACTTTGCTGTTGGCTCATCTGCAAAGAGTATCTTTGGATCATTTGCTAGTGCTCTTGCTATTGCAACCCTTTGCTCTTCTCCACCACTTAATTTGCTAGGCCTGTGATTTGCACGATTGCTAAGTTCAACCATATCAAGTAGTTTCTCAGCTTTAATACCTGCTTGTTTTTTGGAAATTCCTTTTATAAGCATTGGAATCATTACATTCTCCTTTGCTGTTAAATAGTCCTGAAGATATATATTCTGAAAAACAAAACCAACTGTTAGATTTCTAAACTCTGATATCTTATTATCATTTCCCTTGTTAACCTTCTTCTCATTAATTAAAACCTCTCCCTTTGTAGGATTACTAATACCTCCAAGTATTTGAAGTAGGGTCGTCTTACCACTTCCAGAGGGGCCAATGATTGCTAGGTCATCTCCTTCTTTAAGTGAAAAACTGATGTCGCTAAGTGCTAATACATGGGCATTTTTATCCTTGAACTCCTTTGATATATGCTTTACTTCAATAATGTTCATAAACAAATTACTAATTTAAGTTTGCTTAATGATACTATTTGAAAGTAAAACCAATGTTAACTTTTTGAAATTGGAAGTGAGATAATAAAGGTGTTGCTATTTTCGTCTGTCTCAAGTTTAATCTCACCGCTATACATCTCAATAATTTCACGAGCAATAGAAAGCCCAAGCCCACTTCCACCAGTTACTCTTGATCTTGATTTGTCCGCTCTAAAGAATCTTTCAAATATCTTATTCTTATTTTCATCAGAAATGACATTTTCATAATTTGTAATGCTAATACTAACTAAATTCATACTAGTTTCCAATTTAATAACTACTTTATTTCCCTCATTGGAATACTTAATTGCGTTTTCTAATATATTTGAGATAGACCTTTTAATTAGAATATCATTTGCAACTATATTCACATCCTTATTTTTTTCTAACTTTTGTTCAATACTAATCTTTCTATTTAAAGCTATGCTTTCTAAATCTTTTACTGTCTCTTTTACAGTGTTTACAATATTTAATTTACTATTTTTGATCTTCTGATTATTTAAAAATGAGAGAAGAAGAAGGTTATCAACAAGATTATTTAAAAACTTAATTGAGTTAATTGACGTTTTAATTGCTTCAGTAGTTTCTTCTTTTGAAATATCTTTTTGATAACTAATTGATTCCAAATTTGTCTTAATGATAGTAAGTGGGGTTTTAATCTCATGGCTTACATTTTCTACAAATTGCTTCTGGCCAGTAAATGCGATATTAAGCCTCCCCATCATTCCATTAAAGCTGTAAATCAGTTCGTTCATTTCATCACTTTGGCCATCTATATCAACCCTTTTGTATAACATTTTTTCATTAATCTCCCTTAACATCTTATTTACCTCTTCCAACGGGTCAATCATCTGCTTTATCAATAAATAGCTACCAACACCACAGATAATTATTTGAACCAAAACAGCAATCAATGAATCTAAAAACACCTTATCTTGCAGAGCATTCCTATCATCGGTTATTGTTTGAACGATATCATCATCAATTATATTAGGGCGAATAAACTTCTGCCCAACAGGTACCGCATTATAGTAGGTTGAAATAGATGAGTTTACAAAATAAAACGTGCCGGCTGTAGAGATAATTAAAAGAAGGCTTATCCAAAGGATTAACTTGAATTTAATTGTATTGATAAATCTTTTAAATTTCATGATCAACATCAATAATATATCCCTTACCTCTAATGGTTCTAATAATCTTTCCACTCTTCTCTAGTTTATTTCTAAGTGTTGCTATATGGGTTTTTACTGTGTTTGTAAACATATCAACATTGCTATCCCAAACATGAGAAAGAAGCTCTTCGCTACTTACAACCTTTCCAATATTCCTAATTAAATACTCAAGTACGGCGCTCTCCTTATTACTCAAAACTACTTCCTTACTAGTATCAATAAATACAACCTTATTATTTGTAAAATCTAGTTTTATATTTTCAACAGTAAGAGTCGGCAATGTATTTAAACTGCTTCTGTTTATTAATGCTCTTACTCGAGCAAGCAGCTCATCCATATCAAATGGCTTGACCAGATAGTCATCTGCACCTGTTTCAAAGCCCGTGAGCTTGTCATACATCTGACTTCTAGCTGTAAGCATTAAAATAGGGTAGGTTATACTGTTTTCTCTCATATACTTGGCAATATCCAGCCCATCCACTCCAGGGAGATTTAAATCAAGTATCACGCAATCATACGTATTCAACTTTACAAACTCCAAACCAGCATTACCATCAAAAGCAGTATCTACCTGATACCCATTACTCTTTAGCACCCTACCAATTGGTAATGCTATATCCTTTTCATCTTCAATAATTAAAATCTTCATACCCAATTATACCAAGGAAACATAAAGTTTATGTAAATATATACTAAACTAAAGTATTATGATTTAATTAGATATAAATTAAGTATAAATAATTATGTTAATAGAGAAATTACAAGAAAAAATTGAAGGGGATTGGAATGAGAAAAAAGGTGTTTGGGAGTGTAAAAAAGAAATTGCAAGTAGAAAAGCGTTTCTTTCAACAAAAGTTCTCAACTACATTGCTAAATTTAGAGTTGATGAAGAGAACAAAGAAGTAAAGTTCTCTGAAATGTTAATGGAAAAAGGAAGTGGAATAGATGGTGGAGTAGGGTTTAGCTCATACTCATACTCAACATCATTTACTAAGCCCAACCAAGGAGGAATAAAGGAGCAATCAGACTTGTTTGGCAAAAAATACGAATATAAATTTCAATGGGGAGAAATTAGCAAGCTTGTTGAGAGTATTGCCAAAGAAAATGGATATACATTTAACTACTCAATATTAGGAGTTTAGTCTAATAATTGAAGCTATGTTTTTAGCGGCTCCTTCAGAAATATTCTTTCCTGTTGGGAGATTGATAATTCGAAGAGAAATATCTTGAGCTGTCATGCAACTTCCATTTACATATTTCATTGCCGAAAGGTTTGTAACAGAAGGATACACAACTGGATTATACCAATTTCCAATAGGGTAACCTTTGGAAGTGAGTGTTTTTGATATCTTCTCAGCTTCTTTTGGGTCTTTACATAAATACGGGTATCGGACATAAGCAATATCTTCAATTTTTTGTCGTAATTGTTCTGAATACATCCTGCTTATCTTCTTTCTATGTGCAATATTTGAATTCAATTCCTCAATCTCACTTGTTACAAATTCTGACAATGGATTTGAAAGTAGGGTAGGATATATTTTTGGTTTTATTCCGACAAGCTCACTTTTCTTAAATCCCATATCTAAAAGACCAAAGCTATTTAATATCTTTGCAAAAAACATTTGTAAACCTCTTGTTGCTCGCAGTACTCTCCATATCAAAGGATTAAGCAACCACATCTTTGTCTGGACTATACTCATGTTTCTAACTTTAAAATATTCTTTATCAAAACTGTCCTTTAATTTAGAATTATTTATTATTACAGCTCCACCAACTCTGCTTGAAATTATTTTTTCAATCCCAAAACTTAATATACTTGCATCTCCCTTTGTTCCTAAATTGATATTTCCTAAACAGTGAGCACAATCTTCAAGAAGGATGATTCCTTTCTCTTTAGCGTATTTAATTATCTCGTCGTTTGCTGGTATTCCAAAGGTATGTTGCAAGATTATCACTTTTGTTTTTGAGGTAACTTTCTCTTTTAAGTCAACTAATGACATACTAAAAGTGTTCTTATCTAGGTCAATGTATAAAGGGGAGAGGTTAAGCCATAAGATCGGGTTAATGACTGCATTACAGGTAAATGCAACAACAGCAACATTACTATCAAAAGGAAGATTTAATGACTTTAGAAAAAGATATATACCACTTCTCCCATTATTTAAAATATATATATTCCATCTGTCATAAAGTTTTGAAAGAGTTTCAGAAAGTTTCTTACTTCCATCTAGTTTATTATACTTCCAAAACGCAAATATATTTTTAAGATACTTTGATGTTTTAATGGGATTAAATGTAATATTAGCTAAGAATAATGTAGCTTATGTTAGACAATTAATCAATTCTGATTAAAATTTCTTCATTACAAATGTTAATGCAATTCCTGCTTTTCCTGCTCTTCCTGTTCTGCCAATTCTATGAATATAGTCCTGATAGCTATTTGGCTCATCAAAGTTAATAACATGGCTCACAGAAGGTATATCAAGCCCTCTTGCAGCAACATCAGTTGCAATCAAGATATCAGTAACTCCAGTTTTAAAGTTTGAAATAGCTCTTGTTCTAAAGTTCTGTCTCTTATCTCCATGAATTGCACACACTCTATGCCCTCTTTTATACAATTGTTCATCTAATCTATCAACAAATCTCTTAGTATTAACAAAGACCAATGTTTTACTTGTTTTTTCGTCTTTTAATATGCTTTCGAGTTTGTTAATCTTGTCTTCCATATCTCTGAAATAGACGACATCCTGAAATACATTCTCAGCTGTTTCGCCTGTTGTTACAGATATTTTAACAAAATCCTTTTTAAGAATAGATTGGATCAACACTTCTATTTTTCTATCAACCGTTGCTGAAAAGAAAAGAGTTTGTCTTTCACTTGGTAATTGTGCAATTATTCCTTTAATATCATCTATAAATCCCATATCTAACATCCTATCTACTTCATCCAGTACGAGATTATTAAACCTTGAGAAATCTAACTTTCTCTGTTTTGCTAAATCCATAAGTCTTCCTGGAGTACCAACAACAAAGTTAAAACCACGTCTCAACTTATCTATTTGTCTGTATATCGGGTTTCCACCAGTACACTCAACAGAGTATATTCCAAGCCTTGCCGTTAAAGAGAAAAGCTCGGAATTAATTTGGCTTGCTAACTCTCTTGTAGGAGTGATTATCAATATTTTTTCCTGCCTATTTTTAATTACTTTTTCAAGAAGCGGAATTAAAAATGCTGCTGTCTTACCTGTTCCAGTATTTGCAATCCCAAGCACATCCTTCCCATTCATTACAGCGGCAATAGCCTGGTCTTGAATAGGGGTAGGGACAGTATATCCCTTTGATATAATATTTTGCTTTAATGTAGGATTTACTTTTAAATCAGAGTAGTTATAGGAAGGAACGAACTCAACTTTTGCAGATTCTTTTACCTGCTTATTTATATATTTGTTAACTGAGATTACTTCTTGTGGTCTTCTACCTCCACTTCGTCCACCTCTTCCTCTAAATCCACCCTGTCTTCCACCTCCACCTCTGTTTCCACCAAAACTTCGGCTTCCTGAAAAACCTCTACTAGCATTTCTATTATAATAACTTTGCATAATACTTATAATTAATTTACTTCAAATCCACAACACAACAAAAAATAGTAAAACTATTCTAATTTCAGCGAAAGAGAATTGAAAAATGTCTTTCGGAGTTAAGCTCCGAAAAAATTTAAATGAAATGCGGAACTTAATGTATTATTAATTTGTGATAGCATTATACCACAATCTCATATATTTAGTCTCGACATATAAATAAGCGGGTGATAACATACAAATCATGATAAAGAAGTTCAAAAAGCTAATTACAAATCCTTTGTTTATTCTTTCACTTATTGTTGTAATTGGAGTAGTCCTAAGATTACTTCAAATAAACAAAACCTCATTTTGGTATGATGAGGCCTTTACAGGAGATGTTCTAAAACTCTCTTACAAAGATATGCTCACTACAATTGCAAATGATAAGGTACACCCGCCTTTGTATTACATCCTTGTACGCTCCTGGACATACATATTCGGTGTAACACAAATTGGAATAAGGAGTTTTTCAGTATTTTGTGGGACTCTTTCCATTTTAGTCTCGTATATACTTGGTAAAACATTTTTTGATGAAAAAAACAGATTTCCTAAAACTGGATTAATTCTCGCTCTAGTAGTCGCTGTTTCTCCTTACTTTGTAACATACTCAGTAGAAGCGAGGGCGTACTCGTTTATTACATTGATAGGTCTTTCTTTAATATTCTTCATGGTTAAATGGTTAAAAGCTGAAAAGTCGAATGAAAGGTTGAAATATTTAGGGCTGTCAGCTCTTTTTGCATTAATCCTATGCTTCACACACTATTTCCAGATAATATTCTTAATTGCAATCTTTGCCAGTGTAATAATATATAAGTATGTATTTACCCAAAAAGGTGTTAATAAGAAACTCTTACTTTTAACCATAATAATACTTCTAACATCCCTTTTAGTAGCTTGGTTTCTTCCAATTAGAAAAACTCTTGAATCATATGATAGCTTGAGAATTTGGTGGGTACCTCGAACAACTGTTTGGGACTTTTTAAGAGTTAATTTTACCTACCTTTTTGGAGTTGTTAGAAATGTAGATGGCGTTACCCCTGCAAGAGAGTTTATCTTGAGTATTCCTCTAAAACTTTCTTCTTCAATACTATTTGGTTTACATATCTTTGGATATATCTTTGTTATGAGAAGCAAAGACATCTCGCTAGAAAAGAAAAGACTTATCACTTTTCTTATTTCAGTAACGTATATATTCTTCTTTGGCGTTCTATTGATGGGTTTTCTTGGAATCAACTTCTATGTAGAGCGATACTTAATAACTGGAGGAGCATTATTACTATTATCCTTTTTTACAACTCTTTCATTGATAATAAAGAAATATTGGATAATTATTCCTCTTTCAATATACATTGCACTTATCTTCTTGTTGAAGCCTCTTCCTTCAATTCCAGATTTTAGGCAAGTCGCAAGGGAAATTGATGGAAGATATGATAAAGTCGTATTTCAACATCCAGCCGATATGATTATTACTAATTTCTACCTAAAAGACACTAACACATATTATATTGGCAACTCAGGAGAAAACTATAGTGGCTGGGCTTTATTGCATGAGAGTGAGAAATCTAGTATGTTGGATCTTAAGAAAGGAGATTGTTTTGTTATTAGTGGAACAGATATAGGTGCTTATCCTAAAACAGAATTTACAGAGATAACAAATATCTCAAATGATTTTATAATCTTAGTTAAAAATTAAATTTTAACTGGCCAAGAGCTACCTTTTTCTTTAAATAACCTGTCTCCAACTTTCAATGAATCATACAATTGCTTAGAAACTGCTATTTTTACATTCTTCCCGCCATCTAATGTTATTGCTAAAGAATATAGTTGAGATACCTTATCACTATCTTCAAATGAGCCTCTACTTGTATTACTAATCTTCTCTGTAATAACTCCTTTCCAAGTCTGGGCCTTTCCTTTTGCGATTATTACAATAACGACCACTATGAAAAGAACAATAAGAAGCAGAAAGAAGCCTCCTAATAGAATCATCGGAAGAAAAACAATAGCTTTTTCCATATTTATTAAATTTAATTTAATAGTTCAGTATACAACAAAATTTCTAATAGCAAATATGTATTGTAGATTAAATTTAAATTAAAGGTTATATTTATATATTCTGCCTCAAATAAATTTATTTTTTTCTTTATGACTAATTTCAAAAAAGCGCTTAGTAAAAAGGGAAGAAGAGCAAATTCGGTTGTTGTAATGGGAGCTATTTTCGGAGACGAAGGAAAGGGGAGAATAACTGATGAACTAACAGACTATTTTCTTAAAACGCATAAAAAAGTTGTTGTCTATAGAGATAACGGTGGCTCAAATGCAGGACATACAATTTCATATAATGGAAAGAAGATAGGACTACATCAAATCGGCTCTGGAATACTTCATAAAGGCTGTACATGTGTTCTTGGCAAAGGCATGGTCATTCACCCAATAGATTTAGTCAGCGAGATAAATGAGGTAAAGAAAGTGTTTGGATTTAAAAAGTTTCCAGCAAAATTAATGATTGATGAAATGGCTGTACTATGTTTTGATACTCACAGAGCACTTGAACTTGCTTTTAAAGAAAAGAGTTCTGGAAGTTTTGGATCAAAGGCAGCAACTGGAAGAGGCATATCTCCAAGTTATGCAGATGTAACATACCGTTTTCCAGTAAGAGTTCGCGATCTTTTCAAAGCTAATTGGAAAGCTATTCTCTCAGAGCATTACCAAAGATATGCCAGTTTAACAAAAGGACTGGGAATAGATTGCTCAAAAGTAACAGTAAAAGGATTAAAAAATAACGAGTATAAGGTAGGAACAGAGAGTGAATTCATTGCAAAGATTGGTAAAACAAAAATGGAATTAAAAAAATATGTTTCTCCTATGTTTGAGTTTATAAAAAAAGAGTGGGAGGGTGATACTCCATTTATCTTTGAAAAAGCACAAGCAGTGGGACTAGACCCTAGGTGGGGTGTATATCCAGATGTAACAGCATCAAACTGTTGTCTTGACGGTATTACATATTCAACAGAGGGAATTGTAAATGCAAATGATATATCTGGAAGATTTGGAGTAATAAAATCAACATACTCTTCACACGTTGGAAGCAAGACAATACCAACTAACATGGAAGAGGAGTTTGCAAAACAGATAAGGGATGATGCAAATGAGTATGGAACGACAACAGGTAGACCAAGAACAATAATCTACTTGGATCTGCCAATGCTTTCATACTATTGTCGTGTTGGAGGCATAGAAGAGCTTGTTTTTGGTCATATGGACATAATCTACAAAAGAAATGTAAAAGTTGCTGTAGGGTATCTAAAAAACGCCAAAAAGACATATTACAGACCAGATCAAGAGCATCTAAACGGAATTTCAGCAAAATATAAAGAAATGAAGTATTGGAACAAAGATTTACTAAAAAAGTCTAAAAAATTTAGTGATATCCCTGAAAATGCAAAGAAATTCATCTCTTTTATTTCAAATGAGACTAAAACAACCCCAGTTATGGTAACATTTGGACCAGATAGACATGATACTGTGCTAATTTAATAGTATAATCAGAGATATGCAAACAATATTAAATCTGTTTAATATATTTCTTCATATAGATAAATATTTATCACTTGTGATAGATAAATTTGGGAGTTTTAGCTATCTAATAATCTTTTTAGTGATATTTTGCGAGACTGGATTAGTAATAACACCATTTTTGCCTGGAGATTCTTTCCTCTTTGCAGCTGGAGCACTAACAGCATCTCTTGGCTCTTTTAATATATGGTTACTTTGGATTCTACTTATCCTTGCAGCGTTTCTAGGAGATACTGTTAACTACTGGATAGGGTATAAGGTGGGGCCTGTTGCATTTTCGGGAAAAGTAAAGTTTCTTAAAAAAGAATATCTTGATAGAGCACAAGGTTTTTATGAGAAATATGGTGGTAAAGCAATTATTTTATCAAGATTCATCCCAATTATTCGAACATTTGCACCTTTTGTTGCGGGAATTGGGAAGATGAAATATACAAAATTCATCTCATACAATTTCATTGGAGGATTTGTATGGGTTTCACTGTTTCTTTGGGTGGGATATTTTTTCGGCAATATAACATTCATAAAAAATAATTTTGAGTTTGTAGCACTAGGTATAATCTTTATCTCATTAATTCCAATAGTTGTAGAAGCAATTAAATCTAAAAATGAAGCGAAAAGATGAAAAACGATCTTCCACTAGTTTCTGTAATTACAACAACATATAACGGAGAAAAAACAATCAAAAGGGCACTAAGAAGTATCCTTGAACAATCATATCCAAATATTGAATTAATCGTTGTTGATGACGGATCCACAGACAATACTGCAAAGGCTGTGGAGAGTATAAAAGATAAAAGAATCCAACTAGTAAGACACAAAATAAATAGAAATGGTGCAGCAGGTAGAAACACAGGAATTAAAGCAAGTAAAGGAGAATATGTTGCATTTCTAGATGATGATGATGAATGGTTTCCAAATAAACTAAAGGTGCAAATTGCTGATTTACAAAGAAGAGACCAAAATATTTGGAAAGCATCAGTTACTAGCCATTATAAACAAGAAGGAAATTGCTGGAACAAGATCTTAATTAATAAAGAAGGGGATTTAACAAAAGAAATTCTTCTTATGGAAATCTCACTTTCTGCAGGAGCATCTCTTCTTATTCACAAATCAGCAATCAATAAAATAGGACTTTTTGATGAAAAGTACCTACGGCATCAAGATCAAGAATACCTCCTCAGGTATTTAAGAGAATATAAACTAGCCGTAGTACAAGAGCCACTCACAAAGGTATATGGACACGCCGTTAGAATTGCAGGAAGTGGGGGAGTTGCTAAAGTTGATAGATTAGTTGAAGTAAAAAATCTCTTCTTATCTGATTTTAAAAACGATATTGAAAAACTAGGTCCCAAGATAGCTAAAAAGATATATGCAAGACACTGGTTGCAAGTAGCACGCTTCTACTCTGCAGCAGGAGCAGCAAAACGAACACTCCAATATCTAAAGAAATCTCTTTCATACGCCCTTCTTTTTTCAAAAAAGCTTAAAATTATTCCACTTCCAAGTTACTTTGCTATCTTCTATCTTCTTTTAATTTCAAGATTTAAAAAACATGGAAAACTGTAAAAACATATTAATATTTACAGGACTTTCAGAAAAAAAACTGAAAGAAAAACTACTTCCTTTGCTAGATAGTAGCTATGTGAACAAGTTATATCTAGTTAGAAAAGAGCCTTTCATTTTCAGCCATCCAAAACTAGTTCAAGTAAATACAATTAAAATATTTAGAAAAATAACTCTACTTAGTGAGGCATACAGACTATTTGCAGGATTCTTTCTTATGCTTACAAGGAAAATAGATATATTAATAGGTATACATTATCTAATGCACTGTATATATGCTTATCTCCTCGCAAAGCTTTTTAAAAGGAAATACATATTTATCTTCATTGAAAGTCCTGATAAATATAAGGAAAATAAAACTTTTGTGAAGATGACAAAAGGGGCAACACTTGTTGGTGTTAAGGGGACAAGGTCATTTAAATATGTAGAAAGTTTAGGAATACATAAAGAAAATCTTTTTGTTCTTCCTAATCAATTTGAAATCCAAAATCTCTCAGAGAACACCAAAAAGAAATTGTACGACCTAATATATATAGGAAATTTTAGAGATGTAAAAGACCTGCCACTTTGGGTGGAAATTATATACGAGATTAAAAAGAAGATGCCTAATATTTCTGGAGTAATGCTTGGAGATGGACCAAGGTTTGAGAATATAAAGGAGTTAATTAATCAAAAAGGGCTAAAAGATAATATTACTTTAGCTGGAAGACTAAATGACGTTAACAAATATATTGATGTCTCAAGACTGATGCTTTTAACGTCTGTTTCAGAAGGACTTCCAATGGTAGTTGTGGAATCAATGGCAAGGGGTGTTCCTTCAATAACAACCAATGTCGGTGATGTCGCTGACCTAATGGAAAGTGAAAAAAATGGGCTAATAATTAGTAGTAGGGACCCAAAAGAATTTGCAGAAGAAATTATGAAGCTACTAAATGACAAAAAAAGATATGAAGACTTTAGCAAGGAATCTATTATATCCGTTAAAAAGCAGATAAAAGATTACTCTCACGAAAATATTGTCTCTCTTTGGAATACCAAGTTAAAAGCTTTTTAGCTGTGCTTTAATTGTTTCTCTCACTTTTAGGATAGATTCATCATCAATTATTGAGCATGAAACAACATTAATTCCTTTATCTCTAAATATATCTTCATTCCTTTTTACAATATCTTTTTCAAATTCATCAGTTTTGGTGAGTATTACAAGCTCAGGTTTATTATATAAATCTTCACTAATATCTTTTATCTCATCCCTAAGGGAGGTATATGTTTCAAGCGGTTCATCATTTTCTAAACTAACAAAATGTGCTAATAATTTTGAATTCTCTGTGTGCTTTACAAATCCAATTCCCAATCCTTTTCCAGTATGAGCACCTTCAATTAATCCAGGTAGATCCATAAGCTTAAGACCGTCCATCAGCCCAATTTGAGGCTCTAAGGTTGTAAACTGATACGCTGCTGTTTTGGCTGTTGCAGCAGTTAAGCTATTTAACATACTTGATTTTCCAGCATTAGGATAGCCTAAAAATATCACGTCTGATTGAAGCTTGAGAAGAAACTTCACCTTAATTCTTTTGCTTTCTCCTCCGATATTGTTACCAGCTAACGAGTGTTTTTTTCGAAGAGAAACACTTCCCAACCCACCATTTCCACCATCCAGTAAACAAACAGTCTGGTTACTTTCAGAGATTGTATATTTAACAACATTATCAATTATCACCTCTGTCACAAGTGGTAAAGATATGATTAAATCTTCACCATTGGCTCCTTTTTTATTTCCCTTCTGTCCTATCTTCCCATTTTCTGCTTTATATGTTTTTCTCTCATCAATGGTAGATAAATCATAAAGCTTTGAAGTCCCTTTCAAATACACATAACCGCCGTTTCCTCCATCTCCACCTTCAGGCTTAGTTCCATACTGATATTGGCATCCATCTCCACCACGACCTGCCTCAATTTTTAATACTACTTCTTCAATTAACATGTTGCTATTTTAGCATTTATTGAAGGCAAAAGAGAGAATATATTAAAATTCAAAATATTCAGGGTTGTCACCAAGTTCATATTTAAATGCTTTAACCTTTGAATTTACAATCTGATGTCCTTCCTTCTTCAAATACTCTGCTTGTTTACTTGGTCTCCCTAAGTACTTATCATTTAGCCTGTTTTTCTCTTTGACAACTCTCCAATACGGAGTGACTTCACTACGTTTCTTTCCTTCCTCTATTTCTTGTTCAGCTGCATTTGCATCAATTGATAGAAATATTCCAGTTGTAAGAGGGCATGTAAAGTCAACCTTTTCTCTTTTCGTGAAATACCTAACAATCTCCTTAGTGGTCGTGATTTTTCCCTTCGGGATTTTTTTAACTAATTTGTCAATTTCCTTAGGTGATGATATATACATCATTCCTTTCTCAGTCATTTTACGAATAGGAGGAAATTTATGTTTATCTCTTTTCTCTATCCAATTAATAGACATAATAATAGATATTTAAAGATTAGTTATAAATAATAATATTACTGAAGAAATTCTTTTACAAATATTATATACTTAAAAACATTATTTTTATCCGACATAAACAATGAAAAAAATACATATACTTCTCCTTATTATTCTAGTAATCATTCTCCTAATTATCTCCTTTTTCATTTTCAGAAAATCCTTTTCTATTTCATCTACTCCAAAGAAGAACACTCCAGAGGTTGAGAAACTTATATTCCTAAATCAATCAGATCTATTTGTTTCAATGTTTTCTACACGAGAAGATCCTGAAGGAGCAACACTAGAGGATAAACAAATGGCACACATCATAATAAATCCTTCAATTAGTATAACTGCAATTGAACCAATTAAATCCCTAACAATTACAAAGGTGAAATTTACCTCAAACATTGGCACACCTCTTTTCATACACCCAAGCAATGAAGTAATGGGGAGCATCCAAACATATATCCTAACTTCATCAAACACAGATATAAGAGCATCAGATATCAAAGGGGGAGGAAATACAATTAAATACGATATTGTGTCCAGTAACGCAACAAAATTCAACGAGGTATTAACTGGCGGAGGTATCCCAAGATTTAATTTCATTGTTAAAGACCTAGGGACAGTATCAGAACAAACAATATTAAATACAAATAAGATATATGAGGGGGCTAAGATATTAAACTATCTAAATATTAAAGCAGAGCAATTAGATGCAAAAATAGCTTTTGATTTAAAGATAGTTTTTGATAACGGCAAGGAATATTACAAGAGATTTAGTGCAGATATTGATGGTGCAAAAGTGTTAAGTGGCGATTTCTATACAATAAAGATGGAGGCGAATTAGTTACTTTTTATCTTTAAAAACATACTTTTTATATAAATAATAGCTTGTTATTCCCAATACTGGTCCAAGAATTGCTTTTCCTACTACTTGTATTTCAACATCACTACTAAATATATTTAATTTACTAATTAAGTATACAACTAGCCAAATTGATATAGACCCAAGAACAAGGAAAAGTATTGTCAAAAATATATACATCATTATCATGTGATGTTCTTTTTCTTTATCTGAAGTGTTAAAAACCCATTTTCTATATGTGATATATGAGAAAACTTGCGAAACTGTAAACGCGAAAGAATTTGCAATAATTGATTCTGTCTTAATATCCATATTTAGAATTAGCACAATTAGAATATGAATCGAATAGTCAATAACGGTTGATGCAGCACCTGATACGAAGAATCTAATGATTTTTTGTAATTCTTTTTTCATAAATGTTTCATATTACTACATTATTTAGGTTTTGACACATATTAAATTACTATATATGATAAAATAAGAATAGAAGATAAATTTATTTGTTTGTAAATAATGAGTTCAACATCAAAAAAGGCAATGACTGCTATAGCTGCGACCGCTATTCTTGCAGCCGGATGTTCTCCTTCCGTTTCAGAAGCTGTTGTGCAAAATGCTCAAGACAACGCAACCAATAAACCGTCAGCAACAAATTCTGAGGTGGCTGTGGGAACAACCCAACCATTTTCACCAGAACTAGGAGACACTATTTCATCAGATGAATTCAGAATATCATCAACTGGAACACCTGATCAAAACTTCCCTAATGCTCTAGGTGAGGGATTTAAAATTGTGGTTAAGACAAATCATGGTGACAGAGAAATTACAGTCTCTTACGGTCCTAAAACTGACAATCCTGCAGATCAACGAGGAGTAGTTTTTGCTCCAGGAACTGGAATTGTAGATGCAGCAACTGGAAAGGTCATCCTTAAACTTGGGACACTATTCCCTCGGGCATTTCAATTTCCAACTGGATACAAGTTTGCATCTAACGATGGCAGTACAATGATAGATCAATTTACATGGAGACCAGGTTCAAGTTTTATGACAAAATATACCCCATCTTCAAATGACCTCTGGATTCCATATACAGACAGTTCTGGACTACTTCCAACCGTTCAAGATCAAACTGGTGCTTGGATAACTCCGCCACCATTTTCTATAATGAATGAATCAGAATATACAGCAAATGGTACAGGAGGAGTGGGAGCAATGATTCTGAAATATCTAGGAAACGGAAAATGGACCATTGAAGGATATGCACCATTACCAGTAGATGCATATGATTCTAATGATATACTAGACTTAGTTAATAAAGCCATTAGCTCAAAATAGAATATTTCTAGAAATATCATTTATTATTTCACAGATATTTGACATTTCATTTTTTCAAAGTATAAATCATAGGAATGCATCTCTTGATAAAATAACAATATAAATTAAATTCGATTAAATGTGTTTAAGAGTAAGAAGCAAACAAAGGTCACAAAATCTTTAAAGGAATGCACATATTACATAGATGGAATGCACTGTAGTAGTTGTGAGGTACTGATTGAAAAAAAACTTTTGAAACAAAAAAATATAAAGAAGGCAGATGCAAGTCTAACAGACGGAAAAGTTGAGTTTGAATATATTGGAGAAAAACCTACAGCAATTTCTCTAACTAGCATCTTTAAAGAAACAGGATATACATTCTCTGAAAGAAAACGTGAAAATGAAATAAGAATGTTTAGAATAACAAACGGAAATTTAGTTATAAATAAAGCAAAGCTTAAAAGAGCATCTATTGCAATATTTATCACTCTCTTAATCCTTGCTGCCTTTTATTTTTTACAAAAAACAGGACTTGCAAGCAAGATTGTATTAAACGAGACTTCTACATATCCATCATTTTTCCTTTTTGGAGTATTGGCAGGACTTAGTAGCTGTGCAGCATTAGTTGGAGGGTTATTACTTTCAATGTCAAAACAATGGGGTGAAATGTATATTGATTCAAACTCAAAGCTAGAAAAATTAAAACCGTTTACAATGTTTAATATCGGAAGACTAGTTTCATTTACCATACTTGGAGGGCTACTTGGTGCAGTTGGATCTGCTCTTGGCATATCAATAAACCGAACACCTTTAATTAGTGCGATAGTCATAATAATTGTTTCATTAATCATGTTTATACTCGGCCTTCAAATGCTTGAAGTTAAATGGGCATATAAAATCAAAATTGCGCTTCCCAAATTTCTAACAAGATCTGTTTCCTCCGAAGAGAAATTTAAAGGTAGATATATGCCACTTCTTGTTGGTGCACTAACATTCTTTCTACCATGTGGATTCACAATAATAGCCCAAGGCTTAGCACTCGCTTCAGGAAGTCTTCTAAAAGGCTCACTAATGATGCTTTCATTTGCTCTTGGAACACTACCAGTACTTGCGATTATTAGCTTTACAAGCTCAAGGCTTTCTTCAAAACCAAAATTTAACAAGATATTCAACAGTGTCGCTGGAATTCTTGTGATTATATTTGCAATCTACAATTTAAATTCCCAATTAAACCTCTTAGGTTTAAAAAGCTTAAATGATATTAAACTCCCAAATATTTCAAGCTTTGGTAAAACAATCACCGAGCTTCCAAATGTTGAGACAAACTCAGATGGGGTTCAAGTTGTAAGAATAGAGGCTCAAGGGTTTGCATATAGATTTACAGACGGTTCAATTATTCAAGCAGGAAAGCCTGCAAAGCTAGTTGTAAATAATAAAGGAGTTAGTGGATGTGCAGTAACTTTAAGTGTAAGTGGGTTACTTAAATCATATGTTTATCTTAATTATGGAGAAAACATAATCGACCTTGGAATGCCTTCAAAAGGGTCTTACAAAATCACATGCTCAATGGGAATGGTAACTCCTATAATTCTAAAAGCAGTTTGATTTAGCTCACAAGTTGATTTATATGCTTAGTGATAAACTCACATGCACCTGTTACCTCACTACTATCCGTAGTAATCCCAGGAAATCTATTGACTTCAAGTAGGTATGGTAAGCTTGTTTTTTTATCAACAACGATATCAGATCTAGACCATGATAATCCCAATATCTTACTTCCTTTTAATGCAATCTCCTTTATATCCTCAGGCACATCACAAATATTGGAAAACACTTCAGTTGCTCCAACATTATTTCTGAACTCCCCATCTTTATGATAGCTTCTTTCAGCAGATACAACCTTGTTATTTGCAACAAGCACTCCCCAGTCATAATCGTTTGCTATATATTTTTGGAATATATATCTCTTTCGAGGCTTTTGATTACTAATTTTTTCAATTAGCTCTTCTCGCGTACTAATATACGCAGAATTTTTGCCATGATGGCCTTTGCTATCCTTCATAATCATAGGATACCCACACACAGCCTCAATATCTTCTAAATGCCTCATTATCTTAGATTTCTTCATATAGTACGTATTAGGGCAGGGGATACCGTTTAAAACAAAGTTCATATTATCCGTTATCTTTGATGTACTCTGCTCAACAAATGTATTAGGAACATTATAGTTATCTAAATATAACTTGACTGTAGTTGCTAAATCACGAGAGTACCATGAAGAGGAAAGCCAAACTAACGAGAAGCTTTTAATATCTCTTCCTTTATGTAGTATAGAAACTGCATTATCTTTAAAACGAAATTCTAAAGAAGAGTAATTTGCTTTGGTCAAAACAATAGGGATACCTTTAATTATCTCCTCAATGTTTTGAATAGAAGGCAAAACAAGTAATTCAATTTTTTTACTGTTCATAACTGCATCAGATAAAGTTATTAGTATAGAAAAGAAACAAGTGAAATGGACAGTCTTTTATATCTTCATATTATACAGGAAATGTTGGTATATAGCGATTCCTAAACTAAGAATCTACTAGAGATGAAAAATGGAGCCAATTAACTTCTAAGAAATAAACTAAATCAAAGAATCACTTCAATGACCCAGTACCTACTAAACTCATTCTACGTTAGCTAGCAGGGTTACCAGTTAATCGACTCCAGTATGATTTTAAGACAAATATTAAAGATGTCAATAAAATTTCTAGCCTATAATAATATAAGCAAAACAGCAAATTAAGTTGCTATCCTACGATAAAACACTATGTACTCTTGAAATGTTAATGCCATTAGATATACTTAGGGCAATCCATGAAAAAGCTTACAAACAAATTATTTCAGATTGTCTTACTCTCTGGTATATTCACTTTTCTTTTTCTATTTTCTTCATTACTAAAGGCCCAGGCTTCAACATTTACTACAGATACAATTATTCCAAGCAGTTACGAAAATGTTGGTACTCCTAAAGGTTTAGTAGTACTACCAAATGGAAATATTTGGTATGCAGACGACCTAAATAACAGAATCATTATGATTAATCAAACGGGAGAAATCTTAAGAACAGTTGGGAGATTAGGGAGTGCTGAAGGTGAATTTGAAGCAACTCCAACAGCAATTACCGTTGATGATGAAGGATACCTTTATGTTCTTGAGTGGGAAAATTGTAAAGTGGATAAACTCGATTCAAACGGAGGCTTTGTTATGTCTTGGGGGGATTGTGATGTAGCAAATTACAACTTCGTTGAAGCAAACTCAATTCACTATGACGCATTTAGCGATTCAATATTTATTATTGATAAACGTAGCACTAACACTCCTGTTCTTAAATTTTCTAAATACGGAGAGTTCATTTCCAAATTTGGAACAACAGGAACAGGAAATGGCCAATTCGATGAGCCGTTTGGAGTAACTACTGATTCTGCTGGAAAGATATATGTTACTGATAGTGGAGATAATCAAAGAGTACAAGTATTTGATCACGACTATCATTTTCTCTTTAAATTCGGCTCTACTAGCCCAGGCGATTATTTTTTCAATGCAATATCAGGAATAGAGGTATTAACAAATGGAGATATAGTCGTAGCATCACAAAACAACTACGAACTAAAGGTCTTTAGTAGTACTGGAGTGTATAAGTCTACAATTGGAGAACTTGGAGAAGAGACAGGACAATTTCATTCACCTGCTTATTTATCAATTGATAGTACAGATAATATCTATGTGAGTGATTGGGGATTAAAAAGAATACAGAAGTTTACTAGCACTGGAGTATTCGAATGGGCATTTGGAAATAACAGTACGGAGCCTGATCATTTTTCTACACCAACTGCAGTAGCTTACGATTCTGAAGGGAACCTGTATGTTTTAGACAACGGATATCATAATGGAAGAATACAAAAATTTACAAATGGAGGCACATACATTAGTACACTAGAGACTGGGGAGATTCCTTGGGGGTCGTGGGAAATGTCAATTGATGCAACAGACAGGATATTTGTTTCTCATGACTATGCTGTAACTGCTTACGATTTGACTGGTGCTACTTTATTTACTATTGGAGAGGGTGGAACAGGGGATGGGCAATTTAACATTGCAAGGGGGATTGGTTTTGATACAGATGGAAATATCTACGTTGCTGATAATGGAAACGATAGAATACAAGTCTTTAATTCTACTGGCACTTATGTTTCTCAATGGAGTACATCTCAAGATGGAAATCCTGCACAACCAGAAACTATTTACATTGATGCTAGTAACAACGTTTTTGTAACACAAAATTCTGGAGGCGAAGGGTATGACAACCATCAAATTCAAAAATATGATACTTCTGGAGTATCTCTCTTGATTATTCCTAATTCCGAAAGCGTACCCATCTGGTTACCTTTCGGAGTTATAACGGATGATGCCGGAAATATTTATGTGTCTGATAGAGACGCTCACCATGTACTTGTTTTAGATAGTACCGGTGCCCTCACCCTTACTATCGGATCATATGGAGGAGGAGATGACCAATTTAACGAGCCTGCGGGCGTTATTATCAATCCAGTAACAAGTTCTCTAACTGTTGCTGACTCATTGAATAATCGAATTCAAAGTTTTGGTTCAGGTGTTAGAATACTAAACTTAATACCTAGCACTGATGTACTTCGAACATCGGATGACTTAAGCCTGACAAAAAACTATGTTGATCCTGAAGATCCTGGTGTTGATAGTATTACTTCAAATATGTATTTCGGAGAGTATATTGTTTCGGATTTCACAGTTGACTTAACTGCTGACAGAAATTGGGCTACAGTTAATGCGGTTTCTCTTCCAAGCTTATCAAAATCACTAATAACTAATTTAAATCCAGAAACTGCACCAGGAGTTTCAGAGACACATTCAATATATGTTGTAAAACAAGATGGACAAGATTCAGTTCACATATGTCCTGATGCAACAATTCTTGATGAGGTATTTCTTGATTGCCCAAATGGATATGATTTAACAGCGCTAGATGAAAATGTCTCTGTTGAGACAATAGATACTGTAGAGTATTGGAAGGTGACCGGATTTGCAGGTACAGGGGCGCTCAGCGTTGCTACAACAGGCCTAGATATTGTAGTAAGTGACAACGATGTAATGGTAAACGATCCGATAACAATGACTGTGACAGCTCATACAACTGGAGATGTTGCTGATACAACATATAAAGGGAGCGTAACCTTTTCATCAACAGCAACAAGTGTAACTCTTCCAACAAATTACTGGTTTACAACCGATGATGCAGGAGTTCATATATTCACAAACAGTTTGAAATTTGCAACTGCAGGAACATACACTGTAACAGTTACAGATACAGAAAATAGCGGTTTTACTACAACTTCTGCCTCAATCGTTGTAAATCCACTACCAGTAGTACCCACTGACGAAGAAGAGGAGGAAGATGTCACTCCAAGGGCAGTTGTTGAAACAGTATCTACAGAAGATACAACTCCAGAAACTACAATTCCTGATTCAACCACTCCTGATACTACAACCCCAGATACTACTAATCATGAAGATACATCAGGAAAACAAGAACAAACCCCAAGTGGAATTAACTACAAGGTCATTATTCCTGTAGCCACAGGCTCCATTTTACTAATTATTTTAATCTTTCTCTTTCTTGCTGCAAAACAAAGAAAGAAGGATAAGTAGAATTCCTATACTGATTACAATCAATATGCTGTTTCATCCCACATATATATTATATTTACAATCAACTTTTTTTAATGTAAATTTTTAATATAATTTCATTTTTAATAAATCACTATGTCAGAAGAAAAGAAAATCGAAGAAGTAAAGAAAGTAGAAGAAGTTAAAGCAGAAAAAACAACAGAGAAAGCGGAAGTTGCTCCTGAGGGAAAGAAAAAATCTAGTAAAACCTTATTGATAATAATTATTGTTGTTGTTATCTTCTTAATTATCTCTTCAGTTGGAGGATATTTTCTTGTGAAAGGATTAATCAAGAGTGGAAAGGATAAGATTAATGACTTGATAGGAAATCCAGTCACAAATAACGAAACTAGCGATACTACTTCAGAAGATACTTGGACATATGATGCAACAACAACAAATAAAGTAAACGGGACATTAGATAAAACTAGTATAATCAATGCAAAATTCCCTACAGATATTCCACTTTGTGGAGGAGTAGTTACATCCTCTTCTTATGATTCAACATATGAGGCTGAAGTAAAAATTGATACTGCTTCAACAGTAACTCAAGCTGTTGATTGGTATGTTATAAAACTTGCAGAGAAGGGATGGACTACATCAAGTCAAACGCAAGAAGAGCCAATAGAGGGTTACATAACAGCATATATCGAGTTCAAATCAGCTGATGAAAAAAGAACAGGAGATATCAAAATTGAAACCATTCCCCTTTACAAAGTTGCAACGGTAACTATAACAGAAGATTTGATGTAAAGGTGTGTCTTAAAAGAATGTCATATTTAATGGCACTCTTTTTTATCAATACAATTATTTCTTAAATAACAGTATAATATTAATACAATCACTAATTTGTAAAAGTTATGCTAAAAAAATACTCTAGCATTTCGAAAATCTCAGGATTAAAATTCAATGAACTTGGAGTAATGAAGGTTGATAAAACCTGGGATGATGTTGGAATTAAAATAGTTGATGCACTTGAAGATGGTGATAACCGAATTAAAAGAGCCATAAAAGAAGGAAGAAAGGTATTATTACTTCCAGGAGTATATGACATACTGCACGCAGGACATATTTCATGGATATACGAAGCATACAATGCGTTCAAACAGAGAATCTCAAAAGAAAACAAGTATAAATATAAAAGAGAAGATATTTATGTAGTTGTTCCAATGGACAATGATTGTTTGGCAAGGGCAGAGAAAATTTACCTCCATGAAAGTTACGGCGGACATGAGAAGTTTATGCGTCCAATAGTATATCAGGAAAGAAGGGCGTTATCGCTCGCTAATATTGATATTGTTGATCTAGTTATTCCAATGGTTTCTCCTTTAGAAATTGATGAGATTGTTAGTCAACCAAAAAGAATCTCTGTTGATTATGCATATAAACTACTAAATAGATTAAATCTATTAGGTAATTTCACAAAAAACGAATATGACGAGCTGCTATCTTCATTGAATATATATAAAGAGATTATCAAACCAAATCTAGCGCTGATTAAAAAAGATTTTGCACGACTAAACTTTCCTAAAGAAGTAGGGGAAACACTGTTTCCAAAAATTGAGGATAGTGTACTTTGGAATAACCCATCATGGCAATTATATATTTATCAGATTCTTTTCAAAGAAAAGAACAAAATACCTCCCAAAATGAAAAACCTTCCTAATAGAATCATTAGCCAAAGGGATGGATGTAGTGAGCAAACAAGGTTTTTAATGAGCCTTTGTGGAATATCTATCAATAGTATTTTAGACACATATATAACTTCTACAACAAAAATAATTGCAAAAGCAGAAGAAAATAAATATGATTTGTTAGAGATAATATCTTAACTAAAACTTATTTAAGTATGAAAATAGGAATTATTGGAAGTTGTGATTTCTTAGAGGAGTTTAAGAAAATAAGTATTGAGCTAAAAAAACTCGGGTTTGAACCTTATATGTCATCCTATTCCGAGATACTAAGTTCTAAATCTCAAAAGGAAATTGAAGAGTTAAAAAAGAAAATAAGTGGAGATTCTATTTTAGAATTTTGGAAATTAATTCAAAATGGAGATGCTGTACTTGTATTAAATTACGACAAAAGAGGAATAAAAAACTATATTGGAGGAAGTACCTTAATTGAAATGGCTTTTGCATACGTTTTAGGACAGAAGATATTTCTATTAAATCCCATTCCCGAAATTCAATATTATTATGATGAGATTATTAAGATGAAACCAACTATTCTTAATGGTAATTTATCACTAATTACTAATTCTCAATAAAATTTCAACTAAAATAGGTGGTGGGTTGAATTTAGTATCTGTAGTCTTCTCTCTTAAAAGGTCCTTTTACTGGAGTATTAATATAGTCAGATTGTTCTTTAGAAAGTTTAATAAGTTTTCTATTTATCCATGGGAAGTTTAGCGTAACAGTTTCTTCTTCTAAATCTCGTGTCATTCTATAAACTTTATGCTCTTTATATTTATCTCTATTTTTAATTAGTTCTAGCAATGCAACAAAATGGTTAGAAAATGTAATACTCATGACTCTTGGAGGATGTCCATGTCCTCCAGTGGCATTTACTAAATATCCATTACATAAAAGAAATACCTTATTCTTATTCGGAAGTGTAAATTGAGTACAAAATTCATTTATTTTTTTATGTTTTAATGTGTTTAAGAATTTCGTGTCTATCTCCATATTTCCATGTCCCATATTTGCCAGTATTGATCCGTCTCTCATTTTTAAAATTGCATTTTTATCTATTGTTTTTATACATCCTGTTGAAGTAATAAATATATCTCCTATTTTAAGTGCCTCATTGATACTTGCAACAACATATCCGTCCATATCAGCTTGCATAGCCATTACTGGGTCAATTTCACATATAAAAACATTTGCACCAAGTCCTCGCATTGTTTGTGCACAACCTTTTCCAACTTGTCCGAAACCAAAAATGACAACTTCTTTTCCGGCAATTTGTATGTTTATTGCATTTTGAAAACCTTCAATTAGACTTTCTCTAGATCCGTAAATATTATCAAATTTCGCTTTTGTAATAGATTCATTAACATTAACAACAGGTACTTTTAATTTTCCACTTTCTTGAAGCTTATACCAAGCAGTTATTCCACATGTTGTTTGTTCAGAGGCTCCAATTACATTATCCAAAAGTTTTGGGCAGTTTTTATGTATATATCTTGAGATATCACAACCATCATCAATAATTAAATCAGGACCGACAATATTTCCCTTTTTATCTTTGAATTTTAGTGCTTGTTCAAAACATGAAATATATTCTTTTTCAGTTTCTCCACATTTTGCAAATACTGGAATTCCTTTCTTTGCAACATATGCACAGGCATCATCAATAGACGCAAAACGATTATCAGAGCACCATCTAACGTCAGCTCCTAATTCTTTTAATAAAACAATGAAATTTGCAGTTTCGTACGTTACCCAAACACAGCCAGTTATCTTATACCCTTTAAAAGGTTTCTTTTTACCATATATTCTTCTTATTTCAGCAATTCCAGGCATATCACGCAATGTAAGAAGAACTTGTAGCTCTCCTTGTTTTGCTAATTCGATATCTTTTATCCAGTAATCGTGGTTCATAAAAGTATGATTAATTAAAGATAATATACTAGGTATTATATAAAATTGAAAGAAGAGTGTAAATACTATAGGATAACGAGTGCGTGGTGAGCTGAATTTAGAATACGAAAGATTTTATTACTTCAAACTAATATCTCGATTTTTAAATATTAAAAATCCTAAAACAGAGAAAAGTGTTATTAATAGAATAAATATTAATACGGAATATTGTACAAGCTGGGTTGCTGGTCCAAAGTAATACATTAAAGAAATGTACTTTAGGTTACTTAGACTACTACTCAATTGTGAAATAACATTTAGGACATAGGATACTAAGAAAACTCCAACAGTTATCATAGTTACCTTACTTCCTTCACTAAAAATCGCAGAAGCAAAATAACCGATAGAAAATATAGTCCAACTAAATAGTATTGTAGATAAGGTGAAGACTAAGTAATGACTAACATTGATATCTATATTGAACATTCTTCCAAATGGAATAGTAACTAATACTGAACATATTGAAAAAATTATTATCATAAATAGATCTGCGAAATATCTACTGCAGTAGTAATTTGTCCTAGAGATAGGCTGTGATAAATACAGGTTTATTGTTCCATATTCAATTTCCCCTGCAATTGCATTTACTGCTAAGCCATTTGTCAAAATCAAGGCTAGTATGGGTAAAACTAGACCAAATTGTTTGCTAACTATTAATGATTCAAACCCAACATTAAAATTGGCACTCATATTAAAAGCTTTTAATATCGGTTCGGGCATAGTAGTAAACAGCTTACTCAAATCTGCCATTTGCGCACCTAAACTTGGCCAAATAGCTACATACAACAGAACCAATACTACATTAATTATTGTAAGTGTTATGAAAAGCGATTTTTTATTCCTAATTGTTACCTTGAAAAGTTGCCAAATATTTTTCATTTATATGATTCTAAAAATATATCTTCTAAATTCGCCTTACTTATCGTAATGTCTTTAAGACCAATTTTTACGATTTCACGAAGTAGTGGATTTATATCCCCAGCCATTTTAAGTTCCAATATATTCCCATAATTGTTTACAACCTGAGCATTAAAGTTTTTTAGAAGTTCTTTTGGGAATTTCTGTCCTGCGTTTAATTCAATTGTTATCATGTGTGTTCGCTTTGACTGTAGGTTCTTTATATCTCCTGTCTCAACTATTTTTCCATTACGAATTATTGCCACTTTGGAACATATTGATTCTACTTCTGGAAGATTGTGAGAAGACATGAAAATAGTACAACCTTCTTTATTTAGATTTCGTAGATATTTATAAAAAAGGTTTTGAAGTAGGGGATCTAATCCTCGAGTTGGTTCATCCATAACCAAGATTTTGGGGCGATGCATCATAGCTATAATAATAGAAAGCTTCTGCTTATTTCCTGTAGAGAGTTTTCCAACTTTTATTTTTGGATTGAAACTAAAATCTTTAACTAAATCTGACAACAAGGATGTCTCTCCTTTTATACTTTTAACAAACTCTATATGCTCTTTACCCGTCCAATTTGGATAAAAATATGGATCAGTAGGGATGAAACCTAAAGTTTTTTTAATTTCAACGTCATCTTCCCATGAATCCTTGCCATTAATGATAATACTTCCGCTATCTGGTTTTAAGAGTTTTAGTAAACAACCGATTGTAGTCGTTTTTCCTGCACCGTTTGGTCCAAGGAAACCAAATATTTCACCCTTTTCAATATTTAAGCTTATATCATCTACTGCTTTAACAGTTCCAAAATATTTTTTAAGATTAGAGATTTCAATTGATATCATATTATTATCGTATTACAGAAGGATAATGGAATCAAGTTTAATGGGGTAGGTGGTGGACTGAATTTAGATATAGCCTCAACTACTTACCAGAGTTATTATAATCTAAATTTTTAATCGTGTAATCAACCCCTTTCATTTTAACTGATTCTGTAGCAAAGTTTACTGCCTTTTGTATAGCACCACTTAAATCACTATCGATTAAATAAAAAGAAAGGAATGTAGCCCTCAGAATATCACCAGAGGCTGTGGCATCAATAACTTCTGCACTCAAAGCTTTGAAATGAACTGGAACTTCACTGTTCTTCTCTAGTAGAACACAACCATCTTTGTCTAGTGAAATAATTATATTCCCAAAGCACTTCTTTCTAATCTCTTTAAGGGCATTAAATGCTTCTTTGATTGTTGTTATCTTAATACTCAATAGTAATTCGGCTTCTTGTCGGTTTGGAACAATAAAATCCACATCAGAAAGCCTATCTAGTTGAACTTGTTGTTGTTGATTTGGGAAATCAACTAAAATCCCGACTTCATTCCTTTTGCATATTTCAGCAAGTTTATACAAACTCTCAAGTGGTAGGTTGGTAGCCGCATAAACAAATTTATAATCTTTTATACTTTTTTCTAGTTTTTCAAAATCATCTGGATGTATTTCAGAATTTACTCCTGAATATAATGTTATAGAACTTAAACCTGTGATATTTGTTTGAACAACAATTTGACCTGTCTTTGATGAAAAAATAGTTTCAATATTATTTGTGGATATTCCATAATCTTTAATTCCTTCAATGGCATTTTTTCCATCAGAGCCTACTTTTCCCCATAAATTTGTATTATTTCCAAGATTTTTTAATACTCTTGCAGCATTAAGTGTCTTGCTACCGATGATATTTGTTATATCAGTAGAAATTTCAAACTCGTTTACTTTAGGAATTCGTTTAACGAAATATTGTGTTTCATAATATATATCACTTACAACAAGAATTTTATTCATACATTTTATTATACATTAAAATGTTAAGAATTTAATAAAAAGTTCAATCACCCACCAGGGGTACATTCAAGAATGTTGTTATAGAGGGATAAAGAGGGACGGGTAGGTGGTGGGTTGAATTTAGATACAGTCTCCTTTTTCTCAAACTGTTTAATGACAGTAACAATTTCAAAGTGATATAATTTTCACATTAACATAACTTAATCTATCAGTGATTTATCTTTTACCACTACTTGCAGGAATTCTTTATGGTATTGGCGGTCTTGTCAATAAGAAAGTAGCTAACTTAGTTAATAATCCGCTCCTTTCATCTCTTCTTTTCAACTTTTTCTCACTTATTGCTGCATCATTACTTTTAATTTATGACATTACTGGTTCTGGTATTTTAATCTCAAATAACTATATAGACTGGCTACTAATACTAGCGGGAACAATCATTATCTCATTTTCTTTTTGGGGATTATTTACATCAATGCGAGAGCTACCTGTGTCAGAACAGATCTTACTCAGTAGAGCTTCTGTTCTCACATATACAATAGGTGGATTTCTCATCCTAGGGGAAACTGTTACACAATTAAAATTTGTAGGCATTCTTTTAGTACTTTCTGGAATTCTTGTTTCTTCTATACGAAAGGGAAAGTTTGTGTTCAACAAATGGGTATTGATTCAATTATTATCTAGCTTTGGATTCGGTTTAACAGTACTCATAGATAATTATATAAGTAAAGATTTTTCTACTGGGGCATATGTTTTTATTAATATTGTTACAACGACAATTGCATTGTTTATTTGGGCAATGAGTACTGGAGCATTAAAAGAAATAAAGAAAGTTCCAAAAGGGTATATTCTCAATACAGCCATTGCAGGGGCTTTTTCTTTGCTTGCATATTATTTAATCATTAAAAGCTATGATCTAGGAGGATTAGTCGTAATAACAGGGGCATTAAGTCAAATAAAACTTCCATTAATTGTTTTAGGAGCATATATATTCTACAAAGAGAAATCTGATTTATTTGTAAAACTTTTAGGAGTAATTACAGTAGTTGCAGGCTTGATTCTACTGAAAATTTAATTTTCAAAATTTAGAGAACAAATTAGTTCAATCGCCCATCGGGCATATCTTAAAAGCGTTGCTATAAAAGGATAAAAAGAGACGGGTAGGTGGTGGACTAATTTTAGACAATGCTTAACCCATATTCCGTATTTTTCAAATTATATATATACTATGTCTAATTAGTTAATAATAAATCACATGAAGAAAGTTTTAATAACTGGGATATCCAGAGGAATTGGGAATGCTACAGCAAAGATTCTAGCATCGGAGGGTTACTATATAATCGGAACATTTAACACAAACAAAGATTTAGCACAGAAGTTAAAAGATGAAATTAAGAACATAGACTTATATCAGGTAGATCTATCAGACAGAAAGCAAACAAAAATATTTCTAGAGAAAATTAAGTCAGAAAAATTGTATGCAATTATAAATAACGCTGGAATATTAAACTTTGAACAATGGGATGAATTTACTATGGAGAACTGGGACAAAACACTGGAAGTAAATCTTTCTGCTCCAATGCTCATTTGTCACACATTAAGAAACAGTATTGATGAAGGAGGTGTAATAGTTAACATATCATCAACTGATGGATTAAAAGGAGCTTTAGCTTCAATTGTATATTCAGTAAGTAAAGCAGGATTAACAAATCTTTCATTAAGTCTTGCAAATGTATTTGGACCAAAGAAAGTAAGGGTAATATCATTATCACCTGGATGGATAGGTGATGGTATGGGAAGCCCAGTTATTGAAGATGCTAAATGGTTTAATCCATTAAGCAGAACTGCAGAATATGAAGAAATAGCTAATGCAGTATCATTATTACTTTCTGATAAGGCTAGTTTTATAAATGGGACTAACTTTATAGTTGATGGAGGATCAATGGCAGTAGATTATTGTCTTAAAAAAGAGAATGATTTAACCAAAAAGCAATAGAAAAGTTCAAACGCCCATCATGGGTATCTCAAAGAATGTTGTTATTAAGGGATAAAAAGAGACGGGTGGCTGGTGGGTCTTGAACCCACGACCTCCTCTTCCACAGAGAGGCGCTCTAACCAACTGAGCTACAACCACCATAAAACAAACAAATTATACAAGTATCAACAATAACAGTCTACTTATATATCTCTCATGATATAATAATACAATGAAAAAATTAAAAATAATAACAATCCAAGAAAATAATGAATTTCTTAGAAAAATATCTAAAAAATTATCATTAAAAGAAATAAAGAAAAAAGAAATACAAGAGCTAATAGATCAGTTGATATACACAGTAAAACATACAAAACTTGATAACGGTTGGGAAACGGCAGGACTAGCAGCAATCCAAACAGGGCACGATATCGCATTACTTGTTAGCAAAGATTTGTTTACTAATGAATTTCTTGTATATATAAACCCAGAAATAGAATATTTAGGACAAGCCAAAGACATTAAGCTGGAGGGATGCTTAAGTGTTCCAAATACTGAAGGAAATGTCGAAAGATTTAAAAGAATTAGAATTAAGTATTTAGACAGATTTGGGATTGAACATAAAGACAAGGTAGATGGGTATAATGCACGAATATTACAACATGAAACAGATCACTTAAGTGGTATATTGTTCATAGATAAACTTGTTTAATTGCTCAGATGCCCATAATCCACAATTTTACAGATAGAGAGAGAAAGAAAATCAATGTTAAAGCAATTGCCATTGTATTGGTATTAATAGGGATACTAGTAGTCACATATTTTGTTTCAAAAAACAGTATAAAGATAATTCCTGAAATAGAAGAAGAATCAAATATCCAAAATATCTGTATTGACCCTAAACTTCCCCAAACTGTTAAAGACGATTTAGAAGATTATGTTGGCAAAAATACTCTTTCACTTCAAATATCCCAAACCGACTGTGATATTGAAATTGTCAGAAACCCGAAAGACACAAATCCGTACAACCTCATATTTACCAAAATATATATTCCTGTTTCATCCGTTCTCTCAACATCCCTAGATCTTCCTTCAGATAATGTAGTAGGGGCATTAAATAGTCAGAAGATAACTGACTACACAATAATATGGGAAAAGGAGACAGATGATTTTCTTAAAAGTAAGTATGATCTTGCTGTAGGACAAACAGTATATACTCAAAAAGAAATTGAAAAAAAGATTGCGAAAAGCAAATCATATATAGCAATAATCCCATTTGAAAAACTAAAAACATATGAAAAGGAAGTAAAGGTGAATGGAAACAGTATATTTGATAAAACATTTGTACCACTTGCATACTTTTTGACAGATACGGTTTGGACAAAGGCTCAAGGACAAGTAAAAATTGATATAGATGCAATAATAAAGAAGGATTTAGGAGATATTAACTACAAACAAGAAGATATAACAACAGTCATTACAAGTGGAAGTAGTTACGTTGGAAGTGATAGATACCAAAGCTTAATAGCGGATAAAAAGGATAGCAGCTACATGGTAAGTAATATTAAAGAGCTTACAAAGGCCGCTGACATATTTCATATGAGCAACGAGGTAAGTGTATCTGGAAGATGCTATCAAAAAACAAACTCTTCATACCTCTGCTCAAACAGAAGTGATATTTCAGTAATTAAGATACTTGGAACCGATGTAGTAGGGTTAACAGGAAACCATATACTAGATTTTGGACTTGCAAGTTTTCATGAAACGCTAACTTGGTACACAAAAAACAATATTCAGTATTTTGGTGGAGGAGTTAACTCAAAAGATTCGCACACACCAAGGGTAGTAACTAAAAATGGAATTAAATTCGCATTCATTGGGTTTAATTTCATCCCACCATACTCATACTACTCAACATCAACAAAAGCAGGAAATAATAATGTAAGTCTAAATATCATGAAAAATGATATTTCAAAAGCAAAGAAAATTGCTGATGTGATAATTGTTGATATGCAATTTGGAAACGAGCAAGATACAAAACCGGATAAAAACACAAAAGAAAACGCAAGGTATGCAATTGCGCAAGGCGCAGAAATAGTACTTGGAGTAAATGGATACATTCCTCAAGGATTTGAAATAGCAAATAACAAAGGTATTTTCTACTCTCTTGGTGGCTTTATTAATGCCAAAGCAACTAAGGGGATGCTAGTAAAACATATCTTCTATGGCAAAAAATATATTGGGTTCGAACTACTTCCACTATCATTTAGCTCAAATTTAACCATTGGGTTGGCAGAAGGGTCAATAAAGGATACAATGACTAGTACTGTATTTAATAAAAGTACAATTAACTATGAAAACTAAAGCATTTATAATAATATTTACAGTTCTGGCTGGGATATTTCTACCACTTAGTGTGTGGGCACAGGAGACTGTTACTTCAACACTAAGTAATATCACGGATACTCGAACGGCTCAATTAGAAGCTGCTCTTGGCATATCAATTCCGACAGAAACAGATAACCCAAATCATATAATCACATTCAAAGATCCAAGCGGAAAGGGAGTAAAGGTTGAAATTGATGGACAAGGGTTTAAAACAATTAAAAGCCCATACACAATTCCATCTCTTGGAATAGGAAGTCATCTATTAACATTTAGATTTACAGATGCTCAACTTACAACACAATCATTAGACAAAACCCTAGTAATTATACCTCGGCCACCAGTTGTAGCTGCCCCAAAATCAATGAGTACAACTTCAGTTGCACTATCAGGCACCTCGCTAGCTGGTTCAACTGTAGAGCTTTTTCTAACAGGAGATACTATAAACCTAAGAGGGTCAGCTGTTGCTAATTCCGAAGGAGATTGGACATATGAATTTAAAGAAAGCTTTAAGTACACCGTATACACAGTTCTTTCAAGAACTAAAAAGAATGGATTCTCAAGTAATATATCCGACCCTGTGGTATTTGAACTAAGCCAATCAAACAAACCAAACACAAATAAAAGTGAAAAGCAATTAATATATTTTAACTTCACATCCATTACACTTGCAAACATACTTACAACAATTAAAAACAATCCTCATTTAATAATCCTTATAACTGTAAGTATGATTTTAGGAGGATTAATTGCATGGGCAATAGATTCTCTCTCATTTAAAAAGAATGTTAAGAGTGCTGAAGGGAAATTTCTAAAGCTTTTAAACAAAAAGGAAAAGTTTAAAAAGATGGATGAAAAAATTGAATCAAATGATAAGAAAATGACACTAAGAGAGAAATTTGAAAAAGCAGGCTTAAAACTAAACGATACAAAGGAAGAAGACAAACCAAAGGAGAAAAAGAAAGAAGAAGTTATTTCGAAAGATGAGTTTTTAAAAGAATTTAAGAAAGAAGACCCAGATGATAATAAGGGAAAAGAGCCAAAAGTAGAGAAAAAGGAAGAACCTAAAAAGAGAGAACCATTTACATTGCTTGGAAAAATAAAAAAGGATTAGTTTATTTGCTCACCTCATTTAAGAAAACTGGTTTGTTCTGTTTTTGCTTTGTCTTCAGGATAAACATTTTCAATTAAATATTTGTATGCTTTCTCTATTTTTTTAAGTTGTTCAATAATTTTAATATATGTTCCATATGAATAGAGTTTTGGACTAGAACGCTCAATATCCTTATTACTTTCAAATAAACTCAAAGCTTCTTCAAACGTTACCCATTTATAATCAATAACACTATCTTCACTATCACTTTCTAATATTGGGAGATCTGATGGTCCAGAATACTTCATAATTGCAAGGTTGTATATTTTACCTTTTGACGGAAATCCTTTCTTTTCTTCCTGTTTTCCCCTTACTTTATCATATAATTGTTTACCAAAATTAAAGAAAATTGCTTGTTGTTCAAAAAAAGGTTTCTTTTCAAATACTAATGGTCCTTTATATCCAATTTCTTCTCCTAAATTCTTAACAAGTGCATCTAAAATTCCATCGAAAATATTATTACCAGTCATTTTAGTTTTGGGAAATCCCCAAGCATGTATTGTTTCTTCTATCACGAGAAATTTCCCTAAATTTTCCTTTGTAGAATTAACTATTAATAATATAAGTGTTTCTTGAAATCCATCAGGTACTGGTTTATGTAATCTGTTATACAAAAAGAAATAGTTAATAGGTTTCGTTGCTGTCATAGCAAGATTATATCACATATTTATTCTGCCAGGAGAGGGAGTTGAACCCACACCTCCGTATAAAGGAGACTACGTTCTGAACGTAGCGTGTCTGCCAATTTCACCATCCTGGCTACTCTATACTCCAATCTGCTATATTTTTAAACCTATCTTGAGGGAACAGTACATCTGTACCGTCAAATCCTGAAAGCTTTGATAATGTAATATAGAAGTATTTTGGTTCATATAAAAATATTGCAGGACAATCATTAATTAACGCTTTCTGAAAGTTCTTATATGTCTCAAATCTCTCTGCTTGTTTCTGTTGCTGTCTTCCTCGCTCAAGATATGCATCAATTCTTGTAAATTTATATCCTGAGATATTTAACCCTGGATAGTCTGATTTTAGAGAGTGCCATAGATTATATTGATCTGGATCTATTGAGACCTCTACTTCATAAAGTATTAAATCAAAATCTCTTGATGCCAGTGTTTCCTTAGTTATCTGTTCATAGGTATTTGGGGCCAGTGTAATAATTATTCCTTCTTTCTCATACATCTCCTTAATCTTGTTTACTAAAACATCGTTATTATCATTCTGCAAGTATGCAAGAGTAAACGAAAGGATCTTCCCATCAGTAGAAGTAAAAAATCCTGTTTGTTCATTCTTCTTATATCCTACTAAACCTAACTCAGTTGCTGCGTCTTTTGACGAATATGAAATATACGGAAGGTTAGCAATATATGCCCAACTTGTTTTAGGAATAGGGGAGGTTGACATAGTAGCATCAACTCCAGATTCGATAATCAACCTTTGTTTATCAAGTAGCCTTGTTACACCAATTCGAAGAGCAGAATTTGCTAATTCAGATTTTCTTAAGTTGAAAAATATCATCTTTTTTCTTAAAGGAAGTTGGTAAGAGTAGCTCTTATACATATTCCCATACTCTGTAACATATTTAATATCGCTATACTTGCTACTTCCAATTCCATCCAAATTTCCTGTTCTAAACTCAAGCTCTAGGTCTTTGTAATTAGGAAATATCATAAATTTAAAATTGGTGATTTCAGGTTTCTTTGCTAAATACGGATTGGCTACTAAATCAATCTCTGAAGCTGAAAATGAAGATACCTTGTAATATCCACTTCCTACTGGATACTGATCGAACCTAGTCAATATATATGCTCCAGGAGTTGTATTTTCGAGTATATGCTTAGGAAGAATATACTTGCTCACAGATTCATAAAATGTTGCAGAAGACTGAGTTAGAATGAATTTAACGACGTCATCTCCGACCTTCTCAACCTTCATATTCTTCATCCCTTGACCAAAGGTATCAAGTGAAAAATCTGTAGCGAGTTTAACAGCGTAATTAAAGGTGAAAACAACATCGTCGGCTGTAACAGGTGCCCCATCACTCCAAACATACCCACTATTTAACTCGAAGGAATACGTTAAATTATCATTTGCTAAACTCCATGACTTAGCAATGGCTGCAACAGGTTTCCCATCAGAGCTGATTTCAATGAATTTTGTAAAAAGGAGAGATTGTATGTCTCTGTCTACTTGATTATTTGTTAAATACAAAGGGTTTAATGTCTCAGAGGTTCCAACAATACCCTCAACATAAGTATCTTTTTCTCTTCTTTGAAAGAAATCTGAAAGCTTTGGATTAACAAAATTAACAAAAAACAGTACAAATATTGTTGAAAAAACAATTACAAAGCTTAGTGGAGCAACATTAAAGTATAATTTCTTAATATTTTCTGGATAATCCCAAAGAAAATCACGGAAGCTCATTATTTTGTAAGCTTAACTATTACTAGTGACATAACAGAAATAATTACGGCCAGAACAATGGTTACATAGTATAGGAGGTTCTCTAAACCTCTTTTAGTCCTAAATACCTCTCCACCTCCACCAAACAGCGTTCCAAGCCCTTCCGCCCTGTTTTGTAGCAGAATACTGATGGTTAAAAGGACAGATAGCACGACCTGGGCAATCATCAATACATTTAGTATATTCATTTACTTTTCTATTAAATTAATCATCATTTCTTTTTAGAAACTCCATTATAGCACTAACAAAGGCAATACTCATCGAGGTAAACACAATTGTCAGGATTTTATTCATTTCTATTGCCGCAATTTTGATGGTTCCTAAATCCATAGCCTTAATTGTTGTTGTCACAATATGAAATTCTGGCAAGAATGAATCGAGAGCAAAGAATGTACCTATTAAAAGGAGTGAAACACATAACCAAAATGTTATGAAATTGATTTTAACTGTAAGAAACTTTAAAAATGGCCTGTAAAGAAGCACTGCTAGCGAAAGGATGATATATGCAGCCCCTACATACATTAAGTCCTTTGGTAACTTAATACCTGTAAAGAGCTTAAATACAAACGAAAAGACTAATATGTTTAAGAAAAATGTATATATATATTTTTTCATAATATGTTTGATGATTAATTCAATATTAAGTATACTAGTTTAGGATAACATATTTCAATACAAAAGTGCCCCAAAAATCCAAAACAAAAATAATAGCTACAATAGGTCCTTCTTGTTGGAAAAAGGAGACTATTTCATCAATGATAGAAAGCGGCATGGATGTTGCAAGGATAAACACTAGCTTTGCAGATGAAGCTGAGATTATTAAGGTGTCAACTTTAATAAGAAGTATCTCTCCGAAGATAGCAATAATGCTGGACATCATGGGACATAAGGTAAGAGTAACAGGCATTGATGATAAAATTACCGTTAAAGAAGGGGAAAATATCTCAATTCTTCCAGATACCGGACACTCACTTGGAAATGGGTATATCTCAACAACATATAAGGATCTTTTTCAATTCCTAAAACCAAATGACAAGGTTTTAATTGATGACGGAAATATCCAATTGGATGTTGTTGAGATAAAAGAGAAGGAAATAGTTACAAAGGTAATTGAAGGAGGAGAGGTAAAAAAAGGAAAAACAATTAATATTCCAAATGTTCACTTAGAATTCGGAGGACTAACAGAAAAAGATATAAAAGACATTAAAATTGGAATTGATAATCATGTAGATTTTATAGCAACTTCATTTGTCAGAAACAAGGAGGATGTACTACTTGTGAAAGAGCTAACTAATGGCTCTGGTATTAAAATAGTATCGAAAGTTGAAGACGGTGAAGGGGTAGCTAAAATTGATGAAATAATAGATAACAGTGATGCAATAATGATAGCTAGAGGCGACATGGGAGTAGAATTGCCATTTGAGCAAGTTCCAATGATTCAGAAATCGATTATTCGCAAATGTAGGGAAGATGGAAAGCCAGTAATAGTCGCAACTCAAATGTTAGAGAGTATGAAAGAGAATATAAGACCAACAAGAGCTGAGGTAAGTGATGTGACAAATGCTGTCTTTGATGGAACAGATTGCGTAATGCTTTCAGCTGAAACAGCAACAGGCAAATATCCAGAACAATCTGTAATTGTTATGAACAAAATAGCACTTGAAGCTGAGAAAGATGTTCAAACAAACATTATTTTTGGAAAAACAGATGCCTCTGAAGAGACCGATGGGATATGCAAAACTATCGCTGAGAATGTCGATCAGCTTGATGTTAGAGGAGTTATAGTTCCAACAAAAACAGGAAGAACAGTGGCGTCAATTACCCGCCACAGGTTAGATATTCCAATATGGGGAGTAACAACAAGTATTCAACTATTTAGGCAGTTAAGTATGTTTTTTGGAGTTGAACCTATATTCACAGACAGTATATTAGATCATAGAGATGAGCTAATTAAACAGATAGTTGAAGTAGTATATTCTAAAGGAAATTTGGAATTAACTGATAAAGTGGCTATAATCTCAGGTAGCACAATATTTAACAAATCAATTAACTCAATATTTGAGATTGTTAAAATTTGTGACGTAATAGGGTGATGTAGCCAAGTTGGTTAAGGCAGCAGTCTGCAAAACTGCTATGCATGGGTTCGAGTCCCATCATCACCTCCATTTTTTAAACATATTAACAATTAATTATCCCTTTGCTATAAGATATTTACGATATTTGCATCGCAAGATATACTTGCTATAATGAATAGTGTTAAAAAACACAAACTGAATTTTGCTAAGCCCACCCGATCTGCTAAGTCACGTCGGGTGTTTGTTTTATATGATGGGAGCAACTTCTATCACTCTCTTAGAGATAATCATATTGTACACACTTCCAATTTTGACTATAAAAGATTTGCATCAGAATTAGGTCAATCAAAAATTGTTAATATCTGCTATTACATTGGACAAATATAAAATCAAGAGAGAACAAGAGTGGCAGAGATACTAAGAACAAGTCAACAAAAATTCTTTTCAAAATTAAAAAATGCGGGGATAAATATCAAGACTGGTTTTTTACTTAAACAGAATAATCGCTATTCAGAAAAAGGAGTGGATGTAAGAATTGCAATAGATTTATTAATTGGAGCATTTAGAGACACGTACGATGAAGCATTTATAGTATCGTCTGATACTGACTTACTTCCTGCAATCAAAGAATCAAGGCTCCTAAACAAACGGATCATATATGTAGGATTTACTTCTAATTATAGCAGAGCTATGGTTAAAAACTGTTCAGGTTATATTTTATTTAGTAAACATCAGCTTTTATCCTACTCCAAGCAATAAACAAGCATTGCTAGGTAAAATAATATTAAGTATAATCAAAAAGCTTAAGCCGAGGTGGTGGAATAGGCAGACACGCGGGACTTAAAATCCCGTTCTCGAAAGGGAGTGGGGGTTCGATTCCCCCCCCCGGCATAATAAAATTGCATGAAAGTTTTTCCAATGGGTTATCAAAAAATAACAAATCTTGTATGGATTGATTTAGAGATGACAGGTTTAGATGTTAAAAAAGACAAAATTATACAAATTGCAGCCATTGTTACTGATACAAATTTAAATATTCTTGACGAAAATGGTTATGTTGCAATATCTCATATTGATAAAACAGATGTAGGAAGAATGGAGCCATTTGTTAAAGAGATGCATCTTAGAAATGGATTAATCCAAACAGCTTTAAAATCAAAATTAACAATTGAACAAATTGATAAAGAAGTAGTGGAGTATCTTTCAAAATTTATAAATAAAGGGGAATCTCCACTTTGCGGTAGCTCAAATTCTATAGATAAGAGTTTCATTGTTCAATATATGCCTAACCTTCACGGATTCTTACATTTTAGAAATATTGATGTATCAACAATTTCACAACTGGCAAAACTATGGAACAAAAAGAAAGAGTACCATGGACATATTGGCAGTCATGAAGCTCTTGGGGACATAAAAGAATCAATAGAAGAGCTAAAACATTACAAAAAGGAATTATTTGATTAATCAACATTAAAAACCTTTTCCTGTTCTCAATAACTTGAAGGATATCGACAAACCCTATAAACTTTTGTAGAATGCTATTAATTAGATTATATTTTCATACAAAATGCCAAAATTTCCAATTGATCCCTCTGAGGTATTATCTGGAATAAACCAGGTTTTAGGTGCAGAAGCCAAGGAGCTGAAAACTAATTGCGATGATATTGGAGAACATTCAGAAAAACAAATTCTAGGTTATTACATTGCTAATTCCACTGAAGACAGTAACAGTATGTATCTATCACTAATATTGGGTAATGATGACGGAGGTGTAACTTCTATATCCGCCATAAATGGTCCAAGGGACTTCCATTTATTAATAAAGAGAAGTGATGGAAATCCAATACCTAGTGACTATCAAGATCTCGTAGAACTACCTTTAAATATTTTTGTTGAACAAATCTTAAGTAACGCTACAAGACCTTTATCATTATCAACTGATGAAAATTTCCGTAAATATCTGAAGCAATATGCTGTAGGCTTAAATTCACTTTTACAAGACGATAATTTTTTGCTAAGCATGTCATCAAGAATGGAAAAACTAAAAAGAATTATTGAAATGATTAATGTGACTTTTTATTACTTTTATACTGATAACGTAATAATCACAAATCCAAAAGACTCTTTAAAAGGCTAATCTATATCCTCAAACTTATCAGGATTCTCGTTACTACATCTTGGGCACTTCTTAAGAGGCAGGGCACCCTCATAAGTGTAATTACAAACTAGGCATCTCCATCTGATCCATTTTGCATCAAGTTCAATGTTCTCATTGCAAGGATCTTGAGGAGTTACTGGGGTAGAAACTGGAGGAATAGGTGGAACACTGTTTGAAACCTTTTTATCATCTTTATTTGATATACCCACCATCTTCAATTAATTTTAAAATTAAAGTAAGAGTTTGGTACTCATTCATATTAGAAGTATCTAATACAATATCATTGTACTTCTTTGGACCTAGGTAGTCTATCCCATATAGTTTAGCATATCTATTTTTGTCATATTCTAATCTGTCTGTTAACTCCTTAGTTATTTCTTCAATTATTTTCCCTTTTTGTGAATTTGCTTTTCGTTTTGCTCTAACTTCTATCTTGGCTTCCAGCCAGATACTAACTGTTGTGGGTATTTGAAGCTTAAAAGCCATTGCAGCAAATACCTTGCTTTCTATTAATACATTCTCAGTGTATGACAGTCTAAGCATCTTTCTATCAACAAACTCATCAATCTTCACATTTTCTTTCTCATCTAATGTTTTTAGAAAATCTTCTATCTTTGTAAAACCTTTCTCCTTGGCTATACCTCTCATAATAGAGCCAGCATAAACATATTTAAGTGAAAAATGTTGGCAAAGAAGTTTTGCAACAGTTGAGCTACCACTTCCCCCAGGTCCCCCGACAACAAGAAGTAATCCTAAATCTTTTGGTCTATCTACATCAAATTTCATAATTGTATATTTTCATAGTATATTAAATGTATGAGACCTTCAAGAAGGAAAAAGATTGAAAAGAAATCATTTGAAAATAGACCAAAATCTCGTTTAAATATGCCGCTTTTTTGGATATTTATCGCACTCATTATTTTCGGAACAATAATGATATTTGATGCAAGTGTATATAAGGCAAATGAAACCTTTCATGATTCATTCTATTTTCTAAAACAACACATACTCTGGGTTGGGATTGGAACTGCAACAGCTGTAGTTACATATTTTTTCAATCTCAAGCTTTTATCTAAACTCTCAGGATTTCTGCTAATTGGAAGTATAATTGCGCTACTTCTAGTACTCATTTTGGGAAAAGATGTTAATGGGGCAAGTCGTTGGTTTGCTATTGGCGCAATGAGAATACAGCCTGCCGAAATAGCAAAACTAGCAGTTATTATTTATCTCTCATCAATACTCTCAAAAGAAGGAAGTAAAAGCCAAGATCAAAAAATACAAATACAGCAATTCAGAAACAAATTAATTATTTTTTCGGTTGTAATTGTTGTAGTTCTTGGATTAATAGTAGCCCAACCTGATATGGGAACAGCAATGGTGATAGCAATTACATCATTTCTGCTTTTCTATATTTCAGGAGAAGACCGGATTCATTTTATTGGCTCATGGGTTGTTTCAGGAGTGATGGGACTTGTTGCTGCTGGGGCAATGGTTGTTGAATCGTATAGATTAGACAGAATAAAGACATTCTTTCATCTACTGTTTAACGGAGATGTTGCCAATCCAACGAAAGAAGGTTATCAAATTCAACAAATCTTAATCGGTATTGGCTCGAGTGGATTCTTTGGTAAGGGTTTTGGCCAGAGCAGGCAGAGATTTGGATATCTTGTTGAAAATACTGCTTTCACAGATTCAATTTTCGCAGTAATACTTGAAGAGCTAGGATTTGCAAGTGCACTAATCCTTGTTGGACTTTTCATAGCAATACTCTGGCAAGGGCTTAAAATATCCATGAGAGTAGAAGACAAGTTTAGCAAACTACTCGCTGCTGGTATAGTTATCTGGCTATGTACTCAAGCATTTCTCAATATGGGAGCAAATGTTGGGTTAATTCCGTTAACAGGGATACCTTTTCCATTCCTAACATATGGTGGGAGTAACACCATTGTAACTTTAGCCTCAGTTGGGCTATTATTAAACATAAGTAGATATGCAAAAAAAGATACTAAATAAAAAGATTATATTAACAGGTGGGGGTAGTGGTGGACATGTTTCCATCATTTCATCAATCATAAAGGAGCTTTCCGAGCGATACTCCAATGTTGAAGAGATGGTTTTATACATTGGTGGAGATCTAGGAATGGTAGGGGAAAAAGATGGAAAAAGTGCTGAAATGAAAATGATGGAAGGAAGTAATATTAAGTTTAAAACAATTAGGGCAGGAAAACTTCAAAGGATATTTGCATTCTCAACAATAGCTCTTCTTTTTCGAAGCATACTGGGGGTATTTGATTCATTTAAATATATCAAGGAGTTCAAGCCTGATTTAATCATTTCATCTGGAGGCTACGTATCAGTTCCAATTACTTTGGTAGCCAAAATAAAAAAGATTCCACTATATCTGCATGAGCAGACTTCCGCAATTGGGTTATCAAATAGCTTTGGAAGTAAGGTAGCAAAGAAAGTATTTGTAGCCTTCAAAGAATCACTTGAGTTTTTTCCTAAAGGAAAAACATATGTTGTGGGAAACCCCGTTAGAGATTGTATTTTTAAAACAGATGGAAGAACAGAATTAACTCAGGTAATTTCAGGCATGAAGGTGAAAAGACTTCCAATAATCTATATAACTGGGGGAAGTTTAGGTTCTCACATTATTAATCTTACTATTCGTGAATCCCTCATCCATCTTCTTTCCAAATATCAAGTAATTCTTCAAACAGGAGATAACAAAACATTTATGGACTATGATGTTCTTCACACTGATTGGAAAAAACTTCCGGAAGACCTCCAAGAGAGATTATATATAACTAAGTATGTAACCGAAAGTGAGATTGGAAATATATTTGCAAACTGCAACTTTGTAATTGGAAGAAGCGGAGCAAATACAGTTTATGAATTAGGAATACTACGAAAACCTTGTATATTAATTCCAATACCTTGGGTAACTCATAATGAACAAGAAAGAAATGCGAAAATATTAGAAGACCTAGGTCTTGCATACATACTTCATGAGGGAGAATTAAGTAGAGAGAAGTTAATAAAAAGCATTGATGAGTTTAATGATACATATCATATGTTGGTTAAAAAACTAGACCAAAGCAAGTTTGAAGAGATATTCATAAAAAATGCTACTGCCAAAATGTTAGATATGATACCCTTAGACAATGTTTAGATTCCTGTATAAAACAATATTTAAACCGTTCTTCTTTCTTTTTCCAGCTGAGTTTACTCATGATTTTATCCTCGTTGTAGGTAAACTATTGGGAAGATTCAAGTTAACTAGAAGAATTGTAGGAAGGTTTTCACACAGATCTAAAATGCTCACGCAAGAAGTTAAAGGTATTACCTTTGTTAATCCTGTTGGACTTGCAGCTGGATTTGATAAAGATGCCAGCCTAATTGGGATACTTCCAAGTGTTGGTTTTTCATTTGAAGAAATGGGCTCGATTACATTGAATCCGTATAAAGGAAATAAAAAACCAAGACTTTGGAGACTAAAAAAATCAAAAGGTCTAATGGTTAATAGTGGGTTGAAAAATCTGGGAGTTGATAAGGAGATTGAAAGAATTAAAAAATATAAAATTGAGAAAGATTTCGTACTTGGGATATCAATTGCAAAAACAAATTCAAAAGTTAATGTGGATATATATAAAGCAATTGAAGACTATTACAAAACTATTAAAAAATTGGAAGAAGAAAATATTGGGAGTTACTACACAATAAACATATCTTGTCCTAATGCATTCGGAGGTGAACCATTCACAACACCAAAAAGGCTGGAGCTTCTTTTGAAAAAAATGGGAGAACTAAATATTGAAAAACCAATGTTTTTAAAAATGCCAATTAATCTACCATGGAGTGACTTTGATAATTTATTAAAAATTGCAATCATTAATAATATTACTGGAGTTATCATTGGAAACCTAAATAAAGATAGAGGGGGTTTGAAAGATAGACTGAGAAAGAAAATGATTGGCGGGATTAGCGGTAAGCATTGTGAAAAGCTCAGTAATGAACTGATTTCGAAAACATATAGAAAATATAGAAATAAGTTAGTTATTATTGGGGTAGGGGGTATATTTAAAGCTCAGGACGTCTATGAAAAGATTAAAAGAGGAGCTACCCTTGTACAACTAATTACTGGAATGATTTATGAGGGTCCACAATTAATTGGTGAGATCAACAAAGGATTAGAACAGTTACTTATTAAAGATGGATACAAGAATATTAAGGATGCAATTGGTAAAGATATTAATTAGTTTTCTTCTTTCCAAAATCCAGAGAAATTGTAAGAATCTTTTCTGAAGAAAACAACTTGCTTGCTAAAAATATGCTTAGAACGACTATTATTGTTAGATATCCAATACCAAGATACACGTCTAAGAAATGACCAGTCATAATATTTGTTGCAGCGACAAATGTGTGTGTGAAAGGGATGGCATAAACAATTGTTTTAAGTATAGTAGGGAGTGCTCTAATATCAATGAGCATTGATAGTATGTAAGGAATAACAAGCAACATCATAAGTGGTGTCATAGCACCTTGAACGCTTTTAACATCCTTTGCAAAACTCCCTAAAATAAAGGCAATTGAAAGAGCGACTAAGATACTTGCGAATAAAGATACACCTAAAAGAATATATCCATTTAGGCTCATGCTTATCCCTAGTTGATTTACAGCTATTTTTACAGCATCAGTTACAGCACCACCCCCTCCACTAACAGAAGTAATCCCTTTCATATATGACTGCATTCCAACCATATATAGCCCTGCAGAAACAAATGAAACGAGACCACCTGCTATTAATTTTGAAGATACTATTGTTTTTCTATCTATTGGAAGAGAAAGTAAGGTTTCTAACGTCTTATTTTCTTTTTCGGAAGCCATGCCAGTTGCTACAAGTTGAGCGGCAAGAGTTATTACTAAGAAAAGAACAATTGGAATGAAAGTAGTTTGGGATAGGACATATCCAAGAATCTCACCAGGTCTTACACTGCCCTGTTTTCCATTAAGCAAGACATAATCACTAAATAATACTGGAGCTTTCAGATATGTGATATCTTTCCCCTTGCTTGCTCTGCTCATTACAATGCTACTTAAAGTCTCATTTATTATTGGATAAATCCCTTCTAGTTTTGCAATCTTTCCAGTACTCAAAAGAGACACATTGTCTAGTACTGAATATATTTCAATATTTGGTTTTAGAAATTTGGCCAGCGTGCTATCTAGGTCGCTTGGAATAACAACAAGTAGATCGAATTTATCAAGGGACATTGTGCTTTTTTGAGCAGCTACATCTTTTTCAGAAACAATCACCTTAAACCCTGAAGATTCAATACTACCAATTAACAGCTGAGAGGTAGGAGACTTTTGATAATCAATTACAGCAGTTGAGATAGTAGTGGAGTTTTGTTTTTTTACTTCACTACCCATCACTTTTCCAATCCCCATAAATAAAACAACCATGACAAGAAGAGGAAGTATCATTTGCCAAGTTAGCATCTCCTTTATTTCTTTTTGTAGTAATACCCAGAACTTCCTCATTTATTAATATTTGTTAATTTAAGAAATACCTCTTCAAGATTACTCGATTCATATCTTCTCTTAAGTCCTACTGGGGTTCCTATTTCGATAATCTTCCCACCATTCATTATGCCAACACGATCTGATAGGTACTCAATTTCAAGCATATTGTGAGAGGATAGAAGCACTGACATTCCTTCTCTTGAAAGGGATTTAATAATATCTCTAATCTGCATTGCATTGATAATATCAAGTCCACTTGTTGGCTCATCCAAAATAGCAAGTAGGGGTCTGCTCATAATTGCCCTTGCCAAAAGGAGCTTCCTTGTCATTCCCTTACTATACGAGCTAACCTTCTCTTTAAGTCTTTCTCCCAATCCACATATTCTTTTCGCATACTCGACATATTCAATTATCTCACTAGGAGAATCGGAGTAGAGGTTTGCCATTAGAGTAAGATATGCATTCCCACTCATGTTTTTATACGCCCCTGCTTCTTCTGGAAGATATGTTATCAATTTTCTGATCTGCTTTCCCTCAGAAACCATATCCAATTTATTTATCAATATCTCTCCATCTGAAGGAATTAAAACACTTGCAAGCAACTTTAAAGTTGTTGATTTTCCTGCACCGTTAGGGCCAATTAAAGCAAATATCTCTCCTTTTGATACATTGAAAGAAATATCATCTACTGCTTTAAACTGTTTATATTTCTTTGTTAGGTTTTTAACTTCAACTATATTCACAGCTCTATTTTAGCAAATATTTATGAAAAGTGTATGAAATTGTTTGCTCAATATATACAATGCTATATATCCCCATCATAAAAGTTACGTAAATGAAGCTATATCATCAAAATTTGTATAAAATTTTCAACTTTATTTGATATTCCACTGTTTTATTTTCGAATTATAGGGTATATGTATAGATAATTAATCTTATAACAATATTCTCTTGACCGAATATATACGTAATGGTAAGTTAGTGGTGAGCAGTGGTGGAAAGTGGAAAAATATGATAAATTATAAATATGATAATCGGAGAGTACCAAAGCAAAATTGGAGACAAAAAAAGAATAGCACTGCCAAAGAAAATGCGAGATGAGATTGGAAATCAATTGATTCTCACAAGAGGTTATGAAAATTGTTTGGTATTGGTAAATAGAAAGATGTGGGAAACGGTCGCAAGTGAGGTGATGAATGGCTCTTTTATAAATAGCAATATTCGAGAAACTAGTAGGTTTCTGGTAGGTAGTGCAATTGAAGTTGAACCTGATATTCAAGGAAGATTTGTAATACCACAGGCGCTTTTTGAGCACGGGAAATTCAATGAAGACATTGTTTTCATTGGTTTGGTTAACTGGATTGAGATTTGGGACAAAACGCAGTGGGACAAGAAGCTTAAACAGCTACAATTAAAAAGTAGTGAGATAGCCGATGAAATATCTAAAATGAACAACTCAAAATGAAAAGCTACCACATCCCAGTCCTACTAAACGAATCATTAGAGCTTCTAAACATAAATCCAAAAGGAACATATGTTGATTGCACTCTAGGAGAGGGCGGACATAGCTTTGCCATTTATCAAAAACTAAATGGGGGAAAGCTAATAAGCATAGATGCCGACCAGAATGCAGTTGATTTCGTACTAGAAACGTATGGAAAGAAGGAAAACTGGGAGATAGTTAGAAGTAACTTCTCCAAAGTAAAAGAGGTTTGTAAGCAAGCAAAACCAGATGGGATTCTAATGGATTTAGGGATATCAAGTAGACAGTTGGAAGGAGTTAAAAGAGGTTTTAGCTATAACCAAAAAGAGGAAGAACTTGATATGAGAATGGACGAAACACTTGGAGTAAAGGCATTAGATTTACTAAATGCCCTCTCTGAAAAAGATCTAACAAATCTTTTCTTTTCGTTAGGAGAAGAGAAATATTCTCGAAGAATTGCAAAAGAAATAAAGAAAAGAGGAGATATAAAAACGGTTGGAGATCTTACATCCCTCGTTTTAAAAGTTGTGCCAGCAGCCAATTTACGAAACGACAACCACAATCCTGCACGCAGGGTCTTTCAGGCCCTGCGCATAGCAGTGAATGATGAGTTAGGAAGTCTAGAGACAGGACTAGAAGGGGGATTTGAGATCTTGAACAGAAATGGAAGGTTAGTAGTAATAACCTTCCACAGTCTTGAAGATAGGATTGTTAAAAAGTTCTTTGAAGAAAAAGTAAAAAATGGGGAGGCTTTAAAGGTAATTGATTTTCAAATACCTTCAAAAGCTGAACTAAGCAGAAATGATAGAGCACACAGCGCGAAGATTCGCTGTATTGAAAAAAATAACTAATTAACATCTGCCCATGTTAAACAGAATAAGAAGAAAATTTAAAAGAAGTTTAGAAAACAAAGGAAAGGTTAATTCAGCAACTTTACCAATTGTTTTTCTAATACTCTCTTTAGCGATATTTTGTATAACCCAACTTAGTATTAACTCAATTTTAAGTCCTCTTGGAAAACAACTTCAGAGCTTTAATACTGAAAAAGACCTTTTAATACAAGAGAACAGAGAGATTGAAAAAGACTTAGCTAACTCTCAATCAATATCTGTAATACAAAACATTACAAATAAAAAGTACAATTTAAAACCAACCAATACAAGCCAACTTGTATATGTGACCCCAAATGTAGTAGCTTCTAAGTAATGAATATCATTAGAAGGAAAAGAACAGCAAACAAGGAAATAAAACATAAGTATGGCCACTTTATAATTGTAGGAGTAATTATTTCAGTAATAGGAGTAGGGGTATTGGTACAAGCATTCCGCTGGCAAATTATTCAGGGAGATAAATATGCATCCCTAGCTAAATCTCAATACGGTGAAAATCAAGATATTGCAAGTAACAGGGGTACAATATCAGCAAGAGATGGCACTGTACTTGCCGTTGATGAGCCTGCTTTTGATGTCTACGCCTCTCTTAGCTCTCTTCCCGACGAAAGAAGTATGTTTTTTGAAAACAAAGAAAAGTATGTAGCAACAGTTAGTGGGATATTAGGGGTTGATAAAGCAGAATTATCAAAAAACCTTACTGATTCATTCATGTATGTGAAGATTAAGGAAGGGATAGATAGTGATCAAAAAACAGCTCTTGCAACAAGTGATATATTTCAAAATAGTAATGGAGACTTTGTTAAAGGTTTTGGCTTCTATTTTGTAAAAAGAGAGAAAAGAGTTTACCCAAACGGAAGACTTGCAAGCCATATTCTTGGCTTTATTGGTAAAGACGCCAGTGGTGCTGATGTGGGCCAATACGGGATAGAGGGTTTCTATTTTTCAGACCTAACTGGCAAAACAGGGTATACATATGAAGAGAAAGACTCACTTGGAAATGTAATTCTAACTTCAGAGTATGACCCAGTGCTACCACGAGAAGGTAAGAACTTCGTATTAACAATTAACCCAGCAGTACAGCTAAAAGTAGAAAAAGCCTTGAAAAAGGGTGTACATGATACTCAATCAAAAAGCGGAAGTGTCATTATTATGAATCCTAAAACTGGAGAGATACTCGCTATGGCAAACTATCCCGATTACAACCCAAACGAGTACTGGAAGGTAACAGATAACAGTATATTCAGAAACAAAGCTGTAGCGGATGTTTATGAGTATGGAAGCATACAAAAACCAATTACCGAATCAATTGCCTTAGAAAGTGGAAAGGTTAAAACTGACTATATTTGTAACGATGCTACTGGAAAAATCAAACTTTACGATAGGACGTTGTACACTTGGGACAAAAACCCAGATGGCAAGCTTTCACTCAGTGGTATTTTAGAAAAATCAAATAATCCATGTGCAGCACAAGTCGCTCTTGCAACTGGACACACGTACTACTACCCAAAACTAATTGAATTTGGAATTGGTAAATTTATTGGAATTGGCCTACAAGATGAGGCCAGTGGATATTTAAAGCCTTTTGAGATGTGGACAAAGCTTGACCTAGCTGTAACTGCATTCGGACAATCAATTTCAGCAACGGCTCTCCAGATAATTTCTGCCGAAAGTGCAATTGCAAACGGTGGGGTTAGGATGAGACCTTACATAATTTCCCAAGTAACTGAAGGGGACGATATTATAAAGATAACTCCAAAGGTAATAGCGAACCCAATATCAGCTAAAACAGCACAAACTGTTGCAAAATATATGAGCAATGTTGTTAAAAAAGGAGATCCGAGGCTTCAGTTTGCAGCATACCTTCCCGATTACAGCATAGCTGGAAAAACAGGAACAGCTCAAATTCCAAAGAAAAACGCTGCAGGATATTATGATGACAAAACAAATACCACATTCATTGGTTTCTCTCCTGTAAAAGACGCTAAAATGATAATGATAGTTAGGCTAGAACAGCCAAAAAGTAATCCGTATGCCGCAAGCACTGCAGTACCAGTTTGGATTACTATATTTAAAGATGTTGCAAATGATTTAGAAATCCCTAAAATATAATATATAACTTAATTATCTACATACATGTTAGACGTAATCAAAACTACTCTCGTAAATCTCTTCATCTCGCTAACCGCAAGTGCCGCCTTTGCACCGATTATGATTGGGATTTTGTATAAGTTCGATCAAGTTGTTGAGGTTAAGGCTACAAAACAAGGAATAGGGGGAGGGACAAATGCGTTATTCAGAAAGATAATGAATGTAGATAAAACAAATGGGACACCAAACATGGGAGGTATATTAATTTTAATCGCTGTCCCAATTGTTTCCTTATTGCTTTTAGAATTAACTCCACTTTTAAAAGTTCTATTAGTAGGATTTGTAACCTTTGGAATCTGGGGACTAATTGATGTTCTATTTACAAACTCAATTAAAGGGAATGAAAAATTAAAAGTTCTACAGGAAACTTTTGAATGGAGACTTGGAAAGTTATTTATTGCGATACTACTTAACTGCGTAGTCACATATTTAATATACAAAACAGGACTGCTTGGAAGCATAGTACTTTGGAAAGGAATGCTTATCTCTTTTGTTCCACTATTAATTCCAGTAATTGCTATTGTCGGACAGTTTGCAATTTACGCTAACGAGTTAACTGATGGAGAAGATGGGTTAATGATTGGGATTATGGGAATAATATTTGCTACAATTGGTGCACTCCTGCTTCTTCAAGGCAAATTTGAGTTCATTCCATTTATTGGAATTGCAATTGGTTCAATCATTGTTGACCTGTATTTCAATATCCCACCTGCAAGATTTTGGAATGGAGGCCCTGGAGCTATGCCACTTGGCTATGCCGCCTTTTTTATATGCTTAGTAACTGGAAATATAATTCCATACTTTATCATCACCTCCATAACGTGGGGGATATTTGCATCTAGCTTTATCCAAATAATAAGCATGAAGTTCTTCCATAGAAGAGTATTTAAAATAGCTCCAATTCATCATCATTTCAAAGCCTTAGGTTGGCCAAACTATAAAGTTGTAATGAGGTTTTGGTTATTTACAGTATTTACTGCAATACTTGGAATACTTGTAGGACTAGTTATTCTTTAGTCACAGACCCTATCGTTGCTACACTTTGAAACGCCATTTTCGCATTTACAAATGTTGCAATTATCTATTGATGAGTATACATCTTCATTTGCAAATACAGTGTTATTGTAATAACACAGGGTGGCAGGAACTGTTTGCCCCAAATCATTTGCATACACAATTTTTAAATCAGAAATCTCTTTAAGCTTAATCTTAGAAATCTTAAAATTCATTGTTACAATACAAGAGGTTGCATACAAGTTTGGAGAGGTATTTACAGAATTTGAGACAGTAAGGATATTTTCATTAAACATATATCTCCCTATTTGTATAGGAGCACGGTTATCATGACTACATAATTGTTCCTGCTCTAACACAATATTGGTACTATTATCCAATATTGAGATAGAAACAAAATTAGTCTTAAGAGGCATTACTTCAATACTGCTACTACTGGGTTTTGAGTATTTTGCTGAGAAAACAAGATTGCTTTTTGTAAACTTACTACCATTTGAAGTGTCAATACCACCGTTTAACTTAGAACAAACAATGCTTCCATCTTCACAATTGCACAACTCACCACTTTTATAACCAATAACCTCGGTGCCACTATCATAGGAAACCTTGTTAAATCTACACACACCATTATTTATTACCCTATCTATTGAAACATATATGATTCCAGAACCTATACCAACAAACAGAACAGTAATGAATAACAGCCAAACTAGCTTAAACGTTATTTTCATATATCCAGTTTAACACCCATTATTCTGTGATACAATCAACACATGCACGATTCACATGCACACCTAACACAACAACCACTAAAAGATAGAGTGGTTGATCATATAAAAGAGTTTAAAGATAACGGTGGTAAGTATATCCTTAATGCAAGCTTTAATATTGAAAGCATTAATGAGGTTATCGAGCAGAGTATAACATTTGAAAAGATATTCCCTAAGACTGTTTTTACTGCAATTGGCATTCATCCAATAGATATCTTTTTGTATGAAGGAAACAAAAAAAGGAAGAAATTGAGCAATGATTTAAATTGTCTAGCAGAAACATTAAAAAATCACAGAAAAAGAATATATTGTATCGGTGAAACAGGCCTTGATTATCATTATATTGCAAATATTGGTTTTGACGAAAAAGAAGAGACAATGGAGCTTCAAAAAATCAGTTTCAAAAAACACTGTGAACTAGCTCTTGCTGAAAATCTCCCTATGACTATACATTGCAGAGATGTCGAAGGGAGTACAAATGCTGTTATTGACGCATTAAAGATATTATGCGAAGTAGGGCATGGAACAATAAGAGGGTGCTTTCATAGCTTTACAGGAGAACAAGAGGGTTTAAAAGAAATATTAAACCACGGGTTCTATGTTGGATTTAATGGGATAGTTACATACCCAAAAGCTGAAAATGTTAGAGAACTTCTATATAACACTCCACTTGAACGCATATTGATTGAAACAGATTGTCCTGACCTTCCTCCTCAAAGGATTAGAAGTAACAAAAAAGCAGAGATTAAATATTGCACACCAAGAAATGCTGATGAGATATACGAAAAAATATCTGAAGTAAAAGAAATCAAATTAGACAAATTAATAGAAAAAGCAAACGAAAACTTTGAATGCCTATTCCTTTCCAATTAGTACAACAAATTCCCCAACTATTTTTGTTTTCTTTAGATATATTTCAATAACTTTGCTTACCTTTCCAGTTGTAATATCCTCAAACAGTTTGGTCATATCATTTGCAACACATACTTTTCGCTCACCCAAAGTACTATTTATTTCATTAAGTAAAGGCATTAATCTGTTTGGTGATTCGTAAATACAAACGGTTGCGCCTATATTTCCATATCTTTCTATCATTTCAATTCTCTTTTTATCTGATTTAGGAAGAAATCCAAGAAATATATATCTATCAGTTGGAAGACCACTTGCAGACAAGGCACAGGTAACTGCATCAGGGCCTGGAATAGGGATTACTGTGTATCCGTTTTCCTTTAAATTTTCAACTAGTTTATACCCTGGGTCAGAGATAAGAGGTGTTCCTGCATCAGAAATGAGGGCTAGGTCTAATCCTAAATCTAGCTTTTCAATTATTTTCTTTAATATACTACTGTGATTTTGGTCTCTATATGAAACAAGTTGGGTTATTATCTCATATTTATTTAACAACACTTTGGAAGTTCTAGTATCCTCAGCAAGGACAAATGCAACTTTTTTTAAGGTTTCAATAGCCCTAAAACTCATATCACTTAAATTTCCAATTGGTGTTGCTACTACAAAGAGTTTTCCTTTCATAATGGTTACTATTCTACATAATTTATACTATTAGTTTTAAATGAGTCTTCTGATTCAAATGTATTTGAAGAGTATGTAATTCCTTTTTTATTTTCTAATAACAAATATTTGTACCTTAATACAGAAGGGCTTAATTTATCCATTTTAAATAAATCTTTAATTTTAACAAAAGAAATTTCCCCTTCTTTAGAGGATTTATATTTTGGCTTTTTATTGAGTTCTATAAAAAAACCTAATGAAAAGACTCTCGTATTTTTATATTTATGATAACTATCAGTAACAAAACATAATTTCAAATCATTACTACTTAATTTTATTCCAGTTTCTTCTAAAGTTTCTCTTATTGCAGCAGAAATAATATCTTCATTAGCCTCAACTTTTCCACCTGGGATACTGATATATCCCGGATATACTTTCGAATGTTCAGATCTCTTTTGTACTAAAATCTCATCTTTAACGATAATACAGCAGCTTACTACAAACTTAATTTCTTCCATACATTATTATTCTAATTTAATTGCATCCTTTACATTATACTCTCCAATACTAATTCGTCGAAGTGTTTTACAAGTTGCAAAAGTTCCCAATCCCTTTCCTAAATCATTTATCAAGCTTCTTATATATGTTCCACCCGCACATTCAACTTCAAATGTTACTTCAGGAAAGTTATAACTTAATATTTTGAAACTAAATATCTCAATACTATTTGGGTTAAGTTCAACTTCTTTTCCCTCTCTCGCTAACTTATATGCTCTAACACCGTCTATTTTCTTGGCACTGTATGATGGGGGAATTTGGAATATCTTACCAATAAACTTCTCATTTATTTTCTTTTCTATTTCTTCTTTAGAAATACTTCTTAAATCTCCATCTCTGTTTATTTCTTTTCCAGTAATATCTTGAGTATCAGTCTCAAATCCAAATACAGCTGTTGTTTGGTAAACCTTATTTAGCTTATGAAACTCGTCCTGTCTTTTTGTAGCTTTACCTATGAGAAGAATGAGCAAACCAGTTGCAAATGAATCAAGAGTTCCACAATGACCTATTTTTGTTTTCTTTGGATATCTGCTTTTTATTTTTCTAATTACATCGTACGAGGTCATACCCTCAGGCTTGTCTACCAATAAAATCTCGTTTAATACTTCATTTTCCATTGTGATATAATAGATTTATGAATAATGGTCTAATTATATCTTTTCTCTTGCTATTTGTATTCATTCTTTTAGCAATGACTATTTCACTCCTAACTTCAGTTATTTTTTCACCAAGTGTGCATACACCAAAGAAACTTTTAGGAGAAATTATTAGACATATTAATCCAAAAGATTTTGATATTGTATACGATTTAGGAAGTGGGGATGGAAGAATTTTAATAGCAATAAAGAAGTTTGCAAAGATTAAAGGGTATGGATATGACATATCCCCAATAATTGTATTAATCTCTAAAATATCAAGATTTTTAAATCTAAGGTTTGACCATAATCTTGAATTCGATGTAAGCAATATATTCAGTTTAAAGCTAAAAGACCCAGATATTATTTATGTGTTCCAGCCTGAAAAAATACTAAATATACTGGAAACAAAATTCAAAAGAGAATTAAAGAATGTAAAAGTATTTACATATAAATATAAACTAGGAAATACCAAAGAAAAGAAGAAATATAAGCTAGAGGATGGGACATACCTGTTCGAATACAGGTATTAACACTCTGGAGAAGAATTTAATCGGGATTTTTTAGAATCTGCTAACAATTTTAGATACATAGGGAGTTTGTCATATTCAACAGGCTCACGTTTAGCTTTCATCCTTTCTAATTCTGAGACTAATACTCTCATATCAATACTACCGCTATTATTGCTGGTGAAAGTAAAAATTTTTACATTTTCACCCAAAGCAACTGATGCGAATAAGTTATTAAGAAATATTAGAAAATATCTGTTAGTATCAAATATTTCAACCGTTTCAGGTTTCCAATCCTCAAGCTCATTCCACCAATCGAGGAAGGAATCAAAAAGCAAAACAAAAGATATTCTATTACTGACTCTCTCAAAATCTGTCAATGTTTCTGGGGACTGCCAATTTTTAGTCGAAAAATCCAGCTCAACTCCAACCCCATTCAATGAGATAAGTAAACCCGATTTAGAATCAGAGTCAGAAAAGTTAACAAATCCAACGTTACCATAATCAGCCATTTGGCCTCCAAACACAACTTTATTTTGTTCCACAGTTTCACTAAGCATATTAATATTTTATCATTCTTGACATCACTAGTATACGGGATATACTGGGTATATATGAATGAGCCATTAGCAAGCAGATATAGACCAAAAACTCTAAGTGACTTCGTTGGTCAAAAACACTTAACAGGTGAAGGAAAACCAATTTCTCTTTTTCTTAAAACGGGAAATATCCCATCTATGTTGTTTTGGGGCCCTCCAGGAACAGGTAAAACTACTCTTGCATATATAATTTCGCAAGATATGTTCTATGATTTCCATAAACTTCAGGCAGTAGCCAGTGGAAAAGAAGCACTAAATAAAATAATTAAGATTGCACAAAATAATCTTAATTATGGGAGAAAAACAATACTTTTTCTCGATGAAATACATAGATGGAACAAAGCACAACAAGACGCACTTCTTCCTTATGTCGAAAAGGGAACAATTACCTTAATTGGGGCTACAACTGAAAATCCAAGCTTTAGAATAAACAACGCCCTACTAAGTAGATGTAAGGTGTTCGTGTTCGAGCCTCACAATGTTGAAGATATCATTGGATTTTTAAAGAAGGTCATTAAACAAGAATTTAAAGGAAAGAAGATAAAGAAGAGTGTAATAGATCTAATGGCTGATTTAGCCAATGGAGATCTTAGAAGTGCACTAAATATTCTGGAAATGAGTAGTTCTATTTCAAAAGAAAGCAAAGAAATAACAGAAGAGGATGTAAAAAATGCTGTACAAAAACAGTTATATTATGACAGGGCAGGGGATGAGCATTACAATTTAATTTCTGCAGTGCATAAATCACTAAGAAGTAGTAATCCTGATGCTGCTTGCTATTACATAATGAGAATGCTCGAAGGAGGAGAAGATCCACTTTACATTGCAAGAAGACTTCTAAGATTCTCAAGTGAAGATATTGGAAATGCCAACCCTAACGCAATACTTCTTGCCAACACAGTATATGAAGCTTGTGCAAAGATTGGGATGCCTGAATGTGATGTGTTTTTAATGCAGCTTGCAATATACCTTGCAAAAAGCAAAAAAGATAACAGTACATATGTCGTAGCCCAAGAAACTAGGAAAGATATAAAGAAGCTTGGAAACCTTCCAATACCTAAACATATGTTAAATGCCCCAACAAAGCTTATGGAAGAATTAGAGTATGGAAAAGGGTATGAATATGACCCAGATTTAGAAAGCAAGCATAGTAATCAACAGTGTATGCCAGACAAACTAAAAAATAAGAAATACATCCGTTAACGCGAAAACTTTTTCACTTTACAGTTGGCCAATATAGTCTCAATGTTTCTAACAAATAAATCATTATTATGACTCTTTGCAATCTCCAAAGCCCTCGCTTTACTTATAACTCCAGAAACAATCGCAAGAGATAAAGTAAATAATTCATCTTTTTTAGGTAAAAAACCAGAAAATCCTATAATTATTTGAGTATCATGGGACTCTACAACTCCATAAGGAAGAGGGTTGGGAGTTGTTACAAAAGTATATCTTGGCTTCCAAAGGTATCTTGGAAGCAACCCTTCTTCATCAAGAACCAATTCTTGAGACATCGCATCTGCCGAATACGGATTCTTACCTGCGAAACCGCATTTTCCCAATACAGCATATAAATAAACATGCCTTTTATTGTTCATTTCTTGCTCTCTTGTCAATTCTCCTAAAAAGATAGGATGAGTAAACCTTTTAAATCTTCCCTCTTTTCTCATTCCGACTACTAAAAATCCACCTGCATGTGCTGGGATACCATTTAATACCTTCTCTTCAGGATCTTTTATACCACGACAAATTTGAAAAACCTCTTGTGAATTATTGCAAATATTTACCATTAATTTAACCTGACTTTCATGGTCTATTTTTGGCAAACACTCATCAACACTCGGAAATATATTTTCAAATCTATTTGTTTCTGCCTGATAACTCATAGTATATTATACAATATATATAAATATTTTTAAGTAACAATAGTGTCTTGTCTTTAACTCCTTTGCATCTATCCACTATTGGGTATATACAAAGGCGTTTTTTAGTTTTAATATACTAGGTATGGAAAATACAAAAGAACAAATTATTGAAAGAATATTAAACAAAGCAGTAGAGGAAATAATTCCTGGAAAAGAGGAACTAAAGGCATTACTTCTTTCAGGCAAGAAACTTAGGCTCTATCAAGGATTTGATCCAACCGCACCGACACTTCATATTGGACACACAGTAATGATGAGGAAATTGGAAGACTTTAGAAAGTTAGGACACGAGGTAATATTTCTAATGGGTAATTTCACAGGAATGATAGGAGACCCAACAGATAAGGGAGCAAGTAGACAACAATTAACTATTGAACAAGCAAACGAAAATCTAAAAGCATATAAGGAGCAAGCAAGTAGTCTAATTGACATGGATAATAAGGAAAATCCTGTGAAAGTTATGTATAACTACGATTGGCTAAGCAAATTAACATTTAAAGAGATCATAGGTCTTGCGAGTGAATTTACAGTTCAACAGATGATTAAAAGAAGTATGTTTCAAAAAAGACTTCAAGCAGACAAGCCAATAGGACTACATGAATTCCTATATCCACTGATGCAAGGATATGATTCAGTTGCAATGGATGTTGATATTGAAGTTGGAGGAAACGACCAACTATTTAACATGCTTGCAGGTAGAACATTAATGAGAAGTCTTATAAATAAAGAAAAATTTGTAATTGCTGGAAAACTTCTTACAACCACCGAGGGAACTAAAATGGGAAAGAGCGAGGGTAATATGATTATGCTCTCAGATACGCCAGAAAACATTTTTGGAAAAGTAATGGGGTTCGCAGACGAGCAAATAGCTGAAGGTTTTGAACTACTAACTGACCTTGAAATGAGTGAGGTTGAAGGAGTAAAGAAAGAATTAGAAAAAGGCATTAATCCGATGGAATTAAAGAAGAAATTAGCTTTTGAAGTTACAAAATGTTTAAAGGGAGCAGATAAAGCAGTAGCTGCACAAAAGCATTTTGAAAACATATTTCAAAAGAAGGACTTTAATACAAAACTAGATGAAGTGACTCTTTCACAAGAAGAGATGCCAATTGTAAACATACTTGTCCAAACAAAGCTAACAAGTAGCAAAGGAAGTGCACGAAGACTAATTGAACAAGGGGCAGTATATATTAATGAAAAGAAAGTTGATGACTGGACAGTAATAGTTCATACCAAAGATGTAGTATTAAAAGCGGGAAAGAAGGTAATTAGACTGGTCTAATTCCTAAATATTCTTTATCATTTAGTATTTATGCAAAGAATTAACCAAGAAAAGCAGCTTATCGAGGAAATAAAAGAGTGTATTCCAGATGCATATCAGGAACTAATTGATTCTGCCACTATTTTTGCAAAAGAAATTCACAAAAATGATTTTAGAGATTCTGGAGAGAACTTTTTAATTCACACATTAAATGTTGCACTAAATTGTTGTGAAATAGGACTAGACACTAATTCAGTACTTGCAGCAATATTACATCAAACAATTACATTAGGAGACAAAACTAAAGAAGAAATTGATGGAATTTTGAAAGATATCGAGAGTATGTTTGGAGAAGATGTAAAGTGTTTAGTCTCTAGTGTTGAAGAAATAAACCAAGCAACAAAATTAGATAAACAAACAGATTTTAAAGTACTTCAAAAGTATTTCATTGGAGGAGTAAACGATTTAAGACCTACTTTGATAAAGATATGCGATATTTTAGATAATATTAGAACAATTAAATATGTTCCAGAGGAGAAACAGAAAAAATTCTCTAAAAAAATATTTAACATCTACGGGCCTTTGTGTGAATACACTAATCTCCCTAAAATTAAAAGAGAGATTGAAAATGTTGCTTTTGAAATCGCAAGTCCTATTAATTACAATTCAATAAAGGAAAAATTAAAAAATGAAAACATTAATGAAGACACACTAAATAAATATAAGGAATATTTGGAAACAATAATCGGCATTCTTGGGTTTAAAACAAAGATATTTGGAAGAATAAAAGGAGAATATAGTATATTTAACAAACTTAGAAAATATGAGGATGAATTAAATCTCAAAGGGCTAGGAAACGTCAATGATATTTATGCTTTTACTGTATTAACAGATTCAAAGGAAAAGTGTTATGAAGTTTCTCATGCTATTCAAGACCTAAGCAATGACCTGCCGGAATTTTTTGATGACTATATTCAATTACCAAAGCCAAACGGGTATAGTGGAATACACATAACAACGAGAATTCCTGAGATCTCAAATCAACCAATTGAGATACAGATAATGACTGACGAGATGTACGAAGTAAATACTTACGGACCAGCCTCCCACATTGCATATAAAGCAGCATTAAAAAGGATTGCTCCTGAAGCAAAAGATATTGAATGGATAAAAGATGTGCATGAATCAATAGATTCAACAAAAGAAAAAGCAAAGCTTAAAAGATCAATACCTATTAATGCTGAAATATTTAATAATATTATCTTCGTTCAGACACCACTAGGGAAACTAATTGAGTTACCAAAGTACTCCACACCAATTGATTTTGCATACAAAATTCACCAAGAGATAGGTAACAGTGCAATATCTGCAAAAGTAAATAACATTGCAGTAAAGCTTTCTCACACCCTTAATACAGGAGATATTGTTGAAATAATATGTCAGAAAGGAAAAACAATGCCCGATCCTAAATGGTTTTCATTTGTTGCATCAAACTCAACACGACAAAGAATTATGAGGACGTTGGCTTCCAAAACTAAATTAAAGTAAAATAGGTTATGAAAGAAAAAAGCAAAAAATTATTTAAAGATATATTCAATATATTTGTTGCAATACTACTTATCTCTGGAATACTTCTTCCTGTAATAATAGTAATATTTAGCAAATAATATGACAGAAAATTCACCTGTTACAGACCTACCATTAATTGGAAATGCCAAAGCACTCCTGTTGGAAAATCTTGGCATCAAGTCCGTGAAGGACCTTCTTTTCCATATTCCTTTTAAGTACAGAGATACATCTAATGTCATACCTATTTCTCAACTTAAAGAAGATAAAGAGGGAACAATAATTGGAAAAATCACCAAAATTGCAAATGCATATACCAGAACAAGAAAGATTATTACTAAAGCAAAAGTGGAAGATGATAGTGGAAGTGTTAGTATTCTTTGGTTTAACCAGCCATATTTAAAAAATGCAATATCTGTTGGCGATGAATATCTTTTTGAAGGGAAGATTAAAGAAGGATCATATGACATAATTGCCCCATCATATGAAAAATATAGTGGGGATTTAACAACCCAGAAACATATTGGCAAAATTACTCCATACTATCCAGAAACCAATAATATTTCTTCAAAATGGCTTCGAGCAAGAATAGATTTTCTCAAAAAAGACATAAAAAATATTATTTCTGACCCAGTTAGTCCCGACATTCAGAAACAGGAGGGACTAATTCCTCTTTCACAAGCAATACATGATATTCATTTTCCTGAAAACTTTGACCAAATAAAAATAGCAAGGGAAAGGCTCGCATTTGATGAGATGCTCTCTGTAGCACTAAAGATTGAAGAAAAATATATTGCTTCTCAAAAAAGAAAAGCAGTATCAATTAAGTGCGACAGAAAAGATATTGAGAAATTCCTGAGCACACTCTCATACAAATTAACCCACGATCAGGAAAATACACTTTCCGAAATACTCGATGATCTAGAGAAAGAAACCCCAAGTAATAGACTTTTAAATGGAGATGTAGGAAGCGGAAAAACAATAGTAGCAGCTTCGTGTATGTATGCAGTAATAAAGCAAGGCCTATCTTGTATTTTGATGGTACCGACAACAATATTAGCACAGCAACACTTTGAGACATTTAAAAAGCTTTTTGAGAAATTTGATGTTGAAATTAAACTTAGAATTTCTGGAAAGAAGCTAGAGCAAGACAGCAAGCCATGCATAATTATCGGAACACATGCCGTATTATACGAAGAAAAACTACCTAACAATGTAGGGTTTCTTGTTGTTGATGAGCAACACAGGTTTGGGGTTAAACAAAGGGAGCAACTACTTGCAATAAAGGAAGATGGAACATATCCACATTTTTTGATGATGACAGCCACTCCAATTCCTCACACCTTAACGAACATTATTTTTGGTGATATGGATGTTTCCCTTATTCACGAAATGCCAATAGGGAGGATTCCTGTTAAGTCATATTTTGTGCCATTTGAAAAACGCAGCTCGTGTTTTAATTGGATATGCGAAAAACTATTAGCTTCGAACTTAAAAGAACAGGCATTCATAGTATTTCCCCTAATTGAGGAGAGTGAAAAACTTGATGTAAAGGCAGCGACTATTGAATATGAGAGCCTTTCAAAAAATGAATTCAAAAATCTAAAAGTTGGTATATTACACGGTCAGATGAACAACAAGGAGAAAGAGAATGTAATAAATGATTTTAGAAATAAGAAATACAATGTATTGATTTCAACAACCGTTATCGAGGTAGGAATTGATATGCCAGATGCAACCATTATGGTTGTTGAAAATGCAGAGAGGTTTGGACTTGCACAACTTCACCAACTCAGGGGAAGAGTAGGGAGAAGTGATATACAATCATACGCGTATGTAATTGCTGGTAAAAACGCACAGGATGATGCGAAAAAAAGGCTTTCATATTTTGCAAGCGAAAATAGCGGATTCGAAGTAGCTCAATATGACCTTAGCAAAAGAGGCCCAGGGGAGGTGTATGGGCTTAAACAATCAGGTATTCCTAATTTCAAAGTTGCATCAATAAACGATCTAACACTCTTAATAAAAGCTCGAAAGATTGCAAAAGAACTTTTTGAAAAAAAGATTAATATAAACGAAATTAAAACAAATCTCTTCAAATGAAAATATATGTAATCATCGATAATATAAGGAGTGCATATAATGTGGGAAGCGTATTTAGAACAGCTGATGGGGTTGGGTGCTGTGAAATACTCATTTGTGGAATAAGTCCAAAGCCAGACCATATCAAGGTTGCTAAAACCGCCTTAGGTGCAACAGAAACTGTCCCTTGGCAATACTTCAAAACAACTAGTGAGGCGATAGATTATGTTAAAGCGAAAGGTATTCCAGTCTGGTCAGTTGAGCTAACACCAAAAGCAGTGAACTATACCAAAGTAAAATATCCCAATGAAGTTGCTATTATCTTTGGACACGAGACTGAGGGTATAAATAAATATACGTTGGAAAAAAGTGATAAGATATTATCTATACCAATGAGAGGGGCAAAAAACTCACTCAATGTCGCAACTTGTGCAGGTATAATACTTTACGAAGCAATTAAAAATGCTAAAGATTGAATATATTGAAAAACAAGAGCAGTGGGATACATTTTTAACAACACTTCCGCATGGAAACATTCTTCAAAGTTGGATCTGGGGAGATTTTCAAAAGGAACTTGGTAGAAAAATATGGAGATTAGGAATATTTAATGAAGATAGATTAGTAGGTGTTGCTCTTGCATATAAAATACCAACAAGACTTAGAACCCATATATACCTATCAAATGGTCCAGAAATACTTCCAGAATTTTTCGTTGAAGGATTTACAAAACTTACAGGATTTCTTAAAGCATTAGGAATACAGGAAAAAGCCAAATTTGTTCGAATAGATCCAATAATTGAAGAGAGTGAAAAAAATAATGAATTTTTCAAATCTTTAAGACTTAAAAAATCTCCAACACATGTACAACCACAATGTAAATGGATTCTTGATATTTCTAAAGATGAAAATGAGCTTCTGAAAGACATGAAAAGTAATGATACAAGAATAAAGATAAATAAAGCCACAAAAGAGGGCGTTCTTGTTTCAAATTCCACAGATGTAGTTGATTACGAACAGTTTGAACAACTTCTTGTTAAAACTGTTAATAGACAAAACTTCATTCCACATCCTCTTTCGTACTATCAGACACAATTTAGGATACTCTCTCCAAATAACTACAGAGTATTTCTCGCAAAAAAAGATGGAGAGGTATTAGCTGGTGCATTAATTGGATATTTTGGTGATACTGCCTTCTACCTTCATGGGGGAAGTAATACTTCTAAAGATTTAAACAAATACAGAGGGACGCAAGCATGTATATGGGAAGCAATAAAGTATGCAAAAGAAAAGGGTTTTAAGTATTTCGATTTCTGGGGAGTAGCTGAAAAAGATAATAAAAAAGACCCTTGGAGTGGATTTACAACATTTAAAAAAGGGTTTGGTGGATATATGTTTAAAACTATATTTCCGCATGATCTCCCTCTCTCTCCAAGTTATCTTGTTATCTCAACACTTGAGAGGTACAACAAGGTATGGAGCAAAGCATATTATCAATTCACGAAAATAATAAAAAAATAGCTTTGACACTAGGTTCTTCCTACCATATTATATATGTATGCCCAAGCTCAAACGCTTCTTTTTAAAAAATAAACTAATAATAGGATATATACTTTTTTCGCTACTTCCTTTTTTGATATTTATAATACTTCCAGATAGAAACCTAGCACCAAAGATAACTAAAGCAGGAGATAACAGTGGGTATGAGTACCAAGCAGTAGGAAAGATATACACTGCTCTCTTTAACAATAAACTTAGTACTAAACCTACAATTGAGTTTAGTATGAATAGCTCCTCTGCCTCTTCTTTAGTCATGGAATATCAAGATTCTGGATATACTGTACACTCCCTTGGAAATAGGAAGGTTGGCTTTGTTAAAGAGGATACTCAAATTAACTACACAACTACCGAAAATGGGGTTAAAGAAGAATTAATCCTTAACAAAAAACAAAAAACTAACGAATTTAAGTTTAACTTCTGGATTAAAGACATTGATTTAAAGAAAAATACCAATATCTCATATACTCCATACTTCTTTGATAAAAAAGGTGATAACC